>NZ_KE386972.1:165219-251975 GCF_000429845.1 Comamonas composti DSM 21721
CCCTGAGGCGCTTTGCGCCTTCCCCCTGAAGGGGGACGACGCCTTCGCCGCGAGGCGGCTCTTGCTCGGCGTCCCCGGGCCGGGCGCGTGCAGCACATGATTCACGGAGGATTCAGATGCAGGCCTTGACCGCCGAGCTCCAGGCCCTGGAGCAGGAGCTTCACCACCCAGGCACCTTTTGCGACCGGGCCCGGCTGGAGCAGTTGCTGCACCCGGAGTTTCATGAAGTCGGGCGCTCGGGCCTGGCCTATGACCGGGCCACGGTGATCGACTTTCTGGCGGGGCAGCAAAGCCGGGCGCCCGTGGCATCCACGGATTTCTCGGCTCGTTGGCTGGGGCCCGATCTGGCCTTGCTCAACTATGGCTCGGCGCTGCGCGAGGCCGACGGAGCCCTGGTCCAGCACACGCTGCGCTCCTCGATCTGGCTGCGCTGCGGCACGCAGTGGCGGCTGCGCTACCACCAGGGCACGCCGGCTGCGGCGCCTTCCATCACACCATGAGCACTTTTCTTGCCCTGTCCATCGTCGCGCCCCATGGCCAGAACATTGCCTGGGGCAGAAAAACGCTGGAAGTCCGCTCCTGGCTGCCGGCCTCGCTACCGCTGAGGAATGTGCTCATCGTGGAGAACCGGCAATACCTGACCCGTGAGAGGCCTGCAGACCCGCATGCACAGGCCGTGGCCTTGGTGGACATTGCCTGGGCCGCGCCATGGAGGACCGATCAGGTCCAGGCTGCCTGCTCCAGCGGCTGGGAGGAAGGCTATTACGCCTGGCAACTGGAGAACATCCGGCGCCTGCCCCGGCCCGTGGCCGTGCATGCTGCACGCAAACTCTACGAGCTGGAGCTGTCGCTTGACATGAGCCGTCTGGTGAGTGTCCTGCCCCGATCTCTGGGCGCAGCAACACAATTAAAAGAATAGCTGCCAGCGCTTGCCCTGTATGGATTTCAGATGGTTTTTCCATTGAAACCAAGATGTGGCAAGCGCTTGCAACTATGGTCTTAGAGCGTGGCGCTTTGCAAAGCGCACCACGGTCACGCCTGCGCGCGCCTGGCGCACCGAGGGCATGACGAGCACGCAGTCGTCATAGGGCGTGGTCACGGGCTGGCCGTCGTTGTCGCCGATCACGCTGCCGGCCTTGGCAAAGCATTCCAGCCCCGTATAGGGCGCGGCAAAGCGAAAGCCGCTGCTTTTTGCGACCACGGGCTCGGTGACTTCCAGCGCCCATTGTTCGGCGGCATCGGCCTGCTTCCAGCCGGGCAGGGCTGTTGCGAGTTCGGCAGCGCCGAAGATGGCCGCAGCCTCGAGAAAGCGCAGGCATTGGTCGCGCGCCACGTCGCGGCTGGCGGGGTCGCCATGAAAGCCGCATTCCACGAGCAGGGAGCGCGAGTCCCCGGCCTGGGCATCGGGCAGGCTGAAGCGCCCGTAGTCGCGCAGCCGCGTACCGTCCTTGTGGCCTGCATCGACCACGATGTGTGCGGGCGCGCCCATGCGCCGTGCGAGCTCGCGGTTGCGCGGCTGCAGGCCCGTGAGCAGCAGCGGCGCCGAGGGCTCGTGCATGGAGTGCAGGTCCAGCAGCCAGTCGGCCTCGCGCACAAAGGGGCGCAACGCGGCCGCACGCCGGCGCTCGCGCGTGCCGCCCTCGTCCATGCGCACGTCCTGCCACTGGCGGTTCAGGTCCTCGTCCACGAAGCGCGAGGCATCGTGGTCGCGCGCGTCGAAGCGGTCGAAGGCCTCGAGATTCGCCAGCACCAGGCACAGGCTGCCGCTGTGCGGCGCCAGTCGGCCCTGGGTCAGGGCCTCGAGCAGGCCGGCCACGGCCCAGGCGCCGCAGATCTCGTTGCCGTGCACCAGGGCCGAGATCATGACCCGGCGCCCGGGGCGGCCGGAGTCGAAGCGCCATACGCCCTCCACCCCGGTATTGCCCGCACGCCAGGGCGCAAGATCGGGCAGGGGCAGTTCAAATCTCAAATCACTCATTTCAGTCATCCACGGCCTATGAAACCGGCGCGGCCCAGCGTAGAGATCGTAAACACGTTCTTAGGGACGCCGGGCAAGAGCCGCCTCGCGGCGAAGGCCTCGTCCCCCTGGGGGAAGGCGCCGCAGGCGACTCAGGGGGCTTAATTCTCTATATGTGCGAACTGCACGATCTTTGCGTACTTGGCGATCTCCGCATGGATGTACTTGCCCGCATCGGTCGCGGGATCGGCGACCACGTTGCCGGTGTCCTCCATCTTCTTGCGAAACTCGGGCGAGGCCATGGTTTCGTCCAGGGCCTTCTTGAGCTTGGCGGCGATGGGCTCGGGCAGGCCCTTGGGCGCCATGAGCGCGAACCAGACGTTGATGTCCACGTTCTTGTACTGGGGCTGTTCGGACAGGGCCGGAATATCGGGCGTGATGGCCGAGCGCCTGGCCTCGGTCGTGCCCAGGGCCACGACCTTGCCCGCGCGGATCTGGGGCAGGCCCGAGGACAGCACGAACACGCCGAATTCGATGTTGCTGCCCACGAGATCCGTGGTCAGCGGCGCCACGCCCCGGTAGGGAATATGCGTCATGTGCAGCTTTCCCTGCTCCTTGACCATTTCACCGGCCAGATGCAGGGCCGTGCCCACACCCGAGCTGCCGTAGCTGAACTTGCCGGGGTTCTTCGCCACCTGGGCCGTGAACTCGCCGGCATTCTTCACGCCGGTCTTCTGCGAGGCCACGAGCACCATGGGTTGCGAGCCCACGAGGCCTATGGGCGTGAAGTCGCCAATCGTGTACTTGATGCTTTTGTTGATGAGCCGGGCAATCGCGAGCTCGTTGTTCGCGCCCACGAAGATGGTGTAGCCGTCGGCCGGCGATTTGGCGACCTTTTGCGCACCGATGGCGCCGCCGGCGCCGCCCAGGTTTTCCACGACCACGGGCTGGCCCAGGCGCGAGGCCAGGCCATCGGCCACGAGACGGCCGACCAGGTCGGTGCTGCCACCGGGCGGATAGCCGACGACCATGGTGATGGCGCGACTCGGATAGGTGCCGCCCTCATCGGCAAAGGTGCTGCCGCAGGCAGCAAGCAGGGCCGCGGCCAGCAAGGCGGCGCGGCGCGGGAAGTTCGTGGCAGGCATGGCTGTGTCTCCATTTGTTGTGATCTGCCCGGATTGTGCAAACACCGCCGGCCCGGGTCGGTGCCTATGGGGCACGGGTCCGTGCCATTCGCGCACGGCGCAAGCAAGGGCTGGAATACGCTCTCAGGCCCGGGTGATATCGCGCCAGAACTGCTCGGCCGCCTGGCCCAGATGACGCTTGGGCCGGTACAGGCGCACGTCGAAGTGCACTTCCAGGCTGGCATCGGCGGCCGGCGCCAGCTCGCCGCTCAGGCAGTCGGCGCGCACCATGGACCAGGGCATCCAGCCCAGGCCCAGGCCTTTGCGCACGTATTCGTAATTCGCGTCGGCCGAGTCGCTGTCCATGCAGCGGCGCAGGCGCGGCGCCAGCGGGTGCTGGCTCAAATGGTCCTGCACCAGCCGGCCCAGGGCCAGGCTTTGCGAATAGGCCAGATAGGGCACGGCGGCCTGGGTGGACAGGTCATGCAGCGCACGGCCTTGGGCATCGGCGCGGGACACGGGCACGAGCTTGTCGCTGGCCACGGTCAGATGGCTGAACTGCCGCGCATCCAGGCGCACGGCCAGCGCCGCGTGGTGGTAGAGCAGCGCAAAGCTGGCCTGACCGCGCTGCAGCATGAGCACGGTTTCCTCCAGCGATCGCGTGAGAATGCGCAGCTCGGCCGTTTGCAGCACGCCGCTGCAGCGCGCCAGCCAGTCGGCGACCATGGTGCGCGCCAGCGTGCGCCCCGTGGCCAGGGTGATGCTGTGGGCCTGCTGGCCGCCCAGGGCGCGCAGCTCGGCCTGGGACTGGGCCAGGGTGCGCAGCAATTGCTCGGCCGTATCGCGAAAGGCTTCACCCGCTGCCGTGAGCCGCACGGGCCCGGCGCCGGCATCGACCAGGGCGGTTCCGGCCCAGGCCTCGAGCGCACGAATGCGCCGCCCGAAGGCCGGATGCGTGACATGACGCAGCTCGGCCGCACGGGTAAAGCTGCGCTCCTGGGCCAGAGCCACGAAGTCCTCCAGCCACTTGGCCTGCATGCGGGCGTCTGTCCTAGCGCCCCGCAGCCTGCAGCGTGGCGCGGGTGTCCAGGGCGGCCTTGCGGGCGGCTGCGGCGAAGTCCTCGCCTTGCGAGGCATACAAAATGGCGCGCGAGGAGTTGATGATGATGGGGCCGCCGCCGATCCTGGCGGCCTTCACCGTGGCCACGGCGTCGCCACCCTGGGCGCCCACACCGGGGATCAGCAGCGGCAGGCTGGGAGCCACGGCGCGCACGCGCTCGATCTCATGCGGGCGGGTGGCGCCCACCACCAGGCCCAGCTGGCCATTGGTGTTCCACGGGCCTTGGGCCAGCTTGGCCACATGCTCGAACATGGCGGGCTGGCCCGGCAGATCGGCCATGCGCTGGGCCTGCAGGTCGTCCCCACCGGGGTTGGAGGTGCGGCACAGCAGAAAGGCGCCCTTGCCCTCGTACTTCAGATAGGGCGTGATCGAGTCAAAGCCCATGAAGGGCGACAGGGTCACGGCGTCGGCACCGTAGCGCTCGAAGGCCTCTTTGGCGTACTGCTCGGCCGTGGAGCCGATATCGCCACGCTTGGCATCCAGAATCACCGGCACATGGGGGGCCACACGGCGCATATGGGCCATCAGCTTTTCCAGCTGGTCTTCGGCGCGGTGGGCGGCGAAATAGGCAATCTGGGGCTTGAAGCTGTTCACCAGGTCGTGGGTGGCGTCGACGATGGCGGCGCAGAAGTCGTAAATCTTCGACACGTCGCCCTGCATGGCGGCAGGAAAGCGGCTGGGTTCGGGGTCCAGACCCACGCACAGCATGGAGTCATTGCGCGTGGACGCGTCGCGCAGCATGTCGAGAAAATTCATGGGGCGTGATTTTAAATGGGCGGCCTGAATGCCGGCTTGCGCGGCCCGGGGAGTCCCTGCACGCGGGCCTGCTTGTCGGCACAATCAGTTACCTATGTCTGCCTCTTTGCCCCGCTTTACCTCGCGCCAGCTTGTCTTGCTGGTACTGCTCACCATCGTCTGGGGGCTGAACTGGCCCATCATGAAAGTGGGCGTGGCGCATTTCCCTCCGCTGACTTTCCGCATGATTGCCATGTGGCTGGCCGTGCCGGTGCTGGCGCTGGTGCTGTGGAAGCAAAAAGCGCCGTGGACGGTGCCGCGCGCGGCCTGGGGCAAGCTGGCCCTGCTGACGCTGACGAATATGCTGATGTGGCACTGCCTGATGATTCTGTCCATGCCATTGCTGTCCAGCGGGCGGGCCGCCATTCTGGGCTACACCATGCCCATCTTCTCGGCCGTGATTGGCGTGGTGGTGTTTGGCGAGCACCTGGCCGGCCGGGCCTGGGCCGGCGTGGCCGCCGCCGCCCTGGGCGTGGTGCTGTTGCTGTGGCATGCCGTGACCTCGCTGGGCAGCCCGCTGGGCGTGGCCCTGATTCTGACGGCAGCGGCCGGCTGGGCCATGGGTACCCAGCTGCTGCGCCGCACCGAAATGCCCGTGCCCTTGATGACGCTGTCGTTCTGGATGGTGCTGCTCACGGCCATCTTTCTGAGCCTGCTGTCCACGCTGTTCGAGCGCCAGCTGTGGCACTGGCCGGACCACACGACCCTGGTCACCATCCTCTACAACGGCCCGCTGGCCATTGGCTTTGCCCAGGTGACCTGGTTCTTTCTGGCCCGCACCCTGCCGCCCGTGGCTTCCACGCTGAGCGTGATGCTCATCCCCGTGATCGGTGTGTTCAGCGGCGCCTGGTGGCTGGGCGAGCAGTTGCGCTGGCAGGACTGGGCCGCCGTGGCGCTGATCATGCTGGCCATTGCATCGGTGCTGTGGCCGAAAAAGGCTACCCCCTGAGGCGCTAGCGCGCCTTCCCCCTGGGAGGGGGACGACAGCCTCGCGGCGGGGCGGCCCTTGCTCGCTGTCCCTGATCTAGGCTCCGCCCGTTTTATGGGCAGTGCACCGTGGCATTACCCTGCCACAGCCAGACTTGTCCATTGGGACGCGCATGCTACTTCTGGGGAAGGCAGCCCTGCCAGCAGGTCGCCAAGCACGGCGCTAGCTCTTTTGCACGCGATAACGCAGCTCGGCCATGCCGGACAGCTTCCAGCTGCAGCCTGGGGCTGAGTACGCGACGGGGGAACAGCGGCTTGCCCTGGCCCAGCGTGGCGGAGCCGATTTGCACAATGATTTCGTCGAGCAGGCCGGCGTCGTGGAACTGGCCGGCCAGATCGCCCCCGCCCACCACCCACAGGTTTTTGTCGCCGGCGGCCGCGCGCATGGCGGCGTGTACGGGGCGCACATCGCCTTGCACGAAATGAATTTCTGCATCTTGAGCACCAGGCATGGGCGGCAGCTCGCGGCTGGAGAACACCCAGCAGGGCTGGGTATAGGGCCAGGCTGCGCCGGTTTCGGCCATGGCTTCCTGGGCATGGCGCAGCATCCATTCATAGGTGGCCGAGCCCATGGCCAGGGCGCCGACTTCGGCGATGAAGCCGGGGTAGCTGGAGCTCTCCAGGCTGCCCAGCGGGAACAGCCAGTCCAGGCTGTCGTCCTCGGTGGCCAGAAAGCCGTCCAGGCTGCTTGCGGTGTAATACTGGGTTTTCATACAGATATTTTAGGCCATCGCTGGCGGTGTAGCGTCTGTTTTTGGCCGCAAAAAAGCCCGTGGGCTTTGCAGTCCACGGGCTTTGTTTTTGCTAGCTGCCAGCGCTGATACAGCAAGCGCTGGAGCCGGATTTCGCTATGAATCAGCGGCCATCAGCCATTGGCGCGCTTGGCCAGGATCTCGAAGGCCGGCAGGGTTTTGCCTTCCAGCACTTCCAGGAAAGCGCCGCCACCAGTGGAGATATAGCCCACGTCTTTTTCAATGCCGTACTTGGCAATGGCGGCCAGGGTGTCGCCACCGCCGGCAATGCTGAAGGCGGGGGATTCGGCAATCGCCTGGGCAATCACCTTGGTGCCGTTGGCAAATTGGTCGAATTCGAACACGCCCACGGGGCCGTTCCAGACGATGGTGCCGGCTTGCTTGAGCTGGGCGGCCAGCTTGGCGGCGGTTTCGGGGCCGATGTCCAGAATCATGTCGTCGTCTTCGACTTCGCTGGCCTTTTTAACCGTGGCAGGGGCGTCAGCCGCAAAAGCCTTGGCGGTGACCACATCGGTGGGCACGGGCACTTCGGCGCCGCGCGCTGCCATGGCGTCAATCACGGCCTTGGCGTCGGCCAGCAGGTCGGGCTCGGCCAGGGATTTACCGATCTTGAGGCCGGCGGCCAGCATAAAGGTGTTGGCAATGCCGCCGCCCACGATGAGCTGGTCCACCTTGTCGGCCAGGCTCTTGAGGATGGTCAGCTTGGTCGAGACCTTGGAGCCGGCGACGATGGCGGCCAGCGGGCGGGCCGGGGCAGCCAGGGCCTTGTTCAGGGCGTCGATCTCGGCCGACAGCAGCGGGCCGGCGCAGGCAATGGGGGCGTATTCGGCAATGCCATAGGTCGTGCCTTCGGCGCGGTGGGCAGTGCCGAAAGCGTCGTTCACAAAGATGTCGCACAGCTGGGCCAGCTTCTGGGCCAGCTCGGGCTTGTTCTTTTTCTCGCCCACGTTGACGCGGCAGTTTTCCAGCAGCACGACCTGGCCGGGCGCCACCTGCACGCCGTCCACCCAGTTGGCCACCAGGGGCACTTCACGGCCCAGCAGCTCGGCCAGGCGCTGGGCCACGGGGGCCAGCGAATCCTGGGGCTTGAACTCGCCCTCCGTGGGGCGGCCCAGGTGGCTGGTCACCATCACGGCCGCACCGGCCTTGAGTGCCATCTCAATCGCGGGCACCGAGGCGCGCACGCGCGTGTCTTCGGTGATCTGGCCGGCATCGTTCAGAGGAACATTGAGGTCGGCGCGGATGAAAACACGTTGGCCCTGGGCTTTGCCCTGGGCGCACAGATCGGAAAAACGAAGAATGTTCATGGCAACAGTGGGAGAGCGAGCCGCAGCCGCACCTTGGATGGGTAAAGAAAAAGCCGCGGCCATTGTAGAGGTCCTAGAGCCCGATTTCGCTCCAACCCTTGGGGCCAGTGCCTTTGCGGATTCCCCCAGGGCATGGCAGGGCACTCACAAAGAAATAGCTGCCAGCGCTTTCTGACAGCCAGCTTCAGGCATATAAAGCCTTGAAATCGCCTGGAGACAAGCGCTGGCAGCTCACCTTTTAATGCAGAGACAGCGTGCAAGATCCGCCCCGCTGCGAAGCTGTCGCCCCCTCGGGAAGATGCAGCGCCAACCGCCCGGGGGCGAGCTGCTACCAGCCCAACCCAATGTGCAGGGGCAGATAGACCAGCATGCCCAGCGCAATCGTGCCCATGATGTCGCGGCGCCAGAAAAAATAGGCCACAGCCACGACGACGGCCGGCAGGCGCGCATCGACCAGGCTGGAGATGAGCTGGCCATTGCTCATCACGATCTCGGGCGCGATCACGGCGGCCAGCGCCGCCAGAGGTGCATATTGCAGGCCACGCTTGAGCCAGCGCGGCATGGGCACTGCGCGCTCGGGAATCATGAAGAAGGCGCGCGTGACCACGGTGATCGCCGTAAGCCCCAGGCAGGCCAGCAGGCCCCAGAGCCAGTCATCCATCACAACCTCTCCTTGTTCTCTTCGCGCATCAGCACGGGGTTGCCAGCCGCATCCGGCGCGGCCAGGCCGGGCCGGGCGCCAGCGCTCAAGACCTCGGGCCGGCTCCTGAGCTGGCGGCTCAGGCTTTCGGCCAGCAGGCCTGCGGCCACGGCCGCCGCAATCGCCACGAGAATGTTGAGCTTGAGCGGCAGCGCAAACGCCGCCACGGCCGCCGTGCAGGCCACGCCCGCAGCCACCCACGAGGCCTGGTCCTTGAGCATGGACAACAGCACGCCCAGCAAGGCCAGCACCCCCGCAAAGCCCAGGCCCCAGGACAGGGGCACCTGGTTGGCCAGCAAGATGCCCAGCGTGGACGGAATCTGCCAGGCCAGCCAGTTGCTGATGGCCGCGCCCCAGAAGTAGGGCACCTGCTCGGGCCGGGGCGTGGCGTCGGGGTAGCGCTTCATGAAGCCCACGAAGATCACGTCGCCGCTGAAATAGCCGATCGTCATGCGATGGCGCAGGCGCAGATGGGCAAAGTAGCTGCGCCACATGCTGGACAGGATCACAAAGCGCAGGTTCACGCAGATGGCGGTGAAGAAGATCACCCACAGCGGCGCCCCCACGGCCATCAGCGGCAGCACGGCCAACTGGGCGCTGCCCGCATAGACCAGCAGCCCCAGAGCCAGGGCCAGGGGCAGGGACAGGCCGGCCTTGATCATGGCCACGCCCGTGACCAGGCCCCAGGCCGCAATGCCAATGGAAGTGCCCAGCATGTCCTGCACGCCCAGGCGGAACGCGGGGTCGCGCACAATGCCCTGCGCACGCAGGACCAGGGGCGAATCCTTCATGGCTGGCCCAGAACGGCGCCCACGGGCAGTTCGAAGCCGCGCAGAAAATCCCCCGCGCCCAGGCGCTTTCCGCCCGCGCGCTGCAACAGGTTCAGGCACAGCTGGCCCTGGCCGCAGGCCACGCGCACGCCGTCCGCATCGGCCGAGAGCACGGTACCCGGCGCGGCATCGACAGTCCTGGGCTCGGCCTGGCCCTGCCACAGCTTGATGGCCTCGCCCTGAAAATCCGTGGCGCCACCCGGAAACGGATTGAAGGCGCGCAGGCGCCGCGCAATCGTGGACGCATCCTGGCTCCAGTCGACCAGGCTCTCGGCCTTTTCGATCTTGTGCGCATAGTTCACGCCCTCTGCGGGCTGGGGCGTGCGCGGCAGGCTGCCGCAAGCCGCCATTTCCAGGGCCTCGACGATGAGGCGCCCACCCAGGTCGGCAAGACTGTCGTGCAGGTTGGCCGTGGTGTCATCGGGCGCAATCGCCAGGCGCTCGACCAGGCACATATCGCCGGTGTCCAGACCCGCATCCATCTGCATGATGGTCACGCCGGTCTCGGCATCGCCGGCCTCGATGGCGCGGTGAATCGGCGCCGCGCCGCGCCAGCGCGGCAGCAGGCTTGCATGGATGTTGAGACAGCCCAGGCGCGGAGCATCCAGCACCCATTGCGGCAGGATCAGGCCATAGGCCGCAACCACCATCACATCGGCTTGTGCGGCCGCTATCGCAGCCTGGGCCGCCGCCGCATCCTCGGGGTATTTGCCATCCAGGCGCAGGCTCATGGGCTGGGCCACGGCAATCCCCTGTTCCAGCGCACACTGCTTGACGGGCGAGGCCTGCAGCTTCATGCCGCGCCCCGCAGGCCGGTCGGGCTGGGTCAGGACCAGGGGAACCTCAAAGCCAGCGGCCAGCAGCCGCTGCAGCGCCACACGCGCAAAATCCGGGGTGCCGGCAAAAATGACTCTCATGCGTTGCAAACCAATGTTTTAGAAATACTGCCTGTCTACTGACAGCTGACACGCCCCGCGCGACATCAAGCCCTGTCCCGGACAAGCCGTCACCCTCGCCCTCTTCTCGAAGGAGGCGAGATCAAAGTCAGGGCTCAGCGCTCAAAACAAACGCGGCCCAACTCAAAGACGCCGGGCAAGAGCCGTCCCGCTGCGATGACGTCGTCCCCCTTCCAGGGGGAAGGCGCAAAGCGCCTCAGGGGGTCTCACCGGGACGGATCCCGCCAATACATGCTCTCGTCGGTGAACATCACTTTCTGCACCACGCCTTGCGGATCGATGTGCACATGCGCTCGCCGAGGATTGCCGTTGTCCAGAAAGCGGTAGGTCCAGATATCGCCCTTGAAGCTGTAGACCCGCTCCACCTTGGCCGGCGGGCCGAAGGTGCGGTAGACATCGTCCTTGGTATCCACCCCGTTGCGCAGCGTGTAAAAGTGCGCCAGATCCAGCACCTGGTCCACGCGCACCAGGCGGTTGCCGGCATCGAAATCCATGTGATAGACCTGCTGGCCCGCAGGCTGGCCGCTGTAGACCAGGCGCGTGCCCCCATCGGACAGTGGCACGCTCAGCGTGGGCCGGCCCATGCCTTCTTCAATCTCAGCCCTGGCTGTGCCCGGCTTTTGCCACTGCGGCACCATGCAGCCGGCCAAAGCCGCCAGCATGCTGGCACACAGCAAGAGTCTCGCCAGACGGCCGACCCACGAGGCGTTGTTGGCAGACTCCATACGGACTCCTTAGGCCTTGGCAACCTGCTTTTGCTGTTTGACGAGCTTGGTCTTGATGCGGTTGCGCTTCAGAGGGGACAGGTATTCGACGAACACCTTGCCCAGAAGATGGTCCATTTCGTGCTGTATGCAGATCGCCTTGAAGCCTTCGGCCTCGATGATGCGCTCCTGCCCGTTCTCGTCCAGGGCCTTGATCTTCACGGCCACCGAACGCTCCACGCCGTCGTAGATGCCGGGCACGGACAAACAGCCCTCTTCACCCAGCTGCTTTTCCTCGCTGGCCCAGAGGAGCTCCGGATTGATCAGCACGAAAGGCTGGTTGCGCTCTTCGGAGACATCGGCCACGACGACGCGCTCGTGGACATCGACCTGGGTTGCCGCCAGGCCCACGCCGTTGGCGTCATACATGGTCGCGAACATGTTCTGCACCAGGGTGCGTATGCGCTCGTCCACCTGGGCCACGGGCTTGGCCACGGTGTGCAGACGAGGATCGGGATAGCAGAGAATCGGAAGAATAGCCATGGTTGACGTGCAAAATGTAGTTATTTTCGCCACTTTTCCCGAGTACCGCAGAGCAATGCTGCAATAAGCATTGCTCCGTCAAGGCCTTGGAATGAGAATCGGCGCTGACTCGTAAAGACTCGCGACCGCCTGTGTCAAGATCGGCGGCGCCGCAGCGCAGAGAGGGACGCTGTGTTTACTCGTAAAAGGATATCCATGACAGCATACGCCACCGTTCGTGCCTGGACTGTTACATCGGCACTGATCGCTGCATTCACAGGCGTACATGCCCAGCCATACCCTGTGACGCCTGCCCAGCGCGCCACGGCCCAGCAGGTGGCTCAGCAAGGCATTCCCGAAAGCGAGCTGGCTCCCAGCGCGCCCGACAGCTATACCGTCAAGCAAGGCGACACGCTCTGGGGCATCTCGGGCGTCTTCCTGCGCCGCCCCTGGCGCTGGCCCGAGCTCTGGGGCATGAACCTGTCCAGCATCGCCAACCCGCATCTGATCTATCCCGGCCAGGTGCTTTATCTGCACAAGAGCAATGGCTATGCGCGCCTGAGCACCTCCGCCCATGGCGACGGTGGCGTGGTGCGCGTCTCGCCGCGCACACGCAGCGAATCCCTGGCTTCGGCCGCCCTGCCGACGCTGCAACCGCATCTGATCGAGCCCTTTCTGGCCGAGCCCCTGGTCGTGGACGCCGAGACACTGCAGCGTGCGCCGCGCCTGATCGCCATGCCGGACAAGCGCATGCTCATGGCCAATGGCGATCGTGCCTATGCACGCGGCACAGAAGATGCGCCCCTGGTCCGGGGCAATGGCCTGCCCTACAAGTTCCGCGTGTTCCGTGATGCAGTGGCGCTCAAAGACCCGGTCAGCGGCGAGATCCTCGGCTATGAAGCCAAATACCTGGGCAATGCCGATCTGCTGAGCAGCGAGGCCACCATCGAGGGCGACAAGGGCCAGGTCCTGAGCTCCCCGGCCACGGTGGAGCTGACCCGGGTCAAGATGGAAATGCGTGCCGGCGACCGCCTGCTGCCCACGCCCGAACGCGGCTACATGAACTACGCGCCTCATGCGCCGACCACCCCGACCCAGGCCAGCGTGGTCTCGCTCTATGGCGATCTCGCCGTGCAATGGGCGGCCCACAACCAGGTCGTGGCCATCAACAAGGGCAGCAGCGACGGTCTTGACGATGGCGCGGTGCTGGAGTTGATCACCCGCGGCGCACGCGTTCTCGACAAGACCGGCGACAAGAGGGAATGGGTGCAACTGCCCGATGAACACAATGGCTATGCCATGGTGTTCCGCACTTTTGAGCGCGTCTCCTATGCACTCATCCTTGAGGCACGCCGGGGCGTCGAGGTCGGCGACCGCCTGAACTCTCCTGCGCCTTGAGATGAGGCCTCCCCTGAGCCGCTGCGCGCCTTTCCCTGAAACCGGGAAAGGGCGCGGCTGGCTCGCCTGCCCGGAAAGCGCTCAGCCCCGACTCTCGCCCCCCGGGCGCGCGGGGTTCGCGTCCGGCGCCACGGCTCGCTGAAGACCATGGAGCGGCATCCAGGACCATGACTGCCGCCCCGCCCCAGCCCTCATCTCTGCATCCATCCGAGGAAGAGCTCTCGGCCTGGCTCAGGCTGCTGCTCACTCCGGGCGTGGGCCGAGCCAGCGCCAGATGCTTGCTCGCGGCCTGCGGCAGCGCCCAAGCCATATGGCAGGGCCCGCACTCGCTGTGGCCGCCAGGGCTCACGAGCGCACAGGCCAAGGCCTTGAGCGAGGCACCGCCGCGCTTCGAGGAGCAGCTCGACGCAACACGGCTCTGGCTGGCCAGCCCGCCCCAGGACCTGGCCCATGCACTGATTCCGCTGGGCCATGCCCAATATCCCGAATCCCTGTTGCAGACCGAAGACCCCCCGCTGCTGCTGTTCGTGCAGGCCAGTGCCGCACGCCTGCATGGCAACGCGCCCTGGTTCCCTTATCCGCAGGCCCTGGCCATGGTCGGCAGCCGCAACCCCACGGCCCAGGGCAGGGCGAATGCTGCCCTGATGGCCCAGGCCCTGGTCGAGGCCGGGCTGTGCATCGTCTCCGGCCTGGCCCAGGGCGTGGACGCTTCGGCCCATGAGGGCGCGCTGCGGGCGGCACGCCAGCGCACGCACAGCGCATCGCCGGCGGCAGCCACGATTGCCGTCGTGGGCACGGGCCTGGATCAGGTCTACCCCTTGCAGCATCAGGCACTGGCGCTGCAAGTGGCGCGGCACGGCCTCATGGTCAGCGAATACCCTCTGGGCACCCCGCCTCTGGCCCGGCACTTCCCCCAGCGCAACCGCATCATTTCAGGCCTGGCCCAGGGCACGCTGGTGGTCGAGGCCACGCTGCAGTCGGGCTCGCTGATCACGGCCAGGCTCGCGGCCGAGCAGGGGCGAGAAGTGTTTGCCATTCCCGGCTCCATCCATGCGCCCCAGTCACGCGGCTGCCACAAGCTGCTGCGCGAAGGCGCCAAGCTCGTGGAAACGGCCCAGGATGTGCTCGAAGAGCTCCAAGGCCTGGCCATACGCCGCCCCCCAGGCCCGGCCAAAGCCAAGGCCCCGCCCCAACCGCCGCCCGCAACGGCCCCGGCATCCGAGAATCCCGTGCTGCAGGCGCTTGGCCACGACCCTTTGCTGCTGGACAGCCTGATGGAGCGCACCGGCCTTGGTGCAGCCCGGCTGCAGGCACGCCTGCTGGATCTGGAACTTGAAGGGCTGGTCGCGCGCCTGCCGGGCGGTCTCTACCAGCGTCTGGAGCGGGGCTAGGCCTCCAGCCGCTCGGGATTCGCCTGGATTTTCTGCAGGGCGTCGCGTGTGGCACGCACGGTCAGCGCTTCCTCGTCGTGGGCGGTCAGCAGGCCGGATTGCAGATAGGCGCCCAGGCGCTGCAGTTGCAGCAGGTAGCAGTGCCCGTCCTGGGCCACGAACAAGTGCAGTTGCTTGCGGCGGCTGCTCCATGCGTATTGCAGTTGCGCGCGCAGATTGTTGTGGTCCAGCGTGAACCATCGGCCCAGGGCCAGTGAACGCGCCCATTCCTGGATCGCAGGCTCCACGGCAGCCTGGGTGCCTGCGAGAACCGTCAGGCCCGAAGTCTCCACGCCCAGAATGGCCTCCAGGTTTTCCGGCGACAGCGGCGTGTCCTCTATGCGTCCATCGGCGCTGATGAACTCCTCCAGATGGGCCAGGCGCTTGGCCATGGCCTCGATGCGCTCAGGCGCAATGGCCGCGGTCTTCGAGGTAAAGGCCTGGGCCAGCACATCGGTGACCTGCTTGACGCGCGCGGACTGCACCTCCCCCGTGATGCCTATGGTCTCCAGCCCGTGACGCAAGGTCTGCAGCAGCGCGGGCAAGGCCTGGATGACCTGGCTGCGCTCATGGCGCGAAGGCTTGGCGCTCGCTGCCCAGACGAGCTCGCTGGCCGCCTGCTTGAGCCGCATGGTGCGCTCGTCCTGAGCGCCATGGCGCACGGCTGCCAGGGCCAGCACTTCGGTCCAGGTCTTGAACAGGAATTCGCGGATCTCCTCACGCACCGGCATGTCGGTGAGCAGATTGCGCAGCTCGATGGTGTACTGGACGGCCAGGGTCTCCTTTTGCTCGACCTGCTGGGCCAGGGTGATGATCTTGGTCTTATCCTGGGTCTCGGTCAGGTAGCGCGCGAGAAACTCCTCGAACTCGCGCAGCACGAGCACAAAGACTTTCTGCCCGGTCTCCGGGTATTGCTCGATGACCTGGACGATGCGCTTGATCTCGGTCTCCAGCGCACTGCCGCCTATGCTGCTGGCATCAAAGCCCAGCACGCAGGAGCCCAGCCGGTCTATGAGGACACGCGCAGGATGGCGCAGATCGCTGAAGAACTCGGGCTCGGCCAGGGCCACGCGCAGCACGGGCACCTGCAGGCGCGCAAACCACACGCGCACCGAAGGCGGTATGCGGTCCTCGCTCAGAATGCTCTGGAACATCAGGGCCACGATCTCGATCGTGGCCTTTTCCCCCGTGGTCGCAGCCTTGCGCTTCCAGTCCACCGAGCGCTGACGCGCCTCGTCGGCGAGCCGGCCCACGGCGGCGGAGCTGTAGTCCGCCGTCGAGGATGCGCCCAGGCTCCGGCTGTGCAGTTGCGTCTGGTAGAACGCCTGGGCCATGAGCTGCTGCTCATACAGCGCCTGGGTCAGGGCCGGGGAAATGGTGGTGTGCGGCATCAAGGCCGTGGCCTGCATCAGCGGCGAGTCGAGCGCGGTCGCGCCCGCCATGCCCGGCCGGGACTGGGTCAGGAAGATCCGCTTGAGCTGATTGGCGACCTCCTGGGTGCGCTGGCGTGCCAGTGCGAGCGCGGCCATGCCCAAAGGCACCTGGGCGCCGCCGCGCATGACACCCGACAGGGAGTCCGGCAGCGGGCCCGGCAAGGCGCCCGGCTGGGTCTGGGACAGCGACATGCTGGCACTGGCGTAAAAGCCCATGTTGGCACTGCTCTGGCCCGATTCGCTGCGCTTGACCTTCATGGCCATGTCGTAGGAGCGCTGCACGCCCTGGGCATCCAGCAGGTCGTGGGCCAGCTTGTACTGGGCAGCAAACAGGCTGCCCAGCCCCTTGATCAGGACATCCTGCAGCCGCTGCAGATCGGCGCGCGGCAGGCCTGCGACCTCCCACTGCTCGATGAATACCAGGCATACGGTCTCTACACGCAGAAGGTCGCCGGCCGGCAACTCCCGACCCTCGAGATGCTGTATGCGCAGGCGCAGGGTATCGAAGACGGAGCTTGTGGCCTCGTCCATGGCCAGGGCCAGGCGCGAGGCCTGGAGCTTGGCCTCGACCACCTCGTCGCTGAGCAGCTCGAACTTCGGCATGCCCTGGTTTCTGGGCGCAGATGCGGCCCCGCCCTCCTGCAAGGCCTGGCCCAGCACTCGCACGCAGGCATTCAGCCAGGCGTTCTGGTGCTGACGAAAGCGGCTCCAGGCTTCCTGGCGCGCCTGCATCTCGCGCGCCGTGCCCCGCGTGGCCGGCTCTTCGGACAATGCCGCATCGATCTGCCGGGCCAGCTCGGGCAGACCGCTGCAAAGCCCATGCACCCAGCGCTGACGCAGGCGCCAGCCCAGTTGCTGCACGCTGGCTGGCTGGCTTGGTGGAACAGGCGGCTGCAAAGACATGGGCGCCAGTTTAAGCGGCCAGGCACGCAAAGGCGCAGGCTGTTGCGGCTCGCAAGGCCTCAGGCCCTGGAGTTAGCAAAAAAAGTGAGCTGCTAGCGCTATCCTCGCCGGGTTTTCTCAATGATTTCGGTCTGAAATCATTGAGTGTCATGCGCAAACAGCTCCCTTTTTCTAGACTACGGCCCCTGAATTGGGGTCGTTGGGATCCTGCTGCGAGCCCTTTGGCGCCTTGATCAGGTCCTCGCGCTTCACGCCCAGCCACATGGCAATGGCTGCAGCCACGAACACCGAGGAGTAGATGCCGAACAAAATGCCGATCGTCAGCGCCAGCGCAAAGTAGTGCAGGCTGGGTCCACCGAAGAAGAACATGGACAGCACCATGGCCTCGGTCGAGGCGTGGGTGATGATGGTGCGGCTCATGGTCGAGGTGATCGCGTGGTCGATGACCTCGGGCGTGGACAGCTTGCGGAACTTGCGGAAGGCCTCGCGGATCCGGTCGAAGATCACCACCGACTCGTTCACCGAATAGCCAAGCACGGCGAGCACGCCGGCCAGCACGGACAGCGAGAACTCCCACTGGAAGAACGCGAAAAAGCCCAGGATGATGATCACGTCGTGCAGGTTGGCGATGATGGCCGCCACGCCGAACTTCCACTCAAAGCGTATGGCCAGATAGATCACGATGCCCAGCACCACGAAGCCCAGGGCCATGAGGCCGTTGTGCATGAGCTCGTCGCCCACCTGCGGGCCCACGAACTCGGTGCGGCGCAGCGTGACCTCGGCATCCTCGGCCTTGAGCGCGGCCAGCACCTGCTCGCTTTGCTGAGCCGACGTCACATCCTTTTGCACCGGCAGGCGGATCATCACATCGCGCGAAGTACCGAAGTTCTGTACCGTGACATCGGCATAGCCGAGCTTGGAGACCGTATCGCGCACCTTGCCGATGTCGGCGGTCTGGGTATAGGCCACCTCCATGACCGTGCCGCCCGTGAACTCCACGGACAGATGCAGTCCGCGCGTGAGCAGAAAGAACACGGCCAGCGCAAAGGTGATGAAGGAGATCGCGTTGAGTATCAACGCGTACTTCATGAACGGGATGTCTTTTTTGATCCGAAAGAACTCCATGCTCTTTCTCCTTAGTTGCTAGTGCCGCGGCTGGCCACGGAGCGGTGCTCGTCGCCCTCGGGCTTCCAGACCTGGCCTATGGACAGGCTTTGCAGGCGTTTGCGGCGGCCATACCAGAGGTTGACCAGGCCACGCGAGAAGAACACGGCCGAGAACATGCTCGTCAGAATGCCGATGCAGTGCACCACGGCAAAGCCGCGCACCACGCCCGAGCCAAAGGCCAGCAGCGCCAGGCCCGCGATCAGCGTGGTCACGTTGGAGTCGAGAATCGTGTGCCAGGCATGCTCGTAGCCCGCATGGATCGCAGCCTGGGGCGAAGCGCCTGCACGCAACTCCTCGCGGATGCGCTCGTTGATCAGCACGTTGGAGTCGATGGCCACGCCCAGCGCCAGCGCCATGGCCGCGATGCCGGGCAGGGTCAGCGTGGCCTGCAGCATGGACAGAATCGCCAGCAGCAGCAGCACGTTCACCGACAGCGCAATCGTGGAGATCACGCCGAAGAACATGTAGTAGACACACATGAAGCCCGCGATCGCCACCAGGCCCCAGACCACGGAGTTGATGCCGCGGCTGATGTTGTCGGCGCCCAGGCTGGGGCCGATGGTGTATTCCTCGATGATCTCCATGGGCGCAGCCAGCGAACCGGCGCGCAGCAGCAGGGCCGTGTCATTGGCTTCCACCGTGGTCATGCGGCCCGAGATCTGCACGCGGCCGCCACCGATCTCGGAGCGGATCACGGGCGCCGTCACGACCTCGCCCTTGCCCTTCTCGAACAGGATGATGGCCATGCGCTTGCCCACGTTCTCGCGCGTGATGTCCTTGAAGATGCGCGCGCCCTTGGCATCCAGCACCAGGTTGACCGTGGGCTCCTGGGTCTGGCCGTCGAAGCCGGGCTGGGCGTCGGTGAGGTTCTCGCCGGTCAGCACCACCTGCTTTTGCACGATCACGGCCTGGCTGTTGCGGTCCAGGTATTTCTCGGCACCAAAGGGCACGGGGCCGGTGCCCATCTCGGCGCCGCGCGCTTCCGAGGACTCGTCCACCATGCGCACTTCCAGCGTCGCCGTGCGGCCCAGAATGTCCTTGGCCTTGGCCGTGTCCTGCACGCCAGGCAGTTGCACCACGATGCGGTCCAGCCCTTGCTGCTGGATCACGGGCTCGGCCACGCCCAGCTCGTTGATACGGTTGTGCAGCGTGACCATGTTCTGCTTGAGCGCCTGCTCCTGCACCTTGCGCAAGGCCTCGGGCTTGATCGTGGCGCGCAGCTTGAAGCCCTCGCCGTCGGGCACCGAAGTCGCCGTGAGGTCGGGCAACTGGTCGACGACCAGATTGCGCGCAGCCGTGAGCGTGGCCTCGTCGCGCACGCGGATCTCCACGGTATTGCCGTCACGCGAGACACCGCCATGGCGTATGTTCTTGTCGCGCAGCATGGTGCGCAGATCGCTGGCATAGGAGTCGGCCTTCTTGGTCAGCGCGGCCTCCATGTCCACCTGCAGCATGAAGTGCACACCGCCACGCAGGTCCAGGCCCAGGTACATGGGGTTGGCGCCAATGGCCGACAGCCACTGGGGCGAGCGCGAAACCAGGTTCAACGCCACGATGTAGGCAGGATCCTCGGCATCGGGGATCAAGGCCTTCTGAATCACGTCCTTGGCCTTGAGCTGCTCGTCGGGCGTGTTGAAGCGCGCACGCACCGAATTGCCCTCCAGGTTGAGCACATCGGGCTTGAGGCCGGAGCCCGCCAGGGCAGCCTCGACCTTTTCCAGCACGGCGTTGTCCACCTTGATCGTGGACTTGGCCGAGGAAACCTGCACGGCAGGCGCCTCGCCAAAGAAATTGGGCAGGGTGTAGAGCACCCCAACGAGCAGCGCGATCACGATGATCGCGTACTTCCAGACCGGATATCGGTTCATGATCGCGCTCTTAGTAGTCAGCAACGCACAAAGGGCGTGGGGCCACAACAGCAGCCATCACACCCGCGAGACAAGAGGACAAGGCTTATTTCAGCGTGTCCTTGGGCAGGACCTGAACCACGGCGCTGCGCTGGATCTGGACCTCGACGCCGGAAGCCACCTCGATGTGCAGGAACTGCTCGGACATGCGCGTGACGCGACCGATGATGCCGCCGGCCGTGGCCACTTCGTCACCCTTGGCCAGGGCTTCGACCATGGCGCGGTGCTCTTTCTGGCGCTTCATCTGGGGGCGGATCATCACGAAATACAGCACCACAAACATCAGCACCAGGGGCAGCATGCCCGTGAGCGAGCCCATGAAGCCGCCTTCGGCGGCAGCGGCTGGGGCGGTTTGGGCGAAAGCGGAGGAGATAAACACGGTCAAGACTCCGTAATGGACTGATTCAGAAATATAGGGGTTGCACAGGGCGATACAAGTTCCGCGCCCCGGCAGATTAACAAAGCATTGTATGCGTGGGGGTCGGCCTCCCAGGACCCGGGCTTGCGCAGCCCCGGGTTTTTCACGGGCAAGAAAAACCGCCCATGCCATGGGCTGCGGGCGGTTTCATGTCTCTCGCCAAGGCCTGGCGGCCTTCTGCAGAGCATTATGAGCGCGCGTCTACGCGCTTGGCGCGGCCTCGCTCCAGCAAGGCCTGCCATTTGCTGCGGGCCGCGGCCAGGTTGCGCTCCTTCACATGGCCATAGCCACGAATCTGCTCAGGGATGCTGGCGATCTCCACGGCCAGGGCCAGGCGCTGGCCGTCCATGCCCGCGCCCATGCCATCGAGCAGGCCCTCCATGCACTGCCGATACTCTGCAATGAGTGCGCGCTCACCACGACGCTCCTCGGTGCGGCCAAAAGGATCGAAGACCGTGCCGCGCAAGCCCTTCATGCGCGCAAGCACGCCCATGGCCTTGCGCATCCAGGGGCCATAGCTTTTCTTGACCAGGTGGCCTTGTGCGTTCCTGCCTGCCGTGGATGGCGGCGCCAGGTGATGAACGAGCTTGTAGTCACCCTCGAACATCTCGCCAAGGCGCCGCGTAAAGGCGGCATCGGTATGCAGGCGCGCGACCTCGTACTCGTCCTTGTAGGCCATGAGCTTGAACAGATAGCGGGCCACGGCCTCGGACAGGCGCGTGCCCTGGTCCAGGGCCTGCTCGGCTGCATGGACCTTGTCCACGAAGCGCTGGTATTCGCCGGCGTAAGCCGCATCCTGGTAGGCCGTGAGGAATTCCACGCGCCTGGCGACCATTTCGGCCAGCGAAGGCTTTTTGACGAACTGGATCACCTGCTCCGCCTGGAACAGGGCGCGTACGGCCGCGAGATCATGCGCGCAGCGCCGGCCCCATTCAAATGCGGCCTGGTTGTTGGCCACCTGCACGCCGTTGAGCTCCATGGCGCGCATCAGCGCTGCATGCGACAGCGGCACACGCCCCTTCTGCCAGGCATAGCCGAGCATCAGCGGATTGGTGTAGATGCTGTCGCCCAGCAGTTGCACCGCCACCTGTTCGGCATCGAAGACACCGAGCATGGGTGCGCCCACGGCCTGGGCCAGCGCATTCGCACAGCCCTGGTCGGGCGACTGCCAGTCGGGGTTGGTCACAAAGGCGGCCGTGGGCGTGCCATGGCTGTTGAGCGCCACGAAGGTGCGGCCCGGCTGCATGGTGGCCATGGTCGTGGGCGTGGCCGCAACGATGGGGTCGCACCCTATCACCAGATCGGCCTTGGCCATGTCCACCTTGGTGGTGTGGATCGCATCCGCCCGGTTGGCGATCTGCACATGGCTCCAGGTGGAGCCGCCCTTTTGCGCCAGGCCTGCCGCATCCTGGGTGACCACGCCCTTGCCTTCCAGATGGGCAGCCATGCCCAGCAGCGAGCCTATGGTGATCACGCCCGTGCCGCCGACGCCGGCCACGACGATGCCAAAGGCCTGCTCGGCCACGGGCAGGCTGGGCTCGGGAATGGGCGGCAGTTGGGACAAATCGCCCTTTGCCTCTTTCCTCGGCTTTTTGAGCGTGCCGCCCTCGACGGTCACGAAGCTGGGACAAAAGCCGTTGACGCAGGAGAAATCCTTGTTGCAGCTGTTCTGGTTGATGCGCCGCTTGCGGCCGAACTCGGTCTCCACGGGCTCGACCGAGAGGCAGTTGGAGGCCACGCCGCAGTCGCCGCAGCCCTCGCAGACCAGCTCGTTGATGACCACGGTCTTGTCGGGCGTGGCAAGCGTGCCGCGCTTTCTGCGGCGGCGCTTTTCGGTGGCGCAGGTCTGGTCGTAGATGATGGCCGTGCAGCCCTTGAGCTCGCGGAACTCGCGCTGTATGCGGTCCAGCTCATCGCGGTGGTGCACGGTCACGCCGGGAGCCAGGGCCACGCCATGGTATTTGCCCGGCTCGTCGGTGACGATGACCAGCCTGGCCACGCCTTCGGACAAAAGGCTGTTCATGATCTGCAGCACCGAATGGCCCTCGGGGCGCTCGCCCACGCGCTGGCCGCCGGTCATGGCCACGGCATCGTTGTAGAGGACCTTGTAGGTGATGTTCACCCCGGCCGCAATGCTCTGGCGTATGGCCAGCAGCCCGCTGTGGAAGTAGGTGCCGTCGCCGAGGTTGGCGAACACATGCCTGTCCTTGGTGAAATGCGCCTGGCCTATCCAGCTCACGCCCTCGCCGCCCATCTGCGTGAAGGTGCTGGTGTTGCGCTCCGGCATCCAGGTCGTCATGTAGTGGCAGCCTATGCCGGCCACGGCGCGGCTGCCCTCGGGCACACGCGTGCTGGTGTTGTGCGGGCAGCCGCTGCAAAACCAGGGCAGGCGGTCGCCCGTGGGCTGGCTTTGCGCGCTCCTGAGCGCTGCCTCGCGCGCATCAAGCACGGCAATGCGTTCCTGCATGCGCGCCTCGATGTCTGCGGGCACGCCCAGCTTGTGCAGCCGCGCGGCAATGGCGCGCGCAATCAGGGCCGGCGTGAGATCGGCATTCGGGCGCAGCAGCCAGTCGGTGCTGGGGTTGGGCAGCGACCACTCGCCGCCATGCTCGTCGCTGAACTTGCCGACCACGTTGGGGCGCACATCGTCGCGCCAGTTGTAGAGCTCTTCCTTGACCTGGTATTCGATGACCTGGCGCTTTTCCTCCACGACCAGGATTTCCTGCAAGCCGCGCGCGAAGTCGCGCGTGATCGTGGCCTCCAGCGGCCAGACCACGTTGACCTTGTGCACGCGAATGCCCAGCTGGCGGCAGGTGTCGTCATCCAGCCCCAGATCGACCAGCGCCTGGCGCATGTCGTTATAGGCCTTGCCGCTGGCGATCAGGCCGAAGCGGTCATTGGGCGTGGCCACCACGTTGTGGTTGAGGCGGTTGGCACGCACATAGGCCAGGGCTGCATACCACTTGTGGTTCATGAGCCGCTGTTCCTGCTCCAGCGGCGGATCGGGCCAGCGTATGTGCAGGCCGCCCGGCGGCATCTGGAAGTCCTCGGGCAGCACGATGTTCACGCGGTCGGGATCGACGGCCACGCTGGACGAGGACTCCACGACTTCCTGGATCGTCTTCATGCCCGACCACAGACCCGAGAAGCGGCTCATGGCGATCGCGTGCAGACCCATGTCCAGAATGTCCTGCACGCTGCTCGGAAAGAACACCGGCGTGCCGCAGGCCTTGAAGATGTGGTCGCTCTGGTGGGCCGCCGTGGAGCTCTTGCTGATGTGGTCGTCGCCGGCCAGCGCGATCACGCCGCCGTGCCTTGCCGTGCCCGCCATGTTCGCGTGCTTGAACACGTCCGAGCAGCGGTCCACGCCCGGCCCCTTGCCATACCAGATGCCGAACACGCCGTCGAACTTCCTGGACTCGGGGTAGAGGTCGAGCTGCTGTGTGCCCCAGACTGCGGTGGCGCCCAGCTCCTCGTTGACGCCGGGCTGGAACACGATGTTGTTCGCCTCCAGATGTTTCTTGGCCGCCCACAGCGCCTGGTCGTAGCCGCCCAGGGGCGAGCCGCGATAGCCGCTGATGAAGCCGCCGGTGTTCAGGCCCCGTGCCGCATCGCGCTGGCGCTGCAGCATGGGCAGACGCACCAGGGCCTGGACGCCGCTCATGAAGGCGCGGCCATGTTCAAGTGTGTATTTGTCATCCAGGGTCGCGGTTTCCAGCGTCTTGCGGACCGCATCGGGCAGTGGGGCATTCATAGCGCACCTCCCAGACCGATGTGGCGAGCGCCGGAGCCTGCCTGTTTCGTTGCGCGCATGGCATCGCCATACACTGCGCGCTGATGCTGCAAACCGTGGCCGGGCCTGCATGCGATACCGGGCGCTTGTGGCGCGCGCCGGATGTCTGGGAGCCGTGGGGTATTCATGGCTTGTCTCCGTTGATGTGGCTGCGCGTCATGCAGGGTAGGCATGCGCACCGCTCGTTATTGCGTCTGACCGCAGCATTCAGTGTATTCGGGCGTTCTCGATAAGTGTTTGCTTTCTTTGCGCTATAAACGCTTTCTTCAGCAATAATCTTTCTTGAAAGCAGGTATTAATGAATACTTTAGACAAGTTCGATATTGCCATCCTGGGTCTGTTGCAAGCCAATGCCCGGCTGACCAATGCCGAGCTGGCCCAGCGCGTAGGTCTGTCGGCAGCTCCTTGCTGGCGCCGTGTTCGCGCGCTGGAAAGAGCCGGCTTCATACGCGGCTATCACGCCGAGATCGATCGCCACAAGATCGGCCTGGGCGTGCTGGCCTTTGTACGCCTCGATGCGGTGCGCACCGTGGGCGCGCTGACGCTGGAGATGGAGGAGGCGATCCGCAAGCTGCCCGAGGTGGTCTCCTGCCACTACATCAGCGGCACGGGCACCTTCGAGCTGCAGGTCGTGGCCCGCGATCTGGAGAGTTTTGCCCTTTTTGCGCGCACCACCTTGCTCAACCTGCCCAACGTCAAGGACATACAGACCAGTTTTTCGCTGGGCGAGATCAAGTCCAGCCACGCCCTGCCCCTGACCCATCTGGGCCAGGACTTCTGATCCGCGGCGCCGCTGCCGCCCCGGACCCAAGGCCCGGGGCCGTCTGCGGACACAGCCGGCAAGCATGGCGCCGAGCCGCGTTTGCCCCGAGAATCGGTCCACATGGCCGAAGAACAACGCTCCCCAGATCCCACCACCCCACCTGCCTCTTCCGTGACCCCGCCCGGCGATGGTTCTGCGCCGGCGGCAGCGCCGGCCGGCATGCTGCTGGAGGACCCTGCGGGCATGAGCGAGGCCGAGCGCATCGGCGCTGCAGCCCAGGGGCGCGAGGCCGCCAAGGCCTCGCAGGCCGTATGGGCGCCGCTGTCCGGCTCCACCTTCCGCATGCTGTGGCTGATCTGGATGGCGGCCAACACCTGCATGTGGATGAACGATGTGGCCGCGGCCTGGCTCATGACCTCGCTGACCACCTCCCCCGTGCTCGTGGCCCTGGTGCAGTCGGCCTCGACCCTGCCCGTGTTCCTGCTGGGCCTGCCCAGCGGGGCCCTGGCCGACATTCTCGACAGGCGCCGCTATTTCATCGTCACCCAGTTCTGGGTTGCAGCCGTGGCCCTGGTGCTGTGCCTGGTCGTGCTCTCGGGCCGCATGACGGCTCAGTGGCTGCTGGTGCTGACCTTTGCCAACGGCATCGGCCTGGCCATGCGCTGGCCCGTGTTCTCGGCCCTGATTCCCGAGCTGGTCTCCAGGCAGCACCTGCCTTCGGCCATGGCGCTCAATGCCGTGGCCATGAATGCCTCGCGCATCATCGGCCCCCTGGTTGCCGGGGCCATCATCGCCAGCCTGGGCAGTGCCTGGGTGTTCGTGCTCAATGCCTCGCTGTCCATCATCTCGGGCTTTGTGCTGATCCGCTGGAAGCGCAAGCACAACGAAAACCCGCTGGGCCGCGAACGCCTGCCCAGCGCCATGCGCGTGGGCCTGCAGTTCGTCAAGGAGTCACCGCGCATGCACGCGGTGCTGGCGCGCACGGTGAGCTTTTTTCTGCAGACCACGGCCGTCATGGCCTTGCTGCCCTTGATCGCCCAGCGCCTGCACGGCCCGGCCGAGGACGGCAGCGGCGCCAACACCTTCACGCTGCTGCTGGCCTCCATGGGCGCGGGCGCCATCGTGGGCGCCATGTTCCTGCCGCGCCTGCGCCAGGCCTTTGCCAAGGAGCAACTGGTGCGCTGGGGCACGGCCGTGCAGGCGCTGGCCACGCTGGGCGTGGCCGTGGCACCCGACCTCTATGTGGCCGTGCCCGCGCTCATGCTTGCCGGCATGGCCTTGATCAGCACCGCCAACACCCTGGGCGTTTCGGCACAGATGGCCTTGCCCAACTGGGTGCGTGCACGCGGCATGTCGGTCTACCAGATGTCCATCATGGGCGGCACGGCCGCAGGCGCCGCGCTCTGGGGCCAGATCGCGAGCCTGAGCAGCGTGCGCACCAGCCTGGTGGTGGCCGCCTTCAGCGGCGTGGCCTGCATGCTGCTCGTGCAAAAGCTGGTGCGCGACCGCCAGATCGAGGAGGACCTGAGCCCCTCCAAGGCCTTCAAGCGCCCCGAGGCCAGCATTGAGCCCGAGGCCGGCCGCGTGGTCGTGACCATCGAATACCAGATCGATCCGGCCCAGGCCCCGGCATTCCGCGCCCTCATGCAGGAGAGCCGGCGCAGCCGCATGCGCCAGGGCGCGCTGTCCTGGCATCTGCTGCACAGCATGAGCCACCCCGAGCGCTATGTGGAGCAGATCGTGGACGAGTCCTGGACCGAGCACCTGCGCCGCTTCGACCGCGTCACCGCCGACGACGTGGCGCTGCGCGACAAGAAGCTCGCCTACCACAAGGGCAAGGAGCCGCCGCGCGTCACGCGCTACTTCTCAGACTCCATATAAATACAAGAGCTGTTAGCGCTTGCCCCTCAACGATTTCAGGCATGAATCCATCTGAAATCGTTATCTAGCAAGCGCTGGCAGCTCTTGTTTTAGATAACTACTCGGCAGCCTGCACCAGGCTTGCGCCCGGGCTGCACCACAAACGCTCCTGCCGCTGCCTGCGCGCGCCGGCCGATCGCGCCCCCGCCTTGCTGCGCCTTGATGCGCGCGGCTGGCATGCCTCTTGCAATGAACCGCCCAAGGCCGATCCCGCACCGTGCGGACGGCCCTTCAACCCGAGGGCGCTCCATGACAGGCAAAGCCACCCGCATCGATTTGTTCAGCCTGGCCACGCCGCAGATGCGGGCCTTTCACCTGACCTGGCTGGCCTTCTTCGTCTGCTTTTTCGCCTGGTTCGCCTGCGCGCCGCTCATGCCCGTGCTCAAGGGCGAGTTTGGCCTGAGCAGCGCGCAGATCGCCAACATCAATATCGCGGCCGTGGCCGTGACCATTCTCGTGCGCCTCATCGTGGGCCCGCTGTGCGACCGCCTGGGGCCGCGCAAGACCTATTGCGGGCTGCTGGTGCTGGGCGCAATCCCCGTGCTGGGCGTGGCCCTGGCCCAGAGCTACGAGGCCTTTCTGTTCTTTCGCCTGGCCATAGGCGCGATTGGCGCAAGCTTTGTGATCACCCAGTACCACAGCTCGATGATGTTTGCGCCGAATGTGGTGGGCACGGCCAACGCGACCACGGCCGGCTGGGGCAATGCAGGCGCGGGCGTGGCCCAGGCCGGCATGCCGCTGCTGCTCACGGCCATGCTCATGCTGGGTGTCAGCCAGAGCCTGGGCTGGCGCCTGGCCATGCTGGTGCCGGGTCTGGCCATGCTCGTCGTGGCCTGGCTCTACTGGCGCTACACCCAGGATTGCCCCGAAGGCAACTTCTCCGATCTGCGCGCCGCGGGCCAGGGCCCCGAAGGCAGCAAGGGCGGCTGGAGCAGCTTTGCGAGCGCGGCACGCAACTACCGCGTCTGGCTGCTGTTCATCACCTACGGCGCCTGCTTTGGCGTGGAGCTGTTCATCCACAACATGGCCGCCATCTACTACGTGGAGCGCTTCGGCCTGTCCCTGGCCTCGGCCGGCATGGCCGCCGCAAGCTTCGGCCTGCTGGCCCTGTTTGCTCGCGCGCTGGGCGGCATGGCCTCGGACCGCCTGGCACGCCGCCGCGGGCTGGACGGGCGCACGCTTTTGCTGTGCGGGCTGATGCTGGGCGAGGGCCTGGGCCTGCTGGGCTTTGCACGCGCCGACAGCACGGCCCTGGCCCTGCTGGCCATGCTGGGCTTCGGCCTGTTCACCCACATGGCCTGCGGCGCCACCTATGCGCTCGTGCCCTTCATAGACCGGCGCGCCCTGGGCGGCGTGGCCGCCATCATCGGCGCGGGCGGCAATGTGGGCGCCGTGGCTGCAGGCTTTTTGATGAAGGGCCTGGGCGATATGCAGCACACGCTCACGCTGCTGGGCGTGCTGGTCGCGATCTCGGCCCTGTGCGCGCTGGCCGTGCGCTTTTCCGCCGAGCACAAGGCCAGCGAGCAGGCCTTGTACGACAACAGTTTGGCAGGGGCTTGAAATGGCAATGAAGATCCTCGTCATAGGCCACGGCATGGTGGGCCACAAGTTTCTGCAAAGCCTGGAACAAGGCGGCGTACAGGCCGATGTCACGGTGATCGCCGAGGAACCGCGCCCGGCTTACGACCGCGTGCACCTGTCCGAATTCTTCAGCGGCAAGAGCGCCGAGGACCTGAGCCTGGTCGAGCCCGGCTTCTTCGAGCGCACCGGCCATGCGCTGCTGCTGGGCGACAAGGCCTTGAGCATAGACAGGCGCCAGCGCACGGTGGCCACGGCCTCGGGCCGGGTGCTGCGCTACGACCAGCTGGTGCTGGCCACGGGCTCCAGCCCTTTTGTGCCCGGCGTGCCCGGGCGCGAGCGCGGCTTTTGCTTTGTCTACCGCACCATCGAGGACTTGCAGGCCATGCAGGCCGCGCGCGCCCAATGCCAGAGCGGCGTGGTCGTGGGCGGCGGCCTGCTGGGCCTGGAATGCGCCAAGGCCTTGAAGGACCTGGGCCTGCAAACCCATGTGCTGGAGTTCTCGCCACGCCTCATGGCCGCCCAGATGGATGACGGCGGCGCGCGCATGCTGCGCCAGCGCATAGAGCAGCTGGGCCTGCAGGTGCATGTGGGCCGCAACACCGTGGCAATCACCGATGGTGCCCGCGCGCGCCACCGCCTGCAGTTCGACGACGGCAGCCACCTGGAGGCCGACATGATCGTGTTCTCGGCCGGCATACGCCCGCGTGACGAACTGGCCCGCCAGTGCGCGCTGGCCATAGGCCCGCGCGGCGGCGTGCAGGTGGACGAGCACTGCCGCAGCAGCGATGCCCATGTCTATGCGATTGGCGAATGCGCAAGCTGGCGCGAGCAGGTCTTCGGCCTGGTGGCACCCGGCTATGAGATGGCGCGCGTGGCGGCCCGCCATCTGGGCGGCGATGCGGCCGCCGTGTTCGCCGGCGCCGATTCGAGCACCCGGCTCAAGCTCCTGGGCGTGGAGGTGGCCAGCCTGGGCGATGCCCATGGCCGCACGCCGGGCAGCCGCAGCTGCCAGTACCTGGACGAGGCGCGCCAGGTCTACAAGAAGATCGTGCTCAGCGAAGACGGCAAGCGCCTGCTGGGCGCCGTGCTTGTGGGCGAGGCCGGGGAATACGGCCAGCTGCAGCAGATGCTGCGCGCCGGCCTGGCCCTGCCCGAGCGGCCCGAGTTCCTGATCCTGCCCCAGGCCGAGGGCTCGGCGCGCCCAGGCCTGGGCGTGGACGCCCTGCCCGGCTCGGCCCAGATCTGCTCCTGCAACAACGTCAGCAAGGCCGCGCTGTGCGAGGCCGTGGATGGCGGCGCCCGCGACCTGGCCGCTCTCAGAAAGGCGACCTGCGCGGGCAGCTCCTGCGGCGGCTGCGTGCCCTTGATGACCCAGGTCATGCAGGCGCGCATGAAACAGCAGGGCCTGGCCGTGAACCAGCATCTGTGCGAGCACTTCGCGTACTCGCGCCAGCAACTCTACCACCTGGTGCAGTTGGGCCGCATCCAGAGCTTTGACGCGCTGCTCGCACGCCACGGCCGGGGCCTGGGCTGCGAGATCTGCAAGCCCGTGGCGGCCAGCATCTTCGCGTCCTGCTGGAACGAGTTCGTGCTCCAGCCGCCGCTGGCCGCGCTGCAGGACAGCAACGACTACTACCTGGGCAACATCCAGAAGGACGGCAGCTACTCCGTGGTGCCGCGCATGCCGGCCGGCGAGGTCACGCCCGACGGCCTGATCGCCGTGGGCCAGGTGGCCAAGAAGTACGGGCTCTACACCAAGATCACGGGCGGCCAGCGCGTGGACCTGTTCGGCGCGCGCGTCGAGCAGTTGCCCCTGATCTGGGAGGAGCTCATTGCCGCAGGCTTCGAATCCGGCCATGCCTACGGCAAGTCGCTGCGCACCGTCAAAAGCTGCGTGGGCTCGACCTGGTGCCGCTTTGGCGTGGGCGACTCGGTGGGCTTTGCGATCGCGCTGGAGAACCGCTACAAGGGCTTGCGTGCGCCGCACAAGATCAAGTTCGGCGTCTCGGGCTGCACGCGCGAATGCGCCGAGGCCCAGGGCAAGGACGTGGGCATCATCGCCACCGACAAGGGCTGGAACCTCTACGTCTGCGGCAACGGCGGCATGCAGCCGCGCCATGCCGAGCTGCTGGCCGCCGACCTCGACCAGGCCACGCTGGTCAGGTTCGTGGACCGCTTTCTCATGCTCTACGTGCGCACCGCCGAACGCCTGCAGCGCACCAGCAGCTGGCGCGAGAGCCTGGAAGGTGGCCTGACCTATCTGCAGGATGTGATCGTGCATGACAGCCTGGGCCTGGGCAGCGCGCTCGAAGCCCAGATGCAGTCCATCGTGGACAGCTACCAGGACGAGTGGCAAAGCGCCGTCAGCAACCCCGCCGTGCGCCAACGCTTTCGCAGCTTCGTGAACAGCGACCAGGTCGACGAGCACATCATCTTCGTGGACGAACGCGGCCAGATCAGGCCTGCGCGCGAGGCCGAACGCAAACGCCTGGGCCTCATCCAGAAAACCGCCATGTAGCGCCCGCCCATCAAGCGCCAGCAGCCATCAAGCAAGGAGCACCCTCATGCCGCACACCGAACAGGGCTGGACCGCCGTCTGCGCCGCCAGCGACATCATTCCCGACACCGGCGTCTGCGCGCTGGTGCGCGGCCGGCATGTGGCCGTGTTCCGCGTGGGCCGGTACCGGCTCTATGCGATCTCCAACATCGACCCCAGGAGCGGAGCCAGCGTGCTCGCACGCGGCCTGGTGGGCAGCCTGGGCGAGCGCGTGGTCGTGGCCTCGCCGCTGTACAAGCAGCACTTCGACCTGGCCACGGGCGAGTGCCTGGAGGCGCCCGAGCATTCGGTGGCCGCCTACACGGCCAGGCTGGAAGACGGACAGATCTGGGTGACGGTATGAAACCCAGGCTCGTCGTCATAGGCAACGGCATGGCCGGCATGCGCACCGTGGAGGAGCTGCTGGCCCTGGCGCCCGACCTCTACGAGATCACGGTCCTGGGCCGGGAGCCGCATGGCAACTACAACCGCATCCAGCTGTCGTCGGTGCTGGCCGGCGACAAGCAGCTGCATGACATCATGCTGCACCCGCGCGCCTGGTATGCGCAGCACGGCATCGCGCTGCACCTGGACGACGCCGCCGTACAGATCGACCGGGGCCGCCGCTGCGTGCGCACCCGCAGCGATCATGTGTTCACCTATGACAGGCTGCTGATCGCCACGGGCTCGCGCCCCTTCGTGCTGCCCGTTCCCGGCTGCGATCTGCAGGGCGTGACGGGCTTTCGCGACCATGCCGACGTGCAGGCCATGCAGCAGGCCGCGCGCACGCACAGAAAGGCCGTGGTCATAGGCGGCGGCCTGCTGGGACTGGAAGCGGCCAGCGGCCTTTTGCGCCAGGGCATGCAGGTCACCGTGGTGCATCTGCATGCCGGCCTCATGGAGCGCCAGCTCGACCCCGCAGCCGCCGGCCTGTTGCAAAAAAAACTGGCGGCGGACGGCATGCGCTTTGTGCTGGGCGCGCGCACCGCAGCCCTTCTTGGCGGGCCGCGCGTGCAAGGCCTGCGCTTCGAGGACGGCAGCGAGATCGAGGCCGACCTCGTCGTCATGGCCGCAGGCGTGCACCCCGACATCGGGCTCGCCCGGGACACAGGCCTGTACTGCGAGCGCGCCATCGTCGTCGACGACACGCTGCAGACCTACGACCCGCGCATCTACGCCGTGGGCGAATGCGTGCAGCACCGCCAGGCCACCTTCGGCCTGGTCGCGCCGCTGTGGGAGCAGGCGCGCGTCTGCGCTGCCCATCTCGCGGGGGCCGGCCACAGGCGCTACCAACAGCAGGCCCAGGCCACCCGGCTCAAGGTCAGGAATGTGGACCTGTACGCGGCCGGCGACCTCGCGGCGGCGCAGGGCTGCGACAGCCTGGTGCTCAGCGACCCCGGGCGCGGCATCTACAAGCGCCTGCTGCTGCAGGGCGATCGCCTCGCCGCCGCCGTGCTCTATGGCGATGTGGCCGACGGCCCCTGGTACTTCGACCTCATACAACAGCAGACCCCGGTGGCCGGACTGCGCCAGCGTCTGCTGTTCGGTCAGACCATATGCGCGCCTGCAGACCACGAAGCGCTGGCCGGCTAGGACCTGCACCATGAACGGCACGACCATCCCCCTGCTGCGCGCACCGGCCCCGGTGCGTACCACCTGCCCCTATTGCGGCGTGGGCTGCGGCCTGCTGGCCACGCCGCGCGCCGGCGCCAGCCCGCAACTGGCCGGCGACCCCGAGCACCCCGCGAACGCGGGCCGGCTCTGCGTCAAGGGCGCGGCCCTGGGCGAGACCCTGGGCCTGCAGGGCCGGCTGCTGCGCCCCCGCATGCGCCAACGCCAGCATCAGGACCCGCACCCGCAAGGCGCGCAATCCGGCCCCTGGCTGGACCTGAGCTGGCCCAAGGCGCTGGAGGCCGTGGCCCGGGGCTTTGGCAGCGCCATCGAGCGGCACGGGCCCGATGCCGTGGCCCTTTACCTCTCGGGCCAGCTGCTCACCGAGGACTATTACGTGGCCAACAAGCTCATGAAGGGCTTTATCGGCAGCGCCAACATAGACACCAACTCGCGGCTGTGCATGTCCTCGGCCGTGGCCGGCCACAAGCGCGCCTTCGGCGAAGACCTGGTGCCCGTGGGCTATGCGGACCTGGAGCAGGCCGACCTGGTCGTGCTCGTGGGCTCCAACCTCGCCTGGTGCCACCCCGTGCTGTTCCAGAGGCTGGTGCGCGCCAGGCAGGCCCGCCCGGCGATGAAGCTGGTCGTCATCGACCCCCGGCGCACGGCCACCTGCGAGTTTGCCGACCTGCACCTGCCGATACGGTCCGGCACCGATGTCTGGCTGTTCAACGGCCTGCTCGCCTTTCTCGCGCAGCAGGGCGAGATCGAGCCCGACTTCGTGGCCCGCCACACCCGGGGCCTGGAGCAGGCCCTGGCCGCAGCCCGCGCCGATGCGTGCGACCTCGCGACCGTGGCCCGGACCTGCAGCATCAGCCAGGAAGCGCTGACCACCTTCTACCGCTGGTTCGCGGGCCATGCGCGCTGCGTGAGCGTCTTCTCCCAGGGCGTGAACCAGTCCTCGGCAGGCACGGACAAGGTCAACAGCATCATCAACTGCCACCTGTTCACGGGCCGCATAGGCCGGCCCGGCATGGGGCCGTTCTCGATCACGGGCCAGCCCAATGCCATGGGTGGGCGCGAGGTCGGCGGCCTGGCCAACACCCTGGCCGCGCACCTGGAGCTGGCCAACCCCGCGCACCGCGCCCTGGTGCAGCAGTTCTGGCAGTCGCCGCGCATGGCCGACAGGCCCGGGCTGCAGGCCGTGCAACTGTTCCAGGCCATGGAGGCCGGGCGCATCAAGGCCATCTGGATCATGGGCACCAACCCCGTGGTCAGCCTGCCCGATGCCGACCAGGCGCGGCGTGCGCTCGCGGCCTGCGAGCTGGTCGTGGTCAGCGATGTGATGGCCGCCACCGACACCCTCGCCTACGCGGACATTGCCCTGCCGGCCCTGGCCTGGGGCGAGAAAAGCGGCATGGTGACCAACTCCGAGCGCTGCATCTCGCGCCAGCGTGCCTTTCTGCCCGCACCCGGCGAAGCGCGCGCCGACTGGGACATGCTGGCCGGCGTCGCGCGCCGCATGGGCTTTGCAGGCTTTGACTACACGCATGCCAGCCAGATCTTCGACGAGCATGCACGCCTGTCCGCCTACAGAAACCACCCGGGCCCCGAAGACGGGCAGCAGCGGCGCTGCTTCAACATCGGCGGCCTGGCCGGCATGGATGCCGCAGCCTATGACGCCTTCCAGCCCCGGCACTGGCCTGTGCCGCCGTCCGGGATGGCATCAGCGCCGGGGAGCGGGCAGCTGTTCGGCGACGGCGTCTTCGCCCATGAAGACGGGCGTGCGCGCTTTGTCGCCACGCCGGCACGCGCGCCGGCCCATGCGGCCGATGCGCGCTACCCGTTCATCCTCAATACAGGCCGCGTGCGCGACCAGTGGCACACCATGACGCGCACCGGTCAGGCCCCGACCCTGGCCGAGCACAGCCCCGAGCCTTTTGCGGCCCTGCACCCTCACGACGGCCTGCAGAGCGGCCTGCGCGAAGGCGCACTCGCGCGCCTGCACACGCACTGGGGCGCCATGGTGGCGCGCGTGCGCCTGGATGCAGGCATGGCGCGCGGCACGGTCTTCGTGCCCATCCACTGGAATGCGCAGTTCGCCTCCGATGCGCGCGTGGGCGCCCTGGTCAACCCCGTGACCGACCCGCTCTCGGGCGAGCCCGAGTTCAAGCACACGCCCGTGCGCATCGAGCCCTTCGAGGCCGCCTGGCATGGCTTTGTGCTCATGCGCCAGGCCTGCCGCCCGCCTGCCGAGGCCGACTGGTGGGTGCGCATCCAGGGCCGGGACTTCGAGCGCTGCGAGCTTGCTGGCCTGCGGCCCCTGGCCGAGCCACGCGCCTGGGCACGCCAGTTGCTGGGCGCGCCCGCGCAAGCCGACTGGATCGAGTACCAGGATGCGGGCGCCGGCATCTACCGCGCCGGGCATGTGGAGCAGGGCCGCCTGCAGGCCTGCGTGTTTCTCTCGCCGCGCACCGACCTGCCGCCACGGCGCTGGCTGGGCAGCCTGTTCGCCCAGGAGCGGCTCGGCGACCCGGAGCGCGCCAGCCTCATGCTGGGCCAGCCCCTGCAGGCCCGGGCCGATGCCGGGCCCATCGTCTGCGCCTGCTTCGGCGTGGGCCGCAACACGATTTGCGCCGCCATTGCGGGCCAGGGCCTCAAGACCACGGCCGAGGTCACGGCCTGCCTCAAGGCCGGCGGCAACTGCGGCTCCTGTCTGCCCGAGCTCAAGCACCTGCTCATGGCCTGACGGGTGCCCCGCGCAGTTCCGGGGAGCCCCGGCACGTGCCGGGACGGCTGGACAAGCAAGCCGCAGAAAAATCAAATTGATAGCTGCCAGCGCTTTCCCATCAAGGGCTACAGGCACTTTCTATTGAATTTTGAAGCAGATACGAATGCTTGCCGGTCTTTCCGAGCATGCATATGCAAAAAACGACGTTCCCAAGAAGAAACCGGCTCTGAACAATCCAGACATTCGCACTCTGCCGGGGCCGGCATTTTTCGGCCCCGGCATGGAATCTGTGTTTCTTGTCTGGAGCCCCCATGAAGATTTCCCGTCGCTCGGCCCTGGCGGCTGCGGTCCTGGCAGCCTGGCTGAACCAAGGCAGCGCTCTCGCCCAAAGCGCGCTGCAAAAGCAGCCGGATACGCTGGTCTATCTGCACTCCATAGAGCCCAAGTCGCTCTACCAATGGTGGACCCAGGCCGCCTATCCCAAGCGCCAGATCCTCGACAGCCTGGTCTATCTGGACAGCCAGCTCAAGCTCCACCCCTGGCTGGCCAGGAGCTGGAGCCAGAAGGGCAAGGTCTGGACCTTCGAGCTGCGCGATGACGTGGTCTTCAGCGACGGCAGCAAGCTCGATGCGGCCACCGTGGTCAAGAACGTGGAGTTCTGGAAAAAGCTCACCACCTCGGTGCCCGACTCCTTCATCGAAGGCGCCAGGGCCGTGGGCCCGCACACCGTGGAAGTCCACACCAGCATTGCCCAGCCCTATCTGGCGCAGCTGCTCACCAGCGCCTCGTTCGGCGTGAGTTCGGCCCCCTCGCTGGACCGCGATCTCAAGGAACTGGGCGAGCGGCCCATAGGCAGCGGCCCCTTCGTCCTCAAGGAGTGGAAGCGTGGCGAGGAGTTCGTCTTCGAGCGCAACGACGCCTACCGCTGGGGTCCCGGGGGCACGCATGGCGGGCCGGCCCATCTCAAGACCGTGCACTGGCGCTTTGTGCCCGACGCCAATGCGCGCTGGCTGGCGCTGGAAAAAGGCGAGGCCGATGTGATCTACGACCCGCCAGCGGTCAAATGGAAGCAGGCCCAGGCCAGGTACGCCACCTCGCAGCAGTTCGCGCCGGGGCGCGCGCAATCGCTGTCCTTCAACGTGGAGCAGGGCATCTTCACCGACCAGCGCGTGCGCCAGGCCTTTGCCTATGCAAGCAACCGCCAGCAGATCGTGAGCAGCGTGTTCCGGGGCGCCACGCCCTATGAGGGCAATGGCGCCCTGTCCCGGACCACGCAGGACTATCTGAATCTCGACGACCAGTACCCCCACGATCTGAACAAGGCGATTGCCCTGCTCAAGGCAGCGGGCTATGACCAGGTCAATGCCCAGGGCTACCGCGTGAACAAGGAAGGGCGGCTGCTCCAGGCCGTGCTGCCGCTCTACCCCACGGTCATCAATGCCGAGGGCGTGATCGCCGCGCAGGCGCTGCAGGCCGAGGTCAAGAAGGCCGGCTTCAAGCTGGACACCAGCATGCTCACGCAGACCGAGCTGGCTGCAGGCCGCTACACCAAGGCCGACGAGTACGACATCTACAACGGCTACTGGACCTGGTATGCGCCCACGGTGCTGTCCATCAACTACCGCCCGGCCGGCGACAACAGCAGCACGGCCTCGATCTACGGGCGCCAGCAGATCAACCAGTTCGCCGCCGACAAGGGCCGGCCCAACATCCACAACCGCGTGCGCTCGCAGGACCAGAAGCTGCAGGACGCCATCATCGCGGCCCACGAAACCGCCGACCCCGCCGCCCGCCAGGCCCGGTTTGCGCAGATCCAGCGCCAGATCAGCGACCAGGCCCTGGCCGTGGGCTTTTATGCATCGGCCTACAACATCGTGCAGCAAAAGTACCTCCAAGGCCTGCTGCACAACACGGATGCGCCCTGGTTTTATGAGGTGAGGAAATGAGACACCCCCTGAGTCGCTTCGCGCCTTCCCCCTCTCTCTTCGGGAGGGGGACGACAGCCTCGCCAACCTGGGGGACAGGACGGCCCTTGCTCGCTGTCCCCCGCCTTTGCGCCGCGCCAGTTTCATGGGCCACGGGCAACGCTCGGCCTCCTGGAGAACTAGAGCCATGAGCACCTTCGCCTCCTTGCCTGCGCAGCTCCCACCCCCCTACTCCACAGCCATACCAAGCCCAGGCCTTGCCCGCGTGAAAAAGCTGCTGAGCCGGCTCGCCCAGGCCCTGGCCATGCTGTGGGTCACGGTCACGCTGCTGTTTCTGGCCCAGATGATTCTGCCGGGCGATCGGGCCACGATCTACCTCAACGTCTATGAAGGCCAGAGCGTGGCGCGCACGCCCGAGGAGCTGGCTCCGATCAACCAGGAGTTCGGCTTCGACCGCCCCTGGTGGCAGCAGTACGCCAGCTATCTGGGCGGGCTGCTGCAGGGCGATATGGGCATTGCGCTGCAGTCGCGCCGCAGCGTGACCGAGATGATTGGCGAGCAGATCGGCGCCACCACCGAGCTGGCGCTGCTGGCCATCGTGCTCGCCTGGGTGTTCTCCGTGAGCTGGGTGCTGGCCACGGCGGGCCGCAGGCGCTGGCTGGCGCGCCTGGGTCCGGCGCTGGAGTCGCTGTTCGCGGGCATGCCCTATTACTGGCTGGGCCTGATCTTGCTGCTGGTCTTTGCCGTGGAGCTGGACTGGGTGCCCGTGGTCAGCGGCTCGGGCCTCAGCGGGCTGTGGCTGCCCGCACTGACGCTGGCGCTGCCGCTGTCGGGCTTTCTGGGCCAGGCCATGCGCACCGAGTACGAGCGCGCGCTGCGCCAGCCCCATGTGCTGTCCTCGCGCGCCCGGGGCACGGCCGAGCTCAGGGTGCGCATCGTCCATGCCCTGCGCCCGGCGCTGATCCCGGGGATCACGCTCTCGGGCTGGGCCCTGGGCACCCTGGTCTCGGGCGCAGTCATCGTGGAGAACGTGTTCTCCCGCCCCGGCCTGGGCGCCCTGCTGGTCAGTGCCGTGGAGCTCAAGGAGTTCGAGCTGATCTCCGGGGTGATCCTCATCGTGAGCCTGGTCTATGTGCTGCTGACCTTTGCAACGGACTGGCTCTATGGCGTGGTGGACAGGCGATGTGCACGGCCCTGAGCCGCGTTGCGCCTTCCCCCTGGTTTTGCGCCCTTGCCCCTACGGGCAGCGGGCTGGGGTGAGGGCCTGATCGCCCATCACGCTGCGGCTTGCGCCCGCTGCACACACCACGCATCACTGCCATGAACATCACAAGACCTCTCACCTCTGAACATTCCCCTGGCTCACGGCTGCTGCGCGAAGCCAGGCACCTGCCGCCGCTGGCCTGGTTGAGCCTGGCCGTGATCGTGCTCACCGCCTGGGCCAGCATCGCCCCGGCCACGCTGGTACGCCATTCGCCGTTGGAGACCGATCTGCTCAACACGCTGGCGCCGTTCTCGGCCAGCCACTGGCTGGGCACGGACGAGATCGGCCGCGATCTCTACACACGCCTGGTCCATGGCGCACGCGAGTCGTTTCTGATCGGCCTGCTGGCCATGGCGATTGCGCTGGCACTGGCCCTGCCGCTGGGCTTTGCAGCGGCGCTCACGCCGCCCTGGCTGCGCGCGCTCATGGACCGGCTGATCGAAATCCTGCTGAGCTTTCCCACGCTGCTGCTGGCCCTGCTGCTGGTCAGCCTGCTGGGGCAAAGCCCGCTCAACGTGGCCATCGCCGTGGGTCTGGGATCGGCCCCCGGCTATGCGCGCCTGGTGCGCGGCCAGACCCTGCTGGTGCGCAGCAGCGCCTATGTGGAGGCCGCCGTGGCGCTCGGCCATTCGCATGCGCGCGTGCTGCTGCAGCATGTGGTGCCCAATGCCATACGGCCCCTGATTCCCGTGACCGGGCTGGGCGTGGGCAAGGCCATCGTCTGGTCGTCCAGCCTGTCGTTCCTGGGCCTGGGCGTGCGCCCGCCATCCTCGGAATGGGGCGCTTTGCTGGCCGCCGGCAAGGCCCAGCTGCTGGAGGCGCCCTGGCTGATGATCGTGCCCGGCACGGCCGTGGTGCTGGTGGCCCTGAGCTTTTCCACCTTGTTCAGCCATGTCCAGGCACGTGCCGAAGGGAGCCAGCCATGAGCCATGCCGACAACGCACTGCTGCTGGATGTGCAAAACCTGCAGGTGGGCTTTGAGACGCCCCGGGGCTTCAAGCCCGTGGTCAGGGGCTTTGACCTGCAGTTGCGCCGGGGCCAGACCCTGGCCATCGTGGGCGAATCCGGCTCGGGCAAGACCGTGGCCACGCGCGCCCTGCTGGGGCTGGCCGGTGACGATGCGGTCATTCAGGCCGATGTGCTGCGCTTTGACGGCCGCTCGCTGCTAGGCGCCGGTGCGCGCGATCTGCGGGCGCTGCGCGGCGCCCAGATCGGCTATGTGCTGCAGGATGCGCTGGTCTCGCTGGACCCGCTGCGGCCCGTGGGCCGCGAGATTGCCGAAGCCCTGCTGGCCCATGCGCGGCCCGGCGTGCCCCGCACCGCCGCACACACGGCCACGCGCACCGTGGAGCTGCTGGCCGAGGTCGGCGTGCCCCAGCCCGAAGTACGCCGGCACCAGTATCCGGGCGAGCTCTCGGGCGGCCTGCGTCAGCGCGCGCTGATCGCCACGGCCCTGGCCCAGAGCCCGCCGCTCATCATTGCCGACGAGCCCACGACGGCGCTGGACGTGCTGGTCCAGGCCCAGGTGCTGCAAGTGCTGGAGCAGCTGATACGGGGCGGCACCAGCCTGATCCTCATCAGCCACGACCTGTCCGTGGTCGCGCGCCTGGCCGACCACATCCTCGTGATGAAGAACGGCCAGGTGCTGGAGTCCGGCCCTGCGGTCCAGGTGCTGGGCCGCCCGCAACATCCGTATACGCGGGCGCTGATCAAGGCCATCCCGGGCGCGGATACGCGCGGCCAGCGGCTCAGCGACCTGCCGGCACCGGCGATTGCGGCAGCTCCGGCCACAGCGCTCACCCCGGACAGCGGCGAGCCCCCGGTGCTGCTCGAAGCCGTGGCGCTGAACAAGGCCTTCAAGGCGCCCGATGGACAGCCCTTGCATGCGCTGCGCCAGGTCTCGCTGCAGCTGCGCCGCGGCGAGGTGCTGGGCATCGTCGGTGCATCGGGTTCGGGCAAGAGCACGGTGGCGCGCGTGCTGCTGGGGCTCACGCCCGTGGACAGCGGCCAGGTGCTGTTCCATGGCCGGCAATGGCTGAACGGCGATGCCCGGGAGCAGCGGCGCGTGCGCGGCAAGATCGCCATGGTCTACCAGGACCCGTACAGCTCCTTCGATCCGCGCTGGACCGTGGCGCGCATTCTGCGCGACGTGCTCGCGCTGCATGGCGACGGCCAGCCCGTGCAGCGCAGCGATGTCATCCGCCTGCTGCGCACCGTGGGGCTGGATGCCCTGCATGCCGATGCCTATCCGCTGCAGCTCTCCGGCGGCCAGCGCCAGCGCGTGGCCATTGCCCGCGCGCTGGCCGTGAAGCCCGAGGTGCTGATCCTCGACGAAGCCGTCTCGGCGCTGGACGTGAGCATCCAGGCCCAGATCCTGGACCTGCTGGCCGATCTGCGCACACGCCTGAACCTGTCCATCCTGTTCATCTCGCACGACCTGGGCGTGATCCACCACATCGCCGACCGCGTGCTGGTCATGCACAACGGCGAAATCGTGGAAGGCGGCAGCGCCCATTCCGTGTTCACCACCCCCCGCCACCCCTATACCCGCGCACTTCTCGCAGCCCTGCCCCGGCTTGAGCCCCGGCAGTTGGCCGCATGACAAAACCACCACAGGAAAGAGCATCCGCATGACATACGACGCACACATCGAAGACGGCTGGGGCGAGGGCCCATCGGCCCGCTACGCCGCCCTGGCCAGCCGCTTTCGCGGCATTTTCGACGACATCCGCGCCAGCGCCGCCGAGCGCGAAGTGCAGCGCATACTGCCGCACGACCAGGTACGCGCGCTGGCCCGGGCCGGCTTCACGGCGCTGCGCGTGCCCGAGGAAGACGGCGGCAGCGGCGCCACCTTGCCCGAGCTATTTGCCTTGCTGGTCGAGCTGGGCGAGGCCGACTCCAACGTGGCCCAGGCCCTGCGCTCGCATCTGGGCTTTGTGGAGCAGGTGCTCAATGCCAGCCCCAGTGCCTGGCGCAAGAGCTGGCTGCAGCGCCTGGCACTGGGCACCCTGGTCGGCCCGGGCCGCAGCGAAAGCGGCGAGGTCACCCAGGGCAAGCGCGCCACGCGGCTGCTGCAGCAGGACGGGCGCTGGATTCTGCGCGGCACCAAGTTCTACTCCACAGGTGCGCTGTATGCGGACTGGATCGACGTGGGCGCCACCGGTGCCGACGGCACCGACTACGTGGCCCTGGTCCAGCGCCATGCGCCCGGCGTGGAGCCGCTGGACGACTGGAACGGCTTCGGCCAGCGCCTGACCTCCAGCGGCACCACGCACTACCGCGACGTGGAGGTGGACCCGGCCCAGATCCGGCTGGACGGCGAGCGCTTTGCCTACTACCAGTCCTTCTACCAGCTCGTGCACCTGGCCAATGCCGCCGGCATTGCGCGCGCCATCAGCCGCGAGACGGCCCTGGCCGTGCGCGAGCGCACGCGCAGCTTCAGCAACGGCAATGCAGACCTGGTGCGCCATGACCCCCAGGTGCTGGAAGTCGTGGGCCAGCTGCGCGCTGCTGCCTACAGCAGCGGCGCCATCGTGCAGCACAATGCGCGCGCCGTGGAGCGCGTGTGGCAGGCCGCACAACAGGGCGACGCCGCCGCGCTGGAGCAGGCGCGCGCCACGGCCGACCTGGAAATCGCCCAGGCCCAGCACATCGTCTTCGAGCTGGTGCTCAACGCCTCCACCCAGCTGTTCGATGCGCTGGGCGCCTCCTCCACCCTGGTGCCGCTGGCCCTGGACCGCTTCTGGCGCAATGTGCGCACGCTGGCCACGCACAATCCGCGCATTTACAAGACGCGCATTGCGGGCGACTTTGCGGTCAACGGCACGCCCGCGCCCGACCAATGGGGTATTGGCGTGGTGCGCCCGGCGCTCAAGGCCGCAGCCTGAACGGGGAAGACATGTACGACAAACAGCCCTGGATCCTCAACGGCTTTGCGATGAACGTGCCCGGCCATATCAGCGCCGGCCTGTGGCGTCATCCGGCCGACCATTCCCACCGCCATACCGAGCTCGAGCACTGGATAGCGCTGGCGCGCCTGCTCGAAGACGGCGGCTTTGATGCCATGTTTCTGGCCGATGTACTGGGGCCGGTTGACGTCTACCAGGGCCGGCCGGATGCCGCCTTGCGCAACGGCGTGCAGACTCCCGTGGACGACCCCATGCTGCTGGTCTCGGCCATGGCCGCAGCCACGCGGCATCTGGGCTTCGGGGTCACGGTGTCCACCACCTACGAGCAGCCCTATCTGCTGGCGCGCAAGTTCACCACGCTCGACCATCTGACGCGGGGACGCATCGCCTGGAACGTGGTCACCTCGGCCCTGGACTCGGCCGCACGCAATCTGGGGCTGGAGCAGGCCATAGACCATGACGAGCGCTACGAGATCGCCCAGGAGTTTCTGGAGGTCGGCTACAAGCTCTGGGAAGGCTCATGGGAGGACAACGCCCTGGTGCGCGACCGCGAACGCGGCATCTATGTGGACGCCAGCAAGGTCCACCCCATACGTCACCAGGGCAAGTACTTTCGCGTGCATGACGCCCATCTGAGCCAGCCCAGCGTGCAGCGCACGCCCGTGCTGTTCCAGGCCGGCTCGTCCACGCGCGGGCGGGCGTTTGCGGCCAGCAATGCCGAGGTGGTGTTTCTGGGCGGGGCCACGGCCGCCGACATCCGCCGCAGCATCGATCAGACCCGCGCACAGGCCCTGGCGCTGGGGCGCGCGCCCGAGGCCATGCGCTTCATCTCGGGCGTGACCGTGATCACGGCGGCCACCGACGCCGAGGCCGAAGCCAAGCACCGCGAGTACCTGGAGGCCGCCGACCTCGAAGCCGCGCTGGTGCTGTTCTCCTGCTGGACCGGCATCGACTGGTCACAGTACCCGCTGGACCATCCGCTGGAATACATAGAGACCAATGCCATACGCTCGGCCCTGGCCAACTTCACGCGCATCGATGCGCAAAAACGCTGGACGCTGGGCGAGATTGCTCGCTATATCTGCGTGGGCGGCCTGCACCCGGTGTTCGTGGGCGGGCCGACCAAGGTCGCGGATGCGCTGGAGGCCTATGCCGAGGCCGCAGGCGTGGACGGCTTCAACGTGGCCTATGCGGTCAGCCCCGGCAGCTTCGAGGACTTTGCGCGCCACCTCTCACCCGAGCTGCGCCGCCGAGGCCGCATACGCAAGCGCCCCGAGCAGGCGCAAACCTTGAGAGAGCGTCTGCAGGGCCCGGGCCAGCGCCGGCTGCGCAGTGATCATCCAGGAGCAGGGTATCGATACACCCCCTGAGCGGCTGCGCCGCTTCCCCCTCTCTCTTCGGGAGGGGGACGACGTCCTCGCTGACCTGGGGTACAAGGCGGCTCTTGCTCGAAGCCCTTGTCTTGGGGCGCGCCGGCTGCAAGCGCCGCGAGGGGAGGATATTCAAAACAGGAGCGGCTACCGCTTGGTTACCAACGATTTCAGATGCAGAACCATCTGAAATCCTTATGTAGCAAGCGCTAACAGCTCCTTTTTCATCATTTCAAATAGGGCTTGAGATAGCGCCCCGTATGGCTGGCCGGGTTTGCGGCCACCTGTTCGGGCGTGCCCGTGGCCACGACCTGGCCGCCGCCCGAGCCGCCTTCGGGGCCCATGTCCACGATCCAGTCTGCGGTCTTGATCACGTCCAGGTTGTGCTCGATGACGACGATGGTGTTGCCCGCATCGCGCAGTTGCTGCAAGACCTTGAGCAGCAGGTCTATGTCGGCGAAGTGCAGGCCAGTCGTGGGCTCGTCGAGGATGTAGAGCGTGCGCCCCGTGTCGCGCTTGGACAGCTCCTGGGCGAGCTTGACGCGCTGGGCTTCACCGCCCGAGAGCGTGGTCGCGCTCTGGCCCAGGCGGATGTAGGACAGGCCCACGTCCAGCAGCGTCTGCAGCTTGCGCGCAATGGTCGGCACGTCCTTGAAGAAGGCGTGAGCGTCCTCCACGGTCATCTCCAGGATTTGCGAGATGTTCCTGCCCTTCCACTGCACTTCCAGGGTTTCGCGGTTGTAGCGCTGGCCGTTGCAGATGTCGCATGGCACATAGACATCGGGCAGAAAGTGCATTTCCACCTTGACCATGCCGTCGCCCTGGCAGGCTTCGCAGCGCCCGCCGGCCACGTTGAAGGAAAAGCGCCCGGGCCCGTAGCCGCGCTCCCTGGCGGTCGTCGTCTCGGCCATGAGGTCGCGTATCGGCGTGAACAGGCCCGTATAGGTGGCGGGGTTGCTGCGCGGCGTGCGGCCTATGGGGCTTTGGTCAACGTTGATGACCTTGTCGAAATACTCCATGCCCAGGATCTCGTCGTGCGCCGCAGGCTCGGTGCCTGCACGGTGGATCTGGCGCGCGGCCTCGGCATACAGCGTGTCGTTGACCAGGGTGCTCTTGCCCGAGCCCGAGACGCCGGTCACGCAGGTCAGCAGGCCCACGGGGAAGTCCACGCTCACGCTCTTGAGATTGTGGCCGCGCGCGCCCACCACGCGCAGCGCCTGCAGCCGGGGCGTTTCGCCAGACTCTGGCCCGGCCTTGGTGCTGGTCGCCTTGCGGGCCGGCCCCTTGGGAAAGCCCTTGCCCTTGGCGGGCTCGGCGCTTTCGGTTTCGATGACCGGCTGCCAGGGCAGGCGCCGCGCGGGCAGGGCAATCGCCTGCGTGCCTGCGAGGTAGCGGCCCGTGGGCGAGTCGGGATTCGCACGCACCTCGTCATAGGTGCCCTGGGCCATGATGCGTCCGCCGTGCACGCCCGCGCCCGGGCCCAGGTCGATGATCTGGTCGGCCGCGCGCATCATGTCCTCGTCATGCTCGACCACGATCACGCTGTTGCCCAGGTCGCGCAGCCGGATCAGCGTGGCGATGAGCTTGTCGTTGTCGCGCTGGTGCAGACCTATGCTGGGCTCGTCCAGCACATACATCACGCCCGTGAGGCCGGAGCCGATCTGGCTGGCCAGGCGTATGCGCTGGGCCTCGCCGCCGGAGAGGGTGTCGGCGCCGCGCTCCAGGCTCAGATAGCTCAGGCCCACGTCGTTGAGAAAGCGCAGGCGCGAGGCGATCTCGCGCACCACCTTGCCCGCGATCTCGGCCTTGGCGCCCGAGAGCTGCAGCGCTTCGCCCCAGGCCTGGGCCTGGGCCAGCGTGGAGCGGCCCACCTCGTAGATGGCGCGCGCCTGGTCGCCCTCGCCCACGCGCACAAAGCGCGCTTCGCGGCGCAAACGCGTGCCCTCGCAGTCGGGGCAGATGCTGATGCTGCGCAGCCGCGCGAGATCGTCGCGTACCACGCTGGATTCGGTCTCGCGCCAGCGCCGCGTGATGTTGGGGATGATGCCCTCGAACGCATGGCGCTTGACCAGGGTCTCGCCCTTGCGCGCGCCGCTGTCGAGCACGTAGTTGAACGCAACCTCCTCCTCGCCCGAGCCGTGCAGCATCACCCGGCGCACCTTCTCGGGCAGCTCCTCGAACGGCAGCTCTATGTCGGCGCCGTAATGCCGGGCCACGCTCTCCAGCAGGGAGAAGTAATAGCCGTTGCGCCGGTCCCAGCCCTTGACGGCGCCGCTGGCCAGCGAGAGCGTGGGAAAGGCCACCACGCGCTCGGCATCAAAGCTCTCGGCGCAGCCCAGGCCGTCGCAGCTGGGGCAGGCGCCCATGGGCGAGTTGAAGGAGAACAGGCGCGGCTCCAGCTCGGGCAGGGCGTAGCTGCACAGCGGGCAGGCGAAGCGCGCGCTGAACAAATGCTCGCGCCCGCTGTCCATCTCCAGCGCAATCACGCGGCCGCCAGCCTCGGCGCCGCCCGCGCGCAACGCGGCCTCGAAGCTCTCGGCCAGGCGCTGCTGGGCATCGGGCCGGATCTTGAGGCGGTCGATCACCACATCGATGTCGTGGCGCTCGTTCTTCTCCAGCGCGGGCAGGGCATGGGCTTCATGGATCTTGCCGTCGATGCGAAAGCGCACATAGCCCTGGGCCTGCATCTGGGCCAGCAGCTCGGCGAACTCGCCCTTCTTGTTGCGCGCCAGCGGCCCCAGCACCATGAGGCGCGTGTCCTCGGGCAGGGCCAGGGCCGCATCCACCATCTGGCTGATGGTCTGGGACTGCAGCGGCAGATCGTGCTCCGGGCAATAGGGCGTGCCCGCGCGCGCGAACAGCAGGCGCAGGTAGTCGTTGATCTCGGTCACCGTGCCCACGGTGGAGCGCGGGTTGTGGCTGGTGGCCTTTTGCTCGATGCTGATCGCGGGCGACAGGCCTTCGATCAGGTCCACATCGGGCTTGTCCAGCCGCCCCAGGAACTGGCGCGCATAGGCCGACAGACTTTCCACATAGCGGCGCTGGCCTTCGGCGTACAGGGTATCGAAGGCCAGGCTTGACTTGCCCGAGCCCGACAGCCCCGTGATCACCACCAGGCGGTTGCGCGGAATATCGAGGTCGATGTTCTTGAGGTTGTGCGTGCGCGCACCACGAATGCTGATGCGCTGCTGCGCCAGGGCCTGGCCCAGATAGCGGCCGGACTCCTGGCCTGGCTCCTGGCCGCGAGCCTGGGCCTGATCGTCGGGAAAAACGTGAGATGGCATTGCGCACCGCATCAAAATCGAACCTGACATGATAGGCCACAAGCCAAAGCCGACGCATCTGGCCTCCATGGGCGACAATGCCAGTTTTGCCTTCGGGATCCTCCCTTTTGCGCCCTCTGTCCGCCCCATGACTCAGCCCGCCTCCGCCACCACCATGACACCGCAGGAAAGACGCGCCAGCGCCAGCCTGGCCCTGATCTTTGCGCTGCGCATGCTGGGCCTGTTCCTGGTGCTGCCCGTCTTCGCGCTGGAGGCGCACAAATACCCGGGCGGCGATGACGCGGCCCTGGTCGGCCTGGCCATGGGCCTGTACGGCCTCACCCAGGCCGTGTTCCAGCTTCCGCTGGGCCTGGCCTCGGACCGCTTCGGGCGCAAGCGCGTCATCGTCGCCGGCCTCGTGGTGTTTGCGGCAGGCAGCCTGATCGCGGCCACCGCCGATTCGCTGCTGGGCCTGATGTGGGGCCGCGGCCTGCAGGGCGCGGGCGCGGTCTCGGCCGCCGTCACGGCCCTGCTGGCCGATCTCACGCGCGATGCCGTGCGCACCAAGGCCATGGCCCTGGTCGGCGCCAGCATCGGCCTGATGTTCGCGCTGGCCCTGGTGCTCAGCCCGCTGCTCGCGGCCTGGGGCGGCCTGCCCGGCATCTTCGGCCTGACCTGTGCCCTGGCCCTGGCCGGCGTGGCCGTGGTGCTGTGGGTCGTCCCCGCCGAGCCCGCCCAGGCCGCGCCCGGGCAGCGCGCAGGCATGGCCGCACTGCTGCGCCACCGCGACCTGCTGCGCCTGAACCTGGGCGTGTTCGTGCTGCACACGGTGCAGATGTCCATGTGGGTTGTCGTGCCCGCCCTGCTGGTGCAGGCGGGACTGGCCAAGAACGTGCACTGGCAGGTCTATCTGCCGGCCGTGCTCCTGTCCTTTCTGGCCATGGGCGGCCTGTTCGCGATGGAGCGACGCGGCCGCCTGCGCGCGGCCCTGCTGGGCGCGATTGCCCTGGTAGCCCTGGTACAGGCCGGCCTGGGCCTGGTCGCGGCGGCCGACGGCCAGCCCGGGCTGTGGCTGATGGCCGGCCTGCTGTTCGCGTTCTTCTGCGGCTTCAACACGCTGGAGGCCACCCAGCCCAGCCTGGTCTCGCGCATGGCGCCGGCCGAGCTGCGCGGCGCAGCCCTGGGCGCCTACAACACACTGCAGTCGCTGGGCCTGTTCGCGGGCGGCGCCCTGGGCGGAGCCTTGCTCAAGTGGGCGGGCGCACCCGGACTGTTTGCCATGACCACGGCTCTGACGGCCCTGTGGCTGCTCATCACCTGGCCGCTGAGACCTGTGGGCCGCCACGGATAAATCGCACAGCCAAGCCCTGTCGCTTGCGGCACAATGGCGCGTCTGGACCGGGATCCTCCAGCTTTATGCCCGGACCATTTTTATTCTGTAAAGGTATTCACACATGGCATCCGTCAACAAAGTCATCATCGTCGGCAACCTCGGGCGCGACCCTGAAATGCGCACCTTTCCGAGCGGTGACCAGGTGGCCAATGTGACCATCGCCACCACCGACCGCTGGCGCGACAAGAACACCGGCGAGAACAAGGAGGCCACGGAATGGCACCGCGTGGTGTTCAACGGCCGCCTCGCCGAAATCGTGGGCCAGTACCTGCGCAAGGGCAGCCAGGTCTATGTGGAAGGCAGCCTGCGCACGCGCAAATGGACCGATCAGGCCTCGGGCCAGGAACGCTACGCCACCGAAATCCGCGCCGACAGCATGCAGATGCTGGGCAGCCGACAGCAAGGCGGTGGCCAGGGCGGCGGTTATGGCGATGACAGCTATGGCGATGCGGGCGGCTACGAAGCCCCTCAAGCCCCGCGCCGCGCCGCACCCCAGCAGCCCGCACAGCGCCCTGCCGCAGCACCGCAGCAACGCCCTGCAGCACCCGCCCCCATGGCCCCGCCCCCCCAGCGCGCCGCCTCGGGCTTTGACGACATGGACGACGATATTCCGTTCTAAAACCACCTTATCCGTATCTGTAAACAAAAAGCCCTAAGCACTTGTTGCTTAGGGCTTTTTGTTTAGGGCTTTTTCTTGTCGGCTGCCCTGTCCCGCAAATCACTGGCATTGATCGTGCATGCGAATGCATGCATCTTGGACCTGGAGATGCCACGATGAGAACAGAGCGAGGACGAGCGAGCACGGTTGCAATCGTTTGCGCACAGCCGCTCTTTGCCGGCGGCCCTGGGCAATCGCGCGCCTGGTTTTGGCCAGCGCCGCAGACGAGCCGAGCCGAGCAACGCGATTGCCGCATGGCTGAAGTTGCCCCGCCAACATCTCGCGACGCACTGGAGCGTGCGCACCGTGGCTGCCGAGACCGGCCTACGCAGCTCTTTGGGCTAAAGCCGCATCGATCCGAGAGCTTCTGCCCGTCTGTCCGCTCTTTCCCGAGAAACTGCATGACGCAGCCGGCCGTAATCAGCGAAGCAGGACACTAGTCCAGCTTCACGTTGGCGCTTTCGATGACTTTCTTCCATCGCACACGCTCGGTGTTCATGAAGCGCTCCATGTCCGCAGGCGAGCCGCCTACGACCTCCGCCCCCTGGGTCGCGAACTGCTTCTTCACCTCGGCGTTCTGCATCACCTCGTTAATGGCCTGATTCAGCTTGGCCACGATGCCCGAAGGAGTCCCATGCGGAGCCGCAATCGCGAACCACGCCGAGGCCATGAACTCGGGGACACCGCTCTCTTTGGCGGACGGCACATCCGGCGCCATGAAGCCGCGCTGATCGGATGCCAGCCCGAGCACCTTGAGCTTGGCGCCATCGCGGTACTTGAGGACCGCCGATACATTCCCAAAGAACAGGTCAACCCGCCCGCCCAACAGCTCGGTCAGCGCCGGGCCTTCCCCCTTGAACGGAATATGGGTCATCTGGCCCTTGATCATCGTCTCGAACATCTGCCCTGTGAGATGGGAGGTGGAGCCGTTTCCCTGGGACCCGTAAGTCACGCGCCCGGGATTGGCCTTGATGTAAGCCACCAAGTCCTGGACCGAGCTCGCGGGAAATTCCGCCCGCGTCGTAATTGCGTTTGGCACGGCAGCCATCAGCACGACCGATTCGAACTTCGCCGGATCGAACGCCATCTCCTTGTACAAGTACTGGTTGATGGTCAGGGGACCCGGAGGAGTCGCAAGCAGCGTGTATCCGTCGGCAGAGGAAACGGCCACCGCCTGGGCGCCGATATTGCCACCCGCTCCGGGCCGATTCTCAATCACAACGGGCTGCTTCCATTTTTCCGAGAGCTTTTGCCCAACCGACCGGGTGAGCACGTCGACCGTGCCGCCAGGAGGGAAGTCGACGATGATTCGCACCGGCTTGCTTGGGAAGCTCCTTGCCGCGTCCTGAGCCTGTGAAAGCCCGGACGCCACGATGAGTGCGGCGGCCAGAAGTTCTCGTTTATTCATGAGTTGTCTCCGATGGTGGGTAGATGGATGGCTTTAAAAGGGATAGGACGCAACGGTCTCACGCACGGTGATCCATTGCCATTGGGTGAACTCATCCCAGTTCGCAGGACCTCCGATCCGGCTGCCATTGCCAGAGGCGCCGCGGCCTCCAAAGGGAATGTGCGGATCGCCTTGAACGGTTTGGTCGTTGATGTGCAAAAGCCCTGTCCTAAGGCGCTTTCCCAAGGCCAGCGCACGCCCCGTCGAAGCAGACATCACGGCAGCAGCCAGCCCGTATTCGGATGAGTTGGCGAGCTCGACCGCTTCATCGTCCGATGCAAAGCTCGTGACCGATGCGACAGGCCCAAACACCTCTTCATCAAAAGCTCGCATGCCCGGCTGTACGCCGCCCAGAACCGTCGGAAGGTAAAAGCGCCCCTCGGCCTTGCCGCCGGCATGGAGAGTCGCCCCCGCCGCGATCGTCGCCTGAACAATGCCGTCGATCGCCTTGAGCTGCCGCTCGTTGATCACCGGGCCCAACCCAACCCGCTCGTGCATCGGGTTGCCGATACGGGTTGACAAGGCCTTTTGCTTCAATCGCTCAAGCAGCTCCTGCGCAATGCTCTCGTGGGCAAGAATGCGCCCGGTCGCCATGCAGATCTGCCCCTGGTGCATCCAGGAACCAAACGCCGCGCCAGCTGCCGCGACCTCCAGGTCGGCGTCATCCAGCACGATGAGCGAGTTCTTGCCGCCCAGCTCCAGCGAAACCTTCTTGAGGCTGCCCCCGCACAAGGCGCCTACTCTCTTGCCCGCCTGGGTGGAGCCTGTAAAAGACACCATGGAGATGCGCGGGTCCGTGCAAATGGCCTCGCCCACGTCAGAGCCGGCCGGGAGCATGTGCAACAGCCCGGCTGGCAGCCCTGCTGCCTCAAAGACTCGCGCAATCAGCACGCCGCCGCAGACCGCCGTCTGAGAATCCGGCTTTAGCACGACGGCGTTCCCGGTGACGAGCGCGGGCGCCACCGAGCGGATGGCCAAGGTGAGCGGGAAATTGAAAGGAGCAATAACCCCGACGACACCATGAGGCACCCGGCGCGCAAAGCTCATCTTATGAGGCTCGGCAGGCATGACGAAGCCATGGGGCTCGCCCATCATGCCCGCTGCATGGTGCAGCACCGCAGTGGTCGAGCGAAGCTCGGTGTCGGCCTTGGCGCGCACCCCACCGCTTTCTCGCATGATCCAGACCGTCAGTTCGTCCCAATGTTTTTCCACCAGGCTTGCAGCCCGCCTGAAAATGGCGGCCCGCTCCGCCGGCGAAGTGTTTTCCCATGCGGCTTGGGCAAGCACCGCGGCCGCGGCACTTCTGTCCAGGTCCGCGGGAGTGGCAAGACCGATGCGGGAGATCTCTTCGCCGCTCGCCTTGTCCAGAACTGCGCCGGTGTGCTCCGCTTGCGTCCAGCGCCCGTTGAACCAGCAGCCCTTCCAGACTTCCTCGGGCATGAGCATTTCGGTCATCATTGAACCTCCCTGGTCTTGGAGCCGTCGCGCGGATTCCCGAGCACCTGGCTTGAAATGGGCAACAGCATCACCTCGACGACGGCGCTACGCCCGCCGCGAACGGTCTCCATGGCTTGAGCCAGCGTGGTATCGAGCTCGGTGAACTTCTCGACCCGGTACGCCGCACAGCCCGACGCGGCCGCTGCGATTTCAGCCAAGCGGGCGCGCGCAGTCGTCGTGATCCAGTAGCGATCGCGGCGCTTCGCGTGGCCTTGCGGATGTACCAGCAGCGTGGAGGCCTTGGGGGCGTTCCAGCCCCCGTTGTTGAAGACAATGGTCAGCTGCGGGTACCCGTAGGTTTCCGCGACCCAGTAGGCACTATCCGGAACGCCGAAGATGAAGCTGCCGTCTCCTACCAGGGTGATGACCTCGGCTCCAGGGTCGGCCATCTTCAGGCCAATCGCCGCGTTAATGCCCCAGCCCAGCCCGCTGCCGCCATTGGCGTAATAGCTTCCAGGCCTTTTCATGCGAAGCGTATGGAGCACGCAGTCCGTCGCCGTGGGCTCCTCGTAGACCACCACGGTCTTCTCGTTCACCAGTCGTTCAACGGCCTGCGCCAGCTGCTCAAGGTTGATGGCGCCATCGGCCGGCGCCGGCATTCCCGGTAGCGTCAGGCGCGCCTTGGCCGCATCAATCCACTCCCGGCGCTGCGCCAGGGCCTGAGCCGAAGGAAGCTCCGGCTGCATGAGCAGCTGCTGCAATGCCGCCAGGCTATCCGCCTGCCAGCTGCGCTCGGCGGGAAAGTGCCAAAAGCCCATGCTCTCTTTGAGCGCATCGCAATCGATATGGAAAAGACGTGCCCCCTCGGCGGGTGCCACCTGTGCCACGATCCACGGCACATCGACGTCGAGAAGCAGGATCAGGTCCGCCTCCTTGACCAGCGTATTGCGCCGGTACCCCACGTGGTTGGGGTGATCGCCGGGACAGTTAACGTACTGGGGGTTGACTTCGCAGACCGCGATGCCAAATCGCTCGGACAGGCTCGCAAGCAGGCGGGCCGCTTCCGGCTGGCGCCCCAGGTAAGTCGTGATGACGAGGGGGCGCTGTGCCTGCATGAGCGCTGCCGTCAACTCCTCGGGAGCTCCTGCTGGCAGCCCCGCCGTGCGGGCCGCAGGCCAGTGGGCTATGGGCTGACTCACGCCTCCCGAAGGCTCTTCCCAGACCTCGCGCGAGCCCGTGATGTACACCGGCCCCTCGGGCACAGTGCAGGCGATCTGTACCCCGCGCATCAGCACCTGGTCGGCCATCTCGCCCGCGCGCAGCTCGTAGGACCACTTCATGTACTGCCCGCCGATCTCGTGCTGACGCGTCGAGTCCTGGGTGTAGTGAATGAACTCGGTTCTCGATCCAGCCCGCTCGCCGCTCACGGTGACCGGCGAGAGCCCTGCGACGATGATGGCCGGCACGCGGCCTCGCGCAGCGTTGTGCATGCTGCATCCCAGGTTCTGCGTGCCTACATCCACATGGACCAGCACCATCTGCGGCCGGCGACTTTTCATGGCATGGCCATGGGCCACCGAAAGTGCCGTCATCTCATGGGGACAGGCAATGATCTCGGGCATGGCAGCGCCGTCTTCATCCATTGCCGCAAAGGCCTCGATGAAGGCAGGATGGTCGCTTCCCAGATTGGTAAAGATGTACTCGACTCCCAGCCGTGAGGCCTCCTCGAGCAAACGTCGCGCCGCGGTTGCGGTGATTACTTCCATCGTCTCTTCTCCAAGTCACTCACAGGGGCGCCGCAGCGGGGCCCGGAACAAAAACGTCTGCTTGAAAATCCTGTGGCAGCACGCCCATTTCGACGGCCGCTTGGCGCACCGCCGCAACCATGGCCGGGGAGCCGCAGCAATGCAGCACATGGCCGGCGAGATCGGGGCATTGGGCACGCAAGGCCTGGTCCACCCGTCCCTGGAAGACGCCGGGCGCAAGCGCATCTCGTGCCTGCGAGATTGCCGGGATGAAGCGAAAGTCCGGCCACTGGCGCTTCCACTTGTCTACCGCCGCCTGGAGATACAGCCCGGACGGCTCGCGCGCGCCCCAGATCAGAGTGACTTTGCGCTGCACCCTTCTCTTGACCATGTCATCAAGAATGGACTTGACCGGCGCGAAGCCCGTGCCTGCGGCGACGCACACCAGCGGCCGTGGGTCATCCGCAGCCAGGGCGACGTTTCCGAAGGGCAGTTCAATCTTCAGCGTATCGCCCTGCTTGAGCCCGAGCAGGGTATGCGTGAACTGGCCACCAGGGACATGCTGGATATGCAGGGTCACGCCGTCGCTTTCGTGAGGCGGATTCGCCATCGAGTAGCACCGGGTGCTGCCGTCTTCCAGGAACACCTGCAGATACTGCCCGGCTTGAAACTTTGCGCGCTGTCCGGCCGGCAGGCGAAGACGCAGCACCGACACCTCAGGCACGACACGGTCATGGCTGTGCACTTTGGCAGTGAACGTCTTTCTCGCAGCAGGATCCAGCTTTCTCCAGCTTGTGGGAGCGAGAGTCACGTCGCTCTTGGGCACGCAGACGCAGTAAAGAACCTGGCCCGGCAGACAGGTCTCGTTCGAGGCTGCAGCACCAGGGCGCGCCGCGACCTCGCCCTTGACCACGGCCCCGGCGCAGTTCCCGCAGCTTCCCTTTCGGCACGAGTAGGAGAGCTCCACGCCGGCGTGCAAAGCCGCATCCAGAATGCTCTGACCCGGGGCGCAGTCAAAGCTGACATCCGCGCCCTCAATGGATATTTGGTAAGTCATGCCTGAGCCTCTTCGCTTGCCCCCGATAACAGGGCTATCGTGCGCAGCAGCGCCTGCGGACTCGCGACTCCCCGGCCCGCGATATCCATGGCACTGCCATGCCCGACGCTGGACAGCAGCACCTGCGCTCCGATGGAAAGTGCACTCGCGGCCTTGGGTGCCAGCAGCTTGATGGGAATGTGGCCCTGGTCATGCAGCATCGCCACGTACAGCCTGTGCCGGCGCTGGGAAAGCAGCATGTCGGCGCCGGCCGGTCCCTCGATCGCAATGCCTTCGGCTCGCAAAATGGCAGCGGCCGCAATGGTGACCTCGCCGTCCTCCGGACCGAACAGCCCGCCTTCGGAGGCATGGGGATTGATGCCGAAAAGCGCGACAGTTGGATCAGGGTCGCCGAGCATTTCGCAAGCGCGAAGGCCTGCCTTGGTCGCCCGTATCACCAGCTCCGGGCTCAACCGCTCAAGAGCGCAGCGCACGCTTTCATGAAGGGTTGCATGGACGATGCGTAGCCCTGCACCGACCAGCATGAGAAAGACCTCGTCTTGCGGCACCTCGCAGACATGTGCGACCAATGACGGATAGCCGGAAAACTCAATCCCCGCCAGGTGGATCGCTGTCTCATGGTGCGGACACGCGATCACCGCATCCGCCTCCCCTCGCCTGCACGCCTCGATGGCTGAAGTAGCCGCAGCCACCGCCGATACGCCAGCAGACGCCTCAACCACCCCGAACCTCGCCTTGTCCGCCAGTGTTCCCGCCTCAACCAGCTGCACACTGCCGAGTACATGCCCCAGGTTAAGAACGTCTGCCGCCTGCTCCAGCACACGCCCAGGGCCGTGCACAGAGATTCGGCGGCGCTCGCGCTCAGGCAGCGCCGCGAGTGCCTTGAGCGCGATTTCCGGCCCAATGCCATGAGGATCGCCCGTCGCAAGGGCTAGCCGATTCAATGACTTGGTCACAGCGGCAGCGCCAGGAGTGTGTCGACGACCGTGCTGTCGCAAACGGCAACGCGCTCGGCCAGAAGAAGCCTGTCTTCTTGGCGTACGAAACGGTCGCGGTACTCGCCAGTGGCGAACACCACGGTTTCGCCCGTGTGCATGATCCGGACAACAAGAAACGGTGTCTGGGCCTCGGCAGTGTCGGACGTCGCCGATTTGAGCAAGGGCATGCCAAGCACATGGCGATAGCGATGACGCTCGTAGATATTCGCCTCGCGCAGTGCCGCAACCCGATCAACCAGCATGTCACGCGAGTCCGCCCAGACAATACCTGCCGGCAGGCCTTGTGCTTCGTTCTCGGCATGGGTCACCCGATAGTGGCAATCCGCCGCGAAAAACATGGGCCACTGCTCAAGAGAGTCGCTATCGATGGCCTGGGAATAGGCCGCATTGAATGCGGCGATTTGTAGTACGTCAATCACGCCTTGTCCTCTTGCGTTTGGCCCATATGCTGGCGATACACCTTCCAGAATCCGCGCACCGATGTCTCCGTTGCCCGGCCTTCGCTGGAGCCGCTGTGGTCACCACCCATTTCAACGACGGCCTCCATGTCCGTCGCGCCGGCAATGCCACGCTGCACAAAGCCGCCAACCGCGCCGTCCTCCATCGAAATGAATCCCGCTGGCCCCACCAGATTGGCTTGCTTGAGGCGTACCTTGCGTTGTTCAGCGGTGTCGTCGGCGTATCCGATATAGGTCCAGTTGAGCTCGGTTCTGTGAATGCCTTTTGGAAGCACCTGGCGGACCGCCAAGCAGTTCTGGATCTGCTGCAGCACAAAGCCCGGAAACACCGACAGAATCTGCAGGGTCACACCATCGTCATGCTCCTTGAATCCGCTGAGCACGCTGGGATCCCTGAGGCGGTACTGCTCGTTGTCCGAGCGAATCGCCTGGTCCTTGTAGGTGTCATCCTTGGCCCCGGGGTCAATCACCGAGAAGCTGACGTGATGACCTCCGGTCTCATCGACGATCACCCCTCCTTTTTGCGACAGCCTGTTGAGCTCGAACGTGGTGAAAAACATATGGAGCAGGCTTGCGTGGTAGCTGTCCTTGACGTTTTCCATATAGAGCTTCCAGTTGTTCGGAAGCGCCTGGGTGAAGCGGCCAATGACCTCGACGGGCTTGTGCAGCACGCGTTCAATGCGCTCGCAAATCTCGGCGCCAAGATAGTCCTCGATGTCGGGAACATCCTCGGAGAAACTGCCGAATACCAGTCCGCAGAAAGTGGCGACGCGAAGCTTGCGCGGCCCATGCTCCTTCTTGCAAAAGTGCTCTGGCATGCCCCCCTGGCCCTTCACCCCCTTTTCGAAGGCGACACCAGTCAGGTCTCCCTGCCGGTTGTAGCTCCAGGCGTGATAAACGCACTGGAAGTTATCGGCCTTGCCCGACTTCTCCAGAGCGATGAGCGCACCGCGATGAGCACAGCGGTTCTCGAACGCGTAGATTTCGTCATCGCTGTCGCGCACGACCACGACCGGGGTTTCTCCGGCAAAGCTCGTGCGGTAGCTGCCGGCCTCGGGCAGCTCCGCCGCCAGGCAAAGATAGTTCCAGACCTCACCCCGGAAGATGCGCTCTTGCTCAAGAGCTCCCGTCTGACCATCCACATACAAGGCGTAAGGAATGCGAGTATTCCCCGCGCCCTTCCACTGAATCACTTGCTCAATCATTTGCGTACTCACTCCAGCGTAACGTTGACACTCTTGATAACTTTTCTCCAGCGCTCGGACTCCGTTTTGATGAAGCGGCTAGCTTCTTCAGACGTCCATCCACGCGGCTCCGCCCCCTGCTCTTCAAAGCGAGCTCGCACGTCAGGCAGCGAGAGGGCCGTGGTAAAGGCTTTGTTGGCTTCCGCAATGACCCGAGACGGAGTCCCCGGAGGCGCCACAACGCTGAAGAAGGTCACGGCATGCATGGCGCCCAGACCGGCTTCTGCAAACGTTGGAACTTGCGGCAATGCCTTGGAGCGCTTCTCATCGGCCACGGCCAGGATTCGCAGCTTGCCCGCAGCATGAAACGGCGCTGACGAGCTGATGTTGTCGAAGAAGACGTCGACCTGGGCCCCGACGATGTCGACCAGCGCGGGGGCGGTTCCCTTGTATGGCACGTGCAGCATCTCGGTACCCGTGAGCTGCATAAACATTGCGGCAGTCAGATGCGAGGTCGAGCCATTGCCCTGCGATGCATAGCTCACCTTTCCTGGATTTGCCTTGAGGTGGGCAATGAACTCGCTCAAGTTTTGCGCCGGTACTTTGTGGCTGACGGCCAGCACGTTGGGCACGGTCGCGACGATGGTCACGGGCACCCAGCGTGTGGCGTCAAAGGCCATCTTGCGATACAGATGCTGATTGATGGCAATAGGCCCCGGAGGTGATACGAGAAGCGTGGCGCCATCGGGCGGAGCGCGAAAAACGGCGTCGGCTCCGATGTTTCCTCCAGCCCCCACACGGTTCTCGATGACGACACCAGCGGGATAGGCGGGACGCATCTTCTCGGCAAGAATTCTTGGAAGAATGTCCGCCGTTCCGCCGGCAGAGAAGGGGACGATGAGGTGCAGGGGCCGGGCCGGTTGCGCGCCCGCCATCGGCAAGGCGCAAAAGGAAAGTGCTGCAACAGCGGCCTGGCGCCGTGTAATGAGGGCGGTCATGATGTCTCGTTTGTTTTCATGGGGTGACTTGAGTATCAGCCTCCCCTTTGCGCCACATCAAGCTAGATTTGCGGTATGCGCAAAAAACCTCTCGACCACTTGAACTGGCATACGGCATGAGCGAAAAGAACTTTGTTAACTCGCTGGAGAAAGGCCTGGCGGCCCTGACCTGCTTTGGCCGCCAGCACAGCCGCCTGACGCTGTCGGAAGTCGCTCGGCTGACAGATGTTTCGCCAGCGTCGGCTCGGCGCTCGCTGCTGACGCTGCAGGAGCTGGGCTATCTCGCCAGCGATGGCAAGCACTTCTGGATGCTGCCGCGCGCTCTGTTGGTGGCGCATTCCTTTCTGGCTTCCAGGCCGGCGCCGTCCCTGGCGCAACCGCTGCTGGATGCGCTGTCGGAGAGGACACGGGAGTCGGCCTCCCTCGGTCAATTGCTCGATGACCACGCCATCATCATTGGCCGCTCCACGGCTAGGCGAAGCCTCAGCACCGGCTTGGGAATCGGCTCTCGCCTGCCGGCCTACTGCTCGGCCATGGGGCGTGTCCTGCTGGCTGGATTGCCTCCAGCCGAGGCTGCGCACCGGGTGCGAACCATGAATCGCGAAAAGCTCACGGCGGACACCATCGTTGAGGCGCCAAAGATTCTGGAACTCCTGGCTCAGGCACGCGACCAAGGCTTTGCAAGCAATAGCGGAGAGCTAGAAACAGGCGTTCGCTCCATGGCCGTACCCGTACACAACGGCGCGGGGGAAATCTTCGCGGCCATGAGCATTGCGGTGCGCGTCGAACGGATGAGCATGCAGGAGTTTCGCGAGGCCTTTCTTCCTGCGCTCATGAGAGCACGGGATACTCTCGAAAAGAAGCTGTTTCCCGTTTTGGGACGCTAGGATGGCGTCCGCTGCGTTCATGCCATGACGCATCAGCACGCTCCAGCGTAGTGCAGAGTCATCTCCTTCAGCCTTTTGCGAGCTGCACCTGACGAGCAAAAAATCTCGTCAGGTGCAGACTGCATCAGCGCCGATTGCCCACGAACACCGTGTGTGCGCGAGCACCGGTGCTTTGCAGGCCGGCGGTCAGGATGCGCAGGCCTATGACCTGGCCATGGGAGTCGAAGATGGCCGATGCCGAACCGGATTGCGAAGGACCCGAGGACAGCTCGCAGCCTATGGTGCTGCCCGGCGAGACGGGAGCATCCTCCACCGTGGTGATGCCCGGGCTCTCGAGGAAGCCAAAGGCCTCCACCCGGTACAGGTTGTGGTTGCTGCCCAGATTGCCCAGCAGCTTGCCCACGATCAGGCATTCGTTGGAGGTGCTGCCCGTGATCGAGCCATCGGCAGCGATGCCGATATCCACGGTATGGCCGCCAAAGCTGCTGCCCGCCATGCGGTAGCTGCCCACGATCATGTTCACATTCGCCTGCTGCCCTGCGGGGAGTTGGTAGATGGGATCGGGCTGCAGGGTGAAGCCCGTGGGATAGCCCCCGGGCTGGGTGGTATAGCTATAGGTGCCGGTCAGCCTCGTCGCGGCACCGGGCAGGGCACTCAGGTTCTCCAGCAGGGCATCCACCAGCACGCCACTCACATAGCCGCCCATGTAGCCACCGGTACCTTCGAGCAATCGGTCGAAGAACACGCCGTCGTTGGCGGTCACGAAGCGGTTGGTCGTGATGTCGTTCTCATAGCGGATCAGGCGACCGTAAAGCGCATTGTGGTTGAAACTGCTGTTGGTGTAGAGGAACATTCCGCCGTCGGGCAGCACCGAGCCCCAGACCGCCATGTCGCCCTTCACGCCTGCAGGCAGGGTCAGCGTGCCGGCCCAGTTGCCTGCCGCTGACAAAGGGGTCGGAGAGGGAATGCTTGGCTGGCGCGGATCGGCCAGGCCGTTGAGCACAAACGTGCTGTCCGGCCCGATGGTGCTGCGCAAGAACACCCAGATGCCATTGGGCACGTTGTCGGAATCATAGCGCAGCACGCCCACACCGGCCTGCTGGGTTCCACGCTGGCCGCATGATGTCTCGTCACCGGAGAAACTCAGGTTCATGGAGTACAGGGCCGACCCGTTGGCCCAGGGCGTGGCCATGCCTTGCACGCTGCAGCCGCCTATGCGGCCCGACAGCGTACCCGTGTGCGTGACCGTGAACACCCAGCCGCCGCCAAACACCCCGGATCCCCGGTAGGTGCCTTCTATCAGGCTGGCCCGCGCAGGGTAGTTGTTGAGCGGGCTGTAGCGCAGCTTGAAGTTCATGTTCGCACCAGCCGCCGCAGCCGTCCCCTTGGGATCGGTGTAGTTGCCGCTGATGCTGTCCGTGCGGCCCGTGGCCGCATTCGCACTGGCCGTGCCGCGCAGCGTGAGGCCCGTGGCGAACTTGCCATCCTGCACGGAGAAATAGGTCACGCCCGTAGCCTGTATGGCACTCACATTGGCGCGCAGCAGGCCGTAAATCGAGTCATACCCGGCCGCTCCTGCGGCGCCGCGTGCCAGATAGAACTCGCCGCCCTTGCCGTCTATGCCCGGGTCGATGAAGCCCAGCATGGTGCGCTGGGCAGCGCCCGTGCCTACCGTTCCTTCCCAGAGACCGCCCGGGTATTGCTGCTCGCCCGGGGGGGGACCGCTGGTGCTATCACCGTCATCGCCTCCGCCGCAGCCCGCAAAAGCCGCCAGCAGTGCGCAAGTCCAAAGCCATTTTTTTTTGTTCATGATCGTGCGTCGAAATTAAAAGTCATAGGGCGACTTGAGCGGATTCAGCGGCAGGCTGGGCTTGCCCGTGATGGACTGCAGTGCATAGCGCAGATAGATGCCGCCCGAGAACTGGCGATAGTCGCGTGCGTTGTCCATGCCCATGTGGCCGCCGATGAACAGCTGGGGGTGGAGCTGGTATTCCATGGCCATGCCCAGCCTGTAGCTCAGGCCGGTCTTGCTCTGGCCCGGGTAGATCGCCGTGGGATGGCTCACGAACTCGCCAAAAGCCTGGGCATCGCTTGCCGCCTGGACCGCTGCCGCCTGGCGCGTGCTGCTGCCAGGAAAGTAGGGAGCGGCATCCTCCTGAAAGTACTGCACGCCCAGTGCGCCCTTGATCTGGTAGCTCAGGCGCCCGCTGCGCTGGGACCAGTCGAAGGGCACGCTCAGGCTGAAGAACTTCTGGGGGCTGAAGTAGCCGCCATGACCATAGGTGAAGTAGCGCAGGTTCTTGTCATAGCCCAGGCCCGTGAAGTTCAGGCCTGCGGTGAAGGTCGAATCCAGCGCGCGGTGCACGCGCCAGTACATGCCGCCTCCCGCCTCCGCGCGGCTGTTGGATCTCACGTTGTGTCCCGACAGCCCATGCAGCGAGCCATAGCCGTAGACGCCGAACTCGCCGTCATCCCAGGTCAGGCCCAGGCGCCCGCCGCTGGCCGCGACTGCGCCCCAGGTCTCGCCCGTGCGCGCATCCTCGGCTCCCGCAAAGGACAGTACGCTGTCGGTCACGGGGCGGCGAGAGAGTTCGCCGGTCAGCGATGCGCTGTCCGAGATCGAGCCCTTGTAGCGCACGCCGCCCATGAAATCGTTGCGCCTGAAACCCAGCGGCAGCGTGCCCAGGTCCACGGACAGGGAAGCGCTTTCATAGCCCACGCCCAGGCCCACGCCCGAAGAGGACTGCGAGCCCGGCATGCGCATGGGCATGTCCAGGGCCGTGGCCGGTCCGCCGCCAAAGCGGCTCAGGCTGCCGAAGGACGAGTCGATGGTGCCCGTGCTCAAGTCGGTAGGCGTTGCCCGCAGCGAGATCATGCCGTCACCCGCGCTGAACTTGTACTCCACGGGGGCTTGCAGGTCGGTGAGCTGGCTCATGCCGGCCTCGCCCTGGCGGCCGCGCACGGCCACGCCCACCGTGAGCGTGGCTGTGCGGTCCTGCTGGATTTCGGAGAGCTCTTCCAGCGCCGTGCGCTCGCGCGCAGGAGCGGGCTGGCGCAAAGGCGCACTCTCCCACAACGAGGGCGAGGCGGCCAATGGCTGGGGCCGGCCCGCCGCCGCATAGGCGGCTACGGGCAAAGCGCCGGATTGCAGTGCGGCCTGGGAAGTCGCTGGTGCCAGCGGCATGGTTGTACCCACCGGTGCCGGCACATAGGCAGCGCCCGTGGCCTTGCCTGCCGCCTTGGCTGCGGGCAGGGACTGGGAGCGCAAGGCCGCAGCACTCTGCGGCACACCCGCACTCTTGGATGCAGGCGCAGATACAGGCTGGGCCGCCGGGCGAACAGCCGCCCCCTGAGCTCCGCCATAGTAGGTGGCCGGCGTCGGGTATTCCTGGGGCGCGACAACGGGCGGGGCGGCCCAGGTCTGTGCTCCCTGGCCTGACACCCGGCCAGATCCCGCCGGTGCGGGAATGTACAGCGGCACGGTCGGTGCAACACTTGGTGCCAGGGCTGCGCCCATGGGGCGTTGAGCGCCGGCGTAGCCCGCAAAGGCCGTCTGCGCCGGGCTGGGCCCGAGTCCCCCGGGAGCACGGCGAAACGGGTTGCCGCCGACCATGCCTGCTGTGGCGCCCTGGCCGCTGGCGGCCAGCATGGCCGCGCGCTGCTGGTTCTCGGCCGCCACGGCCGCCGCAAAATACTGGCCCGCCTTGCTGGGCTGACCCTTGGCACGGTAGACGCGCCCGGCAGCGGTCAGCACCTCGGGATCATTCGGCGCAAGCTGCAAGGCCACCTGCAGCGCCGATTCGGCAAACACGAAATCCTTGGCCGCACTGCCGGCCTCGGCGGCAGGCAGCAGCAGCCGCAGATTCTTGGGATCTTTCTCGAGGAGGCGGTTATACAGGTCCAGGGACTGGGCATGATCGCCGTTGTCCGCATACATGCGCGCCAGCGCACCCACCACTGCAGGGTCGTTGGGTCGCTCGGCCAACAGCGGCGCCAGCATGTCGTAGGCCGAAGCCAGATCACCGCCCTGACGCAGCGCATCGGCCTGGCGCAGGATGTAGCCTCGGCGGATGTCTTCATAGGCGCGCTGCTCCACGGCCGACATCGGGGCTTCTTGCAGCTGGCGCAGTATGCCGGCCAGCTCCACATCCTGCTGGGTTTTGAGCAAGGCGGCTGCGTATTGCAGGCGCAGCCCTGTGTCCGGGCGCGGTGTGCGGGCCAGAACTTCGCGCACCATGGCCAGGGCACGGCTGGGATCACCCGCATCCGCCTGGGCCAGGGCCAGCGTGCCCAGCAGCTCGGCATCCTGGTTCACGAAGGGCTGGGCCCTGGCCAGCACGGCCTGAGCCTCCTGGTAGCGGCCTTCGCGCCCCAGGGCCGTGGCCAGGTCGGCCTGCACATGGACCCAGACACGCTTTTGCAGGGACGCGATGTCTCGCGTGCGGTTGTGCTCGGGGATGCGCTCCAGCGTGGCCAGGGCACCCGACCAGTCCTGGGCTTCGGAGGCCAGCAGCGCGCTTGCATACAAGGCCTCGGGCATTTGCGGGTTGGAAATCAGCAGCCCGTCCATGATGCCGCGCGCCTCGGCCGAGGCTCCCATCTTGAGATAGATGCGCGCCAGATCCAGCCTCACCCAGGGGTTGCCGGGGTCACTGAGCAGCGCGTCTTCCAGCGCCATGCGCGCAGCATTGTCATCGCCCTTGGCGCTGGCGGCGCGTGCCTGGCCCAGGGCCTGGGTGGCACGCAGCCGGCCCAGGGAGCCAACTTTTTCCTGCTGGCTGGGCGACAGGCTTTCGACCAGGCGCAAGGCCTCGGGGCCTTTGCCGGTCTGGGCGAGCACGCCGACCAGGCCACGCGTGGCCTCCGGGTCGTCCGCCTGCCGTGCGAGCACCCGCCGGTAGGCGGCCTCGGCTGCCTCGTAGTGGCCGGTTTCGGCCAGCAGGTCGGCCAGCGCGTTTTCGGCGGAGATTTCCTTGGGATCGAGGCGCAAGGCCTGCTCCAGCAACTGGCGCGCGGTCTGTGTCTCGCCCGTCTCGTGCGCAGTGCGCGCCTGCCCCACCAGGGACCAGTAGGTCGCGCTGTGCAAGGCCTGCTTCCAGCGCGCGGGCGAAGTCTTGCTCGCTCGCTCGAGGTAATTGCGCGCCTGGGAAAATTCCTCCTGGCGCAGGCGCAGCACGCCCATGCCGCCCAGGGCATCGACATCGCCAGGTCTGGCATCGAGCACGCTGCGGAACTGCGCCTCGGCCAGATCCAGGTCGCCGTCGTCCAGGGCCTTGAAGCCCTCCTGGCTGCGCTGGCGCAAGGGGTCGCGCGTGACGGCCGTGGCCGCGACACGCTCCTGGCGCTGGCGCACCTCGATTTCCTTCAGGCGCGCCTGCACAGCCGCGTCGCCCGGGTTCTGGCGCAAGAAGGCCTGGTACAGCGGGGCATCCGAGGCACGGCTGCCGGTCCAGGCCAGGGCCTTGCGCCAACTGTCCGTTGCGGCCTTGCCCACATCGGGGTTCGATGCCAGGCGCGCCAGTTGGCCAATGCCTTCGCGGCGCGTGGCTTCGCGGTAGGTCAGATGCTGAGCCAGGGCCAGCGAGATCTTGGCATCCTCGGGCGACTCCTTGGCCAACCGCTCCAGGCCACGGCGGGCCGCATCCCAGCCACCAGCCGTGCCGCCCAGAGTCTGGTAGTACTCGATGGCCAGCGGCCCCGTGGGCTCGCGGTCCGCAAGCGCCGACTGATAGCTTTGCACGGCCTGCTCGCTGCGGCCGGCCTTGGCCAGATCGCGCGCGCTCTGAATCTGTGTGCCATTGCGCTGCAGAGCCAGATCCTGCTGCAGGCGGGCCACATGGCGATGGCCGGGGTGAGCGCGTCGCAGCTGGTCCAGATAGCGCTCGGCCGCTTCGTAGTCCTTGCTCATGAGCGCGGCACGGGCCAGACCGTTCAAGGCATCGGGCTGGGCCGGGTCCACGCGCAGCAGTTTGTTCCAGGCCTCGGCTGCACGTTGCGCATCGCCGCGCGACTGCCAGTACTGGCCCTGCTCGATCAGCGCCGAAGACAGGTCCTGGGCCTGCAGCGCAGGACTGGTCAGCGATGCCAGCAGGCTCAGGATCAGCGCACTGTGGCGGGGTTTGCGGGGCATGCTTTCTCCCAACGTAATTGCAGTCTGCCCGTGGGCAGGAATTGGTAGCGTTGTTCCATCCAGCCGGTGCCGAAAAGGCCCAGAACCTGGTCGTAGTAAACAGGGGCAGGGTTGGCGGCAGCATCTATCAGCCGGGCCTGTACCCGGGACTGCTGGGTCTGCAACGAAGCTCCGGCCTTGCGGCTGCTCAGATAGGGCAGCAGCGCCGCCGAGAAGCCCACCGGCCCCATGCCTTCGGTCACGCCTATGGAGGTATGAACTTTCTCGGGCGGCAGATCGGCGATCTCGAGCACCTTTTCCATGCCCGAGAGGCGACGCTTGAGCAAAGCTGCCAGCTTGTCCGAAGGCGCGGTCATGCCAGCCCAGAGGTAGTTGCGGATTGCGTCGTAGCTGCCCAGATCGCCCTTGACGGGATCGACCATGAACATGCCCCGGTCCTGCGGGCTCTTTGGCTTTTCATAGCCCAGCCAGTCCGGCGCAAACCCCTTGGGCGTGCCCTGTTCGAGCATTTGCGCAAAGCTGGCGAGCACCTTGCTCCATGGCCCCTTGGGCTGCTCGCGCTCGAAGGCCCGCAGCAAGGGCACGGGAACATAGCTGGGGTTGAGGCGCCAGACGCGCTCCTCCAACACAAAGCCTTTGGCTGCAGGCAGCAGCGTAGGTCCGAGCCCGGGCACATCGGCAACCTCCTGGCTGGCCACCAGGTTCAGCAGCCCATGAGCCTGGTCGGTGTAACGCTTCACCTTCCAGAGCCGGCCTGCCTCAAGCAGGCTGTAGGCGAACCAGAGGTTGGCATCCGAGGCGGGATTTGGATCCAGCACCCCCCAGGAGCCATTCTTGCGCTTGCCCCATTGCCAGGCCGGCAGACGTTTGCCATCGCCATCGGCGAGGTTCTTGAGGCTCCAGGCCCAGAGCCGGTCGAAGCGCTCCTGATCACGCGCGATCAGCGCGAAAAACATGGCATAGGACTGGCCTTCAGAAGTGGAGTGCTGCTCTGCCACGCTGAAATCTATGACCCGGCCATCGGCCTGGATGAAGCGCTGGGCAAAGCGCTCCCAAAGCGGCCACTGAGCCTGGCTGCAGGCCGCAGGCCCGGCCGCCGCTGCCTGGCCCAGCCAGAGCCCCAGCAGCAGAGCGCCCAGACGCGCCGTATGCGAAAGATACCTGGTGCCGACAACAAGCTCCATGACCGAACAGATCCCGGCGTCAAACGCTCAGGCCTTTTGCGCCTGCAAACGCCTGCGAGCCCGGGCCCTCAAAACGATGTACAGCAGCAAGGCACTGATGGCCGCCAGGGCCACACCCAGCAGGACCGTGGCCAGCGGATGGCGCGACAGCCACCACTGCAGATAGGTCAGCGGGCCGAGGCGACCGAGAAAATAGCTTTGCTCGGCAAGCAGGCTGTCGACCTTGGAGCCACGCACCACGCTGAGGCTGCCCTGCACGTCCTTCACACGGTCGGCATCGAGCAACGCCGCCACCGCATGCTGCAGCCCCGCAGGTTGATTGCTGGCCAGCAGGACCACGCTGCGCCCGCTGCGCAGCGGAGATTCAAAGCCTGCGATCACGGCATCGTTGCTGTTGCTAGAAAAGATCAGTTCGCTGCCGCCAGCATGGACATGGTTGCGCGGCTCGGGCTCCCACCAGCGGATCAGGCGCGAGGCATAGTCCGAGAGCTTGAAGCGCTTGGCCTCTGGCGAGAGGCTGAACGGCAGGTTGTCGGCCCATTGCTTGAGCAGCGGCTGATTGGCACTTGAACCGATGACCAGCAGATCCTTGTCGGCCAGGGCATCGATTTGCTGCCCTCCCAGGGCCACGGTGACTCCATGGGCCGGGTAGCCCGTGACATTCCCCATGAGGCCCATGAGGGACAGGTAGGCCGAGTAGTCGCCGGCCTCGGGACGCTCGGGAAGAATGACGGCAGACTCGGACAGATCGGCCATGCGACTGAACGGAAAGCCGCTGTTGCTGAAGGCCGCGAGATCGGGCATGGCCATGAAATGGGGAAAGCCCGAGATATCTATGGTGGAGTCGGGCTCCACAGTGCCGCGCACATTGTCCAGCACCACGTCCTTGCAAGCCCCCTGCTTGATCAGGTCATAGTAGTAATGGAACTGCAGCTGGTTGCGCGCAGGCAGCTTGAACAGCGGTATGTGAAAGAACTCCTCGGCCGGCAGCAGGTCGCTGCTTTTCGGCTTGAGCATGTGCTTGGTCCGCTCCAGCAGGCCCGAGGCGCCTGCATCTTCGGCGCGCAGCGGCAGGCCACGCAGAAAGCTCTCGTTGACGCTGATGTTCAGCGAGGATTTGTCGGTCACGGGCCGCGCCGAATAGCGGTACTTGAGCTGCACGGGCACGCCAGGGCTGCGCCAGCCGAACAGATCGGGAGGCATGCGGAAGTTGACCCGGATCAGATCTGGCGAATAGCCGGACACGTTGAGCATCTCGGGCTCGACGAGCTCGCCAAACTTCACGGCTCGCTCGCTGGACAGCCAGTTGGGTGCGTCATAAGGCTGACGCGGCTTGATCTGCGTGAGCTGCGCAATCGTCGCCGAGGGACCGGACAGCGCAGGCCGGCCCACGGCCAGGGCCGTGGCCGCAAGCTTGAGCTCCTGATTATCGCGGCCCGAGATCAGCAGCAGCTTGCTGCCGGGATCGCTGGGGTGGTCGACGACGCTGATCGACGGCCCGTTCGAGGACGAAGCGCTCACGCCAGCGAGCTTGTCGTTGCCCTGCAGCAGCACGATGGCATGGCCGCGCTCCGGGATCTGGCCCACGGCAGCAGGAAAATCCGCACCCCGAAAGCCCGCCAGAGAACCAAACCAGGACGATAGCGTACCCGCAGCCTCGAGCTGGCTCGCATCGGGACTGCGTGCAAACACGATGGGCAGGGTCAGGTGGCGGGCATCGCGCCGGTCGAAGAAGGGCTCGGGCAGAAAGGCCAGGTCATTGCTCAAGGCCAGCGACTTCACGCTGAGCTCCAGCCGGCTGTCGTTGCCGATGTTCGCCCAGAGGCTGGAGTGCGCAGGATCCTCGCACTCCATGGTGTAGTGGCCTATGAGCTGTATGTTGAGCCGGTTGAACTCCGAGATCACGCGCGTGGGAATGTCGACCACGGTCTGCAGGCTGCGCCCGCCGTGCTCGTTGGGCACGGGAATCGTGGCCACGACCTGCTCGTTGACCAGAACACGCAAGTGCGAGAGCTGGCTGATCAGGGCCGGAGAATACGCATAGTTCAAGTGCAGGCGCGCAGCCGTGACCACTTCGTCATTGCGCACGCCGAACTTCACGCCGCCCGTGCCCTGTACGCCATGCAGCTCCAAGGGATAGGCTGCGCCCAGCTGGCGAAAGCTCACGCTGTAATTGCGCGCTCCAGCAACAGCCGGGGCTTGTGCATCGGATACGGAGGCTGGCGCGGCAAGTGCTCCCTGCTGGCCAGGAGCAGCACTCAGCAGAGCCCCTGCAACACAGGCCAGGGCCAGGCGCGAAAAAGCGGATGGCACACGGCGCGTCATTTGGCTGTCTACGAACATGAATCAGGCGTTCCTCAAAGAAGTCAAACTCGGGGCACTAGCTCTTGTCGGTTGCTGGCTGCCGGCGTCCCAACGCGATGTTGAACAAATTGCGCGTCACCTGGCGCAGACCGCGCAAGCCTATGCGCGTCACGCTGCCCAGCGATGCAAGAGGGCGGTCCTGCTCCCGATTGCCCCAGTCGGCAACCCAGGCGTCGGCACGCGCGAATGTCATACGCGCAAGATCCGACTGCTGCTGCAGGCTCAGCTCATCCAGGCGCAAACCCAGCCGGCCTGCAGCACAAAAAGTCACCTGCGCCGGGAAACTGCCCTCGCGACCCGAGCTGAACAAGGACACCTGGACTGCCGTCCCCTGAGCCAGCGGCTCGGACTCCGGAATGCGCAGGCCCAGGCCGCCCTGGGAGAAATCCTCGGTCTCGCACATCAGGGTGCGACCATCGGCAAAGCGCAGGGCAGCCGGCATGACGGCCTTGACGCGAGGCGTGCTGCGAACCTGGCGCGTCTCGCTGGCCACGGCCAGGCTGGCGCTGATGAGGATGATGTTGTAGATCGTCCAGATCATGTTCATGAGCAGGGTCACGGCTTCGTCTTCGAGCAGCGAGCCCGAGAACAGTCGCCAGATGCCCACGCCCATGCCGAACAGGTTGATGATCAGCAGCACGAGGTAGGGCCGTGCGATCGACCAGTCGAAATAGGCCTGCTCGATCACGCCGCCCTTGGCCGTCACGTTGAACTTTCCCAGCTTGGGGTTGATCACGGCCATGAGCACGGGCCGCATGATGTACCAGGCCAGCACCGATTCGTAGACTTCGTTCCAGAACGAATAGCGGAACTTGCCCTGCATGCGCGAATTGGTGAGGTTGGCATGCATCAGATGGGGCAGGGCATAGGCTGCAATCATCAGCGCCGATGCCTGGAACACATTCGCACTGAACAGCAGATAGGCCAGAGGTGCCGTCAAAAACACCAGGCGCGGCAATCCATAGAAGAAATGCAGCATGGCGTTGAAATAGCACAGGCGCTGGCCCAGCGACAGGCCACGCCCCAGCAAGGGATTGTCCACGCGGCAGATCTGCGCCATGCCCCGCGCCCAGCGTATGCGCTGGCCCACGTGGCCCGACAGGCTTTCCGTGGCCAGGCCAGCAGCCTGGGGCAGGTGCAGATAGGCCGTGTTGTAGCCGTGGCGGCCAAGCTTGAGAGCGGTATGCGCATCCTCGGTCACGGTCTCGACCGCAACACCGCCGACCTCGAGCAAGGGCCCGCGCTTGATGATCGCGCAGGAGCCGCAGAAGAACGAGGCATTCCACAGATCGTTGCCGTCCTGGACCACGCCATAGAACAGTTCGCCTTCGTTGGGCGTGATGTGGAAGGTATCGAGGTTCTTCTCGAACGGGTCGGGCGAGAAGAAGGTGTGCGGCGTCTGCAGCATGGCCAGCTTGGGGTCGCGCAGGAACCAGCCCATGCAGATCTGCAGAAAGGAGCGCGTGGGAATGTGGTCGCAGTCGAAAATCGCCACATATTCACCGTCGGTCACGGCCAGGGCCTCATTGATGTTGCCGGCCTTGGCATGGGCATTGTTGTCGCGCGTGAGATAGCCCACGCCGATCTCGGCGCACAGCGCGCGGAACTCCTCGCGGCGCCCGTCGTCAAGCACGAACACCCTGATCTTGTCAGCCGGCCAGTCCATGTGCATGGCCGAGAAGATGGTCTGCTTGACCACTTCCATGGGCTCGTTGTAGGTGGGAATGAAGACATCGACCGTGGGCCAGGCTCCGACATCCTCAGGCATGGGCACGGGGCGACGCTGCAGAGGCCAAGCCGTCTGAAAGTAGCCGATCAGCAGCACCATGAAGGCATAGATTTCGGCCAGAAACAGACCAAATCCAAACAGGCCGTCCACGAGGTTGTCAAAGCCTATGGTCTCGGTCGCACGCCAGTACATGTAGCGGGAGGACACGGTGATCGACAGCACGATCAGCACCAGCGTGGCCCAGCGCCCCGGCGTGCGGCGATTGAGCACCATGGCCAGAACGAACAGCCCCGCCGAAAAGATGAACTGCCCCTCAAGATCGAAGGGCACGCTGATCACCACGGCCAGCAATACAGCCGCCAGTATCACGGCCACAACCCGGAACCAGCCCAGGCTCCACACGGGACTGTCGGCCAGCCGGTTCATCTGCAAACGCAGACGTTGGCCCAGGCCGGTATCAGCGGTCTTGGAGGCAGAGCGATTCATGATGTGACTCAGGTGCTTGGAGTCGCCGAAGCGGCTCGTATCTGGGCGCTCAAAAAGTCCGCGCAGCTGCCAAGATCATGTGCAGCAAGACTGTGCGGTGCGTGATTGAGCACATACATGCCCAGGCCCAGCGCATCGGGAATGGCCTGATCCATGTGGATCGCGCCCGCAAACGACTTTCCTGCCTCAGCCTGCACCACGCGCAGCATGTCGGCCGACAAGGTGCGCGAAAGATCGACCTGATTGAGCACATGGAACACGCCCCGAAAATCGGCACGTGGCAGGCAGTATGAATGAACGAGGCGCTGCATCAGCGGAGCCGTCGCATAGGAGGCCGCATCGGCCAGCGTCACGACCACCAGCCAGTGCGTGAGGCTCAACGCCTGGCGCCCATAAACAGAGGGGCCGGGCGGCGTATCCAGCAGCACCAGCGCATCCTCGGGCAATTTCAGCGCGCGCAAATGATCTTGCAACCAGTGGGGATCGGCTGCGATTTCCGCTTCCAGGCGCTCTCTGTCGTTCTCGCTGAGTACGCCGAACGGCAGTACATAAAGCCCGGGCTGGCGCTCGAAACAAAGCTCATGCCAATCCTGACCGGAGAGACTTGCACGCGACAGGCCACCCCACTCCATGGGATCCATGCCAAAGTGCAGTCCCAGCGAATTCTGAGGATCCAGGTCCACAGCCAGCACCGTTCGGCCCAAGCGAGGGGCGAGCGCCACGGCCAGGTTCTCCGTCAGCGTGGTTTTGCCTACGCCTCCTTTGGCTGAGGCGATGGTCAGGATATTCATGGGCGCGTCCCAGCCCCCAGCAATTGAGAGAACAACTGGCTCAAATGCAGAGGTCCTGATTGAGACTCTTGAGGCTTTTCCGCCTCTTGCGGCTCGGTAGCATCATCGCGCTTGATCAGCATTGCCAGCGGTGAAGTTCCCTCGAGGCCTTTGGCTGGCTTGCGGGCCTTGACTGAGACAGCCTCGGCCGGGCTCTGGACTTCAGCCCGCATGCCAGTGCTTGCGGGCGCGGCCTGCACCGCCTGATCGGCAGGAGCGGCCTCAGGCTCTGAAGGAGCAGGCCCGCTCAGGACTACGGCTGGCGCCATTGCAGGCATGGGCAACGCCGGTGAAAACTCTGGCTCAGCAGGCTCGGGAATCAGCTCCGATGACTGAATCACCGCAGCATGCCAGGTCGATGAGAGACTTCTCACATCCTCGCCCGGCTGAACCGCTGGCACATCGTTCATTTCGGCGCGCGCCGCCAGGGTCGAGATCAACGGCCAGCGTGCACGTGCACTGGCCACATCCTGGGTGCGCGCAAGCTCGCGATAGGAGTTGGCCTGACCACCAAACTCCTGATAAAGACCAACGATATCGTCTGCTTGCTGCATGACTTCCACTCCTATCAGCGCCCAGAGCCGCGACTCAGGCGGCAGGCGACAGCAAAAATCCGGCCGATCCCCAGGCATCGCCAGATTGGGTGATCCGGACCTCAAGCCCTGCGGCTCCGGCCATCTCAAACCACTGCTGGTACGCCCCTTGCAAAAAGCCTGTAGCCCATTCCATATGGCCCTGACCAAAGGCTGCGGCCAACGGAGAGTAGTGATGTGTGATCTCCAGGCCGTCCGCGCTTTGCTCTAGCTGCACATAGCCCCAGTCGAGGCCTCTCCAGAGCTGGTTCATGGCATCTTGAAGCCCGGCTGCGGTATCCGAGGAAGGCAGCGCATTCGCAAGAGCAAAGCGCGTGCCGATACGGGCCATGAGCTCCTGCAACTGGGTCTCAGGCAGAACCTCGGCAAACTCTGCGCTCAAGGCACTCAGAAAGCCAAGCCACTGACGAACACACTGCCGCTGCTGCACGTGAGCAAGTCCAGCGATAGATGGCTCATCTTGGGTCACTGCTTGATTCATATCTCCACCACACAAAACCAGTTCAAACCGCAAACAATTCAATCAAATACGAAATTTAATAAAATTTAACTAAGTTGTGATTTGATCACAATTGCAAACAATTGCCAATAACAACCAACCCTGTCTTTGGCATCTGGTCAAGGCACGGCGCTTGAGTTACAGGGCGCCGGTGATCTGCGCGCTACCGTTGTTGGTACGCATACCGGATGCACTGGACGTGATGCGACTCAGCATGGGCTTTGCGCACACAAGGCATAAAAGCCCGCCGACATTTGCTGCCCAGGCGGGAGTGTGAGAAACCAACGATAAAGGGAGCCGCACTTAGAGCGTGTTCAAGATCTCCTCGCAGCGCGCCAGTGTCTTTGCGAAATCGGGCGATTTCTCGGCGCTGGCCCTTGCTTGCACTCCTGTGCAAGCAAGGGCCATCGACTCGAACTCATTCCGCTTGCGCTCCAACGCGCCTGCGTCGAGATCGTGAACACGCTCTTACAGGGGGAGCAGCACGCTCCACGCGCATTGCGGCACCGGAAAGTCAGGCCCAGCCCTTTACAAGAGCATGCGCCTCTGATGCGCCCGGACAGAGACGCCTATGCAGAATTGACCGTGGCAATAATGCCCCCGCCCAGGCAGACATCGCCGTCGTAGAGCACGGCCGACTGACCTGGCGTGACCGCCCATTGGGCCTCGGGGAAGTCCAGACGGAAGCTGCTCGCCGTCACCTGGTCGATATGAGTGACAGAGTCTGACTGACGATAGCGGGTCTTGGAGCCATAGATACGCGCAGGATCGGGCGCTTGACCCGAGACCCAACTGGCCTGATCTGCGATCAGCGCCTGCGAAAGCAGCCAGGGATGATCATGCCCCTGGACCACGCGCAGCACGTTTTTATCAAGTTCCTTGCGTGCCACAAACCAGGGCTCATGCTCTCCGCCCCCGCGCTGGGCACCCTTTTCCTTGATACCACCAATTCCCAAGCCAGAGCGCTGGCCCAGTGTGTAAAAGCTCAAGCCTTGATGGCTACCGAGCTTGCGGTTGCGCTCATCAAGAATGGGGCCAGGCTCCTTGCTGATGTAGCGGTTGAGAAAATCCCGGAATGGTCGCTCGCCTATGAAGCAAATGCCTGTGGAGTCCTTTTTTCTGGCGTTGGGCAAACCGATTTCCTCGGCGATCTGACGCACCTGGGTCTTTCTGAGTTCACCCACAGGAAACATGGACTTGGATAGCTGGGCTTGGTTGAGCCTATGCAGGAAATAGCTCTGATCCTTGGCAGGATCCAGCCCCTTGAGCAACTCGAACAACCGGGAAGAAGGGCTCTGGCGCACACGCGCGTAATGGCCTGTGGCAATTTTCTCGGCCCCCAGGCGCATTGCATGGTCCAGGAAAGCCTTGAACTTGATCTCGGCATTGCACAGCACATCAGGGTTGGGCGTGCGTCCGGCCTGGTACTCGCGCAGAAATTCGGCGAACACCCGATCCTTGTACTCGGCCGCGAAATTCACATGCTCGATCTCTATGCCCACCACATCGGCCACGGCAGCAGCGTCGACGAAATCGACGTTGGAGGAGCAGTACTCGCTGTCGTCGTCATCCTCCCAGTTCTTCATGAAGATGCCGACCACTTCATGGCCTTGCTGCTTGAGAAGATGGGCCGTGACGGCGGAGTCCACACCGCCCGACAGACCCACGACGACGCGGTGTTTTGTCATAGGCCGGGAATTATCCCAGTCCCTTCATGATTTTGCGGATGTAAGGATTTCCTCAGCAAGACCCCCGGGCCTGCGGCCTCTGGGGGGGCCCGCACTCAATGCATTTCCAACCGGCAAAAGCATTGATCAACCAGATCAGCAAATCCTGATCTCCTAAGAGCGTGTTCACGATCTAAAGCTTTCTGCGCGAAGTTGCACGGTGAGGCCTCGTAAAAACACTGAATGCAAATTTTTCTATCGATTGACATTCTTTGATAGTTTTCATCAAAAAAATGCGTTTTCTCGAACAGCAATTTGATACATTTTGACTCAATCGGCAATTCTTAACACAAATAGATACATGTTTTCAAGAAACGGAGGCTTTCTTCAAGCTAGGCAGAAATTGCAAACAGATACGAAACCTCAAGTCAAGCAGAGCCCATATCTGCTGCCGCACTGGTAACCAGCAGTCCTCAACACGCCTTTAAGGGCGATTCCTCCTCCACGTCCAACGGCTTCAAGCCCATGTCAGTGCCGCGTCCCGATCAGTTCTTGATAGGTCTCTCATATTGACTGGCGATTGGACTAACAGACCTTGCCAAGAATGAAACCAAGACAAATTGCACGATGGGTCTCAATGATCGGCGCATCGTCACTGGCTGCAGCAGCCATCGCCCAGACCTCCGAAACACAGCAAACGCCCACCTCAGCCAGTACGGCGCCCGGCAGCAATCTCCTGCAGGTGGTGGAAAAAGCCGTCGGCTCCCACCCCGAAATCCAGGCCCGCTTCCACGACTTCACATCGTCTCTGGAAGGCCAGAACATCGCGCGCGGCGGTTGGCGCCCACAGGTCACGGCCCAGGGCTGGATTGGTCAGGAATGGCGCAGCAATGTCCCTGGCGCATCCTCTTATGACTGGACCCGCCCCGGCTGGAATCTCAGCCTGCGGCAAATGCTCTACGACGGATTCGCCACGTCGAACAGCGTCAAGCAGTCGGGATTTGACAAACTGGCCAAGTACTACGACCTCGTGGCAGCCACCGACAGCTTGGCCCACGACGTTGCCGGCGCCTATCTGGACGTCCAGCGCTACCGCGAAACGGAGCGCCTGGCGCGCGAGAACTTCGTCATGCACGAGAACACGCTCAAGCTGCTGCGCGAACGCTCGCAGTCCGGCGTGGGCCGTGGCGTGGACCTGGAACAGGCCAGCGGCCGTCTGTCCCTGGCCCAGACCAATGTAATGACGGAGAGCAACAATCTGAATGCGGTGACACAGCGTTATCGCCGCCTGGCGGGCTCCCCGCCTGCGGCAACGCTGGACCCCGTACCGGATATCGGCGGCAAGCTGCCATCTCCCGGCACGGTTCAGAATTTCAATGAATCGGTGCGCCAGAACGCCTCCATACTGGCCAAGCAGGCCCTGGTCCAAGCCGCACAAGCCGGCAAGGAAGTTGCCCAAGCCGCCCACAAGCCTCGGCTGGATCTGGTCGTGAGCACTGGCCGGGACCGTTCCTATCCCGACGCACAGCTGCGCGACATACAAAACACCAGCGCCCAGTTGCTGCTGACCTACAACCTCTTCCGCGGTGGCGCAGACGAGGCCCGTGTCCGTCAGACCCTGGCCCAGGCCGATGCAGCACGCGACGTGCGTGACTACACCTGCCGCAATGTCCAGCAAGAGCTGTCGATTGCCTGGGGCAATATCCTGCGTCTGCGCGGACAAATGCCTTTCCTGCGGGAGCATGTCCAGTCCACTGCCAAGGTCCGCCAAGCCTATCAGCAGCAGTTCCAGATTGGTCAGCGCACGCTGCTCGACCTGCTGAATACGGAGAACGAGCTGTTCGATGCACGCCGTGCCCTCGTTCACGCTCAGTACGACCTGAAAAAGAGCGAATACCAGTGGCTCATGCAGTCTGGTCAGGTGCTGACCGCCCTGGGTATTGCCCAGCCTCACGCTGGCGATCTCCCCGAGGAGCAGTCCTCCCTGGTCATGCCCGAAGATGCATTGCGTGACTGCCAGAGCGCCTACGTGCCGGACACCAGCAACCTGAGCCCCGTGCTCAAGGCCGAAGCCAAGTAAACCGGCGGGTCTGTTGCAGACCCGTATCCGAGAAAAGTCCTCATGATCGACCGTCAACCCCAGCAAGAGCCTTTGGCTTCCCTGCCGAAGCACAAGCTGCGCGCGCTGGACGTTGACTTCACCCGCGTTCTTGAGGACCTGATCGATGCCCTGCTTGCCAACGGCAGCCTACGGCCCACCGATCTCCCCCTGCCTGCGCTGAACAAGCTCCAGCAGCGCAAACATGAGCGCCAGCGACTGCAAAACGCCCTTGATCCCCTGGACGATGACCTCCCTCTTATCTGAGCCTTGCCATGCAGACGCTGGAATCCGCCCTACCCACAAAGCCGCTGGATACCGATACACCCCGAACCCTACCCGACAACAAGCAGGCCTCATCCAAGCAATGGCGCATACCGCCGCATACCACGCACGATGACCCCTTGCTGGCCTGCCTGATCGAGCTGACCCGCCTGCACGGCCGCCCTCTGACCGCCCAGGCCCTGAGCAATGGCTTGCCACTGGTCAACAATCGGCTCACGCCCTCGCTTCTGGAACGTGCTGCCACGCGCGCGCACTACACGACGCGCATCGTGCAGCGCCATCTCGACAACCTGCCTCAAGAACTGTTTCCGATTCTTGTCCTGCTCAAGGGCAACCGGGCCTGCCTGTTGCTGCAGCAACAGCCCGGTGGGAGCTTTCTTGTGCACTACCCCGAGGCTGGCAGCCCGGTCACCGTGCCGCAGGAGCAACTGCAGGAGCAATATGCAGGCCTGCTGTGCTTCATACGCCCTCAGTTCCAGGCCGAGCCCAATGTAGAGGCTTCGCCAGCTCCCTCCCCGCGCAGCAGCCATTGGTTCTGGGCCGTGGTGCTCAGCAACTGGCGCCTGTATCGCGATGCCTTGCTCGCTGCCGTTTTGATCAACCTCTTTGCCCTGGCCATTCCGCTGTTCAACATGAATGTCTATGACCGGGTTGTACCCAACAACGCCGTCGAGACCCTGTGGGTGCTCTCCTTGGGCATGCTGCTGGTGCTGGGCTTCAACTACCTGCTCACCACGGCCCGCGCCTATGTGGTCGACACGGCAGGCAAGCGCATCGACGTCAAGCTCTCGGCGCAGATCATGGAGCGCGTGCTTGACCTGCGCATGGAAGGCCGCCCCGCCTCGGTCGGTTCGTTTGCAGCCAACCTGCGCTCCTTCGAGTCCGTGCGCGACTTCATCGCCTCGGCCAGTCTGACGACGCTGGTGGACCTGCCCTTTGTACTTCTTTTCCTCGCCGTGCTGGCCTGGATCTCGCCCTGGCTGCTGATTCCCACGATCTGCGCGATTGTCATCGTGCTTGCCGTCTCCTTCGTGGCCCAGGCCAAGCTCGAACGCCTGACCATGCTCAGCTTTCAGGCATCTGCCCAGCGCAATGCGCTACTGGTCGAGTCGTTGACCAATCTCGAAGCCGTCAAGACCCTCAACGCACAAAGCGGTGTTCAGCGCCGCTGGGAAAGCTCCACCCAGTTCCTGGCCTACATCGGGGGCAAGACCAAGCTCACCTCATCGGCGACCGTCAACTTCGTGCAGACCATGCAGCAATTGACGACCGTGGCCGTCGTCATCATCGGCGTCTATCAGGTGCAGGCCCAGGCCATGTCCATGGGCGGCATCATCGCCGCCTCCATGATCGCCGGCCGCTGCCTTGCGCCGCTGGGCCAGGTTGCCGGCCTGATGATGCAGTTCCACAGCGCTCGCACTTCGCTGGGCTCCATAGACGGCTACATGAACATGCCAGTCGAGCATCCTGCCGGGCAAGACTTCATCGCCCGTCCGCAGCTCCAGGGAGCCATCGAATTCCAGCAGGTCGTCTTCAGCTATCCGGGAAGCCAGCAAGCTGCGCTCAACGGCATCTCTTTTTCTGTCAAGGCCGGCGAGCGTGTCGGCATCATAGGCCGCATAGGCTCGGGCAAGAGCACGCTCGAAAAGCTGGTTCTGGGCCTCTACCAACCAAGCAAGGGGGCCATCCTCATCGATGGTGTGGACACCCGACAGATCGCTCCCACCGACCTGCGCCGCGCCATAGGCCATGTCCCTCAGGACCCCTTGCTGTTTCTTGGAAGCCTCAAACAGAACCTGCTGATCGGTGCCCCCTATGCGACCGAAGCCGACATGTTGCATGCAGCGCGCATCGCAGGCGTGGACGAATTTGCAGCCCGTCACCCTCAGGGGTATGACATGGCCATTGGCGAGCGCGGAGAATCACTCTCCGGAGGCCAGCGCCAATCGATTGCTGTGGCCCGTGCGCTGATCAACGACCCGACCATCCTGCTGCTCGATGAGCCCAGCAGCAACCTTGACAATCAGAGCGAAACCCAGCTCAGGCGCCGCCTTTTGCAGGCCAGCCCGGGAAAGACCATGCTGCTCGTCACCCATCGCATGGCACTGCTCGAACTCGTCGAACGGCTCATCGTCATAGATAACGGCACCATCGTCGCCGATGGGCCCAAGGAACAGGTCATCCTGGCTCTCAAGCAAGGGCAGATCGCAAGCCTGAAAGGCCAGGCATGAACGACACCGTCAGCCCCCCCCCAAAGTCTTCGCCTGAGCAAGCCTCGCAAAAACAGCAAGCCCCCAAGCCTCGGCGCAAGCCAAGTCGCATCCGCCAGTATTTTCGGCGCATGGAAAGCTGGCTGCTTTACGGCGAGTCTGCCGTAGGCACGCATGACCCCGCAGATCTCGCTGCCGATGCGCAATGGGCTGTCGGCCAGCAGCAGGCCCGCGGCTCGCGCCTTTTGCTCTGGGCCTCGTTGCTCACGGTGATCGTGCTCATCACCTGGGCCAGTCTGGGCCGTATCGACGAAGTCGTGCGCGGCCAGGGCAAGGTAGTTCCCTCGCGCCAGATTCAGGTGGTGCAAAGCCTGGATGGAGGCATCGTCGAGGAAATCCTCACCCGGCCGGGGGAGACCGTCCAGCAAGGCCAGGTCCTGCTGCGCATCGACCCCACACGCTATAGCGCCTCTCTTGGTGAAAACAAGGCCGAGTCACTATCGCTGCAGGCCAAGGCAGCGCGCCTGGAAGCCTTGGCCACGGGCCAGCCGTTTCACGTTTCCGATGAGCTGGTCAAGGCCGCTCCCGACGCTGTGGGCATGGAGCGCCGAGTCTGGGAGTCCCGCACGCAGGAGCTCAACACCACGGTCAGCATCGCCCGCGACCAGCTGGGGCAAAGGCAGCAGGAGCTACGCGCCACACAGGCCCAGCGCGACCAGGCAGCGGCCAGTTGCAGCCTCACCAACGACGAGCTCAATGTCACCCGCCCTTTGCTCAAGACAGGAGCAGTGTCCGAAGTCGACCTGCTGCGTCTGCAACGCGATGTGGCCCGCTTCTGTGGCGAAGCCCGGTCAGCCGGTGCGCAGATGGAGCGTATCCGCGCTGCGATCTCGGAAGCCGATCGCAAGATCCGCGAGTCCGAGCTCACGATTCGCAACCAGGCGAGTGCCGAGCTCTCCGAGACACGCACCAAGCTCTCCACGCTGGAGCAGGGCCAGCGTGCTCTGGCCGACCGTGTCAAGCTTGCCGAAGTGCGCTCACCCGTGCGCGGAACCATCAACAATCTGCTGGTCAATACCGTGGGCGGAGTCGTACAGCCAGGCAAGGACATTCTCGACATCGTGCCCAGCGACGACAGCTTGCTGCTCGAAGTCCAGGTCAGCCCCCGCGACATAGGCTTCTTGCATTTTGGCCAGAAAGCCGAGGTCAAGTTCACGGCCTACGATTTCGCCATCTACGGTGGACTGGTCGGCAAGGTCGAGCAGATCGGGGCCAGCACCATCACCGATGAGCGTGGCAACACCTTCTACATCGTCAAGGTTCGTACCGAACGCGCCCACGTCGGTGATGACAGCCGCCCCGTCATTCCGGGCATGCAAGCCGAGGTCCACGTCCTCACCGGCCAGCGCACGCTGATGCAATACCTGCTCAAACCCATATTGCGAGCCAAATCCAATGCATTCATCGAGCGCTGAGATCACACAACAACAATGAAGGAATACGCCATGCAAGCACATCCGGTACTGATGGTGACGCAGAACACCAGCCTCTGGCAGCACTGGCAGCAGCTGAGCTCTGCGCGCTGGCAGGCAACCCGTGGCCAGAACCTGCAGGACCTGCAGCGCTGGGCCTTGCAGTCCCGCCAGTTGGTCATGCTTGATGCGGCCTTGCCACGCCTGCCCAGTTGGGATGACGCCATATGGACTCCGTTGCTGCAGGGCATGAAAGTGCTGGTCCTCAATGCACGGCCCAATGATTCCGAAGGCCGCCAAGCACTGGCCCGGGGGGCCAGCGGTTACGCACACGCCTATGCATCGGCCGAATCACTGAGCACCGTTCTCCAGAACATCGGCGCGGGCAGCATCTGGCTGGGCCGCAGCCTGTTGCAGCGCCTGCTGCAGGACGTCGACAGCCGCTTGCCACCACCCGAGCCACAAAGCTGGATCGAAAGCCTGAGCCCGCGTGAGCAGGAAGTCGCACGCCTTGCCTCCCTGGGCAACAGCAACCCTGATATTGCCGAGCGCCTGGGCATCAGCGAACGCACGGTGCGTGCACATCTTTCCGCGATTTTTGAAAAACTCGAGGTCAGTGACCGCCTCATGCTGGCGCTCAAGATACATGGCATAGCCCATGATTCGCCGCGCAGCACTGGCGCCAGTGCCCCGCGCAAGTCCCCTGCACTGGAAGACCGCTGAGCACTGCCTCACCCGAGATCGCCTGGCACCCTTATTCAGGTGAGGCCTTCAACAGGCGCCGGTCTCGCAGCGATCGCCAGGCCTGAAGGGCCAAGGCTTCCCGTCTTTCATCAAAACGGCTGATACGCTCAGGCAGCGCGTTTTGCCGCAGGCAGTGCACCGGGAACGGTCTGCCGAATCCGCAGCGTGTCAGGTCTGGCCGGTGACCGGGGATGGCAGCCTTCTCAAGCCCACCGTCCTGGCCAGCGCCATCCGTCAAAGTCCACGCCCGGGCCATGTGCCAGCCCGGGCAGCCTGTGCCTGTTCTGGCTAGGCGGCCTCAATTCTGAAAGGTGTTGCACTTCAGATTTGAGCTCGCCGGGCGATTGCATCTAAGAACGGCCAACACCTCCCAGCAAACCACAGGTTTGATGGCATCGATTTTGAGATGCGCTTGCCCTGCATGGACGAATCGAGCCTCGCGCAACAGACAGCGCTCGCACTTCAGCCTGCATGCCGGCTTGCTCCCCCCTACCTGCAAACCCGGCACTCCACAGCCCACACCTGTCTCGCACATATTGCAAAACATTCTCCGGAAATCAGCAGCAAGCTCGTCCAGCCATGCAGTTCTGCGAGAGCAAGCCGATCCCTAGGTGTGGAAGGCAAGTGCCTGTGACCCATTGATCGCGGATAACGCGCTCTATTGTCCGCATGTACCCCGACCGCACAGTCGCTTGAGATAGGAGGGCGCGCACAGGCCCCATCGAGTCACGCAGGGAGTACGTCGGCACCATGAAGCAGTCCTCCTCTTTAGGAATACCGGCTTTTTTGCATGCACTGCTGACCACGGTGGCATGGCTGCTCTTGTGGCCGCTGCCCATCTCGGGATGCAGCAGCCCCCTGGGATTCGACACGGCCAAATTACAGCAATTCATGCAGGTGCAATACGGCTCCCGGGGCGTACAGGCACTTGATTCGTGGCTGGGCATGCTGAACCAAGGGGCGAAGCAGTCAGAACAGCTACAGCTGCAAACGGTCAACACTTTCTGGAACGAGATCATGCTGAGCTCAAGCGATTCTGTCGTCTGGGGAGAGATCGATCACTGGGCGACACCGCTCGAAAGCCTGGGCAAGCGTGCCGGTGACTGTGAGGACTTCGTGATCGGCAAATATTTCTCCCTGATACGCCTGGGTATGCCAGCAGAGAAGCTGCGCCTCATTTATGTGCGCGCACATCAGAGCGGCCTGGGCAGCAGCACGGCCCACATGGTGCTCGGCTTCTACGAAACACCGGATGCCGACCCGCTCATTCTGGACAGCCTGATGGGCGACACCTTGCCCGCAAGTCAGCGCCAGGATCTCACGCCCGTGTTCAGCTTCAACAAGCTGGGTATTTATGTGACGGGTGCCAACCAGACTCCTCCTGTGGAGCGCATCAGCCGCTGGCGCGGACTTGTGGAGCGCATGCGCAAAGAAGGATTCATGCCATGAACACCGCACCGCATCGCACCAGCCTCCGCGAAAATCGCATGTCGCTGCTTACGCGGCTTTTGCTTGGTGTGAGCCTGGCCATGCTGGGCCTGCTGGTCGGCAGCCTGGCTTTAGGCATCAACGCGGCGCGGCAATACCTCGATGCGCAACTGCGGCTGGGCAGCGAAAACGCTGCTTCGTCATTGGCACTCTCACTGTCTCAGCCCTCGAACCAGGACCCCGTCACCCGCGAATTGCTGATGCTGGCCTTGTTCGATAGCGGGCAGTTTCTCCATATACGCCTCATCTCCCCCGACGGCACCGCCCTCTTCGTCCGCGAACAAGCCCGGCCCGCAAGACAGGTACCTCAATGGTTTTCACAGCTGCTGCCGCTGACTCGCCCCTGGGCCGAACGCTCCATCAGCAATGGCTGGCATCAGACCGGTCGGCTCTCGGTGGCAGTAGACAACAGCCATGCCAGCAATGCTCTCTGGCACAGCAGCATCTATATGAGCCTGTTCTCACTGGGAGCCGGCGTGCTCTGGGCGGTTTTTGCCGCATCGCTGCTGCGCTGGTTTCAGCGCCTGCTGCACGAAGAAGTCCTGGAGCAGATCCAGGCAATCGGTAACCAGACACCTGCTTGTGCCTATGTACGTCTGACGGAGCAGGACTCTCTGGCCCAGACCATCGACGACACCCGAAAACGCGTGCATGAAAGCCTCCATGGTCGAGGGCAGTTCATCCGAACGACTGCGGCCACGGAAATGCAGGTGCCCCAAGCAACGCCGGCAACACCAAGCTGACGGCCTGCTACAGACATCACTAGAAATCAAGTCAAAACGATATCAAGCCCAATATAGACAAGCGGTTCACGCTATCTATAAGAGAGCAGACTCTATGTGCACACAAGGCGGTTGCATCTGAATCCTCGGCCTGAGCGCTTGCCGGTATGGCCCCTTCCCCCACCGGGGGAAGACTGTGATGGCATGGGCTTTGAGATGCGATTGCGCTGTATGCCCACACCAGGTCCATCCGATCCGCACTCTCTGCAAAGAAAAGACGCCTGCACTCCTCCAGGAATGCAGGCGCCTTGTGCCCTATTGCAGCCAGCCCGCTATCGGGCTGCACTCATCAATGATGGCCGTCCATCGTCAGCTTGCCCTGATTGATCAACTGCTGGATCAAGACATTCTGATCAGCCGCTGTGCCGATCTGCGCATCGCCAACCAGATCGACCCCCTTGAGGGTGATTTCCTGATTGAAGTTGCTGCCATCGGCACCCAGCTTGCCGTCCGTGGAAACCTTGATCAGCGTATCCACGCCATCACTGCTCTTTTCCAGATGCAGATAGACACTCAAGTCATCCACCAACTCCTCGCCTTCCAGCAGGTCATCCAGAACCAAGGTGTCCTTGCCTGCCTGATCGCCAGAGCCCATGCCGAAGTTCAGCACCACATCCTTGGCCGGGGCATCCACGGTACCTTCATCACCATGATTCCAGATGAACAAGTCATCCTCGTCCGTGCCGATCAGAAGATCATCACCAGGAGTGCCCCGCACTTCGTGGGCCAGGCTCGCAGCTGTCACACTCGCACCGCTATCGTCATGCTCCGTTGATGCGACTGCCGCGGCCTCGACAGAGCCATCGGTCATGCTGCCCTCGGTCTCACTGCTCATGGCTGCGAATGCAGGGGGAGCGCCTTCCTTGACCGTGAGCGTCAGGTCCGTACGGAACGTATCCCCATCTGCATCCCTGGCTGTGTAATGCATGACTGCCGAAACGTCCTGCTGTGTATTGAATCCATCAAGGCCCTTGAAAACATAGGATCCGTCACCGGAAATAGTGAAATTACCGATGAGCAGCCCGGAGTTGGTATAGACATCGATCGTCGTCGATGCCTGCGCCCCAGAAAACACGAATGTCTGGAGACTGCCATCTTCAGCCCGATATTCAATCGAAGCAATTTTCCAGCCCGAAGGATCCCATCCGACAAAACCACCTGAGTCATTGGTAGTTGCATTGCCGGTGGCACTATTTCCCTTTCGGAGAATATTTGTCAGCGTATCCACCAGTTTTTGATAGTCATCTTCCACCAAGATGGTTTTATCGTCATCGGCCCCGTCAATAATCGACCCTGCAGTCTCTCCAGGGGTCCATGAAATGGGCTCAAGATTATCCTTGCTTTCGGGAACCAGCTGAGAGCCTATACCGACAGCATAGGACCCATCGAAGCCCTTGCTCTCCAGGAATTCAATCCACTTTTCCTCTAATTCGGTATTGACGCCCCATCCCTCATTAGGATCTCCATCGGTCAGAAAAACAGAAATCAGATGATCCCCACCAGCGGGAGGAGGTGCATAGGTATTAATGATTTCATTAATCGCCTCGCTATACAAAGTCGCTCCATCAATGAGCAAAGCATCAATGAAATTCATGGCCTCGTCCAGATCCGTGAACCAGCCACTATTCTCGGTAGACGAGTGGAAGACCGCATCCGAGCCGAACGTATAAAGACGCACGGAATTCACGCCATCCGATTCAAACAAGTCTTTGACAGCCTTTCTTAACATATCCATGCGTGTGATCCAATCGCCCTCAAACGGCACCCAGCCTAGCATGCTGGTAGAGACATCGATGGTCAGCACAATGTCTGCCTTGGTGGTAATAGAGCTCTCATAAATTTCAATGGAGTCCTCTCTGGCATAAAGAGCCGGATTCACATCGATATTCACATGAGCCGTCTCCGGCGTGCCCAGATCCGTCTTCGCGGTATAGGTAAAGTGAACCGCCCCTTCATAACCGGCATCGGCCACAAAAGTCAGTTTTCCGTCTGTGCCCAGCATGACCTTGCCATGCTCCACGGCAATCGCTGCACCTCCAGCCACAATGGCCAGGCCATCGATATGGGTGACAACCTTTCCTGTTCCCTCAAAAAAGTCATTGGCCAACACATCGATCACTAGCGGCTTCGTACCCACGATGCTGCCAACGTCATCGAACGCATCCTGCTCGGGAGCCAGATTGATGGTGATGACCTCGGTTGTTGTCTTGCCAGACGCATCCTTGATGGCCACCACAAAGCTGTCCTGTCCGTTGTAGTCGGCATGTGGCGTATAGATCCAGTTGCCACTGGCATCGACCGTGACCGAACCATGGCCTGGCTGCTGGCTGATGGCATAAGGCGTGACTGCATCCAGTCCCGTATAAGAGAACTGTCCAGTGACCGGCCCATCATCCTCCATGCTTGCAAAAATCAAGGGAGCATCGGTCTTGCCCTGGATGGTGATCTTGACCGTGGTCGTCGACTGGTCGCCATCCGCATCGGTCAGCGTGTAGCTGAACACGTCCAGCAGCGTGTCGCCGTCGTTGAGCGCCTTGACCGCCCGCAGCGTGTTGTCCAGCGCGTACACGTAGCTGCCGTCGGCCTGCAGCGTGATGGTGCCGTACTGGCCCTGCACCGCCACACCCACGCCGCCGTTGGCCACGTGGCCTGTTGCCGTGTCGGCCTGCACGCCCGTCACCTTGGCATCATCGGCGCCCAGGTCGTCCTTGCCGCCCGTGCCGCCCTGGCCCGTGATCACGTTGCCGCTCACCGAGGCCGTGTTCTCCGTGATCTCGTTGTCGTCCGGGTTGGCCACCGGCGCCGTGTCGATGATCTGGATCACCAGGTCGTTGCTCGAGGTCTTGCCCGCCAGGTCG
>NZ_AUCQ01000012.1 GCF_000429845.1 Comamonas composti DSM 21721
AGCTTGCCCACCAGGGTTGCCACGTCCGGCACCTTGACACCGGCGCCGCGCTTGGCGGGCTCGACCACCTTCAGGGTCTTCAGGCGCGCAGCCACATCCACTCCCAGATCCTCGGGCTTGATGGTCTCCAAAGGCTTTTTCTTGGCCTTCATGATGTTGGGCAGCGTCACATAGCGCGGCTCGTTCAGGCGCAGGTCGGTGGTGATCACCGCAGGCGTGGACAGGGCCAGCGTCTCCAGGCCGCCGTCGACTTCACGCGTCACGTTCACCTTGTCGCCTGCCAGCTCGACCTTGCTCGCAAACGTCGCCTGCGGCAGATCGGCCAGCGCCGCCAGCATCTGGCCAGTCTGGTTGGCATCGTCGTCGATGGCCTGCTTGCCCAGGATCACCAGGCCCGGCTGCTCCTTGTCCACCAGGGCCTTGAGCAGCTTGGCCACGGCCAGCGGCTGCAGCTCGGCATCGGTCTCGACCAGGATGGCGCGATCCGCACCAATGGCCATGGCCGTGCGCAGCGTCTCCTGGCACTGGGCCACGCCGCAGGACACGGCGATGACTTCGGTGGCCTGGCCTTTTTCCTTGAGACGCACGGCCTCTTCGACGGCGATCTCGTCAAAGGGGTTCATGCTCATCTTGACGTTGGCGATGTCCACACCCGTACCGTCCGACTTCACGCGGACTTTCACGTTGTAGTCCACCACGCGCTTGACGGGAACAAGAATTTTCATAGCGAGCTTTCCAGATTGAACGGTTGAAAGGATTAACGAACCAGACCGGCCAGGCGTTCGAGCACCAGCGCCTCGGCCTCGGCCATGATGGAGGTGATGAGCTCCTGCACCGTGGGCACATCCTGAATCAGGCCCGCGACCATGCCGCAGGACCAGACACCGGCATCCATCTCGCCATCCTGCATGATGCGCGGATAGACCCCGGCCACTTCGGGCGCGATGTCGGCAAAGCTGATCTGCGAGCCCAGCTCGCGCTCCTTTTGCAGCAGGCGCTCGGTGGCCTGGTTGTTCAGCACGCGCTCGGTATTGCGCAGCGGGCGCATCACCAGACGCGTATCGAGCTCGCTGGCCGCGACGATCGCCTGCTTGACCCTGTCGTGCACGGGCGCCTCCTGAGTGGCGATGAAGCGCGTGCCCATGTTGATGCCTTCGGCTCCCAGGGCCAGCGCAGCCACGAGGGAGCGGCCATCGGCCATGCCGCCCGATGCCACAAAGGGAATCTTCAGCTCCTGGGCCGCGCGCGGCAGCAGGATGAAGTTGGGCACATCGTCCTCGCCGGGGTGGCCGCCGCATTCAAAGCCATCGACGCTGATCGCATCGCAGCCAATGGCCTCGGCCTTGAGTGCATGGCGCACCGAGGTGCACTTGTGGATGACCTTGATGCCCGCCTCCTTAAGCGCGGGCAGCCATTGTTGCGGGTTGTTGCCTGCCGTCTCCACGACCTTGACCCCGCCTTCGATGATGGCCTTCACATAGCCCGGGTAGTCGGGCGGATTGACCGAGGGCAGAAAGGTCAGGTTCACGCCGAAGGGCTTGTCCGTCATCTCGCGGCAGCGCGCGATCTCCCTGGCCAGCAGCTCGGGCGTGCGCTGGGTCAGGCCCGTGATGATGCCCAGGCCGCCGGCGTTGGAGACGGCCGCCGCGAGCTCGGCCAGGCCCACATGGTGCATGCCGCCCTGGATGATCGGATGCTCTATGCCGAAAAGTTCGGTGATACGTGTCTTCATGCTCTGCTCACTCCGATGCAATGCCCTTGTCGCGGATGATCTGACCCCACTTGCGGTAGTCGTCGGCAATCAGCTCGCCCATCTTCGCCGGCGGCAGATAGCGCGCATAGGCGCCCACGCCCATGATCTTGTCCTGGGTCTGCTTTTCGGCAAGGATCTGGCCCACTTCGCTGGCCAGACGGTCGACGATGGCCTGGGGTGTTCCCGCAGGTGCCACCAGTCCGCCCCAGGCCACGGCCTCGTAGCCCTTGAAGCCTTGCTCCGCAGCGGTCTTGACGTCGGGAAGAATGCTCACGCGCTGGGGCGATCCCACGGCGATGGCACGCAGCTTGCCCGACTGGATGTGCGGCAGGGCTGCAATCAGGTCCGCGAACATCACGGGAACCTGGCCGCCAATGGTGTCGGTGATCGCAGGCGCGCTGCCCTTGTAGGGCACGTGCATCATGTCGAAGTCGCCCATCTGCTTGAGCAGCTCCATGCTCAGGTGGCCGAAGCTGCCCGTGCCTGCGCTGGTGTAGTTGACCAGGCCCTTGCGCTCCTTGGCATAGGCGACCAGCTTTTGCAGATCGGTCACCTGGGGCATCAGGGTCGGGTTCACGACCACCACGATGGGCAGGTCATAGACCAGGGCAATGGGCGCGAAGTCGCGCGTCACGTCATAGCCGGCCTTTCTGAACAGATGCGGGGCCAGCAGGGTCGGCGTGGCCAGCATCATCAGCGTATAGCCGTCGGCCGGACCCTTGGCCACCTGGGCTGCGGCAATCGAGCCGGAGGCGCCGGGACGGTTGTCCACGACCACCATCTGCTTGAGGCGCTCGCCCAGCCTCTGGGCCACGATGCGCGAGCTCGTATCGGTAGGGCCGCCTGCGGGGAAGGGCACGACCAGACGCACCATCTTGTCGGGCCAGCCATTTTGCTGCGCGAAAGCACTGCCAGCCAGGCCGGCCATCAAGGGGGCGGCAGCAAGGGCCAGAGCCTGGCGCCGAGTGGGGGCAAAAAAGGGATTGCGCTTTTGCATGGTGGTGTCTCCTGTCAATCAAGTGCGCTTAAAAATCCGGCCCCAAGGGTTTCGGGTACCGGCATCCGATCGGATGGCGAACCGCAGATCCATGCCGCGCGCCACCCACATCACATTCAAGACCGCATGCCCCTGCGATCAGGGGCTGCGGCAAAACAGCTCCGTGCAGAGCCGTCCATCAATCCAGGCGTGCGCCGGCTTCCTCGACCAGGGCCTTCCAGACCGGCATGTCGCGCTTGTAGTTCTCCGCGAAGGCCTGGGGGCTGTTCATCATGGGCATGAAGCCCGCGCCCTTGGTGCGCTCCTGCATCTTGGGGTCCTTGACGATCTCGCTCAGGTGAGCGTAGAGCTGATCGAGGATCTCCTGGGGCAGGCCTGCGGGTGCGGCCATGCCCACCCAGCCGTAGATCGAGTAGGCATCGTCCTTCACGCCCTGCTCGAAGATGGTCGCCACCTTGGGCAGGATTTCCATGCGCTCCTTGCCGGTCACGCCAATCGCCTTGAGGCGGCCCGATTCGATGAAGGGCTTGGTGTTCTGGGCACTCGAAAAGCAGATCTGCAACTGGCCGCCGATCAGCTCCTGGATCATGGGCGCCTCGCCCTTGTAGGCCACATGGGTCATGTCGGCGTCCATGGTCTTGCTCATGTAGGCGCCAGCCAGGTGGGCATAGGAGCCCACACCCCAGGACCCATAGGAGAGCTTGCCCTTGTTGGCCTTCACATAGGCCAGCAGCTCCTTCATGTTGTTCGCGGGCACCGAGGGGTGGACCACCAGGGTCACGGGCGCCGCCGCGATCTGGGTGATCATCGCAAAGTCCTTTTGCGGGTTGTAGGGCAGCTTGGTGTAGAGGAACTGGTTGATGAGCATCGAGGTGCTCAGCGAGATCAGCAGGGTGTGGCCGTCAGGCTGGGCCTTGGCCACGGCATCCGTGCCCAGAATGCCGGCCGCGCCGCCACGGTTGTCGATCACGACGGGCTGGCCCAGGCGCTTGGCCAGGGCCTCGCCCACGGTGCGCGCAATGATGTCGGTTGCGCCCCCGGCGTTGAAAGGCACGACCACGCGTATGGCCTTGGTCGGCCAGGCCGGCTTGCCCTGGGCCAGGGCACTGGTGCCCAGCAGGCTGGCGCCGCCGCAGGCGGCCATGGCTTGCAGAATATTGCGTCGTTTGAGTTCGGTCTTCATGAGCTTGTCTCCTTATGGGTTGCGGTGAATGTGCAGGCCGGCGGCCTGCACGAAGCGCCGCCTTTTGGGCCGCGCTCCTGGGGTATGCAAGGCCGTCTCAGTCCTGGCCGGCTTCGTCGGGCAGGGTGAGCACGCCCCTGTCGCGCAGTTGCTGCAATTGCCCGTCGTCCAGGGCCAGCAGCTTTTGCAGCACGTCGCGCGTGCCCTCGCCCAGCGTGGGCGGCGCGTTGCGGATCGGCAGGCGCTGTCCATCGAGGCGGTAGGGCGGCGCAAACACCGGCGTGGTTCCGACCACGGGGTGGGGCATGTGCTGCACCAGTCCGCTGCGCCGCGTGCGCTCGCTGGTCAGGGCCTCGTGCAGGCCGGAGACCTTGCCGCAGGGAATGCCCGCAGCCGTGAGGCGCTCCAGCAGCAGCTCGCGCGAGAAGGTCGCGACCAGCTGCTTGAGCATCGGGGCCAGGACCAGGCGGTTCTTTGCACGGTTCACGTTCGTGGCAAAGCGCTGGTCCTCGACGATGTCGGGGCGCTCTATGACCTGGCGGCAGAACTTCTCGAACTGGGCATTGTTGCCCACGGCGATGATCAGCGGCCCGTCGGCAGCCTCATACATGCCATAGGGAACGATCGAGGGGTGGGCATTGCCATAGCGCTCGGGGTCCTGACCGATCTGCAGCGCATCGAGCCCGTAATAGCCGGTGATCATGATGCCGCTGTCGTACAACGCCATCTCTATGAGCCGCCCACGGCCCGTGCGCTCGCGGCGAAACAGTGCGGCGAGCACGGCCTGGGCCGCCGACATGCCGGTCATCAGATCGACGACGGCCACGCCGAACTTGAGCGGCGGTGTGCCGGCCTCGCCATTGAGGGCCATGAGCCCGGCCTCGCCCTGGATCACCAGGTCGTAGCCGGGACGCGTGGCCTCGGGGCCGCTGCTGTCATAGCCGGCCACGGCGCAGTAGATCAGGTCGGGCTTGATGGCCTTGAGCTGCTCATAGCCCAGGCCCAGCTTCTCGGCCCCGCCGGTCTTGAAGTTGTGAATCACCACATCGAACTGCGGCAGCAGCTCATGGATCAGCCCCAGCCCCTCGGGCTTTTGCAGGTCGATGGTGATGGACCGCTTGTTGCGGTTCATGCTGTTGTAGTACGAGGTCTCGGTCTTGCCTATGCGCAACCCCCAGTCACGTGTGTCGTCCCCTCTTCCCGGGTGCTCGACCTTGATGACCTCGGCGCCGAAGTCGGCCAGCACCTGGCCGCACAGCGGCCCCGCAAACACGCGCGACAGATCGAGCACGCGCACGCCCTCCAGGGGAAAGTCCATCTCTTCGGCCTGCGCCTTCTTCTCCGTCATTGATCCATCTCCTTGGAATTTCTTGATCGCCACCTGCACCGCCGCGCCCCTCCCGCAAAGAGAGGGAGCGCGGGCTCTTCACCTCATGCGCGCAGCTTGGAAAAATCCGCCTGGCGCTTTTCGAGAAAGGCGCCAATGCCTTCGCGCGACTCCTCGGTTTCCTGAGAGATCACCATGTACTGCGCCTCCAGCTCCAGCTGCTCTTCGAGCGTGTTGCGCGGAGCCTCGCGGCACAGGTTCTTGATGCGGGCCATGGCCTGCTCGGGCCCGCTGGCGATGTGCTCGGCCAGGCGCAGCGCCTCGGCCAGGGCCGCACCGGCTTCGGTCAGGCGGTTCACCGGGCCCAACTGGGCCAGGCGCTCGCCGCTGATGCGCTCGCCCGTGAGGCACAGCTCGGTCAGCACCTGGCGCGAGACAAACTCGGCCAGAAAGGCCGTGGCACCGCCATCGGGCGTGAGGCCGACCTTCACATAGGCCACGGAGAACACCGCATTCTTCGCGGCCACCAGCATGTCGCAGGCCAGGGCCAGGGACAGGCCCGCGCCTGCAGCTGCGCCTTCGACGGCTGCGATCACGGGCTTGGGGCAGTCACGCACGGCGCGGATCAGCTCATGCAGGCCTTCGAGTTTTTCGCGGCGCTCCTGCCGCGGCAGCTCGCGCCGCTTGGCCAGCTGACGCAGATCGCCGCCCGCACAAAAATGCCCGCCCTCGCCCGTGAGCACCACGGCGCCCACGCCCGGGTCCGCAGCAGCCTGCTTCAGGCCTGCGATCACCCCCTGGTAGAACTCGGGTGAGAGCGCATTGCGCGCCGCCACGTTGTTGTTGGACAACACCAGCACCGCGCCCTCGCGGCGCACCAGCAATGCTTGACTCATTTCTCTTTCCTCGATTCCATGCGCCAGGAAATGGCTTCCAAGAAAGCCCTGGCTTCACACCCCGACCGCCCCTACCGGCGCGGCCGGCAAAGCTGGTGCGGCTCCTGGCTGGTGACAGCCGGCAGGAGCCGCTCCCCCGCCCTCCCGCAAGAAGGCAGGGGCTGCGCAGCGCCTCAGAGCGAGCCGATGTAGCGGCTCAGGTGATGGTCCTCATCCCCGAACTGGTGATCGATCATCACCAGACGCTTGGCGTAATGCGCCAGCGGCAGCTCCCAGGTCATGCCGATGCCGCCGTGCATCTGAATGCTTTCCTCGGCCACCAGCGTGCCTATGCGCCCAATGCTGTACTTGGCGGCCGACAAGGCCTTGGCACGCGCCACGCGGTCTTCGCCGTCGATGGCGGCAGCCGCATTGATCACGGCCGAGCGCGCCTGCTCGACTTCGAGCAGCAACTGGGCCATGCGGTGCTGCAGGGCCTGGAAGCTGCCGATGGGCACGCCGAACTGCTTGCGCGTGCGCAGGTATTCGAGCGTCTGGTCCTTGGCCACGTCCATGGCGCCCACGGCCTCGGCGCTCAATGCCAGCAGCGCATAGCCGGCAATGCGTTCGAGCAGCGCCAAGCCCTGGTCCTGCTGGCCCAGCAGGGCATCGGCACCGACCTCGACCTGGTCGAACACCAGCTCGGCCGCGCGACCGCCTTCGAGGCGGTTGTAGCCGCGCTTTTGCAGGCCCTTGGCATCGCCGGGCACGAGAAACAGGCTGATGCCCTGCTCGTCGAACTGCGCGCCCGCGCTGCGCGCCGAGACCAGCAGCAGCTCGGCCTTTTCGCCGAATGCGACCACGCCCTTGGCGCCGTTCAGCACCCAGCCCTGGCCCTGCTTGACCGCCGTGGTCGAGACCTTGTTGAGCTCGTAATGGCTGCCCGGCTCGTCATGCGCGAGCGCAGCGACCAGGCTGCCGTCCATGAGGGCCTGCAGCTTTTGCTTTTGCGCATCGCTGCCTGCCGCCACCAGGGCCTGGCCCACGACCAGGGCGCCCAGCAGGGGCTCGGCCACGAGGCCACGGCCCAGGCATTCGAAGATCACGCTGATGTCAAAGCCCGTGCCGCCAAAGCCGCCCACCTCTTCGGGGAACAGCGCGCCGATGGCGCCGATCTCGGCGAACTGGCTGTAGAGCAGCGGGCTGTGGCCTTCGCTGCCATAGGCGATCTGGTTGCGTGCCTCGATCGCGTACTGCTCGGAGACAAAGCGGTTCAGGCTGTCCGCCAGCATGCGGCGGTCTTCTGTGTGCTCAAAGTTCATAAAAATTCTTTCTTCCCAGTCCAGCGCATCGCTGTCGTATGTCACCGCCCGGCTCGCCAGGGACGCCGGGCAAGGGCCGCCGCGCAGCAAAGGCGTCGTCCCCCGGGGGGGAAGGCGCCAGGAGCGGCCCAGGGGGGATCACAGACCCAGAATCATCTTGGAGATGATGTTTTTCTGGATTTCGTTGGAGCCGCCAAAGATGGACAGCTTGCGGTAGTTGAAATACTGGGCTGCAGCCGTGGCCGCGGCCTCGTCGCCTATGGGGCTCTGGTCGTAGCCGGCCTGCATGGCCTCTTCGATGAAGGGCGCGGCATACGGGCCCATGGCACGGCGCAGCAGGGACAGCAGCTCCTGGCGGATTTCCGTGCCCTTGATCTTGAGCATGGAGCTTTCCGCACCCGGCACACCACCGCCGGCCACGGCGGCGATCACGCGCAGATTGGTGGTCTTCATGTTCTCGAGGTCGATCTCGACCTTGGCCAGGCGCGCGGCGAACAAGGGATCTTTGGAGAGCGGCTTGCCGTTGCACTGCACGCGATCCGCGACGAGCTTGAGCTTTTCCAGGCCGGCCACCGAGAAGCCCACGCCCGCGATATTCGTGCGCTCGTAGGTCAGCAGGTACTTGGCATAGGTCCAGCCCTTGTTTTCCTCGCCCACGAGGTTGGCGACCGGCACCTTGACGTCGGTGAAGAAGACTTCGTTGACCTCGTGCTCGCCGTCCAGCGTGATGATGGGACGCACTTCCACGCCCGGGGTGTTCATGTCCACCAGCAAAAAGCTGATGCCCTGCTGGGCCTTGACCTCGCGGTTGGTGCGCACCAGGCAGAAGATCATGTTGGCGTGCTGGCCCAGCGTGGTCCAGGTCTTCTGGCCGTTGACGATGTAGTGCTCGCCATCGCGCACGGCCGTGGTCTTGACCGAGGCCAGGTCCGAGCCCGAGCCCGGCTCCGAATAGCCCTGGCACCACCAGTCGGCGCCGTTCAGAATGCGCGGCAGCCAGTAGCTCTTTTGCTCTTCGCTGCCGTACTTGATGAGCACCGGGCCCAGCATGGACAGGCCGAAGGGCACGATGCGCGGCGTGCCCGCGAGCGCGCACTCATGCTCGAAGATGAATTTCTGCACCGCGCCCCAGCCCGGGCCACCGTACTGCTCGGGCCAGTGGTTGGCCAGCCAGCCGCGCTGGTTGAGGATTGCGTGCCACTGCTCCATGTCCTGCTTGGAAAGCTGCAGGCCGTTCCTGACCTTGTGCGCCATCTGCTCGGGCAGTTCGGCCTTCAAAAAGGAGCGCACCTCATCGCGAAACGCGAGCTCCTCGGGGGTAAATTGCAAATCCATCGCTGTTTCCTCAGTCATCCATGATGGCGCCATGCGCCTTTCCAATCCCTGGCCCCGGGGGCATCCTGCGGCGAGGCGGCCGCCCCCTTTTTCAGGGCGGTGGCTGCGCAGCAGCTCAGGGCATGTCAGTAAATCTCGAACAGGCCTGCAGCCCCCATGCCACCGGCGATGCACATGGTGACCACGCCCCACTTGGCCTTGCGGCGGCGGCCTTCGAGCAGGATGTGGCCGGCCAGGCGCGCACCCGTCATGCCGAACGGATGGCCGATGGAGATCGCGCCGCCGTTGACGTTCAGGCGCTCGTTGGGAATGCCCAGCTTGCGCTGGCAGTACAGGGCCTGGGAGGCAAAGGCTTCGTTGAGCTCCCACAGGTCGATGTCCTCGACCTTGAGGCCGTGGCGCGCGAGCAGCTTCGGCACAGCGAACACCGGGCCTATGCCCATTTCATCGGGCTCGCAGCCGGCCACGGCAAAGCCGCGGAAGGCACCCAGCGGCGACAGGCCCAGGCGCTCGGCCTGTTTGGCCTCCATGAGCACGCAGGCGCTGGAGCCGTCCGACAGCTGGGAGGCATTGCCTGCGGTGACGAACTGGTCCGGCCCCTTCACGGGCTCGAGCTTGGCCAGGCCTTCGAGCGTGGTGCTCGCGCGGTTGCAGTTGTCCTTGGTGGCGACCACGTCGCGGTAGGTGAGTTCGCCGGTTTCCTTGTTCTTTTCCGCCATGCGCGTGGCGCAGGCGATGATCTCGTCCTTGAACACATCGGCGGCCTGGGCTGCTGCCGTGCGCTGCTGGCTTTGCAGCGAGAACGCGTCCTGGTCCTCGCGGCTGATGCCGTAGCGCCGGGCGACCACGTCGGCCGTATCGATCATGGCCATGTAGAGCTCGGGCTTGTGCTCGACCAGCCAGGGGTCCATGTCGGTGGGCAGGTTGTTGCCTGCGCGAATGCCGGAGATGGTCTCCACGCCGCCCGCAATCATGGCGTCCACGCCTTCGGCCACGATGCGGCCTGCGGCAATCGCAATCGACTGCAGGCCCGAGGCGCAGTAGCGCGTGATCGTCGTGCCCGCGATCGACAGCGGCAGCTCGGCGCGCAGCACGGCCTGGCGGCCCAGGTTGCGGCCCTGGAAGCCGTCGGGGTTGCCGCAGCCCATGATCAGGTCCTCGATGCTCTCGGGGTCCACGCCCGAGCGCTCGACCGCCGCCTTGACCGAATAGGCCGCCAGCTGGGCTGCGGGCGTGATGTTGAACTCGCCACGGTGCGACTTGGTCAGCGGTGTGCGGGCTGTGGAAACGATGACGGCTTCACGCATGAGAATCTCCTCGGTTGTCTCTTTATCAAAAGTTATCTATGTTTTCAGGAGCTGCTAGCGCTTGATACAACTGGATTTCAGATATTTTTCATATTGAAAACCAGCAGTAGCAAGCGCTAGCAGCTCTTGTTTCGGAAGCATGCGCCAGCCGGCCGCAGGCTCCCGAAGAACACGCCCGCAGGCGCATCAGAGGCTGTTCAGGCTCTCGAAGCTCTTGCCTTCGGCGACCAGCTTTTCCAGCAGCGGCGCGGGCTTCCAGAACAGCGCGTCTTCCTTGGCGAATTCGCGGATGTCGGCCAGCACCTTCTCCAGGCCCTGCATGTCGGCCCACTTCATGGGGCCGCCGCGATGGCGCGGAAAGCCATAGCCGGAGATGAAGGTCACGTCCACATCCAGCGGGCGCAGGGCAATGCCTTCTTCCACGACCTTGGCGCCTTCGTTGACCATGGCCGCCATGTAGCGGCGCATGATTTCATCGGCCGTGAACTTGCGCGGCGTGATGCCCTTCTTGGCGCGCTCGGCGTCCACGATGGCCAGCACCTCGGGATCGGCCTGGCCCACGCGCACGCCCTGGGGGTAGAGGTAGAAGCCGCGGCCGGTCTTCTGGCCGAACCAGCCCTGCTCGCAGACGCGGTCGGCGATCTCCACATAGCGCGCCTTGGGGTCGCGCGTGGCGGCGCGGCGCTTGCGCGTGGCCCAGCCGATGTCGCCGCCGGCCAGGTCGGTGACCTGAAACGGGCCCATGGGGTAGCCGAAGCCGCGCACGGCCTCGTCGATCTCGTAGGGGCTGGCGCCGTCTTCCATGATGTAGTCGGCGGCCTGCTTGTAGATGGCCAGGATGCGGTTGCCGATGAAGCCGTCGCAGACGCCTGCGCGCACGGGCACCTTCTTGAGCTTCTTGGCCAGCTCGAAGGCCGTGGCCACGACATCGGGCGCCACCTTGGCGGGGACCACGATCTCCAGCAGCTTCATGATGTTCGCCGGGCTGAAGAAGTGCAGGCCGATCACATCCTCGGGGCGGCTGGTGGCCGCCGCAATGGCGTCGATGTCCAGGTAGGAGGTGTTGGTGGCCAGCACCGCGCCCTTCCTGCAGACGCGGTCCAGCTCCTTGAACACGGCCTTCTTGACTTCGAGGTCCTCGAACACGGCCTCGATCACGAGGTCCACGTCGCCGATGTCGTCGTAGCTGGTCGAGGGCGTGTAGCGCGCCATGACCGCCGCCTTGGCCTCGGCAGTCATGCGGCCCCTGGCGATCAGGCCGTCATAGACCTTTTCCACATTCGCCTGGCCGCGTGCGATGGACTCGGCATCGCGCTCGATCATGACCACGGGCAGACCCGCATCCAGGGCCGAGACCGTGATGCCCGCACCCATGGTGCCGCCGCCGATGATGGCGATCTTGGCAAAGGCGCGCGGCGCGGCGGCCTTGGCCTCGGGGATCTTGACCACTTCGCGCTCGGCAAAGAACGCATGGACCAGGCCTGCGCGCTGCGGGCTGTCCAGGCATTCTGTGAACAGCGCACGCTCGCGGGCCAGGCCTTCGTCGAAGGGCAGCTCCACGGCAGCGCGCACGCATTCCACGATTTTTGCGGGCGAGAACAGGCCACGCGATTTCTTGGCCGTATCGGCCGCCAGCGCATCGAGCTCGGCCAGGGCCGCAGCCTTGTCGGCGATCTCGATGTCGCGCGTGCGGCGCGGCTGTGCGCCCTGGGCCAGCAGCTCGCGCGCATAGGCCAGGCCTGCGGCCAGCACGTCCTGGCCTTCGGCCAGCTTGTCCACCAGGCCTGCAGCCTGGGCGGCCTTGGCCGACAGGTGCTTGCCGCCGAGCATGAGCTCGGTCGCCGCCTTGACGCCCATGAGGCGTGGCGCACGCTGGGTGCCGCCGGCGCCGGGCAGCAGGCCCAGCGTGACTTCGGGCAGACCCAGCTTGGCCGCAGGCAGGGCCAGGCGGTAATGGGCCGACATGGCGACCTCCAGGCCACCGCCCAGGGCCGGGCCATGGATGGCGGCGACCACGGGCTTGTCCAGCGCTTCGATGCGGTTGCAGACCTCGGGCAGGGAAGGCGGCATCGCGGGCTTGCCGAACTCGCGGATGTCGGCACCCGCGATGAAGGCTTTGCCTTCGCCCACCAACAGCACGCAGCGCACGGCTGCATCGCCCGCAGCCTGTTCCACCGCAGCCAGCAGACCTGCGCGCACGGCCTGGCCCAGGGCATTCACGGGGGGATTGTTGATGCTGACCACCAGCACCTCGCCATCTAGACGGGTATGGACTACGGAAGCTTGGACTTCTTGACTCATGCAGTTGTCTCCAAAGAAAAGTAGGGCCGCCCCTGAAGCGCCCGCATGCTCTGCGCTCTCGGGCCGGCCACGCGGACGGTGCCATGGCTGCGGGCGGACCATGGCCGGCATCATGGTTTGTTCGATATCCATTCTCACGACGATAATGAATCTTTACAATCACATGATTCATTGACAGAGCGTCAAGTAATACTTGACACCATTTCCAAGCCCGTCATGGACCTGAACACCCTCACCCTGCTGGTTGAAATCATCGACAGCGGCAATCTGAGCCAGGCTGCGCGCAAGCTCAAGATGACGCGCGCCAATGTGAGCTACCACCTGACCCAGCTTGAAAAGGCCGTGGGCGTGCAACTGGTCAAGCGCTCCACGCGGCGTGTGGAGCCGACGGAGCTGGGCCTCAAGCTCTACGAGCACGGGCGCAGCATCCAGAACGAAATGCTGGCCGCGCGCGAAACCATTGCCTCGCTGGGCCAGGGCCTGCAGGGGCGCGTGGGCATCAGCGTGCCCAGCGGCTATGGGCAGATCGTGATGAGCGGCTGGCTGATCGAGTTCAAGCGCCTGTATCCGGGCATCGTGCTCGACGTGCTGTTCGAGAACCGCGCGGATAACCTGCGCGACGAGGTCGACATTGCGATCCGCGTGGTCCAGGAGCCGCCGCTGTCGGTGATCGCGCGCAGCCTGGGCAATGTGCGCTACGTGGCCTGCGCCTCCAGGGCCTATGTGGAGCAGCACGGGCTGCCGGCCACGCTCTACGAGCTGCGCAACAGCCCCGTGATCACGGCCGGCGTCATGGGCCGCCAGCTGCGCCTGTCGGCCTACCAGGGCCAGGAGCGCCAGGAGGTGCTGCTCGAGCCCACCCTGATCTCCGAGCACTTTCCCTTTCTGCGCCAGGGCATTCTGGCCGGCCTGGGCGTAGGCCTGGTGCCCGACTATGTGGTGCAGAACGAGGTGCTCAGCGGCGAGGTGCTGACCACGCTGGAGGAATACCGGCTGAGCATCTTCGGCACCCACATGTATCTGCTGTACCTGCCCAACCGCCACCAGACCCGGGCCGTGCGCACCTGCATAGACTTTCTGCTCGCCAAGGCCGGCGCCAGCGATCAGGCAGCAACCTGATCGCTTGATTCCGGATCAGGCCCCGCTCGTGGCCAGGCCGCTCGCATCCGCCGTGTAGGCACAGACCCGGGCCCGGCCCTGTTGCTTGGCCTGGTACAAGGCCTCGTCAGCGCGCTGGAACAAATCCTGTGCGCCCAGCACCCCCTCTTCGCCCGCCGTCTGGCCCGGTTTGTAGCAAGGGCTCAGGCAAGCCATGCCTATGCTCACGCTCACCAGGCTTTGGGCGCCCGGCGCCTCATGCCGCAACTCGAGCGCACGCACGGCCTCGCCAAGCCGCTGGGCCGTATCCATCGCCTGCTGCTCGTCGGCATCGGGCAGCAGCACGGCAAACTCCTCGCCGCCATAACGCGCCACAAGCTCGCCCGCACGGCGCAGCGATCCGCGCAATGCCTGGGCCACCTGCTGCAGGCAGCGGTCTCCCGCAAGGTGACCGTAGAAGTCGTTGTAGGCCTTGAAGTGGTCTACATCGACCATGAGCAGGGCCAGCGTCGTGCCATGGCGCATGGCGCGGTTCCACTCACTGGCCACGGCCTCGTCCAGCGCCAGGCGGTTGGAGACACGCGTCAGCGGATCCAGCCTCACCTGGGCTTCCAGTGCGGAGCGGTAGCTCTCCAGCTGCTCCTCGGCCTGCTTGCGGTCGCTGATGTCCTGCACCGTGCCCGTCATGCGAGCCGTGCGCCCGCTGATGGGCTTGTCCTCATACTCGCCCCAGACCTGTATCCAGCGCAGCTCGCCATCGCTTTGGCGGTTGATGCGGTACTGGGCATGCAGGGGCGTGCGCCGGCTCATGGCCTTGCCGTGGATCGCCAGGGTCTGCTCGCGGTCCAGCGGGGAGAGCATGGATATCCACTCGCGCAGCGCCATGACGTCATTCTTGGGCAGGCCGAAGATGATGCAGGCCATGCCCGACATGTGGAACCGCTGGCTGCCTTCTTCATAGGCGAAATAGCCTATGGATGCGGCCTTCTGGGCGTTCTCCAGCCAGCGCATGTTGCGCTCCAGTGCGCGCTTGAGCGTGCGTTCACGCCGCCAGGCATTCCACTGCCAGATTGCGGCCATGGACACCACCAGCAGCAGTGCAAGCCCGATGAGCAGGCCGGCCGCCAGGCCTTCACGCCGCTGCTTCTGGATGAAGGCCTCGGCCACGTCGATCTTGGTGACCAGCATCCAGGGCGATCCGGGCACGGCACTGCTGACCGCCAACACCTCGGCGCCCCGGTAGTCATGCCCATAGGTCACGCCGCGCACGCCCTGAAAGGCCATGGTCGCGGGATTGTCCTTGTGCCCCATGCTCTCGAACAGCGTCTGGTCGCCATGACGCAGCGGGTTGATGGGCACGATGACGCCATCCTCATTGCGCTGCAACAGCAGCGACTCCCCCGTCTGGCTGTTGTTGGGCCAGCCCTCGAGTTGCGGATACAGAGAGCTTCTCATGTCGGCCACCAGCCAGACCACGCCTATGGCGCGCTCGCCCTCGTACAGCGGCGCAAACACACCGATGAAAGGAAAGGAGAAGCGCTGCTCCTCATGGGGCTCGGCGAGCACGGGCTGGGCACTGTCCAGCGCCTGCCTCAAGGCTTTTTGTGCCTGCGCGGACAGGGCGCCATCCTGGCTGCTGTCCGAGCTGATCAACAGGCGTCCCTCAGGTGACAGCAACAGGGCCACCGTATAGTGGCTGCGCTCGACCAGAATCCGCAGGCGCTCGTTGACCACGGCCTCGAGCTCGGGTGCCGAGGTGCGCTGCCAGCGCACGACAGCCTTCGCAAACAGGCTGTCATCGGTCAGGGCCATGGCATCGGCAAGACGGCGGCTTCGCCACTCGACCACGCGCTTGACCTGGAGCTCCCCCAGTGACTTGAGGCCGAGCTCCACCTGGTGCCGAAAGCGCTGCTCCCTCTCCTCGTAAAGCGCCAGGCTCAGCCATACGATGCTGATCAGCAGCATGGCCAAGGGAAACAGCAAGGCTGGCAACAGGCCGCAGCTGTTCCTGATCCCTGTGGATTTGCGTTGTAGCGCTTTGAAAAGCCTCATCAGCCAGCCTGAACGAAGAGCAAACAAGAAACTGCTTAAAAAGTCGTCATCATGCACGCTTGTGAAGACAGCGCACACAGGGTAGGCCCCCTGGTCATCCCCCTCTCGGATTATGAATATGTCACACTAGTTTGCACTTTACCCTGTGCAAGAGCGTGCACCACACGCCATGCAACCGCTTGGAGCCATGCCATCCGAATGATCTCAAGCTCGCGGCGAAATTGCCTGAAACAGACCATGGCGCTTTTGCTCGGTCCCGGCGCTGCCCTTGCCTCCCCAGCCAGGCCCTCGTCGGTCACGCTCAATCTTGCGCTGGAGCCAGACAGCCTGGACCCGTCCTCGACGGCCGCCGCCTCGGCCGCCCAGGTCAGCCACTACAACCTGTTCGAAGGCCTGACCAGGATCGAGGAGAACGGCAGCATCACGCCCTTGCTCGCCGAGCGCTGGAGCCAGAGCCCGAACGGGCGCGATTATGTCTTCCATCTGCGCCCAGGCGTGCGCTTTCACGATGGCTCGGCCTTCAATGCAGCAGCCGTGCGCTTTTCGTTCGAGCGAGCGCGCGCGCCGGGCTCGGTCAACAAGGCGCGCAAGCCCCTGTTCGAGAACATTGCCCAGCTGAGCACGCCGGACGAGCACACGGTCGCGCTGAGCCTGCACCGCTCCGACAGCTTTTTCCTGTTTCGCCTCGGTGAGGCTCCAGCCGTCATCCTGCACCCGGACAGCGCGGCCACGGCCGCCAGCAGGCCCGTGGGCACAGGCCCGTTTCGGCTGGCCCGCTGGGATTCCGGACTCAATATTGCGCTGGAAAAGGTTCCAGGCCATTGGCGCGCACCCGCCATGGACAGGGCCAACTTCCGCTTCATCAGCCATGCGGCCCAGCAGATGCAGGCGCTGGAGAGCGGCGAGATCGACCTGTTCTTCAACTTCGCGACCCTGAGCTTGAGCCGCTTTCAGGGCGATGCGCGCTACCAGGTGCTGGTGGGCGCATCGGGCGGCAAGGGCATGCTGGCCCTCAACAACCGGCGCAGCCCCTTGAACGATGTGCGCGTGCGCCGCGCCATCGCCCACGCCATAGACCGCGAGGCCTTCATCGCCAAGGTGCTCGAAGGCCGCGGCACGGCCATAGGCAGCCACTTCGCGCCTTCGGAGCCCGGCTACGTGCATCTGGCCCATATGTATCCCTACGATCCGGTGCGCGCGCGCGCCCTGCTGCAGCAGGCGGGTGTCACCACGCCTCTGCGGCTGGACCTGAGCCTGCCCCCCACGCCCTATGCGCGGGCTGGTGGCCCGGTGGTGGCCAAGGACCTGGCCGAGGTCGGCATTCTCGTGCGCCAGGCGCCCATGAGCTGGAAGCAGTGGATGGAGTCCTGCTTTCGCGGCCATTTCGACATGACGCTGATCAACCACGTCGAACCTCACGACATCGACATCTACGCCGACCCCGACTACTACTTCGGCTACGACAGCCCGTCGTTCCGCAGCCTGCTCGCACTGCATGCCAGAACCGAGAACCCGCGCCAGCGTCAGCTGCTGTTTGCGAGACTGCAGCGCCAGCTGGCCGAGGACGCAGTCAACGCCTGGATCTTTGTGCCCCAGATCAGCACCGTGGTGCGCAAGGGCCTGCAAGGCGCCTGGATGAACTACCCCATCTTCGCCCATGACGTGGCGGCCATGCGTTGGGGGTGAATGGGATCCCCCCTGAGCGGCTGCGCCGCTTCCCCCCTGGGGGACGACACTCTCGCTGCGGGGCGGCCCTTGCTCAGTGTCCCTGGGCTGGGCCGCGCGGGCTTCCGAGCCGTGTCCGATCCCGGCCGTGATGGCCTCTCATGGGTATGACCCAACCAGGGCGCGACTGCATCCAAACTCCGGCCTGAGCCCTTGCCGGTATGGCCCCTTCCCCCATCGGGGGAAGGTGGGGATGGGGGCTGCAGCGTGTACGGCACCCTTTCTGTTGACATCGCCCCGGCCCCCCCGGCTTTGCTGGCATCGGCTTTGGGATGCCATGGCCCCGATGGCCCAAGCCTTCTGCTTCATTTTCGATAGCTACAAGCGCCTGCCAGTTAAGCGCCAGAGGCCAAAATCATCAATCTCCCAAAGCCAAAGCCCTGGCTGACCAGGGCTTTGCTCCGATGTAAAAGACGCGATTACTGGCTGTTTTGCAAGGCCGCGATGCGCTCCTCGATCGGCGGGTGGGTGGAGAACAGCTTGCCTATGCCGCCGGTAATGCCCATGGCGGCCACGCTCTTGGGCAATTCGCCTGCATGCATTCCGCCCAGACGGGCCAGCGCATTCATCATGGGCTGCTTGCGGCCCATGAGCTGGGCAGCTCCGGCGTCGGCACGGAATTCGCGCTGACGCGAGAACCAGGCCACGACGATGGCCGCCGCAAAGCCCAGCACGATGTCCAGCACGATGGTGGTCACGTAATAGCCGATGCCGGGGCCCGAGCTGTTTTCGTCGTTCTTGCGCAAGAAGCTGTCCACCGCATAGCCGATGACGCGCGACAGAAAGACCACGAAAGTGTTCATCACGCCCTGGATCAGGGTCATGGTCACCATGTCGCCATTGGCGATGTGGGCCACCTCATGGCCGATCACGGCCTCGACCTCCTCACGCGTCATGCCTTCGAGCAGGCCCGTGGAGACCGCGACCAGGGCCGAGTTCTTGAACGCGCCCGTGGCAAAGGCATTGGGCTCGCCTTCGTAAATGCCCACTTCGGGCATGCCTATGCCGGCCTTCTGGGCAAAGTTTTGCACCGTCTGGACGATCCAGGCCTCATCGGCATTGCGCGGCTGGTTGATCACATGCACGCCCGAGGTCCATTTGGCCATGGGCTTGGAGATCAAAAGCGAGATGATGGCGCCGCCAAAGCCCATCACGAAGGCAAAGCCCAGCAGGGCTCCGAAGTTCAATCCATTGGCCGTGAAATAACGGTTCACGCCGAGCAGGCTGGCAACAATGCCCAGCACCGCCACCACGGCAACGTTGGTCAGCAGAAAAAGTGCAATGCGTTTCATCTAAGGGGTTCTCCATCAGGATGGGGAAGAGGGATGTGGAATTTCGAGCTCTGCGGCTTTGGCAGATAAGGGCTTTGCACCCTTTTTCAACCCATCCACGCCCTGTGTCTCGTTGTTGTACTGCTTATGAGCCAGGCGACGTGAAACTCTGCTGCTGATTGTGGCTCAGCCAGCCAGCAACTCGGAATCTGAGGGATTCATCATAAAAGCAAAAGTTCTGCCCTCCAGCGCAGATCAGCCCCAGTCCGCCTTGACTCTCGGCTGCGTGTATCGATGCCGGCTCGCAGAGCTCATGCTCGGCCGGCAGCACGCGGCGGCCGGAAGATGGAGGTTTGCGCATAAAAATCCGCATCGCCATTGCCCGTATGCCATCCCGGGATGCCGGCCAGAGGCAGGGGCACGAACGGCTTGAGCGCCAGATGCTGCGGCTGCAAGACAGCGGCCATGGCCTCGTCGCTCAGCGCAATGCCGCAGTCTTGCCCGGCCTGGGCGCGGGGCGCAAGCAGCACATGGGCCGTGGCATTCAGACGCCCTGCCAGCAGCTTTTCCATGAGCGCATGGCCAAAGACCCGCAGCTCGGCCTGCAACCATAGGGCCCGCCGGGTCAGAAACAAGCTCTGCCAGTCCCGGGCCAGCAAGGCCTGCCATAGCGGCTCGGGCGCCTGCAGCACGGCCCCGCTTTCATCGAACAGGGTGACCGCATCACGCACCGGGCCGCGCTGCCCTCCCGCACCCTGTCCGGCCAGGGCCTGGGCATGCAGGGCATTCAAGCGGCGCTTGGTCTGCGGATAACGCAGCCAGACTAGGCCGTTGAACAAATCGTGCAGATTCTCGCGCGTGGGCACCTGGCCGGTCTGCGCAATGAAGCCCTCATAGGTCATGCCCTCGGGCAGATGTGCCTGGGGAACAAAATCCGGTGCCTCGGCATGGCGCAAGCCATTGAGCCACGCAGCCACAGGCTGTTCGGGCGCAGGCCAGCCGCCGCTCGTACAAGCGGCAAAAGGCTGAAACCAGGGGGCTCTAGGGTCGGGCCGGGGCAAATCCATAAGGCTTGCAGCGGTTTGCCCCAAGCCGGAGCCGGCCTGGGGCAAACGGGTTCTGGAGACTTCCTAAGAACGTGTTTACGATCTCTACGCTGCCGCGTTGGAGCGCAATCGGGATGAGTTCAAAGCGGTGGGGCGCAGCTTGCACCGGGGTGCAAGCAAGCTTTAGCGCTAGAAAATAGCCCGATTTCGCTCCAACCCTTCGGGACAGTGCCTTTGCGGGCGGTCTGCAGCGTTGCGAATCCTCGCAATAGCACGGCGATTGCTGCGGTATCGCGCCTTGCATCCCATCCCGCACAGACACTGGCGCGGCACCGAGGAGATCGTAAACACGTTCTAAACCAGCTTCCAGGGCAGGACATCGCCCGCGCGCAGGGGCTTGAGCTGGGCCTCGCCGAACGCAAAGCTGTCGGGCGGAGTCCAGCTTTCGCGCTTGAGCGTGATCTTGCTGCTGTTGCGCGGCAAGGCATAGAAGTCGGGGCCGTTGAAGCTTGCAAAGGCTTCGAGCCTGTCCAGCGCCCCGGCCGTATCAAAGACCTCGGCATACATCTCCACAGCCGCATGGGCGCTGTAGCAGCCTGCGCAACCCGTGGCATGCTCCTTGAGATGGGCGGCGTGGGGCGCGCTGTCCGTGCCCAGGAAGAACTTGGCCGAGCCGCTGGTCGCGGCCTCGACCAGGGCCAGGCGGTGGGTCTCGCGCTTGAGAACCGGCAGGCAGTAGTAATGCGGGCGTATGCCGCCCGTGAAGATCGCATTGCGGTTGAACAGCAGATGCTGGGGCGTGATGGTCGCGCCCACGAAGCGATCGGCCTCGCTCACGTACTGCGCGGCTTCGCGCGTGGTGATGTGCTCGAACACGATTTTGAGCTCGGGAAAATCGCGGCGCAGCGGAATCAGCTGCTGATCGATGAAGGCCGCCTCGCGGTCGAACAGGTCGATCTCGCTGCTGGTCACCTCGCCATGTACCAGCAGCAGCAGGCCTTCGCGCTGCATGGCGGCCAAGGTGGGATAGATCTTGCGCAGATCGGTCACGCCATGGTCGCTGTTGGTCGTGGCCCCGGCCGGGTAGAGCTTGCAGGCCACGATGCCTGCGGCCTTGGCGCGCACGATTTCCTCGGGAGGCAGATTGTCCGTGAGGTAGAGCGTCATCAGGGGCTCGAAGCTCATGCCCTGCGGGACGGCTGCCTGAATGCGCTTCTTGTACTCCAGGGCCTGCTCCGTGGTGGTCACGGGAGGCTTGAGGTTGGGCATGATGATGGCGCGCGCAAACTGCGCGGCCGTATGCGGCACTACGGCTCGCATGGCATCGCCATCGCGCACATGCAGATGCCAGTCGTCGGGACGGGTGATCGTGAGAGTCTGGGTCATGCCGACATTGTCACATCATGTGCCCCTGTCCTTCCCCTGCCCCGTTGCCGGGAGATCGGCCGGCGGCACGCTTCAAGCCTGGATTCCAGGCCCGGCCTCGTCCCCGGTCTCGACATCCCTTGTTTCGGCAGCGCGGCAGAGGGCATCGAGATCGTGAATCGTGACGCGCCCATAGGCCACGTCGATGAGGCCGCGCTGAGCCAGCGCACTGAGCTCCTTGTTCACGGTCTGGCGCGATCTGCCCAGCATCGCAGCCAGCTCGCTTTGGGAAATGCTCAGGCGCAGCGCGGTGCTGCCCTCGAGCACCTGTCCATGGATCAGGGCCAGCCGCACGAGCTCGTCCGCCACGTGATTGGCCGTATGTCCCAGAGCGCGCCGCCGCTTCATTGCGATCTGCTCATGCATGCGCGACATCATCAGCATGCACACATCGCGCCACAGTATGTGATGGGTGTCCAGCACGGCCAGCAGCGGGTCTCCCGGCAGGTGCACCAGCACCGTGCCCTCACAGGCCTGAAAGTGGTAGACGAAGCGGGTGTTCTTGAGCAGGCGCACCAGGCCCACGACCTCGCCGGGCCCGTGCATGGACAGGATGAAGCGCATGCCATCGGCGTCCACGCCCTCGACTTCAAGCCGGCCCGTGATCACGACCATCACCTCACGGCGCGAGCGGTCGCCGACCATCAACGGGGTACGCCTGTCGTAACGCCCCAGCCGCGCAATGGAAGCCAGCTCATCGAGCACTTCAACAGGCCATGTGCCCATCATCTCGGTCAGGCTCAGCGCATGCCTTATCAGCATCGCCGCATCAGCAACAGGAGTCTGTTTGCGAGACATGGGTTTTTTCGTTCAAAAGTCCATCCCAGGGTTAGCCCCCGGACCAAATAGCGCCAATTGTCAAAGCCTCGACAGAGTGTCTTCCTCGCTGTTTTGGATAGTAGCAGCCACACCGCAGCGCAAGTCTTGCGCCGGTGCATAAGCACAAATAGAGGAGACACATTCGTGACGCACAAACACTGGCTGGCCACACTGGCTCTTGCTGCACTGGGCAATACGGCCTCGGCCCAGGGCAGCGTGGAGATCTTCGGCATCATGGACCTGCACATCAACAAGGCCAAATCCGGGCCCACGAGCCTCACGCGCATGGAGGATGGCGGCAGTGCTGCATCACGCATAGGCTTTCGCGGCAGCGAAGACCTGGGCGGCGGCATGCGTGCCCGCTTTCTGCTGGAAGCCGGCGTCACGCCGGATACGGGCATGGGCACGGTGCCCGGACCGTCCCTGGCCTTCACGCGCCAGTCCTATCTGGGTCTGAGCGCCCCCTGGGGCCATATCGAACTGGGCCGCATGTACACCCCCATGTTCGGCGCCCTGTTCCGCGCGGACCCTATGGGCATGAACTCGCTGTTCTCGCCCACCAATCTCGGCTACGCCATCGATGCCCAGCCCGGCCTCAGGCCGTTTGCGCCACGCGCCAACAACATGCTGCGCTACCGCAGCCCCGAGAGCCAGAAGCTGCTGCTGGACTTCGCCTATTCCTTTGGCGAGGTCGCGTCCCCCAACAGCAACAACGGCCGCATCGTTGGCGGCACCGTAGGCTGGAAGCAGCAGCCCTTCTTCGTGGGCTACAGCTTCCAGAACGCCGTGGAAGGCAGCGCCGCAGCCCCGGTCGCATCGCCGCGCACCAGTCGCTTCCAGACCCTGGTGGCCAGCTGGGAGAGCCTGCCCGTGCTGCGCATCAGCGGCAGCTACAGCACCTCCAGCGTCAACCAGCCAGGCACGCGCGATGCCCACATGACCCAGCTGGGCGCGGATTGGAGCATGACCCCGGCCGACAAGCTGCTGTTTTCCATCGCCCGCCGCAAGGTCGACGGCTCCAACCGCAGCCAGACCGCCTGGTCCCTGGGCTATGACCACTATTTGAGCAAACGCACCACGCTTTATGCGCGCTGGTTGCAGTCAAGCAATGCGGGCGGCTCCTCGGTGGGCATCGCCAACGTCCCCGTGGTCGCGAACAGCGGCGACGGGGTGCGCTCGATCGCCATCGGGGCGCGCCACAATTTCTGAAAGAAGGAAGATGCAGGAATCTTGTTTCGATTTCGACGGACTGGATGCCTTGTTCGCCCCGCAGTCCATCGCCGTGGTCGGGGCCTCGGACTCGGTGGAGCGCATAGGCGGCATCCCGCTCGACTATCTGCTGCGCTTTGGCTATGCAGGCCGGATCCATGCGGTGAATCCGCGCTCCGGCCATGTGCAGGGCCTGCAGACCCAGGCCAGGCTCAGCGACATCGCCGAGCCCGTGGATCTGGCCATCGTGGCCGTGCCCCAGTCCCAGGTGGCCGCCGTGCTCGAGGATGCGGCCGCAGCCCGCGTGCGCTCCATGGTGCTGTTCTCCTCGGGCTATGCCGAAACCGGCGAGCAGGGTATCAGCGACCAGCAGGCACTGAGCCGGCGCGCCAGCGAGGCCGGCATACGCCTCATAGGCCCCAACTGCCTGGGCTTCATGCGTCCGGGGCACAACATCTATGCGACGTTCTCGCCCGCGCCCAAGGCCGGCCTGGTCAAGCCCGGCCGCATAGGTCTGATCAGCCAGTCGGGGGCCTTTGGCGCCTATGCCTACAGCCTGGCACGCGAGCGCGGCCTGGGGCTTTCGCTGTGGGCCACCACGGGCAACGAGGCCGATGTACAGCTCGCGGACGGACTGGCCTGGCTGGCGCGTGACCCCGGCACCGACGTCATCATGGCCTATATGGAAGGCTGCCGCGACGGCGCCCGCCTGCGCGCCGCCCTGGCCCTGGCACGCGCACACGGCAAACCCGTGATCATGTTCAAGGTCGGCACCAGCGAACTTGGCGCGGCAGCCGCTGCATCGCATACGGCCTCGCTGGCCGGCAACAACGCCGTCTACGACGCGGTGTTCCGCCGCTACGGTGTGTTGCGCGCCCATACCATCAGCGACTTCTTCGAGCTCGCGGCCAGCGCCGCGATTGCGCCGATTCCACGTAACCGCTCGCTGGGCATTCTCACCGTCTCCGGCGGCGTGGGCGCACTCATGGCCGACGACGCCAGTGCTGCCGGGCTCGATGTCCAGGCCCTGTCCGATTCCGCCCAGCAGCAACTGCGCGAATGGGTGCCCTTTGCGGCACCGCGCAACCCCGTGGACATCACCGGCCAGGTCACCAACGACATGTCGTTGCTGGAGCGCAGCGCCGAAGTGATGATGAAAGACCGGAACTTCGCCAGCTGGCTGGGGTTCTTCGCCGCTGGCGGCCTGTCCGAAGGTTTCTGGCCCGTGCTGCGCTCCCTGGTGGAGAAGATGCGCAGCGCACATCCACAGACCCTGCTGGCCGTCTGCACCCTGTGCAGCGATGCGCGGCGCGCCGAACTCGAATCTCTGGGCTGCCTGGTGTTCTCCGACCCCGGCACGGCCATACGCTGCATCGGCGCCCTGGCCTCCCTGGGCACACTCGCGGATGCCGCACCGGAGTCTGCGGAAAACACCCTGCCCACCATGCAACTGCCACCGCACAGCCTGTCCGAAGCAGACAGCATGCGTTGGCTGGCCGAATCCGGCGTGCCCGTAGTGCCGCACCAGCTGGTCCAGACCGCGCAGCAGGCCGGCGAGGCCGTACAGGCCCTGGGCGGCGCGATTGCGCTCAAGGTGGCCAGCGCCAGCATTGCCCACAAGTCCGAAGTCGGTGGCGTGGCCCTGAACCTGCGCTCCGCCTCCGATGCCAGCGAGGCCTTCGCACAGATCCTGGCCCGGGCACGCCAGGCCAGACCCGATGCGCAACTGGACGGCGCGCTGGCCGCGCGCATGGTGCATGGCGGCGTCGAATGCATTGCCGGCGTGCACCGCGATCCGGTCTTCGGCCCTGTGCTGATGTTTGGCCTGGGCGGCATCCATGTGGAGATCCTGCGCGACTCGGCGCTGCGCGTACTGCCCGTCACCCGCGAGGACACCCGGGCCATGGTGCGCGAGCTGCGCGCCTACCCGATTCTTGCGGGCGCACGCGGCAAGCCCCCCGTGGACCAGGAGGCCCTGGCCGATGCGCTCTACGCGCTGGCCGACTTTGCCCAGCGCGCAGGCGACACGCTGCTCAGTGCGGAGGTGAATCCGCTGCTGGCCCTGCCCGCCGACCAGGGCGGCTGCATGGCCGTGGATGCGCTGGTCATAGGTGCCAGCACCTAGTGCCCCGAACCGCACTTTCGTTCAAAACAGATTGTCCAGGAGCACGGCCAGGCAAGCCCCCGGGCCCGGCCGGCACCAGGACGCAAGCGATCTGCTCCATGGAGCTCCATTTCAGGGCGCGGGTCCGCGCCTTCACTGTCTGACTCCTGTTTCTTCCTCAAGGAATTGCATGAAAACGTCTCTCTCTTTGCACTCCGGCCTGCTCCGACTGGCCCTGCTGACTTCGGCCCTGGTGCTGGGTACCGGCCCGGTTCTGGCGCAGAAAAGCTATCCCAGCAAACCCGTCCATCTGGTCGTGCAATACGCGGCCGGCGGCTCTGCCGACATCATGGCCCGCACCCTGGGCGACGGCCTGTCCAAGCGCCTGGGCCAGCCCGTGATCGTCGAGAACCGCAGCGGCGCCGGCGGCATCATAGGCACCTCGTACGTGGCCAAGAGCCCGCCCGACGGCTACACCCTGCTGATGACCGTGCCCGGTCCCATCGCGGCCAACCTGGTGCTCTACAAGAAGCTGCCCTACGACCCACGCACCGATCTGCGCATGGTCTCCGACATCGCAGGGCAGCGCACCGTGATGGTCGTGAACTCGGCCCTGCCGGTCAAAACCTATGCCGAGCTCATAGAGCTGGTCCGCAAGGCGCCGGGCAAGTACGCCATGGGCTCCTGGGGACCGGGCACCCAGCCCCACCAGCTCCAGGCCTTCATGGAAAAGAAGTACGGCGCCAGCGTGCTTCATGCGGCCTACAAGGGCGAAAGCCCCATGGTGGCCGACCTGATCAGCGGCGTGGTGCACATGAGCTCGGCCTCGATCGCCGCGCTCAAGCCCTATATCGACTCGGGCAAGCTGCGCACCCTGGCCGTGGCCGGCACCACGCGCGCCTCGGCCCTGCCCGATGTACCCACCTTCTCCGAGCTGGGTTTCAAGGACGATGTCTACACCTTCATGGCGCCGACCTCGCTGATGGTTCCGGCCAAGACGCCTGACGCCATCGTCGAGCACCTGAGCCGGGAAGTGGCCGAGGTTCTCAAGACCCCCGAGATGCTGCACCGCCTCGCCGAGATGGGGGCCGACCCCATAGGCAACACACCGGCCCAGGCCGCAGCCGACTACCGCTCCTATCTGCCGATTGCCCTGAAGCTGACCCAGTCCACGGGCGTGCAGCCCAACTGATTCCATCCCCCGGCCCCCAGGGCACGCGAGCCACAACGTCCCCCGACCGGGATGCGGGACAGGACTGGCTCCGCCCTTTACCCATCTTTGCAGGACTTCATTTCATGACCCCATCCTCTCCCGACCAGGTACGCCAGAGCCTTGCGCACTCCATAGGCCTGAGCGCCTTCATCTACGGCTACCCCCTGACCGAGACCTACCGCACCTGCCGCATGCAGACCGAACCCCGCGCCTCGCGACGGCCCGGTGCCTCGGCAGGATCGGATGTGCGCTCGCCCATGAACAAGCTGCACCATGCGCCCCGCCCCTCGACCCACGAGGACCGTGACGTGGTGACCCCGGCCAACGACCTGCTCTACACCATGGCCTGGGTGCACCTGGCGGGCGGCCCCATGCTGCTCACCGTGCCCTCCTCGGCCCGGCATCCGGGCCGCTACTTCGTGCTGCCGCTGTACGACGCCTATACCGAGAACTTCGAGAACCTGGGCCCGCGCAACTGCGCACCCGAGGGCGAGACCGTGGTGCTGGTCGGCCCCGATGGCCAGGTGCCCCAATCGCTGTCCAGCCTGCGCGTGGTGCGCTGCCCGACCAACCTGGTCTGGCTGATAGGCCGGATCCTCGCCGGAGACAGCAGCGACTGGCCGGCCGCACGCGCGCTGCAGGCCGAGATCCGGCTGGAGCCGGCCCCCGGAACCCAGCCCTGCGGCCGCCCGGCAGCCGTGGAGCACTGGAGCGGGGAGCCGCTGGACGCCATGGCCGCAGCCTTCGAGAAGGGCGAGCCCCCGGAGCAGGTGGCGCCGCGCTTTTTCACCAACCTGTGCCATGCGCTGGCCGAAGCGCCAGGCCGTGTCGAAGACCGCGGCCTGCTTGCCTGGCTTCGCCATGCGGGGCTGTTGGCCGACGCAGCATTCTCCTGGGATGCGCTGGACGAGCCCACGCGCAAGGGCCTGATCCAGGGCTTTGCCGATGGCGTGCAAGTCGTTGCCGCCGTGACCCCCAACCAGCGCCCCAGGCCCTGGTCCATGGCCGCCCATACGGGCCGCTATGCAAGCAACTTTCTGCTGCGCGCACGCACGGCCTACCTGGGCCTGGGCGCACTGGCCACCCAGGAAGCGATTTATGCGGCCTCGCACTACGACGCCGTGCAGCAGCCCCTGGACGGCCGCCAGCGCTATCGCATCCGCTTCGAGGCCGACGATCTGCCCCCTGCGGACGCGTTCTGGTCCGTGACGCTGTACGACAGCGACCGCTTTCTCTACGCCAACGAGATCATGCGCCACGCGATCGGCGACCGCACGCCGGGCCTGAAGCTCGGCGCCGATGGCAGCCTGGAGATGGAGATCAGCCATGCCCGCCCCGCCGACACGGCGAACTGGCTACCGGCACCGGCCGGGCGCTTTTACCTGATCTTGCGCATGTACCACCCGCGCGAAGGCGTGCCGAGCTGGCGCATTCCCGCACTGCAGCCCCTGCAGGACTGATTCCACTTCCAGAGAAACGACATGAACACCCAAGACGATGACAAGCCCTTTTTGCTCGTGGGCACGGGCAGCGAGACCGTGGCCCCGGGCCTGCACATTTTGCGCGGCCAGGGCCAGTCCTTTGTGGCCGAGACCGATGTCGGCCTCGTGGTGATCGATGCCGGCCCCGGAGGCTCGGTGACCCAGAGCATGATCGAGAGCCTGCGCCAGCTCAGCGATGCACCCATCCATGCGCTGTGCTACAGCCACGGCCACATCGGCTACAACGCAGGCGTGCCCCAATGGCTGGAACATGCGCGCCAGCGGGGCGAGCCGCCGCCGCGCGTCATCGGCCAGCACAACGTGCTGCGCCGCCATGCGCGCTACCGCGAGACGCGGGCGCTGCAGCACCGCATGGCCGAGGTGCAGTTCAACCGCTCGCCCGGATTCTTCGAGCGCCGCCTGACCATGCACGACCCGAGCGAGACGTTTGACGAGCGCCTGGTCATAGGCAACGGCGAGCAGCGCATCGAGCTGTTCTGGGCACCTTCGGAGACCGACGATGCGATCGCGCTGTGGAGCCCTGCCCAGCGCGTGGTCTACGGCGGCGCAGCGCTGCTGGACTCCATCCCCAACATCGGCACGCCGTTTCGCACGCTGCGCGACACCGTGCGCTGGGCCGCCACGCTGGAATCCCTGGCCGCACTCAAGCCGCTCAAGGCGGTGCGCGAGTTCGGCCCCGTGATCGAAGGTGAGGAGGAAGTGCAAAAAGTGCTGCTGCACACGGCGCGCGCACTGCGCTGGCTGCGCACCCAGGTCGTGGAGCTGATGAACGAAGGCCTCAACGAGCAACAGGTGCTCGCACGCATGCACTACCCCGAGGAGCTGTTCGGCGTGCCCTGGATGAAGCCCAGCTACGGCGATCCCAGCTACATCGTGCGCGACATCTACCGCTCGGAAAACGGCTGGTGGGACCGCAACCCCACCCACCTGCACCCCGAGGCGCCCGAGGCCGTGGGCGCTGCACTCGCCGATGCGATCGCCGACAAGCGTGCCGTGATCGCCAGCGCCCAGGCCCTGGCCGATGCCGGCCGCTGGCAGCTGGCCCTGCATGTGATCGACCTGCTGGCCACGGCCCCCGGCGATGCGCCCGAGATCGGCGAGGCGCGCGCGCTCAAGGCCGCCTGGCTGCGCAAGCGCGCGACCCAGGTCGCAAGCTACGTCTCGCGCAATCTCTACAAGGTCAGCGCCGAGATGCTCGAGCAAGGCCGGCAGGCCTACTTCGGCATCCGCTGATGCCATGACTCATGCAGACAAAGGGACTTCGATGAAACACTCTTACTTCCGCACCCCCCTCCTGGCCGCCGCCCTGGTCCTGGGCAGCGCCGCAGCCAGCGCGCAAGAGGCTGCGGGCTACCCCAGCCGGCCGGTGACGATCGTCGTGCCCACGGCCGCCGCAGGCGGCACCGACACCATGGCCCGCCTGTTCGCCGACATGCTGGGCAAGTCGCTCAAGCAGCCCTTCGTCGTGGACAACCGCCCGGGCGCCAACGGCATCATCGGCCTGGAGAACGTGGCCAAGGCCGCACCGGACGGCTACCGGCTGCTGTTCACCTATGCGGCCTCCATGACCGTCAACCCCAGCCTCTACGGCAAGCTGCCCTACGATCCCTTGGCAGGCTTTGCGCCGATCGCCCAGGTCGGACGCGGCGGCAACCTGCTGCTGGTCCGCAGAACCCTGCCCGTGAATACGCTGCAGGAGTTCGTGAACTACGCCAAGGCCCATGCCGACCAGCTCAACTACTGCTCCTGGGGGCCGGGCTCGGGCGGTCACCTGACCATGGAAAGCCTCAAGAAGCAGGCCGGCATCACCATGACCCATGTGCCCTACAAGGGCTCCAGCCCTTGCGTGCAGGACATCATGGGCGGCCAGGTGGATGCGGGCTTTGCCGATGTCTCGTCCACGGTGGAGCTGGTCAAGGCCGGCCGCGTGAAGGCACTCGCACACAGCGGCGCGGGCCGGCTGCCGTCCCTGCCCGATGTGCCGTCCATGACCGAGGCCAACTACCCGTTCAAGAACTATGCCTGGTACGGCTTCTTCGCTCCCGCAAAGACGCCTGCGGCCATCGTCGCCAAGCTCAACGAGCAGGTGCAGCGCGCGCTGCAGGACCCGACCCTGATCCAGCGCATGCGCGAGCTCAACTTCACCGACCTGCCGCTGACCACGCCCGAGCAGTTCGCCCAGGTCGTGCGCCAGGACCAGAAGGACTGGGGCAGGCTGGTGCAGGAGATCGGCGTCAAGCTGGACTGATCTGGCGACTCCTTAAAAGAGAGCAGCTACCGCTTGCCACACATCGATTTCAGTATGAATATGTACTGAAAACGAGATGTGATGCGCGCTAGTCGCTCTCTTTTACAAAGCAAAAGGCGCTCTTTCGAGCGCCTTTTGCTTATGCAGGCCTGGCCTCAGAGCGTGTTTACGTTCTCAGTGCTGGAGGATCTTCTTGAGGAAGTCCTTGGTGCGCGGCTGACGTGCCTCGGGATTGCCGAAGAACTCGTCCTTGCTGCAGTCCTCAAGGATCTTGCCGCCCACGTCCATAAAGATCACGCGGTCGCTGACCCGCTTGGCAAAGCCCATCTCGTGGGTCACGCACATCATGGTCATGCCTTCGTGGGCCAGGCTGACCATGACGTCGAGCACCTCTCCCACCATCTCGGGGTCCAGCGCCGAAGTGGGCTCGTCGAACAGCATGACGATGGGGTCCATGGACAGGGCACGCGCAATCGCCACGCGCTGCTGCTGGCCGCCCGAGAGCTGGCCCGGAAACTTGTCCTTGTGCGCCATCAGGCCCACGCGCTCCAGCATCTTGAGGCCGCGCGCCTGGGCATCCGTCTGGTTGCGGCCCAGCACCTTGACCTGGGCAATCGTCAGGTTCTCGGTCACCGACAGGTGCGGAAACAGCTCGAAGTGCTGGAACACCATGCCCACGCGGCTGCGCAGCTTGGGCAGATTGGTCTTGGGATCGTGCACGGCCACGCCATCCACAAAGATCTCGCCCTTCTGGAAAGGCTCGAGCGCATTGATGGTCTTGATCAGCGTGGACTTGCCCGAGCCCGAAGGCCCGCAGACCACGACCACTTCGCCCTTCTGGATATTGGTCGAGCAATCGGTCAGCACCTGAAAGCTGCCGTACCACTTGGAGACATTCTTCAGTTCGATCATTTTGGTTTCTCTCCGTATTCAGTTATCCGCAGCGCGCTCTCGAGGCCTGAACGCGCCAAGTCAGAGACAGCGTGCCCCGCAGCGAGGCTGCCATCCCCCTTCCAGAGGGAAGCTGCGCAGCAGCTCAGGGGGTCGCTCATCGAATAATCGCAATCTTCTTGTGCAGGCGCTTGACCAGCCAGGACAGCGAATAGCACAGCACGAAATAGGTCACGGCGGCGGCCAGATAGGCCTCGATGGGCCGGCCGTTGTTCTTGCCCGCAAGCTCGAAGCCCTTGAGCATGTCATAGGCCCCAATCGCATACACCAGGGAAGTGTCCTGGAACAGGATGATGGTCTGGGTCAGCAGCACGGGCAGCATGTTGCGAAAGGCCTGAGGCAGGACCACCAGGCGCATGTTCTGCCCGTAGCTCATGCCCAGGGCCTGGCCTGCAAACACCTGGCCGCGCGGAATGGACTGTATGCCCGCGCGCATGATCTCGCTGAAATACGCGGCCTCGAAGGCAATGAAGGTGATGATGGCCGAGATCTCGGCCCCTATCGGCCTGCCTATGAGCAAGGGCATGAGCAGAAAGAACCACAGAATCACCATGACCAGCGGAATGGAGCGCATGCCGTTGACATAGACCGTGGCAGGCACGCTCAGCAGCCAGGTGCCCGACAGGCGCATCAGCGCCAGCAGGGTGCCGAAGAAGATGCCGCCCAGTGTGGCGATCACCGTGAGCGTGATGCTGAAGTACAGCCCCTTGAGAACGAAGTTGCTGAACAGATCCCAGGTAAAGAACGACCAGTCGATATTCAGATTCATCTCAATGTCCTCCGCCGCTGGCCGTGATCAGGCCCGGCACGCGCGAGCGTTTTTCTATGAAGGCCATGATGCGGTTGATGGCAAAGGCCGAGATCACGTACAGGCCGGTGACGGCCAGATAGATCTCCACGCCGCGCGAAGTCTCCTCCTGGGCCTGCATGGCGAACATGGTGAGCTCGGCCACGGACACTGCAAACGCCACGGACGAGTTCTTGAAGATGTTCATGGTCTCGCTGGTCAGCGGCGGGATGATGATGCGAAACGCCATCGGCAGCAGCACATAGCGGTAGTACTGGAAGGTCGTGAACCCCAGGGCCATGCCTGCATAGCGCTGGCCGCGCGGCAGCGCCTGGATGCCCGAGCGCACCTGCTCGGCAATGCGCGCCGAGGTGAAGAAGCCCAGCGCGAACACCACGAGCACAAAGCCCGAGAGCTCCTTCATCGCCGGGAAGAAGGCCGGCAGCACGTGATACCAGATGAAGATGTGCACCAGCAGCGGAATATTGCGAAACAGCTCCACCCAGGCATTGCCCAGGCGCACGATCCAGGGCCGGTCAGGCAGGGTTCGCAACGTGCCGATCAAGGCGCCGGCCACCAGCGCGATCAGCAAGGACAGTATGGATACCGAAATCGTCCAGCCCCAGGCCGACAGCAGCCAGTCCAGGTAGGTGATGTCGCCATTCTTGCCAAAACAGCTTTGCCCGACCTCTTGAGTGATGGTGTCCTGGCAAAACACCTGCCAATCCCAACTCATACGAGCACCTCTCTTTATTCAAAACAATCAAAAAGCCCGGAGCGCATCCGCTCCCGAAAACATCAGCTCAACAAAAAACGCCCCTCTCCACCGCGCTGGCAGAAGGGGCGGCAGGCATGGGGCAGCACACCAATGCTGAAATGCTGTGCACGCCGACTCAGGCAGACCGACGGTACGGCCTGAGCGGCCATGCATGCATCAGGGCTTGTGCTAGCCGCCTTAGAACGTGTTCACGACCTCCTCGCGGCGCGCCTGCGTAGAGATCGTGAACACGCTCTGATGCCGGCTTACTTGATCTCGTAGGCTTCCATGGGCTTGTCGTTGGGATGGGCCCAGGCGTCCTTGGTGGCTTCGGACAGGGGCAGGCCCACCTTCACGTTGGCCGGGGGAATCGGCTGCATGAACCACTTGTCATACAGCTTGCCCAGCGAGCCATCGGCGATCTGGCGCTTGATGGAGTCGTCCACGGCCTTCTTGAAGGCCGGGTCGTCCTTGCGCATCATGCAGGCGATGGGCTCGACCGACAGCACTTCGCCCACGATCTTGTAGTCGGCAGGTGCCTTGGACTTGGAGATGTTGGCGGCCAGGATGGAGCCGTCCATGATGAAGGCGTCGGCACGGCCGGTTTCCAGCATCAGAAAGCTGTCCGCATGGTCCTTGCCCATGACTTCCTTGAAGGTCAGGCCGTCGGCGCGCTTGTTCTTGCGCAGGGTCTGCACCGAAGTCGTGCCCGTGGTCGTGACCAGGGTCTTGCCATTCAAGTCCTTGATACCCGTGATGCCGGAGTTGGCCTTGACCGCAATGCGCACTTCTTCCACATAGGTGGTCACCGCAAAGGCCGCATCCTTTTGGCGCGCCTGATTATTCGTGGTGGAGCCGCATTCGATATCCACCGTGCCATTGGTCACCAGGGGAATACGGTTTTGCGAGGTCACGGGCTGGTATTTGATGTCCAGCTTGGCCAGGCCCAGCTGCTTTTGAATATCGGCCAGGACACGCTCGCCCATTTCGGTATGGAAACCCACATACTTGCCATTGCCCAGCGTATAGCCAAGACCCGAGGATTCGCGCACGCCAAAGGTCACGCTGCCCGAGGACTTGATCTTTGCCAGGGTGTCATTGGCCTGGGCGAAAGCGCTACCGGCTGCCAGGGCAGTTACGGCAATGGCCAACAAATGCTTCTTCATATGAGTCTCCTGATCTGAGGACAAAAGGTTTTAAGACAAAGCCCGCGCCCGCCTTATGGGCCGACCATGGGCTTACACAGCATGGCACATATTGTGCAATCACAAACCATGCCAATTGGCGGAAGCACTTGAAGACGTTCCTGGATGTCAGACATATTCAGAAAACCCGTCCACGCATTCAGAGCTGACCGATTGCTGCGCCATGTTCCAGCCACCGGGGTAAACCACGTGCTTGCTTGGGCGCAGACTCTAAGGCCATAACCCCGGACATTCCAGCGCCAATTGTCAAAATCATCATACTCAAGGCACGGATCAGTATTTACCCTAGGCATAACCTATGGCTTTGCTCGGGCTATATGCAGGTATTTTTGCCAGGGAAAGAGACGGTCTTCAAGGAGATTCTCAAGACGCTCTTAAAGAGCTTGTTAAACATGTCTCTCTGCCACCCCGGCCTCTCCCGGTCGAGCGAGGCCCCGGCCCAAGCACAACGAATCAGCGCTCAGCGCCCGGGCCGCAACAGCTACCGCCCAATGGTCTCGCCCTGCTCCAGCAGGAAGTTCCACAAGGCATTGGCCCCGCCCTGGGTTGCGTCCTTATTTGTGGGCTTTTCACGGTAGGCGCGCACTTCCATGTCCATGCGAAAGCCCGGCATGTCTTGCGGAACCGCACTCACCAGGCGCCCGGCTTCGAGCTCGTTGCGCACGGCGCTGAAAGGCAGAAAGGCCACGCCGTGGCCTTCGAGCGCCATGGCCTTGAGGCCTTCGGCCATGTCGGTTTCGTAGACGCGCTCCAGATGCACGGCCTCGCCCGACTCCTTGAGAATGAGCTCGGTCACGCGGCCCAGGTAGGCGCCAGGCGCATAGCCCAGGTAGGGCAGGCTCTGGCCCTGCTGGCCGGGCAGCAGGTACAGGGGCCGGCCCTGGGCGTCGGGCTTGGAGTAAGGCGCCAGCACTTCATGGCCCAGGCTGACCATCTCATAGCGCGCAGGATCGAGCTGAAATGGCTGGGTGGGATGGAAGTAGGCGATCAGCAGATCGCAGCCGCCTTCGACCAGGCGCATCACCGCATCGTGCACATTGAGCGCGAAAAGCCGGCTGCGAAACGGGCCGAATTCGGCCTGGACGCTGGAGACCCAGTTGGGGAAAAACGTAAACGCCAGCGTATGCGGCACCGCAAACCCCACCATGCCCTTGCCCGCACTCACATGGGCACGCAGCATGGTGCGCGTGCTCTGCAGCGACTGCAGCATCTCCAGCGCCTGCTCGTACATGGTCTTGCCGGCCGGGGTGAGCCGGGTCGGGTAGGAGCTTCTATCCACAAGATCGGTGCCGGCCCAGGCTTCCAGCGCCTGGATGCGGCGTGAGAACGCAGGCTGAGTCACATGACGCAACTGGGCTGAACGGCTGAAACTGCGTGTTTCGGCCAAGCTGACGAAATCTTCTAGCCATTTGGTTTCCATGGCCGCCATTATCCGCTGGGCCGTGACGCCCGGCTGACGCCGTCTTCAGCGCTTTTTGAACAGACGGCGTGCACGGCACATAATGGCGCGTGTCATATTTACCAAATGTGACACTCCCAGTACGAGGCCGGACACACAAGGTCCGCAGCACCTCCTGACAGCCCTGACCAAGCATGTGTTTTTTCCGTCACCTCATCCCATGTCATCCCCATCCTCCGAAAACGGCGCCGGCAAGGCGCCATCCTCCGAAAGCGATCAGCCACGCTCGCTGCGCCTGGAAGACTGGCTCAGCGTTGCCATCATGGCCGCCCTGGCCCTGATAACCTTTGCGAATGTGCTGGTGCGTTATTTCACCGATTCTTCGTTCGCCTGGACCGAGGAGATCTCGGTCTTTCTCATGATTTTGCTGGCCATGGTGGCCGGCTCGGCCGCCGTGGCGCGCGATGCCCACATCCGCATCGAATACTTCGCCCAGAGCGGCAGCGCTGCGCGCAGAAAGCGCCTGGCCCGCTTTGGCTCGCTGATGGTGGCCCTGCTGTTTGCGCTGATCGCCGTGCTCAGCGTGCGCGTGGTCTGGGATGACTACCGCTATGAGGAGACCTCGCCCGGCATTGGCGTGCCGCAGTGGTGGTACTCCATCTGGCTGCCGGTGTTCTCGGCCCTGATCACGGCGCGTGCGCTGCAACTGTTCGTGCGCCAGGGCCGTCCCGGCGCTTTCGACACCACCGATGAGGAGCAGGCACCATGATTGCAACCCTGCTGTTTGTCGGCTTCCTGCTGCTCATGCTGCTGGGCGTGCCGATTGGCGCGGCCCTGGGCCTGGCAGGCGCGGCCGCGATTGCGCTGGCCAACTCAGAGACCCAATGGTTCGGCCTGCTGGCCGTGCCGCAGAATTTTTATGCCGGCCTGGGCAAGTACCCGCTGCTCGCGATTCCGATGTTCGTGCTCGTGGGCTCGATCTTCGACCGCTCGGGCGTGGCCCTGCGCCTGGTGAACTTTGCCGTGGCCATCGTGGGCCGGGGCTCGGGAATGCTGCCCCTGGTGGCGATTGCCGTGGCCATGTTCCTGGGCGGCATCTCGGGCTCAGGCCCTGCGAATGCGGCCGCCGTGGGCGGCGTGATGATCGCGGCCATGAGCCGTGCCGGCTATCCGGGCAGCTTCTCGGCCAGCGTGGTCGGTGCGGCCGCAGCCACGGACATTCTGATCCCGCCCTCGGTGGCCTTCATCATCTACTCGGTGCTCGTGCCCGGCGCCTCCGTGCCCGCGCTGTTCGCAGCCGGCATGGTGCCCGGCATTCTGGCCGGCATCGCGCTCATCGTTCCCGCCGTCTGGCTGTCGCGCAAGCACAAGATGGGCGCCGAAGAAGCCAACATGTCGCGCCCGCCCTTCTGGAAGAGCCTCAAGGAGGCCGCCTGGGGCCTGGCCGCGCCGGTGCTGATCCTGGGCGGCATGCGCGCGGGCTGGTTCACGCCCACCGAGGCCGCCGTGGTGGCCGTGTTCTACGGCCTGTTCGTGGGCATGGTGATTCACCGCACGATAGGCATACGCGATCTGTATCCCATACTGCGCGAGGCCGGCGAGCTCTCGGCCGTGATCTTGCTCGTGGTCTCGCTGGCCGGCATTTTTGCGTTCTCGCTGTCCACGCTGGGCGTGATCGATCCCGTGGCCAATGCCATCGTCAACTCGGGCCTGGGCGAATGGGGCGTGATGGCCTTGCTGATCCTGCTGCTCATCACCGTGGGCATGTTCCTGGACGGCATCTCCATCTTCCTGATCTTCGTGCCGCTGCTGCTGCCCATCATGAACCACTACCACTGGGATCCCGTGTGGTTTGGCGTGATCCTCACGCTCAAGGTCGCACTGGGCCAGTTCACGCCGCCGCTGGCCGTGAACCTCATGGTGTCCTGCCGTATCGCAGGCGTGCGCATGGAGTCCACGGTGCGCTGGGTCGGCCCCATGCTGCTGGCCATGTTCGTGGTCATGATTTTGGTCATTGCCTTCCCGCAACTGGCGCTGTGGCTGCCCGCAAAGCTGGGGTATTAGCCTCTGAGGCGCTACGCGCCTTCCCCCTTCTGCCGCTGCGCGGGAAGGGGGACGACGCCGGCGCTGCGGGGTGGCCCTGGCGCAGGGTCTCTGAACCAGGCACGATTCCCCCCACATGGCGCACCGGATCATTTTTTAACCAGGAGACATCCACCATGAAACTACGCACATTTCTCACCACCGCCGTTGCTGCCGCCGCAGCGCTGACCCTGGGCCTGCCCACGGCCATGGCCCAGGGCAAGTACAAGAGCGAATACCGCATGTCCCTGGTGCTGGGCACGGCCTTTCCCTGGGGCAAGGGCGGCGAGATCTGGGCCGACAAGGTGCGCGAGCGCACCAATGGCCGCATCAACATCAAGCTCTACCCCGGCGTCTCCCTGGTCCAGGGCGACCAGACGCGCGAGTTCTCGGCGCTGCGCCAGGGCGTGATCGACATGGCCGTGGGCTCGACCCTCAACTGGTCGCCCCAGATCAAGGAGCTCAACCTGTTCGCGCTGCCGTTTCTCATGCCCGACTACGCGGCCGCCGATGCGCTGACCCAGGGCGAGCCCGGCAAGCGCTTGTTCGAGCGCCTGGAAAAAGCCGGTGTCGTGCCCCTGGCCTGGGGCGAGAACGGCTATCGCGAGATCAGCAACTCCAAGCACCCGATCAAGAGCCCGGCCGACCTCAAGGGCCTGAAGATCCGCGTCGTGGGCTCGCCGCTGTTCCTCGACACCTTCACCGCCCTGGGCGCCAACCCCACGCAGATGAGCTGGGCCGATGCCCAGCCCGCCATGGCCAGCGGCGCCGTGGACGGCCAGGAAAACCCCGTGGCCGTCTACACCGCCGCCAAGCTCCAGTCCGTGGGCCAGAAGTACATGACCATGTGGGGCTATATCAACGACCCGCTGATCTTCGTGGTCAACAAGGACATCTGGAACAGCTGGACCAAGGAAGACCAGGCCATCGTGCGCCAGGCTGCGCTGGACTCCGCCAAGGAGCAGGTCGCGATCTCGCGCAAGGGCATGATCGAGGCCGACAAGCCCCTGCTCAAGGAGCTGACCACCCACGGCGTGACCGTGACCCAGCTGAGCCCCGCCGAGCGCGAAGCCTTCGTCAAGGCCACGCGTCCCGTGTATGACAAGTGGAAGCAGCAGGTCGGCGCCGACCTCGTGAACGCCGCCGAGAAGGCGATTGCCGCACGCAAGCAGTAAGAGCGTGTTCACGATCTAAGCTCCGCCATCCAGACCAAAGCCCCGGGATCTGTCCAGGCCCGGGGCTTTTTGCATTCCGTCTGCGCCCCCGCAGACTATCTAAAAAGATAGCTGCAAGCACATGCCTTCAAGCCATTTCAGACATAAAACGATCTGAAATCGATATACAGCAAGCGCTAGCAGCTCTTGTTATTGAACGGGCGAGACCAGGGGACGGCCTTCGAGGTGGCAGCGCATGTTGGCGATGAAGCGCTCTACCGAGTTCTGCACGGCCTCGGGCGACCAGCCGCCCACATGGGGCGTGAGCACCACCTTGTCCAGAGCCACGAGCTCGGCCGGCGGCGCGGGCTCGCTCTCATAGACATCCAGGCCTGCCGCGCCCAGTCGGCCTTCGCGCAGGGCCGCAGCCAGGGCCTGGGTGTCGACCACGCTGCCGCGCGCAATGTTCACGAGCACGCCCTGGGGGCCCAGCGCATCGAGCACCTGGGCGCCCACCAGATGCCGCGTGGCGGCACCGCCCGGCAAGGCCACGACCAGGAAATCGGCCCAGGCCGCAAGCTCCATGAGCGAGCCGAAATAGGCATGCGCCACATCGGCTCGGGGACGGCGGTTGTGGTAGGCGATCTGCATCTCGAAGCCCAGCGCGCGCTGCGCGATCTTGCGGCCTATGCTGCCCATGCCCAGAATGCCCAGGCGCTTGTGCGAGACATGGGGCGGAAAGCCGATGGCCGTGCGCCACACGCCTTCGCGCACCAGCCGGTCCTGGTGGCTGATGCCGCGCCTGGCGGCCAGCAACAGGCCCATGGCGTGGTCGGCCACGCAGTCGTCGTTGGTGCCTGCGCCATTGCCCACGGCAATGCCGCGTCCGCGCGCATGGGCAAGGTCCACGTTCTCATAGCCCGCGCCCATGGCACAGACCAGGGTCAGCGCGGGCAGGCGCTGCATCTGCGCGGCCGACAGGCCCGTGGCACCCACGGTGAGCACCACCCGCACGCGCTCGCCATGGGCGGCGATCGCGGCCTCGGCTTGCGCGGCATCGGGCGCGTAGATGAGTTCGAAGTCGGCAAAGCTCTGCGCCATCAGGCGCAGATGCTCGGGGGTGTTGAAGTTGAGAACAAGCAGTACAGGTTTCATGGCAGGGCCGCGCGGCAAGTCAGTTTCCGCTCAGGGCCGCAGAAATTCTGCATGCGCCTGCCCGGGCCTGCATGAGAGCTGAACTTGCCCCTGCAGCGCCGGCTACAAATCCAGCACCAGCCTGGACGATCTGGCGCGTGAGCAGCAGGGCGTGAACTGGTCGTTGGCGGCCTGCTCCTCTTCGGTGAGGTACATGTCGCGGTGCTCGATCTCGCCTTCCAGCACGCGTGTGAGACAGGTTCCGCAAACGCCTTGCTCGCACGAGGTCTGCACGCAGACGCCTATGGATTCCAGCGCCTGCACCACGGTCTGCTCGGGCGCCACACGCACCACCTGGCCCGTGCTCGCGACCTGGATCTCGAACCCGGCATCGTCCTCGCGGGGCCCGGCCTCGCCGGCGAAAAACTCGTAATGCAATTGTTCCTGCGGCCAGCCTGCAGCCCTGGCCGTGTCCAGCACCGCATCCATGAAGCCCCGGGGCCCGCAGACGTACAGGTGCGTGCCCGGCTCGGCCACGGCCAGCAGGCCTGCGATGTCCAGCTGCGGCTTGCCGCCTGCAGTATCCAGATGCAGATGCGCCCTCGTAGCCCAGGCCGAAGCCTCGATGGCCTCGGCAAAGGCCATGCGCTCGCGCGCCCTGGCGCTGTAGTGCAGCGTGAAGTCCGCGCCCTCGCGCGCCAGGCAGCGGGCCATGGACAGAATCGGCGTAATGCCTATGCCCCCGGCCAGCAGCAAGTGCTTTTTCGCCCCGGCCTGCAGCGCAAAGTGGTTGCGCGGCGCGCTGATGCAGATCTGCTGGCCCTGCAGCAATTGCGTGTGCACGGCGGCCGAGCCGCCGCGCGAGGCACTTTCGCGCAGTACGGCGATCACGTAGCGGTCGGGCTCGGCGCAGTCATTGCTCAGCGAATACTGGCGCACCAGGCCGCCGGGCAGGTGCACGTCGATGTGCGCGCCCGCGGCAAAGGCCGGCAGGCTCTGGCCTGGCAGTGCCCGCAGCTCGAGGCTGCAGATGTCCTGCGCCTCGGCCTGCTTGCGTGCAATGCACACCTCAAGACTTGTCTGCGCGCCCATGGGAAAGGCCTTTTCTTCCTTGCTCATGCCGATGCTCCCTCGCCAGCCCTGGCGCCGGCCGTTCGCAGACGCTCGATGACACGCCGCGCGCGGTTCGGGCCCGCATCCACATGGATGTCGACCACGGGGCGCGCGCCAAAGCGCTGCTGATTGCGGAACTGCGCCTCGATCACCACCTTGTCTTCCTCGAAGGTCGCTGCCGTCTGGTCTATGACCAGCTGCGTGGGATCCTGCATCTGCGGATGCGGGTTGGTGGCAATGGTCCAGAAGTAATGGGCCGAGGTCTCGGTCTCGGGCGTCACGCCATGAAAGCCGCGCATGTGAAAGCCCTGGCGCTGCGGGTTGTCGAGCCGGTCCGTGCCCCTGTCCATGGCACCGGTCCAGATGCGCACATGGGAGGGGTGGAACTCGACCTCCTGCCAGCGGTCGATGCGCCCCTGGAACGGCCAGGCCGCGCTATAGGTGGGGGGCGGCTCCGAGTCGGGCATCCAGCGCACGACCTTCACCGAGTCGCCCTGCTGACTGAGCTTGAGCTCGGCATTCATGTGCACGCTGGCATTGCCACCAATGGTCTTGAGGTGCACATAGCCGAGGTGGCTCAGATCCAGCAGATTGTCGTGAATCAGCTGGTAAGGCGCATCGTAGTGGTAGACATCGCCGCCAAAGCGGTAGGCAGGATCGCCATGCACCTCATAGGCGGGCGGCTCCTGCGCGGGCACGGAGTCCGGCGTGGCGCCCATCCAGATCCAGAGAATCTGGTCGCGCTCGCGCAGCACAAAGGACTTGACGCAGGCCTTGGGTGGAATGCGCTCCTGGCCCGGAACCTCGAGGCAGCGCCCGCCATGGTCGAACAGCAGGCCGTGGTAGCCGCAGCGCAGGCCCCGGTCCTCCACCGTGCCGCAGGACAGCGGCAGTTCGCGGTGGCAGCAGCGGTCCTCCAGCGCCGCGACCTTACCGTCGGCGGTGCGAAACAGCACCACGGGATGGCCGAGCAAGGTGCGTGCCACGGGCGCGCTCTTGAGCTCCCAGGAAAAGCCTGCCACATACCACTGTTCGAGCGGAAAGGCCGGCGCGGATGCAATAGATGCGGCGTGGGTGGTTGGAGTCATTGCGTACTTCCTCTTTGTTATGGCCGGCCTGGGGCGCCTCTTGCGCAAGCCCCGGGACCGGCGTTCTCTGGCGCGCGCTGCGGCGCGCCAGGATTCATGCCTTGTGCGTGGACAGAGCTGCAGCCGCGCCCGCAGTGCTGCGGGATGCCGAGGGGCTGGCAATCCGGTGCAGAGAAACAATTGCGGCCGCAAACACAAAGGCCAGGCCATAGCCCACATACAACTGGCCCGGCGACCAGGCCGCATCCAGCAGCCGGCCCGCCACCAGGGGCGAGACGATGGCCCCTATGCGCCCTATGCCAATGCCCCAGCCCACGCCCGTGGCGCGCACATCGCTGCCATAGACCACGGGCGCGATCGCGTACAGCCCGGCCACGCAGGCATTCACGAAGATGCCGATGAAAAAGGCCAGCGCATACGACACCCACAGCGCCCCCGAACTGCCGACCAGAAAGCACAGCAGCAGGGCCGTGATCAGCATGAAGACCGCCAGCGCACGGTGGATCGCAAAGCGCGCCGCCAGCAGCCCCAGCAAGGTCGCACCCAGAATGCCGCCCAGGCTCAGCAGCACGCCGCTGGTCACGCCCTGCTCGGCCGTAAGGCCGGATGCGGCCAGCAGCTTGGGCGTCCAGCTCATCACGAAGTAAAAGCCGAACATCACCGAGAAGAAGGACAGCCAGACCAGCAAGGTGGGGCGGCGCAGACCCGGCGAGAGCAGCTGCAGCGGACCGCTGGCCCGGGCTGCGCCCGGCGATGCGGTCTGATCCGGCAGGCTGCGCAGAAGCGGCAGGCCCATGCGGCCCGTGAGGGCATTGAGCCTCTCCAGAGCCCTGCGGGGGCGCTTGGCCAGCAGAAAGTCCAGCGACTCCGGCAACGCCAGCCAGGCGATCACGAAGACCGTCAGCGTGCAGATGCCGCCGAACAGAAAGACCGAGCGCCAGCCATGCTGGGCCAGCAGCCAGACGGCAATGCTGCCGCCTATGCTCGCGCCCAGCGCATAGCCCGTGGACTGCAGGGTCACGGCCAGGCTGCGCCAGCGCAGCGACGCGTATTCGCTGGCGATCACGTTGCTGCAGGCCAGGATGCCGCCCACACCCACACCCGTGAGTACGCGCAGCGCCGCCAGCTGCGCCGGGGTCTGGCTCCAGGCGGAGGCGAGCATGCCCAGGCCGGAAATCAGCAGACAGCCGAGGATCAACGGGCGCCGCCCCAGCCTGTCGGCCCAGGGCGCGAGCAGCAGCGATCCACCGGCCATGCCGAACAGGCCGGCGCTGAGCAAGAAGCCCAGCTCCGAGCCGCTGAGTTTCCAGTGAGCGGAAACCGAGGAGGCGGTAAAGGCCATGACCAGCACATCGAAGCCATCGATCATGTTGAGGACCATGCAGACCCCCACCACAGACCACTGGAACATGCTCATGGGCCGCTGGTCCAGCTGCGTACGCAGATTCTGGCTCATGGCAGCACCTCCATCAGGAACGGCCTGGCACTTGTGTGCCGGGCAAAGGCGATCAGCAGTTTCATCGTTGTCTCCAGGAGTTTTTCTCATTATTCAGCACACTGAATCTCATTCAGTTTACTGAATGAAAATTCACACCAAACCAGGGATTTCCCGAATGGAAATCAGATCTTCAGCAAGATCTGCAGATGCAATGCCGGGCGAGGCGCGCGCCGTCCTGGCCCGCAGGCCTTACTTGCGGCGGACGGTTCTGGCCTTTGCTGGAATTTGCGTGGCCTCGCTGGCATCGTGCAGTTGCACGAACTTGCGCAGCAGGCGCTTGAACTCGGCCTGCTCGCCCGGCTCCAGGGCCGAGAGCATGCGTTGTCGCAGTTCGTGCACGTTCGGCACAAAGGCCGCGAGCATGGCTTCGCCCTCGGTCGTGAGGCTCAGACAGCGCTGGCGCCGGGGCAAAAGCTCGCGGTGAATCCAGCCCTTGCTCTCCAGGCGCGCGGCAATGTCGGCCGTGGTCGAGTTGTCCAGCGCCACCAGGCGTGCCAGCGTGACCTGGTCTATGCCCGGCGCTTCCTGCAGCATGCGCAAGATCGCGTACTGCACGGGCGTCACATCGGGGCCCAGCACGTCGCGGAACAGCTGCGATGCAATCTGCTGCGCGCGGCGGATCAAATGGCCGGGCTGATCGTAGAGGTCCAGGGAAAGCGGATCGGGTGCGGGAGAAGGCATGCGGCGGCAGGGCAAAGGCGGGCTGGGGGTCGGCCTTCGAGATTACCGCATTCACCCTGCACCCAGGGTTTTGTGCGCGACCCGCATTCATGTGCTCACGGCCTCTTCGCACGTAATGAGGCGCTCGATGATTCTGCGCGACTGCACGCCGCCCGCATCGATGTTGAGCTTGAGCAGCTGGCGCTCGGGATGGTCGGCCAGATTGCGCTGCTGCAGCTCCAGCATTTCCAGATCCTCGCTGAAGATCTTGTGCTGGCCTGCGCGTATCTGCTCGGTGACTGCGGCATCGCCGGGGTTGAACTTGCGCGCCATGCCCCAGAAATACCACATGGAGCCGTCGGTCTCGGGCGTGATGAAGTCCACGACCACGCTGTAGACCTTGTGCTCGTCGGGTGCCTCGTAGCCGCCCTTGCCGGCATGGGCCACGCCGACCTCGATCATCACGTGGCTGGGCGGGGTGAAGCGGCAGATCTGCCAGCGATCCACATTCACGTCATCGGCCAGGCCGTTGCTGCGCAGCGCCATCTTCCAGAACGGCGGCGCAGGAATGTCGTGCATGAAGCGGCTGGTCACGACTTCGCCCTCGCCATGGACTTCGGTCTTGCAGGGCGTCTCGTCGATCTCGGACTGGCCTATGCTTGTCGCATGCACATAGGTCTCGTGGGTGAGATCCATGAGGTTGTCGATCATGAGCCGGTAATCGGCCTTGATGTGGAACAGCCCGCCACCATAGGCCCACTCGGGACTGCCATGCCATTGCAGCTCGGGGATCAGCGTCGCATCGGCCTGGCTTTTGTCGCCCGGCCAGACCCAGATGAAGCCGTAGCGCTCCTCGACCGCATAGCTCTTGATCACAGGGAAACCGCGCACGCGCTGGCCGGGCATGGCAATGGTCTTGCCGTCGCAGCCCATCTCCAGGCCGTGGTAGCCACAGACCAGCTTGCCCTCGCAGACCCGCCCCAGGGACAGCGGCGCGCCGCGATGCGGGCAAAAATCCTCCACGGCCGCCACCCGCCCCTCCTTGGCGCGGTAGAACACCATGCGCTCGCCGCAGATCTGGCGGCCCAGGGGCCGGTCCTGGACTTCATCCGCCTTGGCTGCCACATACCAGGTGTTGCGTGGAAACGTGTTTTGTTCGGGGCTTTTCATCGTGGGTCTCCTTGTGTTTTCTTCGCGCGCCTGCGGCACCCGGCCGCAGCGCCAGCGCCTCAAGCCGGCCGGTCAGCGTCCGGCGCGAATCAGTTGCGCGCCAGGCACGCCAGCGGCCTCGGGTGCGCGCATGGCCTCGCGCAGATTGCGCCGCGCAATGCGCGAATGCTCTTTCATCAGGGCTTCGGCGCGCGCGCCTTCGCGCTGTTCTATGGCTTCAAGAACCTGGCGGTGCTGCTCCTGGGCGAGGATCAGACTGTGGTGCGCACGTGGCGAATCGGAGCGCACAATCACAAAGCCCGAGGGCGAGGCGAACGGCAGGCGCTTGACGCGCTCCAGCTCGCGCTGCATGAAGGCGCTGCCCGACATGGCCAGCAACTGGTCATGGAATTCCGAGTTCAATGCCACATAGCGCGAGAAAGCCTGATCACCCCAGCCGGGAGCATCGAGCACGCGGTCGATCGCATCGAGGCAGCGCAAGGCCTGGGCCATCAGACGCTCGTCGACGCCGCGCTCGGCCGCCATGCGCGCAGCCAGGCCTTCCAGCGTGCCGCGCAGCTCGATGGCATCGCTCACATCGGCTTCGGAGAAAACGCGCACCCGGTAGCCGCGCCCGCCGGCCACGGCCTCGAGCATGCCTTCCTGCTCCAGACGCATCAGCGCCTCGCGAATCGGCGTGCGGGAAATGCCCAGGCGCTGGACTATGGCCAGCTCGGCAATGCGCTCCCCGGCGGCCAGTTCGCCGGCAAGAATCCTCTCGCGCAGCTGGAGCTGAACCTTGACGACCTGGGAGTGGCTTTCCTGTGCGGCAGGGACCGGGGCAATGGCTTGGGTCATGTCTCGTGGCTTTTGTTTGAAGCGCCAAATGTATACATAAAAATCAATAAATCGCCTCGACCACCCAAAAACAAGGGAAAACACTCATTTGAATGTATACATCACCCGTACCAACAAAAAAGCCGCCTGAAATTGGCGGCTTGAAAGACTCATGGCAGGCGGCGGCCGATTACACAGCTGCCTCCTGTGCCTGCGGCTGATTGAGCTGCATGTTCCACATCTGCGCATAGCGCCCGCCAGCGGCCAGCAACTGATCGTGGCTGCCGCGCTCGACGATGCGACCCGCATCCATCACCAGGATTTCATGGGCATTGACCACGGTGGACAGGCGGTGGGCGATGACCAGCGTGGTCTTGCCCTGGGCCACGCTGGTGAGCTCGGCCTGTATGGCGCGCTCGTTGGCCGAATCCAGCGCCGAAGTGGCCTCGTCAAAGATCAGCACCGGCGGGTTCTTGAGCAGGGTGCGCGCAATCGCCACGCGCTGCTTCTCGCCGCCCGAGAGCTTGAGCCCGCGCTCGCCCACGCGCGTCGCATAGCCCTCGGGCGTGCGTGCTATGAAGTCGTGAATGCGCGCGGCGCGGGCCGCAGCCACGATCTCCTCGTGGCTCGCCCCGGGGCGGCCGTAGGCGATGTTGTATTCCACCGTATCGTTGAACAACACCGTGTCCTGCGGAACAATGCCCACGGCGCGGCGCAGGCTGGCCTGGGTCACGTCGCGAATGTCCTGGCCCGCAATGGTGATGCGGCCTGCGCCCTGCGCGCTGCCCGGCGGCGCCGCGCTCACGTCATAAAAGCGGAACAGCAGCCGCGCCAGCGTGCTCTTGCCCGCGCCCGAGGGGCCGACCACGGCCACGGTCTTGCCTGCGGGGATGCTGAAGCTCAAGTCACGCAAGATGGGGCGCACGGGATCGTAGGCGAAGTCCACATGCTCGAAGCGCACCTCGGGCGGTCCGCCGTCGAGCACCAGAGGCTGGGCATGGGCGGCGTCGTCCACCTCGCGCTCCTTGTCCATGAGGGTGAACATGCGGTCCAGGTCGGCCAGACTCTGCTTGATCTCGCGGTAGATCACGCCCAGAAAGTTCAGTGGTATGTAGAGCTGGATCATGAAGGCATTCACCATGACCAGGTCGCCCAGCGAGAGCCGGCCATCGACCACGCCCTGGGTTGCGCGCCAGAGAATGGCCACCAGCGCCGCACCGATGATGAGCTGCTGGCCGCAGTTGAGCATGGTCAGCGTGGTCTGGCTCTTGAGGCGCACGCGGCGCAGTTTCTCCAGGTTGACGTCGTAGCGCTCGGCCTCGAACTTCTCGTTGTTGAAGTATTTGACCGTCTCGTAATTGAGCAGCGAATCGATGGCCTTGGTGTGGGCGGCCGACTCCTGGGCGTTGGCCTCGCGCCTGAAGCGCGTGCGCCATTCGGTGACCGTGACCGTGAACGTGATGTAGAACGCCAGCGCCGCCAGCGTGATGGCCGCAAACCAGATGTCGAAGTTCAGCGCCAGAATCCCCAGCACCAGGGCCATCTCGATCAGCGTGGGCAGAATGCTGTAGAGCGAATACGAGATCAGCGACTCGGTGCTGCGCACGCCGCGCTCTATGTCGCGCGTCATGCCGCCGGTCTGGCGCTCCAGGTGAAAGCGCAGGCTCAGTGCATGCAGATGCTCGAAGGTGGACAGCGCAATGGAGCGCGATGCGCCCTGCGTGGCCTTGGCAAACACCAGATCGCGCAGCTCGGTGAACAGGGTGGTGGAAAAGCGCAGCAGCCCATAGGCCAGCAACAGGCCCACGGGCACGACCAGCAAGGCCTTGGCATCGCCGGCGCGCACATCCAGTGCATCAACCAGGTGCTTGAGCAGCACGGGCACGCCCACATTCGCGAGCTTGGCCGCAATCATGAACATCAGCGCGGCCAGCACCCGCCACTTGTACTGCCACAGATAGGGCAGCAGGCGCCGCAGCACCTGCCAGTCCCTCGCGGGAGTCTTCTCAGAAATCAAGGGTATTCCCTGAGTATCAATACTTGTTCTACGCATGGGGAGACAATTCCGGATTCTTATATTCACCCCATTGTGCCCATGCCTCCGCGCCCCGACCTCCCCTCACACCCCTTGCCGCAAGACAAGGAGCTGGTTCTCAAGGTCATTCCCATGCCTGCCGATGTGAATGCCAACGGCGATATTTTTGGCGGCTGGGTCATGGCCCAGGTCGACCTTGCCGGATCGGTCCTGCCTGCACGTCTGGGCCACGGCCGCATGGCCACCGTGGCCGTCAAGGAGTTCGTGTTCAAGCAGCCCGTGCGTGTGGGCGACATTCTGTCGTTCTACTCCAGCATCCAGCGCATAGGCCGCACCTCGGTCACCGTGGACGTGGAAGTTCTTGCCGAGCGTTTTTCCGACCAGGGCCATTTCGTCAAGGTCACCGAGGCCTTGCTCACCTATGTGGCCATAGATGCCGAAGGCCGGCCCAGGCCGCTCAACCCCCAGGACCAGAGCCGGCCCCGGGACTGACCCCTAAGACGGCTCAGAGCATGTGCTCCACCAGATCCGCATACTGCTTTCTGAGCACATGCTTTTGGATCTTGCCCGTGCTCGTGGCCGGCAGGGTCTCGACGAAGCGAACCAGCTTGGGTACCTCGAAGCTGCCCAGGCGCTCGCGGCAGTGAAGCAACAGGTCGTCCTCCGAACACAGGGCGCCGGGCTTGAGCACCACCAGGGCGCACACCGCCTCGCTCCAGCGCGGATGGGGCAGGCCGAGCACGGCCGAGGCCGCAACCGCAGGATGGGCCAGTACGGCAGCCTCGACCTTGACGCTGGCCACGTTCTCGCCACCAGTCTTGATCATGTCTTTTTGCCGGTCCAGAAACTGGATCTGCCCGTCCTCGTCCAGCATGCCCAGATCGCCGGTGTGATGCCAGCCATGGCGCTGCGCATGGCGCGTGGCTGCCTCGTCCTTGAAATAGCCGAGCATGACGTTCGGGCCTCGGTGCACGATCTCGCCCACCTGACCTGCAGGCAGCAGACGGCCCTCGTCGTCCATGATGGCGCTGTCGCACACCGGGTTGCTCAAGCCCCAGTAATTGGCATCACGCCCCGGATTGGCCACAGGATCGAAGCTCAGCGTGGTCGGGTAGATCTCGGTCTGCCCCGTGGCCAGCCGGATATTGCCCGTCATGCGCCGGGAGATCTGCGCAATCAACGGCTGGGGCATGGGAGCCATGGCGTAAATGCACAGGCGCATGCTGGAGTAGTCGGCCGCCTCATAACTGGTGTCGGCCAGCACGGCCGCATACATCATGGGCAGGCCCACCATCTGGGTCACTCGGCGTTCGGTCAGCAGGCGTGCGACCTGGCCCGGCACAAAGCTGCGCATCAGCACCATGCTGCCGCCCGCAAAGCTGCAGGTGGCCCACATCACATGCTGGGCACAGTGAAACAGCGGCAGCATGCAGGTGGAGACATCCGTGCAATCCATGCCGAACAGGCTGGTATTGGCCGAGATCGCGCTATAGACGCTGAGGTGGGAATGCACCACGCCCTTGGGATGGCCGGTGGTACCGCTGGTATACATCAGCAGGGCTGGCTGTTCGTCGCGAATCTCCACTTCGGGCAGATCGCTGCCCTGGCCCTTGCAGGCCCGGGCCAGGGTGATGCAGTCGCCCCCGGCCGGCTCTGCAGCATCGGCCATGGTGAGTATCAGAGGCAGGCCCAGCTTGCCCAGCATCTCGGCCATGCCGGGCGCCGCCAGAATCTCCGCATCCACGACCACGGCACAGGCTTCGGCATGGCGCAGTATGTATTCCAGCCCCGCAAGATCCAGCCTGTGATTGACGGGTGCCCAGACATTGCCGGATTTGTGTATGCCTGTGAAGGCCACGACCATGTCCATGGAGTTCGCACACAGCATGGCAATCTGCTTGCGCGTGCCGAACCTGGACAGCAGGTAATGGCCGAACTGCGAGCTTTGCGCGTCGAGCTCGCCGTAGCGCATGCTCGCATCACCATCCCACAAGGCGATGCGGCCTGCATGGCGCTGTGCCGTGCGATGCACGATGTCGCCCAGGGCTATGCGGCGTATGCGTTGCGCACCTTGGAAAACGGGCATTTCAATCATGGTTTGTCTCCTGTGTATATGTGTTTGATCCAGCAACCCTGAGCGCCTTGAACGGCGCCCTCTTCTCCACTCTGTTGTCTTGTTTTTTCTCTACTCACTCCCGCCAAAAAATAGGTCATCTGCAGCCCGGGCAGGCAACGTCAAGGCTCAAGGGCTCAAGGGCTCAAGGGCTCAAGGGCTCAAGGGCTCAAGGGCTCAAGGGCTCAAGGCCTAAAGCTGGCAAAGCCCGACTCCAGGCTTCCGAGCAAGGGCGGCCCCGCAGCGAGAGGCTCACCGCCCTTGCGAGAGAAGGCGCCCCAGGCGACTCAGGGAGAGCCTCTGAGCAAGGCCTTTTGAATCTTCCCCGCAGGCGTCATCGGCAATTCGCTGCGAAACACGATCTGCCTGGGCGCCTTGTAGTCCGCCAGATGCGCCAGGCAATGCGCCTGCAACTCGGCCTCGCTGAGCTCCACGCCGGGCTTGGCAACCACGTAATAGCGCCCGACCTCGCCCAGCACCGGGTCGGGCACGCCCAGGCCTGCGGCCATGAGCACGCCGGGATGCAGGCCCAGCACGCCCTCGACCTCGGCCGGATAGACATTGAATCCGCCCTGAATGAACATGTCCTTCTTGCGGCCCATGAGATAGATCTGGCCCTGCTCATCCAGGTACCCGAGATCGCCCGAATGCAGCCAGCCCAGTGCATCGAATGCGCCCTCGTCGCGCTGCGCTCCCACATAGCCGGGGATGACGCTGGCCGAGCGATAGCACAGCTCACCCACCTCGCCGGCGGGCAAGGGCCGGCCATCGGGGCCTGCCACGCAGACCTCGGCTCCGGCCAGGGGCCGGCCAATCGAGTGCAGCAGCGAGTGCTGGTCGGCATTCCAGGGTGTCATCACGATGGCGCCCGAAGTCTCGGACAGGCCGTAGAGATTCATGAAGACCACGCCAGGCAGCAATTGCTGCAGGCGTGACAGCAGCCCGGGCTCGACGTTCGAGCCGCCGATGATGACCAGGCGCAGGCGGCTCCAGTCGGCGCTGGCAAACTCCGGCTTGAGCAGCAGCAGCGCAAACATGGTGGGCACGCCCGTGAGCATGGTCGGAGGGTTGACCCCGGCCATCTCCAGCACCGTATCCGCGTTGAACACCGGCACGAACTCGGCGCCCGCGCCGGCCAGCATCAGCGTGAGCACGCCGCAGGTGATGCCGCCCACATGGTTGAGCGGCAGGGACAGCTGCAGCAGATCGTCTGCACAAGCCTTGGTGTGCTCGCACTGGGCACGCGCCGATGCCAGTTGCGAGCCATGTGTCAGCCCTGCGGCCTTGGGTTTGCCCGTGGTGCCCGAGGTATAGATGATGAGCAAGAGATCATCGGCCTCCACGGACTCTTCCTGGCTATCCGGCACAGCTGCCTGCGCCTTGAGCAGCATCAGGAAATCATGCCCCCGGCCCTCGCCTGGATCGCCGAGGAACATCAGATGCTCAAGCGTGGGGCAGCGCTCGCGCGCCTGGCTCAGGTACTGCACATAGTCCAGCTCCGCAAATGCCAGCGGCGCCAGCACGGCCTTGATCTGGCTGTCCTGCATCATGAAGTCCAGCTCGCTGTCGCGGTAGCGAATGCTCAGACCCACGACCACGGCGCCCATGCGGGCAGCGGCCAGATAGGTCAGAACCCATTCGATGCCGTTGGGCAGGATGACCCCGATACGGTCGCCCTTGCCCAGACCCAGGGCGCGCAGATTGCGCGCCAGCACGGCACTCATCTGCTGCACTTCCTGCCAGCTATAGCTGCGGCCGCGATCGATGTAGGCGGTCTTGTGATGCCTGGCGGCTGTCCGGTCCAGCGCCTGGCCTACGGTCTGCGGAAATTGTTGCGTGTTCATCAGCTTCCTCTCTGGGCTCAAGACCGACTCAGGCGGCCTGCGGCAGATCGAGCATGGCGCGCGCCTCGGCCGGGCTGGCCACGCCCCGGCCGCATTCCTGGGCATAGCGCGCAAGCTGCTCGATCAGCGGGCCGTTGGACTCGACCTTGCTGCCGTCGGGCAGATAGAAGGTGTCCTCCAGGCCCGAGCGCAAATGCCCGCCCAGCTCGGCCACGCGGCGGTGCACAGGCCAGATCTCGGCACGGCCTATGACCGTGGCTTGCCAGGGTGCATCGGCCATCTTCAGGCGCAGCAAAATCGGCAGCAGCTCGGCATCGGCGGGCATGCCCGACTCCACGCCCATGACGAAGTTGTACGAGGGCAGGCCCTTGTACATGCCGGTCTGCACATACATCTGCACGCAGCGCACGATGCCCACATCAAAGCATTCGAACTCGGGCAAGGTGCCCGTTTCGGCCATCACGTCCAGATGCTCCTGCACCTTGGCTGGCTGGTTGTCGAACAGCATGGGCGGCCAGGCCCAGCTGCCGTCGCGGCGCACCTTGAGGTAGTTGAGCGAGCCCGCATTGCAGGCCGCCATCTCGGGACGGGTGGCACGCAGGCAGTCGAGCGCGCCCTGGTAGTTCGGGCCTACCGTGCCCGTGGTCTGGTTGATGATGAGGCCGGGGCAGGCCTCGCGCATGGCGGCCACGCACTCCTGCGCCACCTGCGGGTCCCAGCTGGGCAAATGGCCCTTGCCCGGCGTCTGCTGGCGAAAGTGCACATGGACCACGGCGGCGCCCGCGTCATAGGCGCGGCGCGCCTCCTGGGCCAGTTGTGCGGCCGTGACCGGTACATGGTGCTGCGCGGGATCGGTGAGCACGCCCGTGATGGAACAGGTGATGATGGCCTTGTTGCTGGAAGTCGTCACTCGAATGTCTCCTTGTTATTCAATGGTTCAGGCAAGCGCCGGCGCCTCGGCCTGTACGGGCTGCAGGCGCAGCAGCACCTGACCGGGTGTGACCTGCTGGCCGGGAGCCACCAGCACTTCCTGCACCACGGAGGGCGCGGAAACGCAAAGGCTGTGCTCCAGCTTCATGGATTCGATGACCAGGGCCGTCTCGCTGGGCGACAGCGTCTGCCCGGCCTGTGCCGCGACCTGCACCAGCTTGCCGTTGAAAGGCGCGCGCAGGACCTGGGCAGCCTCGGCCGCGCTCTGGCTCTTGGCGCGAGAGAGCGATGCATCCTCCAGCCACCAGTCCACGCCATCGGCCTGCATATGCCAGGCATTCGGTCCGCGCCCGGGCACATGCACCAGGCTCAGGCCTTGCCGCAGACCATCTGCGACCAATTGCATCTGCGGCGCCCGGCCATGCAGCTCCAGGGTCTGATCCTGCTCGCCCTGCCGCACCCGCAACCGCGTGCCGCCCTGGGCGGTGACGGCCCAATCGCGGGTTTCGCCGCGCCAGCGCAGGCGCAAGGGCTTTTCCCAGATGCAGGCCAGCGGCGTGTCCTGCAGCCCCTGGCCATAGGCTGCGGCCAGCCCATGGCGCTCGAACGCGGCCTTCTCGCGTGCCACCAGGCGCTCGCGCAGCACATCGCCATGCTCGGCCAGAAACGAGATCAAGGCCCGGCCTTCACGAAACAGCGCGTGATCCAGGCATTGCATGAGAAAGCCACGGTTCGTGGGCAAGCCCAGCACGCACAGCTGGCCCAGGGCCGCGAGCGCACGCTCTATGGCCTCTGCGCGCGTGGGAGCATGGATGATGAGCTTGCCCAGCATGGCGTCGTAATGGGGCGAGACCTCGGTCTGCGGCGCCAGCGCATGGTCCCAGCGCAGCGCGCCGCGCTCGAACTCCAGCGCCCGGGGCGCCTGCAAATGCAGCACCCGGCCCGTATGCGGCACATAGCTCTCGTCCTCGGCGCAAATGCGCAGCTCTATGGCATGGCCGCTGAAGCTCACCTCCTGCTGGGCCAGCGGCAAGGCCTCACCGCGCGCCACGCGGATCTGCCACTCGACCAGATCCAGCCCCGTCAAGGCTTCGGTCACGGGGTGCTCGACCTGCAGCCGGGTATTCATCTCCATGAGATAAAAATCCTGGCCCTCGAGCAGAAACTCCACCGTGCCCGCACCCACATAGCCGGCCGCCCGGGCCAGGGCCACGGCGCAGGCGCCCATGCGTTCGCGCAGCTCGGCATTCACGGCCGGGCTCGGCGATTCCTCGATGATCTTCTGATGGCGGCGCTGTACCGAGCAGTCGCGTTCACCCAGATGGATGCAGCGACCATGGCGGTCGGCAAACACCTGCACTTCCACATGGCGCGGGTGCTGCACCGCTCGCTCCATGAGCAGATCGGCATTGCCAAAACCGGCAACGGCCTCGGAGCGCGCACTGGCCAGCGCAGACTTGAGCTGCTCCTTCGCCTGCACCAGGCGCATGCCGCGTCCACCGCCGCCGGCCACGGCCTTGACCATGACCGGAAAGCCGATCTCGGCTGCCGCCTGCTCAAAGCGTTCGTCGCGCTGATCCGTGCCCGCATAGCCGGGCAGGCAGGGCACGCCTTGCTTTTGTGCCAGGGCCTTGGCTGCGGACTTGCTGCCCAGGGCCTCTATGGCCTCGGACGGCGGGCCTATCCAGATCAGCCCCTCCTGCTCTACAAGGCGCGCAAAGCGCGCGTCCTCGCTCAGAAAACCATAGCCAGGGTGTATGGCCTCGGCCCCGGTGGCGCGCGCGGCCGCGATGAGCTTGTCCATGCGCAGATAGCTGTCGGCCGAGCTCAGCCCCCCCAGGGCCACGGCCTCGTCGGCCTCGCCCACATGCAGGCTGCGCGCGTCGGCATCGGAATAAACGGCCACCGTGGCAATGCCCATGCGGCGGGCCGTGCGGGCAATGCGCCTGGCGATCTCGCCACGGTTGGCGATTAGGATTTTCTTCATGCTTTTTCCTCGCTGTGCCAGGGCGCCTTGGCGCGTGCGGCAAAGGCTTTCAGACCCTGGGCGGCTTCGGGCCTGCGCAAGGCCTGGGCAAATTCCCGCGCTGCGGTATCAAGCAGGCTGCCGATGCGCGGTGCCTCCATGGCCCACAACAGGCGCTTGGTGCTTGCCAGAGCGAGGGGGCCACTCACGCGCATGACCTGCAACCGGGCTTCGATTGCCTGCTCGAAGTCATGGCCCGCAATCTGCTGCACCAGTCCGTCGTTCAGCGCCTGCTGCGCCGTGTAGCGCTGCCCCTGGAGCAGCCATTGGCGAGCCGTCCCCGCGCCCAGGCGCCAGACCAGGAAGGGTGCGATCTGCGCAGGCACCACGCCCAGCGTGACCTCGGGCGCTGCAAACTGGGCATCGGCCGCAGCCAGCACCTGATCGGCACAGGCCACCAGGCCCAGGCCGCCGCCCATGGCCGCCCCTTCCACGGCGGCCAGCAGCCACTGGGGCAGTGCACACAGGGCTTCGAGCAGGCGGCCAAAGCTGCGGTTGGCCTCTATCAGCGGGTCCACGCCAGCACCTGGTGGCTGGCCTATGGAGTCCGCAAATCCGCCCAGGCTGCCGCCCGCGCAGAAATGCCCGCCCGCTCCGCGCAGCACGATGAAGCGCAATTGCGCATCGCCCCTGGCACGCTCACAGGCGGCAAGCAGTTGCTCCACCATGGCATCGGTGAGTGCATTGCGCGAGGCCGGCGCATTCAAGGTCCAGGTCTCGCGCGCATGGCCTGCGCCATCCTCCTCGCGGACTACGGCCAGCAAATCCTTGGCGGTGCCGCTCATGCCACGGCCCGCTTGGCAATGCCCATGGTCTTGGCCAGTATGCCCAGCATGACTTCGTCGGCGCCGCCGCCGATCGAGCCCAGGCGGCCGTCGCGGTACAGGCGCGAGACTCGGTTCTCCCAGGTAAAGCCCATGCCGCCCCAGAACTGCAAGCAGGTGTCGGCCACCGCGCGCGTGAGCCGGCCCGACTTGAGCTTGGCCATGCTGGCCAGCTGCAGCACGTCCTGGCCCTGCACATAGAGCTCGCAGGTGCGCCAGACCAGGGCGCGCAAGGCCTCGACCTCGGTCTGCAGCTCGGCCAGCTTGAACTGCACCCATTGCTGGTCGGCCAGGGTGGAGCCGAACATCTTGCGGCCCTGGGCCCATTCGATGGTCTCGCGAATGCATTCGTCCATGGCCACCAGGGAACTGGCCGAGGCCCACATGCGCTCCTCCTGGAACTGCTGCATCTGGTAGAGGAAGCCATGGCCTTCCTGACCGATCAGATTGCGCTGGGGCACGCGCACTTCGTCAAAGTACAGCAAGCCCGTATCGCTGCTGTTCATGCCGATCTTGCGGATCTTCTGTGCGACCTCCACGCCCTTGGTGAGCCTGCCGTTCGGCCCGTCGCGCAGCGGCACCATGATCAGGCTCTTGTTCCTGTGCACCGGTCCTTCGCCGGTATTCACCAGCATGCACATCCAGTCGGCCTGCAGGCTGTTGGTGATCCACATCTTCTGGCCCGTGATCACATAATCGCCCCCGTCCTTGCGTGCCGTGCTTTTCACGCCCGAGACATCGCTGCCCGCGCCGGGCTCGCTCACGCCTATGCAGCCCACCATGCGGCCGGCCACCGAAGGCGCGAGGAAATCGCGCTTGAGCTCGTCGCTGCCAAAGCGCGCCAGCGCCGGCGTGCTCATGTCGGTCTGCACGCCAATCGCCATGGGCACGCCGCCGCAGCGTATATGGCCCAGGGTCTCGGCCATGGCCAGGCCATAGGAATAATCGAGGCCTGCGCCGCCAAAGGCCTCGGGCTTGGTCAGGCCCAGCAGGCCCAGATCGCCTAGCTTGCCGAAGACCTCATGGGCGGGGAAGATCTCGGCCTCTTCCCAGGCATCGACATGGGGGTTGATCTCCTCGTCTATGAAGCGCTTGAGGGTCTTCTGGATTTCGCGGTGTTCATGGCTGAGCTGCATTGCTTGTCTCCTTGTGATCTATGGAAAGTGCGGGCCTACATGCGGGCCACGCCGAATTGCATGGGATGGAGCTCCCGGTGTTTGGCGGCCTGCCACAGGTCCAGGCACAGGCGGAGCACCTCGCGCGTGGAGCGCGGGTCTATGACACCGTCGTCCAGCAGCAGGCCGCTGGTGTAGAACACGTCGGCCTGGCGCTCGAACATGTGCACGATGCGCTCGTACTGCTTGCGCATTTGCTCCTCGTCGGGCTCCAGGCCCTTGCGCCGCATCGCGGCTTCGGTCACGTTCTGCATGGTGCGCGCGGCCTGCTCGCCGCCCATGACGGCGGTCTTGGCACCGGGCCAGCTGAACAGGAAGTCGGGCGCATAGGCGCGGCCGCACATGCCGTAGTTGCCCGCGCCGAAGCTGGCCCCGCATTGCACGGTGATCTGAGGCACGCGTGCATTGCTCACGGCCTGGATCATCTTGCTGCCGTGCTTGATCATTCCGCCCTGCTCGCTGTCCTTGCCGACCATGAAGCCCGTGGTGTTCTGCAGGTAGATCAGCGGCTGGCCCAGCTGATTCATCCACTGGATGAAGTGCGTGGCCTTGTTGGCCCCGGCCACGTCGATGGGACCGTTGTTGCTCACCAGGCCCACGGCATGGCCGCCGATATGGGCCTGGACGCAGACCGTGGCCGGGCCGTACAAGGCCTTGAACTCCAGCAGGCGCGAGGCATCGGCAAGCCTGGCCATGACTTCGCGCATGTCCACAGGCTGGCGCAGATCGCCAGCCATCAGGCCCAGCAGCTCTTCGGCATCGAGCACCGGCGGATCGCAGTCCTTGGCCGCGCCCACCGTGTCCCAGCCCAGCTGGCCAACCACGCTGCGTGCCAGCTGCAAGGCCTCGCGATCGTCGGCGGCCAGGTATTCGCCCAGACCCGAGGTGGTCGCATGCATCATGGCGCCGCCGAGCTCCTCCTCGGTGGCGATCTCGCCCGTGGCGGCCTTGAGCAGGGGCGGGCCCGCAAGAAATGCCCGGCTGCGGCCTTCGACCATGATGACGATGTCCGACAGACCCGGCATGTAGGCACCGCCCGCCGTTCCCGAGCCATGCTGCACGGTGATCACGGGAAGGCCGGCCGCAGACAGGCGCGCGAGGTTGCGGAAGATCTGCCCGCCCTGCACAAAGCCTTCCACGCGGTATTGCATGAGGTTTGCGCCCGCGCTCTCCACCAGGTGCACAAAGGGCAGCTTGTTGGCCAGGGCCAGCTCCTGGGCGCGCAGCAGCTTCTCCAGCCCCATGGGCTGCATGGCGCCTGCGTCTATGCCCGAATCGCTGGCCACGACCATGCAGCGCACACCGCTGACCACGCCAATGCCCGCAATCACGCCGCCGCCGGGCACGGACCGGGCTTCGTCCTGGGTATCCTGCAGATAACCGGCCAGGCTGGCCAGCGGCAGCCAGGGCTGGCCGCCGTCGAGCAGCAACGCAATGCGCTGGCGCGGCAGCAACTGGCCGCGTTTTTCGAATACGGCGCGCGAACGCGCCGAGGCTGCGGCCGCGCGCTCCTGCAGGCTTTGCATACGCTCAAGGCGCTGCAAGGCCGCTTCGCGGCGCTGCAAGGCCTCGGGCGAGGCCGCATTCCAGCGGCTTTCAAAACCATTCATTGTTTTGTCTCCTTTAGACGACGCTGAATAAGTCAACGTGATGCAGCGCGCCCTGGTTGGGGATGGAATGCAAGGCCCAAAGCGCAGCCATAGCCGTAGCTATGGCGAGCATTTGCAACGCGGCAGGCCGCTCCATGCGGGATGCGATGCGCCTGCGGGCCTGGTTCAGCGTTGCCTTCATGACTTGGCAGCCGGCAGGCCCAGGCATTCAGGGGCATCGGCAAACAGCCTGGGAACTGCGGCTCTATGGAAGCCGCCATAGGGCCTGATGGCATCGCCCTGGCGCGCCGCATCCGTCGGCATTGGCAAAGGCCAGCCCAGGCGCGCCTGCGGTCTTGCACCATCCACGCGCAGCGTGCTGCCGCTGATGAAGCTTGCGGCCGGGCTCAGCAAGAACACCACGGCGGCCGCGACCTCGGCCTCATTGCCAAAGCGGCCCAGGGGCACGGTGGCGGCCATGGTCTTGAGTAGGCTGGCGGCCTGGGGCGGGTAGTGGTCCATGCCGCTGGAGGCGATATAGCCCGGAGCCACGGCATTCACGCGCACGCCCTGGTGCGCCCATTCCAGGGCTGCGGTTTCCGTAAAGCTCACCATGCCCGCACGCGCAGCCCCGCTATGGCCCATGCCGGGCATGGAGCCCCACATATCGGCCACGATGTTGACGATGGCACCGCCATGCGCGGCCATGCTTTGCTTGAAGCACTCGCGCGCCACGAGAAAGCCGCCCGTGAGATTCGTGGCCACCACGGCTTCCCAGCCCTTGGCCGAAATGCTCTCCAGCGGCGCCAGGTACTGACCGCCCGCGTTGTTCACCAGGCCATGGATGCGGCCATGCGCGCCGACCACGGCAGCCACCATCTGCGTGACTGCGGCCTCGTCGCGGATGTCGCAGGCATGCCAGGCGGCCCGGCCGCCATCAGCCTCGATCTCGGCCTGCACGGCCTGCAGCTTTTCGCTGTTGCGCCCGACCAGCACCACCTGTGCGCCCAGGGCCGCCAGCTCATGGGCCGCGCAGCGGCCTATACCCGAGCCCGCGCCCGTGACCAGCATGACCTGGCCCAGCATCAGGCCCGGCGTGAATATTGATTCGTACATATCAGTTCTCCAGAAGGCCAGGCAGCGAAGCCAGGGCCCAGCGCACAAAACCGGCGCGGCTCTGAACAGGGATGCCGAGCAAGGGCCGCCCCGCAGCGAGGGCATCGTCCCCCTCCGGCGAAGCCAGAGAGGGGGAAGGCGCGCAGCGACTCAGGGGGTGCGTCATAAAAACAAGGCCATGGCCTCATCCACCAGGGCTTCAACGGACTTGGGGCCCTGGGGCTTGAACCACTGCACCGACCAGTTCAGCGCACCGAAGATGAACATGCGCGCCACATGCGGATCGGCGCGCAGCCGGCCCTCTTCGTGCAGGATCTGGAGCACGGGCTGCCAGCAGCCTTCGTATTCGTCCTTGATGCGGCCCACATCGATGCGCTGCTCGGGCGTGAGCGAGCGCCACTCGGAAACCATGAGCGGAATGAAGTGCGCCTGCGGTTCAAGCAGCACGCGAAAGTGGTGGTCTATGAGGGCACGCAACTGCTCGCTGGCACTGCAGTCCTCGGGCAGGGCGGCCATGGCAGCGGTCTGACTTTGCAGGGCCTGGCTCATGCCTTGCTGCATGACCACCTGCAGCAGCTGGCTCTTGCTTTCGAAGAAGTAAAACGGCGAGCCGCTGCGCATGCCGGCCGCTGCCGCGATGTCGCGCGTGCTCGTGGCGTCATAGCCCTTGGCATGGAACAGGCGGGCCGCACCTTCTATGAGCTGGCGACGGCGATTGCCTTCGTCGATTTCGGAATCGGTCTTGCGCGGCCGGCCACGCGGGCGCTTCTCGAGCGCAGCAGCTTCGGGCTGCGGGCTTTTGATGCGCGGGAACGAGGAAGTTGTGGGCTTGGATGCATGCATGCAGCCCAAGGTATCAACAATTATTTATTTGAGCAAGCGATTGCTTTTTATAAATAAACAAAGCCACCTAGAGCTTTCCCCAGGAGCTCAGGCGCGCCACCCGAGCCATGCAGAACGCAAGCGCCTCGCAGGCCCATGCATGAAAAAAGGCCTGGTGCCGGAACACCAGGCCTGGCCTGCTCAACAGCGCTGTGCCAGAGCGTGCTTACGCTCTCAGAGCGTGTTCACGATCTCAGAGCGTGTTCACGATCTCAGAGCACGCGGGCGGCAGTGACAGGTACGGCCAGCTTGGCCGCAGCATCGGTGTCGGCCACAGGCGCTGCGGGCTGGGACTTGGCGGGTTCGAGCAAGGCGGGCTTGGCCGCAGGGCTGTCTCCAAGTACGGCGATCTGGCCCGACAGCTGGCCGCCTTCCTCGATGACGATCTTGCCGTAGCGGATCTCGCCACGCACCTTGCCGCTGCCGTAGATCACCAGCTTCTCGCGCACCGTCAGGGAGCCGTCGAAAACGCCGTGGATTTCGGCGATGTCGATTTCCGCCGTGCCGTGGAAAGCACCTCGCTCGGCAATCTGTATGACGCGCGAATTCATCGTGGCTTCGACCGTGCCCTCGACGACCAGGGTGTCGCAGTCCGTGATCTCCACGCCCTTGAGCTTGATGTTGGGGCCGACCGTGAGCTTGCTGCCACTCTCGCCGGCGTCCACGGCCGTGGTTGCCGGTGCGGGAATGGGCGCCGGCCGCGAAGCGCCGGCCATCATGCTGTTTTGACTGTTGCCGGCCCCCACTGGATTGTTGCGATTACCAAAAGCGTCGTTGTCACGCTTGCCAAAAAACGGGGTCTGCACAGCCATTCGAAAGCCTCCTTGGGGAAAGCGCCATGCTATGCAGGACAAGACTTAACAATTCGCCTCATCTCGCAAGAAAAGTAACAAGATGGCTCAGAAGTTTCATTTACTTTCTTAATTTACTTAACACAACATCAATATTTGCATTTACCCATCTCCATGTCTCCGGGAAGACAGGCTTGTCCAAATAGGTGCATCTACACTCATATCCACTTTTTCTCCTCCTGCCCTTCTCATGTCCAGCCTTCCCGCGAACCGCAGTCAGCCCGTCTGCACCTGTTTCATGGTGCGCAGCCTGTCGCGCAAGATCTCCCAGCTCTACGACGACACACTGGCACCCAGCGGCTTGCGCGGCACGCAGTTCAGCCTGCTCATGCAGGTGCGGCATGCCCGGCCCGGCGAGGCCACGGTCTCCGCCCTGGCCCAGCTTTTGCACACCGACCGCACCACGCTCACGCGCAATCTGCGCACGCTGGAGCAGGCAGGCTGCATAGAGCTGGTGCCGGGCCGCGATGCGCGCAGCCGCTGCGTGCTGATCACGCCCGCCGGGATTGCACGGCTGCGCGAGGCCCGGTCCCTGTGGCAGCTGGCCCAGCAGCGCGTGCGCGAGCTGTGCGGCCAGCAGCAGATTGGCGAGCTCGAAAGCCTGGTGCTGGCCATGCTGCCCCAGCTCGCAGACCCCGATCCCGCCGTGGAGAGCCAGACATGAGCGCCATCGCCCAGCCCTTGCGCGCCCCGGTCCGCTCGCCCCTGCTCGAAGGCCCGATCACCTCCACCCTGCTGAGGCTGGCCCTGCCCAATATGCTGGCCCTGAGCATGGCGGTGCTGGTTTCCGTGGCCGAGACCTATTACGTGGGCAGCCTGGGCACGGCGGCTCTTGCAGCCATGGCCCTGGTGTTTCCGTTTGCCATGCTCACGCAGATGCTCAGCAATGGCGCCATGGGCAGCGGCGTCTCTTCGGCCATCAGCCGTGCGCTCGGCGCCGGCGAGGTGGAGCGCGCCTCGGCCCTGGGCCTGCATGCACTGGTCATAGGCGCGGTGGCCGGCCTCGTGTATTCGCTGGTCTTCGTCTTCCTCGGGCCGGTGTTCTATGGCTGGCTGGGCGGGCGCGGCGAGGTGCTGGCCCAGGCCTCGGGCTTTGGCAGCGTGCTGTTCAGCGGCGCCCTGCTGGTCTGGGTCTGCAATACCCTGGCCTCGGTGGTGCGCGGCACCGGCAATATGCGCCTGCCTTCGGGCGTGCTGCTGCTCGCCTCCCTGGTGCAGGTGGTGGTCGGCGGCGCCCTGGGCCTGGGCCTGGGGCCATTGCCGCGCTGGGGCCTGCCGGGCGTGGCCCTGGGCAATATCGCGGCCATGGTCCTGGCCGTGGCGGTCCTGCTCGCCTATCTGCAATGGGGCCAGCAGCGCATACGTCTCGACTGGCGCGCACCGCGCCTGTCGCGCGCCATGTTTTCCGCCATCCTGCGCGTGGGCGCCCTGGCCTGCCTGTCGCCCCTGCAGACCGCGCTCGCAGCGCTGCTGCTCACGGGCATGGTGGCCCGGCTGGGCCCTGCGGCGCTGGCCGGTTACGGCATAGGCCAGAGGCTGGAGTTCCTGCTGATTCCCATGGCCTTTGGCGTGGGCATGGCCGCCGTGCCCATGGTGGGCATGGCCCTGGGCGCAGGCCAGGTGCAACGCGCACGCAGCGTGGCCTGGATCAGCGGCGTCATGGTCACGGCCATGCTGGGAGCGCTGGGGCTCATGGTCTGGATCTGGCCCCGGCTGTGGTCGGGCCTGTTCACCCAGGATGCGGCCGTGCTCGCCCATGCCGATCTCTATCTGCGCATGGCAGCACCGGCCTTCGGCCTGTTCGGCCTGGGGCTGGTGCTGTACTTTGCCTCGCTGGGCGCGGGCCGGGTGCTCGGCCCCGTGTTCGCGGGCACACTGCGCCTGGCCCTGATCGCCGGCGGCGGCGCCTGGCTGATGCACGGCGGTCAGGCCAGCGCCCAGGCCTTGTTCGGCCTGGTCGGCCTGGCCATGGCCGCCTATGGACTGGCCACGGCCTGGAGCGTCTGGCGCGCGCGCTGGGATTGATAAAAAAGGAGCTGCTACCACGCATGTCCATTGGGTTTCAGATTGAAAGCCATCTGAAATCCAATGCTGGAGCGTGGTAGCAGCTCCTGTTTCAGCGAACGCCTCGCTGGCTGACTGGGCGCTAAGAACGTGTTCACGCTCTAAGAAACGATATAGGCAGCCGTGCCCGTGGACAGCAACTGGCCGTCGGCACCGAGGAACTCCATGCGCGTATTCGCCACGCGCGAGCCCAGGCGCAGCACTTCGGCGCGCAGGATGAACTCCGCGCCTATGCCCGGGCGCAGGTAGTCCACGCGCAGATCGATGGTGCCCAGGCGCGAGAAGCGCAGCAGGCGCTGCAGCGGCTGGTCATCCATGTGCTTGGCACCGATGGCAGCCATGACGGCCAGGCCGCCCATGGAGTCCAGACCCGCGCTGATCACGCCGCCGTGGATGCGCTGATAGGCCGCATGGCCGATCAGCTCGGGCCGCATGACGATGCGCCCCTCGACATGCTCGGGCCGCACCTCGGTGATGCGCAGGCCCAGCAACTGGTTGAAGGCGATCTGGCGTTCGAACACCTGGCGCAAGCCCTCGATGAATTCGGGCTCGAATTCGACTGGCGTTTTTTGGCTTGAAGAAGATTTCATGAACAGGGTTTGATTTTTCCTGGGCTGGGGTCGGCACAGGCCTTGCGCCTTGCCCGGCAGCCCCCTCACCCCAGCCCTCTCCCCCAAGGGGCGAGGGAGCAAAGCCAGAGAACAAGAAGCTGGGCACGACGCACAAAACTGGCGCGGCCCAAGCCAGAGACACCGCGCAAGGGCCGCCCCGCAGCAATGGTGTCGTCCCCCTTTCAGGGGGAAGCCGCGCAGCGGCTCAGGGGGTATTTAACACCCGCTGAAATCAGGGCGGCGCTTTTAACGAAAGCTGTACTGCCCCGCTTCGCGGTACGCTACGCTGGCTTCTGACTTCAGCATCCGCTGAAGTCAGGGCGGCGCTTTTCCAGGAAGGCCGTGAAGGCTTCCTTGGCTGCGGGCTCGGCCATCATGCGCGTGAAGCTCTGGCCTTCTACGTCCATGCGCTCGCGCACCTTGGCGGCCTGGCCGCCCTTCATGAGGCGCTTGCTTTCGATCAGCGAGGACAGGGGCTTGGCCGCGAGCTTTTTCGCCACGGCCTGGGCCAGGGCATTGCATTCGCTGGGCGGCACGACGCGGTTCACCAGACCGACTTCGAGGGCTGCCTCGGCCATGAAGGGCTCGCCCAGCAGCAAGGCCTCGGCCGCGCGGTGGTAGCCCATCATCTGCGGCAACAGCAGGCTGGAGGCGGCCTCGGGGCACAGGCCCAGGTTCACGAATGGCAGGGAGAAGGCCGCGTTGTCGCCCGCATAGATCAGGTCGCAATGCAGCAGCATGGTCGTGCCAATGCCCACGGCCGGGCCGCAGACGGCGGCGATCACGGGCTTGGGAAAGGTCGAGATCTGGTGCAGAAAGCGCCAGACCGGGCGCTGCTCGGGGTCCTGCCTGGAGGCGCTGCTGCCCTGGGACTGCTTGAGAAAATCGGCAATGTCGTTGCCTGCGCTGAAGATGCTGATATCGCCCTGGAACACCACGCAGCGCACTTCGGCGTCATCCACGGCGCTGGTCAGCGCATCAGCCATGCTCGCGTACATGGCTTCGGTCAGCGAGTTCTTTTTCTCGACGCGGTTGATGGTGACGGTGCGCACGCCGGCTTCGGTATGGACCAGAATTTCCTGGCTGGATTCGCTCATGAGATGGCTCCTTATTCCTTGTAGTAAACAACTTGGTGGCTGCTGGCCAGCATACGCCCGCCGGGGCTCCACAGCTGGGCAGTCTGGTCGAAAAATCCGTTGCGAAACTCCTGGCCACGGGCCTGGCCGAGGATGTGGGCCGGGCCCACGGCCGCGAGCTCTTCGCTGCCCGCGTGAAAGTACACCGTCATCGACACCGTGCCCGCAGGCGTTCGCTGCGCGCGGCGCAGCCAGATGCGCGGGAAGAACACGTCGGCCAGGGCCGCGATCGCGCAGAAGTCCAGCGGTCTTGCGGGCTCGTCGCGCACCCACAGCCGGGTCAGGCTCTCGGCCTCGCTGCCGTCCCAGACGCTGGGCAGAATGCCTTGGGCAAAGCGCATGTCATAGGTTTGCAGCCAGGCAACGCCGTTGAGCACCGGGGCCCGCTCCAGCTCCTGGGCTGCGGGGACGACCGGCATGGCCTCCTCCTCGGCGCTCCAGGTGCTGCGCCTGACCGCCGTCACGGCCGTGGCCGTGGTCACGACCTGGGCATCGCCATCGGCATCGGGCTGGGTGATGGTCAGCAACCAATGCTGGGTGGAGCGGTTGGTGCGCACGGGCCTGGCCTCGATGTCGAACTCTCCGGCGCCAACGGCTGCCGCATAGTTCACGGTGAGCGACAGCGGCTCGCCCAGGCACTGCGGGTGGGACATGATGGCCCGCACCAGGGTTGCGGCCGTGATGCCGCCATAGGGGCCGACCATGTTCCAGTAGTCCTGGGTGGTCTGGCCCCGGTAATGGCCGACGGCACCCGTGGGTGCCAGGGCCAGTGCGCGATCTAGGGGGTGGGGGTTCGTGCTCATGGCTATCAAGTTTGAGGGGAAGTGTTCTTGTCGACGGTCAAACCGGCGACTCGGCGGCCGGCTTGCCCGCAGGCCAGACGGGCTGCATCGCGCCCCGGGACCAGTTGCCCAGGACCTCGGCAGCGCGGCTCCACAGCGGCTCGCGCATTTCGGGGCGGAAAAAGCCGAAATGCCCGATGCGGCGCAAGCCGAGGTCCGCCGGCTGCAGATGCTCGACACGGCTGGGAGCATTGGTGTAGAAGCCCGCCAGCTGCTCTATGCCGCGCCGGGTCATGAGTTCGTCATCATCCATGGACAGCGCCAGCAGCGGATAGCTGGCTGCCGCATAGCGGGCCTCGGCCTCCCGGCCCTCGGCCAGGCTGTAGCGCGGATGCAGGCACCAGCGCCGCCATTGCAGCATCACGCCCGCAGGAAGATCGCCGACCATGTTCAGGCGCCGCCCCGGAAAATAGCCACAGACCCGCGTGATCACGGGTACCAGCACATGCCAGAAAAACGGCATGCTGCGCCTGACCTTGGGTGCGTTGTCGCGCCAGTAGCCGCTGCCCGAAGCAATGCTCAGCAGCCCGTCGACCAGCCGAGGCTGCTGGAACAGGCCCGGCAGTTGTGCGCCCAGGCTGTGGCCCAGCAGGAACAGGGGCTTGCGCGGCAGGCGGTTTCGGGCGTCCTGGACCACGGCCTCGTAATCGCGCGCCCAGTCCAGCAGGTCGGCGCGGACCTTGCGCATCGAGCCCTGCAGCGAATCCCCATGGCCCCGGTAGTCGAAGCTGGTCACGCGAAAGCCCTGCCCGGCCAGCCACTCCGCAAACGCCTGGTAAAAGCTCTGGGGCACACCCATGGCCGCGCCGATGACCACGCTGGCCAGCGGCTCGCCCTCAGGCTCGTAAACGCGCAGCGCCAGCGAGGCGCCGGGTGCAGCAAGCTGCAGCAGTTCCATGTCTGTCTCCTTGTGCGGCCGCTTTGTCGACAGCGGCTTTTCATTCCATGGATTTGCAAGATTCCAGGGCCTGCAGAGCAAACCCCTGGGCAGTCGATCACGCCTTCTGCCCCAACAACCGGTGCGGCCCGACGCCGGGGATGCCGGGCAAGGGCCGTCTCTCAGGCTTTGCCGTCGCCCCCCTTTCCGGGGGAGACAGCAAAGCCGCCCAGAAGGCTAGACTGCCTCGAAGATGCCGGCCGCGCCCTGGCCCGTGCCCACGCACATGGTGACCATGCCGTACTTGAGCTTGTGGCGGCGCAGCGCATGCACCACGGTGGCGGCGCGAATCGCTCCGGTGGCACCCAGCGGGTGGCCCAGGGCAATAGCGCCGCCCATGGGGTTGACCTTGGCTGGGTCCAGCCCCAGGGAGTTGATGACCGCCAGCGACTGGGCTGCAAAGGCCTCGTTCAGCTCGAACCAGCCAATGTCCTGGTGGTTGATGCCGGCATAGCGCAGCGCAGCGGGAATGGCCTCGATGGGGCCTATGCCCATGATCTCGGGCGGCACACCCCGTGCGGCAAAGCTGACAAAGCGGGCCAGCGGCGTGAGGCCGAATTGCTTGACGGCTTTTTCGCTGGCCAGAATCAGCGCACCCGCGCCATCGCTGGTCTGCGAGCTGTTGCCGGCCGTGACCGAGCCACGCGCATTGAACACCGGGCGCAGCTTGGCCAGGGCCTCCAGCGTGGTGTCGGGACGCGGACCTTCGTCGAGGTTGACGCTGCGGGTCTTGGTGATGACTTCACCGGTGGCCAGATTGGGGCTGCGCTCCACGATGTCGATGGGCGTGATTTCGTCCGCAAACTCACCGGCCTGCTGGGCCTTGACGGCGCGCAGGTGGGACTCCAGCGCGAAGGCGTCCTGCATCTCGCGCGTCACCTTCCACTGCTGGGCCACTTTCTCGGCCGTCAGCCCCATGCCGTAGGCAATGCCCACGTTTTCGTCACGTGCAAAGATTTCGGGGTTGAACGAGGGCTTGTTGCCGCCCATGGGCACCATGCTCATGGACTCGGCACCACCGGCAATCAGCACATCGGCCTCGCCCACGCGGATGCGGTCGGCCGCCATCTGGATGGCCGTCACGCCCGAGGCGCAAAAGCGGTTCACCGTCACGCCGCCGATGGGGTGGTCAAAGGCCAGCCCCACGGCAATGCGCGCCATGTTCATGCCCTGCTCTCCCTCGGGGAAGGAGCAGCCGATGATGGCGTCTTCAATCGCCTTGGGGTCCAGCGTGGGCACCTGGGCCATGGCGGACTTCAGCGTCGCCACCAGCAGATCGTCCGGGCGCGTGTTCTTGAAATAACCGCGGCCCGAGCGGCCGATCGGCGTGCGCGTGGCGGCAACGATGTAGGCGTCTTGTACTTGTTTCATGGAGATTGCTCCTGCAAGGTATGACTCCTTCCCCCCTCGGGGGAAGGTGGGGATGGGGGCTGTTTTTGAAGCACGCCAAGCCGGTTGGCTATGGCTTGCAACACCCCATCCAGATGAAGAAATGGCTCGTTGGATGCAAACCGCATCACATCAAAGCCCTGGTCACGGAAAAAAGCATCACGCAAGGCGTCATAGCCCTGTTTCGTCTGGTGCTGAGAGCCATCCAGCTCCACGATCAGCCTCGGTGCCAAGCAAGCGAAGTCCGCCACATAAGCACCCAAGGGATGCTGGCGGCGAAACTTCACGCCCAGTTGCTCCCTGCGCAGTCCGGCCCAGAGCCTGCGCTCGGAGTCGGTCATCTCACGGCGAAGCACAAGCGCATTCGCTCTGGCATTGGCTGTGGCTTGGTTGCGCATGGTGGTGAAGTGTGGAGAGCCCCCATCCCAACCTTCCCCCGGAGGGGGAAGGAGTGGAGACAGGCTTAGTTCCGAACAGGTTTCCCGGTGTTGAGCATGCCCAGAATGCGCTCATGCGTCTTGGGCTGGCCTATCAGGTGGCAGAAGGCCTTGCGCTCCAGTGCCAGCAGGTATTCCTCGGTCACCAGCGAGCCGGCATCCACATCGCCACCGCAGACCACCTCGGCAATCATGGAAGCGATCTTGAAGTCGTAGGCGCTGATGAAGCCGCCGTCGCGCATGTTCACCAGCTGGGCCTTGATGGTGGCAATGCCGTTGCGGCCGGCCACGGGGAACAATCGCTTGTGCGGTGCGCGCCAGCCACCGGCGGCCATGGATTTGGCCTCGTTGATGGCGGTGAACAGCAGCTCGTCCTTGTGGGGCACGATGAGGTCGGACTCCAGCAGATAGCCGAGCTTCTTCGATTCGATGGCGCTGGTGCCCACCTTGGCCATGGCAGCGGCAGTGAAGCCTTCGGTGAGGAAGGGCAGCACGTCCTTGCTGGTGCTCTGGGCCATGTTCTCGGCTGCGCGGCGGGCGATATAGGTCAGGCCGCCGGCGCCGGGCACCAGGCCCACGCCCACTTCCACCAGGCCGATATAGCTCTCCATATGGGCCACGCGGCGGGCGCTGTAGACGGCCAGCTCGCAGCCGCCGCCCAGGGCCATGCCGTGGATCGCAGCCACCACAGGCACCTGCGCATAGCGTATGCGCAGCATCATGTTCTGCAGCTCGGCTTCGATGCTCTCGATCGCATCGGCGCCGCCAATCACAAAGGCCGGCATGGTGGCTTCCAGGTCGGCGCCCACGCTGAAGGGCGCGTCACCGGACCAGATGACCATGGCCTCGAAATCGCTCTCGGCCGTTTCCACGGCTTCCACCAGGGCTTCCATCACTTCGGGGCTGATGGCGTGCATCTTGTTCTTGATGCTGGCGATCAACACCTTGCCGTCCAGCGTCCAGCTGCGCAGGGCCTTGGATTCGGCAATCGTCGTGCCCGCGGTCTTCCAGTCGGGCAGGCTGGTTTCGCCCAGCAGCTTTTCGGGGAACAGCTGGCGCTCGTAAACGGGCAGCACGCGGCGGGCGATGAACTTTCCCTGGGCCGGGCTCCACGAGCCTTGCGCGGTGTGCACGCCACCGGCCTCGGCCACCGGGCCTTCAAACACCCATTGGGGCAGCGGCGCCTTGCACAGCGCCTTGCCGGCAGCGATGTCCTCCTGGATCATCTTGGCCACTTCCAGCCAGCCGGCCTCCTGCCACAGCTCGAACGGGCCCTGTTTCATGCCAAAGCCCCAGCGCATGGCCTGGTCCACATCGCGCGCGCAGTCGGCAATGCTCTCCAGGTGCACGGCCGCGTAGTGGAAGCTGTTGCGCAGAATCGCCCACAGGAACTGGCCCTGCGCGCCTTCGGCATTGCGCAGCAGCTTCAGGCGTTCGGCTGCGGGCTTCTTGAGCATGCGGCCATAGACTTCGTCGGCCTTGCCGCCGGCAGGAATGTAGTCCTCGCTGTCCAGCTCGAACTGCAGGATGTCGCGGCCCTTCTTCTGGTAGAAGCCCTTCTTGGTCTTCTGGCCCAGGTTGCCGAGCTCGATGAGCTTGGCCAGCACGGGCGGCGTGCCAAAGCTGTCGTAGAACGGATCGCTCGCCAGGCTGAGGTTGTCCTGCAGCGTCTTGACCACGTGGGCCATGGTATCGAGGCCCACGACGTCGGCGGTGCGGAAGGTGCCGCTGGACGCGCGGCCCAGCTTCTTGCCCGTGAGGTCGTCGACCACGTCGAACGTGAGGCCGAAGTTCTCGACTTCCTTCATGGTCGCCAGCATGCCGGCGATGCCGATGCGGTTGGCGATGAAGTTGGGCGTGTCCTTGGCGCGCACCACGCCCTTGCCCAGGCCGCTGGTGACAAAGGCTTCGAGCTGGTCCTGCACCTCGGGTTCGGTGGTGGGCGTGGAGATCAGCTCCACCAGCGGCATGTAGCGCGGGGGGTTGAAGAAGTGGATGCCGCAAAAGCGCGGCTTGATCGCGTCGGGCAGGGCCTCGGACAGCTTGGTGATCGACAGGCCCGAGGTGTTGGAGGCGACGATCGCATGCTTGGCCACAAAGGGCGCGATCTTGGTGTAGAGGTCCAGCTTCCAGTCCATGCGCTCGGCAATGGCCTCGATGATGAGGTCACAGCCCTTGAGCAGCTTCATGTGCTCTTCGTAGTTGGCTGGCTGGATCAGCGCCACGTCCTCGGCCACGCCGATGGGCGAGGGCTTGAGCTTTTTGAGGTTGGCGATCGCGCGCTCGGCGATGCCGCTCTTGGGGCCTTCCTTGGCGGGCAGGTCGAACAGGATGACCGGCACCTTGACGTTGACCAGATGGGCCGCAATCTGCGCGCCCATGACTCCCGCGCCGAGCACGGCGACTTTTTTCACATTGAATCGTGACATGGGTTCTTCCATGAAATGGGGGCCGCCCATGGCCGGGCGGCGCCTCCAGGATTTGATTTACTGAATACGCACCCAGGTCTGGGTGCGCCAGAACGGACCCCAGTAGCCGCGCAGCTCCATGCGCGCGCCGCCTTCGATGGGCGTGAGACTGCCGCGGTACTCCTTGCCGCTCTCGGGATCCAGCACCTTGCCGCCTTCCCAGAGATTCTTGCCCTCGGTCTGCTTGCCGCCGCGCAGAATCTCCAGGCCCACCACGGGCTGGCCCTTGCGGTCGTCGCTGCACTCGGTGCAGACCGCGTCCGCAGGCGTGTTCTTGCGCAGCGTCTTTTCTATGCGCCCGCTGAGCTGGCCGTCCTTTTCGGTGATGCGGATCTCGGCCTTGGCCTCGCCGGTCTTGTCGTCAATGTTTTTCCACAGGCCCAGCGGCGTCATCTGGGCCTGGGCAGCAAAGCCGGTTGCAGCAAAAACAATAGCTGTCAGCGCTTGATACACCTTCATATCAGTCCCCTTTTGCTTTGAATACAAGACCTGGCAAGCGCCAGGCGCTCTCATTGATGATGAATCAGGCCAGGGCGGCGTCGCTGTCCATCAGCACCTTGCTGCCGGCGCGCGCGGTGCGCATCAGCGTCGCGGTTTCGGGGAACAGCTTGGCGAAGTAAAAACGCGCCACCTGCAGCTTGGCCACGTAGAAGGGATCGGTGTTGCCGTCCGCGATGGCGCGCAGCGAGACCTGGGCCATGCGCGCAAACAGGTAGCCGAACACCAGGTGGCCGGCCACGCGCAGATAGTCCACCGAAGCGGCGCCGACCTCATCGGGGTTTTGCATGCCCTTGAAGCCGATCTCGGTGGTGAACTTGGTCATCTGCTCGCCCAGCATGGCCACGGGCGTGATGAATTCGCTCATCTTTTCGTTGACGCCCTCTTCTTCCACCAGCTTGGCAATCAGCTTGCCGAACTTCTTGAGCGAAGCGCCCTGGTTGCCCAGCACCTTGCGGCCCAGCAGGTCCAGGGCCTGCACGCCGTTCGTGCCTTCGTAGATCATGTTGATGCGGTTGTCGCGCACAAACTGCTCCATGCCCCATTCCTTGATGAAGCCGTGGCCGCCAAACACCTGCTGGCTCATGGTGGTCGCGGTCCAGCCGTTGTCGGTCAGGAAGGCCTTGACGATGGGGGTCAGCAACGCGACCAGATCGGCGCTGTCGGCACGCACTTTTTCGTCCGGGTGGTTGAGTTCCTGGTCGATCAGCAGCGCGCAGAAGGTGGACAGCGCGCGGCCGCCTTCGGCATAGGCCTTGGCCGTGAGCAGCATGCGGCGCACATCGGGGTGCACGATGATGGGGTCGGCCGGCTTGTCCTTGGCCTTGACGCCGGACAGCGAGCGCATTTGCAGTCTGTCCTTGGCATAGGCCAGGGCGTTCTGGAAGGCCACTTCGGTCAGGCCCAGCGACTGGTTGCCCACGCCCAGGCGCGCGGCATTCATCATCACGAACATGGCCTGCAGGCCCTTGTGGGGCTGGCCCACCAGTTCGCCCACGGCGTCTTCCATCACGATCTGGGCTGTGGCGTTGGACTTGATGCCCATCTTGTGCTCCAGGCCGCCGCAGTAGATGCCGTTGCGCGCGCCCAGAGAGCCATCGGCATTCACCAGGTATTTGGGCACCACGAACAGGCTGATGCCCTTGGAGCCGGCCGGTGCATCGGGCAGGCGTGCCAGCACCAGGTGGACGATGTTGTCGGTGAAGTCGTGCTCGCCGGCGGAGATGAAGATCTTGTTGCCGGTGATCTTGTAGCTGCCATCGGCCTGGGGCTCGGCCTTGGAACGCAGCAGGCCCAGGTCGGTGCCGCAATGGGGCTCGGTCAGGCACATGGTGCCGGTCCACTCGCCGCTGGTGAGCTTGGGCAGGTACTTGGCCTTGAGCGCGTCCGAGCCATGAGCGTGCAGGGCTTCATAGGCACCGTGCGACAGGCCGGGGTACATGGTCCAGGCCTGGTTGGCGCTGTTGAGCATTTCGTACAGCGCGGAGTTCACCACAAAGGGCAGGCCCTGGCCGCCGTAAGCGGGATCGCAGGACAGTGCAGGCCAGCCGCCTTCCACGAACTGGGCATAGGCGGCCTTGTAGCCCTTGGGCGTGGTCACCTCATGCGTGGCCTTGTCCAGCTGGCAGCCTTCTTCGTCACCGCTGATGTTCAGCGGAAAGGTCACGTTGGCTGCGAACTTGCCCGCTTCTTCCAGCACGGCATTGATGGTGTCGGCATCGACCTCGGCATGCGTGGGCATTTGCTGGTAGGCCTCGGTGATCTTGAACACCTCGTGCATGAGAAATTGCATGTCGCGCAGTGGCGGGTTGTAGCTGGGCATCGTTTTTCTCCTGTGATGATGGGCGTCGTGAAACGGTAAATGGAAAGCGGTAAATGGAAAACGGGAAACGGGTTCTCGCTGCCCTGTGCACGGGGCCTGGCCGATGGCAGGCGCATCCCGTGCGGCAGGACAGCCTCAGGCGGAAAGCGGCTGGCGCGCATAGCGCGCCAGAATGTTGTTGAAGCCGGTCTGGGCATGGGCAATCGCGTCTGCGCTGCGCAGAAAGCGGGCCTCGTAATGCAGGGCCAGGATCAGGCCGTGAATCTCGAACAGCAACTGGTTCTCGTCCACATCGGCATGCAGGTCGCCACACTCGCGGCTTTGCACGATGGTGCGGCGCATGGCCGCATGCCAGATGCTGACCGACTCGACCAGCGCATCGCGCACGGGCCCCGTGCGGTCGTCGAACTCGACGGCGCCGCTGATGTAGATACAGCCCGAGTCGATTTCGATCGAGGTGCGCTTCATCCAGTTGTCGAACAGCGCCCGCAGACGCGGAATGCCGCGCGATTCGGTGATCGCGGGGTAGAACACCTCCTGCTCGAAGCGCTCGTGGTATTCGTGCACCACCGAGATCTGCAACTCCTCGCGCGAGCCGAAATGGGCGAACACGCCGGACTTGCTCATACCCGTCATCTCGGCAATCGCACCGATGGACAGGCCTTCAAGACCCAGATGGGTCGCCAGATTCAGCGCCGCATCGACGATGACCGCCTTGGTCTGCTGGCCTTTCTGCAAGGCGCGGCCACTGCTCTTGCCTTCAGCCTTGGCAGACGTTTTTTCGCCGGCCCTGGCGGGCGGCATGGACTTGCGCGCAACGGCCCCCCCGGGCGCAGCCAAGGCCCTGGAGGAAGTCGACGCAACAGTAGTGGGTGCACGGGACATGCGGAACTCTATAAAAACGAACGCTCGTTCTATTTTGCACGCAAAGCAAAGAATCTACAGACGAACCAGGGTAAATACCTATCCCCGTTTGCAACACCCGGCCGCTCCTGTGCGGGCATGAAAAATGTCCAATGTCAAGTCCCCAAGGTGGATCTGCATCGGGCGTAAATTCCCATACGCCACAAGCAGTTAGGCTCGGATCGGGGCACTCTTCGGCGGTTGGCCTTCGTGAGCTAGGTGCCATATGGGAGCATGGCGGTGGCAAACACCGTCATGCTCGGGAGGGGGAATTCCCCCTCCTTTGGGCAGCCCAAGTCAGGTAGCGACCAATCCTTCTGCGGCAGTTTTCGCCGCCTGCGACACACTTTCGCGAAGCCGCACAGAGGCAGCGGCATCTGAGGCCGAACGGGTCACCTTGACGGCGGCCTGCGACGGCCAGTCCGTAGCGCCAGCCGGAATGCCCCCAGGCTTATCGCCGAACTCCTTGGCAAGCCGCTGTCGGATCGACTCAGGAACAAAGCCAGCGCCGGGCAGCGCATACGCCAGGTACTCCACGAAGTATGGGTGCTTGTGCCAACGCCCGCCGTCGACGGCGTGCTCCATCGAGCGTTCGAAGTGGGACAGCAGAACAGCCAGCGCACCTTGCCGCTGAGTTCCCGGATCGGGCGAACGCATCCATTCGTATCCGGTGCGTTTGACCTGCTCGCGCTCTTTGTACGACATGGGTACGAAGCCCAGCGTCGCCTGCGCTTCCGCGAAGAGCTGATGCCGCTCGCTGTGCGCCTTGATGTCAGCTGGCAGCGTCCCATCAAAGGTGAAGGAGCAGAAGCGGCAGTGGTGCGCACCGCCGTCCACGTCAACGTGGCTGGCCACTTGCGCGTCGTAGCGCTTCTCCAGTTCGTGGAAGTGGCGCACTCCATACTCGGCCGCGGCAATGGCATTGAGCCGTTGCATATGCGTCAGGTCGGGGAGTGTTGCTTTGGCCGCCTTGGCGGCCTTCTTGAGGCGGGCCAGATCGACCCATGTGATGGTGTTCATCTTCATTGGTTTCTCAATCGAAGACTCCTAGGGCCCGCTCAGTAGGAATCCGATCAAGATTCCAATGGAAATCGCCATTGGTAGTGAGTGAACTTTGCCATTGCGGACGGCCAGCACCTACCCGTGCATGGCACCATTTTAGCAAGTTCAGGCTGGAGCGCGCACCGGCAGGCTCTTCTGCGCTTTGCGGTGGAAGCCCCGGTCCCTCGCCATGAAAGCCTCCAGCATGTACGGAATCAGCGTAGCCGCATCAACCGCTTTTCCGTAGGTTTGTGCATACACCGCGGCATAGCGGTCGAGTTCAGCCTTCAGGCTGATTGGGCAAGAGAACGTAAGCTTCGTGGCCTCGGTCTTGGGCAACGCCCCAAGACGCAGCTTCTTGGTGGTGTTCATTTCGCGGCTCCCTGGTTGAAGAACAGAGGCTGGCACGGCAGCAGCACGAGGTCGCGGTTGCCGTCCTGCCGGTTCTGCGGCGCGACCAGCTCGGCGCCCTGGCCCAACAGCGTGGCCAGAGCCGCGCCAGCAAAAAACCGATCTCAATGTCAATCGACGCTATCTTTCAGGCCGACGTTGCCGGCCGGATCGATGCCCGCGAGGTTGTCGAGCTTCAGAGAAGACGCGTCCGGCAGGACGATGCGATTCCACACCGGCTCTGCCCATAGCTCACCTGGCTGTTGTACTTGCCCATGAGGCGCGAGCCCTGCGGGATTAGCAGGAGCTTGCCTGGGCCGTGTCGTAGACAGGCTCAGTCACCGTGGCGATCACGTCGCCCGGCAAATCGGATTTGCTGCCAGTCACCAGCGCCGCCGCAATTACCGTCCTGGCCATGACTTGGTATGGCGAGGACGGCATCTGCAGATTCCCAGAATTGCGGGTTTCCGTAGAGCCGCCTTTCAGGAAAGCCTCTTTCTGGTCTTGCCGGTTCCGCACAGCGGTGGCTGGGACGGAATCAAAACTTGTCCATATGGAATGTTAGGTAGCGCATGGACCGCCGCATCAGCAGGCACGAGTGCGCGGCTGCCAATGTACGCATCGCTAGTCATGGCGCTGCGGCCAGCACCAGTTCGGCCAGCCCGCTTGCTACCACAGCCAAATTGCGATCCGACGACAGGCCGTCGGCACGCTGCACTCCGACAACCAAGCCGTCGGCCATTCGAATGAGCGGTGAGCCGGAACTGTTGCCCATGGTGTTGGCATCGTGCTCCAAGGTCACATCAGACACTGACGTGATCTGGCCCATTGATATCACCATGGACGGCTCGGAGACAGGCACCTCCGGGCAGCGGCCAAAAACCCGATCAACGTCCTCAGGCCGATCCGTATTGTTGTTTACCGACGGAAAACCCAGCAGCGCCACGGACGTGCTGGTGGCGAGTGTCCCTGTCGCAAGCGTCAGCCCCATTGGCGCCACCGCGCCTACAGGCCATGCAGTCACAATGAGATCCAGACTTGGATGACGGCGCCAAGGTGAATCTGCCGGTAAGACCACTCGGCGTACTCCACCGGCACCGAACACTGCCTCCAAACGGTATTGAGGCTTGAGCTTACGCACGTCGGCTGACCCAGTCGGTTGAGTTGCATTAAGCAAGACATGCCCGTTGGTCACGATACGCCCTTGCAGCACGAAAACCGTGCCCATGAGCTGCGGTGGACTATCCACCTGTATCAAGTACAGACCACCAACCGCTTCAGCCAAATGAGGGCGCTGGGTCAGCAGACTACTGGCAGTGGCTCTGCGAGATTGCGACGATGATTGGTGGCAAGTCTTACCGAGTCCATCGTTGCACCCTGGACAGACCGGAAATACCGGATCGCCGCTAACGATGCGATCCATGTAATTGCCGCGTGAGCCAAACACATTGTGAATGCGCAGTGATAGTTGATCGATGTCCGACTTGGGCAGCGGTGTTACCGCGGTCGGCACAGCGGCGCGGACGGTGCGGACCTCCTCGTCGGTGAACAATTGAGCGCCACCTCGCTCCTGGCGTGACGCCATCAGCGCCTGGAGCTGACGCTGCTGTGTCGGCCCCAGCTCCTCTATCCGCGACGCGATTTTCTCCACCTGTGCCCAGGCGCAAACCGTACTGCCCCACAACACCGCGACCACAATGCCTCGACGAAGCCAGTGTTGACGGTGTGTACTCATTCAGCATCCCCTTCAATGGCCTTCTTCGCATCGCCCAGGCCTGACGCTACGTCACCCAAAGTCTTAGCCCAGGCCATGATGCGGCCCCAGCCAGTGCCCGGTGGCACTTTGCCTTCGGCTACGTCAACCAGCGCCTGTTGTGCCTCGCGCAGGCCGCCGGGCAGCATCTGCGGCGACGGGGTGACGCGCAGTGCGTCGTATTCCCCGAGTTGTCGATGGATGCGCAAAGCCATGTCCATGGCGCGCGCCTTTTCCTGCGGCGTGCGCGCGGCCGGAGCGGCCGCTGAAAAGGCCTGGAAGTGTAGGTACGGCTGGCGCAGCGACGCCCACTTCTGCCACAGCAATTGCGCCGCAAGTTTGTTCGGCTCGGGGATCACGTAGTCCGCCGCTGCGCCATCGGGCCTCTCTGTGTAGACCTTGCAAAAAATGCGATGCTTACCAGTATCACTACGGCAAAGATCATCGTATTCGGGGCTGATCTGGCCAACCTTGTCGATCAAGTCAGCGACCGTCTTCGTGTTGGCGGTGATGTAGACCTGCAATGCTTTGGCTCGGGCCGCCTCGTCTTGCATACTCATCACGGCCACTACCGCTTTGTTCAAACCATCAATCACCGTCTGAATCGTCAGGATGCCTGCGAGCAGGCCTGACTCCTGCACGGTGGGCATATTCATCGCTAGCAGTCCAGCCACTTCGTCTGCGCAATCCGACTGTTCCGTGGACTGCTTGGGCTTCTTGAGCTTTGCCTGCCGCTCTTCGATCGTCGCCATCGACTCCCACAAGCTCGCCACGTCCTGATCAGGCTTCTTGAGCAGGTCGTTCACAGACTTGCCGTACTGCCCTAGCACTTTCATGCCGGAACGCGCGTCGACCAACGCGCCTGCACCCTTGCAGACGAAGTCGCCGAATTCCTTCTCTACCGTGCCGCCAGCAGTCTGGCCACGCACGATCAAGTTGTCGGCATACGCTACGCGCGCCACGCGAGTGCGCTGGTCGGCCAGCAGCTTGACGCTGGCTTTCGCGCCATCCATGGTCTCGGTGAAACCTTCGCCCGCCTTCACATAGGCTGACGTTGTTGCGCTGCACCCGCCCAGTGCAAACGCGACGGACACTCCCAGTACGATCCAGAGACGCTTCATAGTTCCCTCCTGTGGTGCTGCCGCAGAGTCGTAGCGACTCTGTTAAAAATTTTAATGGGAGGTCTGCTCCGACGCATCCCCCAAGGGAGAGTTCTCGCGAAATTTGTTGACCAAGATCTCCGAGGTACGCACCCGGCTTCGGGATCACTCACCTATAGGCCGCGACTTGCTTCATGTTTGCGCTTAAACCCCCGATCCCCAGCGATGAATGCCTCCAGCATGTGCGGAATCAGCGTCACTGCGTCCACAGCCTCGCCATAAGTCTGCGCGTGTAGCGCTGCGTAGCGGTCAAGGTCGGCTTTCAGGCTGACCGGGCAGGCAAAGGTCAGCTTGACGCTTTCAGTCTTGGGCAGCGGCCCGAGCCGCAGCTTCTTGGTGGTGCTCATCGCATTGCTCCCCGCTGGAAGAACACCGGCTGGTACGGTCGCAACGCCAGATCGCGATTGACGATGATCCGCACTGGTAGGCCCGGTCGCTCCGTCAAGGTCGGCTGAATGCTCATGTTGCGCCGGGTCATCTCCTGGCCCACTTGGCTGATGTTGTCCTGCGCACTGTCGCGCCCGGCAATCACGATACGGTTGCCGTTCTGCCGGTTCTCCGGTGCGGCCAGCTCGGCACCCACGCCCAGCAGCGTTGTCAGCGCCGCACCGGCAAAGACGCGATCCCAATGCCAATCGACGCCATCCTCCAGGCCGGCGTAGCCGGCAGGATCGGCGCCTGCCAGGTTGTCGAGCTTCAGCGATGACGTGTCCGGCAGGATGACGCGGTTCCACACCACTTGTACGCGGCTCTGCCCATAGCTGACCTGGCTGTTGTACTTGCCCAGGATGCGCGATCCCTGCGGGATCAGCAGGAACTTGCCTGTGGCCGTGTCATAGACCGGCTCCGTCACCGTGGCGATCACGTCGCCCGGCAAGTCCGACTTGATGCCCGTCACCAGCGCCCCGGCGATCACTGTTCCCGCCATGACCTGATACGGCGAGGCCGGCATTTGCAGATTGCCGGAATTACGGGTTTCTGTAGAGCCGCCTTTCAGGAACGCCTCTTTCTGGTCTTGCCGATTCTGCACGGCGGTCGGGTCGGATGGCTGGGCCGCCGTCGAGGCCGGGCCGGCGGCCAGCGGGTCGAAGCTCGCCAAGGCGCTGCCGGGCGCAGCCGCAGCGACTTGCGCCGTGCCCGGCGCAGCGGCCTTGCCCTGGTTGCCCGAGCGGAAGAACACCGACGAACCCGCAGCCGCATCAGCCTCCTTGCGCCGTGCATCTTCCGGGTCGTGGCCCGGTGGCGCATAGGTCGGCGTCATCGGCTGCTGCGACTTCACGATGGCCGGGCCGAGGTCGCCCGGCAGCGGCGGCCCCAGCTCGGGCACCTTCGGCGGCAGCTTCGAGTAGTCAATCGGCAGGCCGTCCAGCCCTTCGGACTTCGACACGCGATCAACGTTGTAAAGCTCTGTCTGCTCGCCCGCGCCACGCCGATGCGGTTGCAATGACCAGATCGTGGCGCCGAGCACGGCGACCGATAGGCCGCCGACGAGGATGGCCAGCGTGCGCCGATTCAGGCGCGTGACCGGGCGCGGCTGGGCGCGTAGCGCCACCTCCTCGGGCGCTACCTTGCCCGCCTGTGGCGCAGCAAGGTCGGGAGTATCGTCCTGGCTCATGGTCAGTTCCTCCGCGTAACGCCGTCCGTGCGCTCAATTCGCACCATGTCGCCCTTGTCGCCACCGAGGCGCAGCTCGGCGGCGCCGAACATGCGATCGACGATGTAGTACGGTGCGCGGAAGCGGTAGTTCACCAGTTGCCCGTCGCCCTGCGCGCCGATCACGAACAGCGGCGGCAGTTCGCCTTGCGCGATGCCCGGCGGAAACTGGATATAGACCTTCTCGCCATCATCGAAGGCGCGCAGCGGCTTCCACGGCGGATTGCTGCCGCTGACCGCGTAGCGGAAACGGATCTTCTCCAGCGACAGGCCAGCGTCCAACGGCGCAGCCGCATTCGCGACCTGTGCCTGGCGCTGCAAGGCCAGCATCTTGTCCTTCGGATACTCCCAGGACACCGAAGCCATCCACGTCTTCTCGGTCGAGGTCAGCTCCAGCAGATACGTCCTGCGACTGGTGGTGATGACGAGATTGGTTTTCAACCCCGAGCGGATCGGCTTGACCATCACGTTCACGCGCAACGCATCGCCGCTGGCGCTCGATGTGTCCCCAACGATCCAGCGCACCGTGTCGCCAGCGGCCACCGTCACCAGTTCCTCACCCGGCTGGAGCGCGATCACCGTCACGCGGCCCACGGCCGCATAGACCTGGTACAGCGCGCCATCGGTGAAGGGCCAGACCTGGATTGCGTTGACGTAGCCCTCGCGCGTCGGCGCGATGCGCGCCTCGGCGTTGGCGCGGGACACCCGCACGGTTTCATCGGCGGGTTCCGGCGTGGGCTTGGTATCCGGCACAGGTTTTATTTGCGCCGGCATCGGCAATACCTGCGGCACGGCCACCACCTCCACAGGCGCAGGCGGCTCCGGCAGCGGCTGGGCCTGTACCGGCTCATCGAGCGAGATGGCCGGCGGCGGCTTGCCCTGCGAAGCGCAGCCTGCAAACAGGACGGTGGATGCCAGCAGGATCACCGGCAAGGCGGATTTACGCAAAAGATAATTCATGGTTTTGCTCCTTCGCTTCCTTCCAGTTCGCGGCTCCACGACAGGCCGTTGACGTAGATACCCAGGGGGTTCTTGCGCAGCCGCTGCTCGGTGCGCGGCGTCTGCTGCACGATGGAAACCACTGCGTTCCAGCGTTCGGTGCGATCCAGCGCACCGTTCACAAAGCGCGTCTCCGTCCAGCGCACGTTGAACGACTGGTCGCTGGCGCGGGTCACGCTGCTGATCTGCACCGTCACCGACTCCTTGCCGATGCGCGCGAACGGATCGTTCACGCGGGCGTACTCGTTGAGCGCCACGGCACCCTTGTCCGTGGTGTAGTTGTAGGCATCGAGCCAGTTCTGCCGCACGACGATGGAGTCGATGGACAGCGAACGCACCAGCCCGATGAAGCGGCCCAGGTGATAGGCCATCTGCGCATCGTTGGGTCGATATGGCGTGGCGGCCTCGCCGACCGCGCGCACCTGGCCCGCGTTGTCCACCTCCACCACGTAGGGCGTCACGATGGACTGCGCGGAACGCCAGACCAGGCCGCCCGCCATCAGCACGGCCAAGGTGAGGCAGCCCAGTGCCATGAAACGCCAGTTCTTTGCCTGCACGCGGGCCGAGCCGATACGCTCGTCCCACACCTGGCCTGCGGCTTGGTACGGAGTGGCAGGTTGCGGTGTGTCGGCGTAGCGCAGCTGCGGTCGTTTGAATCGCATGGGAGTTCTCCTTATGAATCGGAATCGCGAAGGCTTGGGCCCTGGCTGGAGCTGCCGCCATCGCCGCCACGCAGCGTGTGGGCGGCGGTGGTCGCGGCATGGGTGAGTTGCTGCCTGCGATGCAGGCGCTTGGCCCAGGCCGGCTGCTCGGTGGATGGAGGTCGTGCGGCGGCTTCGCTGGTGCTCTGCGTCCCAGCAGCTGCCCCCGATGCCGATCCGGCGTCATCGGGTCGGAAGGAAGCAGCGACACGCTCCTTCATCGAGCGCGCTCCGTCGGCCACCTTCTGTCCGGCGGCCTGCGCACCGGTCTTGGCCACGTTGCCCACGCCGGCGGGGGCACCCTTGAGGCTGCCACCGGCCGGGGCGGAACCTGCCTGGTACGCCGACCGGGCGCTGCCGGCGGTCGATGCCATCGAGCGGGCCCCGTCCCCAGCCATCCTCGCGGCGGCGGGTGCCATGCGCGCCCCAGCCGCCACGGCGCTGCCGACGCCAGAGGCCGCTGCGCCGACCGCGACGGCGGCGCCGGCCGCCCCAACGGCAGCACCGGCCATCGCGCCAGCGCCGAGCTGCGGGCCGCCCGATACCAAGCCCGTCGCAATGCCCGGACCGAAGATGCCCAGGGCCAGCAGTGACAGCGAAGCCAGCATGATGACCAGTGCCTGGTCGATGGAGGGCTCGGAGCCCGGCGGTATCCGGAATTCGGCGAACAGCCCCGAGCCGATGCCCACGATGACGGCAAGCACCAGTACCTTGATGCCTGAGGACACCGCGTTGCCCAAGACCTTCTCGGCGAGGAACGCAGTCTTGTTCCAGAGGGCGAACGGCACCAGCACGAAGCCCGCCAGCGTGGTCAGCTTGAACTCGATCAGCGTGACAAAAAGCTGCACCGCCAGCACGAAGAAGCTGACGATGACCACCAGCCACGCGAGGAACAGCACGACGATGGGCGCGATGTGGATGAAGACCTCTGGGAAGCCCGCCATCTCCCGGATCTGGTCGAGGATGGGCGCCGCCGCGTCGATACCGGCCTTGGCCAGCCGTCCCGGTTGCAGGAAGTTGCCCATGCTCAAGGTCGAGCCGCTGGCCGTCAGGCCCAGTCCGGCAAAAGACCGGAACAGGATGCCCGCCAGGGTGTTGAAGTTGCCGATGATGTAGGCGAAGGCACCGACGTACAGCACCTTGCGGATGAGCTTGGCGATTACGTCCTCGCCCTGGCCGGTGGCATGGCCCATCGCCCAGAACAGCCCGGCGAGCGTCATGTCGATGACGATCAGCGTGGCCGTGAGGAATGCCACCTCGCCGTGCAGCAGGCCGAAGCCCGAGTCGATGTAGCGCGAAAAGGTGTCGAGGAAACGATCAATGACCGATACGTCATTCATGGCCCGGCCTCGTCAGCGGCTGTAGAAATCGACGGGCTGCGGTGTGTACGGCGTGCCTGACCCCAGGAAGCGGCGCGTGACTTCGCGGCCCCGCTCCACGGCGGCGGCCTGCCGCGCCAGCTCCAGCGAGGCCGCGCGGTCCTGCGTGATCTGCAACCGCTGCGTCTGGATCGACTGCTTGGCCTGCAGGGCTAGCAGCTGGTTCATGGCCTGCATCGCCTGGAGAGCGCCCACGGCGGACTGGCTCTTGCCCACGAGGTCGGCCAGCACGCCCTCGTCATCGCTCAGGTTCTGCGAAGCCTGGGCCTGCATCTGCATGGTGGTCTGAAGGCCAGTGAGCGTGTTCTTCCAGCGCTCCTGCGCGTCGCGGTACATCTGATTGCCGCTGACGGTGGCGGCGTACTGCTCGGGGTACAGACGCTGGAACATCTGGTCCATGTTCGCCACGTCGTAGGCCATGCCCTTGGCCTGGGCGATGAGCCGCTGGGTGGTCGCTAGGTTGGCGCGCAGCTGGCCCACCACGCTGGACGGCAGGCTGGCCAGGTTGCGCGCCTGGTTGATGAGCATCTGCGCTTCGTTTTGGAGCTGGCGGATCTGGTTGTTGATCTGCTCCAGCGTGCGAACGGCGGTGAGCGTGTTCTGCACCAAATTGGTCGGATCGAACACGATGTCGCCAACGCCGAACAGCGCATGCGCGGGCTGCGCAATGCCGAAGGCGAGCACGCAGGCGGTGGTCAGCGCGGCGAGATTGTGGGCATGGGGTTTCATGGCAGGTTCTCCTGGGAATGGCTGGGGATGGGGGCGGCACCCGGCGCGGGGCCGGGGAAATCGCGCAGCAGATCGGCCGCCCAATCGAGGCTGCGGTGACGCAGCCAGGCAGCTGCGAAGGGAAAAGAATCGGAATGCGCAGCAGCGAGCACTGTGTCGATGTCGCGCTGGTCCTGTGGCGTGGACGCGCCCGCGAAGGCCAGCGTTGCCGTACCCAGGTCGAGGTCGAAAAGACGGTTGCCGAGGCGCGATTGGTAGTAGTAGTCGCGCTTGGGCTGCGCGGTAGTGACGATTTCGATCTGCCGCCTGTTAAGACCGAAGCCCTCGTAGATCGTGCGAATCTGCGGCTCGGTCGCCTGCGGGTTCGGCAGAAAGATGCGGCTCGCGCAGCTCTCGATGATCGCGGGCGCGATGCTCGAATCCTTGATGTCCGCCAGACTCTGCGTGGCGAAGATGACGCTCACGTTCTTCTTGCGCAGCGTCTTGAGCCATTGGCGGATGCGCGCCGCGAACACCGGGTCATCGAGGAACAGCCATGCTTCATCGAGGATCAGCAGCGTCGGTGCGCCGTCAAAGCGTTCATCGAACCGTGCAAAGAGGTAATGCAGCACGGCCATGACGGCGGCCTTGCTGTGCATCAGCTCTTCCATCTCAAAGCACTGCACGGAGCCGGAGCCCAGTCGATCCGAATCCGCGTCCAGCAGCTTGCCGTGGGCGCCGCCGAGCACATAGGGCGCGAGCGCCTGCCGCAGCGCGTTCGATTGCAACAGTACGGAAAGGCCCGTCATCGTGCGCTGCTCCACCGGAGCTCCGGCCAGGCTTCCCAGCGCCGACCAAATGGCCACCTTCTCCTCGGGGCCGACGGCCACGCCCTCATGCCGCAAACGGCCTTCGATCCATTCAGCCGCCCAGGTGCGGTAGCCCTCGCGGTCGATGCGCGCGAGTGGTTGGAAAGCGATCTCGCCATCCAGCCCAAGGTCGTAGTGCTCGCCGCCCAGGCCCAGGATCGTGGCGCGCATCGAGCGCCCCATGTCGAAGGCGAAGATGCGCGAGCCGCGATAGCGCCGAAACTGCATCGCCAAAGTGGCGAGCAGCACGGACTTGCCCATACCGGTTGGCCCAGCCACCAGCGTGTGGCCCACGTCGCCGATGTGCGTAACCAGCCGGAACGGCGTCGCGCCCTCAGTGCGCGTGACGATCAGCGGCGGGCCGTCGAGATGCGCGTTCTTCTCCGGCCCGGCCCATACCGCCGACACCGGCATCAGGTGCGCCAGGTTCAGCGTCGAGACGATGGGCTCGCGGACGTTGGCGTAGGCATGGCCCGGAATGGACGACAGCCACGCATCCACGGCGTTGAGCGTTTCGGGGATGGTGACGAAGCCACGCCCCTGGATGACGCGCTCCACCCTGCGCAGCTTCTCGTCGGCCACGGCGGCATCCGCGTCCATGACTGTGACGGTCGCCGTCACGTAGCCGAAGGCCACTTGATCGCTGCCCAGCTCTTGCAAGGCGGCATCAGCATCGGTGGCCTTGTTGCTGGCGTCGGTATCGACCAGCGGGCTTTCCTGCTGGAAGATCGTCTCGCGCAGCAGCGCGATCACGTTTTTGCGCTTGGCGAACCACTGGCGGCGTAGGCGGGAAAGCTCTTTTTCCGCATCGGCTTTGTCGAGGCAGAGAAAGCGCGTACTCCAGCGGTACGCAAAGCTGAGACGGTTGAGGTCATCCAGAATCCCCGGCCAAGTCGAAGTCGGAAATCCCCGCACCGTCGCCACGCGCAGGTGCTGGTCGCCCAGCATCGGTGCCAGTCCGCCGATCAGCGCGGAATCGGCCAGCAAGGCATCGAGGTGGAATGGCACCTCTGGCACGCCCACGCGGTAGCGCCGCGTGGAAATAGTCGAGTGCAGGTAGGTCAGCGTCTGGCTGTCATCGAGCCACGCAATCTCCGGCATCACACCATCGAGCAGGTCGAAAATCCGATCCGTCTCCGCGACGAACGCGGTCAGGCGCTCACGCCAGTCCACGCCCTCGGTCGGACGGTTCTCGTACAGCATTCCGACCGCACGGGCGCGGGCCTCCTCGGGCGGTAGATACACCAGCGTGAGGTGATAGCCGCTCTCGAAATGGTTGCCGGAGTCCTCGAAGGCTGCCCGTCGCTCTTCGTCCACCAGCCAGGACAGCGGCTCGGGAAACTCCGAGTGCGGGTAGTTGGCGGCGGGCCGGCGCTCGGCTTCGATGAACAAGGCCCAGCCCGAACCCAGCCTGCGCAGCGCGTTGTTCAACCGTGCTGACGTAGAGATCAGCTCGCCCTGCGTGGCACTGTCGAGGTCTGGCCCCCGAAAGCGCGCCGTGCGCTGGAAGGAGCCATCCTTGTTCAGCACGACGCCCGGAGCGATCAGCCCGGCCCAAGGCAGCCAGTCAGCCAGCAAGGCCGGGCGCTGGCGGTATTCGGCAAGGTTCAGCATGCGATATCTCCCTTTGCCCCTACACGTCCAGCAGCGGCCGGTGCTTGATATGGCGCGCGAAGACTTGCATGAACTGCGGATCGACACGCGCGCCCCAGACCGCCAACGCATGGCCGGCGATCCAGAGCACCAGGCCCGGAATCCACAGTTGCAGGCCCAAGCCCACGGCCGCGGCCAAGGTGCCATTGGCAATCGCCACCGTGCGCGGCGCGCCGCCCAGCAGGATCGGCTCGGTCAGCGAGCGGTGCAGTGGCACTTCGAACCCCGGAGCGAACCCCTGCACGCCATCGTGGGCCGCGCTCATACGACAGCCCCGCCCGAGAAGCTGAAGAACGACAGGAAGAACGAGGACGCGGCAAACGCGATCGACAGACCGAAGACGATCTGGATCAGCTTGCGAAAACCGCCCGAGGTATCGCCGAAGGCCAGCGCCAGGCCCGTGGCGATGATGATGATGACCGCGATGATCCGGGCCACCGGACCCTGGATCGACTCCAGGATGGATTGCAGCGGCCCCTCCCAAGGCATCGAGGAACCGGCGGCCTGCGCGGTGCCTGCGAGCAGCAGCGTCAGCGCCGCGAGCATCAGGCCCTGCAGGGCTGGGCGTGCCAAGCCATCCAGCCGCGCGGGACGGCAGCGCAGGGCAAGCGGGTTTGCAGAAATACGGAAAGCAGGAACGATCATCTGCGTCATGGCAGTTCTCCAGGTTGGTCAAGGGACAGGGAAGAAAGGTCGGACTGCGACAGCAGCTCCGGGAATGGAGCCTCCAGCGCATCCGCCAGTTGGTAGCCCGCGCCATCGAAGCCGACGACGCGGGCGATGCTCTCGATGCGGCGCTTGCGTCCGCGCCCGGCGATGTGGATGACCACGTTGACCGCTTCCGCGATCAGCGCACGGGGCGGGTTCTCCGCCACTTCGAGAATCAGTTGCTCCAGGCGCAGCAGCGCGCCCAGCGCGGAGCCGGCGTGGATGGTGGCGATGCCGCCGGGGTGGCCCGTGCCCCATACCTTGATGAGATCCAGCGCCTCGGCACCACGCACTTCGCCAACGATCACGCGATCCGGGCGCAGGCGCATGGAAGAGCGCACCAGCTCGGTCATCGACACCACGCCCTGGCGCGTGCGCAGCGGTACGTGATCGCGCGCCGCGCATTGCAGCTCCACCGTGTCTTCAAGCACCAGCACGCGGTCACCGGTAGCGGCAATCTCGGCGAGCAAGGCATTGGCGAGCGTGGTCTTGCCCGTGCTGGTGCCGCCTGCGATCAGGATGTTCTGGCGCTCGCGCACGGCGCGCACCAGCAGGCCCGCCTGCGCGGCGGTCATCATTCCGTCCTCGATGTAGCGCGACAGTGGGATCACGCCAAAGGCGCGCTTGCGCAAGGCGAAGGCCGGCCCCGGCGCGGCGGGCGGCAGGATGCCCTCGAAGCGTTCGCCCGTCTCGGGCAGCTCTGCCGTCAACAACGGCTGGCCCCGATGAACTTCCGCGCCAACGTGAGCTGCAACGAGGCGGATGATGCGTTCGCCATCGGCCTCGGACAGCTCCACGCCCATCGGCGCGCGGCCCGTGGACAGCCGATCCACCCAGAGCGTGCGGTCGGGGTTGAGCATGATTTCCACCACGTCTGGGTCTTCGAGCGCGGCAGCGATCAGCGGCCCCATGGCCGTGCGCAGCATCTGGATGCGGCGATCCAGCGAGGTGGCCGTGAAGGAGGAAGGAACGGCGCTCATAAGGCACGCTCCTGGGCATCCGCGACGGCCGCAGCGCCCTCCGGTCGCGTCGGATCGGTGTGCAGTTCCTCCACCACATCCCGCACCAGGCTGCGCCCGCGCAGCAAATGCCGTCCGAGCTGTTCGACGAACTGCTCGAAGCGGGCCTTGCCCTGGGCGCGAGCGGCATCCTGATGGGCCTCGGGCACGGGTGTGCTCACCGTGAGGAAATAGCGGATGAACAGCGCCAATGTTTCGATGGCAATGTTCTGGTCGCGCTCCAGGCGCTCGGCGTGGCGCGACAGGCGGTCCAGCCGCTTGGCAATTGCCGCCTCGCGCTGGTCGGCCGCATCGGGCGACAGCCAGGAGGCCAGGGCCGCCGCGACGATGCTGGACTTGGACACGCCCTTCTTGGCGGCCAGTTCATCGAGCCGCTTGCTGTGCTCCGGCTGGATGAACACATTGAGGCGGTGTTGGGTCATAGGTCGATTCCGTCGTCAGGGTCGAGGGAAGCCAGCCGGGCCGTGCGCTGCAGGGCCGGATCGAGCTGGCGAGGAAGGGGATGCGGCATGTCGTCGTCATCGAGCAGCCCGAGGTCGGCTGCGGGCGCAACCAGGTCGGGGTCGTAGGTGACGGCTTCGGAAAGTTCGGGCTGGCGGCGTGGGCCGCTGTCGTCGGCCGAACCCAGGTTCTCCAGCCCATCGGCGGCGTCGGCCGTCGGTGCGACCGGCATGGCGGGAATCGCCAGCCCGCTCCAGTCGTCGGTGCGTTCCGGTGGCACATCGGCATAGCGCCCCTGCATGGACAGGGTTGCAAGCACCGGCGGCGGAAGCACGCGCCGCTTGAAATTGCTGTCCGCGTAGTAGCGCAGCTTCTTGGCCTTGATGGGCGCCACGCTGGACACCATCACCACGGCCTCGTCGGGCGGAAGCTGCATTACCTCGCCCGGCGTGAGCAGCGGACGTGCCGTCTCCTGGCGCGACACCATCAGATGCCCGAGCCATGGCGCGAGCCGGTGGCCGGCGTAGTTGCGCTGCGCGCGCAGCTCGGTCGCGGTGCCCAGCGTTTCGGAGATGCGCTTGGCGGTGCGCTCGTCGTTGGTGGCGAACGTCACCCGGACATGGCAGTTGTCCAGGATCGAATGGTTCTGGCCGTAGGCTTTGTCAATCTGATTGAGCGACTGGGCGATGAGGAAGCTGCGGATACCGTAGCCGGCCATGAAGGCCAGGGCCGTCTCGAAGAAGTCGAGCCGTCCGAGCGCGGGGAACTCGTCGAGCATCAATAGCAGCTTGTGGCGGCGCGCGATGCCATCGCTGCCGTCGAGCGATTCCGTCAGCCGTCGCCCGATCTGGTTGAGGATCAGGCGAATGAGCGGTTTCGTCCGCGAAATGTCCGAAGGCGGCACCACCAGGTACAGCGACACCGGATGCTCGGCCGCGATCAGGTCGGCAATGCGCCAGTCGCAGCGCGAGGTGACTTCGGCCACCGTGGGGTCGCGGTACAGGCCGAGGAATGACATGGCGGTGCTCAACACGCCGGAACGCTCGTTGTCCGATTTGTTCAGGACTTCGCGCGCTGCCGATGCCACCACCAGATGCGGCCCACCACCGATGTGCGGCGTGGTCATCATCCGATGCAGGGTCAGCTCGAAGGGACAGGCCGGGTCGCTGAGGAAGTTGGCGACTCCGCGCAGCGTCTTGTCTTCGCCTGCGTAGAGCACGTGCAGGATGGCCCCAACCAGCAGCGCATGCGAGGTCTTCTCCCAATGGTTGCGCCGCTCCAGTGCTCCTTCGGGATCGACCAGAATGTCTGCGATGTTCTGCACGTCGCGCACTTCGTGCGCGCCGCGCCTCACCTCCAGCAGTGGGTTGTAGGCCGACGACTTCGCATCGGTCGGGTTGAACAGCAGGCAATGCGAGAAGCGCGAGCGCCAGCCGGCGGTGATGCTCCAGTTCTCGCCCTTGATGTCGTGAATGACGGCCGATGCAGGCCAGCTCAACAAGGTGGGAACCACCAGGCCCACGCCTTTGCCCGAGCGGGTAGGCGCGAAGGTCAGAACATGCTCTGGGCCTTCATGTCGCAGGTACTGCTGGCGATGCTGGCCGAGGAACACGCCCGCAGGCTGGTCAAGCCCCGCCTTGCAAATGTCCTCCGCGTTGGCCCAGCGAGCCGTCCCGTAGGTCGTGACCAGCTTGGACTGGCGCGAGCGCCAGATCGACATGCCGATGGCAACCACCACCGCGATCAGGCCGCTGCCTGCGGCAATGGCACCGCCCACGTCAAAGACATGCGGCGCGTAGGCGTCGAAGAAGAACCACCACTCGAACAGGCGCCAGGGGTGATAGACCGGCGTGCCGAAGAAATCGAACCACGGCGAGCCCAGGCGTAGCTGGTAGCCCAGGGCGGCGGCCGTCCATTGCGTAGCGCTCCATACGCCAGCGATCACGATGCCGAAGACAACGGCAATCTGACCGAACAGCACGTTCGTTCCTTGCATTGGTCAACCTCCCACTACGGCACAGGAACGTGCCGTAGTGCCGAGGATCAAGGCGAGCGTGCAGGTCGGTCAAAGACCGTTGTGGCGGGGATTCAGGCCAAAAGAGCCAGACTTATTGCTGTGGCGAAGACAATAAAAATGCCGCATGCGCGAGCGCGCTGCGGCGTGATGAGGTAACAGTGAGACCTTCGTCGCGGCGCCGCGACGGAGGGGTGCCCTATTGAGGCTTCTGCTCCGGCCGATCACCGAAGAAGCGGCGATTCGCGGCCTCGGCGGCACGTCGGCAGAGTTCTTCGCCGGCCTTCGCGCGCTCTTCCTTGCACAGGCGCTGGACTTCCTTGAGACGCTCAGGATGGGCCACGAGGAAGTCCACGGTTTCCGTCGGTTGGGATGGCCCACAGGAGGCTGTCAGTGCAGCGGCCATCAGCAGCGACAGGAATCGGGGCATGGCTTGGGTCCTTTCAGCAGGTGGATCAGGAGTCCTCGGCGGCGCTGGAGCCATCCGCCGAATCAATGGAGTCCACTCGTGCGATGAACCGAGCCAGCATTTCGGAGGGCTCCACGTCACGGTGCAGCAGATACGTGGCCAGCATCTGCGACTTGCCCGCCAAGCGCCGGGCCACAACACCTGGCCCACGGCCGGATGCAATGTGCGCGGCGCCCGCCAAACCAAGTGCCAATCCGGCGGAGACTAAGGTCATCATCACCTCATAGGACGCCACGCGCTGGGCGATCAGTGGCTGTTGCTCGTAGCGCTGCAAAACGCGATCAACTTGGCGTGCATGGCCTTCGCATATCGCCGGATCGCATAGCGCCAGCGGATAGCGCAGCACTTCTTCCAACGGAACGTGCTTGTGGGCCAGCACAGGATGGCGAGCTGGGACCGCCACCATCAGCTCGTCTTCCCACGCAGGCCTGACCACAATGCCGTCGCCCACCTCTTCGGCCATCGAAAAGCCGACGTCATACAGGTCATCGTGCAGACCCTTGATCTGTTGGTCCAACGGCACCTCAAATAACCGAATGTCAATCTCTGGATCTTCCTCTCGGCACCGTGCCAGCAGCGTCGGCATTCGCGAGGGCGTGATGCCATCGGACAAAGCGATGCGCAACTGTCCCTGAAACCCACTGGCGGCGGACTTGACGCCGTCACACGCCTGTTTCAGAGCTTCGAAGATTCGCGGCACCCGCTCCAGGAATGCCATTCCGGCAAAGGTCAGGCGGGTGCTTCGCGTGGTTCGCGTGAACAGTTGCGCCCCGAGCTCTTCCTCTATCTCCTTGATGGTGCGCGACAAAGGGGACTGATCGATGTGCAGCTTTTCCGCTGCGCGGCCAAAGTGAAGTTCTTCGGCCACCGCTATAAAGCAACGCAAATGCCGAAGCTCCATGGTGTATCTCATCCAAGTTAAAAGGCCTTGACGAGTTCCGGCACAGCCGCGAACAGGTCCGCCTCCAGCCCGTAGTCGGCCACGCTGAAGATCGGCGCCTCCGGGTCCTTGTTGATCGCCACGATCACCTTGGAGTCCTTCATCCCCGCCAGGTGCTGGATGGCGCCCGAGATGCCGGCGGCCACGTACAGCTGCGGCGCCACGATCTTGCCCGTCTGCCCCACTTGCAGGTCGTTGGGGGCGTAGCCCGCGTCCACCGCCGCCCGGCTGGCGCCAATGGCCGCGCCCAGCTTGTCGGCCAGCGGGGTCATGACTTCGTCGAACTTTTCCTTGCTCCCCAGCGCCCGGCCGCCCGAGACGATGATCTTGGCGGCGGTGAGTTCGGGGCGGTCGCTCTTGGCGATTTCGCTGCCCACGAAGCTGCTCTTGCCGGCGTCTGCTGCTGCTGCGGTGGTTTCGACGGCGGCCGAGCCTCCGGTGGCGGCGGCGGCGTCGAAGCCGGTGGTGCGCACGGTGATGACCTTCACGCCATCGCCGGACTGCACGGTGGCAATCGCATTGCCCGCATAGATCGGGCGCTCGAAGGTGTCGGCGCTCACCACCTTGGTGATGTCGCTGATCTGGGCCACGTCCAGCTTGGCCGCCACGCGCGGCGCCGCATTCTTGCCCGACGCCGTGGCCGGGAACAGGATGTGGCTGTAGTTGCCGGCGATGGCCAGCACCTGGGCGGCCACGTTCTCGGCCAGGCCGTGGGCCAAGCCTGCGGCGTCGGCGTGGATGACCTTGGCGACACCGGCGATCTGGGCGGCGGCTTGTGCGGCAGCGCCGACATTGTGGCCGGCCACCAGCACGTGCACGTCGCCACCGCAAGCGGCTGCAGCCGTCACGGTGTTCAGGGTTGCGCCCTTGATGGATGCGTTGTCGTGTTCAGCAATAACGAGTACCGACATTTAGATCACCTTCGCTTCGTTCTTGAGTTTTTCGACCAGGGCGGCCACGTCAGCCACCTTCACGCCGGCGCCGCGCTTGGCGGGTTCGGTCACCTTCAGGGTCTTCAGGCGCGGGGCGACTTGAACGCCGAGGTCTTCGGGCTTGATGGTGTCCAGCGGCTTTTTCTTGGCCTTCATGATGTTGGGCAAGGTGACGTAGCGCGGTTCGTTCAGACGCAGGTCGGCGGTGATGACCGCGGGCAGCGTGAGGCTAAGGGTTTCCAGGCCGCCGTCCACTTCGCGGGTCACGGCTGCCTTGTCGCCGGCGAGCTCGACCTTGGAGGCGAAGGTGGCTTGCGGTAGACCGGCCAGCGCCGCCAGCATCTGGCCGGTCTGGTTGCAGTCGTCGTCGATGGCCTGCTTGCCCAGGATCACGAGGCCGGGCTGTTCCTTGTCGATCAGGGCCTTGAGCAGCTTAGCCACGGCCAGCGGCTGCAGTTCTTCATTGGTCTCGACTAGGATGCCGCGGTCGGCACCGATGGCCATGGCGGTGCGCAGCGTCTCCTGGCATTGAGACACGCCGCACGAGACGGCGACGATCTCCGTTGCCGCGCCTTTCTCCCTGAGCCGCACAGCCTCTTCGACGGCAATCTCGTCGAAGGGGTTCATGCTCATCTTGACATTGGCGATGTCCACGCCGCTGCCATCGCTCTTGACGCGGACCTTGACGTTGTAGTCAACCACCCGCTTGACGGGAACCAGGATTTTCATGGGAGGGTTTCCTTTCAGGATCATTCAGAGTTGATCGTCCGCCAGGGCCAGCGTGCTGGCGGCGCCGCCCGTGACGATGTCGCGCAGCATCGGCGCCTGCACCAGGACATGCGCCGCGTAATGGCTGGCTGTGGCGCGCTTGGTACCGAGAAAGCCCGCATCGCCCGCGCCCGCCGCGAGTTGCGCGGTAGCGGCTTCGGCCATGCGCGCCGACAGCCAGCCGCCGATCACGGTGCCCGCCAGCCGCAGGAAGGGCACGGCGCCCGCCGCGCACTGCGCGGGTTGACCGTCGTGGGCCAGCAGCCAGTCGACCGCTTCGTCCAGCGCCTGGGCAGCGGCTGCCAACGCGCGGCCGATCTGCGCCAGCACTGCATCGGGCGATTCGACCAACCGGCGCGCATCGCCGTCGATGCGGCCCAGCAGCGCCTTCAGCGTGCGCCCGCCCTCGCGTGCCAGCTTGCGGCCGATCAGGTCGTTGGCCTGGATGCCCGTGGTGCCTTCGTAGATGGTCGTGATGCGCGCGTCGCGCATGTGCTGGGAGGCGCCGGTTTCCTCGACGTAGCCCATGCCGCCATGCACCTGCACGCCGTCGGACGTGATGCCCTGCGCGCTGTCGGTACACCAGCCTTTGACCACCGGTATCAGCAGGCCGACCAGGGCCTGCGCCTGCGCGCGCTCCTGCGCATCGGCGTGGCCCGCGGCGCGGTCCATCTGACCGGCGCAGAAGTAGGCCAGCGCGCGCATGGCCTCGGTGCGGGCCTTCATGTCCATCAGCATGCGCCGCACGTCCGGGTGGCCTGCGATGGCGGTGCTGCCGCTGATCAGCGGCTTGCCCTGCACCCGCTCCAGCGCATAGGCGCGTGCGCGCTGGTAGGCGCGCTCGGAAATGCCCACGCCTTCCAGGCCAACGTTCAGCCGCGCGTGGTTCATCATGGTGAACATGCAGGCCAGCCCCTGGTGCGGCTCGCCGACCAGGTAGCCGATAGCGCCGCCGCTGTCGCCAAAACTCATCGACGCCGTGGGGCTGCCGTGGATGCCCATCTTGTGCTCAATCGACGTGCAGGCCAAGTCGTTGCGTTCGCCCAGGGTGCCATCGTCGTTGACCAGGTACTTCGGGCAAAGGAACAGCGAGATGCCTTTCACCCCCGGTGGCGCATCGGGTAGGCGCGCCAGCACCAGGTGCACGATGTTCTCGGCCATGTCGTGCTCGCCCCAGGTGATGAAGATCTTGTTGCCGCTGACGCGGTAGTGGTCGCCCTCGTGTACGGCACGGCTGCGCAGCGCGGCCAGGTCAGAGCCGGCCTGGGGCTCGGTGAGGTTCATGGTGCCCGTCCAGCGGCCCTCGACTATGGGTGCCAGGAAGCGGCGCTGGAGTGCGTCGCTGCCATGGTGCGCAATGGCCTCCACCGCGCCCAGCGTGAGCATCTGGCACAGGCTGAACGCGAGGTTGGACGACTTCCACATCTCCAGCACGGCGGTGGAGACCAGCGTGGGCAGGCCCTGGCCGCCCCATTCGGTGGCAGCGGGCATGCCGTTCCAGCCGTTCTCGCAGAAGCTGGCCCAGGCTTCGCGAAAGCCGTCGGCGGGCGTGACCCGACCATCGTGCCAGCGCGCGCCCTGCACGTCGCCGGGGCGGTTGAGCGGATCCAGCACGCCAGCGGCGTAATTAGCCGCCTCCTGCAGGATGGCCTCGACCAGGTCGGGCGTGGTTTCTTCATGGTCGGGCTGGGCGCAGATCGCGTCCAGGCCGCCGACCTCTTTCATGGCGAACAGCATTTCGCGCAGGGGGGCTATGTAGACAGACACAGCGAATTTCCTTGATGGCTACGATCAGGCGTTTTGCGGCGTCTGTTGCGACGGGCGCAACTCGCGTGCAGCCTCTTGCGGGCCCACCGACGCCGGGCCGCCATGCCTGATGAACGCCAGAGCGATCGAGCCGATGATTCCGAAAGCCCCGATCACCAGGAAGTTCTGCTCCAGCGGCAGCTCAAGCGCAACGATCTGGCCGATTAGCAGCGGCGCCACGATCGCGCCCAGGCGCCCCACGCCGGAGGCCATGCCGATGCCGGTCGAGCGGATGGACATCGGGTAAAACTGCCCGCAGTAGGCATAGGCCACCAATTGCGCGCCGGTGGTGCAGGCGCCGACCGCGCCGATGATCAGATAACGCAGCTCGGTCGAGGTCTGGAACGTCATCAGGTACAGCAGCACGCCGCCCAGCGCATACATCCCCACCAGCACCCACTTGATGTTGAACTTGTCGGCGAGCCACCCGCCTCCCACGGCACCGATGATGGCGCCAACGTTCAGCGCGATCACGAAGCTGAGGGCAGACCCCAGGCTGTAGCCAGCCATAGCCATCAGCTTGGTCAGCCAGCTGCTGAGCGCATAGACCATGAACAGGCCCGAGAAGAAGGCGATCCAGAACAGCACCGTGCTCGGGCCTCGCCCGTCCTGGAACAGCCGGGAGACCGGCGCACCCGCCACGCGGTCGGCGGTGGGCACGACGAACTGGGCGTCCGCCGGGTGCTTGACTCCCGGCTGGAGATTACGGGCCACTTCGGCCAGTTCGCCGTTGCGGCTGCGCGAGATCAGGTAGGTCATTGATTCCGGCACCAGCTTCAGGATGAACGGAATCAGCAGGACCGGCACACCCGCTGCGATGAAAACGACCTGCCAGCCGTACTCGCCGATCAGCTGCTTGCCGAGCACCGCGGCCAGGATGCCGCCCAGTGCGTAGCCCGAAGTCATCAGCGCCGTCATCAGGCTGCGGATCTTCTTGGGCGAGTACTCGACCATCTGTGCCACGATGACCGGCAGCACACCGCCAATCCCCAGGCCCGCGATGAAGCGCACCACGCTGAAGCTGATGGGATCCTTGGTGAATCCGGCGGCCGCGGTGAACACGCTGAACAGCATGACGCCAATGGAGAGGGCCCAGCGCCGACCAATCCGGTCGGACAGCGTGCCCAGAACCATGGCGCCGAACATCATGCCGAACAGGGCCGAACTGGCCATGAAACCGGCAGTCGATGCGTTCACGCCCATCTGCTGCATGATGGACGGCAGGGCGATGCCCACCACGGCGATGTCATAGCCGTCGATGATGAGAATCAACAGGCACCACAGAAGCACCTTGGCATGAAAGCGGTTGAAGCGAGCGTCGTCGGCGAGCTTCTGCATGTCGATTTGGCACACGTGTTTGTCTCCTTTGAGTTAGGCTCTGGATCGTGGGGCGGCGGTCATCGCCGCTCCGCTACATGTCGTCCAGCGCACACAAGGAATCCTAGGTGCCGGTGCTGCGAGCCGCGATGACGAAGCGCCCCGATCGAATGACAAACGGCCCCTTTCTGAGAGCACTGTTCAAGTGCGCCAAGAGGTCAGGCGTCAAGCTGAATATGGTCGCCGCGTGCGGCTGATATTCCAGCACGAAGGGCGCTTCTGCCTGCTGGGAACACCCCGGCAGTGTTGGGTGCCCAGGGGCTCACGCCCCATCGTCGGCGCACGCCTCAACGCCAGACCCTGTACGCCTTCGCCGCCGTCAGCACGCACGATGGCGTGATTGACTCTCTGGTGCTGCCCTGGGCCAACGCTGAGACGATGCAGGTGTTCCTGGCCGAGATGGCGCGACGCCATGCCGTCGAGTTCATCATGATGGTCATGGATCAGGCGGGTTGGCACATCGCGGGTCACTTGGATGTGCCACAGAATATGCGCCTAGAGTTTCTGCCAGCCTTGAGCTGAACCCGGTCGAGCATCTGTGGAAGGTGCCGTGCCAGGATTGGTTTGCCAACACGGTGTTCAAAGAACTGGAGGCCGTACACGACGCGCTGGTGCAAGGACTCATTGCTCTCGAAACACATCAGCAAAGAACCCAGTCAATGACAGGCTTGATTGGGTTACTTCTATATCCTTGAGGGCAAATTAGTGCATCAGGCGAGCCGATAGCGCATTGCGCCGTCTTCGTCTTCTGCAGACACGATTTCCGCACGCTGGTCGAGATAGTTTAGGTGGGCGAGCGTCTCTCCGGTCGCGAGGTTGAGGTGCATTTGCTCCGCAACAATGGACGAACGGTACAGGGCGCGAACCAGGTCGATGACCCTCAGAGGCTGCGCAAGTTGTTGCCTGACGCGGTCGGTGCCTCTGACGGTGCTCGCACGCAGTTGCTCCAACCGTAGGTGCAGGCCATGGAAAGGTTCGTTGTGGGCAGGCAGAATCAGGGCGCTCCCAGGTACGCGTTGCATCAACCGGTCGATGGAATCGAGCCAGCCCTGCAGAGGATTCGCATGCGGCTCGGTGGCGTACACGGAGGTATTGGAACTGATCCTGGGAAGAACCTGATCCCCCGATATCAGCAAATCCAGTTCGCGCGAGTAGAAGCACGCGTGCTCGGGGGAATGTCCTGTGCCGACGATGACTTCCCATTCCTGGTCCCCGATCCGCAACATCTGGCCATCCGTGAGCCGCACAAAGCTGTCAGGCAATGGATGGATCATTTTACCGAAGTCACCGAACCGGGTGCGGTACTCATCCACCTCGGTGTCGCTCCATCCGGCCCTCCGATAGAAGCGAACGCCATCGACTGGCGCTTCCCGCCCCGTATCGGCAAGCATCACCCGACAGCTCAAATACTCGTCTCGTGTCATCCAAAGCGCGCATTCGAAGCGACGTGTCAACCATCCCGCCATGCCCACATGATCCGGGTGCATGTGCGTCGCTATCACACGGGAGATGGGTCGGCCGGCTAGCGGCCCCTGCGGAGCGAGCAAGGCGAGCCACGCGTTCCTGACGTCCACGCTGCGAATGCCCGTGTCCACGACCGCCCAACCAGGACCGTCGCTCAATGCCCAGAGGTTGATGTGATCCAGGGAAAACGGCAGCGGCATGCGCAGCCACAGCACACCAGGCTTGATTTCCGTGGCTTGGCCAGGGAGTGGGAGATCCGAGAACGGATACGAGAGTGCCGGGGCTGCGTGGGTCATGATGCTTGATTTACATTCTGGCAGTGCTGCTCCTAATGGCGCAGAGCCATCACTCCTATGCAGTGCGAGCTCAGTTTTAGCTTAGGAAGCTTAGAAGTCAGCCTCAACGGTGGCAATGACGAATGACCTCGATAGGCTGACGGAAAGCGTCTGCTTCCTGGCGCAGCCTGTCGCTGCGCTGCCGTCGGTGCAACTGCCAGGGCTGCAAACAGTCTCTTGAGCGCACGAAAGCCTCGCTCGATGTGGGCCAAGACCCGGCAGCTATGAAGGCGCCGATCTTCTCGGTGGTCGGCTACAGCCTCGTGGCCGTGCCGGAATTGGTCGAATGCCTCTATGTAGGGTGCTGCGGGCTACGCGAGCGGGCGCGGTAGGCTCCCGGCGCGCTGCCGGTCCAGACCTTGAAGGCGCGCTGGAAGGCGGTGCTGTCGGTGAAGCCCAGGTCGGCGGCGATGGCGATGAGCGAGGCTTCGCTGCTGGTTAGGCGCACGATCGCCATGTCGCGCCGCAGTTGGTCCTTCAGTGCCTGGAAGGAAGTGCCCTCGGTGGCCAGGTGCCGCTGCAACGCACTCACCGACATATGCAGGCGCTGCGCGGTGACGGGCAGGTCGGGCCATTCGGGGTTGGCCAGCTGCAGCACCATGCGGACCCGCGCGCTGGCGCTGCGCTCGTTCAGGTGCGGCCCCACCACGTTGCCCGGCGTGGCGCGCAGAAAGGACTGCAGCGCGTCCCGATCGCGCCGCACCGGCAGTTTGAAGGCGTCGGCGTCGAACCAGGCGGCCGTGCGCGGCTGCCCGAAGCACAGCGAACCGGAAAAGATGCGCCCGTAGCTCATCGCATGGAGCGGCAGCGCAAAATTGAAGTCGAATCGCTGCGGCACCAGCCGGCCGCCGTGCAGCCACAGCAACAAGCGCCAGAACACGCGCAGCAGATGTGCATGAAGGAATTCGGCATGTGCGCCCGGGCCGCCGCGCATCTCCAGCGCGAAGCCCCCCAGCGCGCCCTCGGTCACGGGCACCAGCGTCACGTCGTCCTGCAGCAGGGCGAAGGATTCGCTCAGGCGACGCAGGGCGCATGACAACGAATGGGCAGTGAACGCGCTGCGCACCATTAGCGCGAAGCTGCCCGGGCGCATGGGTCGCTCATGTAGGTAGCCCAGGCACTCGTCGTTCAGGCTGTCCTTGACAGCGATAAATAGCGCGTTGAACTGCTCCACGGTTACGCGCGAATCCTCGAGCTCCAGCAGCGATTCGCTGATGCCGGCGCGCCCCAGCACGCCCTTCAGCCATTCTTGCGTGGCCAGCCCCTTGCCGCGCGCGCCGTCCAGCAGGCCATGCACGGCAAAGATAGGAGCGGTGAAGACGGGTTGCAGCATTGCGTGTGATCGAAGGAGCCAACGCCGGTCGCGCGGGCCAAAAGAAGTTATTTGTCAGTTGATTGAGGCAATCCGCTATCGCCCTTGCAGGGGCCAATTATTACGATTGTCGCATCCCCAAAAACACTTCGGCAGTGGCGCTGTGCGGAACGCCCGGTGCGGGGTCAGAAGCCAACATACAAGGAGACATGCCCATGCTGCCACAGCTGTATCGCCACGCCTGGATGGACCACGAGATCGACGCTTTTCGCGAGCAGGTGCGTCGCTACGTTGCCGCCGAATTCACTCCCCGGCTCGACGAATGGCGCCGCCAGGGCTACATCCCGCGCGAGGTCTGGCGTCCGTTCGGCGGGATGAGCTTTCTGCTGCCCGAGATGCCCGAGACCTATGGTGGTGCCGGCGCCAGCCTCGCCTACCAGCTGGTGGTGCAGGACGAACTGGCCAAGGCCGAGATGCCGGTCAATATCGCGGTGCACACCATCGCTTCGCATTACATCCTGGACTTTGGCACCGAAGCGCAAAAGCAGCGCTGGCTGCCCAAGGTGACGAACGGCGAGATGCTGGCCGCAATCGCGATGACCGAGCCGGGCTGCGGCTCGGATCTGAAGGCCATCTCCACCCGGGCCCGGCGCGACGGCGACTACTACGTGATCGACGGCGCCAAGACCTTCATCACCAACGGCTTCACCGGAAACCTGCTGATCGTCGCGGCGCGCACCAGTGGCGCGGGCAGCAAAGGGGTGTCGCTGTTCGTACTGGAGACCGAGAACCTGCCAGGCTTTCGTGTGGGCCGCCTGCTTGAAAAGATCGGCATGCAGGCCTCGGACACGGCGGAGCTCTTCTTCGACAGCGTGCGCGTTCCAGCCGACCAACTGCTGGGGAGCGTTGAAGGCCAAGGCTTTGGGCAACTGATGGGCGCGCTGCCCTACGAGCGCATGGTCATTGCAGTGCCGGCGGCGGCCGTCATCGACCGGGCGTTGGAGCTCACCATCGAATACACGAAGCAGCGCAAGATATTCGGTGCGCCTCTGTTCGACATGCAGACAACGCGCCAAAAGCTGGCCGAGATGGCGACCATCGCGCATGTGGTGCGCAGCTTCGTCAACGACTGTACACAGAGACTGCTGGACGGCACACTCGACAACGAGGCCGCCTACATGGCCAAGTGGTGGTGCACCGAACAGCAGTGCCGCGTGGTGGACGAGTGTCTCCAATTGTTCGGCGGCTACGGCTACATGGCCGAGTATCCGATCGCGCGGATGTATGCCGCTTCGCGAGTGCAGAAGATCTACGGCGGCGCCAACGAGGTCCTGAAAGACCTGGTTTCGAGGAAGCTGTGAACATGCCGCACACGCTGCAGTTGCCTCTGCACGGCGTCCGTGTGGTGGAGTTTGAGGGCATCGGTCCAGGCCCTCTGGCCGCCAGGATGCTGGTCGACATGGGCGCCGAGGTGATCGCGCTGGCACGGGCCGAGCAGGCTGCTGGGGCGCAGCGGCTGGGCGGGGCGGTGGAGAACCCGCTGCACCGCGGCAAGAAGGTCGAGGTCATCGACCTGAAGTCGCCCGGTGGCAAGGCGCGCGCACTGGAACTGATTGCCCAGGCCGACGCTCTGATCGAAGGCTTTCGCCCAAGGGTGATGGAGCGGCTGGGCTTCGGCCCCGCAGATTGCGCGGCGCTCAATCCCCGGCTGGTCTATGGCCGGATGACGGGCTGGGGCCAGGACGGGCCACTTGCCCAGGCCGCGGGCCACGACCTGAACTACGTCGCGCTGACGGGCCTGCTGTCGCTGTCGGCGCACAGGGGGCAGGCGCCCATCGTGCCGCCCTCGGTACTCGGGGACGGTGCCGGGGCGCTAGGCATGGCTTTTGGCATCGCCTGCGCGCTGGTCGATGCACGGGCCACCGGCCGTGGCCGGGTTGTGGACGCAGCCATCGTGGACATCGTGGCCATGCTGGGCACGCTGGTGCACTGGATTCGCGCCAACGGGCAGATCGACGGCGCACAGCCGAGCCCGTTCCACGATTCGCCGTTCTATGACGTGTACGTCTGCGCCGACGGCGGCTTCATCAGCCTCGGCGCGATCGAGCCGCCGTTCTACGCATTGCTGTTGTCCAAGTTGGGCCTGGCGGACGTGAACCCTGCAGACCAGTACGACACGGCGGCGTGGCCAGCGTTGAAGGAGCGCATCGCGGCCCTCATCCGCACCCAGCCCCAGGCGCACTGGTGCGCGCTGCTTGAAGGCAGCGACGCCTGCTTTGCACCCGTGCTCAGCCTGGCCGAGGCAGTGCGGCATCCGCACAACGCGGCACGGGGCATCTACCAGACCACCTCTTTCGGCGCCATCGAAGCGGCCTCGGCCCCACGGTTCCAGGCACTCAACGCAACCACCACCCAGGAGACAAAGAAATGACTGCTACCACCCACATCGTCCGCGGCTGCCCGTCCACCACGGGCAACGACCGCCAGCTCAACACCACGACGCTGATCCGGCACGCCGCGCGCACCCATGGGGACCAGGAGATCGTCTACCGCACACCCGATGGCGGCTGGGATCGCTACACCTACGCGGACTGCTACGCGCGCATCTGCCGCAGCGCCAATGCACTGCGCGCGCTCGGTGTCGAGCCCGGCGACCGGGTCGGCATCCTGGACTGGAACAGCCGACGTCACTTCGAGCTGTACTGGTCTATTCCCGGCCTGGGTGCTGTCATGTTGCAGATGAATCTGCGCCTGGGCCCAGAGGACCTGGGCTACGTGGTCGACCACAGCAAGGTGTCCTACGTTTGCGTAGACGAGTCATTGCTACCCCTTGCCGAATCCGTCGCAGCGAATTCGCCCCAGATCAAGGGCTGGATTGTCATGACCGACAAGCCGCTGGACCAGATCAAGACCACGCTGAAACCGCTGCTGCACTACGAAGGCCTGCTGGCCGCCGCCGACACGAAGATCGACTGGCCCGAGATCGACGAAACCTCGGCCTACAGCGCCTGCTATACCACCGGCACCACAGGCAAGCCCAAGGGCGTGTACTACTCGCACCGCGGCATCTATCTGCACTCCACGGCCATGGCCACCAATCTGGGCATGACGCTGGACGACTGCGTCATGCTCATCACGCCCATGTTCCACGGGCAGTGCTGGGGCCTGCCACAGGCCGCCACGCTGCTGGCCGACAAGATCGTGCTGCCGGGCCGCTACGCTGCCGAAGACACCAAGCCGCTGGTTGACGCCATGATCGCTGAGGGTGTGACCATCACCAACGGCGCACCGGCCATCTTCCAGCCCATGCTGCAGTACATCGAGACGATGCAGGTCAAGCCGGACTTCAGCCGCATGCGCATGCTGTCTGGCGCCTCCGAGCCGCCGCTGTCGATGATGATCGGTTTCTACGACCTCACGGGTGCTGAGGTGGTGCACGCCTACGGCGCCACCGAAGCCACGACGCTGGTGACGATGAACCGCCTCAAGTCCACGCTCAAGAAGCGCTTGACCGAGGAAGAGAAGTGGAACCTCAAGCGCAAGCAGGGTCTGGTGCTGACCGGGGTGGATATTCGCATCCTCGATGCCGACGACAAGGACTTGCCGCACGACGGAAAGTCAGCGGGCGAGATTTGCGTGCGCGGCCCCTGGATCACGGCCAGATACCACGACATGCCTGATTCCGCAGACCGTTTCCTGGAAGGCGGCTGGTGGCGCTCGGGCGATGTCGGAACGGTGGACGAGAACGGTTACCTCAAAGTTACCGACCGCATCAAGGACGTGATCAAGAGCGGCGGCGAATGGATTTCTTCCATCGACATGGAAAACCTGCTCATGGGCCACCCCGCCGTGCGCGACGCCGCCGTGGTCGGCGTTCCGCATTCGAAGTGGCAGGAACGGCCGCTGGCCCTGGTGGTGCTCAAGCCCGACCAGCAGGCGACCCAGGAACAACTGAAGGAGTACCTGGGCAGCGCCTTCGCCAAGTGGCAGTGGCCGGATCAGGTCCTGTTCGTCGAAGCCATCCCCAAGACCAGCGTCGGCAAGCTCGACAAGAAGCGCATCCGCGCCGAGCATGCGGGCCGCTACGCCGAGTGAGCCAACCTTTTGAACCAGGAGAACAACATGAATGACCATGAACCCGTCATCGTCGGTGCGCTGCGCACCCCCGTGGGCAAGCGCGGCGGGCGCCTGCAGAAATGGCATCCCGTCGATTTGTTGGGCGAGACGCTGCGCCAACTGGTCGAGCACTCCGGCATCAACCCGGCCGATCTGGACGATGTGATCGTCGGCTGCGTGCTGCAGTGGGACCAGCAGCACGGCAACCTGGGCCGTCATGCCGTATTGGCGGCGGGGCTGCCCGAATCCGTGCCGGCGGTGACGGTCGATCGGCAATGCGGGTCGGGCCAGCAGGCGGTGAGCTTTGCCGTGCATGGCATCCGGGCGGGCGCTTACCAACTGGTCATCGGTGCCGGGGTCGAGTCGATGTCGCAGGCCCCCATGCCGCCGTCGTTCAAGCCCGGCGCGCCGCTGGGCTCGCAATACAGCCCGAGCGAACTGGCGCGCTACCAGGACAACCCGCTGATACCGCAGGGCGCTTCCTCGGAGTTGATGAACAAGCGCTTCGGTCTCACGCGCGAGGCCTTGGATGCCTTCGCCGTGCGTAGCCATCGGCGGGCCACCGAGGCCTCGCAGGCTGGCCGCGTCAGGGATCAACTGGTGCGGCTGACCGAGGATCCGGCTGATCCGGACAGCCCGATCGTCGCCGCCGACGAGGGCGTGCGCGCGGACCCCAACCCCGAGAAGATGGCCACGCTGAAAGCCGTGTTTGCCGCCGACGGCGCCACCACGGCCGCCAACTCATCGCAGATCAGCGACGGTGCCGCCGCGCTGCTGATCGCCAGCCGTGCCTACGCCAAGCAATACGGCCTGAAGCCGCGTGCGCGCTTCGTCAGCACCGCCGTGGCAGCCGCCGACCCGGTGATCCAGTTCACCGCCGTGCTCGACGCCACCCGCAAGGCACTGAAGGAATCGGGTCTGACCCTCGACGATATCGATCTGTTCGAAGTCAACGAGGCCTTCGGCGGCGTGCCGCTGATGTTTCAGCAGGAGTTCGGCATCCTGGACGACCGCCTCAACGTCAACGGCGGCTCGATAGCCATCGGCCATCCGCTGGGCTCTACCGGCGCGCGCATGCTCACTGACCTGCTGTGCGAGCTGGAGCGCCGGGGCGGCCGCTATGGCCTGCAGACGATTTGCGAGGCCTCGGGCACGGCCAACACCACCATCATCGAGCGGCTTGGATGAGCGGGGCCACCATGAGCGAAGCCAGCGAAGTGCTCGTCAGCCGCGATGGCGCCATCGCCACCTTGACCATCAACCGCCCGCGCGCGAAGAACAGCTTGAACCGCGCGGTATTCGATGGCCTGCGTGCGCAGCTTGTGCAACTGCGCGACGACGATACCGTGCGCGCGGTCATCATCACCGGCGCCGAGGGCGTGTTCTGCGCCGGGGCCGACATCACGGCCTTCGATGCGCTGCGCGCCGAGCCACTGCTGGGCGATCGTGCGGCAGCAGGCGGCCACTTTTGGTCGGAACTGGAGCGCTTCCCCAAGCCCGTCATCGCAGCGGTGGAAAAGCTCGCGCTGGGCGGCGGCACAGAATTAGCGCTGGCCTGCGACATCGCGATCGCTGGCGAGTCTGCCAATTTTGGTGTGCCGGAAGTCAAGCTGGGCGCCATTCCGGGTGCCGGGGGCACGCAGCGCCTGATCCACGCTATCGGTAAGTCCAAGGCCATGGCCCTGTTGCTGACCGGCGATTTCATCGACGCCCGCAAGGCTTGCGATGCAGGCATGGTCGCCGAAGTGACGGCTGATGGCCAGGCCCTGCCGACGGCGTTGGCGATGGCCAACCGGATTGCAGCCAATTCGCCGCTGGCCGTGGCGCTGGCGAAAGATGCGGCACTGGCCAGCTTTGAGACTCCGCTCGCGCAAGGCCTGGAGCATGAGAAGCGCAATTTCCTCGTCGCTTTGCGTTCGGCCGACAACCTGGAAGGGCAAGCGGCATTCCTAGGCAAGCGCACACCCAACTTTACCGGCCAATAACGCCTGTTTCTCACCCATCGAGGAAAAACCATGCAACTGAACTCCGACATCTCTGCCGTCATCACCGGGGGCGCTTCCGGCCTGGGAGCCGCCACGGCCCGGCGTTTGGCCAGCCATGGCGTCAAAGTCGCCATCTTCGACATGAACGAAACCGTCGGCCAGGCGTTGGCTAGCGAACTCGGCGGCGTTTACTGCAATGTGGACGTGATGTCCGAGGAGCAGGTGGACGCCGCCTTCGCCAAGGCCCGCGCGGCCATTGGGCAGGAACGCATTCTGGTCAACTGCGCCGGCACTGCCGATGCCGTCAAGACTGTCAGCCGCGACAAGAAAACCGGCGAAATCCGCCCATGCGCGGCAGATCGTTTCAATCGCATCATTCAGATCAACCTGGTGGGCACCTTCCGCTGCATCGCCAAGTCAGCTGCGGGCATGTTGACGCTCGCGCCGCTGGCCGATGGCGACCGCGGCGCCATCGTCAACACTGCTTCGGCCGCCGCGCAGGACGGCCAGGTCGGCCAGGCCAGCTATGCGGCCAGCAAGGCAGCCATCGTGGGCATGACCCTGCCAATCGCGCGCGACATGATGGACGAAGGGATCCGGATCAACACCATCATGCCGGGGATCTTCGGTACACCGTTGCTGCTGGGTCTGCCGGACAACGTCAAACAGGCGCTGGCGGCCAGCGTGCCCTTCCCCAAGCGTTTAGGCGACCCCGATGAATTCGCGCAGGCCGTCGAGTTTCTCGTTACTTGCGGCTACATGAATGCCGAGTCCATTCGTGTGGATGGTGCCATTCGCATGGCGCCGCGCTGACGCTGACGCTGACGCTGACGCTGAAATTTTGATCAATCAGGGAACGTCAGCATGCCTGGAAATCCGGTAATTCTCGAAAAGAATGGTGCCGTCGCGACCATAACACTCAACTCGCCAAAAAAATGAATGCGTTGAGCACGTCGGTCGTAAACGTGCTCGCTGGTGTCATTGCAGATGTCGAACGCGATGGCTCGATCCGAGCTTTGCTGCTGCGCGGCGAGGGCCGGATGTTCAGTTGCGGAGGCGACATCGAAGAAATGGTGGCCGCAGGCGATGCGTTGTCTACCTTGGTCGATGACGAACTGAGAGTGGCCGAAAGCATGATTCCTCAATTCGCCAGCCTGCCGTTCCCGGTAGTCTGCGCCGTACAAGGCGCGGTAGCCGGAGGCGGTCTCGGGCTTGCCTTGGCCTTCTGACTACCTGATTGCCGCAAGTGGGACGAAGTTTGTGGCGGCCCATACCGGCCTCGGATACGCGGGGGATTTCGGCATCAGCTGGCTACTTCCACGCGCAGTGGGTGGACGACGCGCACGAGACATGATCTTGACCAATCGCGTAGTCAGTTCGGACGAGGCCTTGGCCTGGGGATTGGTCGAGAAAGTGGTTCCTGGCGAGAGCCTGCTGGGCGAAGCGCGGCGTATGGCGGTGCAATTTTCGGTCGGACCAACGCAAGGTTATGCGGGCGCCAAGCGCCTGCAACTCGCTGCCTTCGAGAGTGATCTGGCGACCTCATTGAGGCTGGAGGCGGCCGAAATGAATCGAGCCTCGAAAACCACAGATTCGCTGGAAGCGGTTCACGCGTTCGTCGCAAAGCGAGTCCCGCAGTTTGCCGGACGCTGAACGGCTGTAGACGCATCCGGTCGGTAGGTGCTCAATCGCTGCTGGCGTCAGGTAACGGATAAACCCTGCTGCCGTCGGATTTGCCAGGATAGGGTGCCACCATGTACCTGCCCAGAAATCAGCATGCCGAGTCGTTGTTCGATGACCGGCGTCCATGGCACCAAGCTGAACCCCATACCATCATCGAGCATGGCAAAGCGGCCACTGGCGAGCATGAGGCTGCGCCGGTAGATGCCGGTCACGCGCTGGCCATCGGCCGCCAGACGGTGTTCCAGCCCGGTTTCGGTGGCAATATCCTTGGCAGCCCGAATCACATCCCGATCGCGTAGTGTCGCCAATAGATTGCGCGCGAGGATTACGCGCTGCCCGCGCCGCTCTGCCAGCCCCTGTTCGGCCAGGAATTCGGCGCGCTGCTGCATCGCCTGGTTGACCTCGCTGCCAAAGCCCAGGTTGCCCAGGCCCGAGCCGCCGCCGATCAACTGCTGGTCGAGCCAGGTGGCTCCGATCACGCGGGCCTGCCGCTCGATGGGCAGGTGCGATTTCAGCTCCACCGCCACGCCGCCCAGGCGCTGCGCATCGTAGCGACGGCCCTGCTCGGGCAGGTCGTCCGGCACCTTCCATAGCCCCTCGGCCACCCGTTCCACGATACCGGCACGGCGCAAGGCTTCCAGCCGGCGGACGTGGGACGCGACCACTTCCTGCGGATCGCGGCCGGGCACGGCCTGACCCTGCGCGATGGCAAGGTGGTGGTCGGTGCGGTACAGGCCATCGCTCGCCAGCGCGGCGATGTTCTTGTCGGCCGCGCGCACGGCGGCCGATCCCTTCACCTCCACCACGGCGCCGGCGGGATAGTTCGCCAGCTCGTCGCGGGCGTTGAGCGCGACGTAGTGGGCCTTGCCGTCCACCCCGTCGATGACCAGATAGCCCCGGTCGCGCAGTTCGTCGGCCAGCCCCTTTGCGGCGACGCGGCCGAGGATGGTTCGGCCGTCGTCGCCCGGCTCGAATACCGCCAGCTCGCGCGGCTCGCCGCGCATGGCCCGCTGCATGGTGCGGATGATGTCGCCGCGCTCGCCCAGGGCGCGCAGCGTTTTTTCCGCGTCGCCATGGACGGCCCAGGTGCCGGGCCGCATCTCGTCGGCCAGGCCCAGGCGCTGCAAACGTTGCAGTCGGCCGATCAGCAGCAGGCGCTGGCGTTGCAGCCGCGGTTCGTTGAGCCGTTCGGCATACACTAGGCCATCGTCGCCCAGCTCGCGCTTGAGCGTGCGATCCAGGCTCGTCCACCGCTCCTGCTCCACTTCCCGCTGCAAGGTCTGCTGGATCTCCAGTTCGGTGCGCGGCCCCAGCCATTCGGTCGCCAGTTCGGCGGCGCGATGGCGGAAGCCGTGGGCGATGTAGTCGCCCGCAATGATGAGGTCTTTGTCGGTGTCGTCGCGCCCGCGAACGATCAGGTGCGTGTGTGGGTTGTCGGTGTTCCAGTGATCGACCGCGACCCAGTCGAGCCGCGTGCCCAGGTCGGCTTCCATGCGGTTCACCAGATGCCGGGTATAGGTGCGCAAGTCGTCCAGTTCCGCGCCGTCCTCCGGGGAGACGATGAAGCGGAAATGGTGCCGGTCATCAACGGCCCGCTCCTTGAAGGCGTCGAGGTCGGCTTCGTCGGTCTGCGGCCCGTAGGCCCGCCCCGGTTCGCCATCGCGGCCCGCGCCGTCGCGCTCGATGTAGCGCAGGTGCTTGGCGAGCGACTGCGGGCTGGCTTGGCGCTGGTTGACCAGCAGCGTCTTGATGGTCACGCGCCGCGACATGGGTGTGAGCTTCGCCCCCGCGAAGCGCGCCGCCGTGTGGCCGCGCCCCAGGCGCGAGCCGGGCCGCTGGCCGGTTCCTGCGCCCTTGCCAGTTCCCCCAGAGCGGCGCAAGGAGGACTTGCCGCTGCTGGCCTTGCCGGTCTGCTCGAGCACCTGGGAAACGAAGCTCTGCCCCTGGCCCTTGCCGCGGTTCTTCGGGGCGCTGGGGCGCACACGAAAATCATCATCACGGCGGTCGCTCATGGCCGTTCTCCTTGCAAGCTCTGGCGTGTCCCGTCGTGCGAAACACGCGGACATGCCCGTATCGGCGCGGGCTTCGCGCTCCAAGCGGCACGGCGGCGAAGCCGCGCCGTGCCGCGCCACCCCCACGTGCAGACTGGCTTTGCGGGCGAACAAGTGCCGCCCCCTTTTGTCTTGCCTTCCGCATTTGCCTCCCCCCGCACCCCAGGTTCTCGCTCCCGGCAACTGCGGCCCGGTGGCGCTGTTGCACCAGCAGCCAGCGCCCCGGCGAACACGGCAATGGCCGCAGGCCAGCCGCGTTCGAGGCAAGACGCCTGCACGTGGGACGGCTGCGCCGGAGGCAGCGCGAAGTGCGGTGCCCAATGCGAAGAATTGGCACCCGCACTGCACGCGCGACGACATGACAACGGCCAGCAGAATGACACGCCCGATAGCACGATGAAATGCACGGCAACGTGCAGCGAATCGGCGGCCATCATGGGCGCGACTCCAGCCAGACCGGGCGCGCAACGCCGATCACGGAAGCTGCGCTGACCGGCCCGAAATACCGGCTGTCGAACGATGCCGGATTGGTGACGCTGAGCAGGAACAGCTCGCCAGGCCGAAGGCGGCGGCACTGCGACCACGATGGCAGCGGACGGCCCCAGCGGTCGGCAGGCAGCACGGCGGCCGAAGGCACGCCGTCGATGCCGACGCTGCCCCCAATGACGCACACCTCCTGCGGTGCGACCGCGCCCACGCGCTTGAGCAGCGGGATGCGCGTCGGCAGGTAGCCGCGCTGCGCAGCAAGCGCGGCAGCCTCGGCAGGCAGCGGCACCAGCACGATGCTGTCCACTTCTAGCCGATGTGGCAGCGAGCTGGTATCGTGGCCCAGCGGATCGACGCGATACCAGCCGACCGCCACGCTGTCGGATGGGTTGTAGGTCAGGCGCGGCAGTGGATGCACGAAGGACGCCCAGGCCAGCGCAGCGAGGCCGCAGGCGGACAGGCCTGCCAGCACGAGGCGAGCGCGCAAACGTGAGCGAGGATGGGCCGTCATGACAACGCCCTCCCAGCCAGCCAAGCGGCGTGCCGCTCAGCGCCGTATTCGGGCAGCGGCAAGCGCGCCGCGAGCCGGTTGCCCAGCGTGCGCCAGTACGCGGGCGAGGCGCCAGCAGGCGCGATGCCCAGCGCCTCGATGGCGTCGATGCGCGCCAGCACGGCACGCACCGATTGCTCGCCCTCGGCGTGCAGCAACAGGCGTGCGCCTGGTTGCACGCCGGGGATGCGCTGCGCGCTATCCATCGGCATGCACGCCTGCATCACCATGAGTTGCCAGCGAACCGTGCCGTAGTCGTTGGCCTGCCAGCGGATGCGGCATAGAACCGCGTTCGGCGTGAACACCGCGCAGCGTCGCCAGCGGTCGAACCGGATGATGCGTGCAGGATCACCGAAGCGCAGATAGAGGTCGAAGCGCTGGTCGATGTATGCGAGCGCAACGCGCGTCAGCGGCACGCCATCGGCCACGCCGAGAGGCGGGATGGACGGCGGCACCGATGCAGTCGAAGCCGTCGAAGCGGATGTGTTCATGAGGACTTCTCCTGGAATTCCCGTTCCAGCAGCGCACGCAACAGATCGGCCACCGTGACGCCTTGCGTGAAGGCCGATACCTTGATGCGCGCCCGCATGGCGGGCGTGATGTCGAGGGTCAGGCGGGCTGTGTAGCGATCGCCTTTCTGGAGGTCATCGGCGCTGCCCTGGCGAATCCACGCCTCGGCGTGCGGATTCGCGGGCGGACGCGCGCCGATGCCGATGCGCTTGCCCGAGCGTTTGCTGACGGGACTGCTCATGACGGCCACCGCAGCAGTTCATCGACCAGCGCAGTGATCTCGCGCGCGGCGGCGCTATCCGGCGCCGTCTCGCGTGCCAGCCGGCCAGCGGCCACGCTGTCGGCGAACACGATGCGCTGATGCACTTCCGATCGCAGCGCAGGCAGCGGCTGCTCGGCCAGGGCGCCGCGTGCCTCGCGCCCGATCACCGTGGTGCTGACGCGCCGGTTGATGGCGAAGGCCGCGCGCAACGTTGGCCGGAACACCTGCGCCTCGCGGATCAGTGCCACCATTTCGGCGCTGGCCCACAGGTCGTAGGGGCTGGGCTGCACGGGGATCAGCACGCGCTCGGCCGCCAGCAGCGCGGAGCGCGCAAAGGCGGCGATGCGTGGCGGCCCGTCGATGACGACGTGATCGGCCCGCCTGGCGAGTTCTGGGGCTTCCTGGTGCAGTGTTTCGCGTGCCAGGCCCACGGCGCTGAACAGCCTTGGCAAACCTTGCTGGCTGCGGCGCTGCGTCCAGTCCAGCGCGGAGCCTTGCGGGTCGGCATCCAGCAGGATGACCGACTGCCCGCGCATCGCCAGCTCGCCGGCAATATGGGTGGCGAGCGTGGTCTTGCCCACGCCGCCTTTCTGGTTGAGCAGCGCGACGATCATGGCCTGGCCCTCCGCGTTGGAAAGCCTGGCTGTTGCTGCTGGTTTTCGTGCCCTTCGTTCGCCGGTTGGGTGGTTGTCCACCGAGACGCGGCGCTTCTACTAAAAGTTAGAGAATTTAAGTTAGGGAAGTTAAGGGGCGCCGAAACCCGCGCCAGCATTGGCTTCGCGGCCGATTTTGTTGCCTGATAGCACGAGGATTCGTTGCCTGATAGCACGATACCTCTGTTGCCTGATAGCACGAGTCCGTCCACAGGCTTTGTCGCAGTTATCCCCGTGCCGTTTGCAGCACGGGCCGGAACGTCAACAGCGGCGAGGAAATACCCGAGGCGTACTCGATGCCCAACTGGTAGCCAGGCAAGGCTTGCCGCGCCACCAGCGCCCGCAGGTCGGCGGCAAAGTCGTAGTACCGCGCCACGCTGCCCGACTTGCGGTACAGGTGCCGGAAGTCGAACTGCCAGCCGCCAGGCTGTCGCCCGCCGTGCTTGCGCACCAGGCGGTACAGCCATCGCTCGATCCCGCCCGTGAGCCGGAAATACGCCGGTTCGATGGTCAGCACCAGTGCCGCATCGAGCACACCGGCAAAGAACCAGTCCGGCAGGATCAACTCCAGCCCCAAGGGCGTGCCCTTGGCATCGGCCAGCTCCTTCCACTCGTTGATCCACGAGAAGCGATGCAGGCGCCGCCCGGTCGTCTCGCGGATCGACGTGGCCACCGTGGTCGATTGCAGGCGATCCAGCGCGGCCTTGAGGCGCTGGTAGTCGCGCAGCGACGTACCGCGCCCAATGAAGCGCAGGATCTCGTAGGGCGTGGCCTGCATCAGCCGCGACGGGCGCAAGCCCGCGTCGCGCGCTTCCACGATCTGGCTGGCGGCCCAGATCAGCACGTCCGCATCCCAAATCGTGGCGATGCCGTGCTCGGCCGTACCCTCCACGCGGATCGTCACGCCGCTGGCTTGGAAGTCGATCGGCGCCGTGCGCCGCGACTTCGCCAGCGAGAAGAACGGAAAGGCCATCAAGTCCTGGCTGTCGCGCGGCGCCATGTCGCCCGGCAAGGCGCGGAACAGATCGAGCTGTTCGCGCTCCTGCCTGACTGCCCCGGATGGGCTGGACATGGCGAAGGCCACCCGCACTCCAGCGATCAGCGCGCACGGCTGTCCGCCGAGTGCTGCTCGGCGTATTCGGGATCGGACGTGCTCTCGAAGCTGCGATCCGCAGCCCAGGCATCGAGGTCGGCCACGGCGTACATGACGCGGCGGCCGAACTTGCGAAACTTGGGGCCGCCACCCAGCACGCGCTGCTTTTCCAGCGTGCGCGGCGACAGCCGCAGGTAATCGGCAGCCTCGTCGTTGGTGAGATAACGCTGCGGTTGCGCGGCAGCGGTCGAGACAGTAGCGGCAGGCCGCAAGGGAGCAGGACGCATGGTGAGAACCTCCATCGGTTGCAGGGCTCCGGCCACACAGCGCAACCGGATGGAGGCAGTATCAGAAAACGAAGCCCTCGTGCTCAGGGTCGTTTTGCGCTCTCTTCAAAACGACCCTTCTCAAGCGGCGGCAGTTGTGCTAGGCGGCGATAGCCGCCGCGCATCAGCGCATCGCCACGCCGCACCAGGCGGCGCACCTTGGAGCGCAGGCCGCCGTCGCTGTACCAACCAGCTGCGGCATCCGCGCCGAACAAGCCTTCAGCTACGTCGCGTAAGGACGCACCCGCCAGGGTCGCATCGAGCGCCTGCAGGGTGTGCAGCTCCAGCAGCGCCGCAGGCGGTGGCCTGGGCCGCGCCATTGGCGCAGGCGTGTCGGGCACATGCGTGGTGCCGTGACCGCGGTGGGCGTAAGCCACGGCCATGCCGTCCTCCAGGCCAGGCGCCAGCGCATAGCGCAGGCAATGGCCTGAACTGCGCGCGATCAGCGCCAGGCCCTTGCCGTCATGCAGCAGCTGCTTGTGACCGGGGATGCACCAGAAGGCGAAGGCCGCAGCGTCAGGCGGCGGATCTGCATCCGGGTGGAGCTGCACCACGGCTTCATGGCCAGGCAGCCAGGCCGGATGCGCGTCACGCGCATCCAGGGCCGGGTCTTCCAGCAGACGCAAGCCCCAGCGATGCGCAGCATCGAGGCGGCGCGCACGGTGGAGCCAGTCAAGCCGGTAATCGGGATGGCGGCGCAGATACTCCCAGGCCAGTGCCAGCGTATCCAGGCACAGCACGTAGAGGTAGGCGGCAGTCGGATACCAGTGCGCGAGGTGGTGCGGTTCGGCCATGACGCAAACTCCCGTAGAGCAGGATGGCCGTCACCGGTTTCACACGCAAACGTCACCGCATCGAACTAGCATCCAATCGTGAATAAGCTGGTAGATTAGTAACTTGCGTGTCAAGACGAAAAGCATCCGATGGATTGCTTGGATCGTCTGAATGCGACGGTGGCGCGCAAGGAAATGCGGCCTCCTGCGATACCCACCGTGCCCGATGGCACGGCCGGCATCATGACTGTTTGCGTCAGGATGGCACCGGTTTGGTGCAACAGTGCGAACTAAGACCTGACAGGTCTGAAGCAAGACCGAAATAGTCTCAATGCGCCCGGCTTGGCCGTGGCGCGAACGGCTCAATCGAGGACGGAACCGTTGTCCTGGGCCAGCCGCAGGTATTCCGACAGCGGGCGTACCGCCCGGAAATACCGATCCCGCATGACGGGTTGCTGGCGTGGCCCGACGATGGAAGCCAAGTCGGAAAGTTTCACCGTCCCCAACTCGGGCATGCTGATTCCCAGGTCGATCAGGCCGTAGGCCGTGTCGCCATCGACGGGATCGAGCGAAGTCAGCAGCCAGGTGGCGTGCGCATCTGGCGTGAACAACCGCACCACGGGCAACGGGTCATTGGCCAAGCCAGCGGCCCGGACCCGGCCGTGTTCCAGCAGTTGCTTGCGCTCGTCCTCGGTGATGAGCCGGTTCATAGATACCCCCTCATTCGTACAAAACCGCCGAAGAGTGAAAGCGCAGAACCGTATCGGCGGGTTTGTGGAAAGGCACAGAAACGGCTTTGCGCTTCCGTCCAAAACCGCAGATACGGATTTCCGTAAAAGTACAAAAGCGGCAGGTCCACATGAATGAACACTATAGATTGTAGTCCCATAGGGCGCAATCGGCTGTCATCTTGGATTTTGGGGGGATCTAGGGTTGGCAGCGAAACATACATTGTCGGAGGCACTAAAGACCATCAGGAAAGCGCGTGGATTGAGCCAGGAGGCGTTCTCCGACGTGTCCAGCCGCACCTACATGAGCACGCTGGAGCGCGACCTCAAAAGCCCCACCTTGAACAAGCTGGCCGAGCTGTGCGAGGTCATGGAGGTGCACCCGCTCACGCTGCTGACGCTGGCGTATGCCGGCAAAGACCCGCGCAAGTTCAATCAATTGTTGGCGCAGGTGCGTCAAGAGTTGGCATCTATCAGCGAGGCTGATGACGAGTGACCACTGGCATGTTGAATACTACAAGTGTCGGCGCTTATGCTCCACAGACAACAATACAAGGAGGACACCATGACCCTGCGAGTGACGTTTGACACTAATGTCTTGGACTACGCGTGCCGACCGGAGCGGTTTCCCAAAGACCATCGACAACCTCAACTGTGCAAGGTCCGCGATGCACTTGCTTCCAAGCGCATCCAAGGCTTCTATCCGGTGACCATGCTCACCATCGAGGGAATCATGCGCAAGGACCGAGCAGAAGTCCTTGGCAGTACCAAGCTCAGGCAGGGGGCCGAGGAACTCTCTGTGACACGGAATGCAGATCTTCCCGACGCGATTCGCGCTGAAGCAAATGGCGCCGACATTGAGACAGTTACGGTGAACTTCACCGTTGAACAGTCCGCGCGCAAGCCTTTGCACCCGGAAGTCATCGCCAGAGTAAAAGCAGCTCAGGCATTGGGCCTGCGAGTCCTGAAAGACGTGCCTCGCATCGGCGCATTCACCATCAACGATCCGAACAACGAGTTCTATCTCGATAATGGGGACGAGAAAGCTCTCGCCGACTGGACCAACAAGGTCCACGAAGTGGGAAGAGCCATTGAACATCGCGGGCTTGGCATTGCACAAGTCAAGGCACTTGGTCAGAACTTGGCGCTTCAAGACCCAGGATCAGCATGGTTTCAGTCTTTAGAGAACGCGAAGGACATCCACCAAGAGCGTGCGGTGGAGCGCGCTTTTGGTGAATGGGCAGATGGAGATGCCATCGCTTCCCACATTGCCTACGGCATTGATGTCTTTTGCTCGTCCGATGTCGGAAACAGCAACGCGACCAACTCTGTTCTGGATCCCGCGAACCGTGCGTGGCTGACGACAGCTTACGGCGTAAGGTTCATGACATTCGACGATCTTCTAGCCTCTTTGCCGTGAGCGGCAGAAAGATCGAGAGCTCGCTTGCTTCGATACTGACGAAGTGAAAGGGAGCCCCGCCGCACCGGGCGGGGTCCTGTGGCCGTCAGGCCGCCTGGGGCTTGCTGCGCGACCAGATCAGGTCGTGCGTGCCGTCTTCGCTTTCGATCAGGCGGGCGTAGACCGTGGCCGGGAACGAAGGATCGTCGAGGGTCACGGAGATGTACTCCCGCCCGGCCTCGCTGGTCTTCTTCCACGCGGCGCCGATGTCGTGACTGGCGGCCTGGACGCGGAAGTCCGGGGCTTTCTCGTTGTCCCCCTTGTCGTTGGGCATCAGCTTGACCTTGACGTTGAGCGTCAGGGTGCGAAGCGTGCCGGTGAAGCCGTCTTTGTCTGCGGTGAAGGTGCCGATGTTGGCCATGATGGATCTCCTTTGGGTGGAACAAGGTTCGCGCCCATCGCGTCCTTGTTGTGATCCGGCCGGCGGGGGATGGGCGGGCTGCACCGCTTGCGGTCGAAACGCAGTGGAGAGCCGGCAGGCGAAAAGAATTTGTCCCGCGAGGAATCTGCGCAGCAGAGGGGAAATTGTTTTCGCTGGACGGTTGCAGCCATGAAGCCCGAGGCGCAGCCGCGCCACCGCCAGGATTCACAACAACACAAGGACGCCTTGGGCCGAATCGCACCGAATGGAGATAGGGCCGGTTCGGCATTCCCGCACGAAGGCAGCACCGGCTCGCCCACTGACGCGGGCCAGGTCAACCACCCGACGACAAGCGAGAACGCCCCTGCCGCACTTTGCGGCGCCGGTCTTGAGGCGTGGCGTGGAAGCTCCATAGCGGTGCCGGGCGGGATGTCCGTGAACCGTCCTTCGTGACGTGATGGGCAAGAACCGTCAGCGTTGAGGACGGCACGCATTCACACAACCTGCCGCAGCAAGCCTCGGCGTACCCGCCCCAGCCCCGCCCATTGCGGCGGAGCGCTGACCCTGGCCGATCCGGCGCAGCCGGTTCGGCGGTATCAAGGGGCGCCAAGCTCGCGCGGCGGGGATGGGCCTTGCGCCGATCCCCCGGAGGCAAGCGAAGCGCGCAGCGCCGCAGGCGCGAAGGCGTGAGGGATTGAAGCCGAATGGCCGTGACAGCGAAGTCGGCACGGGGCGCAGCCCGAAAGCCCGGCGGCGCTTTGCGCCGACACGCCAGATAGCCTAGTCATGTGAACCATTTGGCGTTAATCATCGTTGATGACGGACAAGTGGTATAAGAACGGGGATATTTACATATCAATACAAATGTGGAATATCAAATGAATAGAGTCGAAGCTTGGCAAGTCATTAAGAGCCTTGACAGAGAGGAATTTGAGAAAAAAATTGAAAACCAGAAATTACCGAAGGATAGGCAAGATCTGCTTTTCAAATTCATACGAGGCGAGATACTCGTCAGCTACAGTTGCGCGCCAGATCTCGAAGGGTATGCGATAAAAAGCTTGATGCCAGAGGTGTACGAGTCTTTGCCTCACGAGGCACACCCGTACTCAAGCTGCGAAATCTATGACTACGATCCGCCGAAGAACGGACAAAACATCATCAAGCATGGCATCGGATTTGGCGAGGTTGTCAGTTACTCTACGAAATTCGGAACGTTGATGGTGCCTTGCCCAAACGAGAACGATGGAGAACGGTGCGTCATTTTCTCTGATCTCAACCTCAAGCACGGGGGGGCCGAGTTGGCGTTGCCGCCAGCTGGTATCAGAGAGCTGAATTACACGATTTCCATCGCGCACCATAGGGACGCAAAATTTCGATTCATATCATCAAGGCTCATGAGTTCCAAAAGAGAAAAGTACCGTAAAACGATGGAGCAAGCTTTCGGTGAAATTGTTTCAGATGAAGAGGCAAGAGTTGGCTTCATTGATCGATGTATGGAAATTGTAGAAGTCAATCTAATCCACCGATCTACTCAAAACTGAATCATAAGAATCAATGCATGCTGAGTTCTTACCGGGCGCGGCCACAGCCGCGCCCGGATTTTTGAATCTCACCGCGCCCAGGGCGGAACGGCCTGGGCGCGGTGCTGACGATGGTTATTCCTTCGTCTCGATGATCAACCACACGGCCCGCGCCAAGGCGTGGCCCGAGATCGGGTGCATGTCGGTAAGGTCAGCGCGGGCGGTCCAGCCCGAGGGCGGGCGGTAGCCGCGCACGTCGCCATTGCCGTGCCAGCGGCGAGCGCGCACCGTGCCGGGGGCGTAGATCGCCGCCATGCGCGGGCGGCTGATGGTGGTGCGGGTCATGGGGCGTTCTCCTTCCAGCGAAGCGCCCCGGGCGAGGCCGGGGCGCTTGCCTTCGGCGCGGGTCAAGCGGCCAGCGACTCGGCGGGTTCATCCGCCACAGTGGCGACTTCTTCCGCACCGTCCTGCTCCGCATCCTGCAGGCCTTCCTCGGGCGCATCTGCCGTCTTGAAGATTGCAGGCATCCAGCCCTTGCCGTGCACCAGCCGCTCGGCCTCGCTGGCAATGTCGGCCTTCTTGAGCGTCGCCAGCCGGGTGACGCTCTCGGGAGCGAACTCGCCCACGGCTTGCAAAACCGCCGCCTTCGGAACGTGCTTGAAATAGCCTTCCGCCGTCGGTTGCCACCATGCGGCCATGTCGAGGCCCACGGCCTGCGCCAGTTCCGCGCCGGGCTGCTGCGCCGTGGCGCGAGGCGTCACCACGTCCACGACCCCCGCCACGCACACAGCCAGCAGCTTGACCAGTTCGCCTTGGTCCATCGTCAGCAGCGCGGCGAACAGTTCGGCGCTGTCCTCGGGCAGCTTGCCGCTCCACGCCTGCTGCAATTCACGCAGCGCCACGGCGGCCGGTGACTCGGGCCAGTCCGGGGCCATGCCGTCCAGCCGGTCTTGGACTTTCAGGCTCACGCCCAGCGGAATATCGTGGCCGTAGTAGCGGCCCTGCAAGACGGTCTGCACCATGTCATGCACCAGCGCAGCCAGCGCGACTTGCGGATGCCGGGCCACCTCGATTTGCAGCGCGGCGGTGCGATGGGCGCTCAGGCGCTGGGCCAGTCGGTCGGAAATCGCTGCGGCCTTCGGCTTCATGTCTTCCTCGCCTTCGTCATCGTTCGCGGCATCTGGGTCGCTGAACCCTTGGCGCAGCTTCTCCAGTGTGCGCAGCGCCTTCGCTTCGGCTTCACGCAGCAGCCCACGATGAATCACGGCCTCGCCGTTGCGGTCAATGGTGACGATGGCCCCAGCTGCGGCCTTCACGTTCGCGCCGTATCCCTGCAAGCCATCTTCCAGCGCCTGCAACTGCTCGCCCAGGACTTCGCCTTCCTCCTGCAAAGCGTCGGCCTTGTCCTCGTCGTCGGCGTCCGTCGCGGCATCAATGGCTTCGGCCACCTCCTGCATCTTGGCTTGCAGCTTCTCGATGCGCTGTGCTTCGCGCTTGTTCGGCTCGCGGCGCTCCCTCGGCGCACGCTGGAAGGCGTGCAGATCGGCATGGGTCACGCCCGGCGTGGCATCAGCCCAAGCCCAGCCCTCGGCCTTCACCTCGGCGGCGATGCCTGCCAGCTTGTCTTGCGCCAGCCGTTCCAGCAGCGCGGCGTCGGTCAGGTACACGCCTGCATCGCCCTCCGCGAACAGGTCGCGGCGGATGCCGCCGCCCGCCTGCTCGTAGGCGTCCAGCCCGACGAAGCGCACCAGCGGATGCCGGTAGGCGTCGATTTCGCGCTCGGTCAGGCGTTCGCGCAGCGCGGACGGTTGGCGCTGCCATTGCGGCGCATCGTAGAACGCGGCTTCCTGCGCCGCATGGTCATCCGTCCCGGCTAGGGCCATCAACTGGTCAAGGCTCACGGCATCGGCCCGGTAGTCCGCCATCAGGCGCGGCGAGACATTCGCCAGCTTCAAGCGGCGCTGCACCACCAGCGGCGTGACGGAGAAATCCGCCGCAATGTCCTCGATGGGCCGGCCTTCGGCCACCAGCGCGGCGAAGGCTTCAAACTGGTCTGCCGGGTGCATGGCCTCGCGCTGCACGTTCTCGGTCAGACTGGCGGTGCGGGCCGTGCCATCGGCCACCTGCAGGCAAGGCACGTCCCAATCCTTAGCGATGCGGTGTTTCTTTGCCAGCAGCTTGAGGGCCGCAAAGCGTCGGCCACCTGCCACCACCTCGTAATGCAGGCCATCGGCGGCGGGAATCACGATCAGGTTTTGCAGCAGGCCCACGCGCTGGATGCTCGCGGCCAGTTCGGGGATGGACATGCGCGGGACGGTCTTGCGCACGTTGCGGCCCGTGGGGCGCAGCACCAGCCGTGACAGCGGAACCAGAATCATGTGCTTGCTCGGGTCGGCAGCTTGCAGCACGTTGGCGCGGGTGTCGAGGGCTTGGGCTTCGGTGTAAGTAACGGCGTTCATGGTGAATCTCCAATCAAGTGAAACAAGGGAATGGAGGGGAAACCGCCCCTCCGGCGGGGAAAACGTCAGAGGGGGTCAGGCCTTGAGGGCGCGCATGCCATCGGCCAGCAGCCACAGGGCGCGGTTCAGGCTGATGTCGGAATCGATGCCCTGCACGGGCCGGGTCTGCTGCCTGCGGCCATTGGCGGCACGGCCATGCAATCCGCCCTTGGTCAGGTTCTCCTGCGTGCGGTTGAACACGCTCCACAGGTCGGGGCGGCGGTCGTCGAAGCGGCGCGGCATCAGGATTTGCGATTCCGTGATGGGCGCAGGCTTGTCGGGGTCGTCGTACTTGAGGGCCAGCGCGGCGCGGGCGAACACTTCCGATTCCCCGGCATCCAAGGTAATGGCCTGCATGGATTCGCGCGATGCCTGCGCATGCTCGAAGCTGCCCAGCACCTGATAGGCGCCCTCGATGACATGGCCCGCCACGTCGCCTTTGTGGGGCACGCGCACATCGCCCACGGTGTTGCCGCAGACAAGGCCATTGCTGCACACGAAGCGGAACATGCCGCCCAGCAATTGATAGCTGCTCGTGCCGTCGTGCGAGTTCAGCAGGATGATTTCGTTGGCTTCGCGGGCGTTGATCTGGTTGGCGTGGCGCAGGCGCAGCATGTGTTTGGTGTGCTCGCGCCGGCCCTCATTGCGCACGCGGGTCTGGCACACCATGAAGGGCTGAAAGCCCTCCTTGCGAAGCTCGGTCAACACGGCAGCCGTGGGGATGTAGCTGTACCGCTCGGAACGGCTCTCATGCGGGGCATCCGCGAAGATGGACGGGGCCACCCTGCGAATCTGGTCATCGGACAGCGGGTAGTCGCTGCGCAGCGACGGCGAACGGGATGCGAAATGGGACGCGAGTTGCATGGTCTTTCTCCTGAACAAAATGGCTGTTGAAGAAAACCGCACACCGGATTCCAAGATTCGGAGCCCAGCCTTCCGGCTGTTCGGTGCGGTCGGCACGAGGAACCCGGTTGGCCCTGTTGCCACCGTCTTTCCTGAGTTCATCGCCCGCGGCCAAAGGAGCGCGCGGACGGGGGCCGTCAAGGAAACAAGCGCAGGGTGGGTGCGGCCCGCAGCGCAGCGAGGACACGGCCCTGCGCGCCTTGACGGCACACGGCCGCGGGCTACAGTCGCGGACAAGGTGATGGAGTCAGGGAAGACGGCTGGACATGGCAACGGCCATCCCACAAGCCGACCGCACGGCAAGCGAAGCGCGCAGGCCCGGATCTGGAAGCCGGGCCGGAGGCGTCAGCCGAGCAGCGTGAGGGAACGATGGAAGCCCGGCAGGGGCGAGACACCGTGGCCGCAGGACGCGGGGGCTCGATGCGCTACGCGCACGACAGCGCGACCGGCCATCTCCCAGGTGGCCGGGGACGCCCATCTCAGTCATCAATGCGAGCCACTTGAAACGTCTGCCTGCACCCCAACATGTTCGACTTGCATCAAGCCATCGACAGGGAGGCGAACATGGCAGATTTCTGCATCACAGCGGTCAGGTACAACAAAGATCGCGAGCACATCGAATATGTGCATGTGCGAGAGGAGAAGCCGAAAACACTTGGCGCCGCTCGTATGGTTTCTCGCGCCTTCGTGGCAGATCTCATTCGCCTTGGCAAAGCCACCTTCCAGACCAGGACGAAAGCAGACGACATTTGGAAGCTGGGAGCGCAGGTGCATCTCATCGACGATGTCTACCTGACCACCGACAGGAACAGCACCGAGCGGGACAACCTGGGCCATCTACCCGAGTTCTGACACGGGGCACTGCTTCCGGAATCTTCCGAGCAAGGCAGCCTTCTCCGATCCACTGCGATAGGGTGCGTAGGCGCCCCTTCGTGGATCAGGCGACGATGCGCCCGGCCAGCCGCGCATCACGTGCGTAGCCGCTCAGCCGCTTCTCGGTTTGGAAATGCAGGTCACGCTCGACCGGCAAGCCCAGCCGTCCGCGCAAGGCCGCGATTCCCTGCAGACTGACCCAGCCGATCTCTGGCATCCCCAGGCCCAGGTCGCAAAGCCCGAAAGCGTGATCGTGGTCATCGGGATCGATCTCGGTCAGCAGCCAGGTCGCGCCAGCATCCGGCGTGAACAGCTTGACCACGGGCGCCGGATCGAAGTCCGGGTTCTGCAGGGATTCGCGGCCGTTTGCCAGCAGCACGATACGGTGCTCGTCGGTGATGAGTGCGTTGTTCATGGTGAACTCCTGAAAGGTTTCAGGGCGGGATTGCCCGACCCTTCCGGGGCACGGCGCAGCGCAAGCAGTCAATGATCGATGACGGCCGTTAGGCCGCAAGCGTGTCCGCGCGCGCTGTCATTGCCGGCGAGCACGCCGTGACACGATGACGGGAACAGCAAGCCAGCCTTCTCACTACCAACCCTGACAACGGTCTCGTGCCATGTCATGGCACGCTGACCTTCGCGTATCAAAACCGGGAGCCCATGCGGCTGGCTCACCGTGCCGCGGAACATCTCCACGTACTCGATGACCCGGTGTTGCGCGTCCAGGTGGATCACCGCGAACACCTCGTGCTCCAGCGTCGCGAGCTTGATTCGCAGGAAGTCGCGCACCGCCTGAGGCGAAGACAGCACCTCGCTGCCACGCAGTTGACCTTCCAGCACCCGCAGCGCCGCCTGCAGGACTTCTGCAGGATCCGCCGCACGGTAGCAGCCTGCGACATCGCGCACCAACAGGGATGCAGGGACAGCAGCATGGGAAGAAAAAGGAAACAGATCGAGCGACATGGCGAACTCCAGTGACCGGGCGGGATTGCCCGGGACCGGAACCGGCACATCGCAGCGCAGCTGTCACAGGTTCGAAGAAGGCCGAAGGACGTCAGCGTGCGCAGCACGCGCCGACCTTGATCCGCAAGAACGGTGTGCAAGGATGAAGGGAACCAGCAAGCCAGCACATCACGACACCTCCACGCACCCTGTGTTCACGGCAAGCGCAGCGCGCAGGCCCGGTTCAGCCGGGCCAGAGATGTCATCCGAACGCGATAAATGGTGAGAACGATCTGTCAGGACGCATGGCTCGACCGTATCAATGGGTGGCGAACCTGGAGCCTTAGCGGCGAAGACGCCGAGTTGAGGTGAGACCGGATCTTAGGGAGCATAAGCGCAGAGATATATTGACCGTCGAACCGCTGAGTGGCCGAAAGCCACTTGGCAGTGGAGGACGTGACAACTGTCGCTAACGAAATTGAAGAGCTCCGTGTCTGAAAGTACGCCCGCCTATTGAACATACCACCATGGCTAGGCAATCACAGCTTCGTTACCTTCTCCGTTGCCTCTACCAGGCTTTTCAGAAATCTAATGGCCTTCTCCAACTCGTCCTTTCGGATGAGGTGAGCCGCGGGCACTCCGGCGCTCGGGGCTTTTGAGCGATGCACCGCCTCGCCACGCTTCTTGATCAACGCGTCGAGCTCCAGGCGAGCACGGGCGCTGTCGTAGTTGTTCCACTGCCAGCCCGCCGTCACATCGACGCCCAGGAAGTCGGAGAACAGCTTGTAAGTCTTTTCGGTGTTGGGATTGTTGAACTGCTTGAGCGTCATCTGAAGATGCCGTAGCACGAATCGATTCTGGAAGCTGTCATTGCCTTCGCCCAGCCGTTGCTGCACAGCTTCCTGCACACGGTCTTCCACATAGGTCTCCCATGCAGTGCAAGCCATGATGAGCCCCGCTCGTTTCAATACCTCCGCATTCGGCGGTGGCGGAAGAATGTTGAGGGCGTTGAAGTGATCAAGCAACTCCACTGCATCCTTGATGGAACTGTCAAATGTCTCTCTGGCTGTTGGCATGTTGAACTCCCTCAGATGATCCGCTCAGAATCGCGGTTACTATTTATAACAACAGTCCCAAGGCGCACTACTTACACGGAGGAGCAAATCGATGCAGAAGACGACTGCGGCAGCGGAGCTTTTCCAGCACCTGAATGTGGAGAAAGCCGCGTTCTACCGTTGCATCATGGACGTCTTCGCCGCAGCCAAACGGCAGTACCGGCTCCAATTGCGTCCCGATGAGGTATTGGCAGAGGCTGATTGGGCTTCACCATCTCCACGCATCGAGGAAGTCAACGGTGCTTTGGCTCAATTGGCCGCCTGGGGAAATCTGGAATCGCAGCCCGACACCGCGCGCGTATCGTCGCTGAGCGATTTTTATCGTGCACGCTTTCTATATCGGCTGTCCCATGGTGGTGAAGCCGCGGAAGCGGGCTTGTCCGTTTTTTTCCAGACCCTGCGGCGGCGGGCCCAATTGCAAACAGTCGCACTGGAGGATATCGCCAACAGTCTTCAGTCGCTGCGGCACCTCATCGACGAATCGGCCTCAGCAGACGGTGCGGACGTCGCCAAAATGCACGAGGTCTTGCGAGACCTGGTTCGCGTGTTTGAGGACTTGGCCGAGAACGCCCAGGCGTTCATGGCTGGCGTAGCGCGCAGCCTGGAGCTTCAGCAGGCCGAAGCCAACACAGTCATCGCCTACAAGCGGCGCTTGATCGACTACCTGGAGCGATTCATGAGCGATCTGGTGCGCCGCTCGGATGGTATCGCCCAACTCATTGAATACCTTTCATCGCGTATGGACGCCGTCTTTCTTCAAATCGCGGCGCGCGAGGCGCGCGATACGGCGCCTGGCGATGCGCAAGACCAGACAGATGAAGAGATGCGTCGCTGGCGCGCGTGGCGAGAGCGGTGGAAAGGACTTCGAGGCTGGTTCCTGGCGGCAGGCGCAGAACCGCCCCAGGCCGAACTGCTGCGCGCACGGGCCCGTGCAGCCATTCCGCAGTTGCTGGGCGCGATCGCTGCCATGAACGAGCGGCGCAGCGGCCGCAGCGATCGCTCGGCGGATTTCCGAACATTGGCCCAATGGTTTGCCGCCTGCGACACCGAGGGGCAGGCACACCGTCTGGCACGTGCGGCCTTCGCACTCCAGCCGGCACGGCATTTCTCGCTCAATCCGCATGCCGAAGAGGAACTGCCGCCCAGCACCTCTTGGGCAGACGCGCCACCCCTGCAGATCAGCCCACGGCTTCGTGAATATGGAGAGGCCGCACCGCGCGGTGCGCTGTCACGTGTGCGGGATCGTAGCGCCGAGCGTGCGCAGATGGCGCAACAACTGACCGAAGAGTCACGCCAGGTCGATGCGGCGCGTCGACGGCTTGCCACTGGTCGTCCCTCTCGACTTTCGGAGATTGGCGATCTCGACACGCACGCCTTCGGTCTGTTTTTGAGCCTACTGGGTGAAGCCTTGGCGGAACAATCAAGTCCGGAGCAACCCGTGGAGCGTCAAACCGGGGATGGACTGCTGCAAATCCGCATGGAACCGCTGGATGGCGACAGCCAAGCCGAAATCCGCACGCCGGCGGGCATCTTTTCAGGAAGGGACCACCTCCTCACGATCGCCTTCACCCAGGAGCCGATATGAGTATACGTCCACTGCCCCGCCAAGACAGCCAGCGCCTGGGAGAACTCCAGAAGGCACAGCAGCAAGACGAATTCAGCCGTGGCGTTCGCGCCCTTCTAATGCGCCCGTTGATGGCGCCCGGCAACGAGGATTTTCCGGCCGTCAGGCGCCAAGCCGAACGACTGCGCGACTGGTTCGCACGCGAAGCCGGCTGGCCCCTGCATGTCGAGCGCGAAGGTGCCCGTTTGTTCAAACGACCGGCGAACCTGAGCGACGACACGCGAGGTCTGCCGGCCTACGACAAACGACGTTATGTCCTGCTCTGCCTGGCCTGCGCTGTGCTCGAACGGGCCGATCCGCAGATCACGCTGCAGTTGCTGGGGGAGCGCGTGGTGCAGTGGGCAACCGAGACCACGTTGACGTCACGCGGGTTCGAGTTCGCTTTACGCAGTTCCGCGGACCGCCGGGATCTCGTCGCCGTCTGCCGGACGCTGCTTGAACACGGTGTGCTGCAACGTGTGGCGGGAGACGAGGAAAGCTTCATTCACGACAACCGTGCGGCCCAGCACGACGCGCTCTACGACGTACAACGTCGCATGCTGGCCGGCATGCTCGCGGCCGTGCGTGGGCCATCCACATGGCGGCTGGAAGACATGCCGGTCGATTTCGAAGACAGGCTGCGATCATTGGTGGCCGAGCATGCGGTCGATGGCGAACAAGGACGCCGGGATGCACTGCGCCACCACCTCGCACGCCGACTGCTGGATGACGCTGTGGTCTACACGGCCTCACTGGACGCGGACACGCAAGCCTATTTCGTCAACCAGCGTGGTGCCATGGCGGGACGGCTTTGCGACGCCACCGGCCTGGTCGCCGAGCAACGCGCCGAAGGGTTGGCACTGACCGATGAATCCGGGCAGTTGACCGACATCTCCATGCCTGCGGAAGGTACCGAGGCTCATGCCACTTTGCTGGTCGCGGAACACCTCGCGCAGCGGTTGCGCGACGCGCAAGCTTCTTCAGTCACTACGGACGATGCCATCGCAGCGTTCTTGCGCGGCGCGGTAGACCAGTATGGTCGCTACTGGCGCAAATCGGCGCGCGAGCCCGGCGCAGAAAAGGAACTGGCCAGCATCGCGCTGGACAGGCTGAACAAGCTCCAACTCATCACGCACCAGGATGGTCAGGTCCGTCCACTGGCGGCCATCGCGCGATTCGCCATCGGCGAAACCCAGATCCAACCACCTGCCGCGCAGCCCATGCACAAGGGCTCAGCAGATACGCTCTTCGACGCATGAAAGACGCACTCTTTGATTCGCCCTCATCGTCGCGTCCAGCGCTGCCAGAGCCGCAGCGCGAGCGCTGGCAACCTCTTCGACTAGGTCTGGTGGAGCTATTCCACTACGACAGCGAAGAGTTCTGGTTCAGGGACGGCCATTTGCTCCTGCGCGGCAACAACGGCACCGGCAAGTCCAAGGTGCTTTCGTTGACCTTGCCGTTTCTCTTCGATGCAAATCTTCGGCCTTCGCGGATCGAGCCCGACGGAGACAACGGCAAGAAGATGGCTTGGAACCTGCTGATGAGCGGCTATCAACGCCGCATCGGCTACACCTGGATCGAATTCGGCCGCCGAATGGCGGACGGCACGCACCGCTACCTCACGCTGGGAGCAGGTCTGTCCGCAGCCACGGGCAAGACGCAGGTGGAGAGCTGGTTCTTCATACTGGAAGGGGTTGCAGGCGAAGACCCCCGTATCGGACAAGACCTCTGGCTGACCAGCGAACAGCGCGTGGTTCTCACCCGAGATCGTCTGCGCGATGCCGTTGAGGCACAAGGCAAGGGCAAGATTTTTGAGAATGCCCACAGCTATCGCCGAGCGGTCGACGAGCGCTTGTTCCAATTGGGTACCAAGCGCTACGAAGCGCTGATGGATACCTTGATTCAGTTGCGCCAGCCGCAATTGTCGAAGAAACCCGACGAAGCGGGCCTATCCCACGCGCTTACCGAGGCACTCCCACCGCTGCCGACGGAGCTGCTCGGCGATGTCGCCGAAGCACTCAACCAGTTGGAAGAAGATCGCATCCAACTGGACGAAACACGCCAACTTGAACGCGCCGTTCAACATTTCGAACAGCGCTACCGGACGTATGCGGGCACGCTGACGCGCCGTCAGGCGAGGGAGCTGCGCCAAGCCCAAACCGGATTCGACAACGCCAGCGAGGATCGAAACAAGGCGAATGCGGCACTGTTAGCCGCTCAAGCCGACGAGGCCCAAGCGATCGCCGACCACGAGCATGCGAAGCGGCTTCTGGTTGCCGCCCGGGAGCGATTGGAAACGCTTCAAAGCGATCCCGCCAATCAGGATGCCAACCGTTTGAGCCAGGCAGAGAAGGATTCAAAAGATCGGCAAGAGGAGGCGAATGCGGCCAGCCGGCTGCGCGACAACGCCCGACAAGCGCTGATTCGTGAAGAAGAACGCAGCCGGCGCTCGAACCAGCGCTTCGAAGCAGCCAAGAGCGAGCTGCTGGCCGCCCGCGCCCGGTGTGCTTCGGAAGCTGCAGTGGCCGGCACGGACGCTGCGCTCGCGGACAACCCACTCACCGCGCTGGCGCTGGAAGATCTCGCACAGATTCCGATTACTCAAATCGCCGCTGCGGGAGCGCTCTTGCGTGACGCCGCGAGCAAACGGCGCGGGAGCATCCGCCACATCGAACAGCGCCATGTCGCCGTAGCGAACAAGCTAACGGCGCTACAGACAGCACAATCCACGCAACGCGACCGGCAGGCGGAGCTGGAGGAATTGGCTGAATCTCGTGCCATCGCCGATCAGGAAGCAGAGACCGCAGGCAACGAATTGGCAGATGCATGGTCCGCCCATTGCGCTCGTTTGCAACAGCTGCGCTTCGATGCCCTGGAATCACTCGAACAACTCGCCATCTGGGTTGCCCGACCCGACGGCCCCAATCCGGTCCATGCGGTGCTGACCGAAGCCTATCGGAAAGCCGCCCTGCGACATGCGGGGCAACAACTCACATTGGACAACCGAGGGGTCGATCTGAAGCGGGAGCGCGCCGAACTCATCGACGAGAGAGCTCGGCTGGCTGCCGGCCACGATGCGGCGCCACCGATGCCGGCCACGCGCATGCCCGGTGTTCGCGAAGAGCGGGCTGGCGCACCGCTCTGGCAACTGGTTGACTTTCTTCCCCACGTGGAAGCGGGTGAACGCGCTGGACTGGAAGCGGCGCTCGAAGCCTCGGGCCTGCTCGATGCATGGCTCTCGCCCGACGGAGTCTTGACGCACGCCGACGGCACGCTACTGCTGGACACCACCTTGGCGCAACGACCTCCTGTTCCAAACGGCAGCTTGGCCGACGTGCTTCGGGCAGTCGTACCCGACGATAGCGCCGTTTCATCGATATTTGTGGCTGGAGTTCTCGCGACAGTGGCATGCGGCTCGAATGATTCCGGCGAAGCCGAATCGTGGATTGGGGCCGACGGCCGTTACCGCCTCGGCGTATTGGCTGGAGCGTGGGAAAAGTCTGAAGCCGTCTACATCGGCCACACCGCCCGGATGCGCGCGCGGCAGCGCCGCCTCGAAGAGATCGCCGCACGGCTCCTGGCAATCGACGACGAAGATGCGCGGATTGCACAAGAGCTCGAAGACCTGGCAACGGCCCGCCGTGGCGCGGAACACGAATGGAGCGAAGCGCCATCGGATGGACCACTTCATAAGGCAATTCAGATAGCCGCCAGCGCCGCACGCGACGTTCTGCAGGCCGGCAAGCGCCTTGATGCTGCCGATGGCCAATGCCGAACCGCAGAGTCAGAATTGCAGGCAGCACGCGACACCGTGGAGCGCGATGCCGCCGACCTTCATTTGCCCAGCGCACTTGATGACCTCTCACCTGTGTCGGATGCATTGGATCGGTTCGCCGATGCCCATCAGCACATGACGCAGGCTGCGCGTGAATGGTGCAGCGCAGGACCCGATCATCTCCAGCAGCAGGAGCGGGAGGAGGAGGCGCGCGGTGCAGTGCTGGAACGGGAAGAAGAGCTGGCCAATGCAGATGAGCGGGCAGAGAAGGCCAAGACTCGTTACGAGGTCCTCCAAAGTTCCGTCGGCGCGAAAGTCGAATCTCTTCGCCTGCAGCTCACGGCAGCGGCGAGTGAAGTAAAAATCGCTGAAGGAGCTGCAGACCTTGGTCAGACCAAGCGTACGAAGGCCGGCGAGTCACGCGCCATTGCCAGCACTCAGGCGGAGGGTGCGGAACGGCTGTTGGAAGAGCGCACCACCGCCCGCACACAAGCCATCCAGCGGCTCCAGCGCTTCGCCGAAAGCAGCCTGCTGGCCTCTGCGCTCCGGGATTTTCCGATCCCAGATCAAACTGGCCCCTGGACCATCGACCCCGCACTGAATCTGGCAAGACGGGCAGAGCAGGCGCTGGCCCAGGTGGCGGACGACGACGCAGCCTGGGGACGCATCCAGCGTCAAGTGGCTGAAGACCTAACCGAGCTGCAGCGTGCGCTGAGCGCGTTGGGCCACCAGGCCACCTCCGAGCCCAACGACTGGGGCTTCTCGGTACACGTCATGTATCAGAACCGGCCTGAGCGCCCCGACACGCTGTCGGCCCGACTGGCCGATGACATCGCTCAGCGGACCGAGTTGCTTTCGGCCAAGGAGCGGGAGGTTCTGGAGAATCACCTGCAAGCCGAGATCGCAGCCGAAATCCAACGCCTCATGCGCGCTGCAGACAAGCAGGTCAACGCTATCAATGAAGAGCTGCACAAGCGACCTACCTCCACGGGCGTGCGCTACCGGCTGCAATGGCAACCGCTGACCGCAGAAGAAGGAGCGCCGGCTGGATTGAGCGTCGCGCGCGAGCGTTTGCTCAACAGCAGTTCCGATATGTGGTCAACGGAAGACCGGCGGGTCGTGGGTGTCATGCTTCAGGAACAGATCGCCATGGAGCGCGCGCGGTCGGATGCCGATACTGCCGGCCCCGGCGGGAGCCTGATCGACCAGTTGGCCCGCGCGCTGGACTACCGCCGTTGGCATCGCTTCCGTGTGGAGCGCCAACACCAACAGGGTGATCCGTGGCGCAAACTCTCCGGACCCGCCTCTAGTGGCGAGCGGGCACTTGGCTTGACGGTCCCCCTTTTTGCGGCGATCTCCAGCTTCTACGGACGGGGGGGTAGCCCGCATGCGCCCCGCTTGATGCTGCTCGACGAAGCCTTCGCGGGCATCGATGACACAGCGCGTGCCCACTGCATGGGGCTGGTCCACGAGTTCGATCTCGATTTCGTCATCACCAGCGAACGCGAATGGGCATGCTATGCGGAGCTGCCCGGCGTTTCCATCTGTCAGCTGCAGCGACGCGAAGGGATTGATGCGGTGTTCGTGTCACGCTGGCTCTGGGACGGCCGAGCGAAACGTCGCGAAGAAGACCCGGACCGTCGCTTCCCCACGCTCTTGCAGCCATGACGATGACCTCTGACATCGATCCAAAGTTGGAGCGCCGACTAGGTGGCTCCGAGCTCAGTGCTTTGCGCCGTCGCCTGAGACGGCACTTTGAGCGCCATGGTGACAATCCCGAAAAGAGGGTACTTCAGCTTACGGGCCTCAGCCCCGCTGAGCATGAAGCCCTCGCGTTGATCGTCGGTCTCCCCTCTCGTTTCACCTCATCAGTTCGCATCGATATCGCTCAGTTCGATGCCGCTTTGCGCAATGCGGAGATTTCAGGGTCGCTGCGCGAGGCGCTGGAGCGCATCGACGGACCGCTAGTCCATCAGACCGCCGTCAAAGAAGAATTGCGCGCGCGCTGGGTTGCGACCTTCGAAACCTCCGCGTTGCTTCCGGCACTCAGCGCCTGGCTGCAGATAACCTCCGCGCGCAACCTGATCAAGCGCCTGGCCCGACAAGATCCCGACACAGCCATCAAACTGCTGAAGCAGGTCGGTGCGGTTCTGCAGCGTCTGCCGGCTGCGGGTTTGACACGCGCTCAGTTGGCAGCCGACGTACTCGGCAACGCGCATGCTCTCGATGGTGGCCAGCCGACGGCCACCTTGGTATTGGCGGTCTTGAGGCACGACGCCAAGGATGCCGGGCAAGAGCAAGAACTCCCGGAAGACGTTGTGGATGCGGAGAACATCAGCCGCCCTACGGAGCGGATGCGGGACACCTGGGCGCAGGCAGGCATCCTGGTCAATGAATTGGCCCGGCCTGTCTTGTTTCTTAACCTACCTGTTGATCGTGGGTCCGTTCCACCTGCAGCACTGGGTGAGCCTGGCTACCTGTCGTTGCGCCATTTGCTGCGAACGCCAATCACCTGGTCGGTTGCTGGCCAGATCGTTTACATCTGCGAGAACCCCAACATCGTGTCCATTGCGGCAGACCGCTTGGGCAGCGCTTGCGCGCCGCTGGTCTGCACGGATGGCATGCCTGCGGCCGCCCAGCGGGTATTGCTGAAGCAACTCGCCGATGCTGGTGCCAAGCTGCTCTACCACGGCGACTTCGACTGGGCAGGCATTCATATCGCCAACAACGTCATGCGGTTGTGTACAGCTACGCCTTGGCGGTTTCAGTCCAACGACTACAGCCAAGCCTTCGGGTTGTGCCCAAAAAAGGATCGGGATCTCTTGGGCATCACCGTGACGGCATCTTGGGACGCAGGCCTGGGCGATACCATGCAGTTGCACGGACTGGCGATCCCAGAAGAAGCTGTTGTATCCCTTTTGATTGACGACCTTAGGTCTTCGGGGAGGTAATTTTCCGGACAGCCATGCGATAAGCGAGGACGGTAAATGCTAGCCGCGGGGATATACGCCTGATTCGCTAATGATGAAGGGGGAAAATGACAGAGCCAACCATAACCTGCCCAAACTGTAAGACTAAAATTCGCCTCACAGAATCTCTTGCGGCGCCTTTAATAGATGCGACGCGAAAGCAGTATGAGCAGAGAATTGCGCAGAAAGATGAGGATGTCGCCAAACGCGAAAGTGCCATTCGGGAAAGAGAACGGCAGGTGATAGAAGCCAAGCGATCCCTTGACGAGCAAGTCGCCGATCAAGTAGCCGTACAACTAAAAACTGAACGGGAACGGGTTGTCTCAGAGGAAGCGAGGAAGGCGAAGCTTGCGGCCGCATCAGAGATTGATGCAAAAACTCGGGAATTGATAGAGCTTCAAGAGGTTCTAAAGATTCGCGACGAAAAATTGGCAGAGGCGCAAAAGACGCAAGTCGAATTGATAAAGAAGCAGCGCGAACTTGATGATGCCAAGCGAGAATTAGAGCTAACCGTCGAAAAGCGTGTTCAGGACGGGTTGGACGACGTGCGTGCCGCAGCGAGGCGCGATGCCGAAGATGGTCTGAAGCTGAGAATTTCGGAGAAAGATCAGACTATTGCCTCGATGCAGAAGAAAATTGAAGAGTTGAAACAGAAAGCAGAGCAAGGCTCTCAACAATTGCAAGGAGAAGTCCAAGAGATGGACTTGGAAAACCTTCTTCGCGCAAAGTTTCCGTTTGATTCTATTGAGCCCGTCGCAAAAGGAGAATACGGCGGCGACGTGCTTCAGCGTGTTGTAAGCCAAGCAGGACAGCCTAGCGGAGAAATTTTGTGGGAATCAAAACGCACGAAGAACTGGAGCGATGGTTGGCTCTCCAAGCTGCGCGATGATCAGAGAGTGGCGAAAGCGGAGATTTCTGTGCTTGTTAGTCAGGTACTCCCCAAGGGCGTAGAGACCTTTGACGTCATTGATGGGGTTTGGATCACCAGTCCGCGTACCGTTATCCCTGTCGCCACCATTTTGCGTCATACGTTGCTGCAAGTGAGTTTGGTCAGGCAGTCCAATGAGGGGCAGCAGACGAAAACGGAGATGGTCTACCAATATCTAACGGGGCCACGATTTCGTCACCGCGTAGAAGCGATTGTTGAAGCATTCTCGTCAATGCGGGATGATCTCGACAGAGAGCGAAAAGCCATCATGAAGCAGTGGGCCAAGCGTGAGGAGCAGATTGAGCGCGTCATGGGAGCTACGGTAGGGATGTACGGTGATCTGCAAGGCATTGCGGGTAGATCGTTGCAGGAAATTGAAGGATTGAGTCTGGCGGCATTGCCAGGGCCAGACAGTGAAAAGCAAGGAGATGATGAGCGTGAATGAAAAATCAAATACCACCTCAGTTTCGCCGGAGGCTCCTGCCCCTGTGGCAGCAGTGGTGACGTCAACGCAGCCCCTGTTGAACCTGCCTGTAATTCATGATGCGGCGCAGCAAGCGCGAAATCTTAGGCAAGTGCTTCAAGACGACAAGCAGCGCATTGGCTGTTTTGTCGGCGCTGGCTGCCCGCTCGGAGTCTATGACGCTGCTGGTGAGAAAAGCATCACGCTCATCCCCGCCATAGTTGAGTTAACAGCACGAATCACGGCGGGGCTTTCGAATAGTGATCAAGAGGCTGGTTCAAAATCAAAATACAAAGAGCATTGGGATGCCTTGTGTGCCGAGTGCAAGGAGGACGGCAATAAAGAGCCAACGGTTGAGGACATCTTGACTGAGCTGCGCACTTTAGCAAGTCGACGGGGGAATGCGTCGGTCTTGGGGATGACGAAGACGGAATTGAATAATTTGGATGAGAAGATCTGCACGCTGATTGCGGGCGAAGTGAGGAAGACCCTTCCCGAATACCGAAATGCATACAATCGTTTTGCATCCTGGATCGGGGGAGTAAATAGAGGCTCTCCAGTCGAGATATTCACACCAAATTACGATGTTCTGTTCGAGCAAGCATTTGAGCAACATCCAATCCCTCACTTCGACGGATTTGTGGGCTCCCATAAGCCGTGGTTCGATCTGGCTTCTATTGAGCATGATGCTATTCCTCCCCGGTGGACAAGACTATGGAAGCTTCATGGCTCCATCAATTGGGAAAAAAACGAGGAAACCGTCAACGGCTCGAAAATTTCCCGTGTTGTTCGCGTGACACGCGAGGCTGCGGATGGCAAGGTGATGATTTATCCATCACATCTGAAATATGATCAAAGCCGGCGTATGCCGTATCTTGCGATGCTGGATCGCTTGCGAGCCTTTTTCCATGGAAAGGATGCCCCGAGACTTGTGGTTTGCGGATACTCGTTCCTCGACGATCACCTAAACGAGGTCCTCCTTGATGGTTTGCGCGGCAATCGAAATGCTCAGTGTTTCGCGCTCATGTACTCAGGAATAGATCAACACAAACGAGTGGTTGAATATGCGAGGAAACAGAGCAACCTGACCGTTCTCGCCTGGGATGGGGCTGTGGTTGGGACCCGACTTGGACGATATCGCCCAGGAACCACAGGCGGGAGCGAACACCAGCCCTGGTTGACGGAAGTAGAGGTGGGTGACGGCGAAGTCAAAGAACTTCAGCCCAGAAGCCGTCTTGGCGACTTTCACTATTTTGGACTGTTCCTAGAGCAGTTGTGTGGCGGGGGAAATGCTGATGCACAACTCACATATTAACCCTGACCCTTCTCGACTTGGAACCGTCGAGGATGTCAATGGTTCCAGCGTGAGCGTGAAGCTTTCCGAGAATACGCCAGGAGGCCTGCTATTCGTTAATGGGGAGGCATATAGGGTTGGCCAGGTTGGCGGATTTGTCAGAATCCCGTCTGGCTACGTCGATCTTTATGGCGTGATATCCCAGGTCGGTGCCGGTGCTGCGCCTGGTCCAGCCGAGCTTGTGCCCCAGTTTGGCAATCGATGGCTTAGAGTGGAGCTTGTTGGGCAAGGGCGGCGAGGAACCAAGTTCGAGCGAGGTATTGCTCAATATCCGTCTATTGGTGATTCAGTTCACGTTGTCACCGAATCTGACTTAAAGACCGTATACGCCCCTGGTGATGATGATGGATATGTGGCAGTGGGGCGCGTCGCAAGTGCAGAGTCGATTCGCGCATACCTAGACATGAATCGTCTTGTCACTCGCCACTCGGCTATCGTTGGTAGTACAGGGTCGGGTAAATCAAACGCGGTTGCCAACATCTTAGGCGCAGTCTCTGATCGATCACGCTTCCAAGCAGCCCGCGTAGTGTTATTTGATCTTCACGGAGAGTATGCAAAGGCGTTTGGCGATCAAGCTCGCGTTTTTAGAGTAGGTGCGGATCAAACAGCAGGCGAAATGGAGTTGCATATCCCCTTCTGGGCGCTTACTGCAGAGGAATTTATTTCCATTTCAATGGGCGCTGTAACAGGGACGCAGTTAGTCCTGCTACAGGAGAAATTGCTAGCCAGCAAGCGTGCATCAAAGACTGGCGGCGTCCCTCATGGGTTACCCGAAATAAACGTTACGATCGATACGCCACTGCCATTTTCTGTTTATCAGCTCTGGCATGATTTGTATTCTCTCCACTGCGCCAGTCATTCTGTTAGCAGGAATCAGAATCAAACAGAAGCAACGCGCACCTATCAAGAGGATGGTGCCCCACCGGTCAAACAGATAGGCAATGCAGATCTTTTGGTTCGTCCGAAGTTTAGGCCGCTCAAGGATGAAAAAAATGATGCGGATAAAGTTTACGCGGGGCTCTACAGCGACTTGCCTCGTACGCATCTTGATAGCCTCGAAAGTAAACTTCGGGACCCACGCATGCAATTCTTGTTTCGTCCAGGTCAGTGGGCGCCGGACAAGGATGGTGTAACTGCAGCTGACCTCGATGCATTACTAGAGTCATGGATAGGTGCGGATACACCTATTTCAGTATTCGATTTGTCTGGCATTCCAACGGCGGTAGTCGACGATTTGGTTGGGGCCGTTCTGCGGATTCTCTACGACTCTCTATTTTGGGGGCGATTGAAGCAGGAAGGAGGTCGGAAGCGCCCCCTTCTGGCAGTCCTCGAAGAGGCTCATGTGTATTTGGGAGCCCAGTCGAAGAACCGCGCTTCCATTGCAGCCAAGCGCATTGCGAAAGAAGGTCGGAAATATGGCGTTGGCTTAATGCTTGTCAGCCAACGACCATCCGAAGTCGATACCACGATACTCTCGCAATGCGGAACCGTAGTAGCGTTGCGCTTGACCAACGACTCAGACCGTTCCCAAGTCACTTCCTGTGCTTCTGACAACTTGAAAGGGTTATTCTCAATGTTGCCAGTTCTTCGCACAGGAGAGGCGCTAATCGTGGGTGAGGCTGTTAATATGCCAATCCGAGCGGTTATTGATCGACCGCCGGAGGGTAAGCGGCCAGAGAGCGATGACCCGGAAGTTGTAGTGCCAAAGGGCTCGGATGGTAAACGCATCAGGCAAGGCGGTTGGACCGAGCCTGTGCTCGGTGAAGATTACAAACCCCTTGTCGAGGCTTGGCGTAAGCAAGATCCACAGGCCGGAACAAACGTCGGCAATACTTAACCTAGGAGACTCTCCATGGAGCGCACCCCTGTTAGTTCAAGCAATGTCAGCTCAATTGGCTACGACGCGGATAGCCAGACTCTCGAAGTTGAATTCAACAATGGTGCCGTGTATCAATACTCGGGTGTTCCCGAGTACGAGTATGACGGGCTCATGAATGCTGACTCCAAAGGGAAGTATTTGCATTCGAATGTCAAGAATCGGTACTCCTTTTCGAAGCTGTAGATTGCGCCTCGCCAGCGGCGCGTTGCTCGATCTGCAACCGGGCCCGCTGCGTTGCCTGATGTAGCCGTTCCACCAACATCGCACGCGGCGGCAAGGTGGTCAGGTACTCGGCAACGTGGATGCCCGATTTGTCCAGTTCCAGCAGTTCGATCTGTTCGGACTTCTTGCCGGTGCAGAGGATGATGCCCAACGGCGCGGCTTCCTCTCGCTCCCGCTCGAATTTGTCGAGCCAGCGCAAATAGAGCTCCATCTGCCCCTTGTAGGCTGCCTTGAACTCGCCGACCTTCAATTCGACCGCCACCAGTCGGCGCAGCTTGCGGTTGTAGAACAGCAGGTCGAGGTGAAAATCCTCGCCGTCGATCTGGATACGCTTCTGCCGGGCCACGAAACTGAAGCCACCGCCCAGCTCCAGCAGAAAGGATTCCATTTCGCGGATGATCGCCGCCTCCAAGTCGCCTTCTTGCCAGGTGTCCCGCAGGCCGAGGAAATCGAGGATGTACGGGTCGCGCATGACCAAGGCAGGCGACATGCGCTGCGCATCGCGCATCGTCGCCAGTTCCTGCGCGATCGTCTCGCCCGGCTTCTTGGACAGCGCCGTGCGTTCGTAGAGCATCGAGTCGATGCGCTCGCGCAGCGTCCGCACGCTCCAGCGTTCGGCGCTCGCCATCTGCGCGTAGTAGTCCCGCTGGAGCGGGTCTTTCAGCGGCATCAGCGCGATGAAGTGCGTCCAACTCAATTCTCGTATCAATGATACGAGAATCTGCTCGTCGGGGAAGGTGACCGCGAACTGCACCATGCGGCGCAGGTTCTGCTCGGCAAAACTGCTGCCGTACTCCCGCACCAACTGCGCCGCCAGGGTCGGCAACACTTCCTTGCCATAGGCGCCGCGGCGCCCGTCCAAGACTTGCGTGTGGATGCGCTGGCCGATGCGCCAATAGAGCATCGTCAACTCGCTGTTCACCGTTGAGGCGGCGCGCTTTCGCGCCACCTCGATCAGTGCCCGAATTTCGCCCAGCAGCGCTGATGGTGCTGCAGACGGTGCCCCTGGCGTTTTGCGCGGGGTCATGCCGCTACTCCCTCGGCCTGTCTTGCTCCGGTGATGGTCTTGCGCCGGTTCGCCACCAACTCGGCTGCTTCCCGCACCGGCTTGTCCTCGGTGTGGACATAGCGCATGAACATCGCCACGGTCTTGTGTGCCGTCAACGCCATACCGACCTTGACCGGGATGCCCGAGTTGGCGATGTCGGTCGCCGAGCGGTGGCGAATGCCATGCGTACCTACATGGCTAACACCTGCACGCTTGAGGATGCGGGTCCAGCCGCTGTAGTACTCGCCCGTGGTCATGTGCTGTCCCGGGTGATTCGGCGAGGGGAGCACATGCGTGCAACCGTGTTGGCGAGGCGCGGTGGACAGCAGCCGGTGGGCCTCTTCGCTCAAAGGCTTGGACATGCCACCGGTCTTGCTGTCGGGCCAGACTACGCGCCGGTTCTCCAGATCCACCCAGTCCCACTGGAGCGTGATGATCTCGGAGCGGCGACCAGCGAACTCGAACTGCAGCCGAATGGCTAGAGGAAGGATCGCATGATCCAAACCCAGGCCATCGGTTTCTAGGAAGTCGAGGTAGCGGAACAGTTTGCCCATCTCGTCATCGCTGATGAGGTGAGTGGCCTTGCCGTTGGGGTACATCGGGACGTGGCGGCACGGGTTGGTGCCGTCGGACCGGTAGCCCCAGACCTCTGCCAGGTTGAACATTTTTCGCATCACACTGAAAGCGCGGTTCGCTTCGGCCGGCTTGTGGGCCATCTTCTTCATTGCCGTGGCCACGTCCGGCCGCTTCACGTCCTGGACCTTCATGCGGCCCATCATCGGGACGATGCAGCGGTCGATGACGGCCTGGTACCCGCGCTGGGTGCTGGGCTTGTTGCGCTGCTTGGAGTGATCCTCCATGAACTTCTCGCACAGTTCCTTGACCGTCGGAGCGGCGCGAGCTGCCGCCTTGGCCGCGCTAGGATCGCCTCCCCGGCGCACTTCAGCCAGCCATTCCTGGGCTAGCGAGCGGGCCTGCTCGACGGTCAATTCCCCGTAGACGCCCAAGGCGGGCTTGCGGCGCTCGCTGGCGTTTGTGCGGTACTGGAGCATGAACACCTTGCGGCCGGCTGGAGTAACCTTGCACAGGAAGCCGGGCACCAGCGTGTCCCGAAGTTCGACGGCTAGGGCCTGAGGTTGTGCCGCATCGATTGCGGACTTTGTGAGCTTGATTTTTGCCATGATGACTCCTTGGAAAGACCCGGTTTCCAGGGGCCACATGGGAGCCATGCGGGTGCAAGCCGGGTCAAGTTTCGGAAAGCACCGGCATATGTTGAACTCGCCTAAGTGATTGATAAACCTTCTGTATCGGGCTTCAGCGTAGTCCAGCGAAGTTCGGTGCTGGCATCATGGTGAAATGAAAAAAGCCACCTGCATGACACAGGCGGCTCGCGCGCAGAGCTGCGGGCTCTGCAGGGAGGACAGGCGGTACGGGCCTAGATCATGAGCGCCAGGCTTGCGTCCAGGTGCTCGGTGGGCTGGCGCTTGAAGCCCGAGCGCGCATAGCGCTGCAAACGCCCCAGGGCAAAGGCCGTGAGCACGTTGGCCGCCACCTGGGCCTCGACGCTGGGTGTGGCCGAGCCCAGGGCTCCGGCAGCCGGGCGCAGGCATTGGCGCAGCGTGGACTCGATGCGGTCGAAGAACTGGTTCATGCGGGCCTGCAGGCGCTCGTGCTCGAAGATGATGGCATCGCCCACCATGACGCGCACCATGCCGGGATTGCGCTCGCCGAACTGCAGCACCAGGGCGATCACGCGGCTGGCCTGGAGCCGGCCGTCGCCGGACTCGACCTCGGGATCGGCGATCTCCCGGCCCACGATCTGCTGCACCAGCGTGAACACCGACTGTTCGATGAAGTCGATCAGGCCCTCGAACATCTGGGCCTTGCTCGCGAAATGCCTGTAGAGCGCAGCTTCGCTGACGCCCAGGTGGGCAGCCAGTGCAGCCGTGGTGATGCGTTCGGCCCCGGGTTTTTCCAGCATGGCCGCCAGGGCCTGCAGGATTTGCTCGCGCCGTTCGCCGGGCTTGGGACGTTTGCGGGCGGGGGGTGTCGTGCTGACGGTCTCGTCAGCTGCGGTCTGGGTCTCAGCGGCGGAAGATGGTGACAAAACTTCGGTCTCAGGCATAGGCAACTTACGATTTGCAAACAATTCTCTCACAGCCATTGGATCTTGGCCTACACAAAACCGTTCACATGCGGCTATGCAAGGCCTTGGAACGCAGCCAGCCATGGGCCGCACATGCAACGCGCCTCACGCAGGCGCGGGAGGCTGCAAGGGCAGCTCCAGCGCCGCCAGCAGGCCGCGCTCGTGAGCGCCGGCTGCAAAGCTCAGACGTCCCTTGTGCAGCAAGGCAATCTCCTCGGCAATCGCCAGGCCCAGACCCGTGCCCTCGCCGGCCGCGCCCTGGGCCCGGTAAAAACGCTGGGTGATCTGCTGGCGCTCCATTTCGGGCACGCCGGGGCCGTCGTCCTCCACCTCCAGAAACGCCCATTCATGGTCGTCGCGCAGACCGCAGCGCAAGGTAACACTGCCGCCGGCCGGCGTGTATTTGACCGCATTCTCCACGAGGTTGGAAAGTAGTTCACGCAACAACCAGCTATGCCCCCAGATGCGCGCCGGTGCCACCTCCAGCCCGAAATCCAGGCCCTTGAGGCTGGCCTGATCGAAGAACAACTCCAGCATGCTTTCGCACAGCTCCTTGAGATCCAGTGGCTGCAGCGGCTGGGCCTGCACATTGCGCACATCGGCGCGCGACAGGGCCAGCAGCTGGCGCGCCAGTTGGGAGGTACGGCGCGTGGCATCGCGCAATTGCTCGATCTGGCTCACGCTGAGCATGAAGGACGGCTGGTCTTCGGCCAACCCCGCGCGGCCCTTGGCGCAGCGCGCGCTCAAGGCCCAGGCCTCGACCTGGGCCTGCAGCGCGGCCAGCGGCGTGCGCAACTGGTGGGCTGCATCGGCCACGAAGCGGCGCTGGCCCTCGGCCTGGGCATTGACCATGGCGAACAGCTGGTTGAGCGAGCGCACCAGCGGCCTGACCTCGGCCGGCGATCTTTTCTCGTCGATGGGGCTCAGGTCGCGCGGGGAGCGGCGCTCCACGGCCTGGGCCAGGGTCAGCAGCGGCCGGAAGGCCCGGCTGACCGACCAGTAAATCGCAATCCCCGCTCCGGCGATCAGCAGCACGCTGGGCAGCAGCACATGCGTGAGCAGCTGCCGCACCCATTGCTGGCGCACATCGCTGCCGTCGGCCAGCACCAGCACCATCTCGCCCGCGCCATAGGTCTCGGCGCGCTGCACGGCCACGCGATAGGTCAGGCCGTCATGCTCCTGGCTGTGGAACTCCACCAGCGGCGTGCTGGGCACCTCGAACTTGATCCAGCTGTCCCCGGCCTGGATATGCCCCTGCAGATCCGCAACCGCATAGACGGCCTCGTCGCCGCGCTGGCGCAGAAAGTCCTCCATGCTCGGCGTGAGCGCCACCAGCGGCGGCGTGCCTTCGGCTATCGAGGGAGCGAGCACGGAATCGGCCAGGGACGGAAGCACGCGCAGCAAGCGCTGGTCGTGCTGTATCGAAGCCTCGTCGGCCGAGCGGTAACCGAACCAGCCGCCCATCAGGGCCAGCAGGCTCAAAGGCACGATCAGCAACACCAGGAGACGCAGGCGCAGATTGGCCGTCATGAATGTACCTTTTTCGTCAGCCGGATCGCTTTCCTGGGAAACAGGAAAAACAAGGAGCAGCTACCGCCTTCCAACATTGGATTTCAGGCCGTTTTCAATCTGAATTCTTTATCTGGTAAGCGCAAGCAGCTATCAAAATAGAAGACCGCAACACACTCAAGACGTACCAGGAGCCAGCTCCAGCCGGTAGCCGAATCCGCGAATCGAGCGCAGCGCCACACCATAGGGCTCGAGCTTGCCGCGCAGGCGCGAGACATAGACCTCCACGGCATTCGGCGTGATCTCCCTGTCCCAGCCCGTGAGAGCCTGCAGCAGCTTGTCCTTGCTCGCGGGTTTGGGCGCGTGGATCAGCAGATATTCAAGCACCGTCCATTCGCGCGGACCCAGCTCTATGGGCAGCAGCCGGCCTTCGCTCTCGCCATCGTGCGCAGGCTGACGCGCGCCCACGCGGCGCCCTGCGGTATCGAGCTCGATGGGGCCGAAGCTGAGCACGGCCGAGGTTGCGGCCTGGGAGCGACGCAGCAGGGCGCGCAGCCGCGCCAGCAGCTCGGGCAGTTCGAAGGGCTTGACCATGTAATCGTCGGCGCCCAGATCCAGCCCCTGAACCCGATCCTGCAAGGCATCGCGCGCCGTCAGGATCAGCACCGGCATGGCCGCGCTTTCCATGTCGCTGCCGCGCAGGCGGCGCGTGAGCTCCAGCCCGTCCATGCCGGGCAGGCCGATGTCGATCACCGCCAGATCGAAGGACTCCTCGGCCAGCACCTCCAGGGCGCGCTCGGCACTTCCCACCCAGTCCACGGCATAGCCTGCGTCCGACAGGCCCAGCTTGATCCCGCTGGCCACCATGACATCGTCTTCCACCAGAAGCAGTCGCATATCTTCACCTAGGTCAAAAAACAAAAGCCGCCCCGAAGGCGGCTTGCGGCAGATTCAGCCCGGACCTGAAAGCCTCGCGCCGCGCCAGTCCATGATCTTAATGGCTGCGAATCATGGTGCCGTAGGCCTGATCGCTCAGGATCTCCAGCAGCATGGAATGCGGCACGCGGCCGTCGATGATGTGCACGGCATTCACGCCCGCCTTGGCCGCATCCAGCGCACCGCTGATCTTGGGCAGCATGCCGCCCGAGATCGTGCCATCGGCAAACAGCGCATCGATTTCACGCGCCGTCAGATCCGTGAGCAGCTTGCCCGCCTTGTCCAGCACGCCCGGCGTATTCGTCAGCAGCACCAGCTTCTCGGCCTGCAGCACCGTGGCCAGCTTGCTGGCCACCACATCGGCATTGATGTTGTAGCTTTCGTTTTCTTCGCCAAAGCCAATCGGGCTGACTACGGGAATAAACGCATCATCTTGTAAAGCTCTCACCACACTTGGATCAATAGAAACAATATCCCCAACCTGGCCCACGTCGTATTCGATGCTCGGATCCTTGTTGTCCAGCAGCTTGAGCTTCTTCGCGCGGATCAGGCCGCCATCGCGCCCCGTCAGGCCCACGGCCTTGCCGCCCGCCTGGTGAATCAGGCCCACGATGTCCTGCTGCACCTCGCCGGCCAGCACCCATTCGACGACCTCCATGGTCTCGGCATCGGTCACGCGCATGCCCTGGATGAACTCGCCCGCCTTGCCCAGACGCTTGAGTGCAGCCTCGATCTGCGGCCCGCCGCCGTGCACCACCACGGGGTTCATGCCCACAAGCTTGAGCAGCACCACATCCTCTGCAAAATCGGCCTGCAGGGCCGGATCGGTCATGGCATTGCCGCCATACTTGATGACCATGGTCTTGCCATGGAACTTACGGATATAGGGCAAGGCCTGGGCCAAGATCTCGGCCTTGTCGCGAGGGGCAATCGTCAGAGCAGTGTTCATTTGTTCATACGGGCGCCACATGGGACAATTCCTAGCGCACCATGGGAACCGCATTGTGCCGCAACTGCCAAGCCAGGTTCTTGGCCTCACGCATTCTCCAAGCCGATTGCCCGGCTCTTTCAAAATCCACTCGCGGTAACCACGTACCACCACCCACACCGAATGCCAACGCTGAATTTTCTGATTTCCGAGCTTTTCAGATACGACGCCCTGGTCGCCGCCCTTGCGTCGCTGCTGACCTGCTTTGCCCTCGTACTCACCAAGTCCTGGCATGGGAGCTTTTCCATGGACTGGACCAGCGGCGTGCAGAAAATGCACACCAAGCCCACACCCCGTATCGGGGGCATTGCGATTGCCGTCGGTGTTCTCGCCGGCTACGCAGCCTCCAGCCATGGCCAGGCCGCAGCCGAGAAACGGGCCATTCTCAGTGCCATCCTGCTGGCCGGTCTCCCGGCCTTTATTTTTGGCCTGCTCGAAGACGTGACCAAAAAGGTCTCGGTCAAGGTACGCCTGCTGGCCACCATGGCTTCGGGCGTGCTCGGCTGGGGCATTACCGGCACCTCACTCACCCATGTGGACATTCCCGGCATCGACTGGCTGCTGAGCTTCACCCTGATCTCGGTCCTCTTCACCGCCTTTGCCGTGGGAGGTGTGGCAAATGCCATCAACATCATCGATGGCTTTAATGGCCTGACCGCAGGCACGGCACTCATCATGCTGACCGCCTTCGGCCTCATCGCCCGCCAGGTGGGAGATATTCCCCTGGCCTTTACCAGTCTTATCATTGCCGGCGCCGTCCTGGGCTTCTTTCTGGTCAACTGGCCGCGAGGAAAAATATTTCTGGGCGATGGTGGCGCTTATTTCCTCGGCTTCACCCTGGCCTGGATCGCCGTGCTTCTGCCTGAAAGAAATGCAGCCGTATCTCCCTGGAGCAGCTTGCTGATCTGCTCCTATCCAATTATTGAAGTGGCATTCAGCATCTTCAGAAGAAAATTCCTGCGCGAAGGATATCCTGCCACTCAGCCCGATGCTGTTCATCTGCATACACTGGCGAACAAGCGCTGGGCCAAGAAGATATTCTCGAATTCATCCAAAACAACCCAAAATGGACTGACCTCTCCATTTCTATGGGTTTATGCCCTGCTGCCCTGCAGCGCTGCCATTGTTTTTTATGACAGCAAAATTTTCACACTGCTGTCTTTGATAGTCAGCATCAGCGCCTACCTTCTCATGTATAGCAAGCTGGCGTTTTTTCGCTGGATTCCTAAAAAATAAAAATACAGAATTTCAATGATCCAGATGGTTCAGCATCCCTCATCTAGATTATTTTCCGTCATTTGCGCAAGGAAAATATCAAAGAATAAACAAGCAAAAAAACAAAAAGATAGGCCTGCTCTATTTTTTTTCGTCTGAACTCTCCTGTGGAAAAAGCCATCTTCATATATGACGATGGCTTTTTTTTCAGCAGCATTCTTGCGGGTGGATTTCCATGCAGATCAAGAATATTGATGAGACATTCAATCTTTGAAAACCATTCGCCCGACATCACGGCCTGGAATCGCTTTCTATACGCCTTGAGCCCGCTATTTGCACCCACTTGATTTTTCTCATGCTGTCTGTAGAGCATCGAGGCTCTCTGATCAATCATCCACGTATAGCCTCTGGAGCGTGCAAACGCATAGATCAGCCAGTCATGGGCTTCAAAGCGCTCAACCGCTATCTCCGAGCTCCGCAAGAAATCGGACAAATCACCATACAGCCTTGCATCCAGCACATAGGTGCAACCTGGTCCTGCCGCCTCAAAAAGATAATCCCACTTTCTTTGAGCTTGTGACTTCACAATCAACTGACGCTTGCCCGAAGGCCAGAAGGCCGTCACATTCGATGAATAGCCACTGGCAGGGCCTGCTCTCAGACATTCGACTGCACGAGACAGCTTGTCAAGCAACCAGACATCATCCTGGTCTGCAAGACAGTAATAATCAAAATCTCCGGGAATTTTTTCGTTCTTGATCAGGCTGTAAAAATTCTTCCCTGCCGATCCGAAAACTCCTTTTCCCAAGAAAGAAATTCGTTCATCTTTTTGGGCCATTTCAGCAATAATTGATTCGGAGGCATCATTTGATTTGTCCAGATTGACAAAAACACGAACCTCTACCTCTTTTTGGGAAAGAATGCTCTGCATTTGCTCAGCAAGCCATTTTTCACCGTTATAAGCAGCCAATAGAACTGCAAGTCTTGGCTTGGACATTCACACTCCTCAAAGCACTCTCAAACTACCCGATATATAAGAGCTCTTCATCAAAAACAAGAAAATTCAATAATTACAAATTACTGCAACGAATGTTAAATCCGTCAATAAAATATGATATTTGATTTAAATCAATCACCTCTTGCTGACAAAGCAACAGGCTTATATTTTGTCAGCAATTCCTCTCACTGAGGAAATCAATGATTCTTTCTGAAGCTTTCCCATCTCCATAGGGATTATGAGAAAAAATCATCTTCTGGTATTTTTCCTCTGAATCCAGAAGCTGCGAAACCTCGTCAACAATCTTCTGAGCGTCAGTCCCTACCAGTCGGACGGTTCCCGCATCAACGGCCTCTGGGCGCTCCGTAGTATTTCTCATTACAAGCACTGGCTTGCCAAGTGATGGTGCCTCTTCCTGGATTCCACCGCTATCGGTCAGAATCAAGTATGCACGGCTCATGAGATAAACAAATGGCTGGTAATCCAGCGGATCAATCAGAGAAATATTGGAATGCTCGCTCAGCAGACGAAGCACAGGTTCGCGTACGTTTGGATTCAAATGAACCGGATAAACAATTTGAACATCGGGTCGGCTGGCAATTTGAATCAAGGCATTGCAAATTTCCTCGAAGCCACTGCCAAAATTTTCACGACGATGCCCTGTCACAACAATCAATTTTTTGTGATCGTCTATGAAGTCAAAATTATTTCTCAATGAAGCTTCACGCTCTGTATCACCTTGAATCATGCGCAATGTTAAAAACAATGCGTCAATGACCGTATTTCCGGTCACCAGAATTTTCGAAGCAGAAAAACCTTCTTTTAACAAATTTTCCTGCGCGGCCTGGGTCGGTGAAAAATGATAAGTCGCCAGCTTGGCAATGCTTTGCCGGTTCATTTCCTCAGGCCATGGAGAATGCAGATTATGCGTTCGCAAGCCTGCCTCCACATGAGCGACAGCAATGTTCTGATAAAAGGCAGCAAGTGCAGTTGCAAATGCCGTTGTCGTATCGCCATGCACAAGCACGACATCAGGACGCCACTCCCGCAGCACTTCTGACATTCCCGTAATAATTCTGGCGGTCAACTCACCAAGCTGTTGGCCTGGGGCCATGATATTAAGATCGAAGTCTGCTTTGATGGAAAAAAGCGATAACACCTGATCCAGCATTTCCCGATGTTGCGCAGTAACACAGACTCGCATATCGAAAGAGCCACGCTCACGCAATGCATGTATGACAGGGGCCATTTTGATGGCTTCCGGGCGAGTACCAAAGACAACAAGAATTTTTTTCATCTCAACTTCTCCCCAATAACCTCTCTTACAAGAGGTCCCCAGCCTTGCACAAAGGGCTTCTGGGGTAAATCGACCACAACCTTTCCTGTGACAGGATTCCCCTGGATGAGGGAAAGCATTTTTTCAGCCAGATCATTTTCATCATTGGTGCTGAAAAAAGCCGCCTTGTCATAGCAGCCTACCGTCTCATGAGCATATTTTTCATCTGCGACCAGAATATCCAGCCCATAAGATTTTGCTTCCGTAATGGGAAGCCCCCATGTTTCTATACGAGAGGGGAAAATCAAGCATCGGGATGCGCTATAAATAGCACGCATTTCATCAAAATTCTGCCTTCCGACAAACCGCAGCGATTTTAGGTGACCAAACTTCAGGAATAAATCACGTGCATATTTATTCTCTTTTAGATCAATTGTCAGCACTACCTGAAATTCGCTAACATCCCGTTTTTCCAGCAACGCTACAGCCTTGCAAATGACCTCAAAATTCTTGAACGGCCGTGCAAGTGATGGGAAAACGAACTGAAAGCAACTTTTCGGTTGCAGCCTGCTTTCTTTGGATGCCACAGCGATGCTTTGAGGATAGGCAACCATGATTTGGTCGACTCCATAGCGCTTTTCAAATTCTTTCCTTATCCAGTTTTGCTGCACCACGACGAGACTATTGCTCTTGATGCCAAAACCATATAAATAGCCATAGAGCTTGCTGAAAAGCCATAGCTTCATATCGTAGCGAGCTTCGGAAAGCGAGGGCTTGTAAAAAGGCATGGGGTTATGGCAATAAACCGCCTTTCGAATACTCCCAATGCGCGGTGTTATATCATGAATGGAAAACCATACATCAGGCTGCAAACGCTGTGCAATACGTTTACTGACCACCCACTCGAAAAACAACCGCCCCATCCAAGAACGCTTTGGCCAGGAAAAATCGATCAGCTTTGCTCGCAGCGGCTTGATTTTTTCTCGACTGTGAACCAAGGCGATGATTTCCCAGTCAGCCCCGAGCTCAATTGAAGCCGCAGCCAGAAAATCTTGAAAAACCCTAAGCGTTCCGCCTTCAACAAGATTCACACCGGAAACAACAAGTCTTTTACGAGCTGTCATCTTCATGCCTTGATCTCTAGGTGTTTTTCTAGAAATTTTGCGATTTGACCGTCCCATCGCTTCTTGCTCAAGGCATCGATGGGTTTATGAAAGCTGATTGGGTTTTTTCCCGCTCTTTCGATGGCTTCGCACAGAGAATCAGAGGTCAAGTCAGAAACATAGCCATTGAAACCATCAATGACAATATTTGCCAGCCCTCCGATATGAGATACAACCGTCGTAGCTCCACTGCACATCCCCTCAATGGCCGAGAGTGAAGTACCTTCTGTTCCGGTACTGGGAATGACTACGATATCAGCATCCCGGTAGACCGCAGGCATCTCATCGAAGCCTGCTTCAAAGAACTCCACATTACTTTCCAAACCATTGCTTTTGCACCAGGCCTGCAATTGTCCAGCCAATGCCCCACGTCCCACCATACGCACGACAAAGTCAGTATTCTGATTTCTCTCTTTGAAGGTCTTCATTGCCTCGAGAAGCAAAATACCTCCTCGTGGTTCATCTTCGAGAACCGTGCCCATCATTCTACGCGGGAAGACAATGGATAAACATTTTCTCCTATGCTCCACCTTATCTTGTGCATGGAAGACATCAGTATCTGCATAGTTGCAAATATAAGATAATTTGCTCCGCCATATTTTTCGTCCAGAGAACTCTGCATGAAGCCAGTTGATGTAGTTTGTATCCACACAGATGATGCCCTGAAGCCAGTCAAGCATTTTTCTTTGATGCCAGCGGACAAGCAGCTTCTTCTTCCATGAAAAATCGCCATGCCACCAGATGCCGTGGTTGACTCCTATGGCTCTTTTAAAATAGCCCCCCACGCACAGGTCCTGAGAGACATAAATCACAGGTGCATCTGCGGCGATGATTTTTCGAACTTGGCGATAAAATGCCACATGTCCTTTGACAGTAAGAGCCGCTGGTATTCCGGTCACGTGGATGCCGGGCTCATATTGAATTTCAAAAGGCACATTGCTTTTTTGAAATATACAAACCTCATAGCCAGATCTTTGAATAAGGCGAGCAAGATCGCGGCAATAGCGCTCCATCCCGCCAGTTAGCTCCTGGCCCGATCCATCAGGATGGAGAAACCAGAGCACTAGTAGATAAATTTTTCGCTCTTCCATATGCAATCAAAAAATATACTGGAGTAAAATAGAATGCATCGCTCATAGTAAACAAAAGAATTACCAATAGCGGTGCCAAATATGAAATATCTCTTACTCTTGATTTCAGCAAGGGAACAATGAACAGAAGAAGAAGAGCCAACCCAATAGGCCAACCCATAGATGCCAGGTAACTTGAAACCGTGTTGTGAATCACCGACTCCTCAGAGATTTCTGCATACTCGGTATCTTTGAACTTGTTAAATCCAATTCCCTTGTAGAAATCCTTGGATGCAATCTCGAACCCATAACGAGTGGTTTCTGCCCGGACTGATGCCGAATGGTCGTTGCCATCAGAAAAATTCAGGAAGGCAAGTGATAGTGAAAAGATCAGCCCTATTACCAAAACCCAAGGCCTGGATTTAAATAGTACGGAGCGAGCAACAATTATAACGAACAATCCAAGCCATACGGTTCTGGAAAACGTCAATAGAACAAACATGAACATAATGATCATGTCGATTTTTTTGACAGGAATCCTTTCCCCATCTGAAAGAACCCAGAACAAGATGACAGGAAATATGGCAAAACTTGGTTCCGGCCAAATAGACTGGGCCCTATAAAACTCAAGCCATCCTGACAAATCTGAAGTCACTTCCAATGCATTGGTATAAGAAGGGTTGTTTGACAGCCCACTCAATGGCAATGGAAGGTCGACTATTTTGGCAAGAAACTCATAAACGCCATACAAGAAAAATATACGCAGAGTCAGCAAAGCAGCCTTGACCGCCTCTCTTGAGATTTTCTTTTTAATCACCAAACGAACAAAGAGGGCGAATGTATAGAAAGCAAACAGGCTCCTCATGGAAAACTGCTTTACATCATCCAGATCCGGATTCCCATGAGATGCCAGAAGAACACCAATAGACAAGAAGAAAATGACGACCAAAAACCATAGCAATGCACCGTGCACAGCATACGTATTGATCCGATTCTTCACTAATCCCAAAAGACCCAGAACCGTGATGACCTGCAAAGGCACAACAACAGGCCCAAGCAATATGGCAGTGCCAAAAAATATTGGCGGCATCAGCACTATGAAATAGTCACTGATGGCATCACCTATTTTTCTATCTTGATCTCTCATCGTCATAAGCCATTAGCTTTTTTGCTTTCAAGGTTAGATAGATGGACAGACAGAACTCACTCATGAGCAAAGCGATGGCAGGCCCTATGGACGAAAAATAATGAGTCAGCAGGACTGCCAGCACAATATATATCAAAGAGCTGCCAAGAAAACCACGCATGTAATATTGTGAAAGATCCAATGCCGTCAACAGCTGCAAGCCCATGACATTGTTCACAACGCTGATAACGACCCAGACGGAAAGCCACCGAAGTATGAGTGAAGCATCTGCTTCAGGGGCGCCCAGCAAACCCATGATGCTGTCTGATCCCCAAAATCCAGCGGCGCCAAAGAAAATTCCCGAGCATATATACAAAATCATCACCTTCTTGATGTATTGCACACCGCTCAAATGTCCGATCTTGAATGCGGAAACGACACGTGGGTAGATAACCTGGGTTAAAGGTCCATAGATATAGGAAATCGTTTTCGCCACTCTTTCCGCAGCAGCAAAAACCCCGACAGCGGCTGGCCCACTGACCATGGAAATGATCAGCGGCCCTGCATTTGTTACACCAATCGACAAAATATTTGTTACAAAGATATGGCGCCCCTGCTTCAGCACATGCACCACCCGATGTCTGCTGACAAGCCGCCAACCTGGCCTCTCCGGCAGCGATGTCATCCAGAAAAACAGGGCTACGACAACTGCTGGTGCAGAATATAACCATGCAATATCGGTCAACGTGGAATCAGCTCCCACAAAGACAACAATCACCACCAGAGAACTAATTCTTGCAAAACTCGTAAATATTGCAGCCCTAAAAATATCCCCAATCCCTTGAAAATACCAAATAGGAATCAGCAGCGAGCTGACCGTCAAAAGAGAGTAAGGAAAATAAGCCTGGATTACTTCAGAGTATTCATTCCACAAAAATAAATGGCTCGCCAGGAAAAGAACAACCAAGCATGCGCCATAAATTAAAATTTTTGCAGCAGTTACATTGACAAGAATAGCGCCTCGTTCAATGCGATCATCCTTGACTTGGACTACAGATCGCGTTGCAGTAAAAGAAAATCCATAATCGACAGCAGCTTGCGTGAAGATCCCCAGCATCTGGACCAGAGCAAACAGACCATAGGCCGTCATGCCTACTCTATGAATGAGAATCGGCATGGCAAGCAAGGGCAGAAGATAACCAAGGGCCTGGGAGCCACCAAGGATCAAGGTATCTTGCGCAATGCTTCCTTTACGAAAAAAATTCATCTTGAGAAAATATTCATCATCCTTGCGGCGATGACTGTTATTGAATTTATCTTTTACAAAATATTGGCATATTTTCCAAAAAATGGAAAATAAATAATATATGCCGTCCGGGGATGCCCCCAGAACCGGCAGATGATTTGATGCTTCAAATCAGACAAATATTTCTGCAGAACTCAAAAGAGGCTGATTTTCATCCTTGGTGGAAAGAAGAAAATCAGCCTCCAGTTTCGGCCACTGGATACCGATGATCGAATCACGCCATAGAACACCACGATCAAAATCCGGGGCGTAATACTCGGTAGTTTTATATAAAAAATCAGCAATTTCGCTCAGAACAAGAAATCCATGCGCAAAACCTGGAGGAATCCATAACTGCTTATGATTTTTCGAGTTCAGCTCAACCCCGACCCATTTTCCGAAACTTGGAGATTGCTTGCGAACATCAACAGCGACATCAAACACAGCTCCCTGAGTCACTCGCACAAGTTTTCCTTGCGCATGCGGCGGCAGTTGATAGTGCAGCCCGCGCAAAACACCTCGACTGGAGCGGCTGTGGTTATCCTGGACAAATTCAAGATTCGTTCCGGTCGCTTCATTGAAAGCCTTTTGGTTAAAGCTTTCCATGAAGAAACCGCGCTCATCGCCAAAAACTCTGGGCTCAATCACCATTACCTCGGGAATGGCTGTTGGAGTGACCTTCATAAAATACTACCTCTCAAGCACTGCATCAAATAACGTCCATAGCCATTCTTGAGCAGGGGCTGGGCCAGCGCCTCCATCTGATCAGCGGTAATCCAGCCAGCCCGGTAGGCGACTTCCTCCGGACAAGCGACTTTCAGGCCCTGGCGCTGCTCCAGGGTCGCGATGAACTGGCCAGCTTCCAGCAGGCTGTCATGCGTTCCCGTGTCCAGCCAGGCATAGCCCCGTCCCATGAGCTCCACACTCAGTTGTGCCTGCTCCAGATACAGCCGGTTCAGATCGGTAATCTCCAGCTCACCGCGCGGCGAGGGCTGGAGCGACTTGGCCAGCTCCACCACTTGCCCGTCGTAGAAATAAAGCCCGGTCACCGCATAGTTGCTCTTGGGCCGGGCCGGTTTTTCCTCCAGCGACAAGACCTTGCCCTGGGCATCGAACTCGGCCACACCATAGCGCTCGGGGTCCTGTACGTGGTAGGCAAAGACGCTCGCGCCCTGACTCCTGGCACTGGCGCGCTTGAGCAAGGGCTGGAAGTCGTGCCCATAAAAGATGTTGTCTCCCAGCACCAAGGCGCTGGGCGCACCATCCAGGAAAGACTCGCCAATCAGAAATGCCTGAGCCAGGCCGTCGGGGCTGGGCTGCACCGCATATTGCAGGTTCAGGCCCCATTGGCTGCCATCGCCCAGCAGTTGCTCAAAGCGCGGCGTGTCCTGGGGCGTGCTGATGACGAGGATGTCGCGTATGCCCGCCAGCATCAGCGTGCTCAGCGGGTAGTAGATCATGGGCTTGTCATACACCGGCAGCAGTTGCTTGCTGATGGCCAGTGTGGCCGGATGCAAGCGAGTGCCGGAGCCTCCGGCCAGGATGATGCCTTTGCGTGCGAGAGTCATGGTTTTCGTGGGGGATCAAAGAATTTCGGTCAGCATGCGGGCCACGCCTTGCTGCCAGGGCGGCAGTTGCAGACCGAACGTGGCCTGCAACCTGCCTGTGTCCAGGCGCGAGTTGTGCGGGCGTTGCGCTGGCGTGGGAAAGGCACTGGTGGGCACGGGCGCAATCTCGGTTGCTTTGATATTCATAGCAGGTTGCGCTTGTCTGGCCTGGGCTATGACGTAACTGGCATAGGTATGCCAGTTGGTCTCACCACTGGCTACACAGTGGTACAGGCCGCCGTCTTCGGGGCGGGTGCGCAGATGGCGCAGGGCATGGGCCGTGATATCGGCCAGCAAGTCGGCCCCCGTGGGCGCCCCCCACTGGTCATCGATCACCGTGAGCCGTTCGCGCTCCTGGGCCAGCCTCAGCATGGTCTTGGCAAAGTTACCGCCACGTGCCGCATAAACCCAGCTGGTGCGCAGGATCAGGTGCTTGCAGCCGCTGGCCTGGATCAGTTGCTCGCCTTCCAGTTTGGTGCGGCCGTAGACCGACAGCGGTGCAGGGCTGTCGCTCTCGCTCCAGGGACGGCTGCCGCTGCCGTCAAACACGTAGTCGGTGCTGTAGTGCACGAGCAGCGCTTGCTGGCGGGCAGCCTGCAGGGCCAGGGCGCCTGGTGTCGTGGCATTGAGCAGGCGGGCCAGTTCGGGCTCGCTCTCGGCCTTGTCCACCGCCGTATGGGCTGCCGCGTTCACGATCACATCGGGCCTGAGCGCCTGGACGGTATCGGCCACGCCCTGGGGATTGGCAAAGTCGCCGCAATGCTCGGTGCTGTCAAAGTCCAGGGCCACCACCTGGCCCAACGGCGCCAGGCTGCGCTGCAGCTCCCAGCCCACCTGGCCGTTCTTGCCCAGCAGCAGTATCTTCATGCGCCCTCCTGCGGGGCGTACTGCTTTTGCAGCCAGTCCCGGTAGGCTCCGGACTGCACATTGGCCACCCATTGCGGGTGCTCCAGATACCACTGCACGGTCTTGCGTATGCCGCTCTCGAAGGTCTCGGCCGGGCGCCAGCCCAGCTCGCGCTCGATCTTGCGCGCATCGATCGCATAGCGCCTGTCGTGGCCGGGCCGGTCCTGCACAAAGGCGATCTGGTGGGCATAGCTCTGGCCATCGGTGCGCGGGCGCATCTCGTCGAGCAGGGCGCATACGGTCTTGACGATGTCCAGATTGGCCTTTTCGTTCCAGCCGCCCACGTTATAGGTCTCGCCCACCTTGCCTGCTTCGAGCACGCGGCGTATCGCACTGCAGTGGTCTCCCACATACAGCCAGTCGCGTACCTGCATGCCATCGCCATAAATGGGCAGGGGCTTGCCGGCCAGGGCATTCACGATGATCAGAGGAATCAGCTTTTCGGGGAAGTGATAGGGCCCGTAGTTGTTGCTGCAATTGGTGGTCAGAACGGGCAGGCCGTAGGTGTGATGCCAGGCACGCACCAGATGGTCCGAGGCGGCCTTGCTGGCCGAATACGGGCTGTTGGGCTCGTAGTTGTGGTCTTCGGCAAAGGCCGGGGCTTGTGGCTCAAGGCTGCCATAGACCTCGTCGGTGGAGACGTGCAAAAACCGGAACGCTTCTTTTTCAGGAGCTGGCAGCGCGCTCCAGTAATGCCTTACAGCCTCTAAAATCCTGAAAGTGCCGACCACATTGGTCTGGATGAAATCCTCGGGGCCGTGAATGGAGCGGTCCACATGGCTTTCGGCTGCGAAGTTCACCACGGCGCGCGGCTGGTGCTCGGCCAGCAGTCTGGCGATGGCCTGGCTGTCGCCGATATCGGCCTGCACGAAGATGTGGCGTGCGTCATTCTTCAGGCTGGCCAGGTTTTCGATGTTCCCGGCATAGGTGAGCTTGTCCACATTGACCACGGAATCATCCCGGGAGCCCAGCCAGTCCAGAACGAAGTTGGCGCCAATAAAACCTGCGCCGCCAGTCACCAAAATCATGTTCACTCTTTCCTGATATAAAAAACAAAAGCCCTGAAAAGGGCTTTTCGTGTTCTAGTCGGTACGCTCCCAGCGCTGCCTGGCTGTAACCAGCAGGCCCTCGAAGATCAGATTGTCCACCAGTTCAAACTCCCGGGTCATGCTGGGCATCATCTTCCAGCCTGCGCCGCCAGCCATGATGCAGGCGGGCTCCATGCCACAGTGGTTCAGCAGATGCTGGTACATGCGCTCGACAGCTCCGGCTATGGCATAGGTTCCACCGCTGGTCAGCGCATCGCTGGTGTTCGTGGGAAAGGGCTTGACCTCTCCCGTCGGAACATGCAATCCGGCCGTGCCGCTTTCCAGAGCCCTGAGCATGATGCCGTGACCCGGCAGGATTAGCCCCCCCAGAAATTTTCCATCTGTATCAATTGCATCAACAGTTACAGCCGTTCCCACCATCACCACGATGAACGGCCTGGGCCCGCCCTGGCGCAATACATGGTGCCGCGCACCGATCATCGCCACCCAGCGATCGGCCCCCAGGCGCGAGGGGTGGTCATAGCCGTTGACGACTCCGGCCTCTTCCTGGCTAGGCACGACCCACTGCGGATTCAGGTTCCAGCCATCGATCTGATCCATCTGCTCCTGGACCCTGCGCTTGACCGCATCACCGGCCACCACACAGCCCAGCATGCGGGTCGGCACGGGCAGACCTGCCCAGCGGTCATCGGCCAGCCGCTCTATGTGATCCAGAAACTCCGCCCCTTGCGCCAGCACACGCGCATCATGTCGGGGGGCTTCGTACAACGCCCACTTCAAGCGGGTGTTACCAACGTCTATGGCCAGAAATGTCATGCGCGGATTATCTGAGCTTCCAACGCACCCGCGTCAGCACAGGTGACATCCACAGCAAAAGCTGGAAAAAATGCAAAATATGTTCCTATTTGCTCTTGACAATGCACCCCAAGAGCATAACGAGTTGTTACATTGATGGCTTCACTTGTTTCAGCACAGGAGTATCGAGTCATGGGTTTGTTCAGTTTCATCAAGGAAGCCGGCGAAAAGCTGTTCGGCGGCTCCAGTGCACATGCAGCCAGTGCTGCCGATGCTCAAAAAGAAAGCGATGCCAAGGCTGCGCAGGCGATAGAGTCCTATATCGGTCTGCAAAACCTGGGGGTCAGCGACCTCAAGGTCCAGTTTGACGGCAGCCAGGGCAAGGTCACGGTGCATGGCACGGCCCCGACCCAGGCGGCCAAGGAAAAGGTCACCTTGTGCTGCGGCAACGTGGCCAATGTGCAATCCGTGGACAACCTGATGACGGTGAGCGCTCCCGAGCCCGAAGCCCAGTTCCACGATGTGGTACGTGGCGACACCTTGAGCGCCATTGCCAAGAAGTTCTATGGCGATGCCAACAAATATCCGGTGATCTTCGAGGCCAACAAGCCCATGCTCACCCACCCCGACAAGATCTATCCCGGCCAGAAGCTGCGCATCCCGGCGCTGTAAGAGCGTGAACACGTTCTAAGCCGATAGCTTCCCAACAAGGCTCCTCACCGGAGCCTTGTTTTGTTTTCAGGCCCGCTGGAGCCGCACCACCGCCATGGCTTGACGCCACCTGCAACGCATGCAGCCGGCGCGACCAAGCGCCATGGCAGCGAGCAGGGGCTTCGCTCTTGCGCTTCGCAGCCGCTGCCTGAAGAAAGCCTCCACAGGCGCCCCCGGGGGATCACTGCTTCCAGGGCAGGCCTCGCAGGCGCCAGCCACCGAGGCGGCCACGCTGCCCTTGCTCATTCAGCTCCCCCTCGAAGCCTTCGAGGATGTTGTATGCCTCGATCCCCAGCTCTGCCGCGCGCCGCGCTGCAGCCACGGAACGCACGCCGCTGCGGCATAGCAGGACCACCTTGCCGCCCATCGGGACCGCCGCCCGGAGCTGACTGTCGAACTCCGCATTCATGGCCATCCCCGGCCATTGCTTCCAGGCCACGGCCACAGCACCGGGAACACGCCCCACCCATTCGCGCTCGGCATCGGTGCGCACATCCACCATGACGGCCTGGCCTGCCTGCAGCCACTGCCAGGCCAGCTCGGCCGGCACATCGCCCGCATAACCGTCGGCAGGGTGTACGGTCAATGCAATCGAAACAGGAGCATGTTGTGAGTTGGACATGATGAAACTCTTGAAGAAGCAATGGATTTGGGGAAGGCAGGACCTTGCACCAGCCGTACAAGAATAACCGCAGGCCGCTGCCCTGCTGCCGGGTACAGGCCTGCACTACTCCCAGGGCGGCAGCACATGCTCTTTCAAAATCTTGCGCTGCTGCTTCCAGTCGGGCAACTGCTCGGCGACCACGGCCCAGAAGCGCGGGCTATGGTCCATATGCCGCAGATGGGCCAGCTCGTGCACAACCACATAGTCGATGACTTGGGGCCCATGCTGGATCAAGCGCCAGTTGAGCCGTATGAGGCCCGAACTATTCGCACTGCCCCAGCGCGTACTCGCATTGCTCAGGCGCAGCCCCGTCCACTGCACGCCCATCGGCTGCGCATGGTGCTGCAGCCTGGCCGTGAACCAGGCCCTGGCCTCGCGCAGCATCCAGGCCTGCACACAGGCCTTGACCTCGGTAGGTGCCGCCTGCTGCGTCAAAGGCAGGTACAAGAACTGGCGGCCATCCAGGGCTTGCTCACGGTAGGCGATACGGGGCGCCCGTCCCCCGGGCTCGGCCTGTGCCATGCACAACCGCATGGGCCGTCCCATGTAGCCGATCTCGCCTCCATGCTCCCAGCGTATCCGTGCGGCCAGAGACTCTTCATGGCGTGCCGCAGCCTGCATCAGCTTTTGCACGATCCAGCCCGCCTTGGTCTGCAAGGACTGGTCCACGGCGGCCAGGTCCAGCCAGGCCGGGGCGCTGACCACCAGCCCCTGCGGCCCCACGCTAAAACCGATGCTGCGCCGCTGCGAGCGCTGCAGCCTGTAGTGCAGCGACTGCCCGGCCAGCAAGGTGTGCTGATTGGCCTGCGGATGAGCCAGCAATTGCGCAGGCCCACGGGCCAGCTCCGGCTGCAGCGGCTGTTCAACCGGTACGGCCTGCGGCACCGCTGCTTCGAGCGGCAGAGCATCGCCTGCCACAGGTTTCGCACGCCGCCGGGAACGCGGGCGCAGCGCGCCGTCGACCAGTTCCAGCTCAGGAGGAATCAGCCATTGCCAGGCCGATTGCGCCGCGCCCTTCATCACCAGGCTCCCATGCTTATGGCTTGTAAGCCTCTGGATCCAGGCGCTGCATTTCCGCCTCTATCCAGTCGGCAACCTCCACCATGAGCTCCTCATGCTTGCGCCCCTGGGTGTCTATGGGCTTGCCGATGGAGACATCGACCACGCCCGGGGTCTTGACGAAGGCCTTGCGCGGCCAGCACCGCGCCGAGGTCACGGCAATCGGCACCACGGGCACGCCGGCCATGATGGCCAGGCGCGTGGCACCGGTCTTGTAATCCCCGCTCTGCCCACGGTCTATGCGCGTGCCTTCGGGAAACATGATGACCCAGGTGCCCTGGGCCAGCAGGCGCTTGCCCTGCTCGACCACCTTGTGAAAGGCGCGCGAGCCATGGGCGCGGTCTATGTGGATCATGTCCAGCGCGCCTATGGACCAGCCGAAGAACGGGATCTTGAGCAGCTCTTTCTTGAACACATAGGCCAGCGGTCGCGGCATGATGGCCGGCATCAGAAAGGTCTCGTAGGTGGACTGGTGCTTGACCAGCAGCACCACGCCCTGCAGCGGATCCGTGGGCAGATTTTCCATGCCCTGGATGCGGTACCTGATGCCCATGATGACGCGGGCGCTGTCCACCGACAGCTTGAGCCAGGCACGTGCCACCCGGTAGGCCTGCCGGGACGAGCCCGCCAGCCAGCGGGCCATGAGCACGCCGAGGGTGTAGGGAATCACGGTAATGCCCATCCAGAGCATGTGAAGAATGGAACGTATCAGGGACATATCGGCACAACAATCATCAATGCGGGGACTTCAAGCAAAAGCCCGAACGGTCAGGAGCCATCGGCCTGCGGCTCGACCGGGATCTCGGGCACCAGCATATCCGCCAGGGCCTCCAGGCTTGCAAAGCGCCGGGTTCCGGCCGGAATGCCGGGCGGCAGAGCGCCGTCCAGCGCCACATCCGCAGACGCACCCGTGCAGACCAGGAACAGGCGGGCGCCCATGGCGGCTCCGGCCTGCAAATGGGCGGCGCAAGAGCCCATGACCCAGAGCTCACGCCCATCGACACCAAAGCGCTCGGCGATCTGCTCGAACAAGGCCTTGCCGGGCTTGCGGCATTCGCAGTTCTCGTCAGGCGCATGGGGGCAGAAGAACACGGCGTCCACGCGCGCACCTGCGGCTGCGAGTTCCTTGTGCATGCGAGCATGCACGGCGTTGAGCTCGGTGACATCGAACAGCCCCCGCCCCAGGCCTGGCTGATTGGTCGCGATCACCACATGCCAGCCCGCGCGGTTCAGACGGGCCACGGCTTCCAGGGCACCAGGCAAGGGCTGCCAGGCATCGGGCGAGGCGATGAAGCTCTCCCCATCCCATTGGTTGAGACAGCCATCGCGGTCCAGGATCGCAATTTTCATCATCCCTCCTCAAGCCACAGGCATCGTCGAATATGCAATCCCCCGACCTCGGGCACTCAGGCCGCGAGGCGGGACAGGTCGGCCACGCGGTTCATGGCCTCATGCAGCGTGGCCAGCAGGCCCAGGCGGTTGGCCTTGAGCGCCGGGTCCTCGGCATTCACCATCACATGCTCGAAGAACGCATCCACGGGCGTGCGCAGCGCGGCCAGGGTTTGCAGGCTGGCCGTATAGTCGCCAGCCGCGAACTGCTGCCGGGCCTTGGGCGCCACGGCCTGCAGCGCAGCGTACAAGTCCTTTTCGGCTGCCTCGGCGAGCACGGCTTCGCTCACCCGGGCCTGCACTTCAGCATCGGCCTTCTTGAGGATGTTGCCCACGCGCTTGTTGGCCGCGGCCAGGGCCGGGGCCTCGGCCAGTTGCGCAAAGGCGCGCACGGCTTCGAGGCGCTTTTGCACGTCCGACAGACGCTGGGGGCGCAAGGCCAGCACGGCCTCCACCTCCTGGACGCTAAAGCCTTGCTCACGCAAATTGACGGCCAAACGGTCATAGATGAACTCGGACAGCAAATCGGGTGTCTGATCATCCAAAAACCGATATGTGGTGACCTTAACTGCACCCTCTTTTTCTAAAGACCTGCTAACCAGCTTGCCTGGCTCCTGCAAGCCCACGTTAGCTAAAGACTCATTCATTAGACGGTAAGCATCCTCCAACAGAACCTGCAAATCCAGCGGCAGGTCTTTCTCGACCAGCATGCGGATCACACCCAGTGCGTGGCGGCGCAGTGCGAACGGGTCGCGGTCACCCGTGGGCAGGTTGCCGATGCCGAACATGCCGACCAGGGTTTCCAGCTTGTCGGCCAGGGCCACGACCACGCCGGCCGCGCCGCGCGGCAGCTCGTCGCCCGCAAAGCGCGGCTTGTAATGATCCTCGATGGCGTCGGCCACGGCCGTATCCAGCCCGTCGTTGAGCGCGTAGTAGCGGCCCATCGTGCCTTGCAGCTCGGGGAATTCGCCCACCATGTCGGTCACGAGATCGGTCTTGGCCAGCAGCGCGGCCTGATCGGCCTGCTGCACCAGCTCGGCGCCGCCCAGTTGCTCGGCGATTGCCCTGGCAATCGCCCGCACGCGCTCCACGCGCTCGCCCTGGGTGCCCAGCTTGTTGTGGTAGACCACCTTGGCCAGGCCCTCGACGCGCGAGGCCAGGGTCTTCCTGCGATCCTGGTCGAAGAAGAACTTGGCATCGGCCAGGCGCGGGCGCACCACGCGCTCGTTGCCGCCGGTCACCGCCGAGGCATCGGCGGGGCTGATGTTGCTGACCACGAGGAACTGGTGGGTCAGCCGGCCCTCGGCGTCCAGCAGCGGAAAGTATTTCTGATTCGCCTTCATGGTCAGGATCAGGCATTCCTGGGGCACGTCGAGGAATTCCTTCTCGAATTCGCAAACCAGCACATTCGGACGCTCGACCAGGGCCGTGACCTCGTCGAGCAAGGCCTCGTCCTCGATGGGCTTGACGCCGCCGCCCACGCGCTCGGCGGCCTGCTGCAGCTGGCGTTCGATCTCTGCACGGCGTTCGGCAAAGCTGGCGATCACCGCGCCTTCTTCGCGCAGTTGCTGGGCATAGCTGTCGGCATCGCGCAGGACCACGGGATCGACCGCTGCCTCGAAGCGGTGACCATGGGTTGCGGCACCCGCGCTCAGGCCCAGGGCCTTGACGCTGACCAGCACCTGGGTGCCGTGCAGCACCACCAGGCCATGGGCGGGGCGCACGAACTGCACGCTGTCCCAGCCCGGCAGGGCGCAGCCGCTTTCCAGCTGGTAGGTCATGACCTTGGGAATCGGCAGCTTGGCAATGGCTTCGGTCAGGGCTTTTTGCAGGCCGTCGGCCAGCAGGGCTCCGGCCACGGTGCTGTCGTAGAACAGGGCTTCGGCCTTGCCGTCCACGGCGCGCTTGAGGCCGGCCACGGCCGAGGCATCGGCGCCCAGGGCCGCCAGCTTCTTGAGCAGGGCCGGCGTGGGCTGGCCGTCGGCACCCAGGCCCACGCTCACGGGCATGAGCTTTTGCGAGACCTGCTTGTCCGCAGCCTTGGGCAGTACCTCGGTGATGTGGGCCGCCAGGCGGCGCGGCGAGGCATAGGCCGTGAGCTGCGAGTCCTCGCAGGTCAGGCCCTGGGCGCGCAACTGCTGCAGCAGCACCTGGGCAAAGGCATCGCCGAGCTTTTTCAAGGCCTTGGGCGGCAGCTCTTCGACGAACAGTTCAACAAGAAGATTCTGGGAGGAACTCATGGGGATTTCCGGATATGGCGCAGCGCACAGGCTCGGGGCCATCAAGGTTTGTATGAAGGCGGTGGCCGCAGCACTTAAGCCGCGGTCTTGGGCTGCATCTGCTCGACCCACTCGCGCGGGGCCATGGGAAAGCCCAGGCGCTCGCGGCTTTCGTAATAGCTCTGGGCCACGGCACGCGCCAGGTTGCGGATGCGGCCTATATAGGCCGCACGCTCGGTCACGCTGATGGCGCCGCGCGCATCCAGCAGGTTGAAGGTGTGGGCCGCCTTGAGCACCTGCTCGTAGGCCGGCAGTGCCAGTTGCTCGCCCATCAGGTGCACGGCCTGCTTTTCATGCGCGCCAAAGGCCTGGAACAGAAAGTCGGCGTCCGAATGCTCGAAGTTGTAGGTGGACTGCTCGACCTCGTTCTGGTGATAGACGTCGCCATAGGACAGGCCCTCGGTCCAGACCAGGTCATAGACGTTGTCCACGCCCTGCAGGTACATGGCCAGGCGCTCCAGGCCGTAGGTGATCTCGCCCGTGGCGGGCTTGCAGTCGATACCGCCGACCTGCTGGAAATAGGTGAACTGCGTGACCTCCATGCCGTTGAGCCAGACCTCCCAGCCCAGGCCCCAGGCGCCCAGCGTGGGGTTCTCCCAGTCGTCCTCGACGAAACGGATGTCGTTCTTCTTGAGATCGAACCCCAGGGCTGCGAGCGAGCCCAGGTAGAGCTCAAGAATGTTGGCCGGTGCGGGCTTGAGCACCACCTGGTACTGGTAGTAGTGCTGCAGGCGGTTGGGGTTGTTGCCGTAGCGGCCGTCCTTGGGGCGGCGGCTGGGCTGCACATAGGCGGCCTTCCAGGGCTCGGGGCCCAGGGCGCGCAGAAACGTGGCCGTGTGCGAAGTGCCTGCGCCCACTTCCATGTCATAGGGCTGGAGCAGCGCGCAGCCCTGGTCCGCCCAGTAGGACTGCAGCTTGAGAATGATTTGTTGGAAGGTGAGCATGACGTGTTTGAACTTGCCGGCGGCACCAGACCGCAGCGGTGAATAACAGGCGGCTCGCGCCGCGCAAACGGCGATTTTAGTTCGCCGCCCGTCCAGATGCCCCGCAGTCCGGACTTGGCCTGCTTTCGCGCCAGCCTGCAACTGCAAAAAAAGGAGCTGCAACCACCTTTGAATAGACGATTTCAGACATGATTCATATTGAAAATGGCTACAGACAAGCGCAAGCAGCTCACTTTTCATTCATCCCCGCGGTCTGCCAGCGGATCCGACATGATCCAGGCCGCAGCCAGCTTCTAGAATCGCCTCTTACCCTCGTGGATCACCCAAGCCCCCGGAGCACGCCATGAACCTGATGAACATCATCACCAAGCAACTCATAGAGATCATCGAATGGACCGATGACTCGCGCGACACCCTGTCCTATCGCTGGCCCGATGACGACAAGGAAATCAAGAACGGCGCCCAGCTCATCGTGCGCGAATCGCAGCAGGTGCAGTTCGTCTCCTCGGGCCAGTATGCCGACCTGTTCAGCCCCGGCCAGCACACGCTGTCCACGCAGAACATTCCGATCCTGTCCACGATCAAGGGCTGGAAGTACGGCTTCAACTCCCCGTTCAAGTGCGATGTGTACTTCATCAACACGCGCTTGTTCACGGGCAACAAATGGGGCACCTCCAACCCCGTCATGGTGCGTGACAAGGACTTCGGCGCCGTGCGCCTGCGCGCCTTCGGCACCTACGACTTTCGCATCGTCGAGCCAGCCAAGTTCCTCAAGGAAGTCGCGGGCACGGACCAGAACTTCCGCATCGACGAGTTCGCCGACACCATGCGCTCGCGCATCATCAGCGTGTTCACCGAATCCCTGGCGCGCGCCCAGGTGCCGGTGCTCGACGTGGCCCAGCGCTATGGCGAGCTCGGCGACGCGCTGCTGCCGCTGATCAACCCCGCCATGACCGACAAGTACGGTCTGGAGATCACCAGCTTCGTGCTGGAGAACGTCTCCGTGCCGCCCGAGGTCGAGGAAGCCATCGACAAGCGCTCGAGCATGACGGCCATCGGCAACCTCAACGACTACGTGAAATACCAGATGGGCCAGGCCATGGCCAACGGCGGCGAAGGCGCGGCTGCGGCCACCATGCCCGCCACCATGGCCATGGGCTTTGGCATGGCCCAGGAAATGATGAAGAGCATGCAGGGCGGTGCCGCGCCCGCAGGTCAGGGCCCGGCCTCCGATCCGTTCTCGCCCGCCGCCGCGCAGGCAGCCCAGGCCGCGCCCGCCGCCGCAGGCGGTGCGCTGCAGGTCCTCACCCCGACCCAGGCCGCCGAGGCGCTGGGCGTGAGCGAGGCCGATGTGCTGGCCGAGATCCAGGCCGGCAACCTCAAGGCGCGCCAGATCGGCAGCCAGTGGCGCATTGCGCAAAGCGCGCTGGATGAATTTCTGCGCGGATAAGCGGTGAACGCACCCGCCTCGCAACCCTCTTCCAGCGCCTGGGAGGCAGCCTCGGCCACGCCCGCCATGGTGGGCAAGCATGCCTGCCCGGAGTGCGGTGCCAACCTCGAATGGAACGCCAAGGCCCAGTCGCTCAAATGCCCGTACTGCGGCACCCTGGTCGAATGGAGCGAGCCAACGCGCGAACAGCTGGGCCAGCAGGTGCAGGAGCTGGACCTGGAGCAGGCCCTGCGCGATCCGGCCTCGGCCAAGGGCTGGGGCACAGAGCGCTATGAGGTGCAATGCCAGAACTGCCGCGCGATCTCGGTGCTGTCCAGCAAGACCGCAGCCCAGCGCTGCGATTTTTGCGGCTCGCCGGCCATCGTCGCGCATGAGCAGGGGCAGGCGGCGATCACGCCGCAAAGCCTGCTGCCCTTCAAGATCAGCGACGGCCAGATCCGCGACAAGATCCGCAAGTGGTATGGCAGCCGCTGGTTTGCGCCCAACAAGCTCAAGACCGCGGCACTGACCGACACCCTGCACGGCGTCTATCTGCCCTACTGGACCTTTGATGCCCATGCCGATGCCGACTGGCGCGCGGATGCCGGCTTCTACTACTACACCACCGAGACCTACCGCGACAGCAACGGCAACACCCAGACCCGGCAAGTGCGCCATGTGCGCTGGGAGCCCGCGTCCGGCTCCCTGGCCCACTTCTTCGACGACGAGCTCGTGCCCGCGACCGTGGGCGTGCACGCCGAGCTGCTGCGCCAGATCGAGCCCTTTCCCACGACCAGCGATCTCAAGCCCTATACGCCCGAGTTCGTGCGCGGCTGGACCGTGGAGCGCTACCAGGTCGATCTGGGCCGCGCGGCCCAGCTCAACCTCAAGAGCATGGACGAGCAGTTGCGCGCGTTGTGCGCACGCCAGATCCCTGGCGACACCTACCGCGACCTGCGCGTGCAGCGCGAATACCAGGGACGGACCTTCAAGCACATCCTCGTACCCGTCTGGCTGGTCGGCTACACCTACGGCAGCAAGACCTACCAGATCGTGGCCAACGGCTATACGGGCCAGATCGCGGGCGAGCGGCCTTACAGCTGGATCAAGATCACGCTGGCCGTGCTCGCCGTGCTGCTGCTCATCGTCCTCATGGCGCCCTTGTTCGTGCAGCAATAAAAAAACCGCGAGCCCAAAGGCCTGCGGTTTTTGCATGAAGGCTGCCGATCAGCGCACGGGCTTGTTTACTGGCCTTCCCAGCGCTTCAGGACCAGCGAGGCATTCGTGCCGCCAAAGCCAAAGCTGTTGGAGAGCACAGTCCTGAGCTCGGCATCACGCGTTTGCGTCACCAGGGGCATGTCGCCCAGGGCCTCGTCGGGTTGCTCCACGTTCACCGAACCGGCAATGAAGCCCTTGTTCAGCATGATCAGGCAGTAGATGGCCTCCTGCACGCCGGTCGCCCCCAGCGAGTGGCCGGTCAGCGACTTGGTCGACGAAAACGGCGGCACCTTGTCGCCGAACAGCGTCTGCATGGCGCGCACTTCCTGCATGTCGCCCACGGGCGTCGACGTGCCATGGGTATTGATGTAGTCCACACCGTGTTCCAGGCCATCCATTGCCTGGCTCATGCAGGCAATGGCGCCGTCGCCCGAAGGAGCCACCATGTCCTCGCCATCGCTGGTCGCACCAAAGCCCACGACCTCGCCCAGGATATGGGCGCCGCGCGCCAGCGCATGCTCCAGGCTCTCCAGCACCACGGCCCCGCCGCCGCCCGCGATCACAAAGCCGTCACGCTTGGCGTCATAGGCGCGCGAAGCCTGTTGCGGCTGGTCGTTGTACTTGCTGGACATGGCGCCCATGCCGTCGAACAGCAAGGCCATGCCCCAGGAGAGCTCTTCGCCGCCGCCCGCGAACATCACGTCCTGCATGCCCCAGGCAATCTGCTGGGCCGCAGCACCAATGCAGTGGGCCGAGGTCGAGCAGGCCGAAGTGATGGAGTAGTTGATGCCCTTGACCTTGAAGTTGGTCGCCAGACAGGCCGACACCGTGGAGCTCATGCAGCGCGTGACCTGATACGGGCCTACGCGGCGAATGCCTTTCTCGCGCAGCGTGTCGGCCGCCTCGATCTGGTTGGCCGGCGAGCCGCCGCCCGAGCCCATGATGAGGCCGGTGCGCGCATGGCTGACCTGCTCGGGCGAGAGCCCCGACTGGGCAATCGCATCTTCCAGCGCAATCTGGGCATAGGCTGCAGCATCGCCCATGAAGCGCAGCTGCTTGCGATCTATGCGCGATTCGATATCGATCTCGGGAATGCCTGCGACCTGGCTGCGCATGCCCAGGGCAGCGAACTCGGCACAAGGCTTGATGCCCGAACGGCCCTCACGCAGCGAGGCCTCCACCGTGGCCAGGTCGTTGCCTATGCACGAGACAATGCCGGCACCGGTGATGACTACGCGACGCTTGGTCATGCTGCACTTCCCTTGCCTTCACCCTCGCGCAGGAACAGCCCCACGCGCAGGTCATTGGCCACATAGATTTCCTTGCCATCGGCCAGCAGACGGGCATCGCCTATGGCCATGTTCAGCTTGCGCTTGATGACCCGCTTGATATCAATTTCGTATGTCACCAGTTTGACACCCGGGCCGACCTCGCCCGTGAACTTGACCTCGCCTGCGCCCAGGGCGCGGCCACGGCCCGGCAGGCGCAGCCAGGTCAGGTAAAAGCCGATGAGCTGCCACATGGCATCCAGCCCCAGGCAGCCCGGCATCACGGGATCACCCTGGAAGTGGCAGTCGAAGAACCAGAGATCGGGCCTGACATCGAGCTCGGCCACGATCTTGCCCAGGCCGTGGGCGCCACCGTCGCTGGAGATGTGCGTGATGCGATCGAACATCAGCATGGGCGGCAGGGGCAGACGCCCGCTTTCGGCGCCAAACAGCTTGCCCTCGCCCGAAGCGATCAGTTGCTCATAAGAAAAAGAATCGGCCATTATCTAACTTGCTCCGCGGCAGCGGGGGCGCCGCCTGTATTTCTGTCTGAAAAGCTGAGGCCCTCCAAGGACCATGCAGCCGCGCATTATCGGTGTTGGGCGTCACACCACAAGTACAAAACCCATGCAGCAGCACAAAACTCTGCCACAAAAGCGTGCCGCACCTGCCTCTGATCAGCCCTTGTGCATCTGCTTTGCAGCGCCCCGCCCTCGTTTCAGCCAAGCCGCGACCACCAGACCCAGACAGGCCAGCCACAAAGGCAGCAGCCCAAAACCATGGGCCCAGCGGGCGAACGGCGTCAGCCCATCGCGCCCCTGAACCTGGCCTTGGAGCACGGCGCGCTCGAAGGGTGCGAGCGCCTTCACCACACGCCCCTCATGGTCGATGACGACCGTGGCGCCAGTATTGGTGGCGCGCAGCATGGGACGCTCGAACTCCAGGGCCCGCATGCGGCTGATAGAGAGATGCTGGTCAATGGCCACGCTGTTGCCAAACCAGCCGATGTTGCTGACGTTCACCAGCACCGTGGGCGCGCTCTGGCCCGAGCCAAAGCTCTGAGCCAGCTCCTCACCGAACAAATCCTCATAGCAGATGTTGGGCGCCAGCCTCTCGCCAGCCCAGGCCAGGCTGGGCTGGGTCAGGGAGCCACGATTGAAATCGCCCAAAGGGATGTTCATCATCTCGGTGAACCAGCGGAACAGTGGCGGAATGAATTCACCAAATGGCACCAAATGATGCTTGCTGTAACGATAATCTTCACGATCGCCGGGGGCTTGCTCTGCGTGGGCCTGGGGTTTCCAGCCCAGCACGGAGTTGGTATAGCCCTCGGACTCCGAGCCCAGCGGAATCCCGACCAGCGCCGCCTGCCTGGAGTCCGCCCGCGTATAGCGCTCACGCAGCAGGCTCAGATACTCTTCGGGCAATTGCTGAGGCAGCAGAGGAATCGCGGTCTCGGGCGCCACCACCAACTGGGCCTTGGCATCGAGGAGCGCACGCCCATACCAGTTGAGCGCCAGCGGAATGCCGCTGCCCGCCTCGAACTTTTCGTCCTGGGGAATATTTCCTTGCAGCAGCTCCACGCTCAAGGCCGGCCTCTGGGCATCTTGCGGGCCCACGGCCTGCTCGCGCACCCACCACAGCCCCGCCCAGGCAAGCCCCAGCACAAGCACCAGTACCGCCAAGGCCGCAGGCCTCAGATTTTTGCGCTGCAGCCACAGCATGGGAAGCACATAGGCCAGCACGGCCGCAACAAAGCCCGTGCCGTAAACGCCCAGCCAGCGCGGCAGCACGGCCAGCGGCCCTTCTACATGTGCATAGCCACCGGCTCCCCAGGGGAAGCCGGTCCAAAGCCAGCCACGTGCCAGCTCGGCCAGCGTCCACAAGGCAGCGAACAGCAGCGCCGCAAAACCTCTTGCGCCCGGATGGAGCTTGTGAAAGCCCCAGGCTGCGAGCGCGTAGTAGCTGGCCAGAAAAGCCGCCAGCGCGAATACGGCCAGCACGGCCAGCGGCGCAGGCAGGCCGCCATAGACATGCATGGAGATGAACAGCCACCAGAACGCCCCCACCAGCCAGCTCAGCGCAAACAGCCAGGCCCGGACTGCGGCCCGACCCGGCGAGCCTGCGGTCTGCAGTCCCCAGGCGAGCACGGCCAGCGAAGCGATCTGCAGCCACCAGAGGGGTCTGCCATAGCCGCCAGCCAGACTCAGCCAGCTCTCGCCCTGGCCACGCGCCCAGGGCCAGGCCAGGGACAAGGCCTGGGCCAGCCCGGCCAGCACCAGCAATGCCCCTACCAGGGCAGCATGGAAAGATGAGCTCGAAGCCCGCTGCGGAAAAGATGCGTCAGCCGACATGCAAGAAGTCACCAAGAACCAGGGCGTTTTGCGCGCGTCAGTCGTTGTTCGCCAGAGCATTGCCCTGGCCACGCACCACCTTGAACCAGCGCACGGCACCGCCCTTGGTGTGCAATACGGTGAAGACGAGGCCGGCCAGTTCGATCTGCTCGCCGCGCTTGGGCACATGGCCGGTCTCATGGGAGATGAGCCCGCCTATGGTGTCGAACTCTTCCTCGGGATCGCTGGGTCTGAGTTCGACCTCGAAAGTCTCGTTCACATGCTCGATGCTGGTGTCGCCAGCCACGCGGTAGCTGCCATCGGCCAGCGCAAAGATATCGCCCTCGTCCTCGTCGGTGATGTCGAACTCGTCCTCGATCTCGCCCACGATTTCCTCGAGCACGTCCTCAATCGTGACCAGGCCCGCGACACGGCCGAACTCATCGATGACCACGGCCAGGTGATTGCGGTTGCCACGGAATTCACGCAGCAAATCATTGAGCCCCTTGCTCTCGGGCACAAACACCGCAGGACGCAGCAAGGCACGTATGTTGAGGCCTGGCGAACGCTGGAGCTTGAGCAAATCCTTGGCCAGCAGAATGCCGATGATGTTCTCGCGCTCGCCCTGATGCACCGGGAAGCGCGAGTGCGCGGTATTGATGACCTTGTGCAGGATCTCTTCGAACGGCGCATCGATATTGACCAGATCCATGCGCGGCGCGGCCACCATGACATCTCCGGCCGTCATGTCGGCCATGCGGATCACGCGCTCCAGCATGACGCGCGACTCCGGCCCTATGACTTGTTTGTCCTCGGCATCGGCCAGGGTTTCTATGAGTTCGTCAGGAGACTCTGGAGCCGGATGAATGAACTCGGCGACCTTTTGCAGAAAGCTTCGTTTGCCTTCCCTCTCGGAAGAGCGCGCAGGATGGGGGTCGGACACTGTCGTGTGGTGCAGGACGTGCGGTAGTGGAAGAAGTCTGCAAGGATAGCGGATAGCACTTCTCCTTTGCCAGCGCTCATCCAATCGATGCCGCTTTTTTATTCGCCCGACTGGTGCCGCCCTTCCTGCACGCCACGACGGATTTCCTGGACATCGGAAAGAAAGTCCCAGAACTGCTTGGCCTGCTTCTTGAGCAGGTAGTCGACCTCGCCAATATGGTCGGTCATCATTGAGCTCATGTGCGTGTCTATGCCTGCCGGAGGCAGTTGCAGATAGGCCTCGGACTCCGAGCCGTCACGCTTGATCGAGGCGCCCGCATTGCGTGCAATGCGCAGCATGGCCGTGTTCTCGGACAGCGCATGAATGAACATCATGGACACACCCTTGGTGCGTGCATGGATCACGGCGCGGTCGAACAAGCGCCCGCCATAGCCCCGGCCGCGCGCCTTCTTGAGAACGGAAACCCCGAACTCGGCGCAGTTCTTGTAGGCAGGCAGCTCGGTGAAGGCCAGATGCGCCATGGCAATCAGCTCCAGCCGGCGGTTGTAGATGCCAAAAATGTCGTCGCGCTCGAAGTCCAGCTGCATCGCATAGCGGCGCACCTGTTCGTCGCTGGCCGCATAGCCAAAGCGCAGATAGCGGTCGGATTCTTCGAGCTTGAGCAAATGCTCCACCACGCGCTCTCTGTGGGAGGCCCCCAGGGAACGTATGGGCACCATGGCCGAGGATGAGCCCGGTCGGTGTGGCTGGCCTGCGCTGGTGCGCAGCATGTCCCGGCCAGCCTGCCAGGATGTTTTCAACCAGTCTTTGGATACATTCATGGCTCGTAATATAGGTAAAAACCCGAATGCCGGCAATCATTTTTATTGCACTGCAGCAAAACTGTAGTGACTTTGCCGCAAAGCTTGCGCGCCCCAGGGCGTGGCAACCATCGGGTAAACCTGGAGACCGAGACATTTGCCTGACAATTCCACAGGGGCCCGGAGCATGGGCGCTCATGAAATTACACAGGAACAGCCGTCGTTACCTTGACCCGGTCCATCACAAAGCTGGTCTTGCAGTCCTGCACGCTCGGATGCTTGAGCAGCGTGTCCATGATGAAGCGGCTGTAGTGCTGCATGTCGGCCACAACCACGCGCAGCAGATAGTCCATCTCCCCGGTCAGGGAGACGCATTCCACCACCTCGGGCCAGGTCTGCACGCTGGCGCGAAACACGTCCATGGGATTGCGCTTGCTGGTCTCGGTGTGCTTTTCCAGCCGGACATTGAGATAGGCCGTGAGGCTCAGCCCCACGGCCTCGGGCTGGATCAGGGCCACATAGCGGTCGATGACACCACTGTCCTCCAGGCGCTTGACGCGCCTGAGCACCGCACTGGGCGACAATCCGACCTGCTCGCCTATGACGTCATAGGTCTCGCGCCCATTGGCCTGCAGGCGACGCAGGATGGCACGATCGAGCTTGTCTATGGTGTGCGGGGAACTCATGACGGCAGCCTCCTTGAACGCCAAATAACTCAAGGGTTAACCCTTGAGTGAAATTTAAATTGCACGAAATCAACATTCTCGGCAATTTTCATGCATTTTCAATATTCACAGACCAGGAAACCGCAAAAAGCTGATCGGCATCACCCCTAAAGTGCAGACATGCGTTGCAGCCCGCATCCGAGGCTGCCATTGTTTTGCCCCACCAGGACGGAGATCCCCCATGAACGCCCCACTGCCACAGACCCCGCCGGCCCAGGACTTCAAGACCTGGGACAACCCCATGGGAACCGACGGTTTCGAATTCATCGAATATGCGGCACCGGACCCCGTCGCCATGGGCCAGCTGTTCGAGCGCATGGGCTTTCAGGCCGTGGCCAGGCACAGGCGCAAGAATGTCACCCTGTACCGCCAGGGCGAGATCAACTTCATCATCAATGCCGAGCCCGACAGCTTCGCCCAGCGCTTTGCACGCCTGCATGGCCCCAGCGTCTGCGCCATTGCATTTCGCGTACAGGATGCGAAATATGCCCATGAGCGGGCCATCGCCCAGGGTGCCTGGGGCTATGACCAGCAAGCCGCGCCCGGCGAGCTCAGCATTCCGGCCATCAAGGGCATTGGCGATTCGCTGATCTATTTCATAGACAAATGGCGCGGCAAGAACGGCGCCAGGGACGGGGAGTTGGGCAACATCAGCTTCTTTGACGTGGATTTCGAGCCCCTGCCCGGTGCCGAGCTGCACCCGCAGGGCCATGGTCTGACCTATATCGACCACCTGACGCACAACGTCTACCGCGGGCGCCTGGGCGAGCTTGCAGGCTTTTACGAGCGCATCTTCAACTTTCGCGAGATCCGCTACTTCGACATCGAAGGCCAGTCCACGGGCGTCAAGAGCAAGGCCATGACCAGCCCCTGCGGCAAGATACGCATTCCCATCAACGAAGAGGGCAATGACAAGGCCGGCCAGATCCAGGAGTATCTGGACATGTACCACGGCGAGGGCATCCAGCACATTGCGCTGGGCTCGACCAACCTCTACGACACCGTGGATGCGCTGCAAATGAACGGCATCAAGCTGCTCACCACCAGCGAGACCTACTACGAGCTGCTGCCCAAACGCATTCCCGACCTGAAGGAGCCCATCAGCGAGCTGATGGCACGCAACATCCTGGTCGACGGCAAGCCCGGCGATCTGCTGCTGCAGATCTTCAGCGAAAACCAGCTCGGCCCGATCTTCTTCGAGTTCATTCAGCGCAAGGGCAACGACGGCTTTGGCGAAGGCAACTTCAAGGCTTTGTTCGAGACCATGGAGCTCGACCAGATGCGCCGGGGCGTGCTCTGAGAAGTCCTGCGCCAGGACATGCTGTCGCCAACAGGCCAGGCGAGCCGGATCGAGGCATGGGGCCAATCGCATGCAAGCCCCGGATGCTGCCTATACTGCAGCAGTCTCCGGTTTTCCCTCTCCCGCCATGCTCCACGACCTCGCCGCTTGCCGCGAACCGCGTCTGCACTCATGTGTCTTGCGTGCCTTGTGGGAGTCCGATGCCAGGCCTCAGCCCACGCGACGCCAGTTGCTCCAGGCTGGCGGCCTGTTTGCAGGACTGGCGGCCCTGCCGGCCGGGGCGCAGAGCACTGCGGCACCGGGAACGCACGGCCTCACGCTCATCATTCCGTTTGCGCCCGAAGGGCCTGCGGATCGCCTGATGCGCCAGCTGCTCGCGGCGGCGGGCCAGGAGCTGGGGCCGGTGAAGATTCTTCACGTCCCCGGAGAGAGCGGCGCCAAGGGCACGGCCATGGTCGCGCGTGCCAGCGCCCAGGACCAGGTTCTGCTGTTGGGCTCGGTCTCCACCTTTGCGGTCAAGCCCTGGCTGCAGCCCCAGCAGAGCTACGATGCGCTGCGCGACTTTCACCCGCTGCTGCTGCTCTCGCACATGCCGAACGTACTGGTCATGAGCAGCGCCCAGGCCAGGCAGTGGCGCATACAGTCTCCACTGGATCTGCAGCGCTTTCTCGCGCGCCAGCGCAAGCCTTTGCGCTTTGCGTCCAGCGGCACCTGGGGCCTGGGCCATCTGACCGGCGAGATGTACCAGATGCTCACGCGCCTGCCCTTGCAGCACCTGCCTTTTTCCGGGGTTCAGCCCGCGCTGTCGGCCCTGCTCGAAGGCTCGGCCGATCTGATGTTCGACAACCTGGCCTCCTCGCTGCCGCATATCCGCGCGGGGCGGCTGCAGGCGATTGCGGTGACCACCTCCCAGCCCTCCCCGCTGCTGCCCGGCGTTCCCTGCCTGAACGAGAGCATTCCGGGACTGGACACGGCCACCTGGTTCGGCCTCTTCGCCCCCGCGAGCTGGGGTGGCGATCAGGCCCACAAGCTCGCCCAGGGCTTTGCGCGGGCGCTGCAACGCCAGCCCGTGCAGGACTATCTGGCCACGCAGGGCGGCCAGCACCCTCCTGTCGTGCACCAGGAGTTCGCACGCTTTGTGCAGGCCGAGCACGGCAAATACGGCCAACTGGCGCGCAACGCCCAGCAGGGCCAGGCCTGAGAACATGTTCACGATCTGAGCGGCGAGACCTGCACGGCACCCATGCCTTCCGCCGCGCGGCAAGGAGACGATGATGACCAGCAAGCATGCCCGCAGCGCGCAGCCCGCAACCGGCGTTGCGCCCGCCGTCTACGGCCAGTCCGACCGTCCTCCGCGCGGCGACTACAGCCGCGCCGCCGCCGACTACACCTGCGCCCAGGACTATGCGGCCTATACCGAGGCCGACCACGACACCTACCGGCGCCTCTACGAGCGCCAGTCGGCTCTGCTGCCCGGGCTCGCGAGCCGGCACTTCATCGAGGCCCTGCCCAGGCTGGGCGCCAAGGAGCGCATTCCGCGCTTCGACGAAGTCAACGAGCGCCTGTACCGCGCCACGGGCTGGGAGATCGTGGGCGTGCCGGGGCTGATTCCCGAAGTGCCGTTCTTCTCCCTGCTCGCAAACCGCAAGTTCCCGGTCACCGACTGGATACGCACGCCCGGGGAGTTCGAGTACATCGTCGAGCCCGACATCTTCCACGACCTGTTCGGCCATGTGCCCCTGTTGTTCAACCCGGCGATCGCCGACTACATCCAGGCCTACGGCCAGGGCGGACTCAGGGCTGCGGGCCTGGACGCCTGCGAGATGCTCTCGCGCCTGTACTGGTACACGATAGAGTTCGGTCTGGTGCGTGAGGACGGCGGCCTGCGCGCCTATGGTGCAGGCATTCTGAGCTCCTCGGGCGAGCTGGCCCACTGCGTGCAAAACCCCGAGCCGCTGCGCCTGCCGCTCACGCTGGAGCGCGCCATGCGCACGCTCTACAAGATAGACAGCTACCAGCAGACCTACTTCGTGATCGACAGCCTGCAGCAACTGTTCGACTTCACGACCCAGGACTTCGCCCCGCTCTACGCGCGGCTGCGCAACCAGCCAACGGTTGCCGCCCATACGCTGGAGCCTGCGGACAAACCGATTGCCATCTGCTAAAAAGTGAGCTGTAAGCGCTTGCTACATATCGATTTCAAGATATTTTACATCTGAAATCAAGAACTGGAGCGTGCTAGCAGCTCATCTTTTGATTGATCCTGAAGCTTTTGCCTGAGCTCCAGGCAAAACTGCCAGACGCGGGCATCGTAGATCAGCTGCATATGTGCAAGATCGGCCAGCCCGTGCTGCTCATGGCCTTCAAGGCTTGCCACGGGCACGGGAAAGACGATGTTGTCGCAGGAGCTCCACCAGCAGGTGAAGTCCACATCCCGTGCAGGCGGGCCCAGGCGCTGCAGCCATTCGCCGCCCTCGCGCATGTCAAGGCCGGGCAGGCGATTCACGAAGCGCGCCAGCCACAGGCCATGGTGGGGCGTGGCCAGGGTCACCACATGGGCCGCGAGCTCCCGGCGTTGCGCAGGCGCCAGCCCCGCAAGCCAGGCCCGCGCCACCAGCCCGCCCATGCTGTGGGTGACGATCAGCGGCGCCCGTCCCGTGGCCTGCACCATGCGGCGCACGCAGGCATCGAGGCTGGGCACCATGGCATCCACATGCGCACCCTGCGCAGGCTCCAGGGTCACGGCCGCGCAGGCAATGCCCCTGGCCTTGAGCCTCCTCAGCCAGGGCGTCCAGGCCGCACGGTTGCACATGAAGCCATGCACCAGCACCAGGCCGACCTGGTCGTGCGCAAGGCGCTCCCCATCGGGCCAGCCATCGGCCTCGGCCTGGCTGCGAAACGGCATGCGCCAGACGAACAGCAGCAGGGCCAGCCGCCATTCGTTCAACCAGGCGGCCAGCATCACGCCCCAGCTCGGCACAGGCGTCCTGGATGCACGCGCCACGGATCGCATGAGCAGCATTTGCGTGGCCAGCAAAAGCCCTGGCCAGGAAAGCCACAGCACACTGCCCGCCACCGCGAGCGCAGGGGAGAAAGACCAGCACCAGACCAGCCAGATCAGGGCCCCGACCAGAGTCCACAGCAGACAGACCCGCAAGATGCGTGCGTTCATGAACCACCTCCTCCAGATTTTTCTGCAAACCCGGGGCGATGCCCGAGAGCGTGCTCACGATCTCAGGCGCCGCCGGTCTTGCCCGAAGAGGACTGGGCATGGACCCAGTCGTCATACTCCTTGCTGGCCGCCTTGACCAGGGCGCGGTTGTCGTGCCAGCCCGGATGAAAGCCGGGCACGAACCAGGACAGCCACTGCGGAATCAGGCGCAGCAGGAAACCGGGGCTCACGAACTGCTCGCGCAGCAGGCGGCCCCAGCCACGCCAGTCGGACAGGCGGCCATCGCTTTTGACCAGCTGATAGGTGAAATACCAGATCATCGCGCTGAAGATCGTGCTCACAAGCAGCATGCTCAAGCAACGCGAGCCATAGCGCAGCAAGGGATTGGGCACGGCCACCTTGAACACATCAAAGGCCACGCTCTTGTGTTCGGCCTCCTCCACCGCATGCCAGCGCCACAGCTTGTGCATGCGGCTTTCCGCGCCGCTCAAGGCCTTGGGATGGCTCAGCAACTGGTCAGCGAACATGGCCGTGTAATGCTCAAGACAGATGGTGATGGCCAGGCGTACGCGTGGCGACAGATGGCGGTTCGCGAACTTGCGCTGATCGGCCACGATCTTCTCCAGCCTGGCCACCGGCGCGCCGGCAGCCTCCAGGCGCGCGTTGTAGCGGCGGTGCTCGCGCGTGTGCAAGGCCTCCTGCCCGATGAAGCCTGCCACATCCCTGCCCAGAGGGCTGTCCGCTGGAATGCGGCTGCGGTAGTGGGCCACGCTGTCGATGAAGGCGCGCTCGCCTTCGGGGAACATGATGGACATGGCGTCATAGAAGCGGGTTCTATGGCACTCCCTGTTCAGCCAGTGAACAGGAATGTCGGACTGCATCTGAAAATTGATATCCCGCCGCCGAACTTCGGCATGCTGCTGATCCAGAGACATCTAGCTCTCCTTGTGGTGTGTGCGACACAGGACAAGCAACAAAGCTGCCAGACCATGGATGAGCCAGAGCGCCAGCAGGCCCAGCCCCCAGCCATCGCGCAGGCCAAAGCACAGAGGCAGAACACCCAGGGCGGCGGCGGCCAGCGCCAACCAGACCGGCAACCCCCAGCCACGGCCATCCGACATCGCTCCCAAGGCAATTGTCGCGATAAAGATAATCGCAAAGAAAAACGGTTGTGCATACTGCGGCCACTGGCCTTCTCGGTAAATGTAGTAAGCAACGACGGCGAACAGCAGCAGGCCGCCCGCACCGATCAAGGCACCGGGAAACAAGGGCTTTCCCCGGGTCAAATGCGGTACGGGCAAACGGGCATAGCGCAGCAACGGCACCAGGTTGGCCCACAAAGGGTTGCAAGAAAGCGTAGGCTGGTGCACGCCGTATTGCACGGGAACGTCGGCGATCCTGGGTTGAAAAGTACCGAACAGTTGATCCCACATCAGGAAAGTGCCTCCGAAATTGCGATCCAGGTACTCGGGGTTGCAGCCGTGGTGCACGCGGTGGTGGGCGGGCGTGATCAGGACTTTCTCCAGCCAGCCCGAGCGCTCGACGATGCTGTTGTGGTTATAGAACTGCACCGTGTAATGCAGTATCGACACCGACAGGAAAACCTCCAGCGGGACCCCGAAAAAAGCCAGCGGCAAGGTCGTGAAAGGCAGCGTGGTCAAAGAGGAGGCCCAGGCATTGCGAATGCCCAGCGACAGGTTGAAATGCTCGCCCTCATGGTGGACTGCATGCACGCTCCAGAGCAGCGCAAACTTGTGGTGCAGACGGTGCATCCAGTAAAAGCCCAGGTCCCAGACCAGCAGCGCAAGAATCCAGACCGCCCACGGATGCCAGGCCGCAGCCCAGCCCAGGCTGAAGCTCTTCAGCACCCAGGCATAGACCGCGACCTCTAACCCGCGAAAAAACCACATCAGGATATGGCCCGAATTCAGGTTCAGCACCATGTCTCGCCAGGGTATGGCCTGGCCCTTGCGCATGCGCTGGTAGAACAGCTCGGCCAGCACCAGGCCGACCATGCCCAGCAAGGGAAGCGCCATTGCATTCATGGCTTGCGCTCCTGAAACCTCATAAGGCGCGGCCATGCAGCGCCATAACGCGCCAGCAGCCCATGGCAGGCCAGGCCAATGGCCACTCCCGCGCCCAGATCGATGAACAAATGCCGGCGCGCTGCGACCACCGACCACAAGATTGCCAGCCCCCAGAGCGCCAGCGCCGCGCTTTTCCAGGGCCTGTGCCGGTCCCACAGCACCAGGGCGCAGATCACGGTCAATGCCCCGTGCAGGGACGGCAGGCAGTTCTCGCGCGAATCCACAGCTGCCAGCATCTGCAGCGCCTGGGCGCTCAAGCCGCCCTCGGGAATTGCCGGGTAGACCAGGGTCGTGGGCCAGAGCAAAAAAACCGGAGCACACAGCAAGGCGCTGAGCTGCATGCTGCGCTTGAGGCGTCCAATGCGCTGCAGCGGCGCGCAGAAATAGGCCACGGGCACGAATGCGAAGAAGGAGAGATAGAGCCAGATGGCTGCGGGCTCAAAGCCTATCCAGCGATCGATCAGCCCTTCATCGAGCACAAAAGACTCCCGCCAGGCCGCACGCCCCAGGCTATAGACCACGCCCACCAGCCCCCAGCCCTGGAGCATGGCGCCAAGCCGCCTCTTCCAGCTCACCGGCATGCGACCTCCGCCGCACGCCAGCGCCGCAGAATACGCCTGCGCTTGGCATCGGGGGCCGCCGGCGGCAGCGTGTCATGCAAGCGCCAGCGCAGCAATCCCGTGACCACACCCTGACGGTGCAGATAGTCCTCCAGTTGCGCCCGGAACAGGGGCAGTTGCGCGGCCTCGGCCTGCACGAACAGCTCAAGCTCGGCTTCGGCGATCTGCACCAGCCGGTAATCGGCCGTGAGCGGCAGCGCCTGGGCCAGAGCGCGCGACAGGCCATCGGCCAGCACCGCGATGCGCTCGCCATCGCTGCCCGGCAGTTGCAGCATGTCGTCGCAGCGCCCTTCTATGCGCTCCAGGACCATTTCATGGCTGCCGCAGGCACAGGGCTGCGCGCGCCTGACCAGGATGTCGTCCAGCCGGTAACGCACCACGGGCTGGGTGATGCGCGAGAAGTCCGTGATCACGGGCACAAAGCGCGCCTCGTCCAGCCATTCGGGCTCTATGTGCACATGGGCCTCGTTCAGGTGCAGGCTGCCCTGGCTGCAGGTCGCGGCCAGAAATCCTTCCGTGGCCTGATAGACCTCGCCCAGCTCGCCCTGGGCACCAAACACCTGTTGCAGCAGAACCTTGTCCAACGGCTCCAGCACCTCGGCGCAGGAGATCAGCTTGCGCGGCGCAAACGCCATCTGCGCTTGCTGCCGGGCCAGGGCCAGACTGCGCAGCAACTGGGCCGGCCCCACGATGATGCTGGGCGCATAACGATTGAGTCGCTCCAGGTGCGCGGACAGCGGCTGCATCAGGTCGAAGAACTCGAACGACAACCAGGGACTGCGCACTGCCATGTAGAGGTTGCTGTTGGCGCGCAGAAACAGCGCCACGCGCTCGCCCGCGAACAGACCGCGCGGCAGCATGCGCGCCAGCATCACGCCGGCCCAGGTGGCCCGCTCCTGCGGGCTGACCACGAACAATCCGCGCGATCCCGAGGTGCCCGAGGACAGGCCCACGCTGAAGCCCTTGACCACGGAGCTGAAGTCGCGCGAGCGCTCGGCCTGCATGGCGCAGGCCAGCAGCTCGTCACGCAGCAGGCCCGCCGTGTTCATGCGGTCGAAGTGCTCCATCATCAAGGCCTTGTCCATCATCGGCCACGCATGCAGCGGCCTGCCGACAAAGGGCTTGAAATACGGGCTCCTGACCAGGGTCTGATGCATGAAGGCGGCCAGCCGGCGCTGCTGCCACACCTCCAGCGCGGCACGGCTTTCAAAGCGCTGGTGCCGGCTCTTCCAGTAGGTCCAGAGCATGCGGGGAAGCTGCATTACAGGGCACCCTCATGCGTGAGGCAGATTCTGGCCCCGCCCGCCTTGTGCAACTGGTGCAGGTCCTGCAAGGTCCGGTAGTAGGCCCCGCTGTCCTGCATGATGACGTGGGCCAGGCGCGAAGGGCCGACCAGCTCCTCGTAGCTGCGCGGCGACCAGGCGGCGTCGGCAGCCAGCAGCACCCAGCCTTCATCGGTATTCACAAAAGCCCCCATATGCCCAGCCGCATGCCCGGGCAGGTGCACGAGGACGATCTCCCCATCGGCCCCGGGCGCCAGATAGCCCCGGGCAAACGGGGCCAGGCTGCTCGCAAGCTCGATGGTTTCAAAACTCTCCATGGCTAGGAGCGAGCTCTCGAAGCCTGCGGGAATCAGATCCGGGATAAAGCCCTGGCGCAAAGCCGCCAGCCCGCGCAGGCTGCGCGTCTCGTTCCAGCCCGCCCCTGAAAGCCAGGTGGGTACACCGGCGAAATCCTTGAGGCCCGCAATATGGTCGCCATGAAAATGTGACAGCATGACGGCGTTCAGATCCCCGGGGCGCAAGCCTTTTTCACGCAGCTGCAGCACCAGGGCCGCACTCGCATCGAAGTGCACGGGCGTGATGCGCCGGTACCATGCGAACAGGCCGCTGCGCGTGCTGTCCAGAAAGCGCTGGGCATAGCCCGTGTCCCAGAGCCAGCGTCCGCGCGCAGTCTCTATCAGATAGGCGCGCGAGGGAAAGCGGCAACTGGCCAGCCCTGCCCCCTTGAGCGCCACGCAGGCCACATGAGTGCACCAGCCCGCTTCAAAGACCGTAATCTTTGCCATGCTCTCGGATCCATTCAACGGTTGCCGCCAGGCCGTCGGCAAGAGAAACCACGGGCTCATAACCGAGCTGCTGCCTGGCGCGGGCGATATTCAGCGTCATGTCGTAATTGAGCATGCCTGCCGCGTAACGGGTCAGGGTCGGCTCGCGCCCGCTCATCCTGGCCCAGGTCTCGGCCGCACGTGCAGCCATGTCCACCGCTGGATAAGGCACGGCGACCAGGCGAAAGTCCAGACCCAGCGGCCCCAGCACCGCACCCAGCACGTGGCCCAGCGAGGTCGGCTCGCCATTCGTGATGTTGAACACCGAGCCCGAAGCCACATCCGCCCGGCCGGCCAGATCCATGGCATGAACCACGTTGGTCACATAGGTGAGATCGATGCAGGCCTGGCCTGCACGCGGCATGGGCAGGCGCCCTCCGCGCTCGCGGACCAGCCTCAGCACGCGGGGGAACAACACCCTGTCATGCGGGCCAAAGATGCCGCGCGGCCTGAGCATGACAAAGCGCGTGCCACCATCGCGCAGCGCAAGATCGCGAATCACCTGCTCCGCCTCGGCCTTGGTGCGCGCATAGTGGTTGACGTAGTGCGCAGGTCGGAAGTCCTCGTCAATGTCCCGGCGGTGGCTGTAATCGAAATAAAGCGATGGCGTGGACACATGCACAAAGCGCTCCACGCCCCGCGCCACGGCCGCCTGGGCCAGACCCTGGGTGGCTTTCACATTCGCCGCAAGAAAGTCCTGCGCGCGTCCCCAGGGCGAGGACAGGGCCGCACAATGCCAGACCGCCTGCACGCCATCGACCAGAGATTCAAACGCGGACCGCGAGGCCCGGGCCAGATCCAGGGCCACGAACTCCGCACCGCCCGCAGCCAGGGTCTTGCCGACGCTGCCATCACGTCCCGTGGCACGCACGTTGCGCCCACGGCCCTGCAAGAACTCCACGGCATTGCGGCCCAGACCGCCCGTAGCCCCCGTGACCAGAACCGTCATAGGCGCACCACCATGCCGCCCACGGACAGGCCTGCGGCCGTGCCGAACATCATGATCCGGCTGCCCGGCCCTGCACGCCCCGTGACAAAGGCTTCATGCAAGGCCGTGGGAATGGAGGCCGCCACCTGATTGCCATGGGTGGCGTAGATATCGATGATCTTCCCGGGCGCGACCTTGAGCCTTTGCACCATGTGGCGCATGCCCAGATGGCTGGCCTGGTGGGGAACAATGGTCTGGATCGCATCCAGCCCCACGCCCGCCTGGGCCAGCAGCCGCTCGAGCACCTCGTCGATCACCCCGGCCGCCATCTTGAACACACCCTTGCCGTCCATGCGGAACAAAAAATCCGAGGGTTCGACGCCCACGCGCGGATTGCGGCGCGTGCCACCCGCGCGTATCTCGCACAAGGCCTTGCCCGCAGGGTAGGTGTGGAGCAGATAGCTTTCTATGCCGCTTGCACCGTCCCCGCGTTCCACGATCGCGGCCGCAGCCCCGTCGCCAAAGATCAGCGAAGCTTCCGCGCAACCCCAGTCTATGCCCCGCGATGCGAGATCCGAAGCCACGACTGCAATCCGCTTGTAGCTGCCCGTATTGAGCAGACTGGCGGCCACATGCAGGGCTGCAAGAAAGCTCAGGCAGCTGGCCGCGATGTCAAAGCCCGGCGTGCCGTCCGGCAGCCCGGCCACATCGAGAATGCGGCTGGCCGTGGCCGGCAAGGCCTGCTCCTGCACCCCTGAGGCCGAAAGCAGCAGATCGATGGAGCCGGGCCTCAGATCCGCACGGGCCAGCGCATCCTGCAGGGCGCGTGCCGCCAGATCCGACTGGCATTCGTCATCCCGCGCGTAATAGCGCTGCACCATGCCCGAACGCTTTTGCACATGGCCCCGGGGCTTGCCCAATTGCAGATCGAGTTCCGAGGACAGAACGCACCGGCTGGGCAGAGCCTTACCCGTAGCCAGAATGGTGAGAGGTAAAAACAGGCTCACAAAAATCCTTTGTCTGATCTCTGGACGGCTGGAGGGCGCCGGCCCATGGCCTTCAGAAACCGCTGCTGCGAAGCCACGAGCTCGAAATAACCCAGGCGCCGGTAATCGAGCTCATGCCGGGCCGCAAGATCGCGCACCTTGTCGGCCAGCGCCGGGTAGTGCCTGTGGCTGTAGCCGGGCAGCAGGTGATGGGTCAGATGGTGGTTCAGCCCGCCCGTCAGATGGCCGAGGAAACCGGGGCGCGGTTGCCAGTCGCAACTGGTCAGAAAGGCATGCCTGTCGCGACTGTGATCCAGCCTTGCCTCGGCATCCAGCTCGAAGAACTCGGTTTCGGCCCAGTGCGTTCCCAGCAGCAAGGTCAGCAAGACCCAGGAAGCCAGGGCCTGACCGCACAGCCAGGCCAGCAAGATGGCGCCATAGCCGAGCTGCGGCCCCTGGAGCACCAGGGGCAAAACCAGGAACAGGCCCAGATGGGCGAGCTTGGAAAACACGAAAACCGCCCAGCCACGCAGTCCTGGCAAAAGCCTGTCCTTGGCCAGAGGCGTCTTGCCCAGACGGTCGGACCAGTCGTAGACCAGGCTCACATAAAGCAGGGACAGGGCAGCGATCACAGGCCAGTACAGGTGCTGGAAGCGAAACCAGGGATACCAGGCCTGATGAGGCGTCTGGCGCAAAAAGGCATTCGCCTCGGTGTCCACGTCGTAATGCTCGATGTTGGCGTACGGGTGGTGGTAGCGCACATGGCGCTGCTTCCAGAAAACCGGCTCATTGCCCATGGGCAAGGCCGCAAGCCGCATGGCCAGCGCATTCACCCATGGCCTGGGCGACAGAGCTCCATGCGATGCATCATGGGACACATTGACCGCCAGCAGCACAGCACACAGGTGCATGAGCACATACAGCACGCCAAAAGACCAGGCGCTGCCGGCCGCCAGCGCCAGCCCGTAAAACAGCAAAGTCCCCAGCAGCAGCAAGCCTATCTTCAGCCAGATGCCCGCATCGGCATAACGGTGGTCCCCGGCTTGCTCGAGGAGCGCGCGCGCTGCGGTGCGCAGCTCACGAGAAAACGCTCTGTCAGCCGACTCGTCAAAACCGGGGAGCCTGCCGAACAGCGGGTCCATTTTCAAAATTTGTTCTGCCATCGTGCGCAGTTGCGTTGATACAGGGATTTCAAGCCATCAGTCGTGGGCGCAGATGATTGCACAGTTAATCAATGCGATTGCCACACTTTGTGCTGCAGCGCACAACGCCATTGTGGGAACACACTCTTAGAAACGAAACAGTCGCAACGGACTACATCATTCTCGACATATGCCCTAGGACTACTCCCATAGACCGCAAGTGCCCGGTCTGTACAGAATCTGTAGCAAAGGTGCCCCACCGCACCTAGGCCCCGCATTCTTTTCTGCGGCTTTTGCGGGCTAGTCTCCTGCAGATTGCAAAATTTCATTTAAATACATATGGACACTGCGCTCTGGCTCAAGAACTATCCTCCTGGTGTTCCGCATGAGGTTCATCCCGAGCAATATCAATCGCTGACGCAGTTGCTGGAGGAGGCATTCACCCAGCATGCAGACCGACCGTTCTCGGTCTGCATGGACCGCTGGATGAGCTATGGCGAGCTTGATCAGCTGTCGGCCCGCCTGGGCGCCTGGCTGCAGGGTCTGGGACTTGCGCCCGGCGCACGCGTGGCCATCATGCTGCCCAATATTCCCCAGTTCGCGGTCAGCATGGCTGCCGTGCTGCGTGCAGGCTATGTCTGCGTGAACGTGAACCCGCTCTACACACCGCGCGAACTGCGGCACCAGCTCGAAGACTCGGGGGCCGAGGCCATCATCATTCTTGAGAACTTCGCCCATACGCTGGCCGAGGTGCTGGAGCACAGCGCCGTGCGCCATGTCTGCCTCACGGCCATGGGCGACCTGCTGGGCGGCCTGTACGGCAAGTGGATCACCTTTGCCGTGCGCCACCTCGCGAAGATGGTGCCGGCCTATGAGCTTCCCTTGAGCGAGGGCCGCCGGGTCACGCGCTTTCCCCAGGCCCTGAGCGCTGGATCCCAGCGCCGGCTGGCGCCCAGCCAGGCCACGCCAGACTCCATCGCCTTCCTCCAATACACGGGCGGCACAACCGGTCTGTCCAAGGGCGCCGTGCTCACCCACCGCTGCATCGTGGCCGCCACGCTTCAGGCCCAGGCCTGGTTCACGCCCGCACTCCAGGGCCATGTGAAGGGCGAGGAGACGCACATCATCGCGGCGCTTCCGCTCTACCACATCTTTGCGCTCACGGTCAGCCTGTTCGCCACCAGGCTGGGCGCGAGCCTGAGTCTGATACCGAATCCACGCGACATTCCTGCCTTCGTGAAGGTCCTGGCCAAACGCCCCTACCACGTGCTGCCGGCGGTGAATACCTTGTTCAACGCCTTGCTGAGCAACCCAAAGTTCCGCGAGCTCGACTTCTCCCAGCTGCGCGTCTCACAGGCCGGAGGCATGGCCGCTTCCGAAGGCACGGCGCGCCAGTGGCAGCAGGTCACGGGCTGCGTCATGGTCGAAGGCTGGGGCATGAGCGAGACCTGCGCCATAGGCACGAACAACCCGGTCACGGCAAAACACTTCAGCGGCAGCATAGGCCTGCCTCTGCCTGGCATAGAAGTCGCCGTCAAGAACGACGAAGGACAGGATGTGCCCATGGGCGAAGCGGGCGAGCTGTGCATCAAGGGGCCGAATGTCATGACGGGCTATTACAACCAGCCCGAAGAAACCGCCAAGGCCTTTACGGCCGACGGCTTCATGCGCACAGGCGACATAGGCCTCATGGACGAGCAAGGCTTTTTCCGCGTCGTCGACCGCAAGAAGGACATGATGGTGGTCAGCGGCTTCAACGTCTATCCCAACGAGGTGGAGAACGTGGTCTCCATGTGCCCGGGCGTGCTCGAATGCGCTGCCGTGGGCGTGGCCGACGAACGCCAGGGCGAGGCCATCCGGCTCTATGTGGTTCGCAGCGACCCCTCCCTGACCGAAGACCAGGTACTGCGCTACTGCCAGGACAAGCTCACGGGCTACAAACGCCCGCGCCAGATCGAATTCCGCAATGACCTTCCCAAGACCAATGTGGGCAAGATACTGCGCCGGGCCTTGCGCGAGGGCACCTAGTCCGGGGCGCGCCTGGCCGGGCTGACAAGACTGCACAGGCCTGCGATTTTCAAGCCTTCATGGCCTGTGTTTTTTTGCTGGATTCAATGACTGCTATCTCCCCCACATCCACCGCCTTGCCACCAGGCATGAGCGTGCTCGAGCGCGGCTGGCTCTCGGCCAACAACATTGTTTTTGCGGCCGACTCCGGTGACGAGCCCGGGGCTGCTGTCGTCGATACCGGCTATCAAATCCATGGCGAGCAGACCGTGACGCTGATCGAGGCTGCACTGGCCGGGCAGCCGCTGGCACGCATTCTGAACACCCACCTGCACAGCGACCACTGCGGCGGCAATGCAGCCCTGCAGACGCACTGGCCCCAGGCCCAGTGCCTGATCCCTCCGGGCCAGGCCGAAGCCGTGCACAACTGGGACCCCCATGCACTCAGCTACACGCCCACGGGTCAGGACTGCCCGCGCTTTGCCATTCACGGGCTGCTGGAGCCCGGCGCCGAAGTACGCCTGTCGGGACGTGACTGGCAGATCCATGCAGCCCCCGGTCACGACCCGCACTCCATCATCCTTTTCGAACCCCAAAGCCGTACCCTTGTTTCGGCCGATGCCCTCTGGGAAAACGGGTTTGGCGTGGTCTTTCCCGAACTCGAAGGCGAAAGCGCCTTCGATGAAGTCGCCGCCACACTCGATGTCATCGAAGGCCTTGCACCACAGACCATCGTGCCCGGTCATGGCCCGGTGTTCTACGCACTGGAGCCAGCGCTTGCCACGGCACGCCGCAGGCTGGAAGGCTTTGTCCAAGACCCCAAGCGCCACGCGCTTTATGCAGCCAAGGTGCTGCTCAAGTACAAGCTGCTCGAATGGCAACGCATTCGCCTAGATGCGCTGCGGGCCTGGGCCAGGCAGACACCGTATTTCAGGCTGCTGCATACACGTTACTTCTCTCTCCAGACCGAGCAGCAGTGGCTGCAGGAAATCGTTGACGGCCTCATCTCCAGCGGCGCTGCACAACGCCAGGAATCTGCGGAGCAAGGCAGCTGGCTGCTCAATACGTGAGCACAAGCTGATTCCGGACCTGTGGCGCCTTTCACCGGCTCCATAGAGTGCGCAAAGGCGGGACGCAGACCGCACGGGAGCACGACAAACCCAGTCAACCAGGTCATCGCCTGACTTGGCTTGACATGACGCCCATGGCGCAGTGCCATCGGCTGTCACAAGCATCCATCTGCACCCCACCAAGACCCGCAGCACACTCAAGACACATCGGCGCACTCTACGCTGACGCACTTGGATGAAACCGGGGATGAGCTGCAAGCAAAAGAGGCTTGGAGCGTGCTGACGATCTCTGCGCTGGCGCATCGGAGTGCAAGCAATACAACAACACGAAAAATCGCCCAACTTCGCTCAATCCTCGCCATCACCCGGCAACGCCCCTTGTTGCGGAGCACCTCTTTTCATGCGCCCCAGCCAGGCAGCCCTCTCCATGGCACACCCTCAAGGCATTTGCAAAGCCTCAACCTGGATTCCCCATTTTGATCCGGGTCATTGTTTGTATTGAGAATCAAAATCATTAACAATCACTAACAATGCAATTTGTTTTATTACAAAAATAAACAGAGAGATTCTTTGATGCTTCGATTCCTTTGGGCTGCGCCGCTTTTGAGCGCAGCCATGGCTGCGCATGCCGCCTCCGCAGATACGGCTCCTCCACAAGACCCCCCGCCCTCCCTGGCAACGCCTCAAGCCAATTGGGATTTGCGTGCCGGGGTTCCGGTACACGAGCAACTTGCAACCTGGGCCACCCAGGCCGGCTGGCAGTTCAGCTGGCAGCCGCGCGTGTCCTGGCGCGTTGCTGCGCCCAGCCGCTTCGAAGGCAGCTTCGAGGAAGCAATTCAGCAAGTCATACAGGGCCTGTTCTTTGAAGGCAAGCCTGTTCGGCTGGTGCTGTGGGAAGGCAATCATGTCGCAGAGGTGGTTTCGCATGACGTTCGCTAAACACGCCATTGCAAGCCTGATCTGTGCAGGCGGCCTCAGCGGCTGCGGCACCATCAGCAGCATCGATAAAGGTATCGACAAGGAAACAACCGTCATCGAGGACATGCAGCAGCAATTGCGATCCAGTTCGGCATCGACTGCCGTGCTGATGCGCAAGCGCATGAAAATCGCAGGCGAAGAGGTCGCCTTGCGGGCAGAGACCATGCTCCCTGCAATTTTCGACACTCCCATTCTTTACTCCACAGGCGGCCAGCGCCTGGACGAAGTATTGGATGCACTGTCTCGCCAAGCAGGCATTCCGGTATGGCTCACGGAGTTCGCCTCTGAAAGTGGCGGCAACAGCTACCAGACCCGTTCGGATGCAGGCCAGGGACGTATCCAGATCCAATTGCAGTGGAATGGCACGCTACGCGGCCTGTTTGACCACCTTGCACAGACGGCCAAGCTGCACTGGCGCTTCAACGAAGGCCGCGTGGAATTCTTCCTCTACGAGACACGTCACTTCTACGTAAACCTGCCTATGGGCTCACGCACCATGACATCCCGCATTTCGGGTTCAGGTCGAAGCTCGTCGGGCACAGCCGCCAACAACAACAACGCCAATGCCGGCACGGGCGACATCAGCATCAACACAGGGGATATGACGATCAACCCCTACAGCGCGCTAACCCGCACGATCACCGCCATGTTGATGGAAGACGATGGCCGCGCGGAAATCGTTGGCAGCAATGACATGGGTATGAGCGGTAGTCAGTCGGCTGCCAACCGGGTCTCAGTCAACGAAGCGCGCGGCACAGGAGTCACACAGCAGCCTACCAGCAGTCGTTCGGGTCGCAGCCGCGTGGTTGTCACCCCCGAAATGGCCATGATCACAGTCACGGCTCCGCCTACATCCCTGGACCGGATCGCCGACTACATCACGCGTGTCAACCAGCGTTTTTCCAAGAACGTCATGATCGATGTGAAGATCTATGACGTATCACTCAACGAGCAGGCATCGGCCGGCTTCTCTGCCGATCTTCTCTACACCAAGCTGGGCTCCTACGGTGTACAGGTGGCTGGCGGCTCGATCGGCATCCTGGGTCCCACCCAGGGCGATGTGGATGCACTCACAGCCCGCAGGGCGGCCGCTGCGGGCTCCAGCCAGACGACCACCAGCATCACCACCGACCCGCTTACCGGTATGCCCACGACCAGTACCACGACAACCAGCACGCCAGGTGTGATTGCGCCCTCGGTCTCCCGCTTCGCTGGCTCGACCGCCATGGCGCGCGCTTTGCAGACCTTTGGCAAGATTTCAGCGATCACATCAGGCCAGGTCATGGCCGTCAACGGCCAGCCCGCGCCACTGCAGATCGCCACGGAGGTCACCTACCTGGCCTCGACGTCGACGACCGTGGCGAGCAGCAACACCTTGCTGTCAAACAACTCGGGCGCCGTCACGCCGGTCGCCACCTCTCTGACTCCAGGCTCCGTGGTGGTCGGCCTCACAGCCAACTTCCTGCCCCAGGTGCTGGGTGACAACCGCATCCTGCTGCAGTACCAGTTGACGTCTTCATCGCTGGCCGGCATGTCCACCGTGAGCAGCGGCAACTCATCCATTCAAACACCTACCGTGTCTTCGCAATCGCTGCAGCAGCAGGCTTTCGTACGCGATGGCGAGGCCATCGTATTGTTCGGGCTCGAGCAAACCGCATCGTCCCTCACGGGCGGACAGTCGATTCCCGCCAACGTAGGCCGCGACGCCAGCAAGTCGCGCACCCTGCGGGTCATCATGCTTCAGATCTTCGGTGGAGGCGACAGTGCAAACATCTGAATACCGACTTTGCCACTGGCTGATTCCCCTGATGCTCGCCTTGACGGCAACAGGAGCCCAAGGCACCGAGCAGGCATCCTGGCTTGACGAGATTGCCACCATCGATGCCCAGACCCAGTTGCTGCGCAAGCGTGAGGAACTGCGCGGCCAGTTGGAGAAAACGACAAGCGGTGTTCTCGCATCCCTGCCCTCGGTGATTTCCGTCATCGTGAGCAATGGCCGCCCCCAAACGCAGTTGCACTTTCCCTCGGGCCGAGTCAGCTATGCAACCGTGGGCACACAGATAGCGCCCGATGTGCGCATTGCACATATCAACGAACATGGTGTTGAGGTCAGCATCCAGCAAAGCAAGTCTGTCCGGCGAGTCCCCCTGACCTTTGCCACACTGCAGTCGCGCTTCCCACATCTGTACGGCCCTGGCGGCGAGGATCTGAGCAAGAACGCGAGCTATCAGAACCTGATCCTCCCCGAGCCACCGCGCGTACAGATTACCGCCCCAGTCAATCCTGCGCCGGCTTCACCCCTGCCTCCTGAAATGCGGCCGGTGCGGTAATGGTTGCACTGCAAATCGAAGACCGGTGGTACGCACTCGGTCTGGAGTGGGCTTTTGCCGATGATGAACAAGAGCTCCGCCAGACCTGGCGTGCAAGCGCGCCGCTGGCCGTCATCAGTCTTCCAAGCGAAGACGGACTGCTCTATGGAGTCGCCAGCTCCGACACATCCGACAGCGCCAAAAGCCCCATTGGCTTGAGTGCAGCAGCGTTGCTGGTTGGTCAACTGCTGCCTGACGCCCTGGTTCACCACCGCCTGCCCAACGGCAGCATATGGCTGTGCGTGGTGCGCGATGGACTGCCTCTGCCCGGCAGCGACTGCGTATGCAGTGTCGAAGAGGCAGGTGCAGCCCTTGAGGAAATACAGGCCTACCAGCCGGACCTGCCGCGCATAGGATCATTGCCGGGATCGATCCAGGAGCTCCCGGCGCTGCTGGCCAGCGCACCTGCGAAGGTGCTGCGCCGCACCTTGCTGCGCAGGCCTCCCCGGCCTCTTTTGCGCCGTTTGCTGCTGCTTGCCATCGGCTGCGCCTGCCTGCTCTCTCTGCTGATCTGGCAGCATCTGGGAAAGCGCCACCAGCCTGCGCAGCAGGCTGCTTCCGGCCCCATGCCTGAACTGATGCCCGATCTTGCCGCACTGCGAACGCAGCATCAAAAGCAGGTCGACCAAGCCCTGGCCAAGAGCAGGCATGAGTTGCGCCAGCAGGTCGGCTTCATGCCGGTCGCCAATCAATGGCTGCAAACCGTGCGGCAACTGCCGCTGTCCGTCGGCGGCTACCGCCCGCGCCAGGTCGACTGCAGCCCTGAAAGCTGCCTCGTCGAATGGGATTGGTCTGCCGAGACCTTCGAAGTGTCGGCCCTCAGCCGGCTCCCGGGAGAGCTCCAGCCTGCGGCCACGCCCGCCGAATATGCAACCGTGGCTCGCACACGCATTGCACTGGCGCCCGTTTCCAAGCAGTCTTATGAGCCGCTCACGGGCCATGCACTGGATGAAGCCTTGCTCAAGCTGCGCTCAAGCACTCACCGCTACGGCGGCCGCGCCGATATCAGCAGAGCCAACCAGACGATTTCCGTCTCCTTGCCTGCGCCTCCTGCTGCGCTTGAGGGCAATGCCTCGGCAGCGCCTCAAAGTCAGGTCATAGGCCAGCGCGGCCAGGTACGTCTGATGGTTGCAGGCTGGGCACAGACACAAAAGGTTTTGCAGGTCATGGGGCAATCGTCTCTGCTAATTCCCGAGCGTGCAGTCATTGCCTTGAACCAGAGCAATGTCACCTTGCAGGTCGAGGCGCGCTACATCACATCCCAGGGTCACTGAAATGAGCACCGCTTCTTCAATGCCCCTCGAGACAGTGGGCGTGATTCAGCATCTGTCCGATGTTCCGCGTGGCCAATTGCACCAGGAAGGCCTGCCCCCCGAATGGCGCGAGCGCTTTGCCGTGCTGCTGGACAGCAGCCACGCACTCGCCCATGTGCTCACCTGCGAAACCGCCATGGGAACAGCCGCAATGTATGAATTGCGGCGGCGTCTCCTGGCCTTGCCCGGGCTTGCCAATGTCCGCTTCATGCGGGCTTCGCGGGAAATCATCAAGCTGACGCACCAGCGCGCCGAACCAGCGACAACGACCGGATTCGACCAGCACGACGCCACCAGCACGGAGCAGTTTGCGCACGACCTGATCGAGCAGGCGCTGATGCGTTCGGCCTCGGACATCCATATCGAGACACGCACAGACCATGCAGCCGTCTACCTGCGCATCAACGGCCGGCGGCAATTGCTGAGCAATATCGCCTTTGAGTCCGCACGTGCATTGGGTGTGGTGCTGTATTCCGTGCATGCAGACGCCAGCTCCAAGGATGTCACCTGGGACCCGCAGCAGGTCATGGACGGAGCCATCGAGCACCGCACAACCCATGGCCTGCATGTGCAACTGCGCTTTTCATCGGCGCCCATCTTTCCCTCGGGCAACTTTCATATCGTGGTGCGCCTGCTGATGATGAGCACCACCGACCGCCAGATCGATGATCTTGGCTATACGCCCGAGCAGATGGCCACGCTGGAGGCCATCACCTCCGACCTGTCTGGCATGGTCGTCCTGTGCGGCCCCACGAACTCAGGCAAGAGCACGACGCTGCAGGCCCTCATGAAGCGCATGCACTCGCGGCTTGGCGAGACCATCAAGATGATCACGGTGGAGGATCCCGTCGAATATGTGATTCCCGGCGCCTGCCAGATCGGCATCTCGCGCAAGCGCAAGACATCGGTGGATGAGCGCACGGGCAGTGCATTCACCACCTTTTTGCGGGGAACGCTGCGGCAGGACCCCGACGTGGTGATGGTGGGAGAGATCCGCGACCTGGATTCGGCCGCCGTGGTCAAGGACCTGGTGCTGGCAGGGCGCAAGCTGCTGACCACCTTGCACACTTACTCGGCCACCTGGGCCTTTGTGCGATTGCGCGAGCTTGGCGTGCCGCCCGAGCTGTTGACCATGCCAGGTTTTATCTCGGGCATTGTCTACCAGCGTCTGGTTCCCGTTCTGTGCCCGCATTGCTCCCTGCCGCTGCACAGCCCACAAGGCCAGGCTCGCCTGCCTGAAGGCACGCTCACGCGTGCCCTGGCTGTCTGCCACGAGGGCGAACACCCGGCCCGCGTACGAGGGCCAGGCTGCGCCGAATGCGGGCACAGCGGCATCTCGGGGCGCACGCTGTGCGCCGAAATGGTGATCCCCGACCGGCACATGCTGGGACTGATTGCCCAGCAGCGCTTCCTCGAAGCCGAGCAGTACTGGCACGAGCGAGGCCATCTGGATGTGGATGGGCTCGGCGTCGATGCGCTGGCCCATGGCATACAAAAGCTGCGGGCCGGATGGGTCGACCCCCAGGATCTTGAAAGCAATGTCGGTCTTTTGCGCCCCCTGGTTGCGTCCGCCTCATGAGCAAGAAATTCAACACCCTGGCCAGGCTCTGGCAGCGCCTGCGGCGCACCAGCGAGCATAGGGCCGACTTCTACGAGCTCCTCGGCCATTTCGTTACCGACGGGCTTCCCCTGTTCGAAGCCCTGCGTGACATCGACCTGCAGTACCAACGCACCGGCCAGCCCATGCGTCATGTGACAGCGCGAGTACTGCGCCGTCTGCGTGGCGAAGCCGGGCGCGCCTATACCTTTGGAGCAGCACTCGAAGGCGAGGTGCCTGTGGTCGAGGCTCTGGCCGTGGCCAGCGGCGAAGAGGCTGGCGATCTCGCCCAAGGCCTCTACCGCGCGGCCATGGTCTGCCGCAACAACGGACAGATCGCCGCGACCATGCGCCAGGAGCTGGCCTACCCGGTGTTTCTGGCCCTCATGTTCGCAGCGCTCATGATGGGCATAGCCTTCTACGTAGTCCCCATGCTCAGCAGCGTGCTGCCGCTGGAGCGCTGGCCTACTGCGGCACGCTGGATGGCCCGCCTGGCCAGCGCCACGCCCTGGCTGCTGCTGACGGGGGCAACCCTCGTGTTCGGCTTCCTGATCACGTTCATGCTGACGCGCAGCCACTGGACCGGGCCTCTGCGCTCGCGCCTGGACAAGTGGGTCTTCCCCTGGAGCCTGCACCGGCGCATCACCGGAGCACTGCTCATGGCAGCCATTGCGACCCTGATACGCATCGGCATCCCTTTTTCGCGCACGCTGGAAAGGCTTGCCCACACTTCCGGCCCCTGGGAGGCCCAGCACCTGCAGCGCATGCGCGCCAGACTGCGCCGCGGGGAGCGCGAGGGCGCAGCCCTGGCGACCGACCTGTTTGACGACGAGCTGCGCTGGCAGATCGAGCTCTATGGCCGGATGACCCATTTTTCCGAAGGACTGGAAAAACTCGCCGCGCGCTCCGTCGCCCAGACACAGGCGGCCATACGCCGCGCCTTCGCAGCCCTGCGCGTGCTGCTGATGATAGGCATTGCAGTCCTGATTGCCTGGATTTACGGCTCCTTTCTGACCATCACCATGGCCGCACGCGCCGTCAACGGGTGATGCCCGGACACCTTTTGATCACCAATGAGGAAAGACCATGAAAATTCAACGCCAACGCATCTCCAGCCTGCATCAGCGAGGCGTCACCCTGACGGAGACACTTCTGGTGCTGGCCCTGGCAGCCGTAATGGCTGCCGGTGCCTACCGCGCCTACGCCTCGGCAAGCAATGACGCGAAAACTTCCGAGCTCGGCAACGGTACCGTTGCCCTGATAGGCAAGATCAAACAGGTCTGGGGAACCGACGGCAACTACGTCTCACTCAAGCCCGAGACCCTGGACCGGGCCGGCATTTTGCCGGCTCAGTTTCGCACCAACCGGGACGGATCGAATCCCGCCACCGAGATTCGCGATACCTTCGGCAACACCATCAGCGTATACGGCCAATCTGGCTCCTTCACTCTGGGCTTTGAAAACCTGAGCCGCGACACCTGCTCGACACTGGCGACCACGCTGGCCTCACTGGCCTTTCGCATTCATGTGGGCGCGGGGGCACGCAACAGCGATGGCTCCATTGCCCCCAGCGGAGGCCGTGCATACAAAGGCCCGACCGTGACAGCCATCAGCGGCCTGGATACCGAAGCCCTGGTGATGGCCTGTGACGATGCCACGCCCGCGAACCGCCTGATCGTGGCCGAAGTCCGCTGAGCACTGCCGAATTCATGCTGCAAGAGTTGACCGATCTTCACCTGAAGACCTCGCGGCTGGAGGAGTCGATTGTGTTCCCCGGTCCGCGCCCCCTGCCCGAGGCCTATGGAGCCGAGGTCCGGTTGCTGCTGCACGCCTGCGAAAAAATGGCCCTGGACGACTTCACCATACAGTTGCAGGGGGTGACATGGCGCGGACGACGTGACCGCCATGCGGTGGACGGACTGTGGTACCGGTTGCGGCGCATGCCCATGCAGGCGCCGCAGCTGGAGTCCCTGCCATCGCCTCTGCCACCCATGTGCCGCAGCATGCTGCTCTCCCCAGCACTGCTCGATGGCGGATTGATCTACATATGCGGATCAGCCGGCTCGGGCAAGACCACCACGGCCTCGGCCACCGTGGTCTCACGCCTGCACCAGTTCGGTGGTGTGGCCTACACCATTGAGGATCCACCGGAGATGCCCCTCAATGGCTGGCATGGCAAGGGCTATTGCTCGCAGACCTGGGTCGGAGGCGAGCGGGCCTCAGACTGGGCAGAGTCTTTTCGCTGCGCCCTGCGCTCCCAGCCGGCAGCCACGCACCAGATGCTGTTTGTCGGAGAGGTTCGCAACGCCGATAGCGCCCATGCCATGCTGCGCGCGGCCTCTAACGGCTTTCTGGTGATTGCCACAGGCTTTGGCAGCGACCTGGTGTCGTCCGTGGATGCACTGCTGCGCATGGCCGGAGAGAGCATGGTGAACGGCATTGCCAACATGCTGCGCCTGGTCGTCCATCAACGCATCATGGCAAGCCAGATGCAGTCCTCGGTCCTGGCGTCCAAGAGCAGCAGCAGCCCGGTCGCAGCGCGCATACGCGCTGGCCAGCTCGTGCATCTGGCCAGCGATATCGAATATCAGCAGATGCTGGCCGCGCGAGGCCAGCATCTGCTGGACAACTGACGAAAGCCGCATCATGTTCATGCAAATCGTCGTTGCCATGCTGGTGCTGATAGGCATCACATTCTCCGTGGTCGTAGGCGACCGCGAACAGCCGCCGGCCGAGCGCTCGGCCCAGTTGGAACTCGATCAGTTGCGCAGCTTCGCCTTCTCCGTCGACCAATACCTGGCTGCGCATGCCGATTTCGAAGGCTCGCTGAGCTGGTCCGCCGAGTCCTCACAGCAGAGCATCCAAGCGGCTCATACAACGCCAATGGCCTTGCGCGAGGTCCGCTTTCCCGAGAACTGGCGCGCCGTGGTGAAAGACATGGACTACGTGCTGTGCGCCCCGATATCGGAGGCCGCAGCCGCCCTGCTGGCCGCGGACATGCCGGACAAGATCAGCGGCCACAGCCTGCGCGAAGGCACGCCATCACCACAAGCCCCGGCCGCAACCCTGGTCTTTGCCAGCAGTGAAGACACCCTGCCTGGCCCGGACAACTCTTCTTCACCCATCCATCAGTGGGCACTCGCATGCAGCATCTGAAATGGCATCTAGGCCAGCACTCCAAGCCACCGCTGAAGCGGCAGCACGGCGCCACCCTCGTCGAAGGCCTTCTGGCTCTGGCAATTTCGGTGGTCATGATCTCCGCCCTGGTCTACCTGCTGGTAGATGGCCAGACCGAGATGCGCGCCAAGAACGAGGCCCAGCGCCTGACCGCATTCCAGCGCGTCGCTGCACAGTACTTCACTGCCGAACGCGAAACGCTGCTCGGCGCCATGGATGCCAGCACCCAGGAAGAGCACGAGGCAGCAGCCCTTGCCTGCCGCATCGCCGTGCCTGCATCGGGCGAAGGTGGAACACCTGCCTACAGCAGCGAAAAACACACCTGCATGGTCGACGCCAGTTTCCTGCGCTCCAGGGGCCTGCTGCCTGCCGGCATGAGCGATACCAATGCCTATGGAGAAAAACTGATCGCCATTTTCCGGCGCATCCGGGAAAAGAATGAACAAGGGCAATGGGTGCTGTCGGACAACGTGGACATGGTCGTGCTGCCGGTTCTTGCAGAAGGTCTCAGCTATACCCAGCATGAAAGCCGGCATGCCGAGAATCTGAGCACCGCCTCCATGATGGGCTCCACCGGCGGGGTCATCCCCGACCGCGATCGCGGCAACTGCAAGGCCGAACGCTCTTCGACCACTTACGAGATCTGCGGCAATGGCTGGCGCGTGCAGCTTGGCGACTTTCTGACCAGCGATCAGCTGCAAGCCTTCTCGGCCCTGCTTCCTCAATAACGCCCAAGATGGATATCTGAGTCATGCGCTTTTCATGCCTTTCTCTGGCCTTGCCTCTGCTTTGCACCGCAGGCCCTGGCCTGGCCGACACCCTGGTCGTCGTACCGGGGAAAAATACAGGCTTTTTGTACACCGGCGCCGAGCAAGCGGGCAGCAAGGCCGCCACACTCTCTTTGTTCAAGCAAGGAGGCTTTACCGCCTACCGCATAGAGAGCGAGCCACCCGGCATGCTTTGCGACGAAAACTGCGGAGAGCGCATGGCCAAGGTCAAAAGCGGACCGCTTGTGCTGCGCATCATCGGCAACAAGCCCACGCCTGGCGTGACCATTCCGCTCAAGGGCATCTGGAGTGCGCCCTGCGCGAATACCTCCACACCCAGCAGCACCTGCGACCTGGTGGCGAGCAATGCCGGCATGCAAATCACGGTGGACGTGGACGACAAGCTGGAGATGGGCACGGAAATACCCCTGCCCGAAGGCGGCAGCGCGCTGTATGTGCAGACCAGCCCTTCGGGCCACCATGTGGTGACGAGCGCGCAGGTGGAGCAGGGCGGTCCCTATGCCTGGCTCCACCACACGCCTTCGCGCATTTCGGGACTGGGCATAGACAATCCATCGGACGGCCCTGGCAATACCCTGGAGCTGGCTGCAGCCGGCTCGCCCGCAGCCAGCCGCTGCGCGGCCAAACAACCCGCAGGAGCCTGGTATCTGCCGGCCCAGGAAGAGCTCAAGGTGCTGACCTCGGCGGTACAGAAAAAGATTGCCGGCTTCAACGAACCCTGGTCGTCGACGGAATACGGTTTTTCCCACAGCAACAAGAGCAGCGAGCGTTCCTGGAGATATGACGTCTATTACGCCCGAAGCAGTGGCGGTACGACTTATGGCTCAGCCTACGAGTACAAGGAAAAGCTCGACAAGAAAAGCACCGCCTGGTACGAGAGCTCGAACTACACCACCACTCGCGCCGTGCTGTGTTTCAGGCGCCTGCGCTACTAGTGCCCTGAAATAGAAGTTCGCTGAACCAGCCTCAAGTTCAGGACGCCAGAACCCCGTCGAGGCTTGCCTGCGGCGGCAGTCCAGTCCGGGCCTGGGCCGTGTGCAGCCCGACCCCGACAGATTTCAATCGGAGATTTCATGCCAAGCCTTCATCTATGGCGGCCGGGGCTGACCGCCCTGTGCGCTTTTGCATCGCTCATCCCCATGACGGCAGCAGCCCAGACCATACGCGCAGTACCCGGCAGCAGTGCCGGCTATCTGTACTTTCCCGCCACCTCGGGACCGAGCACCGGCAAGGTTCAACTGGGCATCGTCAAGACCGGTGCCTTCATCAACTACACCGTCGTCTACAAGAAGTCGGGCGAGAGCACATCGACAACGGTATGCCCTGCAGGTGAGATCACTTGCAGCGCCATGCTGCCTGTGGGCATTGTCAAACTCGAGCTCCAGGGCCAGTTTGCTCCGGGGCTGCCCATCAGCGGAGCCGACTGGAGCGGCGACTGCGTGACCTCCGGCCAGGCCGAGAGCTGCTCCGTGAGCCTGACGGCAGGCACGGCGCGCGAAGTGCGCGTACAGGCAAGCTGCGATGGCTCGCCCACCACCCTGGGCGAAGGCGGCAATGCGATTCCCGTGCTCTGCGTCGGGCTGGCTTCCAATGGAAAAGAGTTGCTGCTGGCCGCCCACCAAAGCCTGGGCAGTGCCAAATACAACGGCCCTGAAAAGCAGGTGTGCGGCAACACCGACAGGGAAGACGGCCGCGCCAACGCCGAGAAGCTGACGGGCAATTGCCAATCCGCTGCCGCCAGCTACTGCACGAATCTTGCGCTAGGCGCTCACTCCTGGTATCTGCCCGCGATTGACGAGCTGGCCGCGCTGCGCAATCCGCCCAGCGAGCTCAAAGATCAGTCCGTCTGGTCCTCGACGGAGTACGACCGCAAATATGCCTACTACTACCAGCTAGGGAAATCGTCGAGCAGCGAGAAGAAATACAAATACTCCTATTCGCAACTGTGCTACACACGCATCACCCTGGGTATGAACTGAGCAGGCCAGCAGGCCTGCAGGTGGTGCAAAGAGCGCCCACCCTCATCGGATGCCGGCCTGCCCTGGCCCTTGTCATGCTGGCGCTGAGTGCGCCGGCCCAGGCCTATCCGTTCACGCTGCTTCCCGCCGGGGCCAGCCTGAGCCCCTTGCTGGCCGCCATTGGCTTGAGTCTGCTGCGCCGCAGCTGGCTGGGCTTGCTGCTCTCGGCATGCGTCATGGCGCTCATGCTGGTGCTCGATGGCGGGGAGTTGCTGCGGCAGGGACGGAAAATGCCTACCGACGGCCGCATTCTGCAAACCCAGATCCAGCAAGCGCGCCTGTTGGCGGCCTTGCGCGCTCCCGAACCCTTGGCGGAAAAAACGCTGGATGCCCATGCCGTGCTTAAGGGCTCGCATGGCCCGCTGGTCTTTGTGAACAAGGGCGCAAGTGCCAGCTCTCGCGGCCTGTCGCTGGAGCAGATTGCGCGCGATCCCCAGGCGCTGCCAGCCAACGCCTTGCTGCTTTCCGAAGCAGGCGGCCAGGCCAGCCGGGCTGCTGCCGGACTGTCCGGCCGCTCCTGGGTGCAGGGCGGCCTGGACGGACTGCTCGCAGCCCAGAAGCCCGATGCCGGCCCCTTGCTCCAGACACTGCCCCTGTGCCGTCCCGGTGAATGCGTGCGCGTCGCCGTGCTGAGTGGCGACAGCCCGCGCTGGATGGGATACGAGCGCGGGCTGTTCGAGCATGCCCTGAGGCTGGAGGACTTCTTTCTACCCGAACATGCGCCCTGGTCCAAGCTGAGGCAGCTTTCAGGAAATGGCCGCATCCCCCTGGTCTTTGCGATGCTCGAACCGGCCCACCCGCAGCAGCCCGCACAGCTGCTCAGCTGGATCAAGGCCCAGGGCATGAGCCATCTGCATATGGTCAGCCACCGCGTGGGCGGCTACTACCACGACCACTACCCTTCGCTGTCCCCCGAAACCATGCGGGCCTTCTACGGCAGCTTCAGACGCAGCCTGCCCGCCGGGCAGGCCGAGGCACTGTGCGCGCACGACGTGGTGCTGGTCACCTCACTGCACGCCAACGACCTGGCCGTGAGCCGACGCCCCCAGGCCATGGATGGCTGCAGAATCATCAACCTCCCTGCCGAAGGGCTGCTGCCTCAGGAAATCGATGATCTGGTGCAGGCGCAAAAACCCCTGCTGCAACTGCGCCTCGGCCGCGTGCGCTATCTGGGGCTGTATACCGATCAGATCGGCTTCAATGCCTTGCAGATGCTGCGCGAATCCATGCTGCGCCACGGACTGGCCTGGATTGGCGAAAGCTTTGGCTATGAGCAGGAGCGGCCCTGGACCGGGAAGATGGCCCTGGCCTACGACGCCCTGGCCTTGAAGATCTACCGCGCCCTCTACCCGAATGGCGGGCTGATTCCTCTTTCACACTGGCTGATCGCCACGCTGGCGGCGGTGCAGATCCTGGCCTATGTTCTCGGCGGCCTGACCCACCGGGGCCTTGCGGCCCTGTGCTTTGCGAGCCTGCTGGCCACGGCCGGGCTGGCCCACCATCTCTGGTACTACTTTCCCGTGCATGCCGGCTCCCGACTGGCCGGCACCTCGGGCAAGGTGCTGGAGCTGTTCTCGCAAAACCCCTATCCCATGCTGATCCTGGCGCTGATCGCAGGGGCGGCCACGGCCTTTTTGCGTGAGCGCGCGCGCCGCCCCTCGAACAGCAAGCATGGCGGCCTGCGCCAGCTCGCCCGGCTGGGCCTGAAGACCCCATCGGGGCGCATTCTGTCGAGCGCCAAGGCCGGTGCAGCCGCGCGTGCGGCTGCGCGCACCGGCTACCCGGCCATCTTTCGCTCCAACGAACAGCGCCATGAAAACCATGCGGCCCGCACCATGGGGGCCTACGCAAGCCTGGTCGTCCATACCCAGGCCGACCTCGCCCGGCTGCCGGCAGCCTGGGCCGCCATGGCCGCCACGCCAGGCTCCCAACCGGCCTTTCTGGTACAGCCCTTCATGCATTTCGAGACAACGGGCGTGGTCCGCACCGGGCTCATGCATCAAGGCCGGCCCCATGCCAGGGTAGAGTCCTCAGCGCTTGCCGAAGGCGTTACCGGCAACCAATCCTCCCAGGCTCAGAGCCGGCTTCTGAGCCTTGAGCACTGCCTGTGCAGCGAAGAGCCGCTGTTGCGTGATATCGCGCGCATCCACCAGGAGTGGCCCCAGCCCCTGCTGCTGGAGTTCGGCCTGCATGCGGGCCGGCCCGTCTGGCTGCAGATGCAGCGGCTGGAGCACAACCCCCTGCTGCTGTTCGAATCGCCCGAAGACGGTGGCTTCTCGCCCTCGCCGCTCGCACAGGAGCTCGACACCACGGCGGCCGGCACGCCATGGCTGCTCTCCCTGATGAACGCCTCCGTGCCCTTTACGCAATGGCGACTGCTGGATTCACAGATTCTCGAGCGCCGCCGTGCCCTGGCCGTATGCGGCAAGGCCCTGGCCCACTGCCTACCCTGGTCAGGCTGGCTATGGCTGGCCGAGCAGGCGCTGCGCCGCACCCGCCAGCGCGTCCATGCCGCGCCACCTGCAGGCTGCGACCTGCAGCGCAGCCTGCGCCAGGCGCGGGCGCTGCTGCTCATCGATGCACTGGCTCTCGCACGCGGCCCCTCGAACAGCGCCTGTGCCTGGGCCAGCGACGCCCAGGTCGCACATGAGCTGCAGGCCGTGACTTCACCTTATGCGCAGTTCGCCAGCCTGGGTTCCCTGATCCGGCGCGACACGCCACCAGGGCCCACCGCCCCCGCCACGCAGGCGCGCAGACTGCGCACCAGCTTTGCGGTACGCGAGAAGCTGCGGCAAGCCATGACCTATGCGCTGGCACATCTGTCCTGCGCCCTGCAGGCCCAGATGCAGGCCCAGGGCCTGCCGCCGCAGGCGCTGGGCCTCTTGACCCTGGACCGGCTGGATAGCGCGGGGCTGCGGCCCGACCCGTCCCTGCTCCACAGCCGACCAGACAGCACCCTGCACGCCACGATGATTCCCGGCTGGAAGGCCTTGGGCAGCACGCGGATCAGCATAGACAGCCCTGAAGACATTCGCGCAGCATGCGAAAGCCTCCAAGGCATCAGCGATGCCCTGGTGATTGCACGCCAGCCCTGGCTTGGGCTGTTTTCCCTGGCGCCACATGCGGCCTGCTTCCAGATCCTCTCGCCCGTGCATCACAACAGCCATTTCATGCAGCGGGCCCAGGCCGAAGGCATGGGCGTGCTGCTCGGCCCCCAGCCCCACTCCCATTTCACCTCTTCATAAAAAAGCCTATCTCATGAACATGCGTCACGCCCTCTTGGTGCCCCCCTCTTTGCTGGCCATCTGCTGGACCACTCCCGTGCTGGCCGCCGACCTGAGCCTGTCGATCGATCTGCCGCGCCTCAAGCACCGGCCCTACGTGGCCGTGTGGATCGAACGTGAAAACCGCGAACACGCGCTGGAGCTGGCACTCTGGCACGAACAAAAGAGCAAGAAAAAAAAGAAGAGCGGCGAGGCCCGGCACGACAAATACCTGCCCGATCTGCGTCACTGGTGGCGCAGCGGGGGCAACCAGGTCGATCTGCCTGTGGATGGCGTGACCGGACCCACCCGCCCCGGCGGCCTGCACACGCTGGACTTCAACAGCAGCAACGCCCCGCTGTCCCGCCTGCCCGCGGGCAACTACCGCCTGGTGGTCGAAGCCGCGCGCGAGGATGGCGGCGACGAGACCCTGAGCTTTGCACTGCCCTGGCCGCCCGGTTCTGCCCAGTCGCAAAAGCAGGAGGGCAAGCAGGAGCTGGGAAGCGTCACGCTCAGCGTGAAACCATGAGCCAGCGCCGATCCGCCTTCGTCCTGGCCGCGCTGCTCATGCTGCAGGCCAAGACCTGGGCTGCGCCGCAAGCCGACTGCTTTCAGGAGGCTGCGCGCTACCACGGCGTGAGTGCCGCCGTGCTGCGCGCCATTGCGCGTGTCGAGTCGAACTTCCAGCCACAAGCGGTGGCGCACAACCGCAACGGCTCCACGGACATCGGCATGATGCAGATCAACTCCATCCATCTGGACGAGCTGGCTCGCTGGGGCGTACAGGCCGCGCACCTGCACCAAGCCTGCATCAGCATCTATGTGGCGGCCTGGCATTACCGGCGCCAGGTGGAACACTACGGCCACACCTGGCTGGCCGTCGGGGCCTATCACTCGCGCACGCCCAAGTACCGCGATGCCTACGCTGCGCGTGTGCGCCAGGCCTTGCGCGATCCCCGGACCCTGCTTGCCAGCCAGCCCCTGGACCGGCCCGAGCGCTAAGAACGTGTTTACGATCTCTACGCTGCCGCGCCGCAAGGAGATCGTGAACACGCTCTAAGGCAGGTCCTTCATGGGCGCGGCCTCGTTCGTGGGCCTGGGCCCTACGCTGCCCAGGCGCTCGCGCAGCGACTGGGGCTGGCCCGTGATCAGGGCCGCGTAGTTGGTGGTGTTGGCCAGCACCTTCTTCACATAGTCGCGCGTCTCGGTGAAGGGCACGTTCTCGGCCCAGATCGCGGCATCGAGCACAGGGCCGTTGCGCCAGTTGCGCGGCCGGCCCGGGCCCGCGTTGTAGCCTGCGGCCGCCAGGGCCATGGAGCCGTCGAAGTCGTCCAGGGCGAGCTTGAGATAGGCGGTGCCGATGGTGATGTTCACATCACGGTCGTTGATCATGGAGGGCACGAAGTCCGTCATGCCGATCTTGCGCGCCGTCCAGCGCGCCGTGGCCGGCATGACCTGCATCAGCCCCGAGGCGCCCACGCCCGAGCGGGCATCCATGATGAAGCGGCTCTCCTGGCGTATCAGCCCGTAGACATAGGCCGGGTCCAGCCCGATGTCGCGCGAGCGCGCAAGCACCGTGTCATGAAAGGGCATGGGATAGCGCTGGCTCCAGTCCGCAAAGCTGCGCGTGCGCTCGCTGGTGTTGATGCAGCGATCCCAGATCTGGCGCTGGCAGGCGAAGTCGGCTGCGGCCAACAGCTCGCGCTCGCCCATGCCGCCGCTGTCGTGCATATTCGTCGCATAGTTCCATTCGCGCACGCCCTCGCTGCGCAGGCCTGCCTGTATCGCATAGAGGCCGCGCACCAGGCCCGGGTTGGCGCGCGCCCCAGCCTTTTCCTGGGCCGTGAGCGGCTCGGGCGCGGGCGGCACGGTGATGCGCAGGCCCAGGTCCTCCAGCGCCAGCTGCTCATAAAAGCCGCGCGTGCTGGCCACGCTCTCCAGCAGTTGCCGGGCCTGGATGCGCTCCGCCTCCCCGGGCCGGCCGGCCAGCAGGGAGCGCGCCTTCCAGTACACCCAGGCCGGGTCGCTGCGCTCATCGCCCATGGCGTCGATGCTCTGGCGCACGGTCTTCCAGTCGCCGGCCCGGAGGGCGGCACGCGCCTTCCAGCCCAGCAGATCGTCGTTCAGGTCGCTGTTCTTGCGCACCTTGGCAAAGTAGACCGCGGCCTCGGGCCTGAGGTTCAGCGCAGCCTGCTTGCCGACCACGCCCCAGGCCCAGTTGAGCTCCTCGGCCGAGAGCTTGGCGCCCCAGCCGCCTTCGAGCTGGCGCGCCGCGCCATCGGGGTCGCTGGCCGCCATGCGTATCAAGGCCAGCAGGGCCAGCTCCTTGGGCACGGCGCCACGCACCTTGGAGCGGCCCAGCAGGTACTTGGCCGGCGAGGCGAACAGCTGGGCCACATGCGGCAGGGCCTCGGGCGCGACCAGGGCCACGGCCTCGCGTACCACGCGCTGACGGTTGATCTCGGCCGCCTGGCGCGCCTTGCGCCAGACTTCGGCCGAGCCCATCTTCTTGGCCGCCACCATCTCGCCGGCCGCATAGGTGCAGCCGTCGTCATAGTCGCGCTGGGCCCACCACAGGTCGCGCACCTGGCGGCCCATGTCGGGCGCGCCCTGGCCCTTGAGGCTGTCCACGATCAGCGCGTAGCAGGCAACCGCCCGGTCGTCGCGCATGCGGTAGGCTGCATGCATCTGGTCGAAGCGCTCCCAGTCGCGGCGCTGGCCCAGCAGCAGCAGCCAGTCGTTGCGCAGCCTGTCCTCCTGATAAGTGCCGGCCCAGCGCGTGAGAAAGGCCTGCACCTCTTCGGCGCTTGCATCATCGAGCCTGGCCTTGAGTTCCCAGTACGCGGCCCAAGGTTCGAGGATGTGGTCGCGCGCCGAAGGCAAAAGCTGGCTCAGCTTGGCCTTGTCGTTTTTGCGGAAAGCCTGCTGCATTTGCAGCAATACTTCATCGCCACGGTTTTGCGCCAAAGCAGACGTGGCTGCGATGGTCCCAACGGAGGCCGCTACAAGCGGTGTCAAAATCTTCAACCAGTGCATGGAGGAAATTATCTGTGATGGACAAAACAGCCCTACGCCGTCGTCTGGTGGATATGCGCCAAAACCTTCCCGACCGCTTGCAGCGCGCTCATGCACTGCAGCAAGTCATGCGTTTTTGGCTTGTTGAAAGGCCAGATGCTGTTATAGGAGCTTATTGGCCCATCAAGGCTGAATTCGACCCCTTGCCCGCATTGCACCGCTGGAAAGAGGACGGCGAGCTGCAGGGCACGCCACAGCGGCGCAGGATTGGTCTGCCCGTGATCGACAAGCAGCACAAGACGCTGCGCTTTCATGCATGGTACCCGGGCTGCCCCATGGAGGAGGACGCCTACGGGATACCCAAGCCCAAGGACACCGAGATCATCAACCCCACGCTGCTGTTCGTGCCCTGCGTGGGCTATGCGGCCGGTGGCTACCGCCTCGGCTATGGCGGCGGCTTTTACGACCGCACGCTGGCCGAGCTCACGCCGCGCCCCTTCACCGTGGGCCTGGGCTATGGCTGCGGCTATATCGACGAGTTCGAGCCCGAGCCCCACGATCTGCCGCTGGACGCCATCCTCAACGACCTGGGCGTGGTCTGGCCCCAGCCGGGGCTGAGCGGCCTGTAGGTCCACAGGCTCTTCTCATCAAAAATATGAGCTGTTAGCACTTGTCCTGATTGGATTTCAGACTTTTTCATAGCCGAAATCCACGTCTAGCAAGCGCGAGCAGCTCCTGTTTCAATGCTTATGTCTGGCTCGCCCGCCAGCGCTGCCAGCCTTTGGCACGCAGCTCGCAGGCCGGGCAACTGCCGCAACCATAACCCCAATCGTGCAGCGTCTCGCGCTGGCCCTGGTAGCAGGTATGGGTGTCGCGGCGCACCAGCTCCACCAGCGCATCGCCGCCCAGCTCATGCGCCAGGGCCCAGGTCCGGGCCTTGTCCAGCCACATCAGCGGGGCATCCACGCGCAGCCGGCGCGCAAGCCCCAGGTTGAGCGCCAGTTGCATGGCCTTCATGGTGTCGTCGCGGCAATCGGGGTAGCCCGAGTAATCGGTCTCGCACACGCCCGTGACCAGCACCGTGAGCCCGCGCCGGTAGGCCAGGGCTCCGGCCAGCGTGAGAAACAGCAGATTGCGCCCCGGCACAAAGGTGTTGGGCAGGCCGTCGGCCTGCATTGCAAAGGCCACCTCCTCGGTCAACGAGGAGCCGCCGATCTGCTGCAGCACGTCCAGGCTCAGCACATGGTCGGGCCCCAGGCGCGGCGCCCAGTCGGGGAAGCCGCTGACCAGCTTCTGCCGCACCTGCTCTCGCACCTGCATCTCCACGCTGTGGCGCTGGCCGTAGTCAAAGCCCAGGGTTTCCACACGCTCGTACTGGCTCAGGGCCTGGGCCAGGCAGGTGGTGGAATCCTGGCCGCCGGAAAACAGCACCAGGGCCGTTGTGTGCGTCCCCGGCTGAAAAGAAGTTTGCTCTTGCATGGAGGCAGATTAAACCGGCTTGCGCGCAGATCCGTGCCGTACATGGTTTTTCGCCATTCCGCCCGAGGATCTGCGCAAGCCCTGCAGGCCCAGGACTTGAGCTGCATCAAGCAATGCCCCTGTGCGGCCCGGGCCGTCACAGGCCGTGGCTACACTGCGCCAGCCCCACAAGAGGCCGGCTGGCGGCGATACCAGGGCAGGAGAGCTGAGATTTGAAGAGTTTCGAGTTGCGCCCGCTGGGCCGGAAGGAGCGGGCATGCTGAGCATTCTTGCGGTGATTGTTTCCCTGGCCCTGCTGATGTTCCTGGCCTATCGCGGCATCACCGTGCTGCTGCTGGCCCCGCTGATGGCGACCGTCGCCGTGCTGCTGTCCGGAGACGGGCGCTGGCTGCTGCCACTGTATACCGACACCTTCATGTCGGCCCTGAGCGGCTATGTGCTGCAATACCTGCCGATCTTTCTGCTGGGCGCGCTGTTCGGGCGGCTCATGGCCGACTCGGGCGCGGCCAGCACGCTGGCCCACTGGATTGTGCGCACCCTGGGCAAGACGCGCGCCATCGTGGCCGTGGTCCTGGCCTGCGCCCTGCTCACCTATGGCGGGGTTTCGCTGTTCGTGGTGGCCTTTGCGATCTACCCGATTGCGCGCAATCTGTTCCAGGAGGCCGACATTCCCAAGCGCCTGGTGCCGGCCTCGATCGCCCTGGGCTCGTTCACCTTCACCATGACGGCGCTGCCGGGCTCGCCGGCCATACAGAACGCGATTCCCATTCCCTTCTTCGGCACCAATGTGTTTGCCGCGCCGGGCCTGGGCCTGATTGCCGCCGCCGTCATGCTGGGCGGCGGCCTGTTCTGGCTGCTGCGCCGCGCGGCCAGCGCCCGTGCCGCAGGCGAGGGCTATGGCGAGCACGAGGAAAACGAGGCCGGCGCCACCCACTCGCCCGAGCAGGCCGCCGCCGAGGCCGCGCGCCATGCGCGCCTGCCTCTGGCCCTGGCCCTGCTGCCGCTGGTGCTGGTGATCGGCATCAACGCCTTGTTCACCTACTGGGTGTTCCCTGCACTGGATCTGGGCTTTATGAATGAGCGTTTTCCCAAGCTCGACCCTGCCAAGCTCACGGGCCTGTGGGCACTGATCATCGCCCTGATCGTGGCCTGCGTGACGCTCATCGTGGCGCGCCTGGGCCACTGGCACGATCTCAAGACCACGCTCAACCAGGGCGTGTTCGGCTTCATGCTGCCGCTGTTCAACACGGCCTCGGAAGTCGGCTACGGCGCCGTCATCGCCTCGCTGGCCGGCTTTGCGCTGATCCGCGACGCCGTGCTGCGCGTCTCGGACAATCCGCTGATCTCCGAAGCCATTGCGATGAACGTGCTGGCCGGCATCACGGGCTCCTCCTCCGGCGGCCTGAGCATTGCGCTGCAGACCCTGGGCTCGGACTACCTGGAGATGGCCAGAAGCGCAGGCATCAGCCCCGAGCTGCTGCACCGCGTAGCCTCCATGGCTGCAGGCGGCATGGACACCCTGCCCCATTGCGGCGCCATCATCACCCTGCTGGCGATCTGCAAGCTCAGCCACCGCCAGTCCTATGGCGACATCGCAGCCGTGACCATGCTGTTCCCGCTGCCGGCCCTGGCGCTGGTGATTGCGCTGGGCACCTGGTTCGGCGCGTTTTGACGGCAAGGCGCCAGCGCCCTTGTCCTTTGACCCTTTTCCCGGGAGCGCTTCCACGCGGCAGCGCGCCTGCGCAGAGATCGTGAACACGCTCCAGGAAACAGTTTGTTGGCCGTTCACGCGGCGGATTCGCCTGAGGTAATCTAGCCGCTCCTCAGTCCCTGAAGAGAGCGCCCCATATGCTGACTCTGTACATAGGCAACAAGAACTACTCTTCCTGGTCCATGCGGCCCTGGGTGCTCATGCGCCAGGCCGGCATCACCTTCGAGGAAGTCATGCTGCGCTTTGACGGCTTCGACGCCCAGTCGGCCTTCAAGCAGCGCGCCCTGGCGCTATCGCCTGCGGGCAATGTGCCCGTGCTGGTCAGCGGCGAGCTCTCTGTCTGGGACAGCCTCGCGATCTGCGAATACCTGGCCGAGCTGTTCCCCGAAAAGCATTTATGGCCCGCCAAGGCCGCCAGTCGGGCCCGCGCACGCAGTCTCTGCAGCCAGATGCACAGCGGCTTTTCCGCGCTGCGCTCGCTATGCCCCATGAACATCGAAGCCCAGCTGCCCGAAGTCGGCGCACGCCTGTGGAACGAGCATGCGGCGCTGCGCGAAAACCTGTCCCAGCTGTCCCAGCTGTGGCAGCCACTGCTGGCCCAGGCCGAAGGGCCGATGCTGTTCGGCCAGTTCAGCATTGCCGATGCCTTCTTCGCTCCGGTATGCATGCGCCTGCTCACCTACGGGCTGCCGCTGACCGCCGACATGGATGCCTATGTGCGCCGCGTGCGCGCCCTGCCCGCCGTGCAGGAATGGGTGCAGGCGGCCCTGGCCGAGAAGGATTTCAGGGCGTTTGAAGAGCCGTACAGGACCACCCCCTGAGGCGCTTTGCGCCGTCCTTCTGGAAGGGGGACGACAGCCTCGCGGCGAGGCGGCTCTTGCTCGCCGTCCCTGGCGTGGGGCCGCGCCGGTTTCAAGCGCCTTGTGTCAAACGCGAAATAGCGAAGCGCTTTTTAGCGAGCAGCGGACGTTTGAATCTCCTCCACAGCGCCAGGCAAAATCATGGCTACCATCTGCGCATGAGCGAATTTCAGGTGTACATGGTGGGAGGTGCGGTGCGCGACCGGCTGCTGGGGCGGCCCATGCATGACCGCGACTGGGTCGTGGTCGGTGCCACGCCCGCGCAGATGACAGGCCAGGGCTTTGTGCCCGTGGGCCGCGACTTTCCGGTGTTTCTCCACCCCAAAACTCATGAGGAATACGCGCTGGCGCGCACCGAGCGCAAGAGCGGCATCGGCTATCACGGCTTCACCGTGCTGGCCTCGCCCGATGTGACCTTGGAGGAAGACCTGGCACGCCGCGATCTGACCATCAACGCGATCGCTGCTCCCGCTGACTGGACGGGCGATAGCGCCGTTTTCGACCCCTACAACGGCCAGCGCGATCTGCAACACCGCGTGCTGCGCCATGTGACGCTGGCGTTTCGCGAAGACCCGGTGCGCATTCTGCGTGTCGCGCGTTTTGCGGCACGCTTCCACGATTTTTCCGTGGCGCCCGAGACTCTGGCGCTCATGCACGAGATGGTGGCCGAGGGCGAGGCCGACGCCCTGGTGGCCGAGCGTGTCTGGCAGGAGATGGCGCGCGGTCTCATGGAAGACAAGCCCTCGCGCATGTTCGAGGTGCTGCGCGCCTGCCAGGCCCTGGCCGTGCTGCTGCCCGAGATCGACGCGCTCTGGCAGTCACCCCAGGCCGGCGAGCATCTGCTGCACATGCTGGATCTGGCCGCGCAACTGGATGCGCCGCTGCCCGTGCGCTTTGCCTGCCTGTGCCTGCAGCTCGATCCCGCCCTTGTGTCAACCGTTTGCGCGCGCTGGCGCGTGCCCAATGACTGCCGGGAGCTGGCCGAGCTTGTGGTGCGCGAGCGGAATGCCATCCACGCCAGCACCGCGCTGGATGCCGCAGGCCTGCTGAGCCTGCTGGAGCGCTGCGATGCGCTGCGCAAGCCCCAGCGTTTCGAGCAGGCCCTTGCGGTCTGCGAATGCGATGCGCGCAGCCACACACAGCCGCAGCCTGCCCCTTATGCCCAGCGCGAGCGCCTGAGCGGGATTCTGCAAACAGCGCTGGCCGTGGCCACGGCCCCCATTGCCCAGGATGCGGCGCGGCGCGGCCTGCAGGGCCGCGCCGTTGGCGAGGCCATCGCCCAGGCGCGCGAGCAGGCGATTGCGGCCTGCCTATCCGGCCGCGGCTGAGAGCCGGTCTACGGAGCGAGCTGCACCGAGGTCTTGAGGGCCTGCGCCTCGGCCGCACAGCTCTCGGCAGCCGGCACCCAGCCCTTTTGCCTCGCCTGCGCAATCTCCTGCCTGGCAGCCGCCAGCTGCGCCTGGAAGACGGCGTTGCCATGCAAGCGTGCCACGGCGGCCGAGCCCACGAGCCGACCTGCCTCGATATCGCTGAGCCAGTGCACGCCGCAGACGCCACGGCTCTGGGCAAAGGCGCGGCCGCGCTGCAGCAGAGCGTCGCCGCGCTCGGGCGCGGCCTCGGTGAGCACCAGGGCCCAGGCCCAGCCTATGGCCGAATGGCCCGAAGGGTAGGAGCCGTCCTTGGACAGCGCGGCCTCGTCCTCGGGCGTGCAGGTGGCCTGCTTGAACGCCACAAAGGGCCGGATGCGCTGGTATTTGTCCTTGGCCTTGTAGGTGGCCAGCCCCGCATCGCCGAGCGTGCGACGCAGCAGCATGTTCAGATGCGGCGTGTTCTTCTGCGACACCTCCACACCCAGGGCGCAGGAAAACGCGCTCGCGGCCTGCGGGAACTTCAGCTGGGCATCCTTGTAGGCCTGCACGCCGCGCTCACCCCCGCGCAGCGCGGTCAGGGTGCGAAAAGCCTGTTCGTCGGCAGCCAGTGCGGCCGAGCCCTGGGCCGGCGGCGGCGGCAGCAGCGCCAGGCTGTCAGGCAGTTCGCTGCGCTCCAGATAGCCGCGCAGATAGCCGGAGCCCGGCCTCAGCTCGCCGACCTGCTCGGCCGAAGTCGGAGGCTGCGAAGCCGGTGCGACGGTGGTGCAGGCCGAGGCCAGCAGCGCCGCAGCAAGGGTCAGCGGCAAAAGCGGTGTGTTCATGGTTTGTCTCCGTTGGAATAGGCTTGCCAGCGCAAGCCAGCAGAGACTGATGGCTGCCATGGCCGCGCACAATCAAACACGGGACAGCCCGGACATTTGTCCACCATCGCGTTCCTGGTCCTGCCGGTCGCGGCTGCCGCGCCACGGGCCTCAGAGCGTGAACACGCTCTCAGAACGTGTTTACGATCTCACAGCACCGACTTCACCCAGCGCACGATCTCGCCCGCAGGCATGGCGCCCGAGATGCGCGCCAGCTCGCGCCCTTGCTTGAACACCACCATGGTGGGAATGCTGCGAATGCCATGGGGCGCGGCCGCCGCGCCATGGGCCTCGGTGTCCAGCTTGACGAGCTGCACGCCGGGTGCGAGCTCGCGCGCCGCCTGCGCGAACGCTGGCGCCATCATGCGGCAGGGTCCGCACCAGGGCGCCCAGAAATCCACCACCACCGGGATCTGGCTGCGCTGAACATGGCGGGCAAAGCTTGGGCCATCGAGCTCCACGGGCTCAGCCGTGATCAGCGGCTGATGGCAACTGCCGCAATCGGGCGCGCTGCCCAGTTGGTCTCCGGCGATGCGGTTGGTGGTGTGGCAATGGGGGCAGACGAGGTGCAGCTTGTCGGTGGTCATAGCGTGGCCGTGTATTGGGATACGGGATACGGGATACGGGATACGGGATACGCGCACAGATGCGGGCATGGCGCGCGGCTTCAAGCTCGGAGCAGCTTGGCGACCAGGGCCGCGATCAGGCTCAGCACCACGGTGCTGGCCAGGGGCAGGAAAATCTCGCGCCCAAAAACTTTGAAGCGCAGGTCTCCGGGCAGCCGCCCCAGGCCTATGCGCTCCAGCCAGGCATGCAGGCCGTTGATCAGCAGCAAGGCCAGAAAAATGACGATCAGCCAGCGAATCATGCAACAGGCCTACAGGCGGTGGCTGCGGTCACCGTTGGAAAATCCCAGCGCCGCCCAGGGCTCGACCCCCCTGGACAGGCCTATGACCTTGAACAGCTCGCCCATCTCATGCTCCATCATGAGCTTGGCAGCCATGGAGCGCTGCTGCAGCTTGAGCGCATCGAGCTTGGCCGCCAGCCCGCAGTTGATGAGGAAGTGCGCCTGGCTGGTATAGCCGAGCACCTCGAAGCCCGCATCCTGCGCGGCCACGGCCGTGCCCGTGAAGTTCACATGGGCCGTGATGTCCTTGAGGCCCAGATCCGCCAGCGGATCGCTGTCCACCTGGTGCAGCCGGTGGCAGACCAGGGTGCCCATGTGACGCTGGGGGTGGTAGTACTCGCTCTCGCCAAAGCCGTAGTCGATGAAGAAGGCCGCGCCGCGCGTGAGCGTCTCGCCCAGCGTGCGGATGAAAGCCTCGCCCTGGGCATGGATTTCGGTCAGATAGTCGTGCCCGCCCTCGATCTCCATGGGCGGGCGCGCCTCGGTCGGGCGATCCTCCCAGGCCAGGGCGCCATCCGGCGCCAGCACCACGCCGCGCTCGTGCCAGATGCCGGATGTGCGCTGCAGCAATTGCACGGGCATGGCGTCCAGCACCTCGTTGCCCACGAGCACGGCCTCCAGGCTGCTGGGCAAGGCATCGGCCCAGTGCAGCAGGTGTTCGTATGGGGTGAGCCTGAGCTTTTGCCGTGCGCGCAGCGTGCCCGAGACATCGACGATGGTGTAGCGCTCGGGCAGGGCGCCGAGCGCCGCGAGCTCGTCGAGGATTTGCAGGGCCAGGGCGCCCGTGCCCGCGCCGAACTCCCAGATCTCGCGCGTGGCGGTCTTGTCCAGGGCCTCGGCCACCTGGGCCGCGAGCAGCTGGCCGAACACGGGCGAGATCTCGGGCGCGGTCACGAAATCGCTGCCCGTCGCGGGCATGGCGCCGAACTTGGCCGTCTCATTCGCGTAATAGCCAAGGCCGGGCTCGTAGAGCGCCAACGCCATGAAGCGGTCGAATCCCAGCCAGCCGCCGGCCAGGGCAATCTCTTGCGCCACACGGGTTTGCAGGGCGCTGGTTAAACTTGAGGGCTTATTCGTCACAATCCGCCCATTGTCCTTCAATGTCCAATCCCGCCCTTCAACGCACTGTTTTGGTGACCGGCGCCGCCCGGCGCCTGGGCCGTGATATCGCGCAGGCCCTGGCCCGCGCGGGCTGGCGGGTGGCCGTGCATTACCGGGACTCGGAGCAGGACGCTCTCGAAACAGTAGCTGCTTGCACTGATCTATCGGGCGATAGCGATAGCTTTCAGGCTGATTTCAATGATGAGCAAGCGGTACGCGCTCTCATTTCAAGAGTGGTCCAGCGCTTTGGCCGGCTCGACGCCGTGGTCAACAACGCCTCCTTGTTCGAGCACGACGACGCGGCCAGCTTTGGCTACCAGGCCATGCAGGCCCATCTGCTCAGCAATACCGGCGCGCCCATCGTGCTGGCCCAGGGCCTGCAGGAGCACATGCGCGCGCGCATCGAGGCCGGCGAGCCCGATGCCCGGGGCGCCGTGGTCAACCTGCTGGACCAGAAGCTCTGGAACCAGAATCCCGACTTTCTGAGCTACACCCTGTCCAAGGCCGCGCTGGAAGCCGCGGGCACCATGCTGGCCCTGGCCCTGGCGCCGCTGGTGCGCGTGGTCGGCGTGGCCCCGGGCCTGACCCTGACCAGTCACTTGCTGAGCCAGGAGCGCTTCGAGGCCCTGCACCGGCTGAGCCCGCTGGGGCGCTCGTCGAGTGCGGCCGATGTGGCCTCTGCAGTGTGCTTTGCGCTGGACAACCAGTCCATGACGGGCACCACGCTGCTGGTCGATGGCGGCCAGCACCTGCAACGCTTTGAACGCGATTTTTCCCTGATGTAAGCACCCCGGTGCTCCAATCCTTCCCTGCCATGAACTCCGCCACCGGACAACAGATTCTGACGCTCACAGGTTTGCGCTTCGACGCCAACCTGGGCATTCTTGCCCACGAAAAACAGACCCCCCAGCCGATACAGGTCGATGCCGAGCTGCACCTCGGCCCCCAGCCCCTGGCGCCGCGCGACGACGACATCCTCCATGTGCTGGACTACCGCAAGGTGCGCCAGATCATCATCGACGAATGCCGCGCCGAGCATGTGAACCTGCTGGAGAGCCTGATCGGCAAGCTGGCCCAGCGCCTGATGCAACTGCCCGGCGTGCTGGGCGTGCGCGTGAAAATCGCGAAGCTGGAAATCTTTGACGACTGCGAAGTCGCCATCCGCATCGAAACCGGACAATGGTGAGCCCCATGAATGCAGTAGTGACCGACAACCCCTGGATGGCCGAGGACGCCATCGCCGAGCCCTGCACCGAGACTGCGGCCGAAGCCAGGCCCGGCAAGATCAGGATCGAGCGCGAGCAGCACAAGCTCGAAAAACGCCTGTGCCGCGAAGTGGGCAAGGCTATTCTCGACTTCAACATGATTGAAGAGGGCGACAAGATCATGGTCTGCATGTCCGGCGGCAAGGACAGCTACACCCTGCTGGACATTCTGCGCAAGCTGCAAAAGCGCGCGCCCGTGAAGTTCAGCCTGGTGGCCGTGAACCTGGACCAGAAGCAGCCCGGCTTTCCCGACCACATCCTGCCCGAGTACTTCAAGAGCATCGGTGTGGACTACCACATCGAAACCCAGGACACCTACAGCGTGGTCAAGCGCGTGGTGCCCGAGGGCAAGACCACCTGCGGCCTGTGCTCGCGCCTGCGCCGCGCGATTCTCTACAAGGTGGCCGACGAGCTGGGCTGCACCAAGCTGGCCCTGGGCCACCACCGCGACGACATCGTGCAGACCATGATGCTCAATATGTTCTACGGCGGCCGCATGAAGGGCATGCCGCCCAAGCTGGTCAGCGACGACGGCAAGCATGTGGTGATCCGCCCCCTGTGCTATGTGCCCGAAAAGGACACCATACGCTGGGCCCAGTATCAGAACTTTCCCATCATTCCCTGCAACCTCTGCGGCAGCCAGGACGGCCTGCAGCGCGTCGCCGTGGGCGAGATGCTGCGCGAGTGGGAGAAGAAATTCCCGGGCCGCATCGAGAGCATGTTCCGCGCCATGGGCAACATCGTGACCACGCACATGATGGACCCCCAGTTGCACGACTTCAAGAACGCCAAGGCCACGGGCATTGCCGACCCCGACGGCGACACGGCCTTCGATCACGAAGAGCTGCCCATGGCGCCCGGCCTCCCCGGGCTTTCCGGCCTGCAGGTGGTCCAGCTCTCGTCCTGAGATCGTGAACACGCTCTGAGGCCTGCGGGCCGCGCCATGGATAATCGTGAATCTGGCTTTACCTGGCCGTGCCTGAACTAATGGCCGGCCAGCCTCTCCAACCAAGGCCTGTTTGCGCAGGCCTTTTTTCATACGAGGAGAACACCATGAAACTGCGCGCTTTCTATGCCATGGCGCTCATGGCCGCAGCCCTGCTTTCGGGCTGCGCCAGCGTGCGCGAAGTGCAAAGCACGGTGCAAAGCTATTCCACACTGGAGGCCCTTCCATCCCCGCCCACCTACAGGCTGGAGCTGCTGCCCTCGCAGCGCGAGGTGCCCACGCAGTTTGCCACCGTGGAAAGCCAGGCCCAGCAGGCCCTGGCCCGCGTGGGCCTCACGCGTGACGACAGCCACGCCGGCCTTGTGGTGCAGATCGGTGCCGAGGCGCGCTATGCGCGCGACTACGCCTCCTGGCCCTATTACGACCCCTGGGGCCCGCGCTGGGGCTGGGGCATGGGCTTTGGCCGCGGTGGCTGGGGCATGGGCTTTGGCGGCAACTTCATGTTCGACGGCCCGCCGCTCGAGTATTACCGGGCGGTCAGCATCGTGATGCGCAATGCCAGGACCCAGCAAATCGTCTACGAGACCTCGGCCCGCCGCCAGGATATCTGGACCGACGACCCGGCCATCTTCGGCATTCTGTTCGACGCCGCGCTCACCGGCTTTCCCAAGCCGCCCCAGGGCGCGCGCGTGGTGCGCACCACGCTGGAGAAAGCCCAGCCTGCAGCGGCTGGCGCAAATGCACCCGCCGCCGCCCCTGCCGCAGCGCCCCAGCCCACCACAGGTGCGGTCACACCCAGCAGGTAAGCTCGCACCTCCATCCCGGGCCTGCAATGCAGGCCTTTTTCATGCCCTCCCAACTGGCCCATGCGTGCGCCGGCCTTTGCCCTGCCCCCGATCTGCCGGCCTTGACGAGCGGCTCGCTGATGGAAGCCGGGGCCGACCCGCACCTGGTGTTCAAACGCGACCGCGGGCACCAAGAGACCACGGCCTCTCTGGGCTGTTGCAGCGAGCCACCGGCCCCATCTCACAAGACCATCAGGGTCATTCCTGTTGTGTGATACCGTTTGTAACTTCGCTCCCTCAGGCATCGAGCCGGAGGCTTGTTGAATCGACCATGGCCCGGGACCACAGCCGGGCAAGTTGCCAACCGCAGTCATGGCCCTGGCCATGGCGAGGATTGGCAAACCCGCAGGGCAAAGATCTCCGGAGGCTGGTTCAACACCCCCGGCTTCAGGACCCCAAGCTCACAGGAAAGGACATACCCATGAAAACCACATTGGCCACAGCCTTGCTGACCACCATGCTGGCAGCCGCCGCTCTGCCTGCTCAGGCCGCAGGCTGGGGTGACAAACTGCGCGACAGCGCCTCCAAGCTGGGCAATGACTCCGGCAGCGCCACCAGCGAAAGCAGCAATGCAGACCTGGGAAGCCTGTTGGGCGGCGGCGGGGCCGGTGCAGCAGGCCTGGCCGGCCTGACAGGCATGGCCGGATCAGGCACGGCCAGCAATGCAGCTGGCGTCATCACCTACTGCATGCAGAACAACTACCTGAACGCCAACAAGGCAGAACAGGTCAAGGACCAGCTGCTGGGCAAGCTCGGCCTGCCCCAGAAGGAGGAGCCCAAGGACCAGGGCTACAAGGACGGCCTGATGGGCGTGATCAAGGGCGACGGCGGCAAGAGCTTCAATATGGACAAGATCAAGGGCGATCTGAAAGAGAAAGCCTGCGACATGGTGCTGGACAACGCCAAGTCCTTTCTGTGATCGACCAGGACGGCACAGCCACTTCTTTACAAGAAATTTTCTGAGCCCGGGTAACGCCCCAGCACCAGCGAGGCGTTCACCCCGCCAAAGCCAAAGCCGTTGAGCAAGGCGTGCTGCATGGCCACGGGCCGGGCCGCACCGCGCACCAGGTCCAGCCCCTCAGCCAGCACATCGGGCTGCTCCAGGTTCAGCACCGGCGGCACCCTCTGATCGCGCAGGGCCAGCACGGTGAAGATGCTGGCCACGCCACCGGCCGCGCCCAGCAAATGGCCCAGGGCCGATTTGGTGGCAGTGATAGCGGGGCCTGCCCCTTTGGCAGTGGCCTCGCCAAACACGGCACGTATGGCGGCCAGCTCGCCCCGGTCCCCCACCGGGGTGGAGGTCGCATGGGCGTTCAGATGCTGAATCTGGCCCGGCTGCAACTGCGCCTGGGCCAGGGCGATTTCCATGGCACGGCGTGCGCCGTTGCCGTCTTCCGGGCCGGAGGTGATGTGGTAGGCATCGGCACTGGTGCCATAGCCCAGCACCTCGGCCAGCGGCGTGGCGCCGCGCGCCAACGCATGCTCCAGCGATTCGAGCACCAGCATGCCGGCGCCCTCGCCCATGACAAAGCCGTCACGCGCCGCATCAAAGGGGCGCGAGGCCTGGCTAGGGTTGTCATTGAAGCCGCTGGACAAGGCCTTGGCCGCCGCAAAGCCGCCCAGGCTGACGCGGTCTATGCAGGCCTCGCTGCCGCCGCACAAGGCCACATCGGCCTCACCGGCGCGGATCAAGCGGGCCGCATCGCCCACGGCCTGGATGCTGGCGGCGCAGGCCGTGACCGGCGCACCAATCGGGCCCTTGAGCCCGTGGCGTATGGAGACATGGCCAGCAGCCAGATTGACCAGAAAAGCCGGCACGGTAAAGGGCGACAGCCGCGAAGGCCCGCGCGTATCCGTGGTGCGCACCGCCTCGGCAATGGCGCCAAAGCCGCCCACACCCGAGGCAATCACCGTGGCCGTGCGCTCCTGCTGCTGCGCCGTCTGCGGCTGCCAGCCGGCATGGCTCAGGGCCTGGCCGGCTGCGCCCAGGGCCATGGCGCTAAAGCGGTCCATGCGCCGCTGCTCCTTGGGTGAGACCACGGCATCGGCGTTCCAGCCACCTTCGGCATCTTCGTCCAGCCCCGGCACGCGGCCCGCAATGCGGGTGTCCAGGCCTTCGCAGACGGCGGGGGCCAGCGCACGTATGCCGGACTGGCCGGCCAACAAACGCTGCCAGGCCAGCTCTACCGAGCAACCCAGCGGCGAGACCAGGCCCAGGCCGGTGATGACCACGCGGCGGCTCATGGACGGCCTCCGGCCAGTGCAGCAAGAGGGAAAGGAAATGGCTTTATCGGCTTCATGGAGGGTCACCGGCAGCACCGGCATTTATGATGACGAACATCATCATAATTTGTTTTGATGATGCGCATCATCTAAAAACATGAAAGTCTCCAAGGCCCAAGCGGCCGAAAACCGTGCTGGCATCGTGGATGCCGCCGCCCGCCTCTACCGCGAACATGGCCTGGCCGGCGTGGGCGTGGCCGACATCACCCGCGACGCCGGCCTGACCCATGGCGGCCTGTACCGCCATTTCGAATCCAAGGACGCACTGGCGCGCGAAGCCTGTTTGCGCGCCTTTGACTGGACCATCACGCCCCTGGCCGCGCTGGATGGCCAGCATGGCGATGCCGATCCGCAGGCCAGGCTGCAGGCGCTGGTGCACGGCTATCTGTCCAGCAGCCACCGCGACCACCCCGGCGAAGGCTGCCCCGCCGCCGCACTGGCCGTGGATGCGGCCCGGGCCGGGCCGGAAATGTCGGAGGTGTTTGCCCAGGGCGTGGAAGGCAATATCCAGCGCTTTGCCCGCGCCCTGATTCCCGCAGGCGAAGGTGTGCAACGCCCGCTGACACCCGAGGAACGCGCCACCACCATCACCACCCTGGCCAGCATGGTCGGCGCCCTGGTGCTGGCCCGTGCCACGGCCGCTGGCAACCCCGCGCTGTCCGAGGAAATTCTGGCCACGCTGCGGGCGCAGTTGGCGCCAGATCCGGGGCCAACCTGAGCGCAGGCCTGCACGCTCAATACACAAGCCCCAAGCTCATCGCGACCTGCCATGGCAGAGACGGTTTCCATGGTCAGGGTCATTGCGGCTTGGGCCACACTAAAGCCTTTTGACACTGCCCCGCAAACATGCAAGTCACCCGAATCATTGCCATACGTCACGGAGAAACCGCCTGGAATGTGGATGCCCGCATCCAGGGCCATCTGGATATTCCGCTCAACGACAAAGGCTTGTGGCAAGCGGCACGCACCGGCAAGGCCTTGGCACATGAGCCAGTGACGACGATCTACAGCAGCGACCTGCTGCGTGCCCATGCCACGGCGCAGGCCGTGGCGCTTTCCACTGGCGCGCCATTGGTTGCCGATGCAGGTCTGCGCGAGCGCTGCTTTGGCAGCTTTGAAGGCCAGACCTTCAAGGAAATAGAGGCCAGCCATCCTGAGGACGCCATGCGCTGGCGCCAGCGTGACCCGCAGTTCGTGCCTGCAGGCGGCGGCGAGTCGCTGCTCATGCTGCGCGAGCGCATAGAAGGCGTGGTCGGGCGCCTGGCCAGCCGCCATGCAGATCAGCAAATCGTGCTCGTGGCCCACGGCGGCGTCATGGACATGCTTTATCGCCTGGCCACACACCAGGACCTGCAGGCACCGCGCAGCTGGGAGCTGGGCAATGCCAGCATCAACCGGCTGCTGTGGACTCCCGAGGGTCTGAGTCTGGTCGGCTGGGGCGACGCGCAGCATCTGGACTCTGGTGTGCGCGACGAAGCCTGGGCCTGAGAGCGTGTTCCATGCACGGCGCCATGGGTGAGCAAGATCGCCTACCCACCCGTGCCAACCCTAGGCGCGCAAGTGCACGGGCCCGCCACAATCCCGGCTCATGCTCTCCGCCAGCCAAGTCATTGTTTTCGCGAGCCCGGTCTTCTTGTTGCTGATCGTGCTCGAATGGGCTGTCAGCGTCCGGCGCGGGCGCCGGGCCTACCGCCTGGCCGATGCCATCAGCTCGATCAGCCTGGGCATGCTGAGCCAGACCAGCGCCGTGTTCACCAAGCTGCTGAGCCTGGGCCTGTACACGGCCGCCTTCAGCCATCTGGCGCTCTGGAAGAACCAGGCTTTCTGGACCAGTGCGCCAGGCTGGCTGCTGGCCTTGCTGTTCTACGATTTCTGCTACTACTGGCTGCACCGCATGGGCCATGAGGTCGGCGTGCTCTGGGCCGCTCATGCGGTACACCATCAAAGCCAGGACTACAACCTGTCCACGGCCTTGCGCCAGACCAGTTCGGGCGTGCTTCTGGGCTGGATCTTTTATCTGCCCATGGCCCTGGCCGGTGTACCGCCCCTGGTGTTTGCCGTGGTCGCACTCATCGATCTGCTCTACCAGTTCTGGGTGCATACCGAGCAGGTCGGGCGGCTGGGCTGGTTCGACCGCTGGTTTTGCGCCCCCAGCAACCACCGCGTGCACCATGCGGTCAACGAGCCCTATCTGGACAAGAACTACGGCGGCATTCTCATCATCTGGGATCGTCTTTTCGGCACGTTCAAGCCCGAGGATGAAAGCGAGCCCTGCGTCTACGGCACGCGCGGCCTGCTGCAAAGCTGGGATCCGCTCTGGGCCAATGCAGCGGTCTACCGGCAACTGGCCCATGACAGCTGGCATGCGAAAAACCTTGGCGACAAGATCCGCGTCTGGCTCAAGCCCCCTGGCTGGCGGCCCGAGGATGTGGCAGCGCGCTTTCCCCGGCCGGCCTTCGATCTGGACGCGCACCGCACGCTTTACGAGCCGCCCATGTCGCGCGGGCTGCGCTGGTTTGCCGTGATCCAGTTTCTCGCGCTCATGGGTGGCGTCGCGGCCTTTCTGTGGCAGGCCGACCAGGCCGGCCTTGCCGCCAATGCCTTGTGGTTTGGCGTGCTGCTCGCCAGCCAGTGGGCGCTGGGCGCCATCATGCAGGGACGCATCAACCTCTGGCTGGGGCTGGCGCTGCAGGCCGCTGCCCTGGCCACGGCCACCAGCGCCCTGGGCCTTGTGCATTGGCACTGGCTGTTCAAGCCCCTGACCATGGTGCTGGCGCTGGTCGCACTCGCCACACATTGGCGCGACAGCGCCGCCCTGGCGGCCATGGGACGGCCTTCACAGGCCGCCTGGCTGCTGGGCGCAGCACTTGCACTCTCTCTGGCCGGTGATGTGTTTCTCATGCTGCCCGGGCTGTTCATTCCTGGGCTGACGAGCTTTTTGCTCGCGCATCTGGCCTATACGGCCTTGCTGCGCCAGGACGCGCCCTGGCTGGCCCACAGGCCTTCGCTGCGGCTCGTGCTGCTGCTTGCTGTCGCCATGTATGTGTTTCTGTGGCTGGCAGGCCTGCCAGCGGCCCTGCGCCTGCCGGTCGCAGCCTATGTGCTGGTGATTGCTCTCATGGCGGCCCAGGCTGTGGGGCGCGCTACCCATCTTGCGGGCACGGGTGGCAGCGCTGCGGCGACCCAGGTTGCCGTCGGCGCCTGCCTGTTCGTGCTCAGCGACTCGCTGCTCGCAACCAACCGCTTCGTCCAGCCCTTTGACGGCGCCCAGATATGCGTGCTGTCCACCTACTACGCTGCACAGTTGCTCATGCTCCATGGCTGGCTGCGAGAAAGCCAGAAAAAGCAGGCGCACAATCGGGGAAACCCGAGAAAATGCGAGCACATGCTTGACCTCAAGTAAGTGAATGCTTATAATGCCCGGATCGCAATTACCGGAGTTCTTCCTGTGGACAGTGCCAGTTCAACCAGTGATAAACAGTGCGCCGCAATGGCTGCCCTGCTGGCTGACTAAGCAACGCCCAAGAAGACGGGGCTGCTGGTCACCTTCCAGCAAGACTCCCATCCACCGCCGCGATTTCCCTTGTGTGCCGCACCAGCCGCTCCATGATTGAGCCGCTCATGTGCATGTTCATGCGCCCTGGCGCTTGAGCACTCCCGGTCTCGATGCCGGGTCACACCTTTTGTTTTTCACTGTTGTCTGCGCGATGCATGAATGCATTGCAGCAGCTTGCTTGACGGCTTGCGCCATGGGCAGATCTTCTGGTTCGCCAAGGAGAGTGCCATGACCCAGCCCCCAATCCGTTCCGTCGTGCAAGGCCAGCCCCATCGGGCTGCCGCGTCCCGCACCGGCCGTATGGCTGAGCGTGCGGGTACAGCGTCCGGGTCTCATACGCCCACGCCGCTGGAAAACGCAATGGCTCTGGATCTTCAGACCCACTGGCCTACGCACCGCATCCGCAGCTTTCTGCGCATGCAGGCGCGCTAAAGCCTGGCTTTGGCCCGCCGCCCTCGTCTTTGCAAGAAAGGAGTTCCCATGGACCCCGACCCTCATCGATCTTGCCTTGATCGCCCCCGGCCGCTGACGCCAGCGGCCTTGCCCCGTGCCCACGATGGCACGGCATTTTTGAATTCCCAGGCCTTCGCCGGGAGGCTTGCGCTCATGCTTTGAGCTCCGGGCTTTCCTCGGTCGGCCCACAAGAGGAGAGCCCTATGCAACACACCAAGCTGGTGCACGGCACGCATGCCGTCACCGCCCATCATCATCCAGCCGGCCGTTCGAGCCGCATGAATACGCTGGAGCTGGCCCTGCAGGACGCCATCGTCCAGCGCCGCGTGGACCAGCTCTGCGCGCTCTACGAACTCCATGGCGCAAGGATTTTTGCCCATGCCCTGCAGGCGCTGAGCGCACGCCAGCAGGCCGATGTCCTGTCCCTGCTGTCGCCCCAGGACCGCGCCCATGTCTACAGCCACCTGAACACCCAGGCACGCCGCAGCTGGCTGGCCCATGCGGCCGCGCCCGGGCAGGCGCCTCTGGGCCGGCGCCTCATGGAGACATGCCAACGTAACTGGAGCTGGCTATGCTCCAGTCTTCAACACGGCCGCGCCTGACGGCCGGGGAGAGATAGCATGCGTCAGTTCAAGCACTGGTTTGCGGCCTTTTTGCGCAGCCGCCGTTCGCTCAGCCTTTTCCGCCGCAGCGCCCTGCCTTCGGGCCCGGGCAGCAGCCGATCGATCTCGCCCGCGCTCACGCGCGATTTGCTGCGCGCCTCGCGCGACGATGTGGATGCCGTGCTGCTGCGCAAGGGGTCGAGCGATAACGGCCTGAGCCCTGAGCAGGCCCTGCAGGCCCTGGAGAAATTCGGCCCCAACGAGGTCGAGCACGAGAAGCCGCTGCCCGCCTGGCTGCATCTCTGGTATTGCTACAAGAACCCGTTCAATCTGCTGCTGACCCTGCTGGCCGCAGTCTCCCTGGCCACCGACGACATGCAGGGCGCCGTGGTCATAGCCACCATGGTGCTGGTCTCCACACTGCTGCGCTTCGTGCAGGAGGGCCGCTCCAACCAGGCAGCCGCCCGGCTCAAGGCCATGGTCAGCAACGAGGCCACGGTGCTGCGCAAAAGCGATCATCCCCCGCAAGAAGACCGTTCCCACAGCGAGCAGCCTGCAGAGTTTGGACGGCAGGCCAGCCGCCATGAGCTGCCGATGCGGGAGGTCGTGCCCGGCGATTTGATCGCGCTCTCGGCCGGTGACATGATCCCGGCCGACTGCCGTGTGCTCAGCGCCAAGGACTTGTTCGTGAGCCAGGCCTCGATGACGGGCGAGTCCCTGCCCGTGGAAAAGCGCGCCGATGCCAGCGCCAGCAGCGGCGCAGGCGTGCTCGATGCCAGCAATCTGCTGTTCATGGGCACCAACGTGGTCTCGGGCTCGGCCCTGGCCCTGGTGCTGGCCACGGGCAACAGCACCTACTTCGGCACGATTGCCACGCGCGTCACGGATACCGAACGCGCGCCCACGGCTTTCGAGACCGGCGTCAACAGCGTGAGCTGGCTGCTGATCCGCTTTGCGGCGGTGATGGTGCCCATCGTGCTGTTCATCAACGGCTATACCAAGGGCGATTGGGGGCAGGCCTTCTTGTTCGCACTGTCCGTGGCCGTGGGCCTCACGCCCGAGATGCTGCCCATGATCGTGACCTCCACGCTGGCCAAGGGCGCGGTGCTGCTGTCGCGGCGCAAGGTCGTGGTCAAGCGCCTGGACGCGATACAGAACTTCGGTGCCATGGACGTGCTGTGCACGGACAAGACCGGCACGCTGACACGCGACAAGATCGTGCTCGAGCGCCATACCGATGTTCTGGGCCAGGCCAACGACGAGGTGCTGCAGCTCGCCTATCTCAACAGCTACTACCAGACCGGCCTCAAAAACCTGCTGGACCACGCGGTGCTGGAGCACATGGACCTGCAGCACTCGCTGCGCCTGGCCGACGACTACCGCAAGGTGGACGAGATTCCGTTCGACTTCGAGCGCCGCCGCATGTCGGTGGTCGTGGCCGAGCGCGAGCATCACCATGAGCTGATCTGCAAGGGCGCGGTCGAGGAAATCCTGCAGGTCTGCACCCATTTGCGCCATGACTCGCAAACCCTGGCGCTGGACGAGGAGCAGCTGGCCGCCGTGCGCCGCGTGACGCGCGAGCTCAACCAGCAAGGCCTGCGCGTGGTCGCCGTGGCCATGAAGGAGGTGCCGCCGCACAAGGCGGACTACAGCGTGGCCGACGAATCGGGCCTGACCCTGGTCGGCTACATGGCCTTTCTCGATCCGCCCAAGGAAAGCACGGCCGAGGCCCTGAGCGCCCTGGCCGCGCACGGCGTGGCCGTGAAGGTGCTGACCGGGGACAACGAGCTCGTCGCCGCCAAGGTCTGCCGCGATGTGGGGCTGGATGTGAAAAACGCCATCCTGGGCACGCACATCGAGCACATGGACGATGCCAAGCTGCGCGTGGTGGTCGAGCGCGGCCAGCTGTTCGCCAAGCTCACGCCGCTGCACAAGGAGCGCATCGTGCGCGCGCTGCGCGCCAACGGCCATGTCACGGGCTTTCTGGGCGACGGCATCAATGACGCGCCCGCACTGCGCGCCGCCGACATCGGCATCAGCGTGGACGGCGCCGTGGACATCGCCAAGGAGGCGGCCGACATCATCCTGCTCGAGAAAAGCCTGATGGTGCTCGAAGAAGGCGTGCTCGAGGGCCGGCGCACGTTCAGCAACATGCTGAAGTACATACGCATGACGGCCAGCTCCAACTTCGGCAACGTGTTCTCGGTGCTCGTGGCCTCGGCCTTCATCCCGTTTCTGCCCATGCTGCCGCTGCAGTTGCTGGTGCAAAACCTGCTGTACGACCTGTCCCAGATCGCGATTCCCTTCGACCGCGTGGACGACGAACTCGTGGCCAAGCCGCTGCGCTGGAACCCTGCCGACCTGGGCCGCTTCATGCTGTTCTTCGGCCCCATCAGCTCGCTGTTCGACATACTGACCTTCGCGCTCATGTGGTTTGTGTTCGCGGCCAATACGCCGGAGCAGCAGTCGCTGTTCCAGTCGGGCTGGTTCGTCGTGGGCCTGCTCACGCAGACGCTGATCGTGCACATGATCCGCACGCCCAAGATCCCGTTCCTGCAAAGCCGCCCCGCCTGGCCGCTTCTGGGCGCCACGGCGGCCATCATGGCCGTGGGCATCTGGCTGCCCATGGGGCCGCTGGCTGGGTATTTCGGCATGACGGCGCTGCCCGGCAGCTACTTTCCGTGGATGATTGCCATCTTGCTCGGCTACGCTGTACTCACCACGCTGCTCAAGCGCGTCTACATTGCGCGCTACGGCTGGTAGCAGCCCGGGACTGACGCCAATCCGGTTCGGGCAGGTGCTGCGCTTCAAAGCCCAGCACCTGCCCCACTTCTGTCCGCGCCAGACTCCAGCCCTTTATCAACGCCACCCCTGAAAGCTCTCCGCCATGCTCATGGCCCTGCAAAACTTCAACCCCGGCGCCATGCTGGACACCATCGTCAGCCTCACGGCGGCCTTTGTCTGCGGCGCACTCATAGGCCTGGAGCGCCAGGTGCGCCAGCGCACGGCCGGCCTGCGCACGAACACGCTGGTGGCCGTGGGCGCGGCCGTGTTCGTGGACCTGGCCGTGCGCCTGGCCGGGCCCGAGATGGCCACGCGCGTGGTCGCCTATGTGGTCTCGGGCGTGGGCTTTCTGGGCGCGGGCGCGATCATGAAGGAAGGCGCCAACATCACGGGCCTGAACACCGCGGCCACGCTCTGGGGCTCGGCCGCCGTGGGCGCCTGCGCAGGCGCCAGCATGATTGGCGAGGCCGGCATCGCCACGCTGTTCGTGATCGCCGCCAACACCTTGCTGCGCCCCGTGGTCAACCGCATCAACCGCCGCCCCGTGAACGACGAATCGGCCGAGGCCACCTACTACGTCTATGCGATCTGCCACCGCAGCGCGCAAGGCGATGTGCGCGAGCAGATGCTGGACATGCTCGAAGCCGCGAGCTACCCCGTGCGCGGCGTGGAAACCCATGCCTTCGGTCCCCAGGACACGGAGATCGAGGCCATGCTCTATGCGACCTCGGTGGATGCAGCCGAGCTCGACCGCGTGATCACCAGCATCGAGGCCGTGCCCGGCGTGCTGCAGGCATTCTGGAATGCGGGCACGGATGATTCTTGAGCCCCCTGAGGCGCTGCGCGCCTTCCCCCCGAGGGGGACGGACGCCTTCGCCGCGAGGCGGCTCTTGCTCGGCGTCCCTGAGCTGTGCCGCGCCGG
>NZ_AUCQ01000013.1 GCF_000429845.1 Comamonas composti DSM 21721
CGACGCAACTCCACGGTAATGGCCTCTTGCATGGGCGAGAGTGTCGTATGAAGCGTGTGGGGCCTGTGTGAAAGGTCTCGGGGACTCTCACGACGCTTCCATTTACGAACCGTCGCCAGGCTGATGTTGTAGCGCTGAGCCAATTGCTCATGGGTGGCTGACGAGGCCTTGATCTCAGCCCTTGTTTTGGGGGTGGTGCGCGCCTGGGCATGTACTTGGCTCATGTGATCTGCTCCCGTTGAAAGGACTCCAGGACACTGAGCATGATCTCTCTTGCTTCAAAGAGTGCCCAGCTTCTACGAGGGACATGATCACATGAGATGGAATACCAAGTGATTGAAACAAAAAAGGCCACCTGCTAGGATGGCCAGTTTTGTTGATTTTCTTAGAGGGATTTGGAGGCGCGAACCAGAGTCGAACTGGTCTAACCGGATTTGCAATCCGGGGCATAACCGCTTTGCTATCGCGCCAATACTGACTAGTCTACCAGATAGCGATTACCTGTAGGCCTTATAGTTTGGAGCGGGAAAACGGTCTCGAACCGTCGACCTCAACCTTGGCAAGGTTGCGCTCTACCAACTGAGCTATTCCCGCACTTCTGAAAGCTTTCACTTCCAAGATTTGCACGCTTTCGCATGCACGAAACTGGAGCGGGAAACGAGTCATGCACTAGAGCGCTAAGTCTCTGTTTCCCAATCACTTTCTCCACTGTGGTGATCAGCGAAGGCCTCAATTATAGCCTTGTTTTTCGCCCTCGGCAACAAAGTTCATCCAGCGGCATCCACCAACGTCCAAGGACGTTCCAACCGCCGCGTCGCTGTACCCGGAACCATCCTACCCCGTCCGCTTCCACCTGCGGCATCGCGACTGCGACGGAGGTTGGAACGGACCCGCGCTGATGCCGTACTCGCGCGCTCCTGCGTCGCCGATAGTGGACGCGCGTGAGCACAGCGACAAACACATATTGCACGCGCACGCCGTTGCACATGATTGAGTAGGAGCGTCACGCAACGGGCTCACACTGGGCACAGTGCTTCACTGCAGGATGCTATGTTGATATATCAGGATGCCGAACGGAGCATGACGCACCCGGCCTTCGTTCATGTCCACCTGGGCATCAGGTGCCGGGAACATCTCTCGCGCGCCCTGTGAAACCGCTGGGCTATCACACCATACCAAATCGGTCTTGATGGGCTTTGCGCCACCCATGACGCTGGTACCGTGAGCGCCAATATCGAGCTTGTGTCCTCATCGCTCGATGGGCCGGTAACCGATCAATTCTTGCACATTGGGCAAGACGAGGCCACCTGCGGCGGATGCCAATCATCTCGCCCGCCTACGTCCAGGGCATCGTCCCAGGCATCCGCCGCAGGCCATAACCGCACAACAGCCCTTGGCAGGGCAAGAAAGGAGCCGGTGATGTAGCGCATCCGAAAGGAGACGAAGACATGCACAAGGACATTCCAACATCAAAGGTGTTCTATCGTCCCATCGAAGCCGCCATACGGTGGGCCGGGTTGCTGAGGTACCTGCCGATGATCCTGGCCGCGATCGCATCACCGCGCTTCTTGCCTCCATCGTTGAATTGCCCGCGATGGAATGAGTGCCGGCTGTACTCGGAGCGCATCTATGACGGCATCCTCAACGGGGAGCTGCCCTACGGCCAGAATGGGATCACGCTCAATGACCCGAAGCTGCTGCAATCGCCGGATCTGACCGTTCGCCATGTCGATTTGAAGCGTTGGATGCGCACCCACTATCCCGAGCACCGGCCAGGATTCCTGTTCAGTCGTGGCGAACGCATGGCGCACCCCTTCATCACCATGGAAACTGGACAGGCGATTCTGGTCGAGCGGCTAGCCCTTCAGGCCGCGCTGGAGCATGCCCGGTGTCAGATGCGGGAATTGCAGGAGCAGCACGACACCTTACTCAAGCAGTCTGCCGTGCTGCTGGCCTCCAAGCAATGCGAGATCAGCGAGCGGGCGGAGACGACGTATCTCAACATCATCGGCGGGATGCTGACGCTGATGCTGGGCCAGTCCCCTTCGGGTGTGCCTTACTCCAGCTTCAAAACGCAGGAGGCCCTCGTCTCGGCATTGGTCGCCCACTACGGCGGAACCATGGGCATCACGGAGCGAACTTTGAACGGCAAGTTCGCCAATGCCAGGAAGTACATCCGTAGCGCAAGCGGATGAGGTTTCCCAGCTTGTATGTGCAGTCGCGGAGATTGCATTTGCAATGCCTTTTCTCGGTCATGTCTATTGAATAGAGGTCACGCCAACAAACGCCACCGAGCGTTCAGGAGTGACCGCCATGTCGCAGACACCTGTACTCCCGCCGAACGAGCGCCGCATCCTGCGCCTCGATGAAGTCGAGGCCAAGTCCGGCTTCAAACGCGCCCACATCTACAACCTGATGAAGAAGCGCCAGTTCCCCCAGGCGCTGCGCCTGGGCGTGCGTGCCGTCGGCTGGGATTCGATCGAAATCGACCAGTGGATCGCCGAGCGCCTCAACCACCGGACCTGACTCGTTCTCCCGCGGATTTCCCATTCCTAGACGGAGAGCGCCATGCAGGTCGTATCCATCATTTCAACGAAAGGCGGCGTCGGCAAGACCACGACGGCCGCAAATCTCGGCGGACTCGTCGCCGATGCGGGGCTGCGCGTGCTGCTGCTCGATCTCGACGTACAGCCCACGCTGTCGTCATACTACGAGCTGGCTCACCGCGCGCCTGGCGGCATCTATGAGTTGCTGGCCTTCAACGAGCGCGACCTTGGCCAGCTCGTGTCCCGCACCATCATCGCGGGCCTGGACCTGGTGCTCTCCAACGATCACCGGAGCGAACTGAACACCTTGCTGCTGCACGCGCCGGATGGGCGCTTGCGGCTGCGGCACCTGCTGCCGGCACTGGCTCCCCTCTACGACCTGGTACTGATCGATACCCAGGGCGCGCGCAGCGTGGCCTTGGAGATGGCAGTACTGGCCTCCGACTTGGCGCTGTCGCCCGTGACCCCGGAAATTCTCGCCGCCCGCGAACTGCGCCGCGGCACGATGCAGTTGCTGGAAGACATCGCGCCGTATCGCCACCTCGGCATCGAGCCGCCACCGCTGCATCTGCTCATCAACCGCGTGCATCCGGTCTCTGCCAACGCACGGCTGATCCAGCAGGCCCTGCGCGACCTGTTCCAGGACCATGCCGGCATTCGCGTGCTCGCCACCGGCGTGCCGGCCATCGAAGCGTATCCACGCGCCGCAACACGCGGCCTGCCGGTGCATCGGGTCGAGTACCGCCTGCCGCCAGGCAGAGTCGCGCCCGCCGCGCTCGATACGATGCGCGCGCTGGCCAGCGAACTGTTCCCTCAGTGGCAGGACCAGTTCGCTCAAGTGTCAGGCCGCCTGCAACGACCTCTTGAAACCGGGAGGCCCCATGGCGAACGCACATGAATTGGCCCGCGGGCACAAGCGGCTGCGCGCCTTGATCGAGTTCGCGGTGGGCGAAGGCTGGCACGTCAAGCGCACACGCGGTGGGCACCTCAAGTTCACCAAGGTCGGTTGCGCCGCGATCTACACCAGCTCGACCGCGAGTGACCACCGGGCCGAACTGAATGCCCGTGCGCAGATCCGACTCGCCGAGCGAGAGGCCCGCATGGCACAGGCCGGCGGCTTCGGAGGATGCGGCCATGTCTGACATGACCTCGCAGGACATGGCTGGCAAGCTGCTCGCAGCCGGGTTCGAGCGCAACGGTCCAACGGCCACGGCATTAAGCGATCCGATCGCCGACACACCCATGGTCGTGACGCTGGACCAGTTGCGCCCCTACGACCACGACCCGCGCAAGAAGCGCAATCCGGCCTATGAGGAAATCAAGGCATCGATCCGCGAACGCGGCCTGGATGCGGCACCGGCCATCACCCGGCGTCCAGGCGAGGACCACTACATCATCCGCAACGGTGGCAACACGCGGCTGGCGATCCTGCGTGAACTGTGGTCGGAGACCAAGGACGAACGCTTTTTCCGCATATCGTGCCTGTTCCGCCCGTGGCCCGAGCGCGGCGAGATCGTCGCGCTGACCGGGCATCTCGCGGAGAACGAACTGCGCGGCGGCCTTACCTTCATCGAGCGAGCCCTGGGCGTGGAGAAGGCGCGCGAGTTCTACGAACTGGAAAGCGGCATCCCGCTGAGCCAGTCCGAACTGGCCCGCCGCCTGGCCGCCGACGGATACCCCGTGCAGCAGTCGCACATCAGCAGGATGGCCGACGCCGTGCGCTACCTGCTGCCCGCGATCCCGACCGTGCTCTATGCCGGGCTGGGGCGCCACCAGGTCGAACGGCTATCTGTCATGCGCAAGGCCAGCGAGCGCACCTGGGAGCACTACGCCAGGGGCCGCTCCCTGGCTCAGGACTTCGACGACTTCTTCCAGGAGGTGCTGTCGCAGTTTGATGTTCAGGCCGACGAGTTTTCCGCACAGCGCGTACAGGACGAGCTGATCGGGCAGATGGCCGAGCTGCTGGGCATCGACTACGACGTACTCGCTCTGGACATGACCGAATCCGAGAGCCGCCAACGCGCATTGGTCAGCGACCCGACGCTGCCCTCGAAGCCGCCTACCTTGCCTGATCCGGGGGCCGTCGCGCGTCCACCTGCCGAAATCGCACTGCCGGCCGCGATGCCTGCGCCGCCTGCAGACCCGCCAGCGGCTGCAACCTCGACGCGCGAGAGCGATGCGGATGCCAGCCAGGCGGGCACGGCCAGCCTCGCGCCGACTGGTGATCTGCTTGCCGAGCACATCGTCTCGCCGGCACCGACCACCGAACGGCTTCAGTCCATCCAGCGCATGCTCGCCGATCAGTTGGGCGACGCGCTGCCGCCCGATTTTTCGGCGAGCGTCTTGCAGTCCATCCCGGTGCAGGCCGGCGGGCTGTATCCGATCTCCGATGTCTGGTACATCGATCCTGGCCTGGACACGCCTGACCGGTTGCGCATCCACATCGCGCAGTTCGCCCGCGAGATCGCGGACGAGGCGGACCTGGGCGAATGCATCGATGACCGTCCAGACGGTATCGGCTTCGCATGCCATACCCATACCCAGGCCCCGGCGCTGCGGGGCCGTGCCGTCCTCACGCTGCTGGTCTGTCTGGCCGGCCAGCAGCCCGCCGACGTCGGCCTGGACAACGGGCAAGTCATCATCGACCTGCCGGCGTTGCTGCACGGCCAGGGCCAAAGTGGCGGCACCGAAGCCCGTCGATTGAGCGACACCGCGCTGGTCAAGCTGTTCCGACTGCTGCGGCTGGCTCGGCGCCTGCTCGACCTCGAAGCCGACGCCGCAGGCTCTGGAACCTGAGCAAGGGAGGCCAGCATGTCCGCACCACACCCACTCAACCAAGCCGTCATCGCCCAGGCCCTTTACGACCTGCGCAATGGGCAACTGCGCCGCTGCAAGCTGATGGGGTTTGGCGAGGAAGACCTGGACGCCCTCAAGCATCCTGCGTTGATCAGCGTGTTGGCCAACGCCAATGTCTCCTGGTGCTCGGTGACCGTCAACCGCGAAGTGCTCCGGCGGCTGCTCAAGCAGGCGCAGGACGTAGAGAAGGAAATTGCCACGGTCGATCGCATGTTGCGCCTGGGTGCCAGCACGGAGATGGTCAGCCGCTTCTATGGCCTGACCCATCAGGAAGTCGCCTTGCGACGGGAAATCCTCGGCCTGCCCAAACGCAAGGGGCGCCATCCCGTCCTGGACGAGACCCAGGACACCGAACTGTGGCGGCAGTGGAAGGCCGTGACCAGCAGCAGGAACGTCGATCTGGAGGACGACACCTCGATTCTCGATGCGGCCATGGACCTGGCCGAGGGCATGTCACTGCCACTCTCTGTGGTCTGGGCCGCGATCAAGAGCTGGGTTGATCAGGGGTTGGGTTGAGCCATGGCTGTGGACGACGCCGCACCGCGAGCCCAACGCCCTGGCCCCGTCTCACTCGCAGACTTGTTCGACGCTGCGCTGAAGGACCTCGCGCCCAGGCCCAGCCCCAGCGCGCCATCGCCCATGCCGACGTCGATACCGACACCAACACCCCCGGCATCCGGCGATGCCTTCCTGTTCAGCGGCAATCGGCACGAGACCGTTCCGCGGCGGCTGTTCCTCGACCGCCGCCTGACACCGCTGGAGCGCAACGCCTGGCAGGTGTTCCGGCTGATGCTAAACGACGACGGGGTGACGGCGTTCCCCACCTATGAGCAGTTGCGTCCCTGGCTGGCGTCCATGCCCTGCGCGGGACAGGCCTCCCATGAGACTGTCGCGCGGGCGCTGACGCTGCTGCGTCTGACACGGTGGCTGAGCCTCGTGCAACGACGGCGCGACCCCAAGACCGGCCGCATCCTCGGCAACCTCTACGTCCTGCACGACGAGCCCTTGACACCGTTCGAGGCGATGCAGCTCGACGCCGACTACCTCGCGCTGGTCAGCCAGTCCTTGGACCATTCGGCCAAGGCCGTCCAGATGGTCGGCTTGAACACGCTCAGGGAGATCGCGGAAGACCCGCTGCTGTCCGGCCGCACGCTGCCGTCGCGGTTGCAGGTCCTGGCGGGACGCCTCGCCAGCCAAGGCGTCCCGGCCACCGAAAGTTATCCACAGGAGGATGCCGTCCACGATTCCGAAGAAGGGATTTCGAGCCTTCTTCGGAATGCCGAGAACCCGTCTTCGGATTCCGAAGCAGGGTTGAAACCCGCGCCAGACGGCGCTCTTCGGAATCCGAAGCAGGCCCGTACAGTACGTAGTAGTTGTATTAATGAAGTACGTACTACCGCGCAAGCGCGCGCGTTGGGCGATCTGCAATGGCCCAAGCGCTTCACGGAACTGAAGGCGGAACAGCAGGCAGGAGCCAGGATGGCCTTGCAGCAGGTCGATGCCTCGCTGAGGCAAGCCGTGCTGGACGAATGGGCCGCACGATGCAGCAACCATGGCATCCGCAATCCTGCGGGGTATCTGTTCGGCATCATCCAGCGCGCCATCCACGGCGAGTTCAATGCCTGGGCCAAGCAAGACGCGCCATCAAAAAACACGTCGCCAAATGAGCGACCACCACCCACGCCGCCGCCCCAGCCACAGAGCAAGCCAGTGCCACCGGAAGTGGCCAAGCAACACATCGAACGGCTGCGCAATCTGCTCGCCAGCAAGTGATCTGATCTGCCAGGTCGCGAAGCAGATGCCCATGGCCGCCAGTGGAGCTATCCCCTGGGGATAGTTCAACGCTTGGGCACGACGCCGAACAGGTGCAGGTCTGGCATTGGGCATCTGCCGCAGTATGGGCGCTGTTCGCCCTGAACGCCGCGAACAGGCTTCCTTGGCGTTCCATGGAGCTATCCCCTGGGGATAGTTCGCGCCGCATGCAACCGCCACGCCCTGAACCGGGGCCGTGCGGGTTTCGGTTTGTTGACTGACTGCCTTCCGCTTCCTGCCGAAGCTGGCCGCTCCTTTTCCAACAACGAGCGGACACCATGGCAACCAACAACGAACCTTTGCAACTCAACCTCGGCTCCCTGCGCAGCGCGATGTCGCTGACGCTGCACACGCATCACGCCTCGCGCATCTGGCACGGCCGCGCCGCCGCCGAAGGGCGACCCGGCATCGTCGGCCTGAACGGCTACATCGCCGTGATGAACAAGATGAAGCGCGGCTCGGAACAGGACGATCCATACAGCGACTGGTGGATGCTGCGCATCGAGGACAAGCTCGACCAGACCAAGACCACGCTGCAGACGTTGCGCGAACAAGTGGACCAGGCACTGGCCGGCGTGCCTGCGGCATTGACCCTGGGCGAGAACCTCAACGTGCAGCCCGTCAAGCTCCCCCTGTTCGTCAACGCCCAACTGGGCTTTGCGGCGGTTTATCTGCTGGCCGACTACGACGACATCGCGCGCAAGCTGATCCTCGCCCACCACACCGCACTCATCGACCGCAGCACCTTGGAGCGCTGGCTCAATGAAGGTGCGCATGCGCTGCGCAGCCTGTTCTCGCTGGCTCAGCAGTACCGCTACTCAGGCTGCACCCGCGACGACTTCGCGGCGAAGAATGCCGCAGCGCGGGCTGCGCTGGAGAAATTCGGCGAACTGCCGCAGGAGGTGCTCGAAGGCACCCGCCGCTCGAAGTTTGCGCCGCCCATCGTGCGCCGCGGCCTGCAGCAGCGCGGTGACAGTCCTGCCGCAGCCACTCCCAGCGTCGATGGTGATGCGGCCGCCGCAGCCGCCCCGTCCGAAGGCGCAGCCACTGTCGGTGAGGACGAATCCGCATGAGCGATCTGAACCAACCCTCCCGTTACTTCCGGGGCCTGCAACAGGGAGCCTTCATGCGCCTGGAACACGCGGCCTCTCTAAAAGGCCTTTTAAAGCCCTTTAAGAGTAAAGGGGACTTGGAGGCCTGGGCCAGCCAGTGCTTCGCCATGCGCGACGAACTGATTGCCTTGTCGCAGCGACAGGTGCTGGCGCAGGCGTGTGGGCATCCCTTCCATCTGCTGCCCATCGAACTGGCCCAGCAGACCACTGGCGCAGGAACGACGTTCTTGCGCTGGCGCAGGCACGACCGCTCGGCCATGGGCGTGGCCCTGTGGCAGGCGCTGATGGCGAGCACCGGCACGCCGTTCAACTTGCTGGCTGACCTGCATGCGATCGAACTGCAGCGCATCACGCTGAACATGCAGATCAGCCTGTTGCACACCTTGGGCAGGCAGGCGCAGGAATGCGCCAGCAAGGCGGCCGAGGCGGATGACGCCTACCTGCGCCGGCTCACGTCCATTCCCGCCGCAATGCGCGATCGGTGATCGCGACAGGCACCCCAGCACGCGCCCGGCGGCAGTGAGGCGCGGGTATTTCAACCACCACGGAGATCACACCATGAGCACGCATTTTTCGGGCGAAGGCAACATCGGCTCGCCCCCCGAGTACCGGGAGTTCCCCAATGGCAACGACGAACCGCGCCGGCTGCTTCGGCTGAACGTGTATTTCGATAACCCCGTTCCCACCAAGGGCGGCGACTTCGAGGACCGCGGCGGCTTCTGGGCGCCGGTGGAAATCTGGCACCGCGACGCCGGTCACTGGAAGGACCTGTACCAGAAGGGCATGCGCGTGCTGGTCGTCGGCCGCATGGAGCGCGAACCCTGGATCGACAACGAGGATCAGCCGCGCGAGACCTGGCAGATCAACGCGCGCAGCGTCGGCATCCTGCCGTTCCGCATCGAATCCGTGGCCCTCAGCCCCAAATCGCAGGAGCCCGCGCAGGAAGCGCCGCCGAAGCCCCAGTCCGCCGAGGAACCGGCTGCGCCGAAGGAGACCAAGCGCAGGAAGTGAGCAGGCATGCAGGGTGGCGGCCTCGCCGCTCTGCATGTATCCGCGAGCTATCCCCTGGGGATAGCTCCATCAACGTCCACCGAGTTCCGCGCGCGCCCGAAAATCGCCGCTCCCGGCCCGCACACCCCGGCCGCACGTCACTCCCGCCCCAGCCATTCCATTGGCGTGAAAGTGGTCGCCGCCGCATGCAGCTTGTTTGCTGCTGCTCCCGAAGCCGCTCGGCATCCTCGATCCCAGCAACTCCATGAACAACGGGAATCGGATGGACGGACATGCGGCTGTTCTTGTGCGAGAAGCCCTCACAGGGCAAAGACATTGGCCGAATTCTCGGCGCCACGCAGCGCGGTGAAGGCTGCCTCAACGGTTCTGGCGTCACCGTCACCTGGTGCATCGGCCATCTCGTCGAAGCGGCAGCACCCGAGGTCTATGACGCAGCGCTCAAGCGCTGGTCGTTGGAGCAGTTGCCCATCATCCCTCAGCAGTGGCAGGTCGAGGTCAAACCGAAGACCGCCACGCAATTCAAGGTCGTCAAGGCGCTTCTGGCGAAGGCGACCCACTTGGTCATCGCCACCGATGCCGACCGCGAGGGCGAGTTGATCGCCCGCGAGATCATCGACCTGTGCGGCTACCGCGGTCCCATCGAGCGACTGTGGCTGTCGGCGCTCAACGATGCGTCCATTCGGGCAGCGCTCGCCAAGCTGCGGGCCTCGGCCGAGACGCTGCCGATGTATTACTCGGCGCTGGCGCGCTCGCGCGCCGACTGGCTTGTGGGCATGAACCTCAGCCGGCTGTTCACCGTGCTGGGGCGGCAGGCGGGCTACGACGGCGTGCTGTCGGTCGGCCGCGTCCAGACCCCGACGCTCAAACTGGTCGTGGACCGGGATCGCGAGATCGCAGCCTTCGTGTCCGTGCCGTACTGGGCCATCGACGTGTCCCTGTCCGCTGGCGGCCAGGCTTTCACCGCGCAGTGGGTTCCGCCCGAGGGCTGCACCGACGACGCGAGCCGCTGCCTGCAGCAGCCCGTCGCCCAGCAGGCCGCGCAGCAGATCCGCGCCGCGGGCAGTGCCCAGGTGGTGTCGGTCGAGACCGAGCGCGTGCGCGAAGGCCCACCGCTGTTGTTCGACCTGGGCACCTTGCAGGAGGTGTGCTCCAAGCAGCTCGGGCTGGACGTGCAGGAGACGCTGGAGATTGCCCAGGCCCTGTACGAGACGCACAAGGCCACGACGTACCCGCGTTCCGATTCCGGCTACCTGCCCGAAAGCATGTTCGCCGAGGTGCCCACGGTGCTGGACAGCCTGCTCAAGACCGATCCCACGCTGGCCCCGATCATGGGCCAGCTCGACCGCACTCAGCGCTCGCGCGCCTGGAACGACGGCAAGGTGACGGCGCACCACGGCATCATCCCAACGCTCGAACCCGCGAACCTCTCCGCCATGAGCGAGAAGGAACAGGCCGTGTACCGGCTGATCCGGGCGCATTACCTGGCCCAGTTCCTCCCGCACCACGAGTTCGACCGCACCGTGGCGGATCTCTCCTGCGGCCAGCAGAAGCTGGTGGCCACGGGCAAGCAGGTCGTCGTCAAGGGCTGGCGCCTGGTGCTGGCCGAGCCCGAACGTGAAGGCAGCGCCGACGAGGACGGCGACGGCCCGGCGCGCAGCCAGGTGCTGCCCGCGTTACGCGACGGGTTGGCATGCCAGGTCGCCGAGGTCGAGATCAAGGCGCTCAAGACGATGCCGCCCAAGCCCTATACCCAGGGCGAGTTGGTCAAGGGGATGAAAGGTGTTGCGCGTTTCGTGACCGATCCGCGCCTGAAGCAGAAGCTCAAGGACACGACGGGCATCGGCACCGAGGCGACGCGGGGCAACATCATCAGCGGGCTGATCGCCCGCGGCTACATCGTGAAGAAGGGACGCTCCATCCGTGCATCGGATGCGGCGTTCACGCTGATCGATGCCGTGCCTGCGGCGATTGCCGACCCCGGCACCACCGCCGTGTGGGAACAGGCGCTCGACATGATCGAGGCGGGCCAGCTCACGCTAGACGTGTTCATCAGCAAGCAGGCCGCATGGATTTCGCAGTTGATCGCGCAGTACGGCAGCACCTCGCTGTCCATCAAGGTTCCCCAAGGACCGGCTTGCCCGCAGTGCGGGGCGCCCACGCGCCAACGCAGTGGCAAGAGCGGCCCGTTCTGGTCGTGCAGTCGCTACCCCGACTGCAAAGGCACGCTGCCGGTCGAATCCGGCACGTCCAAGCGCGGGGCCTCGCGCCCGCGCCGTACCAGTGACAGCGGCCGCAAAGGCTCCTGACCGACCCCGTTCCCCGTGAGCCGTGTCCGCCATCGGCGGCGTGGCCCGTGTCCCGCATGCCCTGCGGGACGCCCAGCGCGCAACGCCTTCTTGTCCGTGTGCGCGTCCCGCTCGGCCGTCCCCGGCCGCGGGACCTGAAGGTAGCTTCTCCGCGAGCCGCAGCCTGCGCGTTCTCCTCGTCTGCATCTCTTCCGTCCGCTGCGAAGGGTCCCCCGATGGCTTGCCTGTGCGAGCCACCCGGAGACCCTTCGTGGTCAGCGGTATTCGGTGCCGGTGCCCGCCGGCGCAAAAACGGGCTCCCTTTGTGCGCGGATGTGCGCCAGACGATGCCGGCCCCAGCCACGACATGGGCCGGGTGTGATTGCTTGATGAGCAGACGGTTCTAGCGACGACCGGGCCTGCCAATCAGCCCACGGGTGGTTCTTCTTTCCTCCCGAGCCGAAGGCCACCGGGCCTTCGGCGCCTTTCTCCTGCCTTTCAACGCCCCGGCCAGGGCGATGGCCCTGCGCCATACGAACAGGAGACCGACATGCACCCGAAATTTCGCGCACCGCCGCGCAACGCACCGCTGCTGTATGGGAGCGTTTGTAGCGGCATCGAGGCCGTGAGCCTCGCCTGGCAACCCCTCGGCCTCGAAGCCGCGTGGTTCGCCGAGATCGAGCCGTTCCCGAGCGCCGTGCTCGCCCACCGTTACCCCCACGTGCCCAACCTGGGCGACATGACCGCGATCGCCCGCCAGGTCCTCGCCGGCATCGTGCCAGCGCCCGACATCCTGGTCGGCGGCACGCCATGCCAGTCCTTCAGCGTTGCAGGCAGCCGCCAGGGGCTGAACGACCCGCGCGGCGCCTTGACCCTTGCCTATGTGGAGCTTGCAAATGCCATCGACCAAACCCGCCACCAAGACCGCCGTCCGGCGGCAACGCTCGTCTGGGAAAACGTCCCCGGCGTCCTCAACGACCGCAGCAACGCCTTCGGGCATTTCCTGGGCGCACTGGCCGGAGAGGGCCGTGCGCTCCAGCCGCCAGGGGAAAAATGGGCGCACGCTGGTTGTGTGTCTGGACCCCGCCGCCGCATCGCCTGGCGCGTGCTCGACGCTCAATATTTCGGTGTCGCCCAACGCCGCAAGCGCGTGTTTCTTGTGGCATGTGGTGGTGATGACCTCGATCCCGCCGAAGTACTTTTTGAGCGCGCAGGCCTGCTCGGGGATTCTTCTGCGGGCCGCGCGCCGTGGCAAGAAGCTGCCCGCGCTGCTGGACCGGGTGCTGCGGCAGCAGGCAAGTACTCGGGATACGCAGGACTGAAGCAGCCCTACGGCAAGGTCACGACGACGTTTGCATTCAGCGGCGGCACTGGCCCCGTCGATGTGGCGGGATGCCTGATGGCCGCAGGTCCCAAGCACGACATCCGCACCGAGACGTTCATGGTGCAGTCCATCGCCGGCAGCATCGCCCACACCCTCGACACCGCCAACAACGGCAAGGGCAGCAGCGAGGACGGCACGGGCAAGGGCGTGCCGATCATCGCCTTCACCGCCCAAGGCAGCGGCGCGGATGCGACGATCGACCTGACGCCGACGCTGCGCGCTGGCGGGCATCGCAACAGCCATGCCAACGCCGGTGTCGTGCCTGCCATCGCCTTCGCGCAGAACAACCGCGGCGAAGTGCGCTTCGAGTCGGGCCACGGACAGGTGGCTTGCACCGTCCTGTCCAACGGCAAGCCGGGCTACGGGGTGCCGATGGTGGCCTGCGTTGCCCTGCGGGGACGGCCGCAGGGTCTTGCCGCCGAGCTGGGCGGCAGCGTAGCGGCCGCACTGCGCACCAGCGGCGGCGGCGCGGACAGGCCCCATGTGCTGGCCCCCGACTTCGAGGCGCATTTCCGCTACGACTGGAACGACCCCGGCCCCGGCGACTGGTCGCACTGGCGGGTGCGGCGGCTGATGCCCATGGAGTGCGAGCGGCTGCAGGGCATGCCCGACGACTACACGCTGATCCCGTACCGCGGCAAGCCTGCCGCAGACGCCCCGCGCTACAAGGCGATCGGCAACTCCATGGCCGTCCCGTGCATGGCTTGGCTGGGCCACCGGCTGGTGCAGTGCCTGCACAAGACGGACTCGACCGCTTCGGATTGATCGGCGACGCGGCCTGCGGGCCGCGCCATTCTCCTTCCTGCATTGCCGACGTATCGGCAGCAGCAGCCAGGGTGTCAAGGCTGCCGTGGGTTCCGCCCACGCCACCCGCCAGTTCGCCTCGGCATCTCACCGGCGAACGCTGCCCACCGGGGCATCGATGCCTCCTTTCTCCAACCCACGGGATGGTCACCACGTCCCGTCAGGGGCATGTCGCCACCCGGTCGATTTCAGGACTTCCCATGGACACCATCACCAAGCAAGACCGCATCACGCTGAAGAACCTCAAGGTCGCCGACTTCGCCAGCGAGGAAACGCTGTGCTTCACCGCGACCGTCGTGTTCGACGGCGCTCCCATCGCCGAGGCCCGCAATGACGGGCACGGCGGCTCGACATTCCTGCGCGCGCTCAATGGCAAGACGACGCTGCTGGCTGAGGCCGAAGCCTTCGCCAAAAGCCTGCCACCCGCGCCACTCGACCTCAGCCAGGAGGGCGAAGACCCTCACTACATCGACATGACGCTCGACTTCCTGGTCGATGAGCTGGCCGATGCCATGCACGCGGAACGCAAGGTACGGACCGCGTTCAATCGCGACATCGGCAGCAAGGTGCTGTTCGTCAAGGACGGCAAACTGCTGTTCATCAAGGGCATCAAGCTCAAGGCCATTGCCGACCGCGCGGCGTACTTCGCAAAGCTGCGCAGCCGACAGGCCCAGCCCATCGTCATCCTCGCCGAGCTTCCGCCCGAGCAGGCATTCAACCTGTGGAAGCAGCACGTCCTAGGCGACAAGCCCGACTGATCCGGCATTCCCACAGCCTCCTGATTGCCCCGCGCTCGATGCGGGGCTTTCTTTTTGTCCCGCTCCATCAATCGGGGCTGGGCTGGATGCCGTTTTCCCACTGACGCCAGGCGGCCCTCGCACGAAGCTGCCTGCATGTTCGCTGATTCGTCAGCACATGCCAGCAGCCAGGGTTTCAGGCTGCCGCGAGGTTCTCTCCGCGCAACCCACCAGTCCGCATCGCATCCATTCCGCGGACGCGCGTCCCCGTGACGCCGATGCACTTTCTTCAACCGCATGCGGGAGCTGCCATCCCGTGAGGGACGAGGCCCCGCTTTTCCAAGGAGCCCATCCATGTCCCAGCACGCCTCTTTCGGCCAACTGGCCTCGACCTACTGCGGCAAGTTCCTGCCGCTCGAAGTCCTGCAAAGCGCCGCCGGCCACTACATCGGCACGCGCGATGCCGAAGGTCCCGTTTCGCGGGAATCCCGCGAGTACTTCCGCAGCTATGCCGCGGCTCAACGTGCGCTCGAAAGAGGCGGCTGGTCCCAACTCGCCATTCCCTGATCCAACTGGAGGAATCACGTCATGAACCAGCTACTGCCGCGAGAAGTCGTCGATCAGATCATGCGGGAGGATCAGCATTTCGCTGCCGCGCCCCAAGCCTTCTTCGAGGCCTGGAAGCGCGGTGTCGAGATCGCTGGCCCCGAGTGGTTCGGCGACGGTACTCGTGAAGGTCTGAACCAGGCCAAGAGCAAGTGGGATCTGCGTCCCGACATGCTGCGCCTCAACGACGCCCTCGGCGTCCTGAGCAGCGGTGAACGCATGTTCCTGTCCGCCATGGTCAGCTTCTACAACGCGCGCGAGGGCGGTGCCATGCTCAAGCGCTGCCACTTCCACGGGCTGTCGGACTTCGACGGGCTCGACCTGCAACGCCGCAAGGTCATCGCCGACCTGCTGGTGAACTACAGCGGCTGGTGAGCCAGTTTTCCGCGTACCTCCGCTTTCGTTCAATCCCCATGAGGGACATGCGCCCATTAGGCCATGTCCCTCGAATCACTTTCCATTGCCCAGTGCGAGGCCGATCCAAGACAAAGGATCAGCACCGCTTGACGCATTTTCGACTTTCAACCCACCGGGTCCAATTCCCGGTGGCGGGATTTGGCCCCATTATTCAATCTGGAGAGTTCCCATGTCCCAGAAATCCAACCCTTTTCTCCGCGGCTACTGGAATCTGAAAATGGCCGACGTCAAGCGTTTAGTGAAACCAGCCGGACGGCTAGAACCCTATATGGAACGTGGGGTTAGCTCTAATTTTGGCCGCGTTGCGGAGCTGCGACGTTGTGGACTAGGAGCCACATAAGAGCATCGCGGTAGGAAGCCGGAGCGTGCTGCAGCGGAGGCGACTGCCAGCAGAGGGCGGGCATATTTAATTATCCTAGCCTAGTCGATCGCGGCGCTCCAGAATGAACAACGCGCAGCGTCGAGTCGGTGCATTCCGACTCACGCCTCAGCACCATTAAGGCATCGACTACTCTGCCACAGGCCCGATTCCCTCCGCTAGCATCTTGCGCAACCGCACGCGTCGCTGTTCAAGCTCTGAGATCTGTCGCTCGATGGACGCAAGCCTTTTGCGCTGCACTTCCGTCGTCTCAGGGCACGCCGCCGCCCCTTCGATCATCTTCATGCAATCGGGAAACCCTCGGATTTCCGTCAGACTGAAGCCTGCCGCAATCAATCGCTGGAGTTGGCGAACTTGCGTGATGGCTGATGCAGGGAACAAGCGATAGCCGTTCTCGGCGCGCACGGAGGGCAGCAGCCCGTTATCGTCGTAGTGCCGGATCGAGCGCAGACTCGCCCCCGTCTTGCGGGCAAGTTCGCCGATGGACATTGAGGCTTGTGTCGTGGTTTTAGACATGAACAAACGATACCACTTTTTTCTCTTGACACTCACATCAATGTGAAGGTTGAGACTAGGAATCTTCCCAAAACCCAGGAGTGTTGATTCATGTCTCTACCGAAGATTCGTGGTGCGCTTGGTGCGCTGTTCGTGACCCTTGCATTGCTGGTCACGTCATCCGCCGCGCGTGCCGATACCAAGGACTACACCGTCACCGCACCCGATGGCGTCGTGTTGGCTGTGCAGGAGGCTGGCAATCCAAACGGCACCCCCATCATCTTTGTTCATGGACTGCTTGGCAGCCGGTTGAACTGGAACAAGCAATTGCTTGATCCCCAACTTCAACACCATCGTTTGATTACCTACGATCTGCGAGGCCACGGCCTGTCCGCCAAGCCAGTGGAGGCAGAGGCATACACTGATGGTCGCCGGTGGGCTGATGACTTGGCCGCTGTCATCGAATACACCCATGCACACAAGCCGGTGCTTGTCGGATGGTCATTGGGCGGCGCGGTGATATCGAACTACCTGGCCTCCCACGGAGATGACGACATCGCTGGTGCCGTATATGTCGATGGCGTGATCGAGTTGAAACCCGACCAAATCGTGTCGCATCCCGAGGTTTATCAGGATATGGTCGCTTCGGACTTGAAGACTCACCTGGATGCCGAACGCGCTTTTCTGCGCCTGTGCTTCCATCGCCAGCCCGACGCAACTACGTTCGACCTGCTGCTGGCCAACGCCGCATTGGCATCATGGGACATGCAGCGCTCCGTGCAGTCGATGACGGTTGCCGCAGCGGAAGGACTTGGCAAGACGCAGGTTCCCCTGCTGTTGATCTATGGCGCCCAGGACGCGCTTGTGAAAGCCAAACCCGCTATCGCCAGAGCCAAGAGCCTCAATCCCAAAGTGCAAAGCAAGCTGTATCCGGCATCGGGGCACGCGCCGTTCCTTGAAGAGCCTGATCGCTTCAACCACGATCTCTTGGAGTTCATCCACAAGGCTGATCCGCATTGATGACTTGTCGTGTCAGGGAGACGTTGATGCCGGATTTCGACCAAAATTTTTCGCTAGGGTTCTTCCCCGGATTTTCCGAGCTGCATGTCGAAGCTGGCGGCGTGGCATTCTGCGGTGTTACGGGTGGCTTTGGGCCACCCATGCTCTTGCTGCACGGCTATCCTCAAACTCATCTCGCATGGCGCCGCATTGCGTCACGGTTAGCCCAATCGCTCACAGTCGTAGTGCCGGACTTGCCGGGCTACGGCAATAGCCGGACATATTCAGAGCACCCGCGCTGGACAAAGCGCCGCGTGGCTGAGTCACTGATCGACTTGATGGCCAAGCTCGGACACGGTCGGTTTGGCGTTGTCGGGCATGACCGAGGGGCGCGCGCCGGGTATCGCTTGGCACTTGGCTACCCAGTCGGCCCTGCAAAATTCACGCAGCCGCCAAGGCCGAGCGATCTGAGCCGGTCTTCCTCGCCCGCTGTGCCGTTGTCAGCGCTGCGGCCAACGTGGCGAGCAGCGCAGATAGTGGCGCAAAAAGGCCCCTGAGCCCCGTAACCATCCCCTAGCCTTGGCCGTTTCGCCTAGCGTCGGGTAGCTCGCAGCCGCTGCATTGCACAAATCTTCCAGATTTTCTGTGGGTAGGGGCTAAGATGATCGTTCACCTCGGCTAACTGTCCTTCCTGCTAGGCAACCATGGCTACCGACAGCTGGATTAACGTGAAGCAGGACCCCGAAAGCGGTATCGAAACCATTCGTGCCCATTTCGAGGGGCACGCCTACGATCCGCACTGGCACGACAGTTATCTAATCGGCTTCACCGAGCAGGGTGTGCAACAGTTCCACTGCCGCAAGGAGCTGCATAACAGCACCGCGGGCCAGGTGTTCATGCTGGAACCCGGTGAAATCCACGATGGCTATGCACCCGCGCCGGGCGGCTTCACATACTCCATGCTTTACTTGGACCCGCAATGGATTGAGCGGGAGTTGCGAGCATTGTTCGAGAATGCACCCGATCACTGCCAGCCGAGTTTCGACAAGACCCTACCCTGTGAACCCGGCCTGATGCCCTGTATCGTCAACGCCGTTTTGGCGCTACAGCGCAATGAGCTACGCATAGTGCGGCAGGCATCGTTGGATACCCTGCTGGAGCGACTTTCGCGGCAACTGCTTTGGCGTACACGGGATGCGGTGGACCCGCGTCTGCCTTCGATGGCCATTCGTGCCCGCGACTATCTGCACGGGCACTTTCAGCAGGACATCAACCTCGAGGATCTGGCCCATGCGTGCGGGGTTGACCGCTTTCGTCTCTCCCGCGCGTTCAAGGCAGCCTTTGGCCTGGCGCCGCATGCTTACCTAGTGCAATTGCGCTTGGCCCAGGCTCGGCGCCTGCTCGCGAATGGCTGGCCTCCCGCCCACGTGGCCATCGACCTGGGCTTCGCCGACCAGAGCCACCTGGGGCGCTGGTTCCGGCGGGCCTATGGCTTTACGCCGGCAATCTACCGCCGATCCTGCACAAATCTTCAAGATCACTGGTGAGTTGCTGCGGACAATCGACTCCTAGCAAGTGACTGGAGTCCGTCAATGAACACCCTCTCTTTCAACCAACTCTTGCCCTTCGTGCTCTTTGCCTTCGTTGCCTCTATCACACCGGGCCCCACCAATTTATTGATTCTCGGTGGCGCCGTCCGCCACGGTCTGCTGGCTGTTTTGCCTCTTGTGCTCGGCGCCGCTGTGGGTGCGGCCGGCCTGCTGCTGGTGGTTGGCCTCGGGCTTGGTGAGATGCTTCTGCATTATCCGCTGCTACAGAATGGCATGGCCTTGGTGGGGGTGGCATGGATCAGTTGGCTGGGTTGGAAGCTCTTCAACGCCCCGGCCAGTGGTATCGAGGTCGAAACCTCCGGCAATTGTCCAGGTGCCATTCATGGCGCCGGACTGCAACTGATCAACCCCAAGACCTGGATGATGGCGTTGTCAGTGGTGAGCGTTTTCGTCGGTGCCGGCTCAGGCCCGGCAACCTATGGTTTGTATGCGGCGATCTTCCTGTTGGTAGCGCTGCCTTGTCTGACGGTTTGGGCGTTGTTGGGCAGGGGCGCTGCTCGCCTTCTTGCATCGCCGAGGGCCATACGGTGCTTCAACCAGGGAATGGCACTGCTGCTGGTTACATCGGCCTGGATAAGCGTGCTGAGCTAGTCTTGCGTGCTCCAAGGCCAACGCACAGTCACTTTGCTGTTCGTGCTGGCGCTTCCAAATGCCCTGCAGGCTTTTGGCGATACCCAGCATTTGGGTCATGTGACGGAGGGGCGTCTGGTCGTGACCCTAGCATGGCTGACACCTATCAATCCTGATCATCGCAACCTTCGAGAAGCCAAGCTGACGCTGGAATCGGCACGCATTCCGCAATCCGAATGTTCGTCATGCAATCTGCGAGGACTATCGGGCGGCCGCACAAGAAGACCGTGCTCATGATGCAGCAGACCGCTCCGCAGGAAAAAACTGCACTGTCCTGTCCTCGTTCTATGGTCAGGAGCGGGCATAGCGCATCACCGATCTGCATCTGGCAGCGTTGGGCTGGAAACGTCTGCGGCAAATCCATTCGAGGCGGTCATCTTCAGCCCGAAGAATCACCTGAAGACGTGCTGGCGGAGCTGCTTCCCTTCCTCCTGAGCACAGAACCGGATGAAAGGAATTGAGCTTGGTTCGGTCATTATCAAGTCGGACTTTTCAGATTCCTGCTCTATTTACTATGGATAGCGCAGCAGTCGCCAGAACCAGAAAGACAGCGTATCGGGCGACGGGACTGCATCCGGAAAAAGCTCCACCACGGCACTGTGGTTGGGGTAACAGACTTGGCGATCACTGTTCAATTTTAAATGGGCGCAGAATTTTACGAAATGCTGGTAAAAACCAACGGCGACCACCTGCTCGCTCTTCTTTAATCAGTCTTGTTCATCGCTACAATCGCCACTCCAACCCGGCATAGAAAGCACGCCCATCGCCAGGAAAGTAATATGCGCCATCGCGACCTTGTACGTTGGCTTGCGCGGCTGTACCCGCGACATACTTGCGATTCGTCAGATTGCGTCCTTCGACAAACCAGCGCAAATTTCGCGCCATTTTACCGCCAACTGTTAGGCCGAACAGGGCGTACCCACCCTGCGACAATGTGTTTGCATGGTCGATTTTTGTATTACCTGGCAACCATTCGATAGAAGGCGTCATAAACAGGTAAGGTGAGATTTTCCATTCTATCTCCGCACGAAGGACATGTGGCGCAATACCAGCCAAGCGATTTTTACCATAGACAGAGTCATGATTGAAACGGAAGTCATTGAATAAATAATTAAATCGTCCTGTAGCATGAGTATAAAGGGGGATTTGCATTCCTAGTTCAATCCCCTGGTGGATGGTGCGATCTGCATTTACAGTGCCCAGCGCCACTCCATTTGCGTCATTAAGTGATAGAAGTTCACCGTGCAAGCGCGAGCGATAGATTGCCGCGTCTACCCACGAATCGCCATTCCGAAACCGATACCCTAGTTCCAATGTTGTAGCTTTCTGGTCAGAAGCGAGAGGATATGCGGGCCGTACAACCAACTCACCGAAAGGAGGAGCCTCTAAACTTCGGCTGAGATTTGCATAGATTTGTGAATTCTCGGAGTAGTTGTAGATAAGGCCGATTTTGGGACTCACGCCCGTGAAATGTTTGCTGTAACTATTTGAGGGTGCAAAGAGGTTCCGCAAATCACGCCCCGCATACACGGCCTGTGCCCCGACCTGAAGAGTCCAAGACTCCACCAACTCATGCGAATATTCTCCATACAGCGTGTACTGGCGCCCTATCAGAACGTTATCCCGAGTTTGGCGACCGGCCTTACCATTCAAGTTGGCATAGCTGCGCTCATCCGCCCGGTGTTTCATAAACGAAGCCCCTACTACCAACCGTCGTGTTAATGCTCCCTTTGACAGATTAAGGATCCCCCTGCTGTCCATGCCTGTATCTATAGACTGTTGATCGAGAATGCCATAGGCCATGGAGTGCAATCGGTCCCGGTTAGCAAGATAAATTGAACTAATCCATTTCACCTTATCTGTAGGAGTCCACTCCAATTTTAGAGCTGCGCGACTCATTCGATAGTTGTTATCTGCATCCAGCTCAGCGTAGCCTGGTGCGCTTTGATGGCGGTCAGCCCTCATGGCTGATCTGGTGAGAGCACCTGGCAATTGCAGCTTACTGTCAATATGGGTTAAGTAAAGGCGCGCATACCACGCAGAATTGAACATCAACCCGACATTCCCTGAGAATCGGGTTGCGCGCGTCCTTGCGTGATCGCGATGACCGTCTTGCTCGCTATGTGATAGGCTCAAAAATCCGTCCAAGCGTTCATTGGCTCCTGCAAAGGAAGCGTGACTTTGACTCTGGCCATAAGATCCTGTCTGCGCTCGCAGGACAACATGCGGTGCGGTCCAACCAGTTGGAGTGACGAAATTTACCGCCCCTCCAAGGCTATTTCCTCCAAACTCCAACGCATTCGCACCGCGCCAAATTTCGACGTACTCAGCAGCAAGTGGATCGATTGATTGGAAGTCACCGGCTCCGTCGGCATGGCTTAACGGTATACCGTCTTGATAAAGATAGATGCCGCGAAGCAAGAACCCCCGTTGAATACCGGAACCACGTATCGAAAAACGCGTTTCCTCGCCGTGTCGAGTCTGGGCATAAACTCCGGGAGCGTATGACATTACATCAGCCATGTTTCCGGCTCGGCCATCGCGATAGTCTTTCGCATCGACCACGCTGGTTCCACCAGCACGATACGCCATTTCTTCCCGCGCCTGTTCGAGCCGCTCTCTGGCTAGATCATCGGGCGTCAGAGAACCTGTTACGGTGACGGTGGGCAATACGGCCACCTCTTCAGTCTGAGCCCATGCTGGGCCGGCAGGCGTCGAACCTAGGAAAATTGCTAATAAGGAAAGGGCGACCTTGCCGAAGAAAACCGGACGATTAAGTGTATCTACATGCCAAAGAGTTTGATCCGAGTTGCCGGTATATAAAAATATTTTGATCATGCGGTGCAGCTTATGAGTGGATTGGCTTGCAAATAGCGAGCGTCACGATAAGCGCCAAAGCCGCAGTAACAATCATGGGGCCGGCTCTGTACCACGATGACTCTAATAATGCATCGCCCGCCACTCGCTTCTTTAAGGCTGATCTGAGTAATCGATGCAGGCCGGTCAGGACAATTGCGAGAATAACCTTCCCAATTAGCCAATTTTGCTCCATCCAGCCGCCACTGATTGCCATAAAAAATCCAAGCCCAAGAACTGTAAGCATGGCCGGCACGGTTACATAGTGATCCCACCAAAGAAGCGTACGGCCAATACTCCTCTCGTGAGGCAGAACTACACCATAAACCCGTGACCAGCCCGACATTACGAGAGCCAAACTCATTACCCCCCCGGAGAAGGTCAGCGCTGCTATTAGGTGGAGGGTTTTTAGTGATAAATACATCATCGAGGAATTGGCAGACATTTCTATGGCAAGAAGGTATACGCGGCTATCAGCGCAAACGTATCAGCCATACAAAAAATCCACCGATCTCTCAGCATAGTGAAATACGCCGCCATAGATTATCTCCATTGTGGCCAGCGCGAGATTCGTAGACCCCTCTTTGGGACCAAACAGAGTTCTGTCAAAGCGGATCAATTGCGGCTGCGCGGCTTGATGACGAAAGGATGCCTATTGAGAATCATTGCGACTGCACATCGCGTGAAGCTCAATGCATTCGATTTTCTTGGATAGCGTTGATTCGGGGAACTGGCTAGAATGACAACAATCGACTATTTCTCGCCAACCTTCCTACTCGTTGCCAGCATGCAGATGAAGCCTCCTTTGCAGCACTCACCACACAAGGTCGTCTGTTTAGCAGTACCGGGGGTGCTGTCATTCGACCTAGCGACTGCCTGCGAGACCTTTCGCTTCGCAACACACGAGAACGGCCTTCCTTGCTACCAAGTGGCCGTATGTGCAGAGCAGGATGAGATGGACGCTGGTCCGTTCTCGCTGCGAATTCGCCACGATCTGGCTATTCTGAAGACTGCAGATACGATCATCGTGCCGGGCGTCCATATGCCACAGCGAGCACTGACGCCTGGAGTAACCGAAGCACTTCGCACTGCATTAATGAGGGGAACGCGGATTGCATCTATCTGCACTGGAGCATTCGTTCTAGCAGAGACCGGCCTATTAGATGGTCTTTGTGCTACCACTCATTGGGCTGCTGCCGCAGATCTGCAGCGCCTTTACCCAAAAATTAATGTGGACCCTCGGGTACTTTTTGTGGACAACGGACAGGTGCTCACTTCGGCAGGGGCTGCCGCAGGCCTTGATCTTTGCCTGTACATGATCCGCCGTGACTTTGGTGTCGCGGTGGCATCGCAGGTGGCCCGACTGTCGGTTGTGCCGCTGCAGCGTGAGGGCGGGCAAGCACAGTTCATCCCTCCCAAGCCCCAAGGAGCTGACAGGAGTCTTCAACCTTTGCTCACTTGGGCCTTGGCCAATCTACATAAACCGCTGTCTTTGGTCTTGCTTGCTCGCCAGGCACACACCAGCCCGCGGACACTACATAGGCGATTCCACGAACAGTATGGAGAGTCACCGGCTCAGTGGATTATTCGCGCAAGAGTTCGACGGGCACAAGAGTTACTGGAACGTAGCGGACTTACAGTAGAGCAGATCGTGGGAGAAGTGGGCCTTGGTTCCGCCGCCAACTTCCGTCTGCAGTTCCAGCGCATAGTTGGAGTCAGTCCTCGCCAATATAGGAAGAACTTTGGAGATAGCTGAGCGAGACACAATGATCTGACCGGGTTGGTAAAGATCGGATTCAACCTTTGCCAGACTCGATCTGGCGATGTGGTTGTACGCTGTTATTGCACATATTCCCCGCCATTCCCCGCCATGATGGACAACAAGGGCGAGCGCGCAATCCACTTTTTTGTCGCGGCATACTCCACGGCTTCCTTTAGGATTTCGTTCTTCAGGATCTTCTTGCCGAGCACGCGCTGGAGCTTGGTGAATCGCCCCGGGGAGATTCATGGTGATTTCCCCATGGGCCGCCGCCAGCTCAGATGCCGGCACGACTGCCTCGCCAGCCGAGACCGCCGTCAAGACACCCTGGCGCTCAGGCTTGCATCACTGGAACAGCAGTCCCGCCGAGACACCTTCCTGGCGTGCCAGCAACGACACACTCATGCCCGGCTCATAAGTACGGCGCACCAGGGCCGCCTTCTCTGAAAGCGGCCAGCGCCTGGGGCACAGGTCCTTTGCCACTACCTCTACTGACTCCGTATGCCCAGTCATATGCACAGCCCTGTTCCTATCTCTAAAGATAAGCGACAGGACGGGGCCGGGGAATCAGGGGGCTGCTCCAAGGAGATGCTTGGCTCGAATCAGTCGATAAGTGTCCATTTGGCCAGTTGGCGGCCGTACTGCGGCACTCCATACTTTGCTCGTAGCCGCAGTTGTTCCGGCATATCGGACCTGTTTACTTGTTGTGACCTATGCAAACAATGGATGTAGTCGCTAATGACCTCAGTAACTCATATACCGCTGCGCGAGCACCGCTTAAGGTGCAGATTGCGCTGTTCAACGGCTTCGACCTGTTAGATGCAATAGCTCCATACGAGGTGTTCCTGGCAGCTGGAGAACTCAGTGCAGTTCCCGTCCACGTTGAACTGGTCAGTGCCGAGGGTGCCCGTGATGTCCCGTGCGGTGTCAGCGGCGTGCGCATCCCGGCTAGCGCAGCCTTGGCTCCCCATGATGGCGGTATCGTCTTGGTGCCGGGTGCCGCCGGTAAGGTGAGCGGAGATGGCTCCGAATCCGTCCCGCAATTGCTGCTTCAGGCATCGCAAACGCAACTGTCCTCTGCTATGCGAGAAGCAATGGAAGATCCGGACGTCATCGTGGCCACGGTATGCGGCGGGTCATTGATTCTTGCCATGGCCGATTTGCTTAAGGGACGTTGTGCGACAACCCATCACATGGGCCTAGAGCTATTGAGTGCGCTGGGGGCACTGCCAATGTCAGGTCGGGTTGTCGACGACGGCGACTTAGTCACTGGTGGTGGCGTCACGTCCGGCCTAGACGTGGCTCTTTACTTGCTTGAACGCGAACTTGGTGCGGATGTAGCGCTTGGTGTTGAAAAGCTCTTTGAATATGAGCGGCGCGGCACCGTCTGGCGCAGCGCCAGTCTCAATGGGCAGCGGCCTGATACCGTAGCAGTTTCCCAGCTACACGAAATCTCCGTTAACAAGCCCGCTTCCGCACTGGATGCGGGCGATGAGCGTTTGGCTAATCGATTTATCGGCGTCTGGAAAGTTGAGTTGGCAACGCCGATCGGCGCATTGCAAATCACGTTGGACATTTCATCCCTGCAAGGCATCTTGCATGGTCGGGCAACGCAAGGAGATCAAACGGTGTCGTTCCAAGATATCTCCCTTCACGGCGATTGTCTTCAATGGACTCAGCGCGTGACCAAGCCTATGCGGCTGACATTGAGATTCTCAGTCACGGTGGAGGCTGACGTAATGACGGGTACTGCAAAGGCCGGCCTTCTGCCGGCATCGAGGTTAACTGGCAGCAGGATAATCGAGGTTCACGCATGATGCCCCTGTCGAAAGTAGACGCCGAAATCCTTCAGGTGCGTCGCATGCGGGTGGCCTCATTAGTGGAGGGCGCTACGTTGGTGTTGCTACTAGGGGTGGCGGTTCCGCTCAAGCACTTGGCTGGAATGCCGACTGCAACGACGTTGCTAGGCCCCATCCACGGCCTAGCGTTCATTTTCTACTTCTGGACGCTAGTGGGATCGATCTCTGGCTATGGTTGGTCACGATCTGAGCGTGTCTTCATGGTGTTGGCCGCTTTGATTCCCTTTGGGGCGTTTGCCTGCGAACGCAGACTCGCGAAACGCGAGGCAACCCTAGCTTCCCAACGTTGAATGAATGGTCATGCTGTATTTATCGATCAAAGCGGTGCACCTGTCGGCCGCCATCACGTGGATGGGAGGGCAATTGTTCCTTATGCTCTCAATAGCATTTTCCCGGCACACCTTGAAGGCTTACGACCGCGATGCAGGGCTAGCGTACCTCACACTGGTACATCGTTGGGATCAGCATGTGACCACCCCGGCAATGATGGTGACATGGGCACTAGGACTGTACCTTGCGCTGCAAGGTGGATGGTTTCCCCAACCGTGGTTACTGGTGAAGTTAGTACTGGTCGCGGGTCTCTCTGCGAGTCATGGATTGCTGCGGGGGCGACTTCGCAGGCTTTCTTTTGATGACGGGGCCAATTTGCACAATGGTCGCGGTGTCGTTATGCCTTCGATCTTGCTTGGGAGTACGGTGTTGCTTGTCGCACTGTTGGTATGCATTAAACCAATCTGACTTACTATTTTTTGCTCGACTGCCGGGCGTCTTCCAGGCTGTCGCCAGGGCCGACGAATAAGAGCAGATGCTGGCTTTCAGTCGTCGATGGTGCCCCTTGGGTCTAGAGAGCAACGGGGTGAAGAGAGGTCGAAATGGAACTTCGTCACTTACGATGTTTTCTTGCAGTTTGTATCAGGCGCACAAGAATCAGGCGAGCGATCACGAGCCAAGCCAGCAGCAACGCGGTAGTATTGCTTGCTGGAATCGGTTCATCAGGACCGCGCGAGGCGGAAAGCTAGTCACGCCTCTTGGCTTGTTTCCACATGATTGCGGTGCAGATCTGAAACCACCGCGATCAACCTGTTGATCGGCTCGGCCAGCCGCTTCGGCAATACACGGTGCTGGGTATGGGTTTTCTGATCGGCAATCCAGCGGTGTGCCACCCACACGTCCTCTTCGGGGTGGTTATTGTCCACGCCGTTGCAATACTTGTAGCCAACGAGCGCATCCATGTGCGACAGCAGGATGCGCGCCATCGTCATGTGGAAGCGATGGGCCTGGAGGTCCGCCGGGCTTCTGGGGCGCGGTAGGGTCAGCCGAAGGCATCGCTGGGCGTTGAATTCACTCCAGTCAGGGCCAACGACCTGCCCCGCGCGTTCAAGCATCTTGCGCGACTGCTCGTTCTTGCCGTTGACCAGCGCAACGGCGACCGTACCCTTCGAGTAGCCCAGCTTTTCGGCGAGCAGGTTCATCCAGCGCACCAACTTGTTCAGGGTCTGATCGTCGGCGAATACAAGGAACTGATGGCGTTGCTCGTCATCCAGAAACGCCGGCAATTGCGCGTAGAGGGGGTACAACAGATCGTGAAGATAGATGTAGGTCTGCCGGCGTCCTTGCTCGTGGCTCCGCGTGGTTGCGGTTAGTACCCGCTTTGCCCACTCGGGCGTAAGTTCCTCCAGCATCATTTCTGTGATGTCGATGGAAATCAGCGGAAATCCGAGTGACTTCCCGATTAGTGCCTTCCGCCCGTCAAATGCGTGGCCGAGTTCGATTTCAACGCCACCCAGTACCATCGGCTCGGCTTGAACAGGTGGCCCAAGCACGGCAACGTCGAGCCGGAATTTGCTGCCGAATGGCGTTTCCAGAGGATGCTCGGTTGCCACCTGGTCGGCACCGAGCAACAAGTTACCTTCCAACGGATAGTCCGACGCATCCGCATCCTTGAACGCCCAGGGCATTGCAAGTCCGGCGTTCAAGCGTCGGGCTAGTTCAGCCGCGACAAGTTCCTTCGCGCGTCGGTGTTCGGCGCTTTCCTGCACGGTGCGCCACCGACTGGCTTCTTCATCATCGAAGTGCGCTTTGGGGCTATAGGTGTGCTGGGCAGGAAGCATCCGGAAATGGGATCGCCGGCGCAGCTTCCCGCTTTCAAAGGATGGGCTGACCCATGTCACCATCTGCCGTGATGCGCCGGGAGATACCAGGGGCCACAGCTTGCGCGCATGCTCCCGGCTGCGAACGTCGCGTGCGGCGATCGTGGTCTGAAAGATCCCTTTCCGAGAGAAGACAACGATCGCCTCGTCCATTCTTCTCTTTCCGTTATGGCGATACGGCGGCGACTTTCGTGGCGCCATCCAGCTTGCGGTGAATCAGCGACACCAGCGTCAGGATGTCCAGTGCGTCCTGCTCGGACATAGGCCAATTCGTCTTGGGTGCATGGGCCAGCGGATTGCGCACGGCACCAAACAGGCCGATCAGCAGGTTAGCAAAGCCTTTCTGCTCGCTTTTTTCGGACTCGGTGGCGAGTGATCCCAAGGTGAGAATGGGTTGCTGGCCTGCGAATGCCTTGCTCACCAGGTCAGCGCCATCGCCGTTCAGGCCCGACAGCAGGCGAATCCGCTCCGCAACGCCCTTCGTTGCCTCGAACACGGCATGGAAGTAGTTTTCGTCAAGCAGCTCGGCACAGCAATAGTTCAGCACTTCCGCGTGGACGACGCGGCTTTCGAGCGCGGCTTTGAGTCGTCCAGCTCGGGCGCGCGCGGCATCAAGCGTCGTGGCCTTGTCGGCGTGCCCAACCTTACCGTCTTCGCGCACGTAGAAACCGGAGAAGGCCAGGACGACATTGAGTTCGTCGCGCCGCCAAGTGAATGTCGCGGGGTCGCGGGCGTAGTTCACCGGGTTCATCGCGCGATTGATGAACATGATGAGATGGTTCCCGATCTGGTGCCGGTTCTGCGCGCCAGCCAGCGCATTGAACAACCGCTTCCATTTGGTAATGCCGGGCGACGTGTCGGCAACCTCGATTTCTTGCAACAAGCGCTCGATCTGCGTTCCGCTCAGGCCCCGTTCGGTATCTGCAAGCACACGGCAAGCGGCTTCAAGATGCTGTGAGCTGAAAGGATCAATTCGCGTCGCCAATGCCTATCTCCCTCGTCCGGCATCAGATGATGGCCTGCAAGCCCTTGTCGGCGATGACGTTCAGCAGCTTGAGTGCCGGGCCGGTGGGATGGGTTTCACCTTGCTCCCACTTGCGCACGGTCGAGGCCGAAGTATGCAGGTGTAGCGCGAACACCGGCTGGCTGAACTTCAAGGCTTCACGCAGGCGCTTGATGTCAGCAGCGCCGAACTCCCGCACCGGCGGCGGGCAAATCGCGTCGAACTCGCGCATCGTCACCTTGCTGATCGCTCCGACTTCTTGGAGCGCCGTCAGGTCGCCGCGCAGCGATTCAATGATCTTGCTCACAATGCACCTCCAGTAAAACACCCGACTGCAACGCCTTCGACAAGGCTTCGGCGGACAGTTCCAAGAACACCTTGCCGGCGAATTGCAGCGCCTTCTTCTCATCCTGCGTGATGTTCGCCTTGTCGCTCTTGGGGAACCCATGCAAGAACACATAACGGCTGCCAAACTTGGCCGACAGCAACGTGCGATAGCCGCCGCTCTTGCCACCACCAGGGCGGGCCACCCGCTTCTTGTAGAGGAAGCCGCCCAAGTCCGCGTCGATCAGACCGCTTTCCATTTCCTGAACCGCCTTGCACAAGGCGGCATCGGGCAGCTTCTCGCCCGACTGCCATCGCGCAAAGTCCTTGCGCTTGAGAATGCGCGTCATATCGCCCCCAAACTATACCCGTAAAGGGTATAGTTTTCAAGTTGGCGCGGTGAGGCCGCCCCGGAAGGAGCGGCACACGCGATTGTCGTGACAGCGACACAACAATCGGGGCAGGCAAGGCGGGAGCATGGTCGCCGGTCACTCCGTCGCCTCCGAAGCGCGGGATACACCTGTGATCATCTTGCGCCGGTTTGCCACCAACTCAGCCGCTTCGCGCACTGGCTTGTCCTCAGTGTGGACGTAGCGCATGAACATCGCCACGGTCTTATGCGCCGTCAGAGCCATACCGACCTTCACCGGGATGCCAGAATTGGCAATGTCCGTCGCCGAGCGGTGACGGATGCCGTGCGTACCCACATGCGTCACGCCAGCGGCTTTGAGAGTGCGGCTCCAACCGTTGTAATACTCTCCGTCGGTCAAATGCCGATCAGGGTGACGCGGAGACGGTAATACATGGGGCGTCGTAGCATTGCGAGCCGCCGTCGAAAGAAGCCGATAGGCTTCTTCACTCATGGGCTTGGACATACCGCCTGTCTTGCTGTCAGGCCACACCACCCGCCGGTTTTCCAGATCAATCCAATCCCATTGGAGTGAGACGATCTCAGAAAGGCGAGCGGCAAACTCGAATTGCAGACGGATGGCCAACGGGATCACAGCATGCTCCAGCCCTTCCGCCTCCAACTGATCAAGGTAGCGAAACAACTTGCCCATTTCCTCGTCGCTGATGAGGTGAGTCGCCTTGCTGTTCGGGTACATGGGCACATGTCGGCATGGGTTGGTGCCGTCAGGGCGATAGCCCCATACCTCTGCCAAGTTGAACATCTTGCGCATCACGCTGAACGTGCGGTTCGCATCGGCGGGCTTGTGCGCCATCTTTTTCATCATCGAAGCCACGTCAGGCCGCTTCAGATCCTGCACCTTCATGCGGCCAAGCATCGGGACGATGTTGCGATCAATGACGCTCTGGTAGCCTTCCTGGGTGCTCGGCTTGTTGCGCTGGCTTGAGTAGTCCTCCATGAACTTGATGCACAACTCTTTGACGGTGGGTGCCTGGCGCGCTGCAGCCTTCTCTGCGGCAGGATCTCCACCCCGGCGCACTTGCGCCAGCCACTCCTGCGCCAGCGACCGAGCCTGTTCGACGGTCAGCTCCCCGTACAGACCCAGGGCAGGTTTGCGCCGCTCTCCGGCGTTCGTGCGGTATTGGAGCATGAACACCTTGCGGCCTGCCGGGGTGATCTTGCACAGGAAGCCAGGAACCAGGGTATCGCGCAGTTCGACTGGCTGCGCCTGGGCTTGTGCCGCATCGACTGCGGACTTGGTGAGTTTGATTTTCGCCATGATGACTCCTCGGAAGACCCGATTTCCAGGAGCCTGTTGGGAGCCAAGCGGGTGGAAGCCGGGTCAAGTTTCAGAAAGCACCGGCATATGATGAATCCGCCTAAGTTATTGATAAACCTGCTGTATCGTGCTGCGGCGTAGTCCAGCGAAGTTCGGTGCTGGAGTCATGGTGAAATAAAAAATCGTCCGCACGCTGTCCATCAGTCATGAGGACGGAAGCCCGCATGTCTGGCGAAACATCCACCCGAGCCAGCGGCACCTCTCCGACGAGGAACTGGTTTCGTCCCCCTGCATAGTCACCAACGATTTCGCCGTGGTCAGCAACGGTCCCGAACCCGTGAGCGCCGAAGTTCTGGCTGAATGCGATGCTGCTGAAGGCGTCAGCGGCGAAGGCGTGATTGGTGCCGTGGTCTATGCCATCCATGGTGAGGACTTCGACGGCCGCCCGGTCCACGTCGGCGACACCTACTCGGCCGAGGCCGCGCGGGAAGTGATGCAGCGCCTGAATTTCGAGACTGGCTATTACAGCCGGTGCTGGGAGATCAGCCGTGAGCACATCACGGTCGATACCTGGCACTACCTCGCCAACCTGGCTGACCTAGCCACGCCGGAGGCCATGCTGTTCATCGCCTTCCGGGTGCCGTACAGCCCGGCGATCGGCGTCAAGCTGATCTCCACGCCCTGGACGGATCAGAACCTGGAGCACGCCGAGGGCATCAACGCCGAGCGGCTTCGGCAGGAGCACCGGGACAAGGGCATGCCAGACGACCTGGCGAACATCCTTGAACTGGCGGGCCAGGCCGATGTGCGCATCCTGATCCTCGATGCCGACGCACCCGCGCTGCTGGGCCTGCCGCTGGCCGAGTCCTAGCAGCCGCGCGACGCGCCAGCCTTCCTCATTGTCCCCCCAATGCCAGCCCGACTCTCTGCGAGGAGTCGGGCTGATCCATTTTCACAGGAGCAACCTCATGTTCCCCGACCTCATCTCGCGCGCACCCGACTTCCAGCACCAGCTCGGCGCCTGCGTCAACGCCATGAGCCAGGACGACGCCATCGGCCAGATCCTGGTATTTGAGCGCATGAACGGCACGCTGCACATGCGCCATATCGCCAGCGCCGACCTGGTGGACACCGACGTGGACGATTACGAAATGGTCGTCTTCGACGGTGGAAACACCAGCGGCGATACATGGAAGCATGTCTTCTTCCCGCGTCAGCGCGAGCATTACTTCGTGTACGAAGCCTGACCCAACCAAGCCCCTTTCGAGGGGCTTTTTTTCGCCCGCAGCGCAGGAAACCGGGTGCGGCGCAGTGCCGTTTCATGCAGGCGGGTAGCTCGGCCCAGGGCCATCCTTGCCCTCATGTTCGTCGGCGTTGCCGACACATGCCCAGGCAGCCGCGACCTTCGAGGCTGCATGCACGGGAAACCGCGCTGGTCGTTTCTTCCTACGGACGCACCGCGTCCATCCACCCACAAGGGACCTCTCCCTTGCGGGCGGGGAATCCCTTGTTCTTCCTCAAGGAGATTCCCATGGACCGTTCCCTCGTCAAATCCATGATGCCTTCGCTTGTCGCAGGCCATGTGCCCCGCAACGTGCGGTCGTTCAAGTACCGCGTGTTCGATGATCAGCCACAGTCCTCAACACTGGGCTTCGCCATAGACCCCAAGCCCTTCGACGGCAAGGTGGTCGCGGCCAACGACGACGCCATCGTCGTCAAGCTCAAGCCCAGCGAGTTCGCGGTGCTCGATCCCAACCTGGTGACCACCGTTCCCAGCGAAGGCGCCAAGGTGCATGTCCAACCGTATGCCCGTCGCCGCTTCGACGGCCTGCGCGCGGACACCCCGGAAGTGATCACCGAGAAGACCGCAGACGGTGTTCCCTACACCGTCACCAGGCACATCCTCGGCTCCGCGCCTGCCAAGCTGCCCATTCCCGAGCCGCAGTGCATGGAACTGGGGCAGCTCATCCAGCAGTTGGAGGAAATGCCGGCTCCCGACGGATTTCGGCGCATCACCCACATGCTGGTCGATGCGGGCGCCCGCGACTTCACCTGGGTCGATCCGAAGCCGTCCAGGATCATCGAGACGCCCCCGGCGATCAGCTTCTCGGTTTCGACCGCGAAGTTCGAGGGCCAGGTGACGATCCTCTACGACCGCGGCGGCGACACCTACGTGGTGGAGCTGCGCCGCGACGGTGAACTGATCGACCGGCACGATGAGGTGTATTTCGACATGCTCGGCGAAGTATTGGAGCGGCTTATCGACGACGGGCATTGGCGCCTGATCGACGTGAGCGTGATCGACTCCAAGGCAACCAAGCGGCGCTACGGCTGATCCGCAGCCTACCGGCGACTTGCCCCATAGGCCTTCCATCCATTCGGGTGGAGGGCCTTTTTCTTCAGGAGATCAACCATGTCACTACGATTCAAAGGCTCCGACCTGCGCCCCGTGCTGGCCGAGGCCGCTGCCAACCAATGCCGCGTCGTCCTCGCCAAGGACCAGGGCGTGTACTTCCTCGCCGAGCACGGAGAGCGCCGTCCCGATGGCCGCGTGAAGCTGCTGGCCTATGCCGTCGGCTGCAACCCGGATACCGACCCGTTCGATGACTGGTGGGAACTGGCGCGCGCCGAGCTGGGTGGTGACGACTTTGGTGAATTCTTCGACCCGAAGGACCGCGTTTTCACCCGCATTCTGCAAAGCTCGGATGATCTGGAGCTGTCCGCCACTTCGACGTACCTGTCACTGGCAGCGGTGGAATCGGCATAGCTAAAAAATCTCTGCATACCCCTCGAAGCCCCCAGTTTGGGGGCTTCCCTTTTGGTAGAACCGGGCGACCTGGACAAAGGGGAAACGCTCGGATTCCGATTTATTGCTGTCGCGCACGCGAGGCCCGGCCATGCTGACCCCATGCCTGCTGACGTTGTCAGCGACATGCCAGGCAACCATCGGTCTTCGAGGTTGCGGCGCAGTTCCCACTGCGTGACCGAGCCAGCTCGCACCGCATCCGTTCGCGAGCGGCCACCAGTCTCTGGTGGCGGATGCTTTCGACTTATCAACCCACCGCGGGGTTACGCACCTTTCCCCGCATGCGTGGGGCCGGTGTGTCTTCGCTTCATCCCAATGGAGATTCACCATGAACACCACGTCCAACGAGAAATCGTATTTCGACCTCCACACCTCGGGCATCGGCTACATCCAGCGTGTCCGTGAGGTGCCCGTCCGGGGCGGCCGCCGTGCGCAGCCTTTCCTGGCATGCACCATCGCCGCGATGGTCGGCCCCGCCCGGGACCCCAGCTACCGCTACTTCGACGTCAAGGTCTCGGGTGCCGAGGCCAAGAAGCTCGTTCAGCACTACATCGGCATTGACGATCCCAAGCAGCGCCCGCTGGTGCGCTTTCGCCTCGGTGACCTGTGGGGCGATGCGTACATCCGCGACAAGGGTGAGCAGAAAGGTCAGGCCGCCGCGTCCCTCAAGGCGCGACTGCTCAAGGCCGAGCTGATCGAGCGGGCCGAACTGACTTCGATCGAGCAGCACGAGCTGATCACCCGCGGCATCGGCTATCTCAACCGTCCGAAGGACGTCATCCCCAAGGATGGCGATCCGTTCCTGTCGTGCTGCGTCGCAGCACTGGCTGGCCCTGTCGATGAACCCGAGTATCGGTACTTCGACACCATCGTCGCCACCCCGGAAGCCGAGCATCTTGTCCGCCGATGCGTCCAGGCCATCGAGGGAGACCGCAAGGTGCTGATCGCCTTCCGTCTGAACGACATGAAGATCGATCCGTACATCCGCACCAAGGGCGAGCACGCCGGGGAACCGGCCGCAAGCCTGGAATCGACGCTGGTCCACATCGGTCTCATCAAGATCGACGGCACCCAGGTCTATCCGACGAGCCAGGCGCAAGCCGAGGCGCCGCCGGCCGAAGACGCATCCGCGTCCGAAGCCGACGACGCCATCGACACCGCCGCCGCCCCCGCTGCCAACCAACCTGCCGAGCCCGCCGAGCGCGAGCCCGAGGCGCAAGTCGAGGAGCAGGAGCCGGCATTGGCTGCTTCGTTCTGATCCGGCATGGCCCCTCACGGGGCCTTGCTTTTTCCTATTCTTCAAGGAGAACCATCATGGCAGCCACACCGGCACCCGAGAAATCGGTCGCGCCCATCGTCGTCCCCGGCCAGCTCACGCTGCGCACCATCCGCGGCAAGAACGGCCCGTTCACGGTCGGTCGCCTCGCCACGCACCTCGGTACGTTCGAGGTCAAAGACCCGGAGCTGGAGCAGTACCCCGAAGGCAAGTACGACGGGGAATTCATCATCAGGTACATCTTCCCGAAGTCCTACCCGGTCGGCGGCGGCATGCGGTTCGAGATCCGTGCCAGCCTCGACGGCATGACGCTCAACGGCATCGACAAACTGAGCCGCGACGAAGCCCGCAGCTTCGCCACCCAGGACGTCGATCCGCTCGATGAAGAGCAAGGGGCGCAGCCTGCGGCAACGCCGGCCAAGCCCGTCAAGGCATCCAGGCCTGCCAAGCCCGCACCCGTGCAGGCGTCGAAGGACCCGCTGGTCGATACCACGCCGTTCGGAGTGGATGCGCCACCGCCTGCTACGGCCGCTGCCCCCGGCAGCACCGAAGACGGTGACGCCGCGCTGTTCGGCCTGCTGTGGCCGCTGGGCGAGTCCGTGAAACTGGATTCGACCATCGACCGCCGCACCCTGCGCGCGCAGATCGCCCGCCTGGGCGAGCTGGGCTACGCGCTGGACTTCAAGACGCAGGAGTGGAGCCGCGAGGCCGAACTGCAACCTGCGTGATCGCCGGCACCGCATCCGCGGTGTCTTCATCCACCCGCCGGGGTTCCTTTCCCCATGCGGGCAAGGCCCCGGCTTTCTTCCGGAGGTCTCAATCATGTCCACCATCGCTTGCGACACCCCGCGTGCCACGCTGGATGAACCCGCGTGGCGGGAACTCTGTAAAGCGGCCGCCGCACACGCCCAGCGCGGTTGCGGCTTGTCCTACGACCACTACGTGACGCTCTTCAGTTCGGAGATCGACGCGCAGGCCAATCGATTGCCGGATGAGCAGCGTGCTCAGGCTCTGGAAATCGCGGCACAGGAATGGGACTACGCAACACCTGCCGAGCGGCAGGAATCCCAGGACTGGAATGCGACGCACGGCTACTGCTCGCACGGCATCGAGTTCGGCTACTGCCCGGCCGGTTGTGATCGAGACGATGACGACTGGGATTGAGGGCAAGGTATAGGTTCCATCGCTGCAGATGCGGCATTTCATCACCCGCTGGGGGTTCCTCCCAGCGGGGAGGCCTCCGGCTCAACTTTTCGAGGAGGCCTCTCATGGGCTGGTATTTCTCTCCCCAATCGCGGTCTGAACTGATCGCGGAACTGATCGCACCACAGGAGACCGAGCGCGCCAGCGCGAAGGTCATCGCTCACGCATTGCGCGGCAACGTGCTGTGGTCCGTGGTCGAACTGACCGCCAAGGTCGAGGGTGTGCATCGTGATCTCGCGCCGGGCCAGTCCCTGCGCTACATCCGCTGCGATCTGCTGGAACGCAGCGGTAACCAGTGGGGCTACAAGCCGTTGGAAGAGTCCATGCACCCGTACTACTACTCGTGCCCGCTGTCCTATCTGGACCTCGCACCGGAGCAGTCCGCCGACTGGCGTGCAGGCGTTCGCGCCTACCACGCCCGGCGGCGCACACCCACGGCTGTCACGGCTCCCGCCGCGGCGCCGATGGCCTGAGCCAGGAGGAACCAACATGGACCCGATCCTGGCTGCGCTCTCACCCTCGCTGTTGGCACTCGTTGAAGGAAGTTTGTCCAACGACGAAGTGTCCTCCGACGAGGAAATGCTGGCGTACTTCATCGACAACGGCCTCACCGAGGAACAGGCGCGGCAGGCGCTGACCTACCGCGACCAGTACCTCAACAACATCTACCTGGACGGCTTCACGCCGATCACCGCGGTGGACGAGGCGCTTCACTTCAATCCGCACACCCGGCAGTTCGAGCCGGACTGAGCGGTTTTCTCCCACCCCCTGGGGCAGTGCTTGCCCCAGCGGGCGGTGCTGTTCCCGTTCATCCGAGGACACCACCATGCCCGCACACACTTCATCCACCACGCTGTACCGCATCGACGAATGCCCGGACGTGATGGCCGACGCCTGCGTCGGCGATGACCAGGGCAACCTGATCTTCCTGTCCATCTGGGCGCGGGACACCGCCGTCCAGCAGTTCCTCGCTCGCTTGACCCTCGGGCGCGACGAGCAGGGACTGGACCAGTTCCACGTCATCACCGACCAGGGCGGCAGCGTCCCGGTGTTCATCGGCAACGTCGATCGCCTGGAAAAGCGCGTCACGCGCGCCTACCGGCGAACGCTGTTCGGTTCGCTGTCCAACGTGTGGCTGTTCGACTGCCGGTGCGTCAAGCCCGACAAGGCCAACGCCAGCGCACTGGCACTGCTGCCGCGCGACAGCGCCCACCGGCTTGACCGCCTGTGGATGCTCGTGCGGGACACCTGCCCGTTGCCGCTGCTCGACCACTGGCGCGAGACCGTGCTGGACCTGCTGCAAAGCCGCGAGATGCTGGCCCGCCTTCCGTTCGCCCTCGGGCCGTTGGAAGGTCATCGGCTCGCCATCGACGTGCCAGCGCTGAGCCTGGCGCTGGGCTCCCTGATCCGCAGTGACGTGCTCACCGCCTATCCCTATCCGGCCAAGGTCTGGACGCCGGAAGTGGTGGCGACCTGACCCCCGGAGGCACGCCTTGGCGTGCTTCCGTCCTTCATCCCCGCCAACCAGGAGACTTCCATGGCCCTCATGTTCCCGCGGCTCGCCCGCAATTTCGTCAAAAACGGATATTTCCCGGCCGACGAACCCACGCTCGAAAGAGCCCTCAACGCACTGATGCCCAGCGACGGGCCGATGTGCATCCTCGATCCCTGCGCTGGCGAAGGCGTGGCGATCGCCGAAGCCGCCCACGCCCTCGGGCGCGAGCAGGCCAAGGCGTTCGCGGTCGAGTTCGACGCGGAGCGGGCGCGCCATGCCCGCGGCCTGGTCGATCACTGCCTGCACGCGGACCTGATGGACACGATGATCTCCAAGCAGTCGTTCGGGCTGCTCTGGCTCAACCCGCCGTATGGCGACCTCTCCAAGGACGTCAACGGCAACATCGGCTATCAGGGCCAGGGCCGTGCCCGTCTCGAAAAGCTGTTCTACCAGCGCAGCCTGTCGCTGTTGCAGTACGGCGGCGTGCTGGTCTTCATCGTCCCCGGCTACGTGCTCGACGCGGAGCTGGTCGGCTGGTTGACGCGCCACTACACCGATCTGCGGATCTACCGAGCGGTGGAAACGCAGTTCAAGCAGGTGGTGATCTTCGGCCGCCGGGTGCGCCAGCGCGAGCTGGCACCCGATGGCGTCAAGGCCGTGCGCAATCTGCTGCTGCAGGTTGGGCAAGGCGAAGTCGAAACGGAGGAACTGCCGAGCGAATGGCCGTTCCTGCCGTACATCGTCCCCGCCAGTCCGGCCGAGCCGGAGCATTTCTTCCGCGTGACGATGGAGCCCGAACAGTTCGCCGATGAAGTCGGCCGGCTGCAAGGCCTCTGGCCGTCGCTGGACACGCACCTGGGGGCCGCGCAGCAGTCGCTGCGTCCGCCGGCGCGTGCCTTGTCTCACTGGCATCTCGCCCTGGCTCTGGCCGCGGGTGCGATCTCGGGGGTTGTGCGCTCCAAGACCGGGCGCGTGCTCGTCGTCAAAGGTGACACCCACAAGGACAAGACGCTCCAGCGGGAGTTCACCGAACGCGAAGACGGCTCCATCGCCGAGACCCGCATCCTCACCGACAAGTTCGTGCCTGTTATCCGCGCGTGGGACATGACGCCTGGCTCCCCGACACGGGGCGAGGTGTTGACCATCCGCTGATCCACCGGACGCACCGCCGTCCTGCTGTACCACATCGAAGGAGAAACACCATGTTCCCCAATCCGTTCAAGCGGCCTGCGCCGCACAAGCAACCGTTGTTCGCACCGAGTACGTTGAAGTTGAGCGAGAAGGTGCATTGGCTGGCCCGGCGTGGCCTGATCGACCCCTTGGCCTATGTCCAGCGCCATGTGCGCGGGGACTGGGGCGAGATCGACGAGGCCACCCGTCAAGCCAACGACGTGGCGATCCAACAGGACAACCTGATGATCTCCCAGTATCGGATCACGCCGGACCTGGTGCTGATCGTCAAGACCAGCGAGGACCACCAGACCACGGTGGTGCAGCTTCCCGAAGAGCGAGACCTGATCTGAGGTCCTGCATCGTCATCTTCATCCACCTGACGGAGCCACTTCACTCCGCCAGGGGTGTCGTGGCTCAATGACCCATCAAGGAGGAGCCCATGGCATCGCATCGCATCGAAACCTACTGCCAGCGGCTGGCGTTCCCCGTCGGGGCGCTCATCTTCAGCAGAGGCATCAACCGCTTGGTCACCGCGGGTCGCCTGAACCCAATTCCGTACTTCAGACGGCACACCCGTGGCGACTGGGGCGACGTGTCTGCCCAGCAATGGGAGGCCAATAGCTCTGCGCTTCAATCAGGCGCGCCTCTGGAATCGCACTACGTGATCCACCCGGGGCTCGCCATTCGCATCGTCACCGATGCGGGGCGCAGCGTCACCGCCATTGTGCTGCCGTCCGAAGACTGAGCACGGTTCACCCGCGGGCCACCCAGACCAGCATCTTCAACCACCTTCGGCCGCGCGCCGATTCTCTTCCCACCACGGGGCATGCCACTGCCCCACTGGGGGTGGTGCATGCCCCATTTTTCTTTGGAGCATCACCATGTCCCTCGATCTCGAAACCACTGCCGCTGAAGCCGCGCCCGTCCAAGGCGAACTGCTCGATGCGGAATCTGCCCCTCTGACCCTGAGCCTTCAGGATTTCGTCGGCGAGTTCGGCGACGAACTGCTCGACGCCCTCAACAGCGCCAACCCGCCGGTCTATACCGGCCAACCGCAGGCGCACCGGCAACTCGTCGTCGCCAGCCTCAAGCGCAAGTTGTTCCCGGCCCAGGCCGAAGTAGTCCACGCTGCCGCCGAGCTGCTGGTCGATCGTGGCGAACGCGCCGCGATCGTCAATGGCGAGATGGGTTGTGGCAAGACTACCGTCGGCATCGCCACGGCCGCCGTGCTCAACGCCGAAGGCTACCGCCGCACTCTGGTGCTCTCGCCGCCACACCTGGTTTACAAGTGGCGGCGGGAGATTCAGGAGACGGTGGCGGGCGCCAAGGTGTGGGTGCTCAACGGGCCGGATACGCTCGTCAAGCTCATTCGGCTGCGCGAGCAGTTGGGTGTGCAGCCCACGGGCCAGGAGTTCTTCGTCCTGGGGCGCGTCAGGATGCGGATGGGTTTCCACTGGAAGCCCGTCTTCACCCAGCGACGCACCCGCCACGGCGACGTGGCGGCTTGCGCGGACTGCGGCACGGTCATCACCGACCTCGACGGCGAGCCGGTCAATCCGGTCGCGCTTCAAGCCGAGGAGTACCGCAGGAAGTGCGGCCACTGCGCCGCGCCCCTGTGGACGCTGATCCGCCCGCGAAGCCTGTCCGGCAGCGACCAGTCCTCGGCCGTGCTCAAAGCCTTGAAGCGCATTCCGACCATCGGGGAAGTCACCGCGCAGAAGCTGATGCAGAAGTTCGGGGACGGGTTCCTGGCATCGATGCTCGGCGACAACATCCACGAGTTCATCAACCTCATGGATGGCAACGGCGAGCTGGTGTTTTCCGACCGCCAGGCTACCCGCATGGAACGGGCGATGGCCAACATGGAGTTCGGCTTTGGCGAGGGCGGCTACCAGCCGTCCGAGTATGTGAAGCGCTATCTTCCACAAGGTACGTTCGACCTGCTCATCGCTGATGAAGCGCATGAGTACAAGAACGGCGGCAGTGCCCAGGGCCAGGCCATGGGCGTGCTGGCGGCGAAGGCTCGCAAGACCTTGCTGCTGACTGGCACGCTGATGGGCGGCTACGGTGATGATCTCTTTCACCTGCTGTTCCGAGCCCTTCCCGGGCGGATGATCGAAGACGGCTATCGCCCGACCACGAGCGGCAGCATGACCTCGGCTGCGATGGCGTTCATGCGCGATCACGGGGTCTTGAAGGACATCTACTCCGAGAGCACCGGCACGGCGCACAAGACGGCCAAGGGCACCAAGGTATCGGTGCGCACGGTCAAGGCCCCAGGCTTCGGCCCCAAGGGCGTGTTGCGCTGCATCCTGCCGTTCACCATCTTCCTCAAGCTCAAGGACATCGGCGGAAACGTCCTGCCGCCGTATGACGAGGAGTTCCGCGAAGTTGCGATGGACACGGCGCAAGCCGCGGCCTACCGCGACCTGGCGGGTCGGCTGACCGCGGAGCTGAAACAGGCTCTGGCGCGACGCGATACGACCTTGTTGGGTGTGGTCCTCAACGTGCTGCTGGCCTGGCCGGATTGCTGCTTCCGGTCGGAGACCGTGGTGCATCCGCGCACACGCAACACCTTGGCGTTTGTCCCGGCTCAGTTCAACGAGTTCGAGATCAGCCCCAAGGAGCGTGAGCTGATCGACATCTGCAAAGAGGAGAAGGCGCAGGGCCGCAAGGTTCTGGCCTACACGGTCTATACCGGCACGCGCGACACCACGTCGCGCCTGAAGGTGCTGCTGGAGCAAGAAGGCTTCAAGGTTGCGGTGCTGCGCGCGAGCGTGGATGCCAGCCGCCGCGAAGACTGGATCGCCGAGCAACTTGACCGTGGCATCGACGTGCTCATCACCAACCCCGAGCTGGTCAAGACGGGGCTGGACCTGTTGGAGTTCCCGACGATCGTGTTCATGCAGTCGGGCTACAACGTGTACTCGCTCCAGCAGGCGGCACGCCGCTCCTGGCGCATCGGGCAGAAGCAGCCCGTGCGCGTGATCTACCTCGGCTACGCCGGTTCCTCGCAGATGACCTGCCTGGGGCTGATGGCCAAGAAGATCATGGTCTCGCAGTCCACCTCGGGCGACGTGCCCGAATCCGGGCTCGATGTCCTGAACCAGGACGGCGATTCCGTCGAGGTCGCACTGGCCCGGCAGCTTGTCGCCGCATGACACGTTCCATTTACGGCCCTTCGGGGCCGTTTTTTTTGCCGCTCCCGGTAAATCGGACGCCGCCTGGTTCGCATTGTTTGCTGCCGCTCGTTGCCCGAGCGGCGATGGTGAGGGCTCGATGTTTCAGGACGCCGAGCTATGTGCCCCTCTCCACCGTGGTATCACCATCCCGAACGCCGCCTTCTGGCGGGATTTCTCGGCCTGCTGTGGTCGGTGCTGGCCGGTGGCTGCGCGACGACGACTGCGCCGGTCGCGCCCGACACCATCGAGGAAGTCTCGGCCGCGCACGAACCCGAGGCGCCCGAGTACATCCCGGTCGTGCGCTACGCCCGCTACACATTGGTCGAACTGGCACCCATGGCGGCGCAGCGCGACCTGTTGTTGCAGACCATCGACGTGTCCATGCCCGAGGATGCCCGCGCCACGGTCGGGGATGGGCTTCGGCACGTGCTCAAACGTAGCGGCTACGGCCTGTGCCAGACCGCGCATGCCGTGATCGAGCTGTACGCGCTGCCGTTGCCGGCGGCACACCTGCACCTCGGCCCCATGACCTTGCGCGATGCGCTGCTCACGCTGGCTGGACCGGCCTGGGAACTGCACGCGGATGACCGCGCACGGCAAATCTGCTTCGAGCGGCCCGGCGATCGCGCGGTCGCCGAGTCTCCATCCGAGCCACCCGCCACCGAGGCGGTGCAGACGTTCCCGCTGGCACCCATGGTTTCGGGAGGCCAGCCATGAACGCCCCACAACACGCCCAGCGATCGACCGCCGCCGTGGTGGTGCAGAGCCTGATGTGGCTCTGGTTGATCTTCCTCAGCGTCTTCGTGGCCCTGGGCTACCAGGCCCTCAGCGACCAGGCTGACCAGGAGCGGCTGGATTCCCGCCTGCAACGCCTCGAAGCGCAGGCGACTGGCCTGGCCGAGACGATCGAGGCCATCCAGCAGCGCCCAGCCGTCGCAACGGCCGCTGACCTCAAGGACACCCGCCAGATCCTGGAAGCACGCGCGGCCCAGGTCGAGAAGTCTCTGAGTGGCTACGCAGCGGCCGACGACCTCCAGGCGCTGCACGCGGAGGTCGAGCAGATCAAGGCGCGCCAGGCCGCCGCACGTGCCACCGCACCCGCCCAGCCGCGCGCATCGCGCACGTCCGCCGCCTCCAAGACCGAGCCGCCGCCGCTGCCGTTCCGCGTCGTCGGCGCCGAACTGCGCGCCGGCCAGCGCAGCGTGTCCGTCGCGCCGAGCACCGGGGACGTCACGCCCGCCCAACTTCAGGTGCTGCTGCCCGGTGATGCGGTCGGCCCGTGGCGCCTGCAGGCGATCGAAGGCAACACCGCAGTGTTCCAGGCCGGCAACCAGACCCGCCGTGTGGCGATCCCCTGACCGGAGCACCCCATGAAGCCGTCGATCATCCTTCTCGCGGCCCTGTTGGCGTCGGCGCAATGGCCCGCCTGGGCGCAGCAGCCCGCCACGACCCCGGCGCGCAACGCACAGAGCCAGGAGCGCCCGCTGGCCGCCCGCGTGCTGGACGACCGGGTGGCAACCGAATGGGGCTTGCAGCCACAAGAATGGGCACGCTACCGCGAGCTGATGGATGGGCCACTGGGTATCTACTCGCCCAACCTGGACCCGCTGTCCGCCCTGGGCATCGAAGCTCGCACGGACGAAGAACGGCGCCGCTATGCGGAACTGCAGGTGCAGGTCGAGGCGCGCCGCGTTGAGAAGCTGCTCGCCTACCAGCGCGCCTACGACGAGGCCTGGCAGCGCCTGAATCCGGGTATGCAGCGCGTGAACCTGCCCGACGACAAGCCGGGCGCCGGCACATCCAGCAGTCCCTTGCGCGGCAGCGGCCGCATGGCGGTGTTTGTCAAGGACGGCTGCGCAGCCTGCGGACAGGTCGTGCAGCGCCTGCAATTCTCGGGCGAGGAGTTCGACCTGTACATGGTCGGCAGCCGCCAGGACGACGCGCGCATCCGCGACTGGGCCAAACGCGCGCAGATCGACCCGGCGCGCGTGCGCGCTGGCAGCATCACGCTCAACCACGACGGCGGCCGCTGGCTGTCGCTGGGCTTGCCCGGCGATCTGCCCGCCGCCGTGCGCGAGGTGAACGGCCAATGGCAACGCCAGCCGTAGCCGCCTCCGTATCGCGGTTCTTGCGCGCACTGGTGCTCGCTGCCGGCCTGTATGCCGGCATCGCCCACGCCCAGGAGGTTCCACCACCGGCCTACCAGCTTGCCGCCCAGCGCGCGGGCGTCCCCTCGACCGTGCTCTACGCCGTGGCCTTGCAGGAGAGCGGCATCCGGCGCAACGGGCGCCTGGTGCCGTGGCCCTGGTCACTCAACGTCGCCGGCCAGTCCCGCCGCTTCGCCACGCGCGCCGACGCCTGCGCTGGCCTGCAGCAGGCGATGCGCGCCACGCCGCACACGCGCATCGACGCGGGCCTGGGCCAAATCAACCTCGGCTACCACAAGCACCGCTTCACCAGCGCGTGCGACCTGCTGGACCCGTACCGCAACCTCGCCATCGCCGCCGAGATCCTGAAAGAGCAGCACACCCCCGGCGAGGACTGGCTGCTGGCGATCGGCCGCTACCACCGCCCCGCAGGCGGCGAGCCCGCCGCCCGCTATCGGCGCAGCGTGTCGCGCCACCTCGCCCGCGTGCAGGGCACGCGCCCAACGGCCGCGGCTCTCGCCGCGCGCCAGGAGACTTCCCCATGACGAAACCCCATCCGGCCCATCTCGCGTTCACGGGCCTTCTCGCGCTACTGGCAGGTCTGCCGCTGGCCTCGCGTGCCGGCGAACCGCTGATCGTGGTCGAGGACCGTGGCGGCACGTCGGCATTGCCGTACTACGAAGCTCTGAATCTCCAGCCGCGCGCCAGCGCGCCGGTCCGGCCGCCAATCCCAACGCTCCAGGTTCCTGCCACACCGGCGGACGAGGCCACGATGCTGCCGGTGCGCAGCGCCAAGCTCACGCCCGGCACCGTCGCGCGGCGCGTGATCGAAGCACCCGGCCTGCGGCCGTTCGTGGTCGTCGGCGACGACGAGGTCTCCCGGGCCTGGTTGCACCGCCGCGCCGCCGCTTTGCGCGAACGCGGCGCGGTCGGCCTGGTGGTCAACGTCGAGACCGTGCAGGGCCTGGCTCGGCTGCGCGCCCTGGCGCCGGGCGTGCCGCTCGCGCCCGTGGCCGGCGACGACCTGGCCGATCGCCTGGGCCTGCGGCACTACCCGGCGCTGATCACGGCCACCGGCATCGAGCAATGACGCCATGTCGGGCAAACAGCCGGTCGAGGTTCTGCTACGCCCAGCGGTGGAGCTATACACCGTCGCGGCGTGTGCAGGCGCCGCGTTTCTGTGCCTGGTGGCCCCATGGTCGCTCGCGCTGAGTCCGTCGATGGGCGTCGGCAGCGCCTTGGCGTTCGGCGCCTACGGCGCGATCCGCTACCGCGATGCCCGCGTCATCCTGCGCTACCGGCGCAACATCCGCCGCCTGCCGCGCTACGTGATGACCAGCCGCGACGTGCCGGTCAGCCAGCAGCGGCTGTTCGTGGGCCGCGGGTTCCTCTGGGAGCAGAAGCACACCCATAGGCTGATGCAGACGTACCGGCCGGAATTCCGCCGCTACGTCGAGCCGACGCCGGCTTACCGGCTGGCCAGGCGCCTGGAGGAACGGCTGGAGTTCGCGCCGTTCCCTCTGTCCCGGCTGCCCGCGCTCACGGGCTGGGATGTGCCTTTCAACCCTGTGCGCCCGTTGCCGCCCGTGGGCGGACTGCCGCGCCTGCATGGCATCGAACCCGACGAGGTGGACGTCAGCCTGCCACTGGGCGAGCGCGTCGGGCACTCGCTGGTGCTGGGCACCACGCGTGTGGGGAAGACACGGCTGGCCGAGTTGTTCGTCACCCAGGACATCCGGCGCAAGAACGCCGCAGGCGAGTACGAGGTCGTGATCGTCATCGACCCCAAAGGGGACGCGGACCTGCTCAAGCGGATGTACGTCGAGGCCCAGCGCGCGGGCCGTGAAGGCGAGTTCTACATCTTCCACTTGGGCTGGCCGGAAATCAGCGCCCGCTACAACGCCGTGGGCCGCTTCGGCCGCATCTCGGAAGTGGCGACGCGCATCGCGGGCCAGCTCTCCGGCGAAGGCAACTCGGCCGCCTTCAGGGAGTTCGCATGGCGCTTCGTGAACATCATCGCGCACGCCCTGGTGGAACTTGGGCAGCGCCCGGACTACATGCTGATCCAGCGGCACGTCATCAACATCGACGCGCTGTTCATCGAGTACGCCCAGCACTACTTCGCCAAGACCGAACCCAAGGCATGGGAGGTGATCGTCCAGATCGAGGCCAAGCTCAACGAGAAGAACATTCCCAGGAACATGATCGGGCGCGAGAAGCGCGTGGTCGCCCTGGAGCAATACCTCTCCCAGGCGCGCAACTACGACCCTGTGCTCGATGGCCTGCGCTCGGCGGTGCGCTACGACAAGACCTACTTCGACAAGATCGTTGCATCGCTGCTGCCGCTGCTGGAAAAGCTCACCAGCGGCAAGATCGCCCAGCTTCTGGCACCGAACTACTCCGACCTCGCCGATCCACGCCCGATCTTCGATTGGATGCAGGTCATCCGAAAGCGGGCCATCGTCTATGTAGGCCTGGATGCGCTGTCCGATGCCGAGGTCGCCGCAGCGGTCGGCAACTCGATGTTCAGCGATCTCGTCTCGGTCGCCGGCCACATCTACAAGCACGGGATCGACGACGGTCTGCCGGGTGCATCGGCCGGTGCGCGCGTGCCCATCAACGTCCATGCCGACGAGTTCAATGAATTGATGGGCGATGAATTCATCCCGCTCATCAACAAGGGCGGCGGTGCTGGCCTGCAAGTCACGGCGTACACGCAGACGCTCTCGGACATCGAGGCCCGCATCGGCAACCGCGCGAAGGCCGGTCAGGTGATCGGCAACTTCAACAACCTGTTCATGCTCAGGGTCAGGGAGACCGCCACGGCCGAACTGCTGACCCGGCAGTTGCCGAAGGTCGAGGTTTATACCACCACCATCGTCTCGGGCGCCACCGACAGCTCGGACATTCGCGGCGCAACCGACTTCACGTCGAACACCCAAGACCGCATCAGTATGTCCAGCGTGCCGATGATCGAGCCATCGCACGTCGTCGGCCTGCCCAAGGGCCAATGCTTCGCGCTGCTGCAGGGCGGTCAGCTTTGGAAGGTGCGCATGCCGCTGCCGGCGCCGGACCCCGATGAAGTGATGCCGACGGACTTGCAGCAACTGGCTGGGTACATGCGCCAGAGCTACAGCGAGGCCACGCAGTGGTGGGAGTTCACCAGTTTTCCGGCCTTGCAGGATGCGGCATTGCCCGACGACCTGCTGGATGATGCCGCTCCAGCCGAGCCTGACGCGGTGGCCACCGGCGCCGACGACAGCACCGGCGAGGCCTCGCCATGAAGGACGCCGCCTCGACTGCGCAGCGGGAGCAGAACCAGCGCCAGGGGCTGATCGTCGGCACCATCACGTTGCCGTTCCGCCTGCTCGGGGTGCTGATCGGATCGCTGCTGTTCTCGATCGTGGTGGAGTGCGTCGGCATGCACCTGTTCTGGAAGGACCAGGGCTGGCGGCACTCCCAGCAGATGCTGCAGTACGAACTCGGGCACCTGTCCAACCACTTTACGCGCAGCGTGGTCGTGCAGGAGCCCGGGCGCACGGCGCACGAGCTGGTGGATACCGGGTACGAGTGGGTGTTCGTGCGCTCGGGGTTGCTGGAGCGCATGAGCCAGACCGCCGAGCGCGCCCGCGCGCCCAGCCACGGGCAGAGCCGCAACTTCCGCTACTACATCAGCCAAGTCTATGTCTGGGCCGAAAGCTACCTGATCGCTGCGGCCTTCACGACGCTCACCTTCCTGGTGCGCCTGCTGGTCCTGGTGCTCACGCTGCCGCTGATCCTCACGGCCGCATTCGTCGGCCTGATCGACGGCCTGGTGCGACGGGATGTGCGCCGGTTCGGCGCGGGCCGCGAATCCGGCTTCATCTACCACCGCGCGAAGGCGAGTCTGATGCCGCTGGCCGTGCTGCCCTGGGTCACGTACTTGGCACTGCCGATCTCGGTGCATCCCTTGGTGATCCTGTTGCCCAGCGCTGCCTTGCTTGGATTGGCCGTGAGCCTGACCGCAGGCAGCTTCAAGAAGTACCTCTAAGCCATCAATCCGGTCATCCGCGGGTTCCTATTGTTTGCAGCCTAAAGCAGCCCTGATCTCCACGATCAAGCCATTGCTGATCACACAGGAATGGCGCGATGGTGGCTTCAACCTGGCTGCGCGCCGCGCATCGCGGCGTGCCCACTTTTCTCGTGATGGCCCTCCTGCTGGGCCAGTCCCCGATGGCCTTGGCCGAGTCTCCGGCGCAACGTCAGGAACTGGCCGCCGCGCTGCGCCAACTCGACGCGCTGGAGCGCACCGTCGCGGACAGCGCCGCGCATACCCCCGTCATCCCGGGCGAGCGCTACCACTTCGACTACCCGCGGCTCCTGGCTGACCTGGCGCGAGTGCGTGCCGGCATCCAGTTCCACCTGACGCCATCACGCGCTCAGCCGCGCGACCCCTCCGAACTGGCCGGCGACTACCGCACCGAGCGGGCCGCCGAGCCACTGCCGGCAACGGCTGCGGAGGGCAAGCAATGAACGGCGCCCAAGTCTCGGCGTTTCAAGCCAACAGCGGCATCGCGCCTTCCGCGATGGCGACCGTCCTGGTCGGCGTCGTGTTCGCGGTTCTGCTCGTCTGGGGCGTCTGGGCCATCCGAACGGCCTACGTGGGGTGGTCCGAGAGCCGCCTCAACCAGCGCCAGTTCCTCGGCGTCTGCATCCGCTTCGTCGCGATGTACCTCGTGCTGACTTTCTTCCTCCTCTCCTGACCTGAAAGGCCTGACCATGCAAAACCGCATCCTCACTTCCCGTTTTGTCCAGCGCGCCGCCGTGGCCCTGGGCGCCGCCGCGCTGCCCGCGCTGTCGTTCGCGCAGGGGCTGCCGCAACTGGAGAACCCGACCCGCGGCACGGGCAACGGCATCATGGAAACGATCAGGAACTACGGCTACGACATCATCATGCTCGTGGCCCTGCTGGTCGTGGCGTCGATGTTCATTGGCGTGTGCTACCACGCCTATGGCACCTACGCGGAAATCCACACGGGCCGCAAGACCTGGGGCCAGTTCGGCCTCACCGTTGCCATCGGCGCGGTGCTGCTCGTGATCGGCATCTGGCTGCTCACCGAAGCCACCGGCATCCTGTAAGGCGAGGCCGGTATGTCCGAGCAGCAGCACGTCCGTGCTGACGGGACGGTCACGTTCCTTCCGCACCGGCTCAACCGCCATCCCGTTGTTGTGCGCGGCCTCACCGCCGACGAGCTGTGGATTTGCTGCGGCCTGTCCGGCGTCGCCGGCCTGCTGGTCGGTGCACCGCTGTCCTGGGTGTTCCGCACGATCGCGCTCGCGCCCACCTTCGTTGTGCTGGGCGTGGCCTTCGGCGTGTTCATCGGGGGCGGCATCCTGCGTCGCCTCAAGCGGGGACGTCCCGACACTTGGCTGTATCGGCAACTCCAGTGGCGCATCGCCACGCGCTACCCGGCGGTGGCGGGCTGGGTGCGCGGCCATGTGCTGATTTCACGCTCCGGCTTCTGGACCACCCGAAGGTCTGTTGCAAGGGGGGCACGATGAGCCGCTTCAAGAACGAGATCACCCATCTGCAGGCGCACATCAAGACGCTTCGCCTGGGTGCTGGCGCGCTGGTCATCGTCGCCCTGGTCATGGGCGGCGGCTGGTGGAGCGCTCCGCGCGACCTGACCATCCACGTCCCGCCTGATCTGCGCTCCGGCAGTACCCGGAAGTGGTGGGAAGTGCCGCCCGAATCGGTCTACGCGTTCACGTTCTACGTGTTTCAGACCCTCAACCGCTGGCCGACGAATGGCGAAGAGGACTACGCGCGCAACCTCCACACGCTCTCGCCGTACCTCACCCCGTCGTGCCAGGCCTACCTGCGGGCGGACTACGACTACCGCCGCTCCACGGGCGAGCTGCGCCAGCGCGTGCGCGGCATCTACGAAATCCCCGGCCGCGGCTATGGCGACGACCCCACGGCGCGCGTGCGCGTGGTGTCCGACCGCGACTGGGTGGTGACGCTGGACATCACCGCCGACGAGTACTACGGCGCCGAGCAGGTCAAGCGAGCCCTGGTGCGCTACCCCGTGAAGGTCACGCGGGTGGACGTCGATCCGGCGCGCAACCCGTTCGGCTTGGCGCTCGACTGCTACGACGGCACGCCCCAGCGCATCAGTACGCCGGAGCCGACGCGCCCGACGCCAAGCGGCCTATCTCCGCAAGCGCCCCAAGGAGGAAGCACCCCATGAAGCATCCTGTATTCAAGCTGCCGGGGCTGTTGGCCGTGGCCGCCGCAGTGGTCATGTCCTCCGCTGCCCAGGCGGTGGAAATCCTGCGCTGGGAACGCATGCCGCTGGCGGTGCCCTTGAAGGTCGGCCAGGAGCGCATCGTGTTCATCGACCGCAACGTCCGCGTGGGCGTACCTGCGGGCGTCGGCGAGCGCCTACGGGTGCAGAGCGCGGGCGGCGCGGTGTACCTGCGCGCCAGCGAGCCGATCGAGCCCACGCGGCTGCAATTGCAGGACGCCGACACGGGCGCGCTGATCCTGCTGGACATTGCGGCGGAGCCAGCCAAGGACGGGGAAGCCGAGCTGGAACCAGTGCGCATCGTCGAGGGCAACAGCACCCCGGCGCGCTATGGCGATCAGCCCGGCGATGACAACGAAGCTCCGGTGCGCGCCCAGGACCAGGCAGGCGCGCGGGCGGCGCGACGCGAGACCCCGGTGCCGGTTGTCCTGACGCGCTTCGCCGCGCAGAACCTCTACGCGCCGCTACGCACCGTGGAGCCGCTGGCGGGCGTCATGCGGGTGAACTTGCGCCGCGACCTGGACCTCGGCACGCTGGTGCCGACGCTGCCGGTGCGCGCGGTCGCGCTCGCCTCATGGCGTCTGGAAGACCAGTGGGTCACTGCCGTCCGCCTCACCAATAGCAGCGGCGGCTGGATCACCCTCGACCCGCGCGTGTTGCAGGGCGATTTCCTCACCGCCACCTTTCAGCACGAAGCCCTCGGCCCGCGCGGGACGCCAGAGGACACGACCGTCCTGTATTTGGTGACGCGGGGGCACGGCCTCGCGCAATCGCTGCTGCCGGCGATCAACCGCTTCGATCCTGCCGCGCATCTGCCGCAGCCCGAAGCCGAGGCCACCGACGCCAAGGAGGCCCGCCATGCGCAGTAACGGACTCCTGAAGTGGTTGATGATCCCCGTAGCCCTGCTGGTGCTGTTTGTCGCCATCCGGCTGTTTTCGGGTGGAAGCTCGTCGGCGCCGCCCGCCGCGGGTGCCGGCGCCAAGCTCACACCGGAGGAAATGAAGGCGCTGGGCATCGAGGGCGATACCCCCCGCGATACCGTGGCGACGCTCGTGGCGCAGGTGAAGCAGTTGCGCACCGAGCTTCAGACGGCACTGTCCGACAACAAGTCCCAGCGCGAGGAGAACCAGCGCCTGCGCCAACGCGAGAACTCGATCGACCAGCGCATCAGTTCGGCCCTCGAATCCGAGCGCTCCAACTTGCGCCGCGACCAGCAGCAGGCGGCCAGCGAGCGCCAGCAGACCGAGGGGCAGCTCGCCGACCTGCAGCGGCGCTTGGAAGGCATCGGCGGGCGCGGCGGCGGCCACAACGATCTGCCCGTGGGCCTGGGGCTGCGCGACGGCGACGAGGCAGGCATGGAAGGCGGCGTGCGCTGGGTCGAGCCAGACGACGCGAAGCCGGCTGATGGGCGTAACGGCAGTCGTGGCACGGGTGGCGGCATGAGCTTTCCGACGAGCTTTGGCCCCGCGCAGAGCACGCTGGATGCCACGGCAAAAACCGTGGCGAACGCGGGCGCCCGCGCCGCAGGCGCCAATAGCGCCAAGCCGGTCTACACGGTGCCGACCAACTCGACGCTGATGGGATCGGTGGCGATGACGGCGCTGATCGGCCGCGTGCCGATCGACGGTACGGTCAACGATCCGTATCCGTTCAAAGTCCTCGTCGGTCCCGACAATCTCACGGCAAACGGCATCGACATTCCCGACGTGGCCGGCGCCGTGTTTTCTGGCACTGCCTCGGGCGACTGGACGCTCTCTTGCGTGCGCGGTCAGGTGCGCAGCATCACCTTTGTGTTCCATGACGGGACCATTCGGACGATTCCCGAAGACCGTGAGGGCAACCAGCAGAACAACCAGCAGCGCGACGGCCTGGGCTGGATCAGCGACCCGTATGGCATTCCTTGCGTCAGCGGGGAGCGGCGCAGCAACGCCCAGCAGTACCTCGGCTCGCAGGCTCTAATCACTGCGGCCGGTGCTGGCGTGGCCTCGCTGATCGACAGCGACAGCGGCCAGATGTCCTACGTAGGCGCAGACGGCTCCATCGGCAGCGTCGGCATTTCCAGCAATGAGGCCGTGGGCCGCATCCTGGCCGGTGGCGTGCGGGACATGGCCGATTGGGTCAACAAGTTGTACGGCCAGGCCTTCGCCGCCGTCTATGTCCAGCCCGGCGCAAAGGTCGCCGTCCACCTCGAAAAGCCGCTCGCCATCGATTTCGATCCCGAAGGTCGCAAGGTCGATCACCGCGCAGGAGAAAGCCATGCTCTCGAACTTGAATAAGGGCCTGGCGCTGGCCCTCGCCATCGCAGTACTCGGTGGCTGTGCCACCAGCAAGGAAAAGCTGCTGCCCCACGGCGACAGCACGATGATGGACATCTGGCAGCAGAACGCCGGTGACGGCGGCGGTGGCGCCGGCCAGGTGGCACGCAGGCAATTGCTCGACGCGCGCCAGAGCCTGCGCCGGCCGCTGACCGAGATGGATGTACAGGCCGCGGCCGCCGAGCAGATGCGCTACACGCGCACAGCGCGCAACGAGGTCTATCGCCAGTTCCAGCGCCTGCCGAATCCCGACCTGGTTATGTACCTGTACCCGCACCTGGCAGGCACGGACCCGGTGCCCGTGCCGGGCTATACGACGGTTTTTCCCTTGTATCAGCGCGTGCAGTACGCCATGCCTGGCGAGCGCGTGGAGGACTACTGATGCGCTGGAAACTCCCCTGGCCCAAGTCGGCTGCGCCGAAGCTGGCCGCATCCGGCACAGGCGATGACGAGTGGCCGGAGGGCTGGCAGCGCCACGTCGAGGTCTTGCGCCAGGCCGGCATCCCAGAACCCGGCACGGCGGCCCATGGCCGCAGGCCGGCGACGGTGGCCGACGAGCAGGCGCTGTACGACGTCGCGCCGTCGTTCGCGGAATTCCTGCCCTGGGTGGAGTTCCTGCCCGATTCGAAGTCCATGCTGCTGGAAGATGGGCAATCGGTCGCGGCATTCTACGAGCTGGTGCCACTGGGCACCGAGGGCCGGGAACCCGGCTGGCTCGCGCATGCCCGCGACGCCTTGGAGAACGCGCTCCAGGACTCGTTCGATGAACTGGACGAGAACCCCTGGGTACTCCAGCTCTACGCCCAGGACGAACCCAGCTTCGACCAGTACATGCAGACCCTGCGCGACTACGTGCAGCCGCGCGCCCGCAATACGGCTTTCACCGAGTTCTACCTTCGCTTCTTCGGACACCACCTGCGCGCGGTCGCGAAGCCGGGCGGGCTCTTCGAGGACACGGTGGTCACGCGGCTGCGTTGGCGCGGCCAGACGCGGCGCGTGCGCATGGTCGTCTATCGCCGGGCCACCGGGCAGGCGAGCCGCCGCGGCCAGACGCCCGAGCAGATGCTGAACATCGTCTGCGATCGCCTGTGTGGTGGGCTGGCGAACGCCGGCATCCAGGCCCGGCGCATGGTCGCGGCCGACGTTCATGACTGGCTGCTGCGGTGGTTCAACCCGCGTCCCACGCTGCTCGGGCCTAGGGTCGAGGACCGCGAACGCTTCTATGCGTTGGCACGCTACCCCGACGAGACAGAAGACGGCGAGATCGAGCTGGCGAGTGGGCGGGATTTCAGCCAGCGGCTTTTCTTCAGCCAGCCACGCTCGGACGCAGAGCACGGAACCTGGCACTTCGACGGCATGCCGCACCGTGTGCTGGTCACTGACCGGCTGCGCATGCCGCCTGGTACAGGTCACCTGACTGGCGAAACTCGCAAAGGCGATGCGATCAACACGCTGTTCGATCAGATGCCCGAGGACACGACGATGTGTCTGACCATGGTGGCGACACCCCAGGACATCCTCGAATCGCATCTGAACCACCTGGCGAAGAAGGCAGTCGGCGAAACACTGGCATCGGAGCAGACTCTCAAGGATGTGCAGGAGGCCCGCTCGCTCATCGGCAGCGCTCACAAGCTCTACCGGGGAACGCTGGCCTTTTATTTGCGCGGCCGGGATGAAGCTGAGCTGGACCGGCGCGGCCTGGACCTGGCGAACGTGATGCTCAACGCTGGTTTGCAGCCCGTGCGCGAAGACGATGAAGTCGCGCCTTTGAACAGCTACCTGCGCTGGCTGCCATGCTGCTACAACCCGAGCCAGGATCGGCGGAACTGGTTCACCCAACTGATGTTCGCCCAGCACGTGGCGAATCTCTCTCCGGCCTGGGGCCGCAGCCAAGGTACGGGCCATCCCGGCAATACGTTCTTCAACCGAGGCGGCGGGCCGATCACCTTTGACCCGCTCAACCGCCTGGATCGACAGATGAACGCCCATCTGTTCCTGTTCGGCCCGACCGGCTCCGGCAAAAGCGCAACGCTCAACAACCTCTTGAATCAGGTCACGGCCATCTACCGGCCGCGCCTCTTCATCGTGGAAGCCGGCAACAGCTTCGGCCTGTTCAGCGATTTCGCCAAGCGTCTGGGCCTGACCGTGAACCGGGTCAAGCTGGCCCCAGGCTCAGGCATCAGCCTCGCACCCTTCGCTGACGCGCGCCGGCTGATCGAAACGCCGAGTGACGTGCAGACGCTCGATGCGGATGCGCTGGATGAAGACCAGCCGCCGGACGTCTCGGCCATGGAGGCGGACGAGCAGCGCGACGTGCTCGGTGAACTGGAAATCACTGCACGGCTGATGATCACTGGCGGCGAGGATAAAGAAGAGGCCCGGATGACTCGGGCCGATCGTTCGCTGATTCGACAGTGCATTCTCGACGCCGCCGAACACTGCGTGGCCGAGAAGCACACCGTACTCACGCGCGACGTGCGCAACGCGCTGCGCACGCGCGGCCAGGACTCGACACTGCCGGAGATGCGGCGCGTGCGGCTGCTGGAGATGGCGGACGCGATGGACATGTTCTGCCAAGGCACGGACGGCGAGATGTTCGACCGCGACGGCACGCCGTGGCCCGAGGCCGACATCACCCTGGTGGATCTCGCGACCTATGCGCGCGAGGGCTACAACGCGCAGCTCTCCATTGCCTACATCAGCCTGATCAGCACGGTGAACAACATCGCCGAGCGCGATCAGTACCTAGGCCGCCCGATCATCAACGTGACCGACGAAGGACACATCATCACGAAGAACCCGCTGCTCGCGCCCTACGTCGTGAAAATCACAAAAATGTGGCGCAAGCTAGGAGCCTGGTTCTGGCTCGCTACGCAAAATATCGACGACCTGCCGCGTGCTGCGGAGCCCATGCTCAACATGATCGAGTGGTGGATCTGCCTGTCGATGCCGCCCGATGAGGTCGAGAAGATCGCACGCTTCCGCGAACTCTCGCCCGCGCAGAAGGCGCTGATGCTTTCGGCGCGCAAAGAGGCGGGGAAATTCACCGAGGGCGTCATCCTCTCCAAGAGCATGGAAGTGCTGTTCCGCGCCGTGCCGCCGAGCCTGTACCTTGCGCTCGCGCAAACCGAACCCGAAGAGAAGGCAGAGCGCTACCAGCTCATGCAGCAATACGGCTGCACCGAGTTGGAAGCAGCTTTCAAGGTCGCCGAGAAGATCGACCAGGCACGCGGCATCGAGTCGCCTGCCCTGGAACTGTCGTAAGCCGGAGAACACCATGGAGCAGAAGCGTCCTTCCATTCCGATACAAGTTCAGGCGTTCCGCCGTCGCCACGGGCGGCCCCGCTGGCCTTGGGCCTTAGCTGTTGCGCTGGTCGCGCTGCTGCTGATCTGGCTCGTGTCCCGGTCGCCCGGCGAACCCTCACCACAGTCGCCCACGCCGGTCAGCACGGCACTGATGTCCGGGCCGCCCTGGCAGATGGGCAATCCCGAAGGGCGTTTCACGCTGACGCTCTATGCCGATCTGGAATGTCCGTTCTGCCGGGAGTATTTCCCGCAGCTCAAGCGCTGGGTCGGCAGCAACGCCGACGTGGCCCTGCAATGGCACCACCAGCCGCTGGCCGCACATGAGCCGGCCGCGTCGGCCGAGGCGCGTCTGGTCGAGTGCGTCGCCGAAGCCGGCGGGCATGCTGCCTTTTGGCATGCCGTCGAGTGGGTCTATGCCCACACGCGCAGCGACGGCCAGGGATTGCCCGATGGCCTGCGCTACCCGGAATCGACGCCGGCCGTTGAGCAGTGCATGACAAGCGAGCGAGCCGATGCAGTCATCCGCGCCCAGGCCACGGAAGCCACGAAAGGCGGCGTGACGGCCACGCCGTCGCTGCGCCTGCTTGATCGCCAGACGGGCCAGTCCGTCCTGCTGCAGGGTCCAATCGAAGACGATGCCTTGCTGTCGGCCATGGACATGCTGGCGGCTGACGAACCTGCCGCCACACCTACCACCGAAATGCCTGCCGACGTTGTCGGCGACATGCCCAGGTAGCCCTGGTCTTCAAGGCTACGGCGCGGTTGCCCGCGCTGACCGATACCCGTTCGCTCCGCATCCTGGCCGCGAACAATCACCGCTGCGCGGTGGTGGATGCACCTCGTTCCCTTGTTCCTATCCCCAGGAGGGCTTGCCCTCCCAGGGCGTGCGCCCTCCGATCTCACCTTCCGGAGGTTCGCCATGTCTTTCGTCGTCAATGACTCCTGCGTGGAGTCGCTTTCCGCCGTCGCGGCCCATCATGAGGACTGGATCATCAAGCAGGCTATCGCGTTGCTGGAGAGACGGATCTTCAAAGTCGGACCGTGCCTCAGCCAACCGGCCGCCGTGCGGGACTACCTGCGTCTAAAACTCGTCGCTGAGCCCAACGAAGTATTCGCAGTCGTGTTCCTGGACAGCATGCATCAAGTGTTGGCCTACGAGCCACTGTTCAGGGGCACGATCAATTCGACTGCAGTCTATCCGCGTGTCGTCGTACAGCGTGTATTGGAGCTGAAAGCCGCCGCAGTGGTCTTCGCGCACCAGCACCCTTCGGGTGCCACCGAACCGTCGAACGCCGATCGCGCGCTGACTCAGCGATTGCAGGCTGCGCTGGCGCTCATCGATGTTCGGGTACTGGACCACATCGTCGTCGGCCTGGGAAATCCGTACTCCTTCGCTGAGCACGGCTTGCTGTAGCGCATCGCTTCATTGATCACTGCGGGGGCTTCGGCCTCCGTTTTTCTTTGCGGCGAGACAAGCAGGTATGCGGGGTGTCCGCGATGCGCATTGTTTGTTGGGGCTGCATCAGGTTCGGCGTTTGACTATGGCCCTGATCAACTTCCCGGGGTACGCGACATGCCAGCATCTATTTCCAGGTTCTCGCCGGGATGGCGAACCCTCGGCCTGGCCGTTGCGCTGCCGGTCGCTCTGGTCGTTTTCAGCCCGGCCACCTTCGCCGCCGACGTGCTGGTCGTCACCGACAGCCGGCACCCCCTCAAGACCGTGGGCGGTGAGCGGCTGATCGAGTTGGACGAAGCGCATCGGATCGAAACGGAGCTTGCTGCCGAACTCCCCGCAGATCCCGAACAGGCTGCCGTCATCGTCAAGCGTCGGCTGAACGGTGGCGGTGCCGACCTCCAGCGCCGCATTGCGTCCGCATACCAGGGCGTCACCGACGCATGGAGCCTGGGCATCACCAGCATCCCGGCCGTCGTCGTGGACAAGCGCTACGTGATCTATGGCGAGCCGGACGTGGCCCGCGCAGTCGCGCGCATCGAGCAGCACCGGAGGACGCAGCCGTGACCCATCGCCCATTTGACCTGCTGCGCCGTCTGCGTGTTGTCGTGGCCTCGGTGCTGCTGGTCGGCGCCACGAGCAGTTACGCCCTGAATACCGCCACCATCGTGTCTTCCGTCATGTCGCCAGACTGCCTGGAATACCGGGTGGTTGGCATCTGCTATTGGCTGTTCTGCTCCTGGGGTGGCTGCACGGTGCGCACGTCCATCAAAGTCCGCCACTACATCCCCGATGCGGTCGTCTCCAGCTACAGCAACACCGGCGAAAACCCGTGGATCGAAGTCCGGGCGATGAGCACACCCAACCCATCGGCGCAAGCCGGCGGCGATGGCACCACGAACGAAGACCACGAAAACAACCTCGCCAAATTCAAGAACAGCGATGTCATCGGCCATCCCGGCGGCGAGGTATTCAACCAGTTCGTGTCGTCCTCGGGCTACTTCTGTGAGGGTGCGGGCACGGCGTTCATGCCGTACTTGCTCAGCACCCTGGACACGCTGGCCTGGCGCTACAACGTGCCCGAGATGGCCTACCCGGAAGCGCTGATTCCCGGCATGCGCGAGGTCGGCGCACGCACCACGATGAACCTCTGGGGCAACGTGTATCCCCGCGGTGGGTTCTTGCACCAGACCGACGACCACAAGGCCGGCGCCGTGGTGGCCCAGCGCGCAGGCGATGTCGTCACGCGCCGCGGGCAGATCCATGTTTATCAACCGCTGCTCGCCAACTCCCGTGATGGCTACTGGCCGGCTGGCGCGCTCATGGAGGGCGATGCCTCGACGGGCAAGTGGCAGGAACTCACGCCTGTCCTGTCCTCGTCCTGCGCGGTGTTCCCCCGCGATGGCTCCCTGACGCAAGCCCAGCAAGGCGACTACGCCTGGGCGCTCTGGCGGCCGTATGCCTGCTGCGAACGCCGGGGCCAGGTGTTTCTCGGCAGCGTCGATTTCCTCTGAGGTGGTGCCATGAAGTTCCGTCCTGCATTCAATCCGTTCCCCCCCCGGGTACGTCGCACGAATATCGTCCTGGCGCTGGCCGGTGCGCTCGCGCTGACGAGCGGTGTGGCCTTGGGCCAACTGGGCTACCAGACCGGCGGCAGTGTCATCGGCGATGACGTTATGTACTCGATCGGAGGCGGAAACGCCGTGTCGATGGGACGTGCGGCTGGCATGCGCTCTCTCGGGGTCGGCGTGGGCTGGAACAGCAACTTGATCTGCGGTGACATGAGCATCCAGACCACGTTGAAGAATCAACTCAACGGCGTCACCAACGGCTTCCAGCAAATCATGTCATCGGTGATCCAAAGCGCCACCAGCGCGGTGGCATCGTTGCCGGCACTGATCATTCAGCGGGCCGATCCGGGCCTTTACAACCTGCTTACCAATGGCGTGCTGCAGGCACGGCTCGATTTCGACCGCTCCAAGCTGACGTGCCGTGCCATGGCGGAGAAGATGGCCCAGACGGCGGGCGGGCAGCTTGGCTGGAGCCAGATGGCAGAAGGCTTGGCGCTGCGCGATGCGGTGTCGAGCACGGATGCGGTCTCAGCCATCGAGCAGGCGGAGACTCGCCGCGGCAATGACGGTGTGCCGTGGGTCGGGGGCAGTAACGCGGGGGGCTCTGGCCAGCCCGCGATCAAGGTCGTCGGCGATGTCACCCGTGCCGGCTACAACCTGGTCAACGGCCGCGGTGTGACCGATACGTCGTCCATCGCACCGACCAGTTGTAGCAGTCTCTCGTGCCAGACCTGGACCTCGCCGCAGGCCGCCGTCGATTGGGCCACGCGCGTGCTCGGCGAGAAGGAACAGCGCACATGCGATGCCTGCACCAAGACCGAAACGACGCCCGGCGTAGGGCTGACGCCGCTGATCCAGGAAGAATACGACGCCAAGCTGCAGGCGCTCCAGGATCTGGTGTCTAAGGCGAAGAACACGACACCCGAGAACCTGCGCGAGGCTGGCAGTGCGTCGCTGCCCATCACGCGCGGCGTGATCGAAGCGCTGCGTGACGAGCCAGACCAACACCTGCTGTCGCAGCGCCTGGCGTCCGAGGTCGCGCTGTCCTCCGTGCTGGAGAAGGCGCTGCTGCTGCAGCGCACGCTGCTCACGGGCAAAAAAGAGCCCAACGTCGCGGCCAACGAGCTTGCGGTGGAGGGCGTGAACAAGGAGAGCGATACGCTCGACCGCGAGATCCAGAATCTCAAAACGGAACTGGAACTGCGCCGCGAGCTGGCCAACAACTCGCCGATGGCCATCATTCAGCGCCATAGCACGCGCGCGTCGGGCTCGCGCGGCATCTACGAGGGCGATCCGGTGCCCGACCGTCTCGACCAACTCCAGAAGGGCAATCCGGGAGGTCGGCCATGAGCGCGGCTCGCATGACTTGGCGTCCACTACGCTGGCTGTTCAGCCGGCACGTGGCGAAAACCCTGCTATGGCTTGTGCTGGTCGTGGCCGCCGCCGTAGGGGCCAACGTCGCGGGCATCTACCTGGTCGGCAGTGTCGCGGCCTGGGAGCGGTGGCTGGCGGCGTCTGCAGGGTACTTCTTCATCTGGCGACTGTGCCTGTACGGCGGTACGGCCTATGGATGGGTCTGGATGCGCCGCCGGCTGCTGGCCCGCGAAGAGAACACGCACGCGCGACGTCGGCTGATCCGCGCAGAGGTCGCCGGCGTCGTTGCCATTGTGGCGCTCGAAGCCAACCTGTTGATGCAGGCCGCTTGAGGGGAGATCGGGGCCATGACGCTGTTCACGACCGACTACCTGGAGTACTACCTCACCCTCGTGTCCTGGATCGTCAACAACGGCATCTGGGCCGTCCTCGTGTCCAGCGGGGTGTTTGCACTGCCCTTTGTGGCGATCGTCATCCAGGAATGGCTCAAGGCCCGCGCGGAGGGCGCCGACGAAGGCAACAAGGGCGTGCTCTCGGCGGCGCGCATTGAGAACCGAGTCTTTGTGGCCATCGTGGTCGTGATGTTCGCTGGCATTCCGTTCATCGACGTCGACCTCAACACTATCCAGTACGACAGCTCGCGCTCGGCGCAGTGCCAAGTCAGTGTGCCGCAGCCCACGGAAACGGGCTGGTCGCAATCCTTCAGCACCATCAACAACCAGTCGGCGAAGGTTCCGGTCTGGTGGGCTTTCATGCACGCGCTTTCGCGCGCCGTCACGAGCGCCTCGGTGGCTGCGATCCCGTGCGGCACGGATCTGCGGCAGATGCGGATGGAGATCGATGCGACCCGTATCGACGACCCGGTGCTGGCTCAGGAGGTGGCGGATTTCTCTCGGGACTGCTATGGACCGGCGCGCGCCAAGCTGTTCATGCAGCGCCCGGATCTCGATGAGCAGCAGATGCACGACGTGACCTGGATCGGCTCGCACTTTTTCACGGACACAGGTGGCTACTACGACAGCTACCGCTCCAGTACGGCGCGAGAGGCATGGCCCTATGACGACACCCGCGATGCTGGGCTCGCGCAGGTTACCAATGGTGGCGGCTACCCGACCTGCAGGCAGTGGTGGTCCGACGGCAGTAACGGACTGCGCGCGCGGCTGCTGGGGCAAGTGGACCCGAGCCTGCTGAATCGCCTTGCGGGCTGGGCTGGATTCCTGAGCAGGGCCGAGGTGGACGACTCCGTGATCCGCGCCATCGCGTCACCGCGGCAGCAGAAATTGAACCAAGGCAGCGTCTATACGGACTACGGCGGTCAGATCGACAAGACATTGCCCAATGTCGTCAACCGTGCCACCAGCGATGTTGGCTTGGCGGTTGGGGCTCTCGCCGCCTTCCCGGCAATGGACGTAGTGCGCCAAGCACTGCCCATGGTGCTCGCACTGCTCAAGATGGCGCTCGTGATCTGCATTCCGCTAGTGCTGGTCGTGGGCACCTATGACCTGAAGATGGTCGTCACCGTCAGCACCGTCCAGTTCGCGCTGTTCTTCACGGACTTCTGGTTTCAGCTCGCACGCTGGATCGACAGCACCATCCTCGATGCACTCTACGGGTGGGGCTTTGGCTGGAACCGGCCGCATACCAACTTCGACCCGCTGGTGGGGCTGAACAATGCCTTCGGCGACATGCTTTTGATGTTCGTCACCGGCACGATGTTCTTGGTCCTGCCGACTTTCTGGGTGGCAGCTCTTGGGTGGGTCGGAGTAAAAGCCGGGGTTATCGCTCAGAACCTGGCTGTCGGTTCCAAGGAAGCACGCGATAGCGCGGGATCGGGCGTGAACAAGGTTACCGGCAAGGTGCTTTGATCGGTCGCCCATTTCAGTCGTTGAACGGATCGTTCGGGTCGTGCGGGTCGATCCGCTGACCGCTGGACGAATACAGGCCAAAGCCTGCCTCGCCGTTTCGCAGTTCGTCCGGTTGCCTCCAGCGATCATCATTGACCGTCGAATTGCTGGCCGTCCATGCTGCGGCAACCCCAACCAGGAGCACCAACGCCAGCCAGAACGCGGCGTAGAACAGCAATCCCAGCGCGACCAGCTTCACTACCCATACGAGCACGGTGGCACCGGCAAGCGGCATCCCCTTGGAGGCGAGCCAACCCGACAACCTTCGCTCGCCGCGCGCATAGGCGCGCCATCCACGGCCAACGCTGCGGCCGAGGCGTTCTGCGGTGCTGATGCGGGTTGTCGTGTTCATGGTCGTCTCCTGCTACATGAGGAATGCCTATTCCAGTTTGCTCCAATCCTGCTTGCTTGCCTGCACCAATACGTTCCAATCGTCTGGCGGATTTCCACGTCCGAGCATTTTCTCGAACACGGCATAGGGATCTGACTTGCTCCCCGAAGACCGCAAGGTCTGCTCATCATTGACCCAGGCGTACACGATGACCTTGGCCTTCGAGTCGTACCGGAAGAACAACCGGAACCGCCTTCCGATCTTGGCCCGTCGCCAGTGCCGGTGGGCGGGCCCCAGGGTGTTGCCCTGGCGGTACTCGTCTCGTGCCGGATCACCGGGCACCACATCCAATATCAACTGATTCAAGGCCCTGAAGAGCTTGACGTTGGCGTTGGACTCGAAGCCTTCCGGGTCGTTCTCTTGCGCGCGCCGTGCGGCTCCGTGCAATTTTTGCAACTGCTCGATCACACAGTCGTGGAACAGCAATGCCCAGCCATGCCGTTGCATCAGAGTTCCACTTCGCCGTCGATCTCCTCGCCCAGGTTCACGCTATGACCTGCATGCTCCAGCATGGCACGAGCCAAGTCCTCGGGCAGGCCCTGGACATTCCGACCAGCCTCGATGTCGCGGGCCAGCAGGCTCAGGAACGCGCCGATGGCGGGGTCCTCGTGCTCGGCGTCAACGCGGGTGACAACGACTTCGCTGCCCCGCAGGTCGAACGCGAGCTTGCCGCCGGCATCGACACCGAGCGCCTGCCGGATGGGCTTGGGCAGCGTGATCTGGCCTTTGGACGTCAGCGTGGCAACTTCATGAATGGCAGGCATGGTGGTTCTCCTGATGGCGACGCCACTATGGTAAGGAAATTTCCTTACCGTGTCAATGTTAGCCCTCATGATGCTCTCCAGAGTCCAAGAATCGGGCCATCGTATGGCGGGAACAGCGAGCCTTCACGCACCAATCCGGCCCGCTGCAACCCGCATTGGTGGTGGACGGCAAGCGCACGCCGCCCTATATCCAAATGGTTAAAGGCCAAAGGGCCGAAAGGGCAAGGGAAGGGGCTGCAAGGGGAAAGGCCCTACCTCGAAAAGGCAAAAGGCCTCCCTGTCGGCCCGCCACCAGGACACCCACATGCTCTCTCTGTTCCAGCGAAAACGGCCCTCCGTGGCTGCCGCTCCGTCGCCAGCACCCTCCATTGACCTCCCGAAAGGGCGGCTGCGGCCCGAGTCGGCCGCCTCGCTGCTGGCGACACCGCGCCGGCAGAAGCTGCTGGAACACATCTGGCAGCGCACGTCGCTGTCGCGCAGGCAGTTCGCCACCCTCTATCGCGCACCGCTGGAACGCTACGCCGAGCTGGTCCAGCGGTTTCCCGCCTCGGAGGCCCATCACCATGCGTACCCCGGCGGCATGCTGGACCACGGACTGGAGATCGTTGCCTACGCCCTCAAGCTGCGGCAATCGCACCTGTTACCGGCCGGCAGCACCCCGGAGGACCAGGCCGCGCAATCCGAAGCCTGGACCGCCGCCGTCGCCTACGCGGCCTTGCTACACGACGTCGGCAAGCTCGCCGTCGATCTCCACGTCGAGTTGGCCGACGGCAGCACGTGGCACCCCTGGCACGGCCCATTGCGCCAGCCGTACCGCTTCCGCTACCGAGACGATCGCGAATACCGCCTGCACAGCGCGGCGACGGGCTTGCTCTATCGCCAACTGCTCGACCGCCACCTTCTGGACTGGCTCAGTGATTATCCGGCCCTCTGGGCACCGCTGCTCTATGTGCTGGCCGGTCAATACGAACATGCCGGTGTACTGGGTGAGCTTGTCGTACAGGCTGATCGTGCTTCGGTGGCGCAGGAACTGGGTGGCGATCCGGCCCGCGCCATGGCCGCGCCCAAGCACGCGCTGCAACGCAAGCTGCTGGACGGATTGCGCTACCTGCTCAAGGAAGAGTTGAAGTTGAACCAGCCCGAAGCCTCCGATGGCTGGCTCACCGAGGATGCCTTGTGGCTGGTGAGCAAGACCTGTTCCGACAAGCTGCGCGCCCACTTGTTGTCTCAGGGCATCGATGGCATTCCTGCGAACAACACCGCCGTGTTCAACGTGCTGCAGGACCACGGCATGTTGCAGACCACATCGGACGGCAAGGCAATCTGGCGCGCGACCGTGACCAGCTCCACTGGCTGGTCCCACTCCTTCACGCTGCTGCGCCTCGCTCCTGCGCTAATTTGGAAAACCGGCGAGCGGCCGGCGCCGTTCGCAGGCACTGTGGCGATCGACACGGCATCTGCCGATAAAGACACCGATGCCTCGGCCTCTTCGCCAGCGATCATAGCGAGACCGACCGTGGAAGGTCAGGAGCCCGCGCCATGGGAGGGCGGCGGCGGCACCGACACGATTCCTTCGCCCGTGGGCCAGGCCGTGACCGACGTCATGGAGGATCTGCTGGCAATGGTGGAGAGGGGCGATTCGGAGCGCGAAAAACAGAATGCGGAAGCCGCCTTGGGCGAGGCGCCTGCCACGCGCTCCGAAGTGCTCGCGCCAACCTTGGCTGCGGCGCTGTCTTCGTCACCTATGCGTCAGCCCGTGCTCTCGACGGAGCAACCGTCCGGCGAGCATTTCATGGCATGGCTGAAACAGGGTATCGCCTCACGCCGGCTTATCATCAACGACGCGAAGGCACTGGTGCATACCGTGATTGATACCGCGTACTTGGTCAGCCCCGGCGTCTTTCAGCGCTATGCCCAGGAGCACCCTGAGGTACGCACGCTGGCCAAGCAGGAAAACCAACAAGATTGGCAGTGGGTGCAAAAGCGATTCGAGCGACTGCAATTGCATTGCAAGCAGCCTAACGGCCTAAACATCTGGACCTGCGAAGTCTCCGGGCCTCGGAAATCACGGCAACTTCATGGGTACTTGCTGGAACACGCTCATCTTCTATTCGCGCAAATCCCCCCCAACAACCCATACCTTAGGGTACTGAGCAGCAAGTAGACGCACTGTCAAAAAGCCAACTATGTTTGCTTAGCTGACTCGCTGCGAGCTGAAGGCGCAGCGCGGCGAAAGATCAGCTACAGAAAAATCTCTGGACTGTCAATAGCGACAGCTGTAAAATAAAAAACGGAGGCGTTCACATCTTTTTTTACTTTAGAGCAATAAGAAAACGACATGCGATTTTGGAGGCTGCTTCGTAACAGAACACGCCGCTTCGGTACGGTTGCCGTGGCGGTGGTGTTTCTGTTGCAGTCCTTCGCCGTAGCAAGCATGCCTTTGGTGTCCATCTCGGCAGATGAAGAGATGGTCGTCATCTGCACCGGCTCAGGCATGAAGACCGTGCCTTTGTCGGATTTTGGTATCGATCTTGATCAAGATCAGCCAGACACCGAGACGATGCCATCCAGTGGTATGTGTGCGTTGTGTCCGCTCGCACATTGCGTGGGGCTTCCGCCATCAATGGCGTTTCTGCCCGCCCTCGATCTCAACACTCACGCACCTCAAGCTCCTCCGGCAGAACACTTTGTAGCCGAAGGCTTCAGAACTGCGCACCAAGCACGCGCGCCCCCCTCCAACGTCTGATTCGCAGCCCATTGGGCCGTGCAGAGTACTTCCTGCGCGGCCTTCGCCACGATCATTGTTGGAGTTTTTATGTCCGGAGATTCTTCCGCGATCGGCGCTGGCCGTTCGCGTCTGCGCCCTCGTGCGCGAACAGTCGCCATCCGAGCGCAGTTCTTTCAGCACCGTGTAGCCACGGCCCTCAGTGAAGCTCTGCCGAACGTCCGGAATCCGGCCGGCACGGCGTTCACACTGGCACTCGCGGCGTCCTGCGTGCTTGCCCACCAGAGCGCCTACGCGCAGCAGCATGACAACGCTGTTGAGTCCAAAGACACTCAAGCCACCACCGTCCTGGATACCGTCACGGTGACGGCCACGCGCAGTCCGCACAGCCGATTTGACGTGCCAGCCTCTGTCTCGACGGTGACCCGCGAGGAACTGGACGATGCTCAAGCAAGCACCGTCTCCACCCTGCTGCAAGCACTTCCCAACGTGAACTATGGCGGCGGTCCGCGACCTGCCGCCCAAAGTCCTGCAATTCGTGGCCTCCAGGGACCGCGCATCATCCTGTCCGTGGACGGCGCGCGTCGCAACTACGAGGGTGGCGTCAACACCCCGTTGCTGATCGATCCGGATTTCATTCGGCAGGTCGATGTCGTGCGCGGCCCGGTCTCGGCCGTGTACGGCGGCGGTGGACTGGGTGGCGTGATGGCATTCGAGACCATCGGTGCAGCGGATTTCCTGGAATCCGGCAAGAACTTCGGCGGGCAGGTCAAAGGCGGCTATCGCAGCGCCAATGAGGAATGGTCAACGAACCTGACTGCCGCAGCGCGCTCCGGAAACTTCGACGTTCTGGCCAGCGGGACCTTCCGCGACTTCGGCGAAATCCACACCGGCGCCAGCGGCGACCACGCGAAGTACCCTAACGACGGCAACCTGAAGAGTGGTCTGTTCAAAGGCGGTTTTTCTCCCAACGAACTCAACCGGCTAGAACTGAGCTACCAGCGTTTCGTCGACAAGATGGTGGGCCCCACCAATCCCGGTGGCAACCTGCTCTCCCAGTTCTCGCATGATCTCAAGCGCGACCAGGAGCAGTACACCGGTAGCTGGGCCTTTCGCGATACCGATCGCAGGTTGCTGGACGGCAAGCTGACGGTTTACCAGACGACGTTCAAACTCGACAGCCATAGCCTGGCGACTCCCCCGCAGGCCGACACCACCACGATGACCAAGACGGTCGGGGCCAGCCTGCAGAACAGCAGCCGGTTCGATACCGGCCCCTGGATGGCGCATCGTCTCACCTACGGCGTGGATATGTACCGCGACACCAGCGAGAACACGTCCGCAGGCCAGTCCAACAGCGTGCTGCCCAACGGGCGGATGCGTGCCGTGGGCGTGTTCCTGCAGGACGAGATTTCGTTCCTTGACAAGTGGACGCTGATCGGAGCCCTGCGTCACGACGACTACAAGCTCACGTCTCCCGGTCAGAGTGAGGTCAGCCACAACAAGCTCTCGCCCAAGGTCACCCTCAAGTACCAACCCTGGGAGGTCCTCGGCGTTTACGCCAGCTACGGCAAGGCCTACCGCGGCCCGACTCTGACGGAGATGTTTGGCAACCTGAACACGAACCGGGCGCTGTTCAACTTCCGGCCCAACACCAATCTGAAGCCCGAGACCAGCACCGCAAAGGAGGTGGGGGCCACCCTGTCGTTTGACGATGTGCTGGGTGCGGGCGACCGCCTGCGCGTGAAGGCCGCGTACTTCACCGAGGACGTGGAAGACATGATCGATCAGCAGGTGGTCGGCCGCTTTACGCGTGAAGCACCCTTCGTTGGAACCGGCCTCATCTTCCAGCGCAACAACGTGGCCCGCGCCGAGCGACATGGCGGCGAGTTGGAAGTGGCCTACGCTTGGGATGACCTTACCTTGGGCCTGGGCTACTCGCGGCTGCGCTCGAAGAACGCCGAGACGGGTGCGCACCTGTACGCCCCGCCAGACAAGCTTGCCTTCGGCGCGCAGTACCGGATCGACAACAACTGGTCCGTGCGCTATTTGGGGCAGTTCGTACGCGCCCAGGACTACGACGCGACGGAACTGCGCCGGCGCAGTGGCTATGCCGTGCACGACATCGGAGTGTCCTACCAGCAACGTCAGTACCGCGTGGATGTCGGCGTCACGAACCTGTTTAACAAGGGCTACGCCACGTACCAGCAATCGATGGCCGAGACATTCAGCTACGAACAGGGCCGCAGCGTCAATGTGACGCTGAGCGCCCGGTTCTGACGGGAGGCCAATATGCGAGTCAGTCACTTGACGGCAGCGGTGGTCTTGACGGCCGGCCTGTCCGCGTGCGTGAGCACCCCTTCGCCCCATGGGGGCGACCTTCAGACTGTGGCCATCACCTTCGAGGTGGTAGCCAACGGTCAGGCCGCTCGCTGCGGGACATCTCTGGGCGCGCTGGGCAGCGATGCGAAGCGCGCGACACTGCGCGATGCTCGGTTCTACGTGCAAGACGTGGCATTGGTGGGACCCGATGGCAAGCGAACGCCCATCGCCCTGACTTCCAACGACTGGCAGAACGAGCAGGTCGCCCTGCTCGACTTCGAGGATGCCACCGGCACGTGCGTCGGGGGAACCTCCGCGACCAATGCGGTGGTCACTGGCACGGTGCCGGCCGGTCGCTATACCGGCCTGGCCTTCACCGTGGGCGTTCCGCGCACGTTGAACCACACCAGCACCGAGTTGGAGGGGGCGCCGCTGGACATCGCGGCTATGGGCTGGAGCTGGCAGGCGGGGCGCAAGTTCGCCAAGATCGAGATTGACCCGGAGGGCGGCGTCACGAAGCCCGATGGCTCACGTTCCGCGTCTTGGTATGTGCATCTGGGTTCAACCGGCTGCACCGGCAATCCCGTCACCGGGCAGACAGTGTCCTGCCTGCGCTCGAATCGCCTCCCGGTAGTGATGGAGCGATTCGACCTGAACGCACAGCGGGTCGAGCTGGATCTGACCTCACTGTTCCAGGCCACGCGCGTTTCCGAGGATCGGGGAGGTGCCGTGGGTTGCATGAGTGGGCCAACCGACCCCGAGTGCGGTGCCATCTTCCAGCGTCTGGGCTTGTCCCTGGAGAGCGGAGAGCCTGATGTGCCAGGTCATTCGCCACTATTCACGGTCGGAACCAAGCCGTGAAACGACGGGCACTGTCCGCGGTGTTGGGCCTGATTGCCGTACCGGCAGCAGTCGCTGCAATGGTGACCGCCAGTGTCTGGTCGTGGAACCTGCCGACGCATGTGCCGGAGCCCCGCGTGCCCGTCGACAACCCTATGTCGGCAGTGAAAGTCGAACTCGGGCGAAAGCTCTTCTACGACACTCGACTGTCTGGCAACGGCACCATGTCCTGCGCGTCATGCCACCAGCAGAGCCGGGCCTTCACCGATGGCCGATCGCTGTCGGTGGGATCGATGGGAGAGCACACGCATCGCAATGCGCTGGGGCTCGCCAACAGTGCCTGGCATGCCACCTACAACTGGGCCAATCCAGCGCTGGTCTCGCTGGAGCAGCAGATGGAGATCCCGCTGTTTGGCGACGACCCCGTCGAGATGGGCGTCACCGACGCCAATCGACAGGAGGTTCTGGGTCGCTTGCGCAACGATCCGATCTATCCGCCATTGTTCCGGCAGTCTTTTCCCGACGACGCAGAGCCGCTGAGCATGGCCACGGTGATCAAGGCCATCGCCGCCTTTCAGCGTTCCATGGTCTCCGTCGATAGCCGCTACGACCGCTACCTGCAGGGCAAGGAAGCACTCTCGGCTTCCGAGGATCGCGGCATGGTGCTGTTTTTCGGCGAGAAGGCCGAGTGCCACCACTGCCATGGCAGCTTCAATTTCAACGACCAGGTCCTCCACAAGAAGAGCCGCCTGGTCGAGACGCTGTTCCACAACAACGGCTTGTACAACGTCGATGGCAAGGGTGGCTATCCCTATCCGAACCGGGGCGTGTTCGAGGGCACTGCCAAGCCCGAGGACATGGGTGCCTTCCGGGCGCCGAGCCTGCGCAATGTCGAGGTTACCGCGCCCTACATGCACGACGGCAGCGTAGCCACGCTCGAAGAGGTCATCGAGCAGTACTCCCAGGGTGGCAAGGTCACGACCTCCGGCCCAAACCAGGGGGACGGCCGTCTGAATCCTCACAAGAGCGGCCTGATCTCCAGGATCGACTTCACTGAGCAGGAAAAATTGGACCTGCTGAACTTTCTCAAGACCTTGACCGACGAGGGGTTCCTGAATGACCCCAAGTTGTCGAATCCGTGGGAGCAGGCACGGTGAGCACGGTTGTTCAAAGGAAGCATGGTTCTACTACTGGAAAAAGGAGGCTGCCTATCGAGAAGACGAGTCCACGATTTGATCGAACCAGGTGCGACGTCGGTTGCGAGTCACAGGCCAACACCCACCGTCACTGGCGGTAGCCTGGCGAATGCGACGTTCACCATCCCTGTTTTTCCAATTTCAAGGAGTTACTCATGAAGATCAAAGTCACCAAGAAAACCACGATGACCGTCGCCGGACGCGCAGGTGCTTGCTGCGCTTCGTGCTGCGCACCGGTTGGCGTGAACTAAGCCGGGCCCACCACTGGCAGTGCCTCGCCGGTGGTGGGTTCTTTCATGGGAGGGAACGCCATGCGCATGGGATTCAACTACACCCTGGGTGACACCGCACCCCTGGTCAGGCGACTGTTGGCCTCAGGCAGGATCGACTATGTTGAACTACTGATAGACAACTTCCTGGCGGTGCCGCCGGAAGAGCTAGCTCGGGGCTTTGATGCCCCAGTGGGCTTTCACATCATGTTTTCCAAGTTCATCGAGAACGATGAGGCGTCATTGGAAAGCATGGCCATCCGATTGCGCCGCCTAATCGACCTTTTCAAGCCGCTCTACGTATCCGACCATATTGCGCGCTTCAACCACGAAGGACGCCAACTCTATCACCTGGCCGAGATCGACTACGTGGCGGACTACGAGCAGGTGCGGCGCCGAGTGGACTGGTGGCAGCAGAAGCTCGGCTGTCGTCTTCACCTGGAGAATTATCCGTCCATCATGGACGGCGGACGTGATGCACCTCACTTCCACGAGCGACTGAGCCGCGACACGGGTGCCGGCGTGCTGTTTGACGTCTCCAATGCGGTGTGCGCCCATTTGAACTGCGGTGTTCCGCTGGAAGCCTGGGAAGGCATCATCGAAAGCAGCCGCCATTTCCACGTCGCTGGCTACAACCTGTCCATTCTGGCACCGCATCTGGTAGTGGATACACACGATCGAGGCCTGTCCGATGAGACGCTCGGCTTCCTGGAGCGCTGCCGCGCGCGTTTCGATACGACCGGCGCCACCATGACCTACGAACGCGACGATAACTTCGTCGAAGCGGAGATCGAGCACGATCTCGACCGCCTGCAACATTTGTTCGCTCGCTCATCTGTGGAGGTGCCTGATGCACCGCGTGTCTAATACCCGAGTGATCGATGCGGATCTGCTGGATGCCTTGACGGTGCCCGTGCGCCAAGGGGACTACCCGCGAGATTCCCGTTCATTCGTACGTATCGATACCAGCCTGCGAGTCTACTGGCACACGCTGTTTGATATTTGTCCTGGCTTACTGGAGCTATCCGGGCCAGATGGCTTGGCAATCTTCCGGCCTTTTATGGCGTGGGCGAACGAGCAGAAGCTCTCGTTGAACTGGACTTACTACCTGTGGGTCGACGTGTGGCTTCAGCAGTCGACCTTTCATGAGCAAGTCGATATGGAATTGCGCTATGCCCTGATGGGAGCGTCGGCTGCGCGCTGGGCCACAGGTGACCGCTCTGAAGCGCAGGGAATTATTCTGGGTGGCGACGATCTTCCCGACCTGGTGTGTGGCTGGAAGACTACGACGCTTGAAGGCGGACGGGAGATCGAACAAATTAAACTTGAATCGCCTCTGCCGGCGCCGGATGGTCCCTATGGCTATTTCCTAGTGCCAGGCAGGTCGCTCGACGACGGGTTTCCGGGCTGGTCGCCCATCCCACGGTGATGCACGTGACATTGCCTCTCTCCATCCGTACTGGCGCCTTCTGGCAAGGCTTTGCCGCCTTGCTGCTGGCTTTCGGCGTAGCTCAGTTATTGCTGCAGGTGGACGTGGTCATGCTGGGGCAGCGTGCTCCTGGCAGCCCCGGTGCCTACGTGATGCTCACGCGGCTGGTTCTGATCGATCTGGTGGTCACGATGGCCTATGGTGCCGTGGCGTCCGTCACCATCGCTCACGCGGCGCGCGAAGGCGATGCATCGCTGGCCATCCGCAGGGCGATGGGGCTGGCGGGCCTGATCGGGGTTCTGTTGCTGGGAGCGGGGTGGATCGCCTACCCACTGCTGGCGCCCTGGGTGGCTGGTGGCGATGCGACGCTAGTGAGGATGCTTGAGCTGGCAATCCCCTGGTTTGTGGTCGGGGCTCCATTTCGCATGCTCAATGCTTGTGCAGCTTTCGCCCTACACGCCACCCAGCGGGGTGCCTGGGTAGTGCGTTGGAAACTGTGCGAGGTGGCCCTCAAAGTCGTCATGAACGTAGTGTTCCTGGATTTGTGGGAAGCAGGTTTCGCAGGTTGTTTCATGGCTTCGCTGTTAGTTCATGCTGTGTCGACGTGTTGGGTACTGTGGCATCTCCGCCGGCAGACAGGCGGTCTGCCGGCTTTTCCACCGCTGGGCTGGAGCCGCAAGCAGGTAGTCGAAAGCGCCTGGGAGGCGAAGCGCATACTGGCGCTGCAGTTGCTGGGTTTGCTGACGATCAGTTTGTTCGCTTCGCCCATGATTTCAACGGTGACGACAGCACGTCTGGATGCCTTTGCTGCGGGCCTGGCACTGGCGATGTTCGTCTTCTCACCCTTGGCCGCGTTTTTGCGTTTTCTCGCCATTCGTTTTTCGGGTCGATCCGCTGCCGACCTCTTTGTGCTGATGCGTGAGCTGCTGTTCTATGGTGTGCCCGCAGCCGTTATCGCGGGTTTGCTCCTGTCGTGGGGACAGCACTGGCTTGGTCGGGCCGTGTACGCGCAAGAAGGAGCATGGTGGTCCGTGTTTGTCTGGTCGCTGGCATTCTCATTGCCGGTGCGTGTAGCTGGCACTGTTCTACGCGCGGGCTTACAAAGCCGCGGCGGCTTTAACGAGGTGGCCAAGACCGACATCCTGCTGGGGTGGGGGCTTGGGCTACCTGTCATTGCGGTCGGCCTTGGGCTCGACCTACCGATACTGGCATATGCCTTCCTCTGGTTGCCAGAAGTTGCGGTGGTGGCATGGCTGGCCCTCCGATACAGGGCAACGTCCACCGCGGGCGATTCACCCGTTGCTGCGGTTGAGAACTCATGATGCGAATGACCCACCGATTGGCCCTCTCGTGCCTCCTGCTGTTGACCCTTCTCCACGCCGGTCAGGCGGCGGCCCACGCCTTCCTGATCGAAACCACGCCGGAGGACGGTACTGAATTGCATGCGTCGCCCGATCAAGTTGTGCTGCGATTCAACGAGGCGGTAGCGCCCGCGCGCATCGATTTGCTCAACGCGCAAGACGACGTGCTGACTTCCAGGGCCGACTGGACGGTTGAGCGCGATACGGTGCGCCTGATCCCTCCCCGAGCAATGGCTACAGGCGTGTACCGGGTCGCCTATCGGGTCACGTCCGCCGATGGGCACCCGGTGGTGGGGCACATCGAGTTCGGCGTCGGAGTCAAGCCTGATCAGGGGCCAACGGCAGAAGCATCCGAAGGCGGCGTGGAATGGATGGCGGTGTTGGTGCGCGCGATCCACTACTTCGCGGTCCTGGCGGGCATGGGTGGGGGTCTGTTCTGGGCGTTCGTGCTCTCTGGGGAGGGACGCCGACCGGCGGACGCAGTCCGGCACAATCTGGTGTGGATGATCTTGCTCGCCGCCTGGTCGGGTGTACTGCTGACCGGGCTCAGCGGCGCGGTACTTGATGGCGGTGGCGCTCTGGCTTTGCTTACCGCTCGCGCCTGGTCCGTGGGTGCGGGGACCTCCACCGCCGTGGCATCGGTTGCGGTGCTGCTGGGTGCGCTGTTGTCGCTGGCGGGGCTGTGGCAGCGACGCACCTGCGTCGGCCTGCTACTGCTCTCCTGCGGGGCGTTGATGGGAGCGCTCTCTTTCGCAGTGACAGGCCATATCGGAACGGCACCGCCTCGGATGCTGAGCATACCCCTGGTATTCCTGCATGGCCTGGCAGCGATGTTCTGGGTTGGCGCCCTGTGGCCATTGTCTGTTGTTCTGCGCGACGAGACCGGGCCGCAGGTACTGGGCACCGTCCATCGCTTCTCCCGCATCGCGGTGATTGCGGTCGGGGCGCTGGTCGCTACCGGGGTAGGCATGAGCTTTCTGCAGTCGGTTCTTTCTGTCGAGGCGGTGACGCAGACAGGCTACGGTGCGCTCTGGGGTGTCAAGATTCTGGTGGTGTCGTTGTTGATCGGCATTGCGTTGTGGAACCGTATCGTTGCCACACCGAGGCTGTACACCGGCGAGCGCGCGGCGAGCTTGAAGCTGCGTCGTAACGTGCTCATTGAGACGGCACTGGTGACTGCCGTGCTGACGCTGACCGCGACCTTTGCACTGACACCGCCGCCGCGCACGCTACCGCAGTTCGCACCAAGGGTTCCGATGGCCAGCGAACCGCCACGCTATTCAACCGTAGTCACCTCGGGCGGCTGGACCGCGCTGGTCGACGTGCTGCCGGCGCGCGTGGGTGGCAACCGAATGCAGATCATGCTGACGGATGCCGATGGGCAAGGCCTGACGACTGGGCTGATATCCGAATGGACCCAGGCGGGCAACGCTGATTCCCCAGCCCCCATCGTCGTTGCACACGACCTGCAGATGACCGGCGACGTCACTCTGCCAGCGCCAGGACGCTGGCGGGTGCGCCTGCGCTGGGAGGACTCTGATGGCAGCACCCGCGTCATGCGGCTGACCGTGCCGATTCCTCCTGATGCTGCTGATCCCCCCTGAAGAGGCCGGCTAGAGCCCCTTCGAAGCTTTTCAATCACTTGACCCATAAGGAGTTATTTCTCATGAAGCGACTGATCACACTGGCAACTGCGATTGCCCTGTGCGCGGCGGGAACGGCGTTCGCCCACGGCTACAAGGCTGGCCCGATCGAAATCGACCACCCGTGGTCGCGAGCCACTGTCGCCGCTGTCCCAACCGGGGTGGTGTACTTCGTCCTGCGCAATCCGAGCCAGGAAGAAGACCGTCTTGTAGCCGTCTCGACGCCGGCAGCCGAAAAGGCCGAGCTTCACACACACATCCGCGACGGCGATGTGATGCGCATGCGCAAGGTGGATGCCGTTGAGGTCGCACCGGCATCGACCACTGCACTGGAACCTGGTGGCCTGCACGTGATGCTGATTGGATTGAAGCAGCCATTGGTGAAGGGCAAGGCTTTCCCGCTCACACTGGTTTTCGAGGAGGCGGGACCCGTAACTGTTCAAGTCGATGTGCAGGGTGCGACAGACAAAGCACCATCACATACTGGGAGTGGTCGGGACGGACACACCCACTAATTCTCATTTTTTTTGGTAGTTGCCAAGCCCAGTCTTATCGTGAGCAATCACCCAGCACTGCTCAAGCGCTCCTGCAAGAAGGGTGGAGGACTTAGGTTGAAGGAAGTCGCCTCTTTTAGTCAGGCGAAGGCGACTACCTCACCAAGGAAAGTTGAAGTGGAACTGAGACACCTTCGCTACTTTGCCGTCTTGGCAGAGGAGCTTCACTTCACGCACGCGGCTGAGCGCTTACATATCGAGCAACCACCCCTTTCCCGGGCGATCAAAGAACTGGAGGAAGAGCTTGGGGTTGTTCTCTTCGATCGAGACCGCAGAGGGACGAAGCTGACTGCTGCTGGTGTCGCCTTTCTGCAGGATACCCGCCGGCTGTTCACTGTTCTCGAGCAGGCGCGAGAGAATGCCAAAGCCGTCGCCGCCGGTGCGCGTGGAAGCCTTCGTATCGCTGTCTCCGATGGCGCGACCGATCCTCGATTCTCAGAGTTCTTGGCCCGTTGTCGAGCCGAAGAACCGGAGATCGAACTACGCCTGTCGGAAGTTCCATTGGCAGACCAATTGCGGGGCCTGCGCTCTGGCGACTTCATGATCGGCTTGGCGCACACTTCGGATGTCGGCGAGGGCATCATAGCGGAGCCAATCTGGCGAGATCCCCTGGTAATAGCCGTGCCGGCCCGGCATGAACTTCTTGCTCATAAGGAAGTGCCCCTCCATGAACTCGGTGGCCATCCGCTCGTCTTGTGCGACCAACATATCTGTGAGGGCTACTGCCGCGAATTGACACGGCTGCTCGGGCCTCTGGAACACCGGCAAAACGTCGTTGAGCATGTGACCTCACTGGAGATGATGCTCACGCTGGTCGGCGCAGGGTATGGGGTCGGCTTCATGGCAGCGACCAAGATTCCAGTCAGCCAAAGGCCTGATATCGTAATCCGCCCCTTGGCCGTGGAATCGGCGGTCATCACGACCTATCTACTTCGGTCCGACAATGGTGATCTGTCAGCTTCGTTGGAACGATTTATCGTTCGCCTGCGCGAAAGTGTCATACCCAATTCGCGCAAGACTTAAGACTTGGGAGCGGAACCTAAATTGCGCTCGGTCGCTGCCATCAACTCGGTGCCGCTTATCTCAAGCGCTGTGGCAATCCTCAGTACCAGGGCTAACGAGGGTGAATGCTCCCCTCGTTCGATCTTGCCCATATGCGAACGCTCAACTCCGGCCAGCGCGGTCAATTCTTCCTGAGCGCCCCCCAGTTCTAAGCGAAATGTGCGCACAGCGATGCCAAACGCCAAGGCCGGCTTGGCTTCGTATCTGACTGTGCCTGGGGGGCGACCTCGTTGAACAGTGCGCTTCTGCATGGCAGAAGCGTCGAGCAGTCACAGAAATTTAACCCATGAGTACCATATCGGCTTATTTGGACCGATTTTCTCTTTGGGGGTTCTCATTCACGATGCCGTCAGTTCTTCCCCCCGTTTCAGGCTTGCTGTAGCGCCCGGAGTACCGTCAGCACAGCTATCGACGCTTTTGGCTCGGCAACGCGTAGAAGAACCATGCGTCGCTCTCGCCCTTTTTTGAAGTTTCAGGTGACATCTTGCTGCAAGGCCTTCGGGATCCGTGAGCGTCGAGTAAAGCATGATCTGCGACGAAAGCACTTCAGGCAGGCGCAGGCGTTGACCGACGTAGGTGGTGTCGGCTAGTGCGAGCCGATGGCGCTATGGGTCGCTGGCGGCTACGGTGTCGGCGTATCTGCTCGATCACGCATTGAGCGAGCGCAGGAATGGGGACCGGCACATGGCCGGGGGCGACGCCCCCCGGCCATCGGGTCGCAGCGCCAGCGTCAGACCCCTTCAAGCACTGCGGCGCTATCCACCAACCTGCGAACGCTCTGTCGCACCTCTTCAGATACCGGCTGTGGGGCAACGGCCTCGGGCACATCAGCCTGGTGCTGGTAGTCACCCATGATGACCCTGACAATCGCGGGCACGTTGGTCGGCGTGACCGCATCAATCGCCGCGCGATCACCCAGGTCAGGATGCGGCTGGGTCAGCATGCGGTACAGGTCCCACGAATCCGCGTGCGGGCACTGATTCATGAGCACCTGGGCCAGCCTGTGCTTGAGTGGCACCAATTGCCAGTCCGGAACGCGCTGCCCCCGGTTGCCCAGGCTGATGGACAGCAGCTTACCCGCCTTCAGCTCGCGGTTGATCTGGTCCTTGGACTTCCCGGCCAGCTTGCCGAACAACGGGACCGGCAGATTGTTCGGCGACTCGTAGATGGCCAGCATTTCCTCGCGCTCCCGCTGGATGGCGGAGACTTCCGGCTCCGGGGCATGCGCCGGCGGCGGCGGTACCTGCGACAGCCGCTGGAACGTGATCCCGCCGCTGTTCGGGGTCACGACAATGGGCGTGGCCACCACAGGCGGAACACCAGAGGAAGCGGGCTCAGCCACCATGGGGGCCGCGTCCACCGTTTCCTCCGCTTCCGCCATCGCCGGCACCCCGTCGATACGGATGGTCAGGTGTGCGCTCGCGGCTTCGACCTGGCCCTGTTCGAGCAAATCGAGGCGATCGGCCCAGTCCTGCATCATCCGACGGCGCGGCTCCACGTACTTGGCGTGGTTGTAGGCCGAACTCACCTTGTTGGGGTCGGAATGCGAAAGCTGCGCGTCCACCCAAATCTTCGGGTAGCCGATCTCGTTGAGCGCCGTCGAGATGGTGCCGCGGATGCCATGGCCGGTCAGGCGTCCCTCATAGCCCATGAGCTGCACGGCCTTGTTGAGGGTGTTCTCGCTGATGCGCTTCTTGAGTTCGCTGCGGTGCGACAGCAGGTACTTCTGCGCCGGCCGCATCACCCCCAGGAGATAGCGCACGATCTCGATGGCCTGCAGGGACAAAGGCACGATGTAGGGCGGCACGTCCTGCGGGCGCTTGCCAGCCTTGCGCATCTCGTCCTGAAGCTGCTTGACGACCTGCGGCGGGATGATCCACAGGCCGCGGTCGAGATCGAACTGCTGCGGTTCCGCCAACCGCAGTTCGCCAGTGCGCACGCCGGTCAGGAACAGCAGCCGAACGCCAAGCTGGGTCTGCCAGCCGCGAGGGTTGTAAAGCCGGAGCCTCTGGAGGAACTCGGGCATCTCGGGCAGGTGCAGGTAGGGGTTGTGGGCTACCGGGGGCTTGGGCTCAGCCACCACGTCCAGGTCGGCAGCCGGGTTGACTTCCAACCCCTCGGCGATGACCAGGGCATAGCGGAACATCTGGTTGAACCAGGTGCGGACCTTCTCGGCGGTGGTGAACGCCTTGCGTTTCTCGATCGCCGCCAGGACGCCCAGAAGTTGGGGACGGCGAATGTCGTAGATCGACATCCTTCCCAGGGTGGGCAACACGTCCTTGTTGAAGATGCGCAGGATCTGCGACAGCGTGCTTTGACGGCCTTCCTTGAGTTCCTTTCGGCGGTGCTCGACCCAGGCATCGAAGACGTTCTTGAAGGTGTGTTCGCCTGCCAGCTTGGCTGCGTGCCGCCTCCGGTCGCGCTCGACCTGCGGATCGATCCCCCTGGCGAGCAGGGCTTGGGCCTTGTCTCGCTCGGCGCGAGCCTCGCGCAGACTGAGGGCGGGATAGCCGCCCAGGGACATGCGCTTCTGCTTGCACAGCCAGTAATAGCGGAACAGCCACGACTTGCCGCCTGCGGCAGAAACCAGCAGGCCCAGGCAGTCGTTGTCGGAGATGGTGTAGCGTTTTCCGGTGGTCCTTGCCTGCCGGACGGTCAGATCAGAGAGTGCCATTTCGAGGCTCCTAAGTTATGACTTAGGCCCTATGCTCGTCATGATCCCCGCTCAGCCCCAGCAACTATCCGGTAGCCGACCTACCCGCATTCTTGTGCCTCAATTGGCGCCTCAAAAACGCTGGCTGTAGGTGGATTTCCGTGGCACTCGCTGGAATGAAAAAAGGAGCCGAAGCTCCTTTTTTCAACGACTTACAGACGTCAGTGGAAGTCTGCAGACAAGAAAATGGAGCGGGAAAACGGTCTCGAACCGTCGACCTCAACCTTGGCAAGGTTGCGCTCTACCAACTGAGCTATTCCCGCATTTCTACCGAAGCCTAGCATTCTACAACGCCGTTTGCTGCGATGAATGAATTGTAGCGTGTTTTTTCAATCCTTTAGATAAAACTCGCTATTTTCATTTTCATCGCGTGCTTCCATCAATGCTTGACAGCCGGCTCAGTTGCCGGCTTCGGATCAGCTGCAGCCACTGTGGGCGGAGTTTCCTCTGTCGGCAAGGGGTCGGGCATGCGCTCCAATGCCGCCTTGAGCACTTGGTCTATCCATTTGACGGCAACGATTTCAAGGCCACTTTTCACGTTGTCGGGGATCTCCTGCAGGTCTTTGACGTTCTCCTCAGGAATCAGCACGGTACGGATTCCGCCGCGCAAGGCTGCCAGCAGTTTCTCCTTGAGGCCACCGATGGCCGTGACTTCGCCGCGCAATGTGATTTCTCCGGTCATTGCCACATCGGCGCGAACAGGAATACCTGTCAAGGCCGAAACAAAGGCGGTGGTCATGGCCGCTCCCGCACTGGGGCCGTCCTTGGGCGTGGCTCCATCGGGCACATGTACGTGGATGTCTTTCTTCTCAAAAGCCTCATCCTTGATGCCCAGCAGCCTGGAGCGGCTGCGCACCACGGTACGCGCAGCCTCTACGGATTCTTTCATCACATCACCCAGAGAGCCTGTGCGAGTGATCACACCCTTGCCGGGCATGGTGGTTGCCTCGATTGTCAGCAGATCACCACCGACCTCGGTCCAGGCCAGGCCCACGACCTGTCCGACCTGATTGTGCAGTTCAGCACGGCCGTAGTTGTACTTACGCACGCCCAAGTAGTCGGCAAGATTGTCTGCATCGACAACGACCTTGGGCGCCATCTTTTTGAGCTGTAGCCCCTTGACGATCTTGCGGCAGATCTTGGAGAGCTCGCGCTCCAGCGAGCGAACACCAGCCTCACGCGTGTAGTAGCGCACGATGTCTCGTATGGCCGCTTCGGTCAGCTCCATCTCGCCATCCTTGAGACCATTGTTCGTGATCTGCTTGGGTAGCAGGTAGCGGGTGGCGATGCTGACCTTTTCATCCTCGGTATAGCCAGACAGACGAATCACCTCCATACGATCCAACAGGGCCGGAGGAATATTCATGGAGTTCGAGGTGGCCACAAACATCACATCACTGAGGTCGAAGTCCACTTCGACATAGTGATCACCAAATGCATGGTTTTGCTCGGGGTCCAGCACCTCTAGCAAGGCGCTGGAGGGATCACCTCGAAAATCCATGCCCAGTTTGTCGATCTCATCAAGCAGAAACAGCGGATTGCGTGTCCCCACCTTTTCCAGGCTTTGCAGCACCTTGCCGGGCATGGCGCCTATGTAGGTACGGCGATGACCGCGGATTTCCGCTTCATCACGCATGCCCCCAAGCGCCATACGCACGTATTTGCGGCCTGTAGCTTTGGCAATCGACTGACCCAGCGAGGTCTTGCCTACACCTGGAGGGCCAACCAGACACAGGATGGGAGCCTTGACCTTGTCCACGCGCTGTTGCACTGCAAGGTATTCAAGAATGCGGTCCTTGACCTTTTCCAGGCCAAAGTGGTCGGCATTAAGCACATCCTCGGCGTTGGTCAAGTCATGCTTGATCTTGGTTTTCTTGCTCCAGGGAAGACCTGTGAGTACGTCGATGTAGTTTCGCACCACAGTCGCCTCGGCCGACATGGGCGACATGAGCTTGAGCTTTTTGAGCTCAGCCTCAGCTTTTTTGCGAGCTTCTATAGGCATGCGCGCCGACTTGATCTTTTTTTCGATCTCCTCAATGTCTGCGCCATCCTCACCTTCGCCAAGCTCTTTCTGGATGGCCTTGACCTGCTCATTGAGGTAAAAGTCGCGCTGGTTCTTCTCCATCTGGCGCTTGACCCTGCCACGTATGCGTTTGTCCACATTGAGTATGTCGACCTCACGGTCCAACTGCTCGAACAGGTTTTCCAGGCGCTGTTTGATGCCAACCAAGTCTAGTACGGCCTGCTTGCTCTCAAGTTTGAGAGGAAGGTGTGCGGCAATGGTGTCGGCGAGACGGCCTGCATCGTCAATGCTGGCAATCGAAGTCAGGATTTCTGGCGGAATCTTCTTGTTGAGCTTGACGTACTGGTCAAATTGCTGGGTTACTGCGCGCCGCAGAGCTTCGATTTCGCTGGGCTTGTCTGCTTCGGAATCAGGTTCTACGGGCAGGGCCGTGGCCATGAAATGGCTGTCCTCATCCACGACTTGCTTGACCAGAGCACGCTGCTGACCTTCGACCAGCACCTTCACGGTGCCATCGGGCAACTTGAGCATCTGCAAGATCGTGGAAACACAACCGACATCGAACATGTCGGCCGCAGCTGGTTCGTCTTTGGAGGCTGTCTTCTGGGCCACCAGCATGATGCGGCGGTCACCCTCCATGGCGAGTTCAAGAGCCTTGATGCTCTTGGCTCGTCCCACAAACAGCGGTATCACCATGTGGGGGAACACGACCACATCGCGCAGTGGTAGCAACGGCAGGTCTAGAGAGGCGGAGGGCAAAGGGGTATGTCCTGACATGGGAGTCCTCGGTTTGTCAGCGGAATATGGTCCGCCCACCGGTATATTTCAAGCCTGCGCCACCAAGATTCTGTGAGGCGGCGCAAGCGGGGATGTGTGCGGTCTTGTCCAGAAAACGCCCTGCGGCAGGCCCTGTATCAAGCCTTCTTGGCTGCTTCTCTGTAAACCAGCAATGGAGCCTTGCCATCTTCGATGGTGGCTTCCTCGACAACCACTTTTTCCACATTGGCGGCATTGGGCAGCTCGTACATCGTTCCGATCAGCGACTGCTCAAGAATGGAGCGCAGGCCGCGCGCGCCAGTCTTGCGAGCCAGAGCCTTGCGAGCAATGGCCTTGAGTGCTGCAGGGCGGATTTCAAGCTCCGCACCCTCCATGGCCAGCAGCTTGCTGTACTGCTTAACCAGTGCATTTTTGGGCTCGGTGAGAATTTTCACCAAAGCATCCTCACCAAGCTCAGCCAGGGCCGTGACGACGGGCATGCGGCCAACAAGCTCGGGAATGATGCCGAACTTAATCAAGTCTTCGGGCTCGATCTCCTGAAACACTTCCGAGATGGAGCGCTGTTTCTTGCTCTTGACCGTAGCGCCAAAGCCTATGCCCGAAGCCTCGGTGCGGTTTTCGATCACCTTTTCTAGGCCCGCAAATGCACCGCCGCAGATGAACAGAATGTTTGTGGTGTCGATCTGCAGAAAATCCTGATTCGGGTGCTTACGGCCACCCTGAGGGGGGACGCTTGCCATGGTGCCCTCGATGAGCTTGAGCAATGCCTGCTGCACACCTTCACCCGAGACATCGCGTGTGATGCTGGGGTTGTCCGACTTGCGCGAGATCTTGTCGATTTCGTCAATGTAGACGATGCCCCGTTGGGCGCGCTCCACATCGTACTCGCAGCTTTGTAGCAGCTTTTGAATGATGTTTTCGACGTCTTCGCCGACATAGCCTGCTTCGGTGAGCGTGGTGGCATCGGCCATCACGAACGGTACATTGAGCATGCGCGCCAGCGTCTGAGCCAGCAGTGTCTTGCCAGAGCCCGTGGGGCCTATGAGCAAGATATTGCTCTTGGCCAGCTCCACATCGTCCTTGCCGGCCTTGTCCTTGTGGCGCAGGCGCTTGTAATGGTTGTAGACCGCCACGGCCAGAGTGCGCTTGGCCATATCCTGGCCGATGACATAGTTGTCTAGGTTGGCCTTGATTTCTGCAGGCGTGGGCAGATCACTGCGACCATCCTGGGGCTCAGTGCTGGGCTGCTCGTCGCGAATGATCTCGTTGCACAGATCAATGCATTCGTCGCAAATGAAGACGGATGGCCCCGCGATGAGCTTCTTGACCTCGTGCTGGCTCTTGCCGCAAAAGGTGCAGTAGAGGTTTTTTTCGCTGGAAGAGCCTTTTTTCTCGGCCATGGAGACGATGCCTTGTTACAGAAATATGGAAAGAATGATAACCAAATAGAAAGCGGCGCCTTCCTTAGGGGGAAAACGCCGCCCGCCCATGCAGCCCAGCGTCAGGAACGCTTGCTCATCACTTGGTCAACCAGGCCGTAATTCTTGGCCTCGTCTGCGGACAGGTAGTAATCTCGCTCTGTGTCTTGCTGAATCTTTTCCAGCGGCTGCCCGGTGCGTTCAGCAAGAATTTTGTTGAGCTGTTCACGCGTCTTGAGAATTTCCTTGGCGTGAATCTCGATCTCGGTGGCCTGCCCTTGCATGCCGCCTAGCGGCTGGTGGATCATGACCTTGGAGTTGGGGAGTGCAAAGCGCTTGCCCTTGGCTCCTGCAGCCAGAAGAAACGCCCCCATGCTAGCAGCCATACCCGTGCAAAGTGTAGAAACATCGGGTTTGATGAAGTTCATGGTGTCAAAAATTGCGAGACCTGCACTCACCGAGCCCCCGGGGCTGTTGATGTAGAACGAGATGTCCTTGTCCGGGTTCTCGCTTTCCAGGAACAGCAACTGGGCCACAACGAGATTGGCCGTCTGATCATTGACCGGCCCCACGAGGAAGATCACCCTGTCCTTGAGCAGGCGCGAGTAAATATCGAAGGACCGTTCGCCACGGCCTGACTGCTCTATGACCATTGGGATCATGCCCAAGCCCTGTGTATCCATTGCGCTCATGTTTTTCTCCTGTGCGGACAGGCTACTGTAGCCCTATCCGGAAAGAAAATGGGGCTTGTGCGCCAAAGCACAAGCCCCGCTATCGTGCCATGATGCACTGCGCTCCCAAAGCAGAAGCACAGGCAAACGGTTCTCAGGCCATCAGGCCTGGCCCATGAGTTCTTCGAACGACACGTTTTTGTCGGTGACCTTGACCTTGCCGAGCACGAACTCGGTCACATTATTTTCAATCACCACGGCCTCGACCTCGGCCAGGCGCTGACGATCGCCAAAGTACCAGCGAGTCACGTCCTCGGGCTTTTCGTAGCTGGCAGCGAGTTCGTCCACATGGGCCTTGATCTGCTCAGGCGTGGCGTGCAGATCGTTGGCACGCACCAGTTCGGCCACCACCAGACCCAGGCGCACACGACGCTCGGCCTGGGGCAGGAAGACATCCTCAGGAATCTCGGCCTTGCCTGCATCCTTGATGCCGCGCTGCTGCAGTTCGGCACGCGCACCCTCGAGGAGGCGGGCCACCTCGGCCTGCACCGAAGCCTTGGGTAGGTCCAACTCGGCCTTGGAGACCAGGGCATCCATGACAGCCTGCTTGTTGCGACCCTGGACGCGGAATTTGACCTCTCGCTCCAGGTTCTTCTTGATGTCTGCACGCAGGCCGTCGACCGTGCCTTCGCCCACACCCAAAGCCTTGGCAAAGGCTTCGTCGATCTCGGGCAGCTTGGCAGCTTCGATCTTCTTGAGCGTCACCAGGAAGTCGGCCGTCTTGCCTGCGACATCCTTGCCGTGATAGTCCTCGGGGAAGGCGAGGGGGAAGGTCTTGGATTCGCCAGCCTTCATGCCGCGCACGGCATCCTCGAATTCCTTGAGCATCTGGCCTTCGCCGACCAGGAATTGAAAGTCCTGGGCTTCGCCGCCGGCGAACAGCTCGCCGTCGATCTTGCCCTCGAAGTCCACCGTCACGCGATCGCCGTCCACGGCAGCGTCGGCCTGGGCTCGCTGGGCAAAGGTGCGACGCTGCTTGCGCAGGATTTCAACCGTCTTGTCGATGGCGGCCTCATCCACTTCGGCCGACAGCTTTTCGACCTCGGCCGATGCCAGGTCGCCGATCTTGACTTCGGGCATGACCTCGAACACTGCCTCGAATTGGGCCTCTCCTTCGGGAGCGCCTTCTTTCTCGGTGATTTTGGGCTGGCCTGCGACACGCAGCTCGGCTTCATTCACAGCCTGGGCGAAAGCTTCGCCCACCTTGTCGTTGAGCACTTCATACTGCACCGAGTAGCCATAGCGCTGGGCGACCACGCTCATCGGTACCTTGCCTGGACGAAAGCCGTCCATCTTGACCGTGCGAGCAACCTTCTTCAGACGGTTTTCCACCTCGCTCTGGATCGAGGTCAGGGGCAGGCTCAGCGTGATCTTGCGCTCGAGCTTTTCAAGGGTTTCCACAGTAACTGCCATGTTATTTTCCTATGAGGGATTGAAGCAGCGCCGGCCAAATAACAGCCTGCACCGTTATGCGCAAAGTCATGATTCCGCACGCCCGTAGGACCACACAGAACCACAAAATCCGGGCCTGTCTTGCCCGAAGGCACATGATTTGAACATGTCAGGGCGTGACCCCGAACACAAGCGAAGCCGGCCATTATAACGAGCCGATTTTGACGGGCTGCGGCTTGTAATACGGGAATCCACTGAGCTTTGCTGCGTATAGGCTTTTCAGACTTCGGCTGGAGTTGCGTGGGAGGTGCTTAAACCACGACCGGTTCGGGCTCCAGCCGGATGCCAAAGCGCTCATAGACGCTGGTCTGAATCGCCTGGGCCAGGGTCATGACCTCGCCGCCGGTCACGCTGCCGTCCAGGCTATGGCGGTTCCCACGGTTGACAAGGACCAGAGCCTGCTTGTCATAGACGCCTGCCCGACCCATGGTCTTGCCCTTCCAGCCGCAGGCATCGATGAGCCAGCCTGCGGCCAGCTTGACCGTGCCGTCGTCCATGGGGTAGTGAACAATCTTTGGCTCGCGCGCAATGATGTCCGAGCACTGCTCGGGTGTGACCGTGGGATTCTTGAAGAAGCTTCCCGCATTGCCTATTTTTTCGGGGTCGGGCAGCTTGGCACGGCGAATGGCGCAAACCCAGTCAAAAATCTGGCGTGCTGTCGGGCTCTTGATGCCAGCCTCGGTCTGCTTGCGTTGCAGATCCAGATAGCCCAGATCGGGCTTCCAGTCCTTGGGCAAGGCCAGACGCACGCGTGTGATCACGGCTCGGCCGGCCAGACCCAGGCCACGCGGTGGTCGGCCTGCCACTCGGGCCCGCATGACGGCATTGCGCTCGGCGGGTGCATGCTTGAATACCGAATCCCGATAGCCGAAAGCGCATTGGGCTGCCCCCAGCGTAAAAAGCTCGCCCGATGCAAGATCCACGGCATCCAGTGAGTCAAAGCGGTCCTGTAGTTCCAGGCCATAGGCACCTATGTTCTGGACCGGGGCTGCGCCAACCGTGCCCGGAATCAAGGCCATGTTCTCCAGGCCGGCATAGCCCTGAGCCAAGGTCCAGGCCACCAGGTCATGCCAGCGCTCGCCTGCGCCAGCCTCTACGATCCAGTGGCGCTCGGTTTCGTGCAGCAGCCGCATGCCCGAAATTTCCATCTTGAGGACCACGGGCTCCACATCGCCGGTAAGCACGACATTGCTGCCACCACCGAGCACGAACGCGGGTTGACGCCCCCATAGGGGATGGGCCAGGAAATCGCGTATATCGTCCTCGCCGCGCACACGCACCAGGGTATGTGCACGCGCGGCAATGCCAAAGCTGTTGCAATGCTGCAGGGGAACATTTTTCTCGACTAACATCGGTCCGATTGTCGCACCGCCCTGCAGCCATCACGGGCGCGCTGCCCGGGCCATACGGTCCATGCACTACTTTTCCCCTATTGATTGGAAAGACTTTCATGCCTTCTTTTGACACCGTTTGCGAAGCCGACTTCGTGGAAGTGAAAAACGCCGTGGAAAACGCGGCCAAGGAAATCGGGACACGCTTCGACTTCAAGGGCACATCGGCTGCCTTGGAGCTCAAGGACAAGGAAATCACATTGTTCGGCGATGCCGACTTTCAGCTGCAACAAGTCGAGGACATTTTGCGTAACAAGCTCACCAAGCGCAGCGTGGACGTGCGTTTTCTGGATGTGCAAAAGCCGCAGAAAATCGGTGGCGACAAGCTCAAGCAGCTCGTCAAGGTCAAGAACGGCATCGAGGCCGAGCTCGCCAAAAAGCTGCAAAAGCTCATCAAGGACAGCAAGCTCAAGGTTCAGGCCGCCATCCAGGGCGACAGCGTTCGCATCACTGGTGCCAAGCGCGACGACCTGCAGGCTGCCATGGCCCTGATCCGCAAGGATCTTGCCGACCATCCGCTGTCTTTCAACAACTTCCGCGACTGAGCCCCCGCTCCCGGTCCATGCTCGCTTTTCGTTCCTTGCTCCTGGGCGTGCTGTCGGCGGTCATCATGGCCCAGGCCATGGCCCAGTCCGTGTCGCTTGGCGGGATCATGGGCAGCAAGGCCTTGCTGGTCATCAACGGGGCAGCGCCACGAGCCGTCTCCGTCAATGAGTCCTTGCAGGGCGTGCGCGTTCTCAAGGTCGGCCCCGATAGTGCCGAGATCGAAGCTGGCGGCCAGCGCCAGACCCTGTATCTGGGGCAGGCTCCGATGAGCATAGGCCGCATGAGTGCAGGCACACCGCTTGCTCGCCGCCTGGTGCTCAAGGCCGATGGCCGAGGGCACTTCGTGGAGCAAGGTCGCATCAACGGCAAGGCCATGACCTATATCGTGGACACAGGCGCCAGCGCCATCACCATAGGTCGCAGCGATGCCGAGCGTATGGGCCTTTCCTATCAGCAAGGCCGGAGCATTGTGATGCGCACAGCCAATGGCGAAACCCAGGGCTGGCATATGCGTCTGGCCTCGGTGCGCATAGGGGATCTGGAAGTCTCCGATGTGGATGCCGTCATCGCGCCCCAGTCGATTCCTTATGTGCTTCTGGGCAACAGCTTTTTGGCTCATTTCCAGATGACGCGCAAGGGCGACGAGATGGTTCTGGAGCAACGCTGAGCACGGCAAGCACCGCATGAGACCCACTGCGCATGCCACTCCAGGGGACTCCTACGAGGATTTGCTGGGTCTTTGGTCCGATCTTGAGTCGGCCCTGTCGATGCTGCTTTCGGCGCCGCTGTCGGTTCAAGGCTTCGAGCTCAAGCTCAGGCAGATCGATCACTGGCTGCAGGAGTTGCTGGCTCAGGACACGGATGCCGCCCTGTACCTGATGTTCCAGCGGGCGAGCTTTTCCACCGTAGGCTATAGCGCCTCGCATGCCATGGTCTGTGCCTGCCTGTGTCATGTGCTGGCCCAGGAGTTGGGCCTTGGGCTGCGAGAGCACCAGGTTCTGGCCCTGGGAGCCCTGACCATGAACATCGGCATGAGCGCCCTGCAGGATGAGCTGGCCTTGCAGCGCGAGCCCCTGAGCCCGGCTCAGCGGCTGGCCGTGCAGCGCCATCCGCAGGTCAGCAAGGCCTTGCTGATGCGCTTGTTCATCACCGACCCCATGCTGCTGGAGCTGGTGGCCGAGCACCACCAGCCCCAGCCTCAGGACGCACTGGAGAAACTGCCGCCCGCTCGGCAGCTGGCCCATATTCTGAGTACCGTGGACCGCTATGCGGCCTTGATCAGCCCGCGCAGATCGCGCCCTGGACGCAGCGCCACGGATTCCCTGAACCGGCTGGCCCAGCACACCCGGCAGCTCGACCAGACCGGTCAGGCCTTGGTGCGGGCCGTCGGCCTCTACCCCCCTGGAACCTATGTGCGCCTCAACAATGGCGACATAGGGGTGGTCCTGCGCCGAGGCTCGCTTGACATGCCACCCCAGGTCGCCAGTGTCATGGACGCTGCGGGTCATGGGCTGGTGCCCCCGCATATCCACGAAACAGGCCTGCAAAGTCCCCGCATACGCGAGTCCCTGGCTCAGGCTGCGATTGCACGCGCTCTCGATCCGCGCACCCTGGCCCAGCTGGGCGTGCATGCGGCGCGCGCAAGTCAGGCGCTGTGGAGGATGGTGGAGATATAGCCGTCCGAGGCCTGGGCATGGGCTTGCCATCTGCCGGCTCATATAACCCAAGCAAATCCATGGCCTACCAGCCATCAGGCATAGTTAAGGGTTGTGCTCGACTGGCACTCATTTGCCAGCAAGGCATTTGTCTGGTTAGGTAAGCGGCCTTGCCTTCATATTTTCCAACTACGTGCAGAGCCGGTCATGCCCGGCCTGTGCCTTGGCATTTTTCATGATCGAGATTCGGGATTTATCCCTGACATACCAAGGCCCCAAGGGGCCTGTTCATGCTTTGAACGGCATCAATCTCAAGATTGAGTCCGGCGAGGTATTCGGCATCATCGGGCGCAGCGGAGCAGGCAAGAGCTCGCTGGTGCGCTGCCTGAACCTGCTCAATCGTCCCAGCGGCGGTCAGGTGCTGGTTGGTGGCCGCGATTTGATGCAGCTTGGCGATGCCGGCCTGCGTGCGGCGCGGCGTGACATCGGCATGGTGTTCCAGCATTTCAACCTGCTGTCCTCGCGGACGGTCTGGGGCAATGTGGCCTTTCCGCTGGAGCTGGCCGGCATGTCCAGGCAGGAGATTGCCAAGCGCATCGATCCCTTGATCGAGCTGGTGGGGCTGGGCGCCCTGAGCGATCGTTATCCGGCGCAGATATCGGGCGGGCAAAAGCAGCGCGTAGGGATTGCGCGCGCGCTCGCAAGCCAGCCCAAGGTCCTGCTGTCCGACGAGGCCACTTCGGCCCTGGACCCCGAGACCACGCGCGCCATTCTCGATCTGCTGCGCCAGGTCAACCGCGAGCTGGGCGTGACCGTGGTCTTGATCACTCACCAGATGCAGGTCATCAAGCAGATTGCCGACCGTGTGGCCGTGATCGATGGCGGGCAGATCGCCGAGATGGGCCCGGTCCTCGAGGTGTTCACGCGTCCCCGGCAGACGATTACGCGCAGTCTCATCGATGAGATCGTGCCCCAGCAACTGCCCGATTCGGTGATGACACGTGTGCGCGAGCTCAAGCGCCAGCTTGTGCCTGGGCAGGCGGGGCAGTTGCTGCGTCTGTCGTATGCCGGCGAGAGCGCCTACCAGCCCATACTCTCGCATCTGATCCGCGAGCTGGGCCTGGATCTGTCCATCCTGCATGGCCAGATCGACGAGATCCAGGAGCAGACCTTTGGCTCACTGGCGGTTTATGCCAGCGGCGATGCGGCCCGCATAGAGGCTGCCCTACAGCATTTGCGCGCAGTCGGCGTGCAGGTGCAAACCGTACCCGGCGAGGCTTGAGCCATGTTTGAGAATTTTTCGGAAATGATGCTGGAGCTGTTCGTCGACTCGCTTTGGGAGACCATCATCATGGTCGGCGTCTCGGGCCTGGTCGGCGGGCTGATCGGCATTCCACTGGGCGTTTTTCTGCGCCTCACCGACCAGGGCGGGGTGCTGCAAAACGGGCCGGCCAACAAAATCGTGGGCTGGATCGTCAATGCGCTGCGCTCCACACCGTTCATCATCCTGCTTGTGGCCATCATTCCGTTCACGCGTCTGATCACCGGCTCGTCGATTGGCACCTGGGCTGCGGTCGTGCCGCTGACGGTGGCTGCCGCGCCCTTTGTGGCCCGCCTGGTGGAGACGGCCTTGCGCGAAGTGGATGGCGGCCTGGTCGAAGCCGCCCAGTCCATGGGCGCGAGCACGGCCCAGATCGTCTGGAAGGTCTTGCTCCCAGAAGCCCTGCCGGGCATCGTGGCAGGCCTGACCATCAGCTTCGTGAGCCTGACCGGCTACTCGGCCATGGCTGGTGCCATTGGCGGTGGCGGCCTGGGTGACCTGGGCATTCGCTATGGTTACCAGCGCTTTCTGCCTGACGTCATGCTGGCCGTGGTGGTGATCCTGATCTTCTTTGTACAGGCCATACAAAGCCTGGGTGACTGGGCCGTGCGCCGCCTGAGCCATCGCTAGTGTCCTGAAATAGCAGCGCGCAGAGCAAATCACCCGGATATCTTCGCCATGTGGCGCGCTCCGTCCTTGCCATGGTTGTAGCGAGGACGGCGCCCTAAGAACGTGTTTACGATCTCTACGCTGCCGCGTTGGAGCGCAATCGGGATGAGTTCGAGTCGATGGGCCGCAGCTTGCACCGGGGTGCAAGCAAGCTTTAGCGCTAGAAAATAGCCCGATTTCGCTCCAACCCTTCGGGCCAGTGGCTTTGCGGGCGGTCTGCAGCGTTGCGAATCCTCGCAATAGCGCGGCTATTGCTGCGGTGTCGCGCCTCGTATCCCATCCCGCACAGACACTGGCGCGGCACCGAGGAGATCGTAAACACGTTCTAAGAGCGTGGAAAGGCACCGAAGGCGACTCAGGGGGTGGATGGGGCTCGGCTTGCATAGCGCTGTGCAAGCACTGCGCAGACCATGAGCTGCAACTGGTGGAAGATCATCAGCGGCAGCACGATGGAGCCCACGCTGGCTGCGCTGAACAGCACCTGGGCCATGGGGATGCCGCTGACCAGGCTTTTCTTGGAGCCGCAAAACACCAGCGTGATCTCGTCTTCCTTGGACAGGCCCATGCGCCGTGCAGACCAGGTCGTGATGCCCAGTACCAGGGCCAGCAAAATGGCCGATAGCGCGAGCACGCCGATCAGGGCCGGCCAGGGCGTTTGCTGCCACAGGCCGCTGATGACGGCGGCGCTGAACGAGGTATAGACCACGAGCAGGATGGAGCCCTGGTCCACGACCTTGACCAGCTTGGAGTTGTTGGCGAGAAAGCCAGCGATCACGGGCCGCAGCAGGTGGCCGAGCACAAAGGGCAGCAGCAACTGCATGGAGATCTTGCCCACGGCTTCCAGCATATTGCCGCTGGCAGCGTTCTGCTTGAGCAGCAGGCCCACGAGGATGGGCGTGACCACGATGCCCATCAGGGTCGAGGCCGAGGCGCTGCAAATGGCCGCCGGCATATTGCCGCGCGCCATGGCCGTGAAGGCAATCGCCGACTGCACGGTGGCCGGCAGTGCGCACAGAAACAGCACGCCCATATAGATCTGAGGCGTGACCAGGGGCTCAAGCACGGGGCGCAGTCCCCAGCCTAGCAGCGGAAACAGGATGAAGGTGGCTGCAAAAATCGCCAGATGCAGGCGCCAGTGGCCTATGCCGGCCCAGATGGCCTGGCGCGAGAGCTTGGCACCGTGCAGAAAGAACAGCAGGCTGACCATGAACGTGGTGGCGACTTCCATGCCCTGGGCGATTGTGCCGGCCGCAGGGAAAAAGCTGGCCAGGGCCACGGCGATGATGAGCAGAATGGAGAAGAGATCAGGGGCGTAACGAAGGCGGGACATGGTGAGCGAGAAGAGGGAGGCGCAGGGCCGGTGGCGGGCAAGAGCGGCAAAAAGCCAGGCCGCACTTTAAGCCAGACCGGGCCCGGGTGCGCAAGCAAGTATGTGACTTGGGGCGCTGCTGCATTTCACTTTTCGGCCTGCCTGTGCGCGCTCCAGAGGGCGGGCTCCTCCGGGAACGCGCACAGGTGGCGAGGGTGTGCGCTCAATGCGCGCCGGATGCCTCGGCGGCACCGCCGGCTTGTGCCGCGGGCCGCTTGGTCAGCCAGATGAGCACGATGAGCACCAGGAACAGCACGGAGGAGGCGAGGAAGATGTCGTCTGCCGCACGCGTATAGGCCTGCTGGTCTATGAGGCGGTTGATCTGGGCCAGGGCCTGCTCATGGCTGAGCCCGGCCGCCTGCAGGTTCTGCAGCGTCAGTGCGAACGTGCCCTGGCCTTGTACCAGGCCTTCGGTGAGGTGGGCATGGTGCAGCGAGGCGCGGTTGTCCCAGAGCGTGGTTGCGATCGAGGTGCCCATGGCGCCTGCCGTGATGCGCACGAAGTTGCTCAGGCCTGCGGCCGCAGGAATGCGCTCGGGCGCAAGCCCGGACAGCGTGATCGTGGTCAGCGGAATGAAGAAGAAGGCCATGGCCGCACCCTGGATCAGCGTGGGCACGAGGATGTGGACGAAGTTCGTATCCGTGGTGAACTGCGAGCGCATCCACAGCACCAGGGCAAACACCGCAAAGGCGCCCGTGGCCATCATGCGCGGATCCCATTGGCCGACCTTGCGCCCCACCAGCGGTGTCAGCACGATCGCAAAAATGCCCACGGGCGCGAGCGCCATGCCGGCCATGGTCGAGGTATAGCCCAGCCACTGCTGCAGCCACAGGGGCAGCAGAACCACGTTGCCGAAGAACAGGCCGTAGGCAATCGACAAGGCCACGGTGCCGGCCGCGAAGTTGCGGCGCTTGAACAGGCGCAGGTCCACGACCGGATGGGCCTCGGTCAGCTCCCAGACCAGAAAGACCGCGAGGCTGACCACGGCCAGAACGGCCATGGTGATGATCTCCCCGGAGGCAAACCAGTCAAGCTCCTTGCCCCGGTCCAGCATCAGCTGCAGCGCGCCCACCCAGAGCACCAGCAGGGCCAGGCCTATGCTGTCTATGGGCAGCTTGCGCGTTGCGGTCTCGCGGCTGCGGTAGATGCTCCAGGTCATGGCGGCCGAGAGCAGGCCTACGGGCACGTTGATATAAAAAATCCAGGGCCAGGAGATGTTGTCGGTAATCCAGCCGCCAAGCAGCGGGCCGACCACGGGCGCGACCAGGGTGGTCACGCCCCACAGGGCCAGCGCGACGCCAGCCCTGGAGGGCGGATAGCTCGACAGCAGAAGGGTTTGCGACAACGGGATCATGGGCCCTGCCACCAGGCCCTGGAGCACGCGGAACAGCACCAGGGTCTCCAGCGACGAGGCAAAGCCGCAGAGCCAGGAGGTGAGCACGAACAGCAACACGCTGATGGTGAACAGGCGCACGGCGCCAAAGCGCTGCGTGAGCCAGCCCGTGAGCGGCACGGAAATCGCATTGGCCACGCCAAAGCTGGTGATGACCCAGGTGCCCTGGCTGGGGCTGACGCCCACATCGCCCGAGATGGCCGGGATCGCGACGTTGGCAATCGAGGAGTCCAGCACGTTCATGAACGTGGCCAGCGAAAGGGCCAGCGTGCCCAGGGCCAGCTGGGCACCCTTGAGCGGCTCGGGCCTGGAGGGCAGGGCCGCAGCGGCGGGGGGCGGGGCGCTGGGCCCGGCCCCGTCGAGCCCGGGGGCAGAGGTGGTTGAGGTCATGGCAAACGGCGGGGCTTATTGCACTTGTGCGGTTTGCGGGGCGCCCGCAGGCGCGGTCTGGGCCGTGCTGGTCGGGCCTTGCGCAGGCAGGGCCGTGAGCGCAGCCGGGCTCTTGCCGGCGATGATGGTGGCGATGCGCTGCTCGGCTTCGGACAGCTTGCTGTCATAGACCGAGGTCTGGGCGACGGGGCTGCTGCGCGTTGCCGTGGCCAGGGCCGTGCCGCCCTGGTCGCGCACATCGACCTTGGCCTCCATGGACAGGCCTACGCGCAAGGGGTGCTGGGCCAGATCCTCGGGCGCGAGGCTGATGCGCACGGGCACGCGCTGCACGACCTTGATCCAGTTGCCTGTGGCGTTCTGCGCGGGCAGCAGGGAGAAGGCCGCGCCCGTGCCTGCGCCCAGACCCACGACCTGGCCGTGGTAGGTGATCTTGCTGCCGTAGACATCGGCCATGAGTTCGGCCTTCTGGCCTATGCGCAGCTGGGCCAGCTGGCTTTCCTTGAAGTTGGCATCGACCCAGAGTTCATGCAGCCCGACCACGGTCATCAGGGGCGTGCCCGCCGCCACACGCTGGCCGAGTTGCACGCCGCGCTTGGCCACATAGCCTTCCACGGGGGCGATCAGGCGCGTGCGCTGCAGGCTCAGATAGGCCTCGCGCACCTTGGCGGCCGCGGCGATGACGCTCGGGTGTTCCTCGGCCGTGCTGTCCTTGGTCTGGGCCTCGGCTGCAGTGAGCTGGGCCTGGGCCGCACGCAGATTGGCCTCGGCGGCCTGCACGGCATTGGCGGCAGTTCTGGCCAGCGACTGGGTGTGCTTGAACTCCTCCTTGCCCACGGCGCCCGTGGCCAGCAGCGGGCGGCGGCGCTCCATGTCCTCGCGGGCCCGTGCGGCATCGCCCTGCAGGCGCAGCAGATCGGCCTGGCGCTGTGTGACCTGGGCGACCAGCGGTGCGTTGTTCGCATACAGCGTGCGGATCTGGCGCACGGTCTGCGCAAGCTGGGACTCGGCCTGGGACAGGGCGACCAGGGCGTCTGCAGCATCAAGCTCGACCAGCAGCTGGCCGGGCTTCACGTAGTCGGTATCGTCGGCTCCTATGGCGATCACGGTGCCGCCGATCTGCGGCGTGATCTGCACCACGTTGCCGCCCACGTAAGCGTTGTCCGTGGTCTGGTAGTTGCGCGACACCATCCAGTGCCAGCCGCCCCAGGCCAGGGCGGCAACGGCGACGGCGGCGGCGACGACGGTCAGGCCCTTGCGCCGGGTGGTGGTGGCGCTCGGTGCGGGGGACGCAGACGGGACGGGGGTTGAGGGCTTGCTGTTATCGGTCATGGTTTTTGCGCTCTGTGTATCTGGTTGGACTGCCGGGCTGGCGCTGGTGCCAGCCCCGGCAAAAAAGAAAGGTTCGGGGCCGGATTACGGGCGGGGCTGGGGCCCGGCCTGCAGGGCCGTGGCCGGCTCCTGCCAGCCTCCGCCCAGGGCCTTGGCCAGGGCAACGCGGGTGTCCAGTGCCCGTGCGCGCAGGTCCACGTCGAGGCGGCGCTGGGTCAGCATCTGGTTTTCGGTGTTGAGCACCGTGATCTGGCCCGTGAGCCCGGCCTTGTAGCGCTGCACGGCAAAGTCATAGGCCTTCTCAGCCTTGTTCAGCGACTGGGCCTGCAACTGCTGCTGGCGTGCGAGCGAGTCCAGCGAGGCCAGCGCATCACCAGCTTCGCGCACGGCGTCCAGCACCACGCCGTTGTACTGGGCGATGGCCGCATCCAGATCGGCCTGGCTGCCGCGCAACTGCGCGCGCAGGCGCTTGCCGTCAAAAATCGGCAGGCGCAGCGCCGGGGTCACGCCCATCTGGCGCGAGCTGCCCTTGAGCAGGTTGTCCAGGCCCAGCGCATTCAGGCCCACGAAGGCCGTGAGGTTGATGTCGGGGTAGAAGTCGGCGCGCGCACTGTCTATGCCGTGGCCTGCGGCCTCCACGCGCCAGCGGGCGGCCACCACGTCGGGGCGGCGGCCCAGCAGATCGGCGCCGAGCTGCTGGGGCAGATCCTGGATGCGCAGGGCGTCCAGCCGTGGCGCGAGCTGCAGCAGGGCGTCGGGCGCCTGGCCGCAGAGCACGGCCAGCTGGCGCCTGGACAGCGTGATCTGCTCGCTGAGCATCTCGATCTGCGTGCGTGCATCGGGCAAGGCGGCCTGGGCCTGGGTGAGCTCCACCTGGCTGTCCAGGCCTGCCTGGGTGCGCTGCTGGCTCAGCTCCAGCAGGGATTCGCGCTGGGCCAGCAGGCGGGCCGCGACTTCGCGCTGATCCAGCAGTCTGGCCAGGCCTATGTAGCTGCGCGCCACCTGGGCCGTGATCTGGTTGGCGGCGGCTGCGCCATCGGCCTGGGCTGCGCGCGCCTGGCCCAGCGAGGCCTGGAGGTCGGCCGCATGGCGGCCGAAAAAGTCCGGCGACCAGGACAGGCCGGCCTGCACATTGCTGCTGTTGTAGGTGTGGCCTGCAATCGGCGGTGGCACAAGACCGTTGGCGCTATAGCGCTGGCGCGTGGCATCGATTCCCAGCTGGCCGTGCACATCGCCGGCCGTGCCGGCGGCCGTGGCCAGGGCCAGGGCCTTGTCGAAGCGGGCCTGGCTGGCGGCGAGGCTGGGGTTGCCCTGCAAGGCCTGGTCGACCAGGGTGTCGAGCCGGCTGTCGCCGAGCGCGCTCCACCAGCGCGAGGTCTGCAACTGCGAGGGTTGGGCGCTGCCTTCGGCATCGGCCGGGCTCAGGCCGACGTCGCTGGCCTGCAGCCTGGTCAGGGGCTGGTGTCCGGGACCCTGGGATGCGCATCCGGCCAGAAAGACGGCCAGGGCTGCGGCCAGCGCAAGACGGGTCTGGCGGGCACCTGCTTGTAGAGGTTGAGATGAAGACATGGTGTGTTGTTGGAGTGATTTTTGAAAGGCACCAGGTTCGGCATGGAGGACGGTGACGGCGTTCTAGTCCTGTCCCGACTGTGCAGTGCGCATGGCTTCGCCGTTGGCCAGCATGCGCTTGAGCATGGACAAAAGCAGCTCGCACTCGGCCTGGCTGAAGCCGGCCAGGTGATGGTTGAGCACCCGGGCCAGGACGCGCGGCACCTGGGCGGCGAGCGCACGCCCCTCGTCGGTCAGCGACAAGTGCACGATGCGCCGGTCCTTGGTCGAGCGTTCGCGCCGGATCACGCTCTTGGCCTCGAGCCGGTCGAGTGCGCGTGTCACGGCCGCAGGATCCATGCCCAGGCAGCGTGCCATGTGGGCGCTGGTGGAATCGGGCGCGAGCAGCAGGTGGTACAGCGGCAGCCACTGCACATAGGTGAGGTCCTGCTCGGCCAGCTGGGCATCGGCCTGCTGGAGGATGGAGCTCAGCACCTTGCGCATCAGAAAGCCGGCGCTCTCGAAGGGCACATAGCTGTCGGGTCTGTAGAAGTCCGAGGGCTCGGGGCCTGGCGTGGCCTGATCTGGGAGCATGGCGTTATTGATTGTCTATGCAATGATTGAGTGTGCAATTATTCCCAAAAATGTTTGCTCGTGTGAGACTTTGTTGCGACTAGGGTTTTTACGGGGTAATCAGTAAAAAACATAGCGGCTAGCGCTTGACCTGTAATGAATTCAGCATGATTGATGCATGAAAGTCATGTACAGCTTGCGCTAGCCGCTATGTTTTTGATTAACCCGTCAATCGCTGCGAATGCAGGCGGGTCATGGATGCTGGCCGAGATCGTGAATACGATCTCAGCCCCTGCGGGCTGCGGCCTGAAGGCCGCGCGTCCGGAGAATCACTTCGCAGGCGTGATGACGATTTTTCTGAACGCTATGGCCGTATGGTCGCCCTGCAGATAAATCGGCCCTTTTTCGGCTTCATGGCTGTCAAGCGCTCCGCCGGTAACGCCGGGTATTGCCTGATTGCTGATCACGGTTTTTCCATTGGCAATCACGGTCACCTGTCTGCCGATGAGTGTGATATCGAATTCCTGCCATGCATCGGCGCCCCTGGTATTCAATTCGCTGGGCGCGATGAAGCCGTAAATGGCGCTGAAATCCGTGCTGCCGGGCTCGCTGTCGCGGCTGCTGTCGGCAATCTGCACTTCATGGCGGCCTCTTAAATAGATTCCGCTGTTTCCGTTCTTCGGGTATTTGAATTCCACATGGAGCTTGAAATCTCCAAACACCTGTTCGCTGATCAGATTGGCGCCAGAGCGATCGCTGGTCAATATGCCATTCACCACCTTCCACTGGTTGTCCGGCAGGGAGGATTTCCAGCCTGCAAGATTCTTGGCGTTGAACAGCTCGACGGGCTCGGCCCAGGCCGGCTCCTGCGTGCGGCGCAGGCAGGGCGCGCGTTGTCCCTTGAATGTCTGCCTCTTGCCGTCGCTGGTGGTGATGATGCCTTCTATCTCGTCCCCGGCAATCGCGCCCTCCAGGTGCATGTCCTTATCGCCCTGCGACCATTGGGGCGGAATGGAGAATTCAAACCGGCCATGCGAGAGACTGATTCTTGAAATGGGCCGTGCACTGCCAATGGTGTCCACATAGCGGCCGACCAGGGTCTTGAAACCGGATTTCTCGACTTCCAGCCACGAGGGAAGATGCTTCTCACCATTCTTCAAGGTGATATCCCAACGGCCTATGAGGTTGCCTGGATCTGGGGATTTGCAAGCGTCTGATGAAGGATTTTCATCCGCAGAATACGAAATGCCTGAAAAGGTGGACAGAAAAATGCAGGTGCAAATTGCCGCGATATTTTTGGGCATGGTATGGCTCAGGCCTTTTGTTGACAGAAAATCAGCAGGGCAGGGATTTATTCTAAATTTGGATAAATAGATGGATTTCTGAAAACAATAGGAGTCGGCGTATTTGAATGTAAATGCCGTAAGGCCCGAAAACCCCGCTGGGCGGCGGAGCGGGCCGGGCCTCTTCTTGGCGGACACTGCCTGTCTTTTGCGGCCACCGCTCCCCGGGCTTTATTCGGCGCGTATGCCCTGGCGTCTGACAACTTCTCCAAAGCGGTCGTGGTCCTGCCGGATCTGGGTGTGCAACTGCTGCGGCGACAGAAGCTGTACTTCGGCGCCGAGTGCGTGGATCTGCGAGATCACGGCCGGAGTCTGCAGGATGCGGTTGATCTCCTGGTTCAGGCGCTGGACTATGGGCTGGGGCGTGCCGGCCGGCAGGTAGAACGCATGGCTGGTGCCGGCGTCAAAGCCCTTGAGGCCGAGCTCGTCCAGCGTCGGCGTCTGGCTGAACAGGCTGGAGCGCTTGAGGCTGCCGACGGCAATCAGCTTGAGCTTCTTGTTCTGGATATGGCTGATGGCAATGCCGGGGTCGAAGAACAAATCGATCTGGCCTGCGAGCACGTCCTGCAGCACATTCGCCGCGCCCCGGTAGGGCACGTGCAGCAGATTGATGCGCGCCTGCTCCTTGAGCATTTCGCCAGCGATATGCGGGGCCGTGCCATTGCCCGGCGAGCCATAGGTGAGCTGGCCCGGTCTGGCGCGCGCATGGGCGAGCAGCTCCTCGAAAGTATTGAAGGGCGCGTTCTCGCGCGCCACCAGGAACAGCTCGATGCGGGCCGCAGCAGCCACCGGGGCCAGGTCTTTTTCCGCGTCATAGGGCAGTTTGCGATAGACGTGGGGGTTGATGGCGATGGCGCTGCCCGAGGAGGCCAGCAGCGTATAGCCGTCGGCCGCCGACTTGGCTGCGGCATCGGCGCCCAGGCTGCCGCCCGCGCCCGAGCGGTTGTCGATCACAAAGGGCTGGCCCAGGGTCTTGGACAGCGGCACCGTGATCGCCCGCGCCACCACGTCGGGCGAGCTGCCCGGGGGGAAGTTGACGATGACGCGCACCGGCTTTTGCGGCCAGGCAGCCGTGTTCGATGCCGCAGCGGGCTGGGCCAGGGCGGTCAGGGCCGCAAGGCCGGCGAGCGCGGCCAGAGCCGGGCGGCGTGTGAGTTTGAGGCGGGTGGGCATGATGTCTCCTGTCGTGTTATTCAAGAATCAGTGATGCACGGGCTGGTGCCGTGCCTGGGGCGAGAGCCTGAGGCGAGAGCTCGGGCAGGTCATGCGTTCTCCAGCACCACCAGGCCATAGGCCGTGTTGGAGACCGGCACGTGGTAGAAGCGGTGCAGCGTTCTGACCCTGGCGTCTAGGCAGCCGCGCATGACCAGCCACATGATGGCTTCCACGCCTTCGGAGCCGGTTTCGCGCAGCATCTCGACCACGTCGATCCCGGCAACCTGCTCGGGCTCTGCGATGAAGAGGTCCAGCCAGCGCTGGTCGTAGGCCGCATTGATCAGGCCTGCGCGCTCCCCCTGCAACTGGTGCGACAGCCCGCCCGTGCCGATGACGGCGACCCTGAGCCCGCTGGCATGGCTTTCGATCGCGGCGCGCAAGGCCTTGCCCAGCGCGTGGCAGCGCGCTGCCGTGGGCAGCGGGTGCTGTATCACGTTCACGCACAGCGGAATCACCTTGCAGGGCCAGGCCGCAGGCTGGTCGTAGAGGATGGACAGGGGCACGGTCAGGCCGTGGTCCACCGTCATCTCGCTGACCAGGGTGAGGTCGAAGTTCTGGGCCACCAGGGACTCGGCGATATGCCAGGCCAGATCCGGTGCGCCCTGCACCACGGGCACGGGCCGGGGGCCGTAGCCTTCGTCATGCGGGGCAAAGCTCTCGCCCACGCCCAGGGCAAAGGTCGGCGTCAGCCGCAGGTCGAAGCAGGAGGCATGGTCGTTGTAGACGATGATGCAGACGTCCGGGCGGGCCTTCGCCACCCAGTCGCGCGCCGCCTGCATGCCTGCGAACACGGGCTGCCAGTAGGGCTCGTGGCATTTGCCGTGGTCTATGGCCGCGCCGATGGCCGGCACATGCGATGTGCCCACGCCGCCAATGATCTCAGCCATGGGCGGCCTCCCTGCGGCTGCGCCAGCCTTCTATGGAGCGGCCGCCGCCCAGCATCATCTGGCGGAATTCGTCCACGCTCATGCCCGTTCCGGACATGGCTGCCCCCGCGTGCTGCATGCTCCAGCCATCGAAGATGGCCAGCTTGAACAGGTAGTAGATATTGCCGCCCAGGCGCAGCATGGCCAGCCAGTCGCGCGAGCGCACGGCCGCCAGCTGCTCGGCCGACAGCGCATGGCTGCCCAGGTACTGCTGCGGGTTCTGGCGAAAGCGCTCGCGGTTGCGGCTGTCGTCCAGGGACTTGCAAAACAGGTTGAGGCGCAGGCCCAGGCGGTGCTGCTCACCGTCAAAGACATAGGTGCCGGGGATGTCGGCCAGGCCGGCCCTGGTCGCCATGAGAGAGCTCATGCTCATGAGCTTTCTCCGTTGGCGCCAGCCGCTGCCGCGCCGCAGGCTTCTTCGAACGGCAGGCCTGCGTATTGCTCGGCCAAAGCGAGCTGGGCCGAGGGGTTGGCGCGCAGGTATTCGAGCTCGTACTCCTGGGCACGCTGATCGAAGGCCGAGCTGTCGGGAAAGCGGTGCAGCAGATTGGTCAGATACCAGGAGGTGCGCACCGAGGCCCAGACGCGGCGCAGCGCCATGTCGCTATAGCCGTCTATGAGCTCGGCCGTGCCCGTGGCATAAAAGCCGGTCAGGGCCCTGGACAGGTAGAACACATCGGAGACAGCCAGGTTCAGCCCCTTGGCACCCGTGGGCGGCACGATGTGGGCGGCATCGCCGGCCAGGAACAGCCGGCCGTGGCGCATGGGCTCGGCCACATAGCTGCGCAGGGGCGCAATCGATTTTTCGATCGACGGGCCGGTGACGATGCGCTCGGCCATTTCCTTGGGGTAGCGGGCCTTGAGCTCTTCCCAGAAGCGCTCGTCGGACCAGTCCTGCGTGCGTGTATCCAGCGGCACCTGGATGTAGTAGCGGCTCAGCGTGGGGCTGCGCATGGAGGCCAGCGCAAAGCCGCGCGGGTGATTCGCATAGACGATGTCGTCCAGCGGTGGCGTCTGCGACAGAATGCCCAGCCAGCCGAACGGGTAGACCTTCTCGAACTCGCGCAGCACATCGGCCGGAATGGTCTTGCGCGAGACGCCGTGAAAGCCGTCGCAGCCCGCGATGAAATCGCAGCTCAGGCGCCGGGTCTGGCCCTGGTGCTCGAAGGTGACGAAGGGCGCGTCGCTGTCCACGGCATGCAGGGCCACGTTCAGCGCTTCATGGAGGATGCGCGCCGAGCGCGCATCGCTGGCCGCATGCAAATCCTCCTGGATCTGGGTCTGCCCATAGGCCATGAAGCGCTTGCCCAGGTGCTTGCGCACGTCGATGAAAAAGCTCTCCTGGCCGGCCCAGGCGATCTTCATGCCGTCGTGCAAATGGCCTTCGCGGTCCATGCGCTCGCCCAGGCCGCAGCTGCGCAGCAGATCGACCGTGCCCTGTTCGAGCACGCCGGCACGTATGCGCGACTCCACCTGGGCACGGCTGCGGTGTTCGAGCACCACGCTGTCCACGCCTGCCTGGTGCAGCAGATGGGACAGGAGCAGGCCCGCCGGGCCGCCTCCAATGATTGCAACTTGTGTTTTCACTTGGGAACTTCTGATCTGAATGAAGGGGGAGAAAAAGTGATTGGCACAGGCGATGCTAGGGATAAAGACGGCTTTGCATAAGCCAGCAGATGCTTATAGTGATCGCCTTTTCTTATCAGTCCGAGCGGACGCAGAGCATGACCTTGCAGCAGTTGAGGGCCTTTCTGGCGGTGGTGGAGTGCGGGGGATTTCGTGCGGCATCGCGCCGCCTGGACATCTCGCAGGCAGGTCTGACGACCAGTCTCAAGGCGCTGGAGGCCACCTTGGGTGTGCAGCTTTTGCGCCGTTCGGTGCAAGGCGTGGTGCTGACCGCCGAGGGCGAGCGCCTGCTGCCGCGCGCCAGATTGATCACGCGTGAAGCCGGCAAGGCCCAGGAGGAGGCCCAGAGCGCGCTCAACGCCGAGGCCGGCAGCCTGGCCATAGGCCTGGGGCCCACGCCCACGGCGGTCTTGTTGCACCTGGTCGTGCCCGAATTTCACAGGCGCTTTCCTGCAGTGCAACTGCGCCTGTTCAGCGGCTTTTACGAGCAATTGCTGCCCGAGCTGCAGCAGGCGCGCATACAACTGGCCGTGACAGCCGTGCCCGATGAAGGCGTGGCCGTGGGCTTCGAGGTGCGCAGGCTGTTTCGCAGCGCCCTGGTGGTGATTGCCCGGCGCGGCCATCCACTGGCCGCAGCCCGGTCATTGAAAGCCTTGCAAGGCCAGGAGTGGGTGCTGCTGGGGCCGCCCGGCGGCCCGGGAGGGACGGTGTTGCGCTTTCATGCCGAGCAAGGCCTGCCCAGGCCGCGCGTGGCCGCGACCTGCGAATCCTTTTCCCACCTCACGCCCCTGATCCGGGGGACGGACTGGCTGGCCATGGTGCCCGTGGCCATGATGGAGAACAAGTTGCTGGGCGACGATGTGCTGGCGCTGTCCATAGAGCAGTCGCCGCCCAGCTTCGACAACTGCCTGATCTACCGCAGCGACAGCCCGCTCACCGGCGTGGCCGATACGTTTGCGGGCATGTGCCAGTCTTTTTCGAGGGTGCTGGCCCGTGGGGCCAGCGATGCGGTGATAGGCCAGGCCTGAGAGCGTGAATACGCTCTGAGGGGATCAACTGCAGCCCTGGGCGGCAGCCGCATGGTGGTCTTCGCTGCGACGCGCGAGGCGGCTGGCCTGCAGGCCCAGAGCCCACATGAGCGCTCCGGCCGCAAGCGCCACCACGAAGGAGGTGCGCGCTCCCCAGTGGTCGGTGGCCCAGCCGGCGGCGGCCGCGCCCAGTGCCACGCCCATGGCCAGGCCCGTGAGCAGCCAGGTCATGCCTTCGGTCAGGCGGTTGGGCGCAACCTGCTGCTCCACCAGGCTCATGGCCACGGTAATCGTGGGACCGAAGGTGATGCCGGCCAGCAGCACGGCCAGGGTCAGCCCGGTCAGATTGCCGGCCATGATCAGGGGGATGGCCGTGATGCAGACCGAGGCGCCGACCCAGTGGATCTGCGTGGACAGCGGGGCCTTGATCCGCAGCGTGCCGAAAAACAGGCCCATGAGGCAGGAGCCCAGCGCATAGAACGACAGCACGATGCTGGCGGCTGCAGGCTGGCCCTGGGCCGTGGCAAAGGCCACGCTGGCCACGTCGATGGTGCCGACGATGATGCCCTGGGCGAGCATGAACAAGGCCAGGGTGCGCACCACGGGATGAAAGGCCAGGGAGCGGTGGCGCTGGTGCTGCTGGCTCGCGTCCACGGGCGGCTCGGTGCGACGCTGGGCCACGAACAGGCCGACCCCCACGATGAGCAGCAAGGCTGCAGTCACGGGGCCGGCTTCGGGGAACAAGACCATGCTCAGGCCCACGGACAGCGGCGGGCCCACGATGAAGCACAGGTCATCGAGCACGGCCTCGAACGCGTAGGCGGTCTGCAACTGCGGCGTGCCGCGCAGCAGCACAGTCCAGCGTGCGCGCACCATGGCCGACATGCTGGGCAGGGCGCCCACCAGGGCGGCAAGCACCAGCAGCAGCCAGTCGGGGCCGTGCCAGTGCGCGCAGGCCAGCAGGGCAAACATCGAGCAGGCGCTCAAAGCCGCAGCCCAGGGCAGGACCCGGCGCTGGCCGTAACGGTCGACCAGGGCCGATATGCGCGGCGCAAACAAGGCAATGGAGAGCGCGAAACAGGCCGACACCACACCGGCCAGCGTATAGGCGCCGCGCTGCTGGGACAGCATGGTGATGAGGCCTATGCCCGTCATGGACAAGGGCAGGCGGGCCAGCAGCCCCGCCAGAGCAAAGGCGGCCGTGCCAGGCAGGGTGAACAGTTGGCGGTAGGCGTGGAACATGAAAACCTCGAAGTGCGACGGGCCCTGGAGATGGGGGAGGGCTTGAATGACATACGTCGCGTATGTCGGATTCTATGGGAAGAAATCTTCAAGTATTATTGGCATACGATTTGTATGTGAATGGAGAGGGGAATGCGCAAGAGCCGGGCCAGCATGATCGAGGAAACGCGTGCCAAGCTGGTGACAGCAGCGCGCGAGGCCTTTGCCGCCCAGGGCTATGCCCAGGCCTCGATGGACGAGCTCACCGCGCGCGCGGGGTTGACGCGCGGTGCCCTGTACCACCATTTCGGCGGCAAGCAAGGCCTGCTGGCTGCCGTGGTCGCGCAGATCGATGCCGAGATGGATGCGCGCCTGGAGCGGGTGCTCGCAGCCCATGCCGACCCCTGGGTGGGCTTTCTCGCCTATTGCCGTGCCTACCTGGCCATGGCCCAGGAGGCCGAGATCCGCCGCATCGTCCTGCAGGATGCGCGTGCCGTGCTCACGGGAACCGATCAGGGCGAGCAGCACCGCAACTGCATTGCCTTCATGGCCGACTATCTGCAGCGGCTCATGGACCAGGGCGTGATCCTGCAGGCCAGCCCCCAGGCCCTGGCCAGATTGCTCAACGGCTGTCTGGTCGAGCTGGCCTTCTGGATTGCCGAGGAAGATGCGCCGGTCTCACGGCTCGAGCAGGCCTTGCAGGCCCTGGACTCCACCTTGGGGGGCTGGAAGCTTTAGAGCGTGTTCACGATCTCTGCGCAGGCGCGAGGAGATCGTGAACACGTTCTTAGGCGTTGAGCTGTTCGCGGTAGCGTCCCGGTGGCATGCCGAACCAGCGCTTGCAGGCCCTGAAGAAATTGCTCTGATCCACAAAGCCCAGCAGATCGGCGATCTGGGCCAGGCTGTGGCGCGGCTCGCCCAGGTACTGGCGCGCCAGCTGGCGGCGGGTATCGTCCAGCAGTTGCTGGTAGCTCACGGCTTCGGCCTGCAGGCGGCGCTGCAAGGTGCGGTCCGACATGGCCAGCAAGGCGGCCACATCTTCGCGGCGCGGCTCGCCCTGGGGCAGCAGGCGTGCGATCTCCTGGCACACGCGTGCGCTGACGCGGGTCTGGCCCAGTTGGTCGAGCTCGGTTTCGACCAGTTTTTCATGCAGGGCCCAGAGTTCGGGGTTGTGCGTGGGAATCGGCGTCAGCAGATCGGCTTCGGAGAGCAGCATGCGGTTCGCTTCCTGGTCGAAGCGCGGCAGCAGCCCGAAGGCCGCTTGGTAGGCCGCCTCTTCGGGCTCTTTCGGCGGCGGGGCCACGAAGTCCACGGCCTGGGGCATGACTTCGCGCCGCGTGAGCCAGGTGCACAGCACCAGCAGCGTGAGCATGGAGTATTCGGCACGCTGGCGCGGCACGGGGCGCGTGGCTCCCACATGGTTCATGACCATCCAGTAGCCGGGGGCGCCATAGGCATCGCGCTCCAGATGGAAGCTGGTGGCATCCGAGATCACGGCCATGTGGCGGCTCAGGTCCTGAAAGCCGGCCAGCAGGTTGGGGCCCGAGGCCAGCGAATAGCCGACCAGATCGATGTTGCTGTAGCGCGAGGCCAGCTCCCTGCTCAGTCCCAGAGTGGATTTTCCCGAGCAGGCCACGCCCAGCTCCCAGAGACGGCTGACGCGGTCCACGTCGACGCGCGTCTGGGGCTGCTGCAGCGAGGCCAGATCGATGCCGGCCTGGGTGCACAGGCTCTCCACGGCCAGCCCCTCGGCGGCCATCATGTCCGTAACGCCTCGAACCCAGGCGGCGGAGCTGCCGGGTCGCAAGGTCATGGCAGGGTTTTCCTGGGGAAGTGGTGCGGCGGATGGCGTCTTGAAGTCACTGTTTTGGCTTGGTTGCGATAACGGGGTGTGCGCGGGCTCTGCCTAGAATTTTTGTGTGGGCAGAACTTCATAGTTTGCCCCATGGGCCGTGAGCAGGCCCGGTAAATACCAAGAAAACCAGGAGACGCGTTTTGAGCACGATTTTCATGCACCCCCGGCGCTGGGGTTTGGCTACAACCCTGGTCGCAGCCAGCCTGGGCCTGGCCGCCTGTGGAGGCTCTTCCTCCAGCGAGCCCGAGGCCAATCCCCCGCAGCCCGTCGAGACCACGCAGCGCTCGGGCTACATCACGCTGCCCAACGGCAACAAGATGCGCTACTCGCTGGTGCTGCCCAGCGCCACGGGCAGGTTTCCCGTGCTCGTGGTGTATGACGGCTATGCCGCAGGCTCGGTGGCCAGCCAGGCGCCGGCCTGGGTCAAGGAGGGCTATGCCGTCATGGGCATCAATGTGCCGGGAACGGGCTGCTCCTCGGGCGACAACCAGGTCTTTGACGAGACCACGGGCGCTGCAGGTGCCTTTGCCGTGGAATGGGCGGCCGAGCAGTCCTGGTCCACGGGCCGCATCGGCATGCTGGGCTCGTCCTACTCGGGCTACAACCAGCTGTGGGTGGCTGCACACCGTCCCAAGGGGCTGCTGGCGATCACGCCCAGCAAGAACGTGACCGACCCTTACCGCGATGTGGGCTATCCGGGCGGGATTCCGAATGTCGGCTTTCCCAACATGTGGTGGGACGTCTTTCCCATCTTCTGGAAGCAGGCGGCCGCCATCGCAGAAAAGGATGACAAGGAGTGCGCAGCCACGGCGGCCAGGAATATCGCCAATCTGGAGCGCCCCGATCTGGACCTGCGCAAATGGCTGGAAAACGCCTATGCCGATGGCGTATATGTGGACCGCAGTGCGAACCGGTTCACCTACAAGATCAACGTCCCCACGCTGGGCAACCAGTCCTGGCAGGACGAGCAGATCGGTCCGCGCGCGGGCTATTACGAGGACACGATTGCTCCCGACAAGATGTGGTTGCTGAGCTCCAACGGCGACCACAACACGAATACCCGTTCGCAAGAGGTCGATCAGTCGCTCAAGCGCTTTCTTGCGCACTTCGTGAAGGGTGAGGACAACGGCTTCGAGAAAGAGCCGCGCGTACGCCTTTTGCAGGAAATGCAGACCACGGACGAGATACTGGCGAATGGCCTGGCCAAGCTCCAGTCGCGCACCATGACCGACCTGGGCCCCATGCCCGTCAAGGTCAAGCCCATGCGCTTGTGGATGCAGGCCCAGGGTGGTCTTGCCGATACGCGCCCCGTCGATGCGCTGAGCTCGACCGGCTACCAGTACCCCGTGGACAGCCCGACGGTGAATGTGCCGCCGCCGTTGCTGGGTGGAGCGCCTTCCGATGAAGGCTGGCAGGCCACATCGGCGGCCGCCCAAAATGGCGCGCTGGTCTTCACCACGGCACGCCTGCCCGAGGACCTGAGCTTCTACGGCGAAGGCTCGGCCGACATCTGGCTGAGCGCGACTGCGGCCAATACCGACCTGCAGGTCACGGTCTCCGAAGTGCGGCCCGATGGCCAGGAGATGTTCGTGCAGCGCGGCTGGCTGCGCGCCTCCAAGCGCGCGCTGGATGCGGGCCGCAGCAGCGAGTTGCGCCCCTATCAGACGTTCTTGAAGAATGACGAGTCCATGCTCCAGCCCGGAGTGCCGGTGCTGGCGCGCGTGGAGATCAACAAGTTCGCCCATGTGTTCCGCAAGGATTCGAGCATCCGCGTGACCATCGACACCCCATCCAAGACCGGTTACTGGGTCTTCGGCAACGACAAGACTGCATCCGTCAATACGGTCTGGCACGACAGCTCGCGTCCCTCAAGCATTGTGCTTGGCTACCTGCCCTACAAGCATGAGCCCAGCCTGCCCAGCTGCGAGAAGACGCTGCGCCAGCCCTGCCGCACAAGCGAGCATCCGGTGCCCGCAGGTGTGGGTCCGAGGCCCCCGGTGTAACGCCGAAGCCGTATGCCGTGATGGCTCCTGGATCTGCGTGCAAATCCAGGGGCGTGATAAGAGCGTGTTCACGATCTCCTCGCGGCGCTCCAACGCGCCTGCGTAGAGATCGCGGACATGCTCTAAGAAAAAGTGGAGACAGATTTTGATGAAAAACCATATACAAGCAGGCGCCTGGCGCCTGGCGACAACCTTGGCTGCAGCCTCGCTGGGCCTTGCGGCCTGCGGTGGCTCGTCCTCGGACGATCCATCGCCGCCTGTTGTCCAGCCTAGCCAGCAGTCGGGCTATATCACGCTGCCCGATGGCAACAAGATGCGCTATTCGCTGCTGCTGCCCGAAGGCCAGGGGCCTTTCCCGCTGCTGGTCGAATACGACGGCTATTCCTCGGGCTCGTACCCGAATGTGGCCACGCCCTGGACCCAGGAAGGCTATGCGGTCATGGGGCTGAATCTGCCGGGCACGGGCTGCTCCACGGGTGAGGATCAGGTGTTCGATGCAAGTGTCGGCGCGGCCGGGGCCTTTGCCATCGAATGGGCGGGCAAGCAGTCCTGGTCGAACGGACGCATAGGCATGATTGGCTATTCGTACTCGGGCTACAACCAGCTGTGGGTGGCTGCGCACCGTCCCAAGGGGCTGGTGGCCATCACCCCCAGCAAGACCGTGACCGATCCCTATCGTGACGTGGCCTATCCGGGCGGCATTGCGAATATCGGTTTTCCTTCGCAGTGGTGGAGCGGCTTTCCCACGATCTGGGAAAGAGCCCGCGATCTGGCCGCCAAGTTCGGCGAGGATACGGGCTGTGCCAAGACCGTGGCCGAGAATATCGAGAAGATCAAGCGCCCCGATCTGAGCCTGCTCGAGTGGACCAAACACCCCTATGCAGACGGCCTGTACATCAAGCGCAGCGCGATGTACGAAACCGGCAAGATCAATATCCCGGCGCTGGGAACCCAGTCCTGGCAGGATGAGCAGATCGGTCCGCGCTCCGGCTACTACGAGGACACCATGGCCCCGGACAGGATGTGGCTGGTCAGCTCCAATGGCGACCACCACACGAATGTGACCTCGGGTGAGATCGACCAGACCTTGAAGCGCTTTCTGGCCCACTTCGTGAAGCAGGAGGACAACGGCTTCGAGAAAGAGCCGCATGTGCGCCTGCTGCAGGAGATGCAGATCCAGGACGAGAAGGCCTACAACGGTGGCGCCAAGCTGGAGCCTACGGCCATGGCCGAGTTCGATCGCCTGCCCGTGCCCGTCAAGCCCCTGCGTCTGTGGATGCAGCCAGGCGAGGTGCTCGGCGATACCGCGCCTGCGGCAGCCGGCGGCTCGTCCAGCTATCGCTATCCGGTCAAGAGCCCCCAGGTCAACAACCCCGCAGCCGAGGGCTGGCAGTCCGTGGCCAGCTCCGAAAAGGATGGGCAACTGGTCTTCACCACGCCGGTCCTGCCCGAGGCCCTGAGCTTTTACGGCGAGGGCTCGGCCGATCTGTGGCTGAGCTCCACCGAGGCCGATACCGACTTGCAGGTCACGCTCTCCGAAGTGCGGCCCGACGGTCAGGAGATGTTCGTGCAGCGCGGCTGGCTGCGTGCGTCAAAGCGCGCCCTGGATGCGAGCCGCAGCACCGAACTGCGTCCCTACGGCAGCTTTTTGCAAAAGGATGAAAGCCCGCTGGTGCCGGGCGGGCAGCCGGTGCTGGCGCGCGTGGAGATCAACAAGTTCGCGCATGTGTTCCGTGCGGGCTCCAGCATCCGCGTGACCATCGATACGCCCTCTCAAACGGGTTTCTGGATCTTTGGCAACGACAAGAGGCCGTCGACGAACACGCTGTGGCATGAGCCAGGTCATGCTTCCAGCATCGTCCTAGGGTACATCCCGTACAAGCATGCGCAGGCATTGCCAAGCTGTGACAAGACCATTCGTCAACCATGCCGCAAGAACGAGCATGCGGTGCCTGCAGGTGTGGGCCCCCGGGCGCCCGTGTAGGCCCGTTGGCTGAGCATTCCCGGCAAAGGTGGCTGGGCTGCCTTCCGGGAAGGCATGGATTTCAAGTGTTTTCAGGCTCTGGCGCATATGTATGAAGCGCTAGATGCTATGAAAACAGTAGTTTCTCCAGCCCCCAGCCCCAGCCCTTGGCGTCAGATTCCCTTGAACCTGTTCTTGGATCGTGTGGCTGAGGTGCGCGCCTACCAGGCCGCGAGAGCTGTGCCGCGCAGCGACTCGGGGCTTGCGAATCCAGGGTTTTCCTGGTGCCTCCAAGCCTTGGTTGGTCCTGTGAAGTCACTGTTTTGGCGCTGTTGCGATAGCCGCCTGGGCGGAGGCCGTTTCTAGAATGATTTCAGCGCAACCAACGATTGCGCGGTGTGTCCCGAGGGTTTGGCAAGCCCTCGGGAAACTTAGAAAATCATCAGGAGACAAGCATGGGAACAGGACGGTGGCGGGTGCTGGGCGGCTCAGGTCTGGCTGCGGGCTTGGTGGCTTTGGGGCTTGCGGCTTGCGGCGGCTCTGAGCGCGAAGAGCCAGAGGTGAGTGAAGGGCCTGAAGTGCGCGAGACGGCTTATGGAAAGCTGCTTGGCGTAGACGACAGCACGGTTTCGGGTACTTATTTCTGGAAAGGCGTGCCCTTTGCCCAGCCTCCCGTTGGTGCTTTGCGCTGGGAGGCGCCCGTAGAGCCTGTGGCCTGGCAAGGAGTGCGCGATGCGCAGCGCTTTGGCAATGCCTGCTTGCAGCTGGGCCGTATCTACGGGCCGGGCGCCAACAACCGCTTTGACGACACCATCGCTTCCACCTTGGATCAGCCCCTGGGCAGCGAAGACTGCCTGACGCTCAATATCTGGCGACCCGCCAACAACCAGGACCAGCTGCCTGTGCTGCTCTTTGTGCATGGGGGCAGTGCCATCTCCGGCTATACGGCAGATCCGGTCTATGACGGTGCGCAACTGGCCAAGACGGCGAATGCCGTGGTGGTCACGGCCAACTACCGGCTGGATATCCTGGGCTTTATGCAACTGCCGCAAATGCAGGCGAACGCAGGCGGTACGGGTAATTTTGCGCTGCTGGACAATTTGCAGGCGCTGAACTACATACAGCGCAATATTGCAAGCTTTGGCGGTAACGCGGGCAATGTCACGCTGATGGGGCAGTCGGCAGGCGCCATCAATGCACTGGCCCTGCTCACGGCCGACAAGGCCAAGGGCTTGTTCCACCGTATCGTGCCCATTAGCGGCGGACTCTCCCTGCCTTCGAATCTGCCTGCGGGCACCTTGCCAACGATCAAGCCGGCCTCTGCTTATGCGGGCCAGGCCGGCATGCTTCTGGCCCATTTGATGGTGGACGATGGCCTGGCCCGCGATGTGGCCAGTGCCTCGGCAATGGCCGCAGGCTGGTCGCAGCAGCAGGTGGCCAGCTATCTGCGCGGCAAGGACGCAGGCTTGCTGCTCAAGACGCTGGCGGCCAAGGGGCTGACGGGCTCGGGTCCGATTCCCGACGATGTGCTGATTCCCGCCGACCCCATGGCAGCCCTGGCTGCGGGGCGCTACAACAAGGTGCCCGTGATGGCCGGCTATACCGCCGAGGAGGGCAAGCTGTTTGCTCCCTTGTTTGCGGCCTTGGGGGGCAAGCCGGGCTTCAAGATAGACGATGCCGAGCGCTTTCGCATGATGCAGGCCTTTGATCCGGACGCAAGCGCAGGCCAGCCGCGCGAGGAGGACATCATCGACACCTCCTATCTGCCCGCGCAAGCTCCGGGCACGGGCTATAACGCCATGGCCAGCTTGCTGGGCCGCTTGTTCATCAACCCCAGCCGGGACCAACTGCTCAACACGCTGCGCACGCAACAGTCCGATGTCTGGGCTTACCGTTTCGATTGGGCTCAGCAGCCAGCTCCCTGGAACACGGTTTATGGCGCGGCCCATGCGTTTGATCTGCCGTTTATGTTCAAAAACTTCGGTCCTTCGGTGTTTGCAAAGGCCACCAACAGCAGCGCCAATGAGCCCGGCAGGCTGGCGCTGTCCGGCGCCATGATGGCCAGCCTCAAGGCCTTTATGCATACAGGCAGTCCGCAGAGTCAGGTCTTGGGTCAGACCTGGAATCCCTGGCCCAGCACGCTGATTTTTGATGCAGGGCCGAGTCAGCTGCGCATAGACCAGCAAGCCGCAACAGCTCCGCAATAAAGCATGATTTGTGCGTGCAGGAGGTGGCCAAAGGCGATCCGGGCTCTGTTCTGAGCCCAGGGTTTTCCTGAGGCCCTAAGCCTCTTGCTGGTCCTGTGAAGTCATTGTTTTGGCGCTGTTGCGATAGCTGAAGGTGCAAAGGCCTTGCCTAGAATTTTGAGAGCAGAAAACAGTGCCAGGGCCCATGGCAAGAGTCGATTCAGGGCCTTGGCGGACGCAGAGAAAAAGGAGACAGGATCCATGACCGCCTTCACGCAGCCCGGCCAGGGCTGAGTACTGCCCAATCCATGACACAAGCGAGCCGCAGCATGCGCTAGATCATGACTGCGGCTCGACTAGGGTATGTCCCAGGCAAGCGGGCGCAGCCTCTACCAGGCAGTGACAACACAATTCGTTAACCGCGCAACAAGAGCGACAGGCCCAGGCCTAAACCATATGGGTTCTGAGTTCAGTGCGTGGATGATCGGGCAACTGTTTTGCGCAGACGCCCGTACATCCCCTGGGCGCGGTTGGCGAAATTATTCGAATAGAGGAGACAACGAATGCAGGGCTTGATGCAGAACCAACCGCTTTTGATTTCGTCGCTGATCGACTTTGCCGAGCGCCATCATGGCGATGCGCAAATCGTTTCGCGGCGCGTTGAAGGGGACATACACCGCTACACCTACCGTGACCTGGCTGCGCGCTCCAGGCAACTCGCGAATGCGCTCGACGGCCTGGGGCTGGCGCAGGGCGAGCGCGTGGCCTCGCTGGCCTGGAACGGCTACCGCCACATGGAGATGTACTTCGGCGTCAGCGGCTCGGGCCGGGTGCTGCACACCATCAACCCGCGCCTGCATCCCGAGCAGATCGCCTGGATCGTCGGCCATGCCGAGGACCGCGTGCTGTGCTTCGACATGAGCTTTCTGCCCATCATCCAGGCCGTGCATGCCAAGTGCCCCACGGTCAAGCAATGGGTGGCGCTTTGCGATGCCGACAAGCTGCCTGCGGATACCGGCATCCCCGGCCTGGTCAGCTACGAGGCCTGGATCGCAGCGCAGAACAGGCAGTACGACTGGCCCCAGCTCGACGAGAACACGGCTTCGAGCATGTGCTACACCAGCGGCACTACGGGCAACCCCAAGGCTGTGCTCTACAGCCACCGCTCCACCGTGCTGCATGCGTATGCGGCGGCCCTGCCGGACGTGATGTGCCTGTCGGCGCGCGACTCGGTGCTGCCCGTGGTGCCCATGTTCCACGTCAATGCCTGGGGGATTCCGTACTCGGCTGCGCTCACGGGCTGCAAGCTGGTGTTCCCGGGACCGGCCATGGATGGCAAGTCGCTGTACGAGCTCATGGAGGCCGAGAGCGTGAGCTATGCCGCCGGTGTGCCCACGGTCTGGCAGATGCTGCTCGGCCATGTCAAGCCCAATGGCCTGCGTTTCAGCACGCTCAAGCGCACGGTGATCGGCGGCTCGGCCTGCCCGCCGGCCATGATTGCCGCCTTCCAGGACGAGTTCGGTGTGGAGGTGCTGCACGCCTGGGGCATGACCGAGATGAGTCCTCTGGGCACGCTGTGCACGCTCAAGAACAAGCACTTGCAGCAGTCCAGGGACGAGCAGATGGCTGTGCTGCAAAAGCAGGGCCGGGCGATCTTCGGCGTGGACATGAAGATCGTGGACGGTGACGGCAAGGAGCTGCCCTGGGATGGCAAGAGCTATGGCGACCTGCTGGTGCGCGGCCCCTGGATTCTGGATACCTACTTCAAGGGCGAGAGCCCGCTGGTCAAGGACGAGCAAGGCCGAGGCTGGTTCCCCACGGGTGATGTGGCCACCATCGATGCCGATGGCTTCATGCAGATCACCGACCGCAGCAAGGACGTGATCAAGTCGGGCGGCGAGTGGATCAGCTCCATCGACATCGAGAACATCGCCATGGCCCATCCGGCCGTGGCCATGGCCGCCTGCATAGGCATGCCCCATCCCAAATGGGATGAGCGCCCCATCGTGGCCGTGGCCAAAAAGGCGGGCAGCGAGGTCTCGCGCGAGGAACTGCTCAAGTTCTACGAGGGCAAGACCGCCAAATGGCAAATCCCCGACGACGTGGTCTTTGTCGAGGCGATTCCGCTGGGTGCCACGGGCAAGATGCTCAAGACCAAGCTGCGCGAGCAGCTTGCGGGCTACGTTCTGCCGGGTGTGGCATGAGGCGTTTTCCGGGCCGGTAGTGCGGCTTGGGACGGAGAGGGCTCCGGCATATGTCCCCGGGCTGGCTGACTTTGGGGCACATGTCCGGCAAGGTTGCGCGGCGGCTTTTTGCATGCTGTGCGCGTGCTTGCCGGCTCCTGGTCGCCAAGGTGATATGTGCTAGGGCAATCACGGAGCGGGATTTGGTAACAAGACCTTTAGGCTGGGCGTGGCCTAAATAAGTAACTGTAGGAGACAAGCTCATGAAGTTCGTATTCAAAGCCTTGGCGGTGGCGACAGCATTTGCCTGTGCGGGAGGCGCACTGGCCCAGAAGGGCGAGACCGTCAAGGTGGCCTGGATAGATCCCTTGTCCGGCCTCATGGCGGCGCTGGGTTCGAACCAGCTCAAGAGCCTGCAATACACCGCTGAAGAGATCAACAAGGGCAATGCCTCGGGCGTGAAGTTCGAGATCATTGGAATAGACAACAAGCTCAGTCCCCAGGAGACCACGGCAGCCCTGCGCTCGGCCATGGACCAGGGCGTGCGCTATGTGTTCCAGGGCAATGGTTCGGGCCCGGCCCTGGCCATCATGGACGCGCTGGAAAAGCACAACGCGCGCAACAAGGGCAAGGAGGTGGTCTACCTCAACTACGCGGCCGTGGACCCCGACCTCACCAACAGCAAGTGCAGCTACTGGCACTTCCGTCTGGATGCCGATACCTCCATGAAGATGGAAGCCTTGACCACCTACATGAAGGATTTGCCGGACGTCAAGAAGGTCTATCTGATCAATCAGAACTACGCGCACGGCCAGCAGGTCTCCAAGTACGCCAAGGACATGCTCAAGGCCAAGCGCCCCGATGTGCAGATCGTGGGTGACGACTTTGCGCCCCTTGCCCAGGTGCGCGACTTCGCGCCCTATATCGCCAAGATCAAGCAGTCGGGTGCGGACTCGGTGATCACGGGCAACTGGGGTTCGGACCTGGCTTTGCTGATCAAGGCGGCCGGCGATGCGGGCCTGAACAACGTCAAGTTCTACACCTATTACGGCATTGCCACGGGTGCGCCCACGGCCATGGGTGCCGGGGCTGCGGACAAGGTCTACATGGTCGGTTATGGCCACCTGAACCTGCCCGGTCCGCTGGAGAAGATCACCAAGGGCTTCAAGGCCAAGTTCAACGAGGACATGTATACGGGTGCGCTGTACTCGGGCCTGACCATGCTGGACCAGGCCTTTGTGCGTGCCAAGGGCACGGACCCGGCCAAGGTGGCGGCCATCATGGAAGGCATGAAGTTCAACAGCTTCAATGGCGAGGTGGAGATGCGCAAGAGCGATCACCAGCTGCAGCAGGGCCTGTTCATCATGCGCTGGGAGAAGGCGGGCGGCAAGAACCCCATGGACTCGGAGAACACGGGCTACACCTTCGCGCCCGTGAAGTACTTCGAGCCCTACGTGGCGAGCACGCCCACCTCCTGCCAGATGAAGCGTCCGTCTTGAACACGAGGCTCCCCCTGAGGCGCTGGGCGCCTCTCTCCTCTCTCTTCGGGGGGAGGGCGATGCCCTCGCTGCGCAGCGGCTGATGCCGGGGGAGGGCTCATCTTCGCAAGGGGCGCGGGGCGCCCCTTTGTTTTGCCTGAAGACGCGGGGAAGCTCTTTTTCCCTGTTCGGAGTGGCATTCATCTATCGCCAATGGGTTATTCGCTGCCGCGAAGTCGCATGGGCGATAGTTTCTAAGGCATTCCCCGAAAGGGAATTGTCTATACGAGGTTAGGCTGTTGCCAATGTTTGAAAACGTACTGAGATTTAACAAGGAGACAGAGATGAAGTGGATCGTGCATAGCTTGGCGGCATCGGCCCTGATGGCCTGCGCCTCGGGCTCCGCCTGGGCACAGAAGGGCGAGACCGTGAAGATAGGCTGGATAGATCCCTTGTCGGGTCTGATGGCAGCCGTGGGCACGAACCAGCTCAAGACCTTCCAGCTGATCGCCGAGCAGTTCAACAAGGGCAATGCCTCGGGCGTGAAGTTCGAGATCATTCCGCTGGACAACAAGCTCAGCCCCCAGGAGACCACGGCAGCCCTGCGCTCGGCCATGGACCAGGGTGCGCGCTATGTGGTCCAGGGCAACGGTTCGGGTCCTTCGCTGGCCATCATGGACGCGCTGGAAAAGCACAATGCGCGCAACAAGGGCAAGGAGGTGGTCTACCTCAACTACGCAGCCGTGGACCCCGACCTCACCAACAGCAAGTGCAGCTACTGGCACTTCCGTCTGGATGCCGACACCTCCATGAAGATGGAAGCCTTGACCACCTACATGAAGGATCAGGCCGACATCAAGAAGGTCTATCTGATCAACCAGAACTATTCGCACGGCCAGCAGGTTTCCAAGTACGCGAAGGAAATGCTCAAGGCCAAGCGCCCCGATGTGCAGATCGTGGGTGACGACTTTGCGCCCCTGGCCCAGGTGCGCGACTTTGCGCCCTACATCGCCAAGATCAAGCAGTCGGGTGCGGATTCGGTGATCACGGGCAACTGGGGGTCGGACCTGTCGCTGCTGGTCAAGGCCGCCAACGATGCAGGCCTCTCCAACGTCAAGTTCTACACCTACTACGCGTTCGGCTCGGGCACGCCCACGGCCATGGGTGCGGCAGCCGACGGCAAGGTCTATGTCGTGGGCTACGGCCACTACAACCTGCAGGGCCCGATCCAGCCGCTGATGACCGACTTCAAGAAGAAGATGAACGACGACCTCACGCAAAGCTCGATCTATCACGCGTTCGCGCTGCTGGACTCGGCCTTTGTGAAGACTGGAGGCACCGAGCCTGTGAAGGTGGCGGCTGCGCTGGAAGGCATGAAGATCAAGAGCTTCAACGGCGAGGTGGAGATGCGCAAGAGCGATCACCAACTGCAGCAAGGCCTGTTCATCACGCGCTGGCAAAAGGCCGATGCCAAGCATCCCTATGACGCCGAGAACACCGGCTATACCTTTGCGCCCGTGAAGTACTACGAGGCCTTTGTGGCCAGCACGCCCACGACCTGCCAGATGAAGCGCCCTTCATAAGCGCGCATGCCCGCCGCTGCGGCAGCCGTTCCCTGGGCTCTCGGGCCATGGCTGGCTGCCGCAGTTCTCGTTTCAATGCTCTGAAATATCAAGGCTCATAGATGACGCTTGAGTTCTTCACCATATCGCTGCTCAACGGCGTGAGCTATGGACTGCTGCTGTTCATGCTCAGTTCGGGCCTGACGCTGATCTTCAGCATGATGGGCGTGCTCAATTTCGCCCATACCAGCTTCTACATGCTGGGCGCCTACTTTGCCTACACCCTCAGCGGTGTGGTGGGCTTCTGGGCTGCACTGTTTCTGTCGCCGCTGCTGGTCGGTGTGCTGGGGGCGCTGTTCGAGCGCTACAGCCTGCGCCGCGTACACAAATTCGGTCACGTGCCGGAGCTGCTGGTCACCTTCGGTCTGTCCTACCTGATTCTTGAAGTCGTGCAACTGGTCTGGGGCCGGGGCACCGTGCCCTATGGCCTGCCGACGGCGCTGCAGGGGCCGTTGTTCACGCTCTACGGCACGCAGTTCCCCAGGTCGCGCTCCTTCGTGATGCTCGTGGCCCTGCTCATGCTGCTGGCCGTGTGGCTGCTGCTGACCCGCACGCGCATCGGCCTGGTGATCCAGGCGGCGCTCAAGAACCCCGAAATGGTCGAGGCCCTGGGCCACAACGTGCCACGCGTCTTCATGCTGGTGTTCGGCGGCGGCTGCGCGCTCGCAGGCCTGGCCGGCGTGATCGGTGGCAACACCTATGTGACCGAGCCTGCGATGGCCATGTCCGTGGGCTCCATCATCTTCGTGGTGGTGGTCGTGGGCGGCATGGGATCGCTGGCCGGAGCCTTCGTGGCTTCGCTGCTGATCGGTGTCGTGCAGACCTTTGCCGTGGCCATCGACTGGTCGCTGGCCAGCACGCTGGCTTCGCTGGGCAGCCCCGTGGACGAGAACACCTTCGGCTGGCCTTTGCTGCGCCTGACGGTGTCCCAGATCGCCCCCATCCTGCCCTACCTGTTCCTGGTGCTGATCCTGATCTTCCGCCCCAAGGGTCTGCTGGGCACACGAGGAGACTGACGCCATGAATTCGACGACCAAACCGGGCATGACTTCCCCTGTTGCACAAGGCACCATGACTTCCCAGAGCTCCCAGAGCCATTACCGCTTCAAGCCGCTGAACCTGGGCCGGATGCTGATCTGGGGCCTGTTCGCGCTGGCCCTGATCGTGGCACCCCTGGTGTTCACGAGCTCGCTGGCCCTGACCATGCTGAGCCAGATCGGCTATCTGATCATCATCTGCCTGTCCTACAACATCCTGCTGGGCCAGGGCGGCATGCTGAGCTTCGGCCATGCGGTCTACACGGGCCTGGGCTCGTTCATCGCCATCCATGCGATGAACAAGGCCGGCGCCGGTGACTGGAACATTCCCCTGGTGCTGATTCCGATCATCGGCGGCCTGGGCGGCATGTTCTTCGCGGCCTTGCTGGGCTATGTGACGACCAAGAAGTCGGGCACGACCTTTGCGATGATCACCATGGGCATGGGCGAGCTCGTGGCTGCCATGGCGCTGATGTTCCCCGAGTTCTTCGGGGGCGAAGGCGGCATCACCACGGACCGCGTCTACGGCAGCAAGCTGCTGGGCATGGACTTCGGTTCGGGCCTGCAGGTGTATTACCTGATCGCCGTTTACTGCTTTGTCTGCACGGTGGCCATGTTCGCCTTCACGGCCACGCCGCTGGGGCGCATGCTCAATGCGGTGCGCGACAACCCCGAGCGCGTGGAGTTCGTGGGCTACAACACCCAGCGCGTGCGCTACTTCGCCTTCATCATCGCGGGCTTCTTCGCGGGCATCGGCGGCGGGCTGGCGGCGATCAACTTCGAGATCATCACGGCCATGGACAGCGTGAGCATGATCCGCTCGGGCACGTACCTGCTGTTCACCTTCCTCGGTGGCGCGACCTTCTTCTTCGGTCCCATCATCGGCGCCGTGCTCATGGTGCTGGCTTCGGTGCTGCTGTCCGAGCTGACCAAGGCCTGGCTGCTCTACCTGGGTCTGGTGTTCCTGCTCATGGTCATGTATGCGCCCGGCGGCATTGCCAGCCTGATCATGCTCAACATGCGCGTGGTGCGCTTCGGCAAGTGGCGCATTCTGCTCAAGCCCTATCTGGCACTGCTGGCCAGCGGCCTGCTGGCGATCGCGGGCGGTGCAGCCGTGGTGGAGATGGTCTATCACCTGCAGCTCAACGCAGCGCTGGGACCGGTCGTGCCCTTCATGGGAACCGAGCTCGACACTTCGGCAGCTTCCACCTGGACCGTGGCCATCGTGGTCTTTGTCGTGGGGCTGGGCCTGCTGGAAGGTGCGCGGCGCTGGTTCTCGCGCCGCTGGGAGCGCATACAGGAAGACATTGAGGCGCTGATCAAGCGCGGGGAGGGCTGAGCCATGACAGGCATGCATCAAGGTGCCGCAGGCGCGGCCTATGCGCTGGAGTTGCGCGATCTGCGCAAGAGCTTCGGCAAGGCGGAGATCATTCGCGGGGCCGAGCTTGCGGTCGCTCCCGGCGAGCGCGTGGCCATCATCGGCCCCAACGGCGCGGGCAAGAGCACGCTGTTCAATCTGATCAGCGGGCGCTTTGCGCCCAGCAGCGGCGAGGTGCTGTTGCACGGCCAGCGCATCGATGGCAAAAAGCCCTTCGAGATCAATCGCATGGGCCTGTCGCGCAGCTTTCAGATCACCAACATCTTTCCCAAGCTCAGCGTGTTCGAGAACCTGCGCTGCGGCGTGCTCTGGAGCCTGGGCTACCGCTACAGCTTCTGGCGCTTTCTCTCGAGCCTGCGCGATGCCAATGCCCGCGCCGAGGAGCTCATGGAGATGATCGGTCTGCACAAGAAGCGCGATACCCTGGCCGTGAACCTCACCTATGCCGAGCAGCGGGCGCTGGAGATCGGCATCACCATCGGCGGTGGCGCCAACGTCATCCTGCTGGACGAACCCACGGCCGGCATGAGCAACAGCGAGACCGCCCACTTCATCAGCCTCATCAAGAAGGCCACCGAAGGCAAGACCCTGCTGACCGTGGAGCACGACATGGGCGTGGTCTTCGGCCTGGCCGACAAGATCGCCGTCGTGGTCTATGGCGAGGTGATTGCGTTCGACACGCCCGAGGCCGTGCGCGCCAATGCGCGCGTGCAGGAGGCCTATCTGGGGTCTTCCGTTGCCGATCAACAGGCCGGGGTGCATTGAGGAATATCTGATGCTGAAAATTTCCAATCTGCATGCCTACTATGGCAAAAGCCATGTGCTGCATGGCGTGGACTTCGATGTGCAGCCCGGCGAGATCGTGGCGCTGCTGGGGCGCAACGGCTCGGGCCGCTCGACCACGGCCAAGGCCGTGATGGGCCTGGTGCACTGGGAAGGCCAGATCGACTGGAAGGGCCAGGGCCTGACCGGCAAGAAGGCCTACGAGGTCGCCCACCTGGGCCTGGGCTATGTGCCCGAGAGCCGCGACGTGTTCCCCAACCTCACGGTGCACCAGAACCTGCTGCTGGGCCAAAAGGGCAAGGGCCGGGGCAGCCGCTGGAGCTTCGAGGACATGTATGCGATGTTCCCGCGCCTCAAGGAGCGTCAGCACACCGAGGCCGGCGTGATGTCGGGCGGCGAGCAGCAGATGCTGACCCTGTGCCGCACGCTCATGGGCGACCCCGACCTGATCATCATCGATGAGCCCACCGAGGGCTTGGCGCCCAAGATCGTGGAGCTGGTGGGGGTGTACCTGAAAAAGATCAAGGAGCGCGGCGTGTCCGTGCTGCTGATCGAGCAAAAGCTCACGATTGCCATGAGCATCTCCGACCGGGCCCTGGTCATGGGCCATGGGCGCATCGTCTTCGACGGCACGCCCCAGGGCCTGCGCGCCGACGAGCGCGTACGCAAGGAGTGGCTGGAGGTCTGATTCTGGCTTTTTGCCTTGGGGTCAGTGATTCGTGCCGAGACGCCGATACAGCCCCTCATGCGTTGTTGCTAGCCCTTTCCGTACGAGAGTACTGTCCGCGGGCTAGACGCTTAGCCTGAGAACCTGTATTGGCGCTGTAGCGAGGGCTCGGGTGCTGTGCCTGCTTCGCGGATGGAGTTGATTATTTTGATAGCTGCCAGCGCTTTCTCTATCTCATTTCTTAATGATTTATTACTTGAAAGCAAGTAATAGCAAGCGATACAAGCTATGAAAAAGATAGGCTTCAACTCGAGCAAACCACTGTGGCGTGGCTCAGGCATAGCTTGGTCCAAGCCAGAGACAGCGAGCAAGGGCCGCCCCGCAGCGAGGCTGTCGTCCCCCTTTTCAAGGGGGAGGGCGCGAAGCGACTCAGGGGGATTTCAATGATGTCCCAGCCGGGACAAATCAGGTGCCGATTTCTCTCTACAATTAAAAACGCACGATCGTTCTTTTCTATCGTCTAGGGGACATGCATGACTGCTGAATACAAAGTCGATGGCGCCATTGCCGTCATTACCTTGAACAACCCGCCCGTCAACGGACTGGGGCTGGCCACGCGCCGCGCCATCGTTGATGCTCTGGACAAGGCCCAGGCCGATGCGGCCGTCAAGGCCATCGTCATCACCGGAGCCGGCAAGGCCTTCTCGGGCGGCGCCGACATCAACGAGTTCGGCAAGGAAGAGGCCATGCGTGAGCCGAACCTGAACTCGGTGATCAACGCGCTCGACAACTGCAGCAAGCCCACGGTGGCTGCCATCCACAGCGTCTGCATGGGCGGCGGGCTGGAACTGGCCCTGGGCTGCAACTACCGCGTGGCCGCTCCCGGCACCCTGGTGGCCCTGCCCGAAGTCAAGCTGGGCCTGCTGCCCGGCGCGGGCGGCACGCAGCGCCTGCCGCGCGTGCTGGGCGTGGAGACCGCGCTCAACATGATCGTCAGCGGCGACTCCGTGAAGAGCGAGATGCTGGGCGCCATTCCCGGCCAGAAGCTGTTCGACAAGCTGGCCGCATCGCCCGACAGCCTGATGGACGAGGCCAAGGCCCTGGCCCAGCAGGTCGCCGAAGCGCGTCCTCTGCCGCGCGTGCGCGATCTGCCCTGCAAGCATCCCGAAGGCGATGCCTACTTCCAGTTCGCACGCAACATGGTCAAGGGCATGGCCAAGAACTACCCCGCGCCCGCACGCTGCGTGGATGCGGTCGAGGCCGCCACGCGCAAGAAGTTCGACGACGGCATGGCGCTGGAGCGCGAAGCCTTTGTGGAGCTCATGTGGACGGCCGAGTCGCGTGCCCTGCGCCACCTGTTCATGGCCGAGCGCGCAGCCTCCAAGATTGCCGACGTGCCCGGCGACACGCCGCTGCGCGACATCAAGTCCGTGGGCGTGATCGGTGCCGGCACCATGGGCGGCGGCATCTCCATGAACTTCCTGAATGCGGGCGTGCCCGTGACCATCCTGGAGACCAAGCAGGAAGCACTGGATCGCGGCGTGGCCACGATCAAGAAGAACTACGAAGCCCAGGTCAAGAAGGGCAAGCTCAAGCAGGAGAAGTACGAAGAGCGCATGGCGCTGCTGTCCACCACCCTGGCCTATGAAGACCTGAAGAACGCCGACCTCATCATCGAGGCCGTGTTCGAGGAAATCGGCGTCAAGGAGGCGGTGTTCACGCAGCTGGACGCCGTGGCCAAGCCCGGTGCCATCCTGGCCTCCAACACCTCCACGCTGGACGTGGACAAGATCGCCAGCTTCACCAAGCGTCCCCAGGACGTGGTGGGCATGCACTTCTTCAGCCCCGCCAACGTGATGAAGCTGCTGGAAGTCGTGCGCGGCAAGGCCACGGGCAAGGACGTGCTGGCCACGGTGATGAAGCTGGCCAAGAAGATCAAGAAGACCGCCGTGGTCTCGGGCGTGTGCGACGGCTTCATCGGCAACCGCATGATCGAGCAGTACTCGCGTCAGGCCGGCTTCTTGCTCGACGAAGGCGCAACTCCCCAGCAGGTGGACAAGGCCATAGAGAAGTTCGGCTTTGCCATGGGGCCGTTCCGCATGGGCGACCTGGCCGGCAACGACATCGGCTGGGCGATCCGCAAGCGCCGCGCCGTCGAGCAGCCCGACATGAAGTACAGCGCCACGGCCGACAAGCTGTGCGAGCTGGGCCGCTTCGGCCAGAAGACCGGCGCAGGCTGGTACGACTACCAGGCCGGCAAGCGCGATGCGATTCCTTCGGACCTCGTGAACAAGATGATCGAAGAGCACCGCAAGGCTCTGGGCATCACGCCGCGCAAGATCTCCGACGAGGAAATCGTGCAGCGCCTGGTGTTCGCCCTGGTCAACGAAGGCGCGCACATCCTGGAAGACGGCATTGCCGGCAAGTCGGGCGACATCGACATGGTGTACCTGACCGGCTATGGCTTCCCGATCTGGCGCGGCGGCCCCATGCACTACGCAGGCGAAGTCGGCCTGTTCAACGTGGTCCAGGCCATGCAGCGCTTTGCCAGGAACCCCAACGACGACGCCAAGTTCTGGCAGCCTGCGCCCTTGCTGGCCAAGCTGGCGGCCGAAGGCAAGCAGTTCAGCTAAGACGTGCGGAGCACGAAGTTCGCGACCTAGACGCTACAAGGAATTCTCATGACATCCGCAGTGATTGTTTCCACCGCACGCACGCCCCTGGCCAAGAGCTGGAAGGGCGCCTTCAACATGACCCATGGCGCGACCCTGGGCGGCCACGCGGTGCAGCACGCCGTGCAGCGCGCGGGCATTGACCCCGCCGCCGTGGACGACGTCATCATGGGCTGCGCCAACCCCGAAGGCGCGACCGGCATGAACATCGCGCGCCAGATCGCGCTCAAGGCCGGCCTGCCCATCACCACCTCGGGCATGACCATCAACCGCTTCTGCTCCTCGGGCCTGCAGACCATTGCCACGGCCGCCCAGCGCATCATCGCGGGCGAGGGCGATGTCTATGTGGCCGGCGGTGTGGAGTCCATTTCCTGCGTGCAGCAGGAAATGAACCTGCACATGATCCAGGACCTGGCTCTGGCCAAGCAAAAGCCCGAGATCTACTGGAACATGCTGCAGACCGCCGAGCAGGTCGCCAAGCGCTACGGCATTGGCCGTGACGTCATGGACGAGTACGGTGCCGCCAGCCAGCAAAAGGCCTGCGCGGCCCAGGCCGCAGGCCTGTTCGACGCCGAGATCGCGCCGATCACCGTGACCATGGGCGTGGCCGACAAGCTGCGTGGCCTGATCACCAAGCAGGTCACCTGCGCCAAGGACGAAGGCACGCGCGAAGGCACGACCAAGGAAGCCATTGCCGGCCTGCGCTCGGCCCTGCCCGGCGGCCTGGTCTCGGCCGGCAACGCCAGCCAGTTCTCCGACGGCGCCGGCGCCTGCGTGCTGGTCAGCGAAGACTATGCGGCGCGCAACAACCTCGCGCCCATGGGCCGCTTCCTGGGCTTTGCGGTCGCAGGCTGCGAGCCCGACGAGATGGGCATCGGCCCGGTGTTCGCCATCCCCAAGGTGCTCAAGAAGCTGGGTCTGTCGGTTCAGGATATCGATCTGTGGGAGCTCAACGAAGCCTTTGCCGTGCAGGTGCTGTACTGCCGTGACAAGCTGGGCATCCCCGCCGACAAGCTCAACGTCAACGGCGGCGCCATCGCCCTGGGCCACCCCTATGGCGTGAGCGGCCAGCGCCTGACCGGCCACGCCCTCATCGAAGGCAAGCGCCGTGGTGCCAAGCGCGTCTGCGTGACCATGTGCATCGGCGGCGGCATGGGTGCTGCCGGCATCTTCGAAGTGCTCTGATCCCAGGCACGACGACCCCGAGCGGCTGAGCCGCTGCGGGATGCGGCCCTTGGCTTGTATCTCAAGCCAAGGGCCGCGCTGGTTTTACAGGGTCTGAATCTGAAAATACCGTCCGAGCTGACTGCCGCAAGCCGACCTGCGTGCAGGCCTTCAGGCTGAGTCCTGGCGCGCGGGCCGTCGAGCTTGCACGTGCGAGCGACGCACAGGCTGCCGTGGGTGTGTTTTTCAAGGGTGTCCTGAATTGCCGATTCGGCAAATCTCTGTTTCAGGACACTGGCGTGTCTCCTGGGCTGCAGGACGGCCGGCCAGGGCCGCCCGCAGCAAAGACCGCCGCCCCCTTTTCAGGGAGAGCTGCACAGCAGCTCAGGGGAGATCTATTTCAAGGCTTGAGATAGGCAAAGCCTTCCTTGGCCTGCAGACGTGCCACCTCGGCCACGCCTGAGGGCACGACCTTGGCCTCCATGAGCAGGCTGGAGGGCGATAGCTGGCGTGATTCCAGCGTGTTGCTGCAGACCTCGAAGCGCACGCCGCGCGCAGCCAGGGCGCTGACCTGGCCGCTGAACTCGCGGCCCTTGCTGTCCTTGGCGCCATCGAGCATGAAGTCAATGCCCGCTCCATGCGTCACCACGACGATCCGGGCCTTGGGGTCGGCCTTCAGGTGGTTGTTGATGTTGTTGAGTATCGCGGCAGCGCTTTCCACGCCTGTGTTCACGTGGTAGAGGGCCTTGATCTCCTGGGCCGATACGCTTGCCGTGCACAGGGCGAAGGCCAGGGTGAGAAAAAGGCGTGAGGCTTGTTTCATGGGTCTCCTTTGGGGTTTGATGTCTTCGATAAAGGCCAGGGCCCGCCACCGACTAAGGGTGGACCTCAAGAGCATAAATATCGTTATCGGCTTATATTAGCCAATATCAAGAAGCCATGGTGTTGGGGATTGCCACAGGTCAGCCTGCAAGGCGCCATGGATGAAGAACAACGACTGGAGACCGACTGCCAATGCCTTGCCGTTTCTTGCCGCGCGCTATCGCGCATGCGGCCCTGATCTTGCCCGCTCTCGCCGGGCTTTCCCTGACTTCCTCCGAGGCCCTGGCCGCTGGAGAAGCGCCCCGTGTGCACCAGCCGGCAACGACTCAGCTGCCGGTCATGGACCTGGTCGAGGTGGCGCCGGGCGTGCATTATGTGCAGGGCCTGTCGGCCCTGGGCTCGCCCGAGAACCAGAACTTCATCTCCAATGCCGGCTTTGTGGAGACGTCCAGGGGCGTGGTCGTGGTCGATGCGCTGGGCTCGCCTGCGCTGGCCCAGCGGCTGGTGGACAAGATTCGCAGCATCACGTCCAAGCCCATCACCCATGTGCTGCTCACGCACTATCACGCCGACCATATCTACGGCCTGCAGACCTTCAAGGCCCTGGGCGCAAAAATCATTGCCCACGAAGGCGGGCGCGAATACCTGAACTCGGAGACGGCCAAGCTCAGGCTGCAGGCCTCGCGCAGCGAGCTTGCGCCCTGGGTGGACGGCAACACCCACATGGTCGAGGCCGATGAATGGATACGGGAGTTGACCGTACTCGACATTGACGGCGTGCGCTTCGAGCTGCACCCCATGGGGCCGGCGCATACGCCCGAGGACCTGGCCATCTTCCTGCCCGATCGCAGTGTGGCCTTTGTGGGCGACATCGTATTCCGGGGGCGCATTCCCTATGTGGGCCAGGCGGACAGCGCGCACTGGATCGCATCCCTGGAGAGCCTGCTCCAACTGCCGATCAAGCTGCTGGTGCCGGGCCACGGACCCATGTCGGATCAGGCGCGTGAAGACATGGGGCTGACGCGCGACTACCTGGTGTTTCTGCGCGAGTCCATGCGCCAGGCCGCGCGGGATCTCGAACCTTTTGACGAGGCCTATGCGGCCACGGACTGGTCGCGCTTCGAGAATCTGCCGCTGTTCAAGGTGGCCAACCGCATGAATGCCTACAACACCTATCTGCTCATGGAGAGTGAAGCCCAATGAGTGCCGCGGTTCGAGTTGCGGGCCAGGGAGAGCCTGCCTCGCCGGGCCGACGGTACGGCCTGATGTGCCTGGCTGCGCCGCTGTTCATGTGGCATGGCCTGGCGCGGGCTGCTGGGCGGGACCTGCCAAGCCCCGTCTCCCTGTCTCGGGCACTGGATGCGGCGCTGGCACGGCGCGAGCCCCTGGTCGTCATGGCCAGTCTGGCCGGCTGCCCGTTCTGCCATGTGGCGCGCGAGCATTACCTGTGGCCGCTTTCAAGGGCCGGGGCGGCCGTGGTGCAGATCAATTTCCGTGATCCACGTCCGCTGCGCGACTGGCAGGGCCGGCCCAGCAGCCAGGCGGACCTGGTCGAGGCCCTGGGCATCAAGGTGGCGCCCAGTGTGCTGTTCTTCGGCGCACGTGGACAAGAGCTGGCGCCCCGGCTGGAGGGGGCTTTGCTGCCGGATTTTTACGGGGCCTATCTGGAGGAGCGCCTGGCCCAGGCGCGCGCAGCCGTGCGCTCCTGATCCGCGTATTGCGCGAATCAAGGGTTTTCACCATGTGCATTCTTCGCCTGGATTGTGGAAAATCAATACATAAACATATGCTTATTCATTGATTTAAGCAATGCCACCCATCAGGAGAACCACGTTGAACACCTCTTTTTCCATCCTGGCCTCTGCCTGCGTCTCATTGGCAAGCCTTGTTGCGAGTGCACCGGCTGCCGCCAACCAGGCCCTGGCCCAGAAGAACGCCTGCATGGCCTGCCACACGGTGGACAAGAAGCTCGTAGGCCCGGCCTACGCGGATGTCGCCAAGAAGTACGCGGGCCAGGCCGATGCCCAGGCCCAGCTCGTCAAGAGCATCAAGGCCGGGGGCTCGGGCAAGTGGGGCCCAGTGCCCATGCCGGCGCAGGCCGCACTGTCTGATGCCGATGCCGCAACGCTGGCCGCATGGATTCTGGCCGGGGCCAAGTAAGAGCGCGCATCAGGCTGCACGGCAACTGCTGCGCGGCCCAGGAATACAGGTCGCATATGGACAATCACATCACAGGCCGGGTGCGCAAGGCACCTGAAAACTTCATTCGTGCAGCCGATGTCGGCAAGGTGTTTGCCGAAGCCAAGGCAGGTCGCCGCGACTTCATGCGCAATGCGTTTGCGACGGCGGCCGGAGCTGCCGCCTCGGGCGCTGCACTGGCCCAGGCCGGCGAGGGCGATCCGAATATTCTGGAACTGCCCGCGCACAGCAAGGGTCTGGGCCAGCCCGTGGCCGCAGAAGGCTATGGCAAGCCTTCCAAATACGAGGCCAATGTGCAGCGCCGCCAGAGCCCGGGTCTCACGCAGACGCGCCAGGCATCGGTGTCGTTCGCGCCGCTGCAATCGCTGTTCGGCATCGTCACGCCCAGCGGCCTGCACTTCGAGCGCCATCACCAGGGCTGGTGGGACATCGATCCCTCCAAGCACCGTCTCATGGTCAATGGCATGGTCAAGGCGGCCAAGGTCTTCACCATGGACGAGATCATGCGTCTGCCTTCGGTGTCGCGCTTTCACTTCATCGAGTGCGGCGCCAACACGGGCATGGAGTGGGGCAACGTGGCCGTGCCAACGGTGCAGTACACGCACGGCATGCTGTCGTGCAGCGAGTTCACGGGCGTGCCCCTGATCACCTTGCTTGAGATGGCGGGCGCCGACCTCAAGAAGGGCCGCTTCGTGCTGGCCGAAGGCGCCGACGGCTCGTCCATGACGCGCACCATTCCCATGGAGCTCATCGAGTCCGGTGAAGTCATCGTGGCCTATGGCCAGAACGGCGAGATGCTGCGCCCCGAGCAAGGCTATCCGCTGCGCCTGGTGGTGCCCGGCGTGCAGGGCGTGAGCTGGGTCAAGTACCTGCGCCGCATCGAGGTCGGCGATGCGCCCTATGCGACCAAGGACGAGGCCGTTCACTATGTGGACCTGATGCCCGACGGCCAGCACCGCCAGTACAGCAGCATCCAGGAATGCAAGAGCGTGGTGACCACGCCCTCGGGCGGCCAGATGCTGCTGGACAAGGGCTTCTACAACATCACGGGCCTGGCCTGGTCGGGTCGCGGCAAGGTCAAGCGCGTGGATGTGAGCGTGGACGGCGGCCGCAACTGGCGCACGGCGCGCCTGGAAGGGCCGGTCATGTCCAAGTGCCTCACGCGCTTCAACATCGACTGGGTCTGGAACGGCGAGCCCTGCATCATCCAGAGCCGCGCCATGGACGAGACCGGCTATGTGCAGCCCAGCTACCAGCAACTGCGCGCGGTGCGCGGCACGCGCTCCATCTATCACAACAACTCTATTCAGTCCTGGGCCGTGCAAGCCGGCGGGGAGGTGGTCAATGTACAGCTTTCGTGATCCGAGCAAGAGCCGCAAGCCCGGTGCGCGGGGGCTGATGCTTGCACTCGCCTTGTGTGCGGCCGGTGCCGTGCAGGCCCAGGGTACGGGAAAGTATCCTGGTCTGGGACGCGATGCCACGCCCAAGGAGGTTGCGGCCTGGGACATCGATGTCCGGCCCGACTTCAAGGGCCTGCCCAAGGGCGCGGGCAGCGTGGAGCGCGGCATGGATGTCTGGGAGGCCAAGTGCGCTTCCTGCCACGGCGTGTTCGGCGAGTCCAACGAGGTCTTCAGCCCCTTGATCGGCGGCACCACGGCCGACGACATCAAGACCGGCCATGTGGCGCGCCTCAAGGATCCGGGCTTTCCCGGGCGCACCACCTTCATGAAGGTGCCGACCATCTCCACGGTCTGGGACTACATCAATCGCGCCATGCCCTGGAATGCACCCAAGTCCCTGAGTGCGGACGAGGTGTATGCGGTGACGGCCTACCTGCTGAACCTGGCCGGCGTGGTGCCCGAGAGCTTTACGCTGACCGACCAGAACATGGCCGAAGTGCAGCAAAAGATGCCCAACCGCAACGGCATGACGACTGCACACGCGCTCTGGCCCGGGCCGGAGTTCGGCAAGAACGCCAAGCCCGATGTGCTGGTCAAGGCCTGCATGAGCAACTGTCTGCCCGATCCGAAGGTGCGCTCGGCCCTGCCCGAACATGCGCGTAACAACCATGGCAATCTGGCCGATCAAAACCGCCTGGTCGGAGCCCAGCGCGGCATACAGACCGCCGCCGAGAGCAAGGGCGAGCCTGCGGCAGCAGCACCGGCTGCAGCCGCCGTGCCCCAGGCCTTGCTCGACAAGAACGGCTGCACGGCCTGCCATGCCCAGCAGCAAAAGATCGTGGGCCCGGCCTTTGCCGACATCGCCAAAAAGCATGCGGGCAAGGCCGACTATCTGAGCGAGCGCATTCGCAGCGGCAGCAGCGGCGTCTGGGGGAACATCCCCATGCCCGCCCAGACGCTGAGCGCCGACGATGCCCAGACGCTTGCGCGCTGGCTGGCCGAGGGCGCAGCACAGTGAGTTTTGGGAGAGATCCGGGGGCATTGTTTCTCCGGCTCTCCACTTTTCCGATCCGAAAGATTTCTTCAAGGAGACCCCCGATGACCACTCGCAGAAAAGCGATACAGCAATCCGTAGCCGTGGCCGGAATGCTCATGGCCGCAGGCATGCTGCCCCGTGCAGCCTGGGCCTACAACAAGAGCGCCTTCGACGCCAAGACCGTGGCCGAGGTGATGAAGGCTCTGGGTGCGAGCGCCCCCACCGAAAGCAAGGATGTGACCATCACCGGCCCCGACATCGCCGAAAACGGTGCCGTCGTGCCCCTGGGCGCGGCCACCACGCTGGCCGGCGTCAAGAAGCTGCTGGTGCTGGTCGAGAAGAACCCCAACACCATGGTTGCCTCGTTCGATGTGAGCGAGGCCGTGGAGCCCAACTTCCTCACGCGGGCCAAGCTGGGCCAGTCCTCCGACGTGTATGCGGTAGCCGTCATGGATGACGGCAAGGCCTTCTACGCGAAGAAGGAAGTCAAGGTGACGCTGGGCGGCTGCGGCGGCTAACGATCAGACAACGAACAGGAATCAAGGAGAACACCATGGCAGATCCCATGCGCATTCGCGCCCAAGCATCGGGCGAAAAGACCACGGTACGCGTGCTCATGTCCCATGAGATGGAAACCGGCCAGCGCAAGGACGCTTCGGGCCAGACCATACCCGCCTGGTTCATCCAGGAAGTCACGGCTTCGCTCAACGGCAAGCAGGTGCTGGCCGCCGAATGGGGCCCGGCCGTGTCCAAGAACCCGTTCATGCAGTTCATGATCAAGGGGGCCAAGGCCGGCGACAAGGTGGCCGTGAGCTGGAAGGACAACCGCGGCGAGACCCGTACCGACGAGGCCACGGTCAGCTGAGACCGGTGGCGGGGGCGAAGCCAGGGCTTCGCCCTCTCGGGAGGTAGGACAACAAGAAAGGTGGCTCCACGATGAAGATGAGACACATGGCAGCGGCGGCCCTGATGGCCGCCGTGGGCACTGGGGCCGCAGTGGCCCAGAAAAGCACGGCCGACGGCATTGCCGAATACCGCGAGATGCTGGCCGACGGCAATCCCGCCGAGCTGTTTGAAATGAAGGGCGAGGAGCTGTGGAAGCAAAAGCGCGGCCCCAAATCCGCCTCGCTGGAACAATGCGACCTGGGCAAGGGCGCAGGCGTGGTCAAGGGCGCCTTCGTGGAGCTGCCGCGCTACTTTGCCGACACGGGCCGTGTGCAGGACCTGGAGTCGCGCCTTCTGAGCTGCATGGAAAGCCTGCAGGGCTTTGATGCGAGGAAGATCGCGGCCACGCCCTTCGGCAAGGACGAGCAAAAGAACATGGAGGCCCTGGTGGCCTGGGTCTCGGCCGAGTCCAAGGGCATGAAGTTCAACCTGCCCCAAGCCCATGCGCAGGAGCGCCAGATGTACGAGGTGGGCAAGCGCGTGTTCTTCATGCGCAGCGGCTCGCACGACTTTGCCTGCGCCTCCTGCCACGGCGCGGACGACAAGCGCATACGCCTGCAGGACCTGCCCAACCTGACCAAGGCCCCGGGGGCGGCTGCGGGCTTTGGCGCCTGGCCTGCGTATCGCGTGTCCTCGGGCGAGCTGTGGAGCATGCAGCGTCGTCTGAACGACTGCTTTCGCCAGCAGCGCTTTCCCTATCCCGGCTATGCGAGCGACGTGACCATTGCGCTGAGTGTGTACATGGGCGTCAACGGCAAGGGCGGCGAATCCACGGCCCCGGCCATCAAGCGCTAAGGAGTGCAGCATGAGACTTTCATCCTGGCTGCCCGTGGCGGGCATTGCCTCTTCGCTGGCCGTTCTCGGCTGTGCTTCCGTGGACAGCTCGGCCGAGCTGGACCGCATCACGGCCGATGTGGTGCGCACCTCGTTTCGCGATCAGGGCATTGCCAAGGTCGAGCGCCTGGTTCAGGACCCGGCCAACGCCGCCTGCAGCGCGGCCGATGCTGAAGGCAAGCCCATAGACGCCAAGCTGGCGGCGCAAATCGAGGCCGCAAACCTCAAGGCCATTCAATGGCCGGCCGACGGCAAGTTGGTGGGCGACTGGAAAGAGGGCGAGAAGATCGCCCAGAACGGACGCGGCATGACCTGGACCGACAAGGCCGGGGCGGCCAACGGCGGCAACTGCTACAACTGCCACCAGATCACCAAGCAGGAGATCTCGTTCGGCACACTGGGCCCGAGCCTCTACCAGTACGGCAAGATGCGCGGCATCAGCGACCCGAACAGCGCCGAGTCCAAGGCCATTGTCGAGTACACCTGGGGCAAGATCTGGAACGCCAAGGCCTACAACGCCTGCTCCAACATGCCGCGCGCAGGCCATGCGGGCGTGCTGACCCAGGCCCAGGTGCGCGACATCGTGGCCTTGCTGGTCGATCCCCAATCCCCGGTCAATCGCTAGTCTATTGATAGCGTCCACCGCAGGTCGTGCAAGCGCTCTGCGGTGGTTTCCCTTTGCCTTACGGCCCTTCGTATGAATATCTCCAAGCGCGAATTCTTCCAGTTGCTCGCAGCCGCCGGCGTGGCCGGCATGGGCCTGTCCCGCTATGCCCATGCCGACATCGCCAAGGCCGCCAACGCCTTGTACGACCTGCCCAGGTTCGGCAATGTGAGCTTTCTGCACATGACCGACTGCCATGCGCAGCTCAAGCCCATCTACTTTCGCGAGCCCAACGTCAACATAGGCATTGGCGACATGCGCGGCCAGCGCCCCCATCTGGTGGGCGAGGAACTGCTCAAGTCCGTGGGCGTGCCCGCAGGCACGCCGGCCGCCCATGCGCTCAGCTACCTGGACTTCGAGCAGGCCGCCCAGCGTTACGGCAAAGTGGGAGGGTTCGCCCATTTGTCCACCCTGGTACAGCGCATGAGGGCCTCGCGTCCCGGGGCGTTGCTGCTTGACGGCGGCGATACCTGGCAAGGCTCGGCGACCTCGCTGTGGACCAATGCCCAGGACATGGTCGATGCCTGCAAGCTGCTGGGCGTGGACGTGATGACCGGCCACTGGGAGTTCACCTATGGCATGGAGCGCGTCAAGGAAATCATAGAAAAGGATTTCGAGGGCAAGCTCGACTTCGTGGCGCAGAACGTCAAGACCGCCGACTTTGGCGACCCGGTGTTCAAGCCCTATGTGATCCGCGAGATCAACGGCGTGAGCTGCGCCATCATCGGTCAGGCCTTTCCCTATACGCCGATTGCCAACCCGCGCTACATGGTGGCCGACTGGAGCTTCGGCATCCAGGACGAGAACATGCAGGCCATGGTGGACGAGGCGCGCGCCAAGGGCGCCAAGGTCGTGGTCGTGCTCTCGCACAACGGCATGGACGTGGACCTCAAGATGGCCAGCCGCGTGCGCGGCATCGATGCCATCCTCGGTGGCCACACGCATGACGGCATGCCCGTGCCCAGCATCGTGGAGAACGCAGGCGGCAAGACCATCGTCACCAATGCGGGCTCCAACGGCAAGTTCCTGGGCGTGCTCGACTTCGATGTGAAGAACGGCAAGGTCAGCGATTTCCGCTACCGCCTGCTGCCCGTGTTCGCCAACATGCTGCCCGCCGACAAGGCCATGGATGCGCTGATCACCAAGATCCGCCAGCCCTATGAAGCCCAACTGGCCGAGGTGCTGGCGACCACGGACGGCACGCTCTACCGTCGCGGCAACTTCAATGGCACGGGCGACCAGCTGCTGCTGGATGCCATGATGGCCGTGCAGGATGCGCCGATTGCCTTCTCTCCGGGCTTTCGCTGGGGCACGACGCTGCTGCCGGGCCAGGCGATCACGCGCGAGTGGCTGATGGACATGACGGCCACCACCTACTCCTACGCCACGGTCACCGAAATGACGGGCGCCACCATCAAGACCGTGCTCGAAGACGTGTGCGACAACCTTTTCAACCCCGACCCCTACTACCAGCAGGGCGGCGACATGGTGCGCGTGGGCGGGCTGCAGTACAGCTGCGACCCCACGGCAGGGGCTGGCAAGCGCATCAGCGACATGCGCCTGAACGGCGAGCTGCTCGATGCCGACAAGAAGTACAAGGTCGCAGGCTGGGCCCCCGTGGCCGAGGAGGCGCGCTCGGCCGGCAACAAGCAGATCTGGGAAGTCGTCGAGCCCTGGCTCAAGCAGCAAAAAACCATCAAGGCGCGCGAGCTCAACCAGCCCACACTGAGCAACATCAAGCCCAACCCGGGCCTGGCTTGAGCGGCTTGCCAGGCCTCTGCCGCAGGCTCCCTGCAACGCGCTTGCGGGGAGGTTTTCTAGGTGTTATCCGAGGTGGCGGCGGGCCTTGCAAGCCTGGCCACCTACCTACAATCGGACGATGACGTCCGCCGACTTCAACGCGCTCTCGCAGCTCACTCTTCTCGGCATTTTCCTGCTGAGCCTTGCTCTCGGAGCCGTGGTCAGGGACAGCCGTTTCTGCACCATGGGTGCGATCAGCGATGTGGTCTACATGGGCCACTGGGGTCGCATGCGCCAGTGGGCCATGGCCATCGGTGTGGCCATGTGCGGCTTTGCGGGGCTGTCGGGCACGGGGCTGGTGAATCCGCATCACACGCTTTATGCCTCGAGCCAGGTGCTGTGGCTTTCGGCCATGGTGGGCGGACTGCTGTTCGGCTTCGGCATGGTGCTGGCCTCGGGCTGCGGCATCAAGAATCTCGTGCGCCTGGGCGAAGGCAATCTCAAGTCCCTGGTCGTGCTGCTGGTCATGGGGCTGGCAGCACTCATGACGCTCAAGGGCCTGACTGCCGTCTGGCGTGTGCGCAGCGTGGACCAGGTCTTGCTGCATCTGGACGGTGTGGCCTTCCTGCCCGACATGCTGGCGCGTGCCACGCAGTGGAGCCTGCCCTGGCTGAGGCTGGTGCTGGGCCTTGCCATCGGCCTGCTGGCCGTGGTCTGGTCTCTTACGCGCGGCAATGCCGAGCGCGATGCGCGCGGCCTCGTGGGCGGCGCCCTGGTCGGCCTGGCCGTGACTGCGGCCTGGTGGCTCAGCGGCCACTTTGCCGAGGTCGAGGAGCATCCGCTGACGCTGGAGCACATGTATGCCACGACCCAGTCGGGCCGGGCCGAGGCGTTGAGCTTTGTGACGCCCGTGGCCCAGTTGCTGGAGTGGCTGATGTATTACAGCGATACCAACCGCGTGCTGAGCTTTGGCGTGGTCGCGGCCCTGGGCGTGCTCGTGGGCTCCCTGGTCCATGCCTCGTTCAGGCGCGAATTCCGCACCCAGGGCTTTGCCGATACCAGCGATCTCCTCAGGCACCTGGGCGGTGCCGTGCTCATGGGCGTGGGCGGCGTCACGGCCATGGGCTGTACCGTGGGCCAGGGCGTGAGCGCCATCTCCACCCTGCACCTGGCGAGCTTTGCGGCCGTGATCTGCATCGGCCTGGGCGCCGTGGCGGCGTTGAGGTTTCAGCAGTGGAGGATGGAGAGGGCGGGCTGAGGACACGGGATCCGTTGCAGGTTGGCGAACTTCATCTGCCGCGGTCTTCTTGACGTCGTCACCGGCCGTTGGCCTGAGCTAAGAGCGTGTCAGGCCGCAAGGCCGGCGCAGGTTTTTGCCTTCTTGTTTGTGAGTTCTTGAAGCGCTGCAAATCAGAGAGGTTTTTGGAACAAATCGGCCTCAAGCGCTTATCTGGCAAGTGCTGCCAGCTATCAAATTGAATAGCTGACCATGCCAGGGAAGCCAGGGCCGGGCAGGTGCGGTCGGGGCCATGGCTGGGCTACCATGCGCCCCATGTCCCATGCTGTCTCCGAGACCCCCAGCCTGCCCCTGGATGCCGACGGCATTCTGGCCCTGGCGGCGCGTTCCATGTTCGAGCTGTTTTCCTCCAACAGCCAGGGCATGTTCCTGGCCGACAAAAGCGGGCGCATCGTCTGGGTCAACGAAGGCTATCAGCGCTTTCTGCCTGATCTGGGGGTGGCCTCGCTGGAGGATTTTCTCGGGCATACGGTGGAGGAGGTGATCCCCAATACCCAGATGCGGCGCGTGCTGGAGACCGGCGAGCCCGTGCTCATCGATTTGCTCACCAACCGTGCGGGCACCTTTGTGGTCAGCCGTCTGCCGCTCAAGGAAGAGGGCGGGGCCGTGATCGGCGCCATAGGGATTGTGCTGTTCGACCAGCCCGAGACCACGCTGGCGCCCTTGATCAGCAAGTTTGCCTTGCTGCAGCGCGACCTGGACGAGGCCAGGCGCGAGCTTGCGGCCCAGCGCACGCGCATGCGCGCTGCCGGGCAGGGCGAGCGCCGCGCCAAATACAGTTTTGCGAGCTTTGTGGGCAGCAGCCCGGCAGCCGTGGAGGTCAAGCGCCAGGCACGGCGTGCCGCGCAGTCGGCCAGCCCGGTACTGCTGCTGGGCGAGACGGGCACGGGCAAGGAGTTGCTGGCCCATGCCATTCATGCAGCCTCGGCCCGGGCCCATGGGCCTTTTGTCTCGGTCAATATCGCTGCCGTGCCGGATACCTTGCTCGAGGCCGAGTTCTTTGGCGTGGCCCCGGGCGCCTACACGGGGGCCGAGCGCAAGCCGCGCGACGGCAAGTTCAAGCTCGCCGATGGCGGCACCCTGTTTCTGGACGAGATCGGCGACATGCCGCCCAGTGTGCAGGCCAAGCTGCTGCGTGCCCTGCAGGAGGGCGAGATCGAGCCCCTGGGATCGAACCAGATCGTGCGCTTCGATGTGCGCGTGGTGGCCGCAACCTCGCGCGATCTTGCGCAGATGGTCAGGGACGGGCGCTTTCGCGAGGACTTGTTCTACCGCCTGCATGTGCTGCCGATCCGTGTGCCGCCGCTGCGTGAGCGCAGCCGCGACATTCCGGCCCTGGTCGAGGTGCTGGGCGAAGACCTGGCCTTGCGCAACGAGATGCCGCCGCCCGAGCTGTCGCCCGATGCCCTGGCCCTGCTTGCAGGCCAGGCCTGGCGCGGCAATATCCGCGAGCTGCGCAATGTGCTGGAGCAGGCCGTGATGCGCAGCGATGAGCTGCTGATCACGGCCGGCTTGCTGCGCGAAGTCCTGCTGTCCTCGGGTGTGCAGCCCGCAGCACCAGCGATCGAGAGCCCGGTGTCCGATGCCGCAGCCCAGGGCACGGATGACGGACTGCTGCGCCCGCTGGCCGAGCAGGTGGCCGAGCTGGAGCGGCGAGCCATAGGCGCGACCCTGGCGGCGAATGCGGGCAACAAGCTGGCCACGGCGCGCCAGCTGGGAATCTCGCGTGCCAAGCTGTACGACCGCATGATGGCGCTGGAGCTTCTGGGTTAACCCTGTCTTTATTTCGATCATTTGTCTGATATTCAGGCAATTTGTGTGTCTGGATTTCAGGCGGTTTTGCTTGCTGTGCGGTGGATGCTGCGGGTGTGGGGCCGGGTCTTGAGAGTGGGGCAGGGCAGAGAGCGCAAGCTGGCACAAAGCGTGCTGTAGCCCAGTGCAGCAATGCCAGGTGGCACGACGCCGCAGACAAGAAATTCACAGGAGACAAGCAATGCACCGCCGCACCCTTATCCAAAGCGCAGCCTGTCTGGCCGCCATGGGCTTGATGATCAGCACGGCACAGGCCGCGGGCGAGATCCGCATTGCCCATGTCTACAGCAAGACCGGGGCGCTGGAGGCCTATGGCAAACAGACTCAGGCCGGTCTCATGATGGGCCTGGAATATGCGACGGGCGGCACCATGGCCGTCAACGGCAAGAAACTGGTGGTCATTGAAAAGGACGACCAGGGCAAGCCCGACCTGGGCAAGAGCCAGCTGGCCACGGCCTATTCGGACGACAAGGCCGATCTGGCCGTGGGGCCCAGCGCCTCGGGTGTGGCCCTGGCCATGCTGCCCGTGGCCGAGGAGTACAAGAAGATTCTCATCGTGGAGCCAGCCGTGGCTGACTCCATCACGGGCGACAAGTGGAACAAGTACATCTTTCGCACGGGCCGCAACTCCAGCCAGGATGCGATCGGCAATGCCGTGGCCATAGACCGGCCCGGCGTGACGATTGCGACGCTGGCCCAGGACAATGCGTTCGGGCGCGACGGCGTCAAGGCCTTCAAGGATGCGGTGAAGAAGGCCAAGCTGGCGCATGAGGAGTATCTGCCCGCGGCCACCACGGACTTCACGGCCGGCGCCCAGCGCCTGATCGACAAGCTCAAGGACCAGCCGGGCAAGAAGATCATCTGGATCGTCTGGGCGGGGGCGGGCAATCCGTTCAAGATCGTCGACATGGACCTCAAGCGCTACGGCATCGAGATCGCCACGGGCGGCAACATTCTGCCGGCCATGGCCGCCTACAAGAATCTGCCGGGCATGGAGGGCGCGACCTATTACTACTACGACATTCCCAAGAATCCCGTGAACGAGGCGCTGGTGGCCATGAACCACAAGCTCTATCAGGCGCCGCCGGACTTCTTTACGGCCGGCGGCTTCTCGGCCGCCATGGCCATCGTCACGGCGCTCAAGAAGACCGGAGGCGAGACCAAGGCGAATACGCTGATCAAGGCCATGGAAGGCATGAGCTTTGACACGCCCAAGGGCCGGATGACCTTCCGCAAAGAGGATCACCAGGCCATGCAAAGCATGTACCACTTCAGGATCAAGAACGATCCGGCCCTGGCCTGGGGCGTGCCCGAGCTGGTGCGCGAGATCAAGCCCGAGGAAATGAATGTGCCTATCAGGAATACTCCCTGAGCAGCTTTGCCGCTTCCCCTTGGAAGGGGGGCGACACCCTCGGTGCGGGGCGGCCCTTCCTCGGTGTCTCTGAGTTGGGCTCTGCCGGTTTGGTAGCTTGCGCCCTGGTTTGGCTCCCTCGTCCCTTAGAGCGTGTTCAAGATCTCTACGCAGGCGCGTTGGAGCGCAATCGGGATGAGTTCGAGTCGATGGGCCGCAGCTTGCACCGAGGTGCAAGCAAGGGCCAGCGCGAAGAAATCGCCCGATTTCGCCCCAACCCTTCGGGCCAGTGCCTTTGCGGGCGGTCTACAGTGTTGCGAATCCTCGCAATAGCACGGCTATTGCTGCGGTGTCGCGCCTCGTAGCCCATCCCGCAAAGACGCTGGCGCGCCGCGAGGAGATCTTGAACACGCTCTAAGGCGGAGGCTTGGGTGAGGGCGCAGCGCTGGCTCTGGATGCCTCTCACTTTTGATAGCTACAAGCGCTTGCTCATCAAGTGCTGGAGCCTGTTTTTATGAAACCCTGGTATCTGCCAAGCGCAGTCGTTTTTCATGCTGACCACTGACAAGCTCACCATACGCTTTGGCGGCCATGTGGCTGTGAACAGCGTGAGCTGTGCTTTTGCGCCGGGCACGCTGACGGCCATCGTCGGGCCCAATGGCGCGGGCAAGACCACGTACTTCAATCTGATCTCGGGCCAGCTCAAGGCCAGCGAGGGCCGCGTGCACCTGGGGGGGCGGGAGCTCACACATCTCGCGCCTTCGGCGCGCACGCATGCGGGGCTGGGGCGTGCATTCCAGCTCACGAACCTGTTTCCCCATCTGAGCGTGCGCGAGAACATGCGCCTGGCCGTGCAGGCCACGCTGCCGGGCCCGCACAGGCGTGGGCTCAATCTCTGGAGCATCTGGAGCGACCACCGCGAGATCAGCGAGCGCGCCGATGCCGTGCTGCGCCAGGTGGCCTTGCACGAGCGCGCCGAGCATGCGGTGGCCAGCCTGCCCCATGGCGATCAGCGCAAGCTCGAGGTCGGCCTGCTCATGGCCTTGCAGCCCCAGGTCTATATGTTCGACGAGCCCACGGCCGGCATGAGCCATGACGAGGCGCCCGTGATCCTGGACCTGATCCGCGAGCTCAAGAAGGACAAGAGCAAGATCATCCTGCTCGTGGAGCACAAGATGGACGTGGTGCGCGAGCTGGCCGACCGCATCATCGTGCTCACCAACGGCACGCTGGTGGCCGACGGCAGTCCCGAAGAGGTGATTGCCTCGCCCGTGGTGCAGCAGGCCTATCTCGGGATGGCGCCCAAGGACGCGGGCGGCAGCACAGCTATTTCCCCAGATCACGGCCTTGCTCCGACTGGGGCAGAAGGAGAACAGCCATGAGCGACAAGCTGCTGGAGCTCTCGGGCGTGCACACCCACATAGGCGCCTATCACATACTGCATGGCGTGGACCTGTGCGTGCCGCGCGGGCAGCTGACCATGCTGCTGGGCCGCAACGGCGCGGGCAAGACCACGACGCTGCGCACCATCATGGGCCTGTGGCAGGCCTCGCAGGGCAGCATACGCTTTGCGGGCCAGGAGATTGCGCACATGGCCACGCCGACCATTGCGCGCCAGAGCATTGCCTATGTGCCCGAGAACATGGGCATCTTCGCCGACCTCACCGTGGAGCAGAACCTGCTGCTGGCCGCGCGCGGCGCAGCCCATGCAGGCCAGATGGAGGCGGCGCGGCTGCAGTGGATCTTCGGCCTGTTCCCGGCCGTGGAAAAATTCTGGCACTACCCGGCCGGCAAGCTCAGCGGCGGCCAAAAGCAGATGGTGGCCGTGGCGCGCGCCATCGTGGAGCCGCGCGATCTGCTCATCATCGACGAGCCCAGCAAGGGCCTGGCTCCGGCCATCATCGACAACATGATTGCGGCCTTCGAGCAGCTCAAGGCCGCAGGCAGCACCATCTTGCTGGTGGAGCAGAACATCCACTTCGCCCAGCGCCTGGGCGACAGCGTGGCCGTGATGGACGATGGCCGCATCGTGCACGCAGGCTCCATGCAGGAGCTGGCCGAAGACCGGGAGTTGCAGCAATCGCTGCTGGGGTTGGCGCTATGAGTGAATCCATGCAAAAAACGCCTGCAGCGCTTGCTGGACAAGCGCAGATAGCTATGAAAAGAAAAGCATCCGCAGGCCTGCTGGCACGCGATCTGGACTACAGGCCCCTGCTGCTCGTGCCCGTGCTGGCGCTGATCGCCCTGCCTCTGGTGGGCTCGGCCTCGACCTGGCTCACGCTCACGGTGGCCGGCCTGGCCATGGGCATGATCATCTTCATCATCGCCTCGGGGCTGACCCTGGTCTTCGGCCTCATGGACGTGCTCAACTTCGGCCATGGCGTGTTCATTGCCCTGGGCGCCTTCGTGGCCACCAGCGTGCTGGGCGGCATGGGCGACTGGACGGGCTCGGAGCAGCTGTGGCGCAATCTGCTGGCCGTGCTGCCGGCCATGATCGTGGCCATGCTGGTTGCGGGGGCCGTGGGCCTGGCCTTCGAGCGCTTCATCGTGCGCCCGGTCTATGGCCAGCATCTCAAGCAGATTCTGATCACCATGGGCGGCATGATCATCGGCGAGGAGCTGATCAAGCTGATCTGGGGGCCGCAGCAGATTCCACTGCCTCTGCCCGAAGGCATGAAGGGTGCCTGGTTGCTGGGCGAGGCGGCCGTGGAGAAATACCGCGTGGTCGCCGTGCTCGTGGGCCTGACCGTGTTCGCGGTCCTGGCCTGGACGCTGTCGCGCACCAAGATCGGCCTCTTGATCCGTGCAGGCGTGCAGGATAGGGAAATGGTCGAGTCCCTGGGCTACCGCATCAACCGCCTGTTCGTGGGCGTGTTCGTCGCGGGCTCGGCCCTCGCGGGCCTGGGCGGCGTGATGTGGGGGCTGTACCAGCAAAGCGTGGTGCCGCAGATGGGGGCCCAGGTGAATGTGCTGATCTTCATCGTCATCATCATCGGCGGCCTGGGCAGCACGGGCGGAGCGCTGATCGGTGCGCTGCTCGTGGGCCTGATGGCGAACTACACGGGCTTTCTCGTGCCCAAGGTGGCGCTGTTTTCCAACATCGCGCTCATGGTGGCCATTCTGCTGTGGCGGCCCCAGGGCGTGTATCCGATAACCAGCCGTTGAAGGGGAACGGAATGCTCCATCGTTTGCTCTCCGGCGATATGCCGCGCAGCCGCGTGCTGGCCTTGATGCTGGTGCTGATTTTCGCGGGTCTGGCGGTTGCGCCCTTTGTCTTTCCGGGCGTCAAGGCGCTCAATGTGGCGGCCAAGGTGCTGATCTTCGTGGTGCTGGTGGCCAGCTTCGATCTGCTGCTCGGCTACACGGGCATCGTGAGCTTTGCGCACACCATGTTCTTCGGCATAGGCGCCTATGGCGTGGCCATTGCCTCTTCCAAGATGGGCCCGGGCTGGGGTTCTCTGGCCCTGGGCCTGGGTGCGGCCCTGCTGCTGTCCCTGCTGTTGTCCCTGGCCGTGGGCCTGTTCTCGCTGCGCGTGCGCGCCATCTTCTTTGCGATGATCACGCTGGCCGTGGCGGCGGCGTTTCAGACGCTGGCCTCGCAGCTGTCGGACTGGACAGGCGGCGAGGACGGACTGACCTTCAAGCTGCCCGAAGTACTGTCTCCGAGCTTCGAGCCGTTCGAGAACGAGGTCCTGGGCCTGCTCATAGACGGCCGGATCGTGGGCTACTACCTGCTGTTCGTGCTGGCCATGGTGCTGGTGCTCATGCTGCTGCGCATCGTCAATTCGCCGTTCGGGCGCGTGCTGCAGGCGATACGCGAGAACGAGTTCCGTGCCGAGGCCATTGGCTACCGCGTCGTGGTCTACCGCGTGACCTCCAGCGTGCTATCGGCCCTGTTCGCCTGCGTGGCCGGCGCCATGCTCGCGCTCTGGCTGCGCTACAACGGGCCGGATACCTCGCTGTCCTTCGAGATCATGATGGACTGCCTGCTCATCGTCGTCATCGGCGGCATGGGCACGATCTACGGCAGCGTCATCGGCGCCGTGCTGTTCCTGGTGGCCCAGAGCTATCTGCAGGACCTGCTGCGCCTGGCCAGCGAGGCCAGCAGCCATCTGCCCTGGCTGGCGGCACTGCTGTCACCCGACCGCTGGCTGCTGTGGCTGGGCCTGTTGTTCGTGCTTTCGGTCTACTACTTTCCCACGGGCATTGTGGGAAGGCTGCGCGGCGCTCCCGGCGCCACGGGCAAGGCAGCCTGAGCTCACGTTGATTTTGCTTCTTTATTGATAGCTTCAAGCGCTTATCCAGTAAGCGCTTTAGGGCATTTCTTGATAAATACTATGTTCACAGACACTTCGCCTCTTGCAACCGTCCGGGCTCAGCCTCTTTCCTGTTATGCGCGCTGCGCGGGCTATGAGATCCACTTCATGGACTGGCAGCCAGCAGGCCAGGCGCGGGGCACGGTGATCGCCTGGCATGGGCTGGCGCGCACGGGCCGCGACATGGATGCGCTGGCCCAGGTGCTTGCAGACCAGGGCTGGCGAGTGATCTGCCCCGACACCCTGGGCCGTGGCCTGAGCCAGTGGAGCCGCCATCCGGATGAGGAATACCGCCTGCGCTTTTATGCGCGTCTGGCACGTGAGCTGTTCGATGTACTGGACCTGGAGCGCGTCCACTGGGTGGGCACGTCCATGGGCGGCGCCATCGGCACGGTCTGCGCATCGGGCCTGTTCGAGCCTTCGCTGCGCGCGCGCATCGCCACGCTCACGCTCAACGACAATGCGCCCGAGCTTGCAGCCCCGGCGCTGGCGCGCATCAAGGACTATGCGGGCCAGCCGCCGGTGTTTGCCTCCATGGCCGAGCTGGAGGATTTTTTCCGCAAGGCCTACCAGCCCTATGGCTGGCTCAGTGATGCCGAGTGGCGCAAGCTCACCGAGACCAGCATGCGCCGTCTGCCCGACGGCCGCGTGACCGTGCATTACGACCCGGCCATGATCGGCCAGTTCAGCGCGCCCGAGGATGACTATCTGATCTGGGCGCATTACGACGCGCTGCAGATTCCCGTGCTGCTGCTGCGCGGCGTCGAGTCCGACCTGGTGCTGTACGAAACCGCGCAGCAGATGCAAACGCGTGGCCCGGGCACCCAGGGCCTGCTGCACTGGCTGGAGGTGCCGGACTGCGGCCATGCGCCTGCGCTCAACGTGCCCGCGCACTGGGAGGCGGTGACCGAGCACCTGGCGCGCGGCACCGAGGAGATCGTAAACACGTTCTGAGCGCAGGCGCGTGGCAAGAGAAGTGCAGGGATAAACCGCCAGAGCTAGCATTCAAGTCTGTCTGCGGCCCGGTGGTGGGCCACCTCTTCTTGTGCTGGAGGTCCTCGCATGGACTGGTTGCTGGAGCTCATCCGCGAGTACGGCTTGGGCATTGTTTTTCTCAATGTGCTGATCGAGCAGCTGGGGGCGCCCATTCCTGCCTATCCGGTGCTGGTGGTCGCCGGGGCGCTGGAGGGCGCAAGCTGGCTGCGCAGCCTTTTGCTTCTAGGCCTTGGCGTGGGCGCGGCGCTGATGGCGGATCTGTTCTGGTACCAGGCGGGCAAGGTCTACGGCCACAAGGTACTGGGCCGCATCTGCCGCATCTCCCTGTCGCCGGATGCCTGCATACGCCAGACCGAATCGGTCTATGGCCGCTGGGGTGCGAAGTCGCTGCTGGTCGCGAAGTTCATCCCGGGCTTTGCCTCGATCGCAAGCGCCCTGGCTGGTGTCATGGGCACGTCGCGCAGCAGCTTTGCGCTCTACGACACGCTGGGCGCCTTGCTCTGGGTGGGCTCGGCGGTGTTTCTGGGCTCGCTGTTCAGCACCACGGTGGAGGATTTGCTGCAGGTGCTCTCGGCGCTCGGGTTCTGGGGGCTGGTGCTGCTCTCGGCAGGCTTTGCGCTGTTCATTGCGCGCAAATGGTGGCAGCGCCACCGCACCCTGCGCTCGCTGCGCATGCCGCGCATCTCGGTGAGCGAGCTTGCGGGGCTGCATGCCCAGGGCGTGCAGCCCAGCAATACCGCCAGGCGCATATTCCGGGTGCCCAGTCCTGGGTGCTGAGGCCCGAGGGCGATGAGCCCCATGCCCATTTGCTGCCCCAGAACACCCATGTGCATGGACTGGTGATCTATTGCGACTGTCCTGGCGAAATCTCCGCAGCCAGGCTGGCCAGGCAGTTGCAGCGCGCCGGCTTCGCCAATGTCAGGCCCTTGCAGGGTGGGCTCGATGCTTGGCGTGCCGCAGGCCTGGATGTGGCCCAGGCCGGGAGCCAGTCCCAGCAGGTGGAGCCACCTCCGGGAATGCTGATCTAGCGCCGTTATTTGCCGGCAGGCATGGAGCAATGTCCGCCCTGGGCCGCCTGGCCGGAGCCGGCCGCGATCAGCGGGGCTTCGTAGCGCAGGTCCACAGGGGGCGACTGCAGGTAGTCCCAGGCCAGAAAGCCTATCAGGCAAGCCCAGAACAGGGCGCGCAAGCCGTTTTGCTGTGTCATGTGGCCTCCTTCAAAAGCCGAAGCGGCGGCGAATGCGCAGCCCGAAGATGGTGCCCGCAAAGGCCAGCGGCACCCAGATCCAGCCGTGGATGGAGCCCGTGGAAATTCCCGAGAGCATCGCCCCTACGTTGCAGCCAAAGGCCAGGCGCGAGCTGTAGCCGAGCACCAGGCCGGCCGCCAGCGCGACCAGCCACTGAGCTCCGGTCAACGGCTTGGCGCTGGTGGGCCTGGAGGCCGAAACCCAGAGCGCGCCGCCCAGAATGCCGATGTTGGTGATGCTGGTCACATCCAGCAGCACGGTCTCCTGCAGCCTGGCGGCGTTGCCTGCCTGGCTCCAGAACCAGTTGCCCGACAAGTCCATGCCCGAGGCCTGGGCGATCTTTGCGGCCCACAGGCCGAAGCCATAGACCACGCCCCAGGGCTGGCCGGCGATCACCAGGTTGAGCGTGGCCAGCAGAGCCAGCAGCAGGGCGCCCAGCATCCACTTGCGCACCAGCAGGGGCTTGCCCGAGCCTTTGACATACCGGGCCAGGCCCAGTGCGATCAGGCCCAGCGCAAGCAGCGTGGCCGCAAGCGCCGGGGCCCAGCCCCAGGCCGTGACCAGGCCCAGGGGCGGCAAGGCGCCGAGCTCCAGCCACCAGCCCAGGTGCAGACTGCCCAGAAAGCTGCCCAGTGCAAACACCGGCAAGATGGCCGCATTCATGGGAATGCCCAGCCCCGCCTTGTAGAGCGTGCCGCTGCCGCAGCCGTCGGCAATCTGCATGCACAGGCCGAAGACGAAGGCGCCGACCAGCAGGCTGATGCTTGGCGGGCCGAGAGCTGCCGTGAGCTCGGGGAAAAAGCCCAGCAAGGGCATGGCCAGGGCCGCAGCCAGGGCCAGCAGCAGCAATTGGCCGAACACACCGCTGGCGTCCTTTTCCTCGACCAGCATGCGCCAGCCCGTGGTAAATCCAAAGCGCCGGCCTGCGAGCACGGCGCCCAGGCCCAGGCCCACGGCAAACAGGGCCGCCTGACGCACCGAGACGCTCCACAGCAGCCAGCCGAAGAAGACGGCCATCAAGACCGCAAGAGGAAGTCGCTTCATATTTCTTTTTTTGATGAAATCATGTGCCCGGGGCGAGCGCGCTGCGCTTGAAACTGGCGTGTCTCAAGGCCAGAGACAGCAGGCAAGGTCCGCTCAGGGGGTACGGATTTTTTTCCACCACTGCTGAGCGTCGTAGGCGAGGGACTGCGCCCGGCCGGGCTGATGGGCCATGGGCGGCGGCTCCTTGGACTGGGTCCAGTCCACCATGGAGCCTGCATACAGCTTCACGCCCGGCAGGCCGGCCATTTCGGAAAGGCCGAACCAGTCGGTCGCGGCCCAGTGGCCGGTGTTGCAGAACGCCACCATGTCCTGACCTTGCTCACGCCGTATCTTGGCGGCGATCTGCCTGGCCTGGTCTGCATCCACGAACAGCGTGCTGCCGGGCTGGAACCACTGGTTGAAGTCGAGCTGCTGGGCTCCGGGCAGGGTGCCCGAGAGCTTGGCCGCCGGCGCGCGCGTCCTGCCCTGGTAGAAGGCGTCGGGGCGTGAATCCACCAGGGCCGCATTGCTGAGCCTGACGTGGCGGCCCACATCCTCGCGCGTGGCCAGCAGGCTCATGTCCATCTGGGGCTGGTAGCTGCTGGGCGTCACGGATGCGGCCTCGCGGCTCAGCGGCAACTGCTGTGCGCTCCAGGCCTTGATGCCGCCGTTGAGGATGGACAGCTCCTGCAGTCCCAGCAGCTTGAGCGTCCAGTACACGCGTGCGGCGGCGCCGAAGTCCGTGGTGTCGGCCCCTGTGGAGACCACGACCGCATGGCTTGCCGGCGTCAGGCCCAGGGACTGGACCAGTGCCGTGAGTTCGCCCAGCTCGGGCAGTTCTCCGGGATTGCTCGCAGGTCCGCGCCATTTGCCATAAGGCGCGTTGAGCGAGCCCGGCACATGGCCTTCGGCAAAGGCCTGGGGCGGGCGTATGTCGATGATGCGCAGCACGGGCGCCTGCTGCCCGGCCCGGGCCAGCTCGGCGGCACTCAGCAGGGGCTGGGCCGCATGGGTCTGAAAAGCGAGCAGGCCGAGTGTGAACAGGCCCGCAGCGAATCGGCGAAGAGAAGGCACAGGAATCATGGCGTGCGTGCCGCGACCTCGGGGCTGGCGGGAGCCTGGGTCATCGGCATATCGCTAGGTACGAATGAACTGCCGATTGTGCGGCGAGTGTGACAAATTGCTAACTACGTTTTCGGCAGCAGCTTATTTCTCTAGGGCATGTAGAGGTCGGTGCCAGGATCTTGAGGCCGGCCCCGTCGCCAAAAGCCGCTTCAGCTGGGCGTCGATGAAGGCCGTATCCTCGGCATTGGCGCCGCCGCCTGCAAAGTGGCCCCAGACGCCGGGGATGGGCAGAAACTCTGCCAGGGGCATCTGGGCGGCTTCCCATTCGTTGTCCTGCGGCGGGAAGTACAGGTCCATGGCGCCGGGCATGACGATGGCCCTGGCCTGGATCGCGCCCAGGGCCTGCTTGAGATCGCCCTTGAAGACCGGGTTGTCGCTGATGTCGCCGTGCTGCCAGGTCCAGAGCATGGCCAGCAGGTTGTTCGCATCCTTGGGCAGGAAAAAGCCTTCCCAGAACGCGATCAGAAAATCTTCCAGCGAGCTGTAGCCCATGCCGCGCCAAAGCTCCTGGCGGTAGAAAGGCTGGGACAGGCCCCAGCCTGCATAGACCCGGCCTACGGCGCGCAGGCCTTTGGTGGGTGGGCTGTCGTACCAGCCCTGGTTCCAGTGCGCGTCGCCGGTCAGCGCCGCCTTCACGCCTTCGAGAAACACATGGTTGTGCGGCGCGGTCTTGGCCGAGCCGCAAAAGGGGGCGATGCGCTCCACCATGTCCGGATAGAGGCAGCCCCACTGGTAGGTCTGCTGTGCTCCCATGGACCAGCCGACGACCAGGGCCAGGCGCTCCAGGCCGAATCTTTCCGTGACCAGGCGGTGCTGCAGGCGCACGTTGTCATACAGCGTGACCTGGGGAAAGCGCGCACGGTCATAAGGCTCGGGCGTGTTGCTGGGCGAGGAGGACAGGCCATTGCCCAGCATGTTGGGGACGATGATGAAATATTTCCCGGGATCCAGGGCCATGCCCGGGCCTATGAGCCATTCGTTGTCCTGATGCTGACCCGAGTACCAGGTCGGGTAGACGATGGCATTGCTTCTGTCGGCATTCAGCCGGCCGTGGGTCTTGTAGGCCAGGCGCGCATTGCGCAGGGTGGCGCCGCGTTGAAGCTGTACGTTGCCCAGTTCGTGGATTTCATGGTCCATGCTAATCCTTGGGAAAGCGGTTGAAGATCGGGCTTGGCCGTGCACGAGCGCCGGCAAGTTCGGCACGAGTCTGACTGCAGCGAGGGCGCAGAAGGTGAATGAATGCAGAACCCAAAGGCCTTTGGGCAGAGGGGCCAAGGCGACTTTTTACGAAGTGTTTACCCGGAGCGCATGAATCTGTGGCTAGAGGGCGCAGCTGCATCCTGCGGTCCCAGGCGCCGGGCCCAGAAGGCCTGTTGCTGAGCCACCAGGCCGGCCTCCATTTCGACCACAGGGCCGATCAGCTCCACGGCCTTTTGGCCGTGCTCGAACACGTAATGCGATGAGACGCTCATCGTCGGGTTCTCGCCGTGGCTGCCCGTGCACTCCAGCAGGCGATGCTCGCTCATGCCGAATACGATGCGGCCTATGTTGGCCCAATAGACGGTGCCTGCACACATGCAGCAGGGCTCTACATTGGCGTAGAGTGTGCAGCCCCACAGGAACTGCGGCGTGTAGTTGCAGGCCGCCATGCGCGCCAGCGTCGATTCCGCGTGATTGACGGTGTCGATATTGCATTGCTCCATCAGCACAGTTTCTTGATCGGGGCCGACCAGCAGGGCCGCAAACGGGTGGCGCCCCATTTGCGTGGCTCGCTGGGCCGAGGCCTGTACGCTCAGCAGGTGGCGCCGGATCTGCGCAGGTGTAGGGGTCAGGCCCTGGACGGGAAAGGGTTTGGCTGCGTTCATGCAAGACTCCTCGGCAGGCGCGGTGTGCTCGCGCCGTGGCATCTACGATGCGGCGGTGCTCTGTTCGCTCCAGGGAAACAGGGCCTTGTGCAACTGCTGAACTGCTGCATAGAGCAGCAGGCTGCACAGCACCAGCAGGCCGAGTGCGGCAAACGCAATCGGCATCTTGAAGGACGAGGTCGCAAACAGGATCAGATAGCCGAGGCCCTGCTCTGCCGCGACGAACTCGGCCACCACTGCACCCACGATGGCCAGGGTCATGGACACCTGCAAGGCCGAGAACACATGGGGCAGGGCAAATGGCATGCGAATTTGCCAGTATTGGCGGCTGGAGCTGGCGCGCAGCGAGCGCGACAGCTCCAGCAACTCCTCGGGCACGTTGGACAGGCCCAGGGCCGTGGAGACCAGCAGTGGGAAAAAGGCGATCAGCGTGGTGATCAGGGCACGCGGCAGCAGGCCCGTGCCGAGACTGACCACGATGATCGGTGCCACGGCAACGATCGGGGTGGACTGGATGATCACCATCCAGGGCATGAGAATGCGCGACAGAAGCGATGAACGCGTGATGGCCATGGCCAGGGGAATGGCCAGTGCAATCGCCAGCGCATAGCCTGCCAGCGCCACCTGCAAGGTGGCTGCGATGTGCTCCAGCCAGTGCTGCAGACCCATTTCTACGCCGGCCAGCCAGACCGCGCTGGGTGCGGGGAGCATGTACTGAGGAATGGGAACAAGGCGGCATGCGCACTCCCACAGCAGCAGAGCGACAAGAAAAACCAGTGTGGATGCATGGCGTTGGAGCAGGGCAGGCATATGGACCTTCATGGGCTGAGGGCGAGACTCAAGCGTGGTTGCTGTGCGTGCTGAAGACCTTGAGGCGAATCTCGTAGGCCATGTGTGCGAACGCAGGGGCGGTCAACGTGGCCAGGCTGCGCGGGCGCGGCAGCGGCACGTCGATAATCGCGGCTACGCGGCCGGGGCGGGCGCTCATGAGCACGATGCGGTCGGACAGCAGCAGCGCTTCCTGGATCGAATGGGTCACGAAGACCATGGTCTTGGGCCGTTCATCCCAGATGCGCAGCAGCTCCAGACTCATTTCGTCGCGTGTGAGTGCATCCAGTGCGGAGAAAGGCTCGTCCATGAGCAGAATGTCGGGATCATGCAGCAGGGAGCGCGCAATCGAGACACGCTGCTGCATGCCGCCGGACAGCTCATGAGGGCGCTTGTGGGCGAAGTCCTTGAGGCCGGTCATGGCCAGTAGCTGCCGGGCACGGGCCTCTTCCCGCTTCTCCACATGGCCGTACTTGTGGCGCATCGCAAAGGTGATGTTGTCAAGCACATTGAGCCAGGGCAGCAGCGTGGGCTTTTGAAAGACCATGCCGATCTCGTCGCGTGGCTCCGTCACGGGCTGACCGAAGATCCTCACCTGCCCCTCCGTGGGCCGGATCAGGCCTGCAATCAGGCGCAGTATGGTCGACTTGCCGCAGCCCGAGGGGCCGAGCAGCGAGACGAACTCATGACGGCACAGATGCAGGCTTACCTCCTGCAGGGCGGTCACGGGGCAGCCGTCGCAGGAGGCAAAGGTCTGGGTGATGGCGTTCAGGTCGATGATGGGCAGCATGGCGGGCATGAGGAGACCAAAGAGTGCGCGTGTTGCAGCGGGCGCGGTCAGGCGGCGAATCACGGACCCAGGAAGCTGCGCTCGACCAGGGATTCTGGATTCAGTGCCTGGGGGCTGTAGTGCATGGACTGGGCCACCCAGCTCCAGGTGCTGGCCAGCAGTTCTGGATGGAACCGCCCCAGGCCGTGGCGGTGACTGATCTCGTTCTTGATCAGGGGGATCGAGGCCTCGAGCTCGGCCTGGGCCAGGGCGGCATCGGTCTCCGGCACCTGGGCCTTGAGTGCAGCCACAGCCTTATGCGGGTTCTGGATGGAGAACTGCACCGCTTTCGTCAGGGCGCGCACATAGCGTCTGAGCACCTCGGGCCTCTCTTTGATGATTCTGTCGCTAGCCATGGCGGACCAGCCGTAGCCGTTCAGGCCGAACTGGGTCCATGGCAGAACCGATAGCCTCTTGCCTGCCTGTGCGAGCACGATGCTGAATGCAGGGGCCAGGGTGGTCCAGTTGATGGTGGCATCCACGCGGCCGTGGGCCAGCATCGGGGCCAGCGCGCTGGGGTCGGTCTTGATGATTTTGATCTTGTCGGGCGTTATGCCGTTGTTCTGCAGCATGACGGGCCACAGGGCGTTGGATGAGGAAAAGGTGGGCATGGCCACGGTCTTGCCCTTGAGGTCCCTGAGGCTGGTGATGCGACTGTCGGTGCGGGTGAACAGGGCATCGGGCTGCTTGGCGTACAGCGACATCACGGCCTTGACGGGAACTCCGCCTTCGGCGGCTGCCATCATGAGTGCGGAGATGCCCGCAAAGCCCACGTCGGCAGAGCCCGTGGCGATCCGGCTTATGGCATCGGCCGAGCCTCGGCCCGGAACAATCCTGAGCTCCAGGCCCTCCGCCTGGAAGAAGCCCTGCTGGACTCCTGCATAGACAAAAGACTTGTCTCCGCCCGGAAGCCAGTCCAGCTGGACCGTAAGCCTGTCGGCTGCTTGGGCCGCGCTGAAGCACAGCCCAAGCAGGGTGCTGGCCAGCCAGAGCCTGGACTGGAGAGGGCGAATGTGGCGTAAGCAAGAGCGCATGAATCACTTCCGGGCAAGACGGTGGCGGGCCAGCGGTCGACTGGGAGAGTTGCTATATGCGGTTATGGAGTTGAGGCGAGGGTTCAGCATGCAACCGGTTTGAGGCTCCAATGCTTTCGGGCTTGCAAGAACGGTGCCATGGCAGCTTGCGCTGGACGCGAGGCTGTTTCGCATGGATCGGGTCTTCAGCCATAGGTGCGCTGGTAACAGGCCATCTGGTGCTGTTCCACCGTGAGGGCCGGATATCTGGGCTGTTCACCCTCGTTCAGGCAGGTGGGGAGGCACTCCACCCTGTGAAGGGGATTGCCTGTGAAGAAAAAGGGTATGGAGTGGCGCTCTGTTCCCGAGGTGTTGATCACGCGGTGCAGCGTGGAGACGTAGCGGTCATTTGTCCAGCGTGCAAACAGGTCGCCGATGTTCACGATCAGGGCCGAGGGCAGAGGTGGTGCATCCGTCCAGCTGCGGCTGCTCTTGTCCCAGACCTGCAGTCCGCCCGTCTGGTCCTGGAGTAGTAGGGTGAGCCCGCCGAAGTCCGTGTGCTCTCCGCAGCCTTTTTCGCCGGGCTGGGGATTGGCCGGCTGGGGCGGATAGTGCAGCAGGCGCAAGGTGGCGGTTGCGTCTTGCAGGTAGCCGTCGAAGTGGTTGGCAGGTAATTGCAGTGACAGCGCCAGGCCGCGCACAAGGCAGACCCCGAGTTCGTAAGCGGCCCGGTAGTAGTCCAGCATGGTGCGGCGAAACCCGCGCAGGCCTGAAGGCCATTGGTTGGGGCCGGTATTGAAGCGGCTGGCCTGCACGCGCGAATCGCTGGCCGCCAATTCGGCTCCTAGGTAAAAGCTTTCCTTGAGGTCGGGCGGAGCTCCGTGTTCCAGCGTCTGGGCGCGTAAAGGCTCATAGCCCCGGTTACAGCGCGAGAGTTTCTTGTCCACGGCGAGTTTGTCTGCCATGGGGAGCTTGAAGAAGCGTTGGCTGGCTATGAGCGCTTGCTCCATCAGAGCCGGGTCCATGCCATGTCCGGTGATATAGAAAAAACCGCGCTGCTCGCATGCCTTGCGCAGCTGTTCGGCCACTTGTATCTGGGCCAGCGCATCGGGGCTGCGCAAGCCGCCGATATCGATGATTGGCAGGGGCAAGATACCCATGGGCGAACTCCGTAATGCAGGATATGGAGACCAGTTTAGGAAATGAATGCCGGTGCGGATAGCACGGCTTTTGAAGCAGAGTGATCTGAAAATGAGAGCGCCTGCCTCGCATGCACCAAGGAGTGCATGGGTTTGGTGCATTGAGTCTTGGTGAGGCGCGCTGGCCTGGTGCACGCTGTTGTCCTGAAACAGAAGCTCGTTGAATCACCGTGAGGATGCCAGGCTGCAGCTAATCCAGGCGGCAGGCCTGCTCTTTGTGCAAGAGCGCGACCTCTTCTTTCTGGCGGCGGTCTATGGCTGCTGAGGCGATACGGTTGAAGGCGTCCAGAGCGGGGCAAAGAGAGCGTCCCGCACGGACATAGATGCCCAGCTCAGGGGCCAGCAGTGCCGGGGATTTCAGGGGAAGGTGGACGAGTCGGCGTTCGCGCAGCTCCCGGGCCAGCCCGAGCCGGGTCTGGAAAAACAGACCGGTGCCGCTCTCCACCATGGTCTTGGCAAGCTCGAGGGAAGAGGTCTCGAGCCAAACCTGCAAGGCACGCCTGTGGCGCATGATCAGGGGCTGCAGCAGCGCATGCATGGAAAGATGGGGGGTGGGCAGGATGAGCGGATAGGCTGCGCACTGGGCGAAGTTCACCCGCGCGAATTGGGCCAGAGGATGCAGGGGGGGCACGATGGCGCCCAGCGCGAAGCGGCCTGTGGCGTATGGGTGCAGGTGCTCGTGAGGCTGGATGGAGAAACCCATTGCCACATCAGCCTCACCCTGGATGACGGCCTGTGCTGCCTGCTGCGATCCGCAGGTGCGCACATGCACCTGGACGCCGGGGTGGAGCTCGTGCATCTGCGTCAGCACGGCGGGGATGAGGTCTGCATTCAGCCCCTCCACAGCGGCAACATGGACTGAGCCGCGGTGCACGCCGCGCAGCAGCTCCAGTTCGGCGCCCAGTCGGCACTCGTCCTGGAGCACGGTGATCACATGGCGCGCAAAGATCTCGCCTGCAGCCGTGAGCTTGAGGCCCGTGCTCAGGCGCTCGAACAGGGGGCTGCCGATCTGATCCTCCAGTTGCAGGAGTTGGCGGTTGATGGCCGAGGATGCGACATGCAGATGGCGTGCGGCCTCGCGAATGGAGCCGCAGCGGCGAATCATGTCGAAATAGCGAATGGCGCGGGCGTGGATATGCATGGCCGCGAGGAGAGCATATGCCGTGCCATGCATGCCCAGGTCTGTGCCTGCAGGCCGGGGCCGCGGCTCAGACCATGTTCAAAGTCTCAGCTCTGCTGCGCCGCAAGTGGGCTTTGAGCCCGCTCTCAGAACGTGTTTACGATCTCAGACAGGCCAGCCTTGCAGGTGCTGCAGGGTCAGGCGGCTCAGGGCCGCAATCCATGGCGCATCATCGTTCAGACATGCAATGTACTCAAAGCGCTGGCCGCCTGCGCCCATGAAGGCAGCGCGCACCTCCTGGTTGATCTCTTCCAGGGTTTCCAGGCAGTCGCTGCTAAAGCCCGGGCAGACCACATCCACGCTCTTGACGCCGCGCCTGGCCATGGCGATCAGCGAGGGCTCGGTATAGGGCTCAAGCCATTTGGCCTTCCCGAATCGGGACTGGAAGGTCAGCAGATATTGCTCGGATGCCAGCCCCAGGCGCTGGGCCAGCCGTTCGGAGGTCTGTCTGGCCTCGAAGTAATAGGGATCGCCCAGCGTGGCCGTGCGCTCGGGCACGCCGTGAAAGCTCATCACCAGTTGCTCGGCCCGGCCATGGCTGTGCCAGTGCGCCTCTATGCGTTGGGCCAGTGCCTCGATGTAGCCCGCATCGTCGTGGTAACGGTTCACGAAGCGCAGCTCGGGTACATGGCGCTGGGTGCGCGCCCAGGCATAGACCGCATCGAACACGCTGGCCGTGGTCGTGCCCGAGTACTGGGGGTACAGCGGCAAAATGAGAATGCGCGTTGCGCCTTCGGCCTTGAGGGCGTCGAGCTCGCTGGCGATTGAAGGGTTGCCATAGCGCATGGCATGGCGCACGAGTACGTCGTGTCCCGTCTTCATCAACTGGTCGCGCAGCAGCAGGGCCTGGCGTGCACTCCAGTGCAGCAGGGGCGAGCCCAGCTCTTTGTCCCAGATGGTGGCGTACTTGGCAGCCGACTTGGCCGGGCGTGTAGGCAGGATGATGCCGTTCAGGATCGGCCACCAGACGAGCCTGGGAATCTCGACCACGCGTGCATCACTGAGGAACTGGGCCAGATACCGGCGCACGGCCTGGGGGGTGGGCGCATCGGGTGTTCCCAGATTGCAAATCAGCACGGCCGTGCGCTGCGCCTGGCCTGGGGCAAGTGGGGGTTCGGAGGCGAACGGTGATTGCATGGGGGTGATTGTGGCAGTGAAATGATGCCCCCTTAGAACGTGTTCACGCGCTCTACGCAGACGCGTTGGAGCGCAATCGGGATGAGTTCGAGTCGATGGGCCGCAGCTTGCACTCCGCCTGGGGGCTGTGGGGCAGCCTTGGCGCAAAGGACGCCTCTGAACGGTTTTGTCCGCCATGGGCTCTAGATGCATGGCTGACGGAGACATGGTTTCGCTATGCTGGGGCCATGTACTACGAGACCTCCTCCCCATCTAGCGAGCAGGCCCTGAGCGGTCTGCGCGAGTTGCGCAAAAGCGGTGCCATTGCCGCCATCTCCATCGATCTGGACGATACCTTGTGGCCGGTCTGGCCAGCCATTGCCAGGGCCGAGCAAGTCTTGCTGGACTGGCTGGGACAGCATGCACCGGCCACGGCGGCGGCGCTGGGTGACAAGGCTGCGGTGCGCGCAGTGCGCGAGCAGGTCGAACGCGAACGCCCCGATCTGGCCCACGATTTGAGTGGATTGCGCCGTGAATCCATACGCTTCAGTTTGCTGCGCAGCGGCGATGATCCGGCGCTGGCCGAACCAGCATTCGATGTGTTCTTTGCCCAGCGTCAGCGTGTGGACCTGTTCGATGACGCCGTGCCGGCCCTGCGCTTTTTGGCAAGTCGCTGGCCGGTGGTGGCGTTGAGCAATGGCAACGCCAGCGTGCATGCCGTGGGCATTGGCGAGCATTTCCATGCTTCCTTGAGCGCATCGATGGCGGGCATGGCCAAGCCTGATGTGCGATTTTTCCAGGCCGCGGCGAAGGCTGCAGGCGTGGAGCCTGGGAAGGTGCTGCACATCGGCGATGACGCCCGGCTTGATGCGCTTGGCGCCATGGATGCGGGTATGCACGCAGTCTGGCTGAACCGTACGGGATTAGCATGGCCGCAAGAGGGGCGCCTGCCTCACTTCACGGTGGCCAGCCTTGAGCAGTTGTGCCGGGGGCTGGCTGATAGCTGAGTTCCTGTCTGTCAGTTCCTTCATGCCCACCAGTTCCTGCCCCAGCTTCCTACACCCTCCGCAACTTCCTGCCGTGCGCAGCATTGGCTGGAGGCATCCGCTCAACTGGCTGGCGCGCGGCTGGCGCGATCTTTGTCATGCTCCTGGGTTGAGTCTGGCCCATGGTCTGATCTTGACCTTGATCGGGCTTGCGATTTTGGCATTCGGGCACAATCGCTTCTGGTTGATGGCCGGGGCCTTGTCGGGCTTTCTCATCGTCGGCCCTGTGGTGGCGACCAGCCTGTATGCAGTCAGCCGTGCCCTGGAGCAGGGCCAGCCCGTGGATCTGTCACTGGTGCGGCGCACCTGGACCCGCTGGCAAAGCTGTCACGCAGGTGCGGGACGCAGGGGGTATTGGTGCCTGGTGCAGTTCGGCCTGCTGTTGTCGCTGGCAGCCACGGGCTGGGTGCTGGTTTCGGCTTCGCTCATCACCTTGCTGTCGCCGGTGCGCATCGCCACACCTGCAGATTTTCTGCAGCATGTGGTGCTCGCGCGTGATGGGCAGCTGTTTGTCTTGTGGATGGCGCTGGGCAGTTTTCTGGCTGCGCCTATTTTTGCGTCCAGCGTCGTGGCCATGCCGCTGTTGCTGGACAGGCGAGTGACGGTGCGCCAGGCCGTGCTGACCAGTTGGTCGGCCGTGCTGGTCAATCCCGGGCCTTTGGCCCTGTGGGCCGCGCTGATTGTGTTGTTGACCCTGCTGGGCCTGGGAAGCTGGCTGCTGGGGCTGGTGCTGGTCATGCCGCTTCTTGGGCATGCAAGCTGGCATGCCTACAGGGATCTTGTCGATGCCCGCGATTTTGAAGTGCGCGAGGTGCCGGCATGAACTAGCTTGAGGCTGCAGGGAGCTTGTAGGGCCGTGTTGTCGTGATATTTGGTTATACAGAAGAGCAGATTGCCGAGTTTTTCCTCACCTATGGCGTGGGGGCCTTCATCCTCTTCATGGTGTTCATCATCCTGCAGCTGGCACGCCAGTCCAAGGCCGGAAAGTTCGGCACCTTTGTGATCTTTCTGGGGCTGGGCGTGGGCTTTGTGGGCTATCTGGCGAAGATCGTGATCCAGTGGTGGATGGAAAAGTAGGCCAGGCAAGGCCCTGTCATAGGTCCTGCCGGTCCCCCGGAAAGAGGGGCCATCCTATGAGCCTGCCCTGTAGGCCTGTGCCACCTCACGCCCCAGCTCGATCACGGAGAGCGCATAAAACGCCGACCAGTTGTAGCGGGTGACCACATAGAAATTTTCCGTGCCGGCCACATACTGGGGCTGGCCATTCAAGCCATTGTCCAGGCGTATCAGGGCCAGAGGCCGATCGTAGTCGTGCGCGTCCAGCACACGCACGCCTTTCTCTCGCATTTGTTCGACGGTGAAGCTGGGCTGGATGTCGGGGGCCAGTAGTTCGGCGAGGTCGCTGCCCCTGGCCTGCATGTCCACGTCAAAGACCGTGGGCATGCCGCTGCGCCAGCCATGGGCCACGAAATAATTCGCCACTGAGCCTATGGCATCCACCGGGCTGTTGAACAGGTCGATCTGCCCGTCGCCATCGAAGTCCACGGCCCACCTGGCCCAACTGCTGGGCATGAACTGGCCCAGGCCCATGGCGCCTGCATAGCTGCCAAGATAACTCATGGGGCTTTTGCCCGAGTCATGGGTGAAGCGCAAAAACTGTTCGAGCTCGCCACGGAAAAATGCAGTGCGCGCCTGGGCGCGTGGGTGGGCCTGGGGGAAGTCCAGTGACAGCGTGGTCAGTGCATCCAGCACGCGGAAGCTGCCCATTTGCTGGCCGTAAATGGTTTCCACCCCGATGATGCCCACGATGATTTCGGCCGGTACGCCATAGACCTGCTCGGCGCGCGCAAGCGTGTCGGCATGGGCCTGCCAGAAGCGCACTCCGGCGCGTATGCGCACCGGATCAATGAAGCGGCTGCGATAAACCCCCCAATGCTTGATGGTGCCGCTGCCTGCGGGTGTCATCAAACGGGGGATGATGGGCACAAAGCGCGCCTGCGCGAGCGTAGCCTGCACCCACTCCAGCGGCAACTGACTGCTTCGGGCAATATCGGCGCCCAGCTCCAGGGCCTTGGCCTCGCCCGCATAAGAGCGGCTTGAGGGCTGGGTTGCGACCTTGGCCTTGACCGGCTTTTTGGGAGGCGTCGGACTGGCCTGCGCCGCCATGGGCCAAAGAGCCAGGCACAGCAGGGCGCTGCAAATCGAGGTAGCAGGATTCATGTTGTCGAGGCAATGGGTGGATCTGTCTGAGGCGGGAGCCGCACGGGCCAGCGCAGGGCGCGCCATTCGCGGCGCAGGCGGGCAAGGTCCTCCGGCTGGCTGGAAGGGGCGTAGCGCAGGCGTTCCATGCGCAAAAGCCAGTCCACTATGGCCTGGACCAGGACTGCATTCTGCGGGTCTGGGGCACTGTCGTGAGACCGGTCGCGGTAGTGCGCTTCAAACAGGGCCGCCAGGGCTCTTGGTGCCAGGCTCGGGCCGAGCGCCATACCGGATTGCGCAAGCCGTTTGCGTGCCTGATCCATGAGCCGGGTCCAGGCATCGCGTTTTTCACGCGTCTTTGCAAGCCAGCCCAGCCAGCCAAGTGCAGACAGTGCTGCGAGCAGTCCCAGCATGCGCAGCATGTCCAGCCAGGAGGGCGATTCCAGGCCCAGACTCGCCAGCAGGTCGAGCTGGCGGCTTTGCGTGTAGTTGAGCACCCACTGGTTCCAGTGGTTGTTCACGGCCTCCCAGTAAGTGCGCAGCTTTTCCAGAGTTCCTCGCGGGACAAAGTTGCCGACTGCTCCTGCAAGTGCTCCGCGCGGCACTGCAAGGCGCTGCAGCTGGCCCACGCGTGCGGGAGAGACTGCGCCCGTGGGATCTACACGCACCCAGCCCCGGTTTTCGAGCCAGACCTCGGCCCAGGCATGGGCGTCGCTGTTGCGTACGGTCCAGTAGCCATCCACGTAGTTGCGCTCGCCGCCCTGGTAGCCTGTGACGATGCGTGCAGGCACGCCCAGGGAGCGCATGAGCACGGCAAAGGCTGAGGCAATGTGTTCGCAAAAACCTTGCTTGCTGTCGAACCAGAAGTCGTCTGCAGTGTGCTCGCTGTCCACCACGCCGGGCTCCAGCGTATATGCATAGTCGCCGCTGCGCAGGCGTGTCAGGGCTGCATCCACCCAGGCCTGGGGCGAGGCCTGTGCCAGCTCCGGCTCGGCCTGCATCTGGCGTGCGAGCTCGCGTGTGCGCGGATTGCTGCCGGAAGGCAGTTCCAGATAGCGTCTGAGTTCTGGTGAAAAGCTTTGCGGGCCATAGCGAAAATCCACATGACTTTGGACTTCGATGCGCAAAAGATCGGTGATCGGGCGTGACGCCTGCCATTGCAACTGCTGCGTGACATGTGCACGGCCTCGCGACTCGGGCAACTCGGGCGCCTCGCTGGTGGCATCCAGCAGAGGCAGCCATGGACGCTTGCTGGGCTCCATGCTCATCTGGTAGCGAATCGGATCTCCAAGGGGCTCGATCCGGGCCCGGGTCAGCAACGCTTGGGGCTCGGCCCTCCATTCGCGACCATCGAACAGCGAGAGCACGGGACCACGAAAATACAGGCTGCTCGATGGTGGAGGTGCACCTTCGGGCGTGAGGAATAGCAGGCGCATGGCCACGCTTTCGTCCATGGCCAGCGAGGCAATCGAGCCGACCTGCATGCTCTGCGAAAGTCCCGTGCGCCCGGCCAGGTCGTCGGCTGGAACTCCCCAGAGCGGGGCCATGCGCGGAAACAGCACGAACAGCACCACCATGACGGGCGTACCCCACAGCGTGAGCTGGGTAGCCGTGCGCAAGGCCTGGGACAACGGAGGTCGGCCCGCCGTCATGTGTGCATTCACCAGGGCTGTGAGCAGACCTAGAAGGCCCAGCACCATGGCCAGAGCCATCAAGAGCGACTGCGAATAAAAGAAGTTGCTCAGCAGCGCGAAAAACCCGAGAAAGAAAACCACCATGGCATCGCGCCTGGCACGCAGCTCCAGGGTCTTGAGCGCAAGAAGTGCCACCATCAGGGTCACGCCCGCATCGCGCCCGACCAGGCTGCGGTGCGTGAGCCAGGTGGCGGTCACGGCCAGAGCCAGCAAGGCACCCAGTACCCAGCGCCCAGGCAAGGGCTTGCCATGCCAGGCCAGCAAGGCACGCCACAGCAGCAGACTGGCCGTGAGCAGTGTGCTCCACCATGGCTGCTGGCTGGCCTGAGGCATGAGTATCCAGGCGATGACGGCCAGCAGAAACAGGGTATCGCGCGCATCGCGCGGCAGCAGGGCCAGGCGTTCGGTGGATGGGAAAGGGCTGCTCATGGGCAGGCTGCCAAGGCTTGCAGGCAGCGCCTGGTGTGGGCCGGTCCATGGTCTGCAGCGATTTCCTGGCCATCGGGCAGGCGCATGCCCCAGACCAGACCTTGCTGCTCGGCGCTCAATACCCAGGCGCAAAGCCGGCTCAATCTGGCCTCGGGGTCGGCCAGGCCTGTGGCTGCGGCATCCAGCCAGAGCTGGTGGTGCAGGGCCTGGGGTCGATCGCGGCTGACCAGGGCACCGGTGCCCGTGGCAAAGGCCTGAGCGGCTTTTTTCCATACCACGAGCTTGAGCGGATCACCTCGCCTGTAGCTGCGCACGCCGTCGAATTCATCGCCATGGCGTGAGCCTGCAGAGCTTTTTCCTGCGCCATGCGGGCTGGCATCGGGCAGGGGCGGTGCATGCAACTCAGGTGTGGGGTAGATCCAGACCTCGCTGGCCGGGCGCCACAGCGCCCAGAGGCGAAAGCTGCCCAGAGGGTAGTGGCTGGCAATGGTGACTGTAGGCACAAAGCTCAGGCCGCGGCGCGCGGGTGTAAAGGCCAGCTCCACCGTGGTGCTGCCCTGGCCGGGAACATCGACCCAGGCCCAGTCTGCCGCGGTCTTTCCGGGCGCGTTGCCGCTCTGGTCCACGGCCAGGCCCAGGCCCCAGCGCATGGCCGTGCGCGTGTTGTGCAAAACGATTTCAAAGCGGCAGGGCTGGCCTGCAAACCCTTCTTCGGGCGGCTGCAGATGCAGCCTTGTTCCGCGCAGGTTGCCATGGCCTACGACCATGCCTGCGACGGCGCTGCCGGCGAGCAGAAAGCTCAGCAGATAGCCGAGGTTGAGTTGGTAGTTGATGGCTGCAATCAGCAGCACGCAAAGCGTGAGTGCCAGGGCCCAGCCTGCACGCGAAGGCAGGATGTAGATATTGGACTGGCCCAGTTGCAACTGGTCGGTGAGCGGCAGGCGTGCATGAAACCATTGACGCAGCCTTGAGCGCGGGCCTGGCTTTGTGGGCCGCGCAGCGGCGCGCCCATGTCCGGGCGCTGCCGCGGGCGGCAGGGAGGAGGAGCCGGGCTGCATCAGCGCACTGCCACGGAGTCCATCATCGCGCGTACCTGCTCGGCTGCGCCGCGCCCGGACTGGCCTGTGGGCACCAGCCTGTGGGCTGCCGTCTGCACGAGAATGGCCTGGACATCGTCGGGCGCAACGTAATCACGGCCTTGCATCAAGGCCACGGCCTTGGCTGCGCGCAACAGGGCAATGCCGGCGCGGGGTGAGAGCCCTTGCACAAACCACTGGCCTGAACGCGTGGCATCGAGGAGGTCCTGCAGGTAGTCGAGCAAGGCATCGCTGGCATGTACCTGCAGCACTGCCGACTGCAATTGGGCCAGTTCCTCGGAGGAGAGCATGGCCTCCAATGCATCGGCCTCGGCGCGGCGCCCGTTGCCGCTGAGCAGGCGGCGCTCGGCAGCGCGATCGGGGTAGCCCAGGTGGATGCGCATCAGAAAGCGGTCAAGCTGGCTTTCGGGCAGGGCAAACGTGCCCAGTTGTTCCTGGGGGTTTTGCGTGGCAATCACGAAGAACGGCTGGGGCAGGGCGTGTGTCCGGCCTTCGACCGAGACCTGACGCTCTTCCATGGCCTCCAGCAAGGCGCTCTGGGTCTTTGGGCTCGCGCGGTTGATTTCATCGGCCAGAAGAATCTGAGCAAAAACGGGGCCGGGATGAAAGACAAAGGACTCGCTGCCGCGCTCATAGACCGAGACGCCGGTCAGGTCGCTGGGCATGAGGTCGGATGTGAACTGGACGCGTGAAAACTGCAGTCCGAAACCATGGGCCAGGGCATGGGCCAGTGTGGTCTTGCCCACGCCTGGAACGTCCTCCAGCAACAGGTGTCCTCCTGCCAGCAGGCAGGCCACGCTATCGCGGACCTGTGCCGACTTCCCCACAATCACCGTGTTAAGCTGATTTAAAAGCGCATTGATTTTTTGCTGTGCGTGCATGGTGCGACGTTATCTCAAAAAACACCGAGGGGACATGACTGTGGGCAAAACGGGTTACTTCACCCATAAGGAGTGCTGGCGACATGAGATGGGGCCAGGGCACCCGGAGTGTCCAGCCAGACTGGATGCCATAGAGGACAGGTTGCTGGTCACTGGTGTGGCCGATGCGCTTGAACGTCATGAGGCGCCGCAAGCCTCACTCACCGACATAGAACTGGCGCATGACCGGATGCATGTGGCAGCACTGCAGGGGCTGACCCAGAGGCTGGTGGAAGAGCAGCAGGCCGGCGGGCCTGGCTACAGCCAGATCGATACCGATACCTCGATCAACGCACATACGTTTTCTGCGGCCCTGCATGCGGCGGGCGCAGCGCTGGCAGCGACCGATGCCGTCATGGCGGGCGAGCTGGAGAATGCGTTTTGCGCAGTGCGCCCGCCAGGGCATCACGCAACGCACACCCAGGCCATGGGGTTTTGCTTTTTCAACAACGTAGCCGTAGCCGTCAAGTACGCGCTCAGCCGTTATCACCTGAAGCGTGTGGCCGTCATCGACTTTGATGTACACCATGGAAACGGCACGGAGGACATCCTGGCTGGCGATCCCCGCGTGCTCATGTGCGGGATTTTTCAGCATCCCTTCTATCCGTTCTCGGGCGATAAAGATCCGGCGTCCAACATGCTCAATGTGCCTCTGCCTGCTTATACCAAGGGCATGGACATACGCGAGATCATCGAGATGATGTGGATTCCGAGGCTGGAGGAGTTCAAGCCCGAGCTGATCTTCATCAGCGCCGGCTTCGATGCCCACGTCGAGGATGACATGGGGCAACTGGGCATGAACGAGCATGACTTCGCCTGGATCACACTGCGTGTCAAGGATATTGCACGGCGCTTCTCCAAGGGGCGTATCGTTTCCTGCCTCGAAGGCGGTTATGTCATGGGGCCGCTGGCGCGCAGCGTGGAGGCTCATGTGCGCGTTCTGGCGGATCTTTGAAGTATTTCCTGAGAACGTGTTTACGATCTCTACGCTGCCGCGTTGGAGCGCAATCGGGATGAGTTCAAAGCGATGGGGCGCAGCTTGCACCGGGGGGCAAGCAAGCCACAGCGCGAAGAAATCGCCCGATTTCGCTCCAACCCTTGGGGCCAGTGGCTTTGCGGGCGGTCTGCAGCGTTGCGAATCCTCGCAATAGCACGGCTATTGCTGCGGTATCGCGCCTTGCATCCCATCCCGCACAGACACTGGCGCGGCATCGAGGAGATCGTAAACACGTTCTGAGATCGTGAACACGCTCTGAGACGGGGCGGCTCTTGCCCTCTGTCCCTGGGCTTGGGTCGCGCCGATGCTTATGTACTGGGCCATGAATGGCTGAAATTCCCGTGTGTTTTGAGTGTGGCCTGGGTTCGATGGGCACGTGTCAGGAGTGATGGTGATGAATGCAAAAGCCGGGGCCGCGAATGCCGGTTTGGTGAAGATGGAGCGCGACGCGCGTGGAGTGGTGCGCATCAGAATGAATGACCCACAGCGCTTCAACGCCCTGGGCGAGCAGATGCTGGATGAGCTGCAACAGGCGCTCAACCAGGTGGCTGCAGATGAAACGGCCCGTGCCGTGGTACTGGAGGCCGAAGGCAAGGCTTTTTGCGCAGGCCACAACCTCAAGGAAATGGCTGCCCGGACAGAGCTGGCCTATTACCAGCAACTGTTTGCCAAGTGCAGCCGCGTCATGCTGACCATACACAAGCTGCCTGTGCCGGTGATTGCGCGTGTGCAAGGCATTGCCACGGCGGCGGGCTGCCAGCTTGTGGCTCAGTGCGATCTGGCCGTGGCCGGCAAGCTGGCGCGCTTTGCGACCAGTGGCATTCATTACGGTCTGTTCTGTGCTACGCCCAGCGTGCCTCTGGTGCGCAACATGCCCATCAAGCAGGCCATGGAAATGCTGCTGACCGGCGATTTCATCGATGCGGATCAGGCCCTGGCCCAAGGTCTGGTCAATCGTGTGGTGGCCGATTCCGAGATCGATGCCGCCGTGGAGCAGCTGCTGCAGGCCATCGTCAGCAAGCCACGCACCGCCCTGGCCATGGGCAAGGCGCTGGTCTACAGCCAACGCGAAATGGGCATCGAGGCAGCCTACCAGCTGGCAGGTCAGACCATGGCTGCAAACATGATGGACGAGCATGCGCAGGAGGGCGCCCAGGCCTTTGCCCAAAAGCGTATCCCCTCCTGGAAGGTGGGGCACTGACCCATTTGACATGGCCTCCTCCATGGCTTCAACGAAGATCGGGTCCTCTTGGCTTTGCGATGACTGGTCATGGATATTTTCGACAAGCTGATCAACGACTTCCACGACTCCAGCGCCTGGCTGGAGTTCTCGGTGCTGCTGGGGAGTTTGTTGCTCGCCTATCTGCTCACCCAGTACGCCCGCCGCCATGCGGAGCCTGGTAACGGCCGGCGCTCGGTCTGGATAGGCAGCAATGCGCTTGATGGCGCCTTGCTGCCTTTGCTGGCGTTGATCTTTGTCTGTGTGGCGCAGGAAGTCGTGGCCAGCCGCATGCCGGTGTTCTGGCTCAGGGTCGCCATGTCTTTGCTGGCTTCGCTGGCTCTGATCCGGTTTGTGGCAAGGGTGCTCAGCAAGGTCTTTCCCAACTCCGCCATGGTGCGCTTCATCGAGCGTATTTTTTCCTGGCTGGTCTGGGGCGTGGCTGTGCTTCACAGCCTGCGCATACTGCCCGAAGTCCTGGAAGTGCTGGAGTCGGTTCAGTTCACCCTGGGCAAGCAGCCCATCAACCTGCTGTATCTGATCGAGGGCACGCTGGCCATCGGATTGATGATGGTGGCCGTGTTGTGGCTGTCCACGCTGATCGAGCAAAAAGTCATCAACCCCTGGGTCAGCGACTTGTCCATGCGCCGCGTAGCCATGAATCTGGCTCGCAGCGTACTCATCACGATAGGCCTGTTGGTGGGCCTGTCCACCATAGGCGTCGATCTGACGGCCTTGTCGGTGATGGGAGGAGCCCTGGGCGTAGGCCTGGGGTTCGGCATGCAGAAGATCGCCTCGAACTATGTGAGCGGTTTTCTGGTGCTCATAGAGCGGGCACTGCGCATAGGCGACAACGTGCGCGTGGATGGATTCGAAGGGCGCATCACCGACATCAAGACGCGCTTTACCGTGATCAAAGCTGCAAATGGTCGTGAATCAATTGTCCCCAACGAGACGCTGATCACGCAGCGTGTGGAGAACCTGACCCAGGCCGACAGGCAACTGGCACTGAGCACGACGATTGTGGTCGGCATGGACAGCGATGCCGAGCAGGTGAAGAGCATTTTGCTGTCCGCTGCTGCTGCCCAGCCGCGCGTACTCACGACGCCCGCGCCTTTCGTGACCCTGGTGGACTTCGTGGAGCAGGGCCTGCAGTTCATGCTGAGCTACTACATCAGTGATCCACGCAACGGACTCGCGAATGTGCGCTCCGAAGTGAACCTGGCCGTGCTCAAGGGCTTGCGTGATGCAGGAGTTGCCTTGCCGGGTTCGACGCGGCTGGTGCGGATCGCTCCAGAAAAGGAGTAATTTCCTGGGGTTTACCCTTTGATTTCCTGCCTGCCTCTGGGGATTCCCCGAGGTTCGTGCATAAAATGGCACGATCGTTCTTTTTTTGTGTTCGTTGGCGCCCTTTGTTGGTTGACGGGGATTCTCGTGAAAGCTCTTGCGGTGCCGCATAAAATGATTTTGGTTTACGTAAACGTCAATTAACTAATCAACAAGGAGCCGCAGTAATGAAGGTTTTGGTCCCTGTCAAGCGCGTGGTGGACTACAACGTGAAAGTCCGCGTGAAGTCGGACGGTACGGGTGTGGACATCGCCAACGTCAAGATGAGCATGAACCCCTTTGACGAGATCGCCGTCGAAGAGGCCGTGCGTCTCAAGGAAAAAGGCCAGGCCACCGAAGTCATCGCCGTGTCCTGCGGCGTGGCCCAGTGCCAGGAGACGCTGCGCACGGCCATGGCCATTGGTGCGGATCGCGCCATCCTGGTCGAGACCGATGCCGAGCTGCAGCCGCTGGCCGTGGCCAAGCTGCTCAAGGCCCTGGTGGACAAGGAGCAGCCGGGCCTGGTGATCCTGGGCAAGCAGGCCATCGACGACGATGCCAACCAGACCGGCCAGATGCTGGCGGCGCTGGCCGATCTGCCGCAGGCGACGTTTGCGAGCAAGGTCGAGCTGGCGGGCGACAAGGTGAACGTGACGCGTGAAGTCGACGGCGGCCTGGAGACGCTGGCCCTGTCCACGCCTGCGGTGATCACCACCGACCTGCGCCTGAACGAGCCGCGCTATGTGACGCTGCCCAACATCATGAAGGCCAAGAAAAAGCCTTTGGAGACCATCAAGCCCGAGGATCTGGGAGTGGACGTGGCTGCGCGCCTGAAGACCCTGAAGGTGGTCGAGCCCGCCAAGCGCGGCGCCGGTGTCAAGGTGCCGGACGTGGCAACCCTGGTGGGCAAGCTCAGGAATGAAGCGAAGGTGATCTAAGCCCCTGAGGGGGACGACAGCCCCGCTGCGGGGCGGCCCTTGCTTGCTGCCCCTGAGCTGGAGTGCGCCGGCCTCATGCGCGGTGCCCTGGCTTGGCTTCCAAGACTTTGCAAGAACATAAAGAATTTAGAGGTTGAATATGACTTCTCTCGTTATCGCAGAACACGACAACGCTTCCATCAAGAGCGCAACCCTGAACACCGTGACCGCTGCTGCCGCCTGCGGCGGTGATGTGCATGTGCTGGTGGCTGGCGAGAACGCCGGCGCAGCGGCGCAGGCTGCGGCGCAGGTCGCGGGTGTGGGCAAGGTCATCCATGCGGATGGCGCTTCGCTCAAGGACGGCCTGGCCGAGAACCTGGCCGCGCAG
>NZ_AUCQ01000014.1 GCF_000429845.1 Comamonas composti DSM 21721
CGGCTCCCACCACCCTCGCCGTCACTATCTGTGGCGCTGACGATGTTCATTTGCAGGCCCGGTGCCGCCAGAGCGCCCAAGACCCCCTTGCCATCGAGCGCTATGCGTACCGAGAACTCCTGGCCCACCAGATCCTTGATCGGCAGGTTGGCCGTGACCGTTTCGGTAAGTGCCGGGCTGTCCGGAGTCTGCAGCTCGACCGTGTAGCAAAACAGCTGTCCCAGAGATTCGTGGCCTTGCAGGGATTTGAATTCCAATGCAGGAAGGCCCAAAAGGCTGGGCATGGCCGGAGAATCTACTTGTATGGTGCGACTCATGCGGGGATCTGTCCTTGAAAGGAGTTGAACCTGGTTACAGGCATGCGCTTACGAACATACATATCAATCGAGCGAATTAACCCTTTTTGCTTTGTTAAATTCCTCCGGGCTTGTATTGAGAAAAAACCAGCCTGGGTGGCTGGTCGTCAAATGGTTTTGCGTATGGTCAGGACTCCAGCCGTATTCCCGCCTCGCGGATGATGCGCTCGTTGGTTGCGGCTTCCTTTTTGAGGAGTTCTTCGAACTGTGCGGGCGACATGGGGGCGATGACGTTGTCCCGGCTGGTGAGCTGCTCCTGCACGTTTTTGAGGGCCAGGATGCGGTTGATCTCGGTATTCAGGCGCTGGACCAGTTCGGGTGGTGTATTGGCCGGCGCATACATGCCGAAGCGCGAAGTCATATTCGCCTGGGGCAGGTTCAGCTCGGCCAGCGTTGGAGTCTGGGGCAGGCTGGGCAGGCGCGCCGGCCCGGTCACGGCGAGGATGCGTAGCTTTCCCTGGGTGATGAGACCGTTGAGGTTGGGGCTGGGGTTGATGGTCAGTAGATCGAAATGCGCACCCACGGCATCGGCGATCAGCTGGCTGTCGCCTTTGTAGGGCACGTGCAGCAGGTCAACCTTGGCATTGCGCTTGATCTGCTCGACCATGAGGCTGCCCAGCGTGCCCAGCCCTGGCGTGCCTATGGAGAGCTTGCCGGGTCGTGCGCGCGCCTGGGTGAGCACGTCTTCAAAGGTTTTGCCCGTGAAAGCCGTGGTGGCCAATATGTAGACCGGTGTGTACATGACCGATCCCAGTGGTGCGAAATCCTTCTGGGCGTTATAGGGGGCGCTGCTCAGGTAGGGCAGCAGTGTCAGCGGACTGATGGGCGCAAAGCAGATGGTGTGGCCGTCATTGGCCTTGGCCAGCACGTCCATGCCTGTGACGCCGCCTGCGCCGGGGCGGTTTTCCACGACCAGGGGCTGACCCAGTGTGGGCCCCATGTGCTCGGCGATCAGGCGCGCTGCGGCATCGGTGGTGCCGCCCGGCGGAAAGGGAACGATGAGGCGCACGGGCTTGGTTGGCCAAGCCGAGGTCGATGCCCAGGCATGGCCGTGTGCGCCCGCCGCTGCGGCCAGGCCGGCGAGCAGCAACTGGCGGCGCTGCATGGAAGTGGACGAGAGAGCGGTGGCGATGTGTTTTTTCATGGTGCGTGCTCAACAGGTGGTGGGGATTCGAAAGAGAGCGTGAATGGCGGTGGCAGGAGGCCAGGTGAATAGCGCATAAAACCGACGCGGGCCAAGGCGAGGGGCAGCGAGCAAGGGCAGCTTTGTGTCCCAGGTCGGCGAGGCTGTCGTCCCCCTTGGGGGATGGCGCCGAAGGCGACTCAGGGGGTATCCCATTGCTTACACCAGCGCCTGACCAGCCGGTCCCAGAAGGTGGCTCCCAGGCCCAGGACGTCGTCGTTGAAGTCGTAGTCGCTGCTGTGCAGGTTCACGCCCGGGCCATTCTTTGGGCCATTGCCTATGAAGCCGTAGCAACCTGGCATGGCTTCGAGCATGAAGCCAAAGTCCTCGCCCGTCATGGCAGGCAGCACATCGCCATGGGCCATGTTGGCGCCTGCGACCTCGCGCATGACCTCGGCCATGAACAAGGCTTCCATCTCGTGGTTGACCGTGCTTGGGTAGCCGGGCTTCATGTTCACCGTGGCCCTGGCCTGGTGAGCCTGGGCCACATGGTTGGCGATGCGCTCAATGCCTTCGTGCATGAGCTTGCGTGTCTGCGGCTTGAGGGTACGGCAGGTGCCGCGTATCACGGCCTCCGAGGGGATGATGTTTTCCATGCTGCCGGCCTCGACCTGGCCCACGGTGATCACGGCGCTGTCCAGCGGGTCCAGGTTGCGCGAGACTAGCAGTTGCAGCTGACTCACGATGGCGCAGGCCACGGGCACGGGGTCTATGGTGGTGTGAGGCTGGGCGCCATGGCCGCCCACGCCTTGGACGCGGATCTCGAAGCGGTTGGCCGAGGCCATGATGGGGCCTGCACGCACCCCCATCTGGCCCGCAGGCAGGGCCGGCCAGTTGTGCAGCGCGAACACTGCGCGCATCGGAAAGCGCGTGAACAGGCCGTCCTCCATCATGGCCTTGGCGCCTGCACCACCTTCTTCGGCAGGCTGGAAGATGAAGTGCACCGTGCCGTCGAAGTCGGGCTGCTGGGTCAGCAAGGTGGCCGCGCCCAGCAGCATGGCCGTGTGGCCGTCATGGCCGCAGCCATGCATGCGGCCCGCATGCTGGCTTGCATGGGCGAAGCGGTTGTGCTCCTGCATGGGCAGGGCATCGATGTCGGCGCGCAGACCGATGCTGCGCTCGGGTGCGTCGGCATTCGGGCCGCGTCCGCGCAGGGTGGCAACAATGCCGGTCTTGCCCAGGCCGCGCACCATGGGCAGTCCCAGAGCCTGCAGGTAGGCGGCGATCTGGTCCGCCGTGCGGTGCTCTTCATAGCAAAGCTCGGGGTTGGCATGCATGTCGCGGCGAAACGCGATCAGCCGGCCCAGATAGGGACTGATGTCGGGAAAGGATGGATTCTTGGTCAACAGAGGTCTCCAGGATGAGGCAGCCGGGTACGGCTCTGCCGCTGCCTGCAGCATGACGCAGACAGACAGGGCAAGCCGGGCTTGGTAGGCAGGCAGTCAGCGCCAGGGCTGGATGCCGGACGCAGGCCTACCGGATCGTGGAGTTCCCATGGGCCAGACGGCCAGTCATGGAGGGGGTGCGGGGCAAAGGGTTGAAGTGGCTCATCTTGTCTCCTGGAATTGTTTTATCTGTCTCTGATGGCATTGCAGTCCAAGCACTGCTCAAGTGCAATTCAATTGCTATTCAAGCCCCGGCCAGGGCCGGGGCTTGTGGGTCAGACCATGAGCTCGATCAGGAACGGTCCGGTTTTGTCAAAGCTGGTGCGCATGAGCTCGGCGCATTGCTCCATGCTCGTGGCGCGCGCAGCCTCCACGCCCATGCCCTCGGCCAGCCGCACCCAGCTGATGCCGGGGTTGCCCAGATCCAGCATGCTCATGGCCGTGTCGCCGGGTACGGCTCCCACGTTCTTGTATTCGCCGATGAGGATGTTGTATTTGCTGTTGTTGAGAATGATGGTGGTCACGGGCAATTGCTCGCGCGCCTGGGTCCACAGCGATTGCAGCGAGTACATGGCCGAGCCGTCGGCCTGCAGGTTGATTACGCGGCGCTGGCCGCCTGCGCCCAGCGCCGCGCCCGTGGCAATCGGCATGCCGTCGCCAATGGCGCCGCCCGACAGGTGCAGCCAGTCATGGGCGGGCGCTGCATGGGTGAACTTGTAAAAGCCCCGGCCGTAGGAAATGCTTTCGTCGGAGACGATGGCGTTCTCGGGCATGAGCGCGGCCACGGTCTGGGCCAGGCCTTCGGGCGTGGGCGCGCCGCTGGCGGCTTCGGGGCGTGGGCCCGGATCGGGGATGGCGACTTCAGGCGCATTCAGGGCCGAGACCAGCTCGCTCAAGGCCTGGACGGGGTCCTGGTCGGGGCGTGACAGTACATGGATTTGCGCATCGGCTGCGTGCTGGATGGAGGGCGTATCCGGGTAGCCGAAAAAGCCCACGGGCGGCTTGGCGCCCACAAGGATGATGTGCTTGAACTGGGCCAGGGACTTGATGGCGGCCTGCATGTCGTACGGCACGCGATCCAGCTGCAAGCGTCCGCGCCCACGCGCCACATGGGCATTCACATAATCGGCCATGAGCCTGGCGCCGGTGGCACTGGCTGCGCGCCAGGCCAGGGCCTGGCCCTGGGGCAGAACCGCGTGGCCGGCCAGCAGCATCAGGACCTGGCCGCCATGGTCACGCAGCGTGCGCGCCGCATTCTCCACGGCGTGGCGGTCCACGGCAGGGGGTGCTATCGCCGGCAAGGGGGAGCCGGGCTCGCCGCCTTCCTGCCAGGAAACGTCGGCGGGCAGCACCAGGGTGGCAATCTGTCCCGGAAAGCGATTTGCCGCGCGCACGGCCTCGGCCGCATCACGACCCAGAGACGGGGTGTCGGTGCTGGTGTGCACCCACTGGGACAGGGTTTGCGCCATGGCCGTGGTATCGGCGGTGAGCGGCGCATCGAAGGGACGGTGGTAGACCGCCTGGTCGCCCACGATGTTGACGATGCCGCTGCGCGCACGGCGTGCGTTATGCAGATTGCCCATGCCGTTGGCCAGGCCCGGGCCGCAGTGCAGCAAGGTGCATGCGGGCTTGCGCGCAATGCGGAAATAGCCATCGGCCATGCCGGTGACGATGTTCTCCTGCAGGCCCAGCACGCACTTCATGCCGGGCACCTGGTCGAGCGCGGCCACGAAGTGCATCTCGCTGGTGCCGGGGTTGGCAAAGCAAACATCTATGCCCGAGGCCAGCAGGGTCTTGACCAAACTCTTTGCACCGTTCACTTGTCTATCTCCATGTTCTGTTGAGGTGGTATTGATTTCAGGCCTGGGCTGCTTGCCAGGCTTGGGCAAGGCGGTCCACGCCTTCGCGTATCTGGACAACCGAGGGCGCTGCAAACGACAGGCGCAGCGTTGTGACATCGGGGCTGTCCACATGAAAGCCCGTGCCCGGCACGAACATGACCTTGCGCTCCAGCGCATGCTTGAGCAGCTCGGCGGCGGCAAGACCGTGGCTCAGTCTGGCCCAGACAAACATGCCGCCCTGGGGCTGCTCAAAGTGCAGCGCATGACCCAGGCGTTCGCTCAGTGCCTGGCACAGCGCCGCGCATTTTTGGCGGTAGCCGTCACGGATTCTGTCGAGGTGCGAGTGCAGTGCATCGCTGGCCAGGTACTCGGCGGCAATGCTCTGGGTCCAGGGCGAGCTGCCGACATCGGCGCTTTGCTTGGCCACATAGCAACGGTGGGCGATGGCGGCTGGCGCCACGCTCCAGGCCACGCGCAACCCCGGCGCCACGATCTTGGACAGGCTGGCCATGTGCACGACCCAGTCGTTGGCTCCGGGCACCTGGGGCGCAAGGGCGGCCAGCGAAGGCAGGCTTTCTCCCGAGAAACGCAGGTCGCCATAGGGATCATCCTCCACCAGCACAAAGCCGTGGGCTGCGGCCAGCTCCAGCAGGCGCAGGCGTCGCGCAAGGCTCATGCAGCTGCCGCTGGGATTGCCGAAGGTGGGCACGGTGTAGAGCAGCTTGGGCCTGGCGCCGCTGTTGAGCAACTGCTCCAGCGCAATCACGTCCAGGCCCTGAGCATCGCAAGGCAGGGCCATGAGCCTGGCGCCGTGCACGCGCAATGCCTGGATGTTGGTGGGATAGGTCGGGTTCTCCACCAGCGCCAGGTCGCCCTCGTCGATGAGCACGCGCAGCAGCAGATCGAAAGCCTGCTGCGAGCCCGTGGTGACCACGATATTCTCGGCCTGGGTGACAACGCTGCGCTTTTGCATGAGGCGCATGATCTCGGTCTTGATCTGGGGCGTGCCGTCGGTATTGCCGTATTGCAGGCAGGACAGGCTGTTCGCATAGGCGCGGGTCGAGGCCTTTTCCAGACCCGTGACATCGAACAGCGCCGGGTCCGGGTAGCCGCCTGCGAACGAGATCATCTCGGGATCGCTGAGGTATTTGAAGAGATCGCGAATCGGCGAGCTGGCCGGATTCACAAAGGCTTTGGCGAATGAGTACATGGCTTCCCTTGGACAGGCATCCCCATGAACAGGAGCGAGCGAGAGCAGCGCTTTCCGATCATGAGGTCAAGACTTTTTGTGCATTCTTTTCTTGGCCACCCCTTGGGTAAAGCGATTTAAATTTGCCACATGATGAGTTTTGCGCAGTATTTGTAAGAGTTTGCGGGCAAACCCTTGGGCTTTGCATGAAAAAAGCCCGCAAAACGCCTGCGGGCGAGAGTGACGCTCGGGAAAACCTGGGTCAACCCGTTGCGGGGTCAGCCGTGAGCCAGGGGTTCGGCATCGAGCCTGAAGGCCTGGGCCTGTTCCAGCAGCCACTGCCTGAAATGTTCGAAGGGGTGGTTGTGGCGCATGGAGTCCGGGTAGACCAGGTAATAGCAGTCCTTGATCCTCAGGCTCAGTCCATGGGCGCGTATCAGCCCTGCGGCCCAGGCACTGTCGGGCACGAAGAACTCGGGCACGAGTGCAATGCCCAGGCCGGACTCGGCTGCGCGCACGGCCATGGAGTGCAGCTCAAAGCCTGCACTGCGTGCCGGCGGCGCGGCGCTGGCAAGGCCTGCGGCCTCGAACCAGTGACGCCAGGAATCGGGGCGCGTGGTCGAGTACAGCAGCGGAAATCTGAGCACATCCGCAGGTTCGCGCAGACGCTCGCCAATGAGGTCGCGGTGGGCCACGAGAACCATGGTCTCGCCGAAAAGCAGCTCCGACGTGGCCTGGGGCCAGATGGGCTGGCCATGGTGTATCGCGGCCTCGAAATGCTCTTCCTCGAACGAGAAGGGATTGCTTCTCACGCCCATGTTGATGCGCACCTCGGGGTGACGGGCATAAAAGCCGGGCAGGCGCGGGATCAGCCACTCCTGGGCGAACGTGGGCAGCACGGCCAGCTCCAGGCTGTTGTTGCCGCTGCCATGGGCGGCCAGGGCCAGGGTATCGCGCTTGAGGGCCTGCAGCGAAGCCCGCACCTGCTCGCTGTACAGGCGTCCTGCGCGCGTCAGCAGTACGCGCTGCTTGACGCGCACGAACAGCGACACGCCCAGGTTCTCCTCCAGCAGATTGATCTGCCTGGAGATGGCGCTTTCGGTGAGCGCCAGCTCGCGCGCCGCAAGCGAAAAGCTCTCATGCCTTGAGGCCGCTTCAAATGCGCTCAGCGCGGCCATGCTGGGGGTTCGGATAAGACGCATGTGAGGTCGTGGTGCAGCGGCTTTCAGCGGTAAAGGTCGCGGCGAGCTTATTCCATTTCCCCGCAAGACGGAGAGTGAAGGTCGGACACCCGCCGCAAATGACTTGAAAGCACTGCAATGCTGACAAAGGGCTGATGGCCGGCGTTTTCAAGCTGTCGTCTGACTTACAGGTGGTCACATTAACTTCATACTCGCTTGCTTTTTTCTCCCGGCCAGAGCAGCCAACGAGCAGGCGCTGGTACGGGCAAGCAGCTATCAAACAGAGAGAGTGCCTATGCCAGAGACCGCATCCCAGACCACGCCAAGCGCCGAGATCCCGGCTGCAGGGCCGCCACCGGAGCCCATGGCGCGCATGACGTTCTCGGCGCCAGTGGTGATCCCGGCCCTGCTGGTGCTGGGCCTGCTGCTGGTGTATTGCGCCGTCTCGCCCAGGGATGCGGATCGGTTCTTCTCCGGCGCCCAGGCCTGGGTCGTCGGTCATTTCGACTGGTTCTATGCGGTGTCCGTGACGCTGTTCCTGGTGTTCCTGGTGCTGATTGCATCCAGCCGCTTTGGCGACATACGCCTGGGTCCCGACGATGCCGAGCCCGAGTTCAGCTTTATCTCGTGGACAGCCATGCTGTTTGCCGCAGGCATGGGCATAGGCCTCATGTACTTTGGTGTGGGCGAGCCCATGCAGCACTATCTGCGGCCTCCGACCGAGCTCGTAGGCACGCCCGGGGCAGCGCGCGAGGCGCTGCAGGCCACGTTCTTTCACTGGGGCTTTCACGCCTGGGCCGTCTACGGGGTGATGGGCCTGGTGCTGGCCTATTTCGGCTTTCGCTACAACCTGCCGCTGACCATGCGCTCGGGGCTCTACCCGCTGCTCAAGCAGCGCATCAACGGGCCCATAGGCCATGGCGTGGATGCGTTTGCACTTGTGGGCACGATTGCTGGCATTGCGACCACGCTGGGCTATGGCGCGCTGCAGCTGGCTGCGGGCCTGCACACGCTCACGGGCTGGGACACCTCGACGGCGGTGTTCCGCATCTGGGTCGTGGTCGTGGTTGTCGGATTGGCCGGGCTGTCGGCGGTCTCGGGCTTGGACAAGGGCGTGAGGCGGCTGAGCGAGTTCAACCTGGTGCTGGCCTTTGTGCTGCTGGGCTTTGTGATCATTGCCGGACCGACGGTGTTTCTGTTCCAGGCGCTGAGCGAAAACATAGGCAGCTACCTGTCCAGCCTGGTGCAGATGTCCTTTCGCACCTTTGCCTACGAACCCGCGAACGAGACCGGCTGGTTTGGCGGCTGGACCATTCTGTACTGGGCCTGGTGGATATCCTGGTCGCCCTTCGTGGGCATGTTCATCGCCCGCATCTCGCGCGGACGCACGATTCGCGAATTCGTGATCGGCGTGCTGCTCATTCCCACGGCCTTCAACCTGCTGTGGATGACCGTCTTTGGCAATAGCGCGATCTGGATAGACACCCATGTGGCCTATGGCGCGCTGGGCCAGGCGGCGAGCAATGTGGATGCACTGCTGTTTCGCTTCTTCGAATACCTGCCCTGGTTCAAGGCAGTTTCCTGGCTGGCCATCTTGCTGATCGCCGTGTTCTTCGTGACCTCGGCAGACTCGGGTGCCTATGTGGTGGACAGCATCGCCTCGCGCGGCCACCCACGCTCGCCGGTCTGGCAGCGCCTGTTTTGGGCTGCGGTGCTGGGCATCACGGCCGTGGTGTTGCTGCTGGCCGGCGGCCTCAAGGCCTTGCAGGCCATGACCCTGGTCGCAGCGCTGCCCGTGGCCGTGATCATGCTCTCGCTTTGCTATGGACTGTTCCGAGGCCTGCAGGCCGACCGCGCCCACTTCGAGCAGGACCTGGCGCCGGCCTCGAATTTCTGGAGCGGCCAGCACTGGCGCAAGCGCCTGGAGCAGATCGTGCACCAGCCCTCGCGCAGCGATGTGCGCAAATTCCTTGCCGGCGTCGTGCTGTCGGCCATGCGCGAGGTCGCGGCCGAGATGCAAAAGCGCGGCGTGAACGCCCAGGTCAGCGAGGACGTGGAGGGCGGCGAGCTGCGCCTGACCGTGCCTGCGGGCGCGCTGCGCGACTTCGTCTATGGCGTGCGCAGCATGCGCCGCACCGTGCCGACCTTCATGGTGCGCGATGCCGCCAGCGAGCAGGCGCGGCGCCATGTCTACGAGCCCATGACCTTCTTCGAGGACGGACGCCTGGGCTACGACATCCAGTACCTGCGCCCCGAGGAAATCATTGCCGACATACTGCGCCAGTACGAGCGCTATCTGTCACTGAGCGCCGACCAGCGCACCCAGTTGCTCAACCGCGCACCAGGCCACAGCTGAGCAGGCATGCACCGGCTGGCCGGGTAAACACCTGCATGCCAGCCGGCTGCGTCTTGCGGATACTGGGCAGCTGCCATGCTGCTCGAATATTCAACCCAGACCCAGGAGGCGCGCCACCGCTTCGACTACTGGCATGAGGTGGTGTGCCGCCACTGCATTCCTGCCGACAGCCGCCGCACCGACGGCAAAGAAGCCGCGGGCGACGGCTTTGAGGCCCGGCTGACGCTGCGCACCCTGGGGCCGCTGGAGCTCAGCACCATGTCCGCGCCCAGCCACAGCTGGGTGCGCAATGCCAGCCATCTGCGCACCCATGCGCGCGATGATCTGTGGCTCGGCTATCTGCTGCACGGCCGGGCCGAGGTACGCCAGTGCGGGCGCCAGGCAAGGCTCAAGACCGGCGATCTGGTGCTCTACGATGCCGCAAGGCCTTTCGAGTTCGAGGTCACTCCCCGCGACATTTTGCTGATGCGCATTCCGCGTGCCGAGCTGGTCCAGCGCTTTGCCCAGGCACCGGCGCACGCGGGCCTGGCCCTGGGCGGCCAGGGCCCGGGCGTGGAGCCACTGCGGGCCATGCTGGGCGAGGCCATGGCCTTGCCCGAATCGGCTCAGAGCGAGCCCTTGGCTCGGCGCTTCGGCATGCTTTTGCTCGATGTGCTGGCCCTGGCGCTGGAGATGCAGGTGCCCGCGCACCAGCCGCGTGCCAGGCGCGATCTGCATGGCCGCATCCAGGCCTACATCCTCAACCACCTGGGCTCCACCGAGCTGTCGCTGCAGACGCTGGCGCAGCAACACCATGTCTCGCCGCGCACCGTGACGCGGGCCTTTGCCAGACACGGCCAGAGTCCCATGGGCCTGGTCTGGCAACTGCGGCTGGAGGCCAGCCGCCAGGCCTTGCTCGATGGGCGCTGCACCAGTGTCACCGAGGCCGCGTTTGTGCATGGATTTTCCGATGCCGCGCACTTCAGTCGCGCCTTTCGCAAGGCCTTTGGCTGCACACCGCGCAGCCTGTTGGCCGCCTGAGCAAGCTCTCTGTCCCGCACAGGCAAGCCGGCTTGCCCCGGGCTGTCTAGCATGAGGCTGCCGCAGGGCCTGAGCGGCCTGCCGGCAGTATCTGTAGATGACAAAGGACGCCAGCGCCTGGCGCCAGGAGACATGCCATGAATGACAACGAACTGCACTATCTCGATCTGCTGGAGGTGGGGCGCGAGATCCAGTCGCGCCGCATTTCCTCGCAGGAAGTCACGCGCCACATGCTGGCGCGCATAGAGGCCGTGGATGCGCGGCTGCACAGCTATGTGACGGTAATGGGGCCACAGGCCCTGGAGGACGCCCGGCGTGCCGACCAGGAGATTGCCCAGGGCCGGCATCGCGGCGCCCTGCATGGCGTGCCGCTGGCGCTCAAGGATCTTCTGTGGACCCAGGGCGTGCCCACCACGCACGGCATGCCGCTGAACCGTGACTACCGCCCTGCCGAGGACGCGAGCGTGGTGCGCCGGCTGCGCGAGGCCGGGGCCGTGATTCTGGGCAAGCTGCAGCAGACCGAGGGCGCGTTTGCCGACCACCATCCCGACGTCGTGCCTCCGCTCAACCCCTGGGGGGAGCAGTTGTGGCCCGGTGCCTCCTCCAGCGGCTCGGGCGTAGCCACGGCGGCCGGGCTGTGCTTTGGCGCGCTGGGAACGGACACCGGGGGCTCGATACGCTTTCCTTCGGCGGCCAATGGCGTTACGGGGATCAAGCCCACCTGGGGGCGCGTGAGCCGCCACGGCTCCTTCGAGCTGGCCGCATCGCTGGACCACATAGGCCCGATGGCACGCAGCGCTGCCGATGCAGGCGCCATGCTGGCGGCCATTGCGGGCGCCGACCCGCAGGACCCTACGGCCAGCCAGCAGGCTGTGCCCGACTACCTGGCCACGATGACGCGCGGCTTCACCGGGCTGCGCCTGGGGCTGGATCGCCAATGGGCGCTGGACGGCGTGGACGAGGCCAGCCGCCAGGCCGTGGAGCAGGCGCTGGCCGTGGCCCAGAGCCTGGGGGCAAGCCTGCACGAGATCCGCTTTCCCGATGCGACGCAGGCCGTGCTCGACTGGCCGCCGCTGTGCGCGGTCGAGACGGCCGTGGCCCATGCCCAGACCTTTCCCGCGCGGCGCGAAGCCTATGGCCCGGGCCTGGCCGGGCTGATCGACCTGGGCCTGGGGCTGTCGGCAACCGACTACCAGCGGCTGCTGCTGCGCCGTGCGGACTTCACGGGCCGCGTGCGCGCGCTCTTTGCCGAGGTGGATCTGCTGCTGGTCCCGGCCACGGCCTTTGCGGGGCCCACGCTGGAGCGCATGGCCGAGTTCGGCTCCGATGCCGAGCTGTTCTCGGGCATGTTGCGCTACACCTGCCCTTTCGACCTCACGGGCAGCCCCACGATCACCCTGCCTGCAGGGCTCACGTCCCAGGGCGCGCCCGTGGCCTTCCAGTTCGTGGCCCCGGATTTCCGCGAGGACCTGCTGGTGCGCGCGGGCTGGGCCTTCCAGCAGGCCACGTCCTGGCACAGGCAGCACCCGCGCGACTGAGCGGTGGCGGCCGGGCGCCGGGCTTGATCCAGGTCAGGGCCGGCGCCGCCGCAGGCGGCTTGGGGATTTTGGCCTACAGACAGTGGGCGGGCTCTGCTCCAAGGTGGCAGGCATTCTTGCGAAGGAGTGCCCATGCGTCCCAATCCCCTGTCCACGATTCTTCACCGCACCTGGTGGGTGTTGCTGCTGCGCGGCCTGGTGGCCATGGCCTTTGGCGTGCTCACCTTTGCCCAGCCGGCGGTCTCGCTGATGGCGCTGATGTTCACCTTTGGCGCCTTCATCTTTGTGGACGGCGTGCTGGGCGTTTATTCGGCGATTCGCGGCCGGGGGCTGAGCCGCCACTGGTGGGTGCTGCTGCTGTGGGGTCTGGCGGGCGTGATCGTGGGCGTGCTGACCGTGGTGGCCCCGGGCGTGACGGCCCTGGTGATGACGCTCTACATCGCGGTCTGGTCCCTGATCACCGGTGTGCTGCAAATCATTGCCGCACTGCGCCTGCGCCAGGAGATCGAGGGCGAGTGGCTGCTGGTGCTGGGCGGCGTGCTGTCCGTGCTGTTCGGCGGCTTCGTGCTCGCCAACCCCGGCGCCGGCATGATGGCCATGCTGTGGGTGCTGGCGCTGTATGCGGTGCTGCTGGGTCTGCTCATGGTCTTGCTGGCCTTCAAGATCAAGAAAGGCGTGCGTGTTCTCGACGCCTGAGTCCGGGCTTGGGACAATACCGGCCTCATGACCGATTCGTCCCCTGCTTTTTCCTCTCTGCCGCGCCTTGTCGCGGCAGTGCTTTTTCTGGCTGCTGCGGGTGCGGCCCAGGCCTTGCCCGGCTATGACGAGGTGCGCCGCGAGCACAAGTCTTCGGAGACCGAGCTGCTGTCGCGCGAAGGCGAGCTGCTGCAGCGCCAGCGCACCGATGCCAGCGTGCGTCGTGGCCAGTGGATTGCGCTGGCCGACATCTCGCCGGCCTTGCGCACGGCCCTGCTTCTGAGCGAGGACAAGCGCTTTTACGAGCACAGCGGCGTGGACTGGAGCGCGGTCTCGGCTGCGGCCTGGGGCAACCTCTGGAATCAGCGCACGCGCGGAGCAAGCACCATCACCATGCAGCTCGCCGGCCTGCTGGATGGCGACTGGCGCCAGGGGCCGGGCGGCAGGACCGTGGTGCAAAAGCTAGGCCAGACCGTGGCCGCCCAGGTGCTGGACCGGCGCTGGCGCAAGGACCAGATTCTGGAGGCCTATCTGAACCTCGTGCCGTTTCGCAGCGAGATCGTGGGCATCGATGCCTTGTCGCGAACCCTGTTCGGCAAGGCGGCCCATGGCCTGGATGCGCGCGAGGCGGCGATTGCGGCGGCCCTGGTGCGCGCGCCGAATGCGGCGCCCGAGCGCGTGGCCAGCCGCGCCTGCGGCGTCATGCAGTCGCTGGCGCCCGAGGATGCGGCCGCGCGCGACTGCTCGGCCATGGCCTTGTATACGGCCAGCATCCTGCAGCGCCGCCAGTGGCCGGCCAGCGAAGGCGTGGCCCCGCACATGGCGCGGCGCCTGCTGTCCCAGCCCGATGCCAAGGGCCGGGCCCAGGTGCGCTCGACCCTGAGCGCACCGCTGCAGCGCTTTGCCGTGAACAGCCTGCAGCAGCATCTGCGCGAGCTGCAGGGGCGCAATGTGGAGGATGGTGCCATCATCGTGTTGGACAACGCCAGCGGCGAGGTACTGGCCTGGGTGGGCTCCTCGGGAGCGCTGAGCCAGGCCGCCGAAGTCGACGGCGTCACGGCCATGCGCCAGCCGGGCTCTACGCTCAAGCCCTTTCTCTATGGTCAGGCGATTGCCGAAAAGCGCCTCACCGCAGCCTCTCTGATCGAGGACTCCTCGGCCCACATCCCCACGCAGAACGGGCTCTACATTCCGCAGAACTACGACCGGCGCTTCAAGGGCTGGGTCTCGGTGCGCACGGCCCTGGCGTCCTCGCTCAACGTGCCGGCCGTGCGCACCCTGGTCATGGTCACGCCCGATGCGTTCTTTGCCCAGCTCCAGCGCCTGGGCCTGCCGCTGCGCGAGAGCGGCGGCTACTACGGCTTCAGCCTGGCCCTGGGCAGCGCCGAGGTGCCGCTGCTGCATCTGACGAATGCCTTTCGCGCACTGGCCAATGGCGGGCGCTACACGCCTGCGAGCTGGATACCGGGCGCCCCGCCCGTGGCTGCGGTGCAGGCCCTGGACGAGCGCGCAGCCTTCATCGTGGGCGACATGCTGTCCGACAACATCGCGCGTGCGCCGACCTTCGGCACGGACAGCGTGCTGGCCACGCGTTTCTGGACGGCGGTCAAGACCGGCACCAGCAAGGACATGCGCGACAACTGGGCCCTGGGCTGGTCCCAGCGCTACACGGTGGGCGTCTGGGTGGGCAATGCGCGCGGCGATGCCATGCACTCGGTCAGCGGCACCAGCGGCGCAGCGCCCATCTGGGCCTCCATCATGGGTTTTCTGCACAGCCACCAGACCAGCCGCGCACCCAAGGCCCCGGCCGGCGTGGTGCAGCAGGCCGTGCGCTTCGGCCCCGATGCGGCCAGCGGCCTGCCGCTGGAGAGCGCGCGCAGCGAATGGTTCATGGCAGGTACGCAGCAAGCGCTTTTCGCTATGAATAACATAGCTGCTAGCGCTCGACTTCAGGACAATTCAGCATTGAAACGATCTGAAATCGTTAACAGACGCGTGCAAGCAGCTTCAAAAGATGAAGCGGATCACGCCGCGCCCGTTGCCTTGCGCATTGCGCGCCCGGCCGATGGAACGATTCTCGCGCTGGATCCCGACATCCCGCCCGAGCGCCAGCGCGTGCAGCTCGTGGCGCGCCAGGCGGGCACGGCCTCGGCGCCGGACTGGCAGGACGCGAGCCTGCGCTGGCGCATGGTCACGCCCGTGCCTGCAGCCGCCGCTGCGCCCGGGCGCGGCGCGCCGCGCGAAGCCCGCCGCGAGATCGGGCGCGGCAGCACCGCGGCCTGGCTGCCCTGGCCCGGGCGCCATCGCATCGAGCTGCTGGATGCGCGCGGCCAGGTGCTGGACAGCATCCACCTGGAGGTGCGCGGCGCCGGCGTCCTGGCTTCGCAGGCCGGCCGTTGAGATGCCTGCATGTAGAAAATTTCAAGGCCTGTGCAAATCCCTTCACGCATCCACAGTGCCTGCGCAGGCCGGCTCGCACTACCATCTGCGCCATTGCTGTAGAACAAGACCGGAGGTGAAGCCATGGGCATTGATCTTTCCAAAATGACCTGCATAGAAGACCTGCGCCAGGTGGCCGAGCGCCGCGTGCCGCGCATGTTCTATGACTATGCGGACTCGGGCTCCTACACCCAGGGGACGTATCGCGCCAACGAGGCGCAGTTCCAGAGGATCCAGCTGCGCCAGCGCGTGGCCGTGAACATGCAGGGGCGCAGCACGCGCAGCACCATGGTCGGCGAGGACGTGGCCATGCCGGTGGCGATTGCGCCCACGGGGCTTACGGGCATGCAGCATGCGGATGGCGAGATCCTCGCGGCCCAGGCGGCCAAGGAGTTCGGCATACCGTTCACGCTCTCGACCATGAGCATCTGCTCGCTGGAGGACATTGCCGAGCACACGGGCCGTCATCCGTTCTGGTTTCAGCTGTACATGATGCGCGACCGCGACTTCATGGAGCGGCTGATCGAGCGCGCCAAGGCCGCCAACTGCTCGGCACTGCAGCTCACGCTGGATCTGCAGATCCTGGGCCAGCGCCACAAGGACATCAAGAACGGCCTGTCCACGCCGCCCAGGCCGACGCTTGCCAACCTCATCAACCTGGCCACCAAGCCGCGCTGGTGCCTGGGCATGCTCGCTACCCGCCGCCGCAGCTTCGGCAACATCGTGGGCCATGTCACGGGCGTGGCGGACATGAGCTCGCTGTCCTCGTGGACCGCAGACCAGTTCGATCCCACGCTGAACTGGGCGGATGTGGAGTGGGTCAAGAAGCGCTGGGGCGGCAAGCTGATCCTCAAGGGCATCATGGACGCCGAGGACGCAAGGCTTGCGGCCGACAGCGGGGCCGACGCCCTGGTCGTGAGCAACCACGGCGGGCGCCAGCTCGATGGCGCACCGGCCTCCATCGATGCCTTGCCGGCTATCGCCCAGGCCGTGGACAGGCGCATTGAAGTCTGGATGGACGGCGGCATACGCAGCGGCCAGGACGTGCTCAAGGCCCGCGCCCTGGGTGCACGCGGCACCTTGATAGGGCGCAGCTTTCTCTATGGCCTGGGGGCCTTCGGCAGGCCCGGCGTGGCGCGTGCGCTGCAGATCATCCACAAGGAGCTCGATGTGACCATGGCCTTTTGCGGCCACACCGACATCGAGAACGTGGGGCCGGAGATTCTGCTGCCCGGCACCTACCCCCAGCCTGCGGGGCAGTGAGCGTGGCCGGTCTCAGATCGCGCGCCGACGTGCGAAATACTGCGCGGGCGAGTCGCCCAGCGCCTTGCGGAACATGGCGATGAAGTTGCTGGGCGAGGCATAGCCCAGCGCATCCGAGACCCGGGCCACGGGCAGGCCCTGGGCCAGCAGATCCAGCCCGTGGGCGATCTGGGCCTGCTGGCGCCACTGTGCAAAGCCCATGCCGGTCTCGGCCCGCATCAGCCGGCGCAGCGTGCGCGGCGACAACGCGCCGTAGGCGGCCCAGTCCTCCAGCGTGCGCACATTGCCCGGGTCCTGCAGCAGCGCATGCGCAATGCGCAGCAGTCGGGCATCGCGCGGCATGGGCAGGTGCAAGTCCTCGTGCGGGGCGCGCCGTATCTCGTCATGAATGACGGCCGCCATGCGCAGCTGTTCGGGCGCAAGAGCCGCCTGCTTGTCCCACTCCACCGCGCGCAGCGCCAGGGCATGCAGCACGGCGCTGGTGCCGATCACGCAAGGCTGGGGCGGCAGGCCCGCGCAGTAGCCGGGCGTGACCAGCAGCATCCAGCCGCCGAGCTGGCCGCTGATCCGGATCTTGTGGGGCATGCCGGGCGGCATCCAGCCCGCGCGCTGCGGCGGCAGCAGCCAGGCGCCATGGGGCGTGTCCACATGGATCAGACCCTGCTCCACGCAGAACACCTGGCCGCGCGCATGACTGTGCCAGCCGTATTCGCGCAGGCCCATGAGGCTGTCGCCCTCCAGGGCCTCGCTGCCGCGCACGGCAATGAGGGCTGGGCCGTCCAGCGATTCGCTGTAGTCGCGTGCGTACAAGTCCACCATGGTCTTATTTTGGCCGAATTTCTGTATTTTCTGGCCTGATGCCGTTATCTTGATTTCAGGGTTTTGTGAAGAATGGGAATCATTCCCGTTGAGCGTTTGGCTCTGCAGAGATTTTCAGCACTGGTTTCAGAACCGATACGCAGCCCCGGGCCGACCAGGGCTGCAAGGAGTATTTGATGAGCATCCATTCAGACACCGGCTTTGCATTGCACGATGTGAGCGCGTTTCCCCTGGTCCACACCACGGGGCTGGAGCGCGCACCCGGCAGCGGCATCCCCTGGCAGCAGGAGATGCAGGCCTTGCTGGCGCGCGGCGAGCGCTTCGTGATTCTCTATCCCTCGTTCCACGAGGGTGAACCGCCGGCGCCGGACGCCGGCACCCAGGCCCAGTTGCAGCAGGACCGCAAGGCGCGCGTGCTGTGGCTCAAACAGTACCGAAGCCAGCTGGCCGAGTTCTGCAAGGGCCTGATCACCATCGAGCCCGACGACCAGCGGCGCGCCGAAGAGGCCGCACGCTATCCCGCCATGGAAAAGGCCTTTGGTGTGCCGCTGCGCGTGGCGGCATCGCGCAGCGATGCCGAGGCCATGGGGCGCTTGCTGCTGGCCTGACCCCTGGGCCACGCTTAGAGCGTGAACACGTTCTAAGGCGAAGGGCTGGGCGGCTGGTCAGACCATGCTTTGTTGCAGCCGGTTGGCGGCCTGCAGCACGGCTTGTATCGAGGCCGTGACGATGTTGGCATCGCGCCCCGCACCAAAGCGCGTGCCGGCCACGCCGGGTAGGGCGGCCTCCACGATGGCCAGGGCCTGGGCATGGGCGCCCGTGCCCAGGCTGCGCTCTTCATAGTGGTCTATGCGCAGTACTGCTGGCAGAACCTGGTTGAGCGCGTCCACGGCGGCCTCCACGGGGCCATGGCCCTGGCCCTGGAGTTCGCGCGCCGTGCCGTCCGGTGCCGCAAGCCGCAGTGCAATGCCCTGGCCGCGCGCGCTGGCCTGCAGCTCATGGCCCAGGTAGCGCCAGGGGCCGGCATCCGTGGCCAGATAGGTCTGTGCAAACAGCTGCCACAAGGCTTCGCTGCTGAGCTCGGCCTCGCTGGCATCGGCCTTTTTCTGCACCACGGCACTGAACTCCACCTGCATGCGCCTGGGCATGAGCACGCCGTGATCGCGCTCCAGCAGATAGCTGATGCCGCCTTTGCCCGACTGGCTGTTGACGCGCACGATGCTGTCATAGGTGCGGCCCAGGTCCTTGGGGTCTATGGGCAGATAGGGCACGCGCCAGGGCGCATCGGGCTTTTGTGCGGCAAAGCCCTTGGCGATCGCATCCTGGTGCGATCCCGAGAAGGCCGTGAACACCAGATCGCCCACATAGGGGTGGCGCGGATGTATGGGCAGGGCCGTGCATTCCTCGGCAATGCGTGCCACGGCGGCAATGTCCGAAAAATCCAGTCCTGGCGGGATTCCCTGGGTGTAGAGGTTCAGGGCCAGGGTCACGATGTCCAGGTTGCCGCTGCGCTCGCCGTTGCCGAACAAACAGCCCTCCACGCGCTGGGCGCCGGCCAGCAAGGCCTGTTCGGCACAGGCCACACCCGTGCCGCGATCGTTGTGCGGGTGCACGGAAAGCACGATGTGCTCGCGCCGCTCGAGCCGCTGGTCCATCCACTCGATCTGGTCGGCAAACACATTCGCCGTGCTGACCTCGACCGTGGTCGGCAGGTTGATGATCATGGGCCGCTCAGGCCCTGCATCCCAGGCGCGTATGGCGGCGTTGCACACGGCCAGGGACACGTCGAGCTCGGCCATGCAAAAGGTCTCGGGCGAGTACTGCAGCACCCATTCGGTCTCGGGCTGGGCATCGGTGAGCTCGCGCAGCAGCGCGATGTGCTGCTCGACCATGGCGATGATCTCGGGCACCTGCATGCCGAAGACGATCTCGCGCCAGGCCGGGGCCACAGCGTTGTAGAAGTGAATGATGGCGCGGCGCGCGCCTTGGAGACTTTGCACCGTGGTGCGGATCAGATCCTCGCGCAACTGGGTGATGACCATGGGCGTGACGTCATCGGGGATGAGGCGCTCGTCGATCAGATGGCGCACGATGTCGTAATCGGTTTGCGAGGCCGAGGGAAAGCCGACTTCGATCTCCTTGAAGCCCAGGCGCACGAGCTCATGGAACAGGCGCAGCTTGCGCTCGCGGTTCATGGGCTCGAACAAGGCCTGGTTGCCGTCGCGCAGATCGGTGGACAGCCAGACCGGCGCCTGGCTCAGGCTGCGCGATGGCCATTGGCGCTGGCTCATCTCGACGAGCGGATAGGGCTGGTACTTGGTTTTGGGGTTGGAAAGCATGCAGGCCTCTCGGGGCAATGGGAGTGGATGGGCCGCAACGCACAAGGCGGCTGCGGCACCCTCTCCCCTGCTTTCGCGAAGAAGCTGAGCCGGGCCGGGGTCAGGGGGAGAGGGTGCTGGATGCGGCGCCTGCGCAGGCGCCCAGACCCCGGCCATGGGCCAGGGCTAGTAGCAGGGGCAGAGAGGCTGAGCGCATGATGGACGGGACTTGAATGAAAACGTGTCGCCAAGCTTAGGCTTGGGGGAGATGTCTGTCTCTATAGAATTTGTCGATTGCTCAATGAATTTGGACAAGATGCCTGATCTTTGCACCGCTTCGACCATGGACTGCAGCCACGAGGGTCTGACCGAGCTGCGCGCCGCCGCCCCCTTGCCGATCACGGGCCTGGCCCAGGATTACCGCGCTGGTCAGCGCATCAAAAGCCATGTCCATGACTGCGGACAGTTGCTGTATGCGGTGCAGGGTGTGCTGGAGGTGCTGGCCGAAGGCGGGCGCTGGCTGGTGCCGCCCACGCGTGCCGTCTGGCTGCGCGCAGGCGTGGCTCATGGCCTGCGCATGCGCGGCCAGGTCAAGGTGCGCAGCCTGTTCGTGAGCGCCGAGGCCGCGCAGAGCCTGCCTGACGAGGACTGCGTGATCGAGATCTCGCCGCTGCTGCGCGAGCTCATCAGCGAAGTGGCCCGCTGGCCCGAGCAGGACCCAGCGCCCGCAGATGCCATGCGCCGCCGGCATCTGGTGGTGGAGCTGCTGCTGCAGGAGTTGAGCCGTCCGCCGGCGCTGTCCTTTCATCTGCCCTGGCCCCAGGATGAGCGTATGGCCGGGGTCTGCGAGGCCTTGAGCGGGGAGGGTGCTTCAGGCCAGTTCCTGCCGGCCACGGCAACCCAGTGGGCGCAGCGGCTGGCCATGGGCGAGAAGAGCTTTCATCGGCATTTTCAGCGGGCCACGGGTCTGAGTTTTGGCCGCTGGCGCCAGCGCGCACGCCTGCTGGCATCCATGCAGGGCTTGCTTACAGGGCGGCCGATTCTGCAAGTCGCCCTGGATGCGGGCTATGAAAGCCATAGCGCCTATGCGCTGGCTTTCAAGCGCCACTTCGGGATCTCGCCCTCGGAGTTCGGCGCCACGGCCAAGCCTATGTAGGACGCAGACCTGGCCGATTCGGGTAGCCGTCAGCTGCTGCAAGCCGTTGCAGGGCGAGTTCCCATCGCCCTGTTCTTTGGTGGCCTCTCAAGATTCCGCTGTATCAGGATCCGTCTCATGCGAATCCACCAAGACGGGGCAGAAGCCGGAGCGCATGGTCCGAAATTACGGATTCAATCTTTCGATCAGATTGAATAATCCGGTTCTGGGTGCCTTCTTGATCTTGATATCGCCGCGCTGAAAGGCGACGATGCTGTCGTAGTAGTTGATGCTGAATGTGTGCTTGGTGATGAAGTTGGAGGCTATTTCACCGCGCGAGTGATCCGCATTGAGATCATCAATATAGTTCTTGCTGATATTGATGAAGGTTTCCGGATTATTCTTTCCGCCACCAAACTCTTCCCAGTAGGCAGTGTGCATGTCCTCTATCATATAAACCCCATTCTTTGTCAGATTGGGATAGAGGAAGTCAAAGCTCGCGCGCACATGCTTCATTTGATGGCTTCCATCATCCAGCACGATATCTGGTTGGCCGAATTCTTCTATGATTTTCTGAAGAAACAAAGGGTCTGATTGGTCCCCGATACGGATGTGGACTCCATCCTCTTCATACTGCTTGCATTCTGGGTTGATATCTACACCAATAATGGTTGCAAAAGGGCCGAAGTATCGCTTCCACATCTGCAGGGAGCCACCACCGAGAACACCGATCTCTATGAAGGTCAGGGTTTTGTTTTTCCACTCTGAAAAATGTTTTTCATAGATTGGAAAATAGTGCATCCACTTGAATATTAATTTGTCATCATTTTTGAGAAAGTCATACCAAAGACTCATCTTCTACCTCGATTCCTTGCTGAAAATTTGAGCAATATGCTGTGCCGTACCACGTGCCTGGTGCCAACCGCATCTGCAGGGCCAGCAGGCCCATACCGTGGGCCGCGTTGCCAATCAGTGGCAATAGGCCAGCGCAGACCGGCGAATGGGCTTGCACGCCGCGAGTATCAATCACAGATTCTGGTGGCGCTTGGCTGTGCTTGCGGCTGTGCTGGGCTCTTGAACGGCTTCCAGCTCGAGGCCCGCTGCTGGACTTTGGCCCGTTCACCGGGGCTGAGTCTCAGGGCAACGGCTTCTCGTGTGAGAACGGCATCGGTATTGCCTGCCGCCACAGACAGGAGATACCAGAAGTAGGCCTGGGAGTCACTTTTCTCCATCAGATACCCGTTGGCATAAATCCAGGCCAGCTCCCCTTGGGACTGCATGTCACCCTGTTCGGCGGCCAGTTTCAGCCACTTGAAGGACTCCTTGCTGTTCTTTGGAACGTCGAACCCCTGCGCATATAGTTTTGCCAACGTTTTCTGCGCGGAAAGATTGCCATTTCGGGCCGCCTGCAGATACCATTTTTCGGCTTCTGCAATATCCTTTTTTACGCCGATGCCCTTGAAATACATGAGGCCCAGCGTGGCCTGGGACTCAGGGCTTTCTTCGTCGGCACTGCGCTGCAGCGATTTGAACGTATTCTTGTCGCTTTCCAGCAGCTCATGATGCGCGGCATAAAGCCTGCCCAATTTATTTTGGGCTTCCGGATTTTTCTGCTCTGCGGCCAGCCTGTACCATTTGATGGCTTCCAGATCATCTTTGGGTGTCATCTCGCCAGAGGCATAGATGTCGCCCAGCCGGAGCTGCATTTGCACATGGCTTTTCTGTGCTGCGGCCTTGTACCATTTAAGTGCTTCCTGCCTGTTCTTGGCGTTCGCTCCATCTGCAGCAAGCATTTCGCCTAGGCAGATCTGGGCCGCAACCGAATCCTGCTCTGCGGCCAGGCGATACCACTTGAGCGCTTGCTGGCCGTCCTGCGACACGCCCTGCCCTTTTTCATACATCGTACCCAGCAAGGTCTGGGCCTGAGCATCGCCTTGATCGGCAGCCAGGCGGTACCACTTGGCAGCTGCGGCATGGTCCTGGGGGACGCCACGTCCTTCGGCATAGAGAGAGCCGAGGCTTCTTTGGGCCTGCGCATGGCCTTGCTTGGAGGCCTCTAGAAACCACTGGTATGCCTTTTCGTCACTTTGAGGCACACCGCGGCCACTTGCGTAAAGGCCGCCCAGATTCGTCTGTGCATAGGGATTTCCCTGGTCTGCCGCCAGCTGGAACCACTTGGCCGCCTCTTCGCTGTCCGGCTGGACGCCATTCCCATTGGCATACATTGCCCCAAGGTTGTTTTGCGCTATGGCATTCCCTTGTTCCGCGGCACGCCGGTACCATTTGGCCGCGTCCTCGTCGCTGCGGGGCAGACCCTTGCCGTCGGCATAAGCCTCTGCCAGGTGGGCCTGAGCCACTGCATCGCCTGATTGCGCCATTTTTTCTAGGCCACTGACCTGTGCAAATACTTGTGCGCTTGCAAGAAGCAAGGCAATCGCCAACGAAGGTTTGATGGAGGGGGGCAAGGTCATGTGTCTTCCACGAGGCTGGGTGCAAACGATCGATAAGGTCTCTCACCCTCTGGCCGGCCAGGGGTGAGGACAAAGAATTGTTTCACAAGGCTCTTGGCCGATGGGCTCAAGCACGGTCAAGAAAAGGATGACTGTAGCAATGTTGGGCCTAGCTTTGAGTGGTCTCGGGTTTCGTGAAGAGCACCCGCAAAGGCACTGTCCCCAAGGGTTGGGGGGAAATCGGGCGATTTGTTCGCACTGGCCCTTGCTTGCACCCCGATGCAAGCTGCGGCCCATCGACTCGCACTCATCCCGATTGCGCTCCAACGCGCCTGCGTAGAGATCGTGAACACGTTCTTAGGGCGCATCATCGAGTGGCTTTCCACAGGCGGGGATCTGAATCCTGGGCGCCGGAATGCGGCTTTGCTGCAGTCCCATTCATGCCTTGCACTGCCAGAGGTCCCAGGCCTGACATGGCCTGGAGAATCGGGCTCAAGCCAGCAGCGCGCCTGGACCGAAGCTAGTCATCTGCCGCAGGCGAGGAGGATGCAAGGGCTTTTCATGAGCGTCGTTGGCTGCATCCCCTTCGGGACGGCCCGGTGCAGGGCCAAAGTTCTAGTTTCCAATGACGGGTGCAAGCAACTCCAGCCCGGTACGACGTCTCAGCTCTTCATAGTTGATCGGCGCCATGCTCTGGGCCTGGGCTTGATTGGAGTGCCAATATGCCCAGGAACGACCTGTGCTTGCGTCATAGATCAGCTTGAACAAATGACTTGGCACGGAGACCTTGCCTGGGCCGATTGTTCCTCTGCTTTTGTCAAAAACCGGGCCTGTATAGATGAAGACATCTCCCTTGGCACGTGACACATAGCGGCGTGTGTCTTGCTCTATCTTGTTCCAGGCGCCCGCGTTGTGCTGCTGGTTTTGGGGAACCATGTTGGCAAGGCTAAAGCTTTGCGCCATGGCTTCGGGTGAGTACATGTTGGCGGCTGGCGCCATATGGCCGCGTGAGTAGCCCGAATGCTTGTAGTCCTCGAGTTCTGCCCGTTCGCTGCGCGGCAACCTGGCATCGGCATAGAACTTGTCGCTGCGCTTCAAGCCCTTGCCTTGCTCAAGAAGGTTGCGGTTGAGTCGTTCAACCACAAATACGGGAGTCTTGGTTTCTCCGCTGTGCAATATGGCAAACGCACTAAAGCATAGCTCGCGCTGCAACTGCGCCTGGGATGCAGTCGGGGGGATTCCATTGGGAAAGAACTGCGGGCATTGAGAAAATCCTGTTCCTTGACGGTTTTTTTCTGGCGCTGCTGCAGTTGTATGGGGTGAGATGTGATCCAACCATAGTTGGGAGAGATGAGGCAGTTGACTCAGATCCCAGCCTGGGTTGAGGATGTGGTTCGCAATTTGAAAACTGGCCAGGGCTGCGATACTGGCTGTAATAGTAAAGCGCTTTAAATTAAATAATGATGCAGCACGAGATTTTTTCTTGCTCTTTGCTCTGTTCTGGTGTTTTTGTATATTGGAATTCTTGTTTTTTGACTTCATTCAACCAAAGATGCAGGCAGGCCAAAATTCATTGGCTTATAATTTAAATTTGACTTGATTGAATAAATTTTCAATCAATTTTGAAATATGCTGTTTTTTACGAAAAAGGCAATCAAATCCTGATTCGTTTGGACATTCAATTTTCGCATTGCAGATGACTTTTGGGTGCTAACAGTTTTGATGCTTCGGCATAAGTGCTCTGCGATTTCTCCTATGGTAAGACCTTGTGAGAAAAGACGTAAAACCTCAAATTCCCTGGGAGTCAGATTTTTTATCTGATCTTCTACGGTGTTGCTGATGTCATTGCTGCTTTTTTTCTTGAATCCTGGAGCATAATATCTTGTCCCCAATCTTACCATTTTAACCGCTTGTATTATTTCATTCAGGTTTTGGCTTTTCATGACCACTCCATGAACTCCTGCATCATATAGAGAGGAAAGTATCATGGGGTTAGAAAGCATGGTGAGAATAATAAGCTTTATATCTTTGAATCTTCGAAGTAAATAGCTGATGAACTGAATTCCATCGCCGTGGACGTCATCGCCAGGCATGTTGTAGTCAGTTATGATGACGTCAGGCAATGATTTTTCAAGAAGAGCCACTAGTTCTGAAGATGAAAAAGCTGTGGCTTCTACAGTGATGTTTGCATCTTGTTCTAATAATTCCCGGATTCCCATAACCATTAATGGGTGGTCGTCTGCTATTACTACGCGAAGTATTGGCATGATATTTTTATATGTTTTGATGTGGCGTTATTCTTGCGTTGTCGATCATGATTTGAAGGGACTGGCAAATCATGAATAAAGAGCTTTCTACATCGTCATCCCATTTTTTATTTTTTAAAATATCTTCAACTTCAAAAATAGAATTCGCAAAATCCAGATTGTCGACAGCAGCCAAGCCTCCTCGTATACGATGCAGCTTTTGCAGGATTGTGACAATATTCTTGTTGAGTAAGGATTCCTTCAAGATTATCAAATCCTTGCTCATTGTTTCGATAAATATATTTTTATATTTTTCTGGAACAGGGTTGAATGCGTGTGGCTTGGTCACTTTTGAGAAGCTGCCAGAAGCTGATGTTTTATTGATATTGGCTATCGATGACAGTTTTTGATAGAGAAATGCGAGTTTGATGGGCTTCACCAGACAGGCAGTCATACCACTTTGAAGGCCATGAAGTTCATCATCTTTGAGTGCGTTGGCAGTGATTCCGATAATAGGTCCTTCCATGCCTCTTGAGCGTAATTCCCGAGCAAGTTCAAAGCCATTCATATAGGGCATGTTGATATCGGTCAGTATCAGATCGTAGTTAAATGACTCCCATTGAGCAAGAGCCTCTTCACCATTTTTAGTAAGATCCACGATGCAACCAATTTGCTCCAGCTGATCTTTTAATGTAATTTGATTGATTGGGTTATCTTCGGCAACCAGAATGCGCAAATTTAAAGCCTTAAAGAAACCATGTGATACTTTTTCTTTTGGTGATTTTCTGGCTGCAGACTCCAGACCATATGCAATACTCTCTATGTTATAGGTTTCAATCTCCAATTGAGTAGCAATATCGTTGTGAGGAGAAAGGCTTAAGTAATTTTCTGACCATGCTTCAGGATGAGTGGCTTGTTGCATGAAAATGTCAAGCAGCCAGTATTCCTGAGGATTTGAGGGTATCGGTTCCGAGGCTTCGCGGGCATTTGCATTCCAGAATTTAAGCCATTGACAAATATTATTGGAAAGCTCAGCATGAGGAGATCTAACTAAAATGTTGAACCCATCGAGCTGAGGTTTCTTTGTTGATGAAGATGTCTTCTCCTCTAATTCAAGGTGGAGTGAGAAAATGCTTCCAATACCAAGCACGCTACTCACATGGATACTCCCACCTTGAAGTTGAGCAAGCCGATCACAAATGGAAAGCCCCAGGCCTGCGCCACGTATCGTATGCCTGGATGCATCAATGATGTAAAAAGGATCGAAAAGCTCTTCAATATTTTCAGAGGCAATGCCTATGCCTGTATCTGCAACCTCGAAGTTGAGAAGAAATCTATTCTCATTTTTTTGAATAACCTTAAGCCTGATTATAATTTGTCCAACATCGGTAAATTTGATGGCGTTGGATATAAGATTCGCCAGAATCTGCTGGATGTGGGTAGCATCACCCATGAGTGTTTCTGGTATTTCGGTATCGATAACACAAAATAAAAGAAGGTTTTTTTGCTGGGCCATTGCAGCAAAGGATGCTGTGCAGCTTTGAACCAGTTCACGAGGGTTGCATTCGCTGAGCGCTATATGCAGCTGGCCTGCTTCTATCTTGCTGATATCCAAGATATCGCTGATTTGCAGCATGAGAATTTGTGAGGCACTTTGAATGCGCTCTACATGTTGTTTTTGCTGTGGATTGAGGTGGCTTAGAGATAAAAGCTCCAGGGTTCCCAGGATGCTGTACAGGGGAGTACGTATCTCATGGCTCATGGTGGCCAGAAACCGGCTCTTGGCTTTGCTGGCTTCATCTGCTGCAATCCTTGCGCGCTCAAGCGCCCGCTGTTCCTCGGTGCTTGCCGTGATATCAGTCAGTGCACAGAGAATTACATCCTGCTGCCTGTAGCGCGTGGGCGCATAGGCCAGGTGCAGGCTGCGGCCGTTGCTGAGGTTGATTTGTTCTATGACTCCAGGGACTTGCGTCTGGAGCAGCTGCTGTCTAACGCTGTTCGAGTTCAAAGGTCCAGGGAGGTCGGGATTGGCCTGATGCTGCAGACCCAGCCATTCCTGGGCCAGATGCGTGGCAAACACGACCCGGCCCTGTCTTCTCGTCAGCAGGCACAGGGCTACAGGGGCGGTCTCTATCAGCGTGCGGTTGAACATCTCGCTCGCAAGCAGCTCTTCTTGAGCCTTGCGGGCAGGTTCTATGACACTGGATTTGTACCAGTGGACATAGGCTATGCGACCGATTACACAAAAGACCAGCAGCAGCAAGCCGATCAGAGGTAGCCAGATATTGGCTTCAAAAAAGTTGCCATAGTCGACAAGAAAGTAGCCCGCCCATGGTCCAGAGGAGGTGCTCAGGCGCAGCACCAGGCCATTTTTCAATGGTGAAAATCCATTGTCCTTGACCTGGGGCGCTGGGCCGTTGCCCAGCAGAACCCCTTGCTGAGAATGGGTGAGCCAGAAGTCATATTGAAGCTTCTCCTGGCTGTGGCTTGATGCTTGCAGCCGTGTCCGATCCAGCAAGGTGGCGAGGTAGAGCCTGGGCGTGGTTTCGGGCGTGGCGTTCAGGCTTTGGGCTGACAGTCCTGCAGCTATGAAGCCCAGCATTTGATGTCCGGCCGAAGGTAGGGCAAGCCACTGCACTTCGTTGCCTGCGTTGGGAAGAGCAGGCGAGGGTTGCTGGGAGGTGTTCTGCGCGATCTGGTCTATCAGCGTCAGCAAAGGTACAGGGCTAGCGCTGGGCTTGTGTGGCGGAATGCTGATGCTGATGCCATCTCTGGGGTTGATCAGCAAAAGACTTGAGGCAGGGAAACTGGACGATGCCCAAAATGATGTGTAGTAGTCGGCCAGATAGCTGCCTATGGACAGATATATCAGGCGCTCAATCTCTGATGGCGGGTCTTGAGCGAAATGGACTGCATACGGAGTCTGGTGTCTGGGGGAGTGATCAAGTCTGACTCCCCCAGAGTAGGTGGGCGTGACCGTATCGGTGCTGTGGGGGTCGAGTATGGTTGTGATGCGCTCATTCAGGGAGTGGAGTTGCTTGAGAAGCTGCTCCTGCTCTTGGGCATAGGCAACGGCGGATGTGAATTCGCTGGTGAATCGGGCTCGCTCTTGTGTCAACACATGTTGAGCGCTCAGGACGAGCAAGCCGGCCAGCATGAACACCAGGGCGATGCAGCCAAAAATAACCACGCTTTGGCGATGCAGAAGCTGGGTGACGGTATCTAGTGAGCGTTGAGGCATGCATCGCAGATGCAGGGCTTTGGGCATGCCCTGCATGTTGGGGATTTAATTCAGCAGCATTTTTGCGAATCTTTCTGGATCCACGGCCGCAGAGATGAAAAAACCCTGAGCACAGTCGCAATCGATGCTGCGTAAAAAGGCCATGTCTTGCTCAGACTCAACCCCTTCTGCCGTGATGGTCATCTTCAGCTCGTGCCCCAGCCTGATTGCCGATGTCAGTGCGGCTGCGCGAATCTTGTCACGCCAGGCGTCGGTGACGAAAGCCTTGTCGACTTTGAGCTCGGTAAACGGCGTGGAGATGAGGTTGTACATGGAGCTGTAGCCCAGGCCGAAGTCATCTTGGGAAAGACCAAAGCCTTTCAGGCGCAGGCGGCTGGCGCCCATGTGGTAGACGGCAAGAGCATCGAGCACATCGTCCTCCAGCAGCTCAAAGCAGATGGCCTCGGGCTGAACTCCTGCCTGTGTGGTGATGGCATGCAGCTTGTCGGGCAGGTCGGTGATCTTTAGCAGCGTAACAGGAAGGTTGATGGAGATGGGGATTCTGTAGCCCAGCTTCTGCCACTGAACGTGAGCTTGCAGCCCGTCGCCGAGCATTTTCAGCAGCAATTCATACTCCATGTCATGGTGCTTGATCGACTGCAAAAAAGCCCCGGGATAGAGTATTTCCTGATCAGCTCGGATCCAGCGTACCAAGGCCTCGGCTCCGATGATGTGACCTGTGCGCAGTGATTTCTTCGGCTGAAACCATGCCTTGATGTCATCATCTCTCAGGCCTTGGCAGAGGCTGGCAGCATCAAATACATTGGCCTTTTCTTTGGCCTGTGGGGCGTGAGTGATTTCAGCCTTGGCCATGATCAGGTCGCGCATATTGTGGGCCTGTATGGATGAGAAGGGCTTGGGGAAGCTGCCCAGCACGGAAAAGCCTTTCTCCTTGGCCATCATTCCCACACTGCTTAAAAGACGCTGGGAGCAGGAGCTGGAAATGGCCAGCATGGGACTCAGTTGCTCGGATGCCAACTGATTGATGAACTGTATGCCATCGGTCTCTGGCATATCCAGGTCCAGGATCACGATCTGGTGGCGTTGCTGCCGGAGCTTTTGCAAGGCATCGTGCGCCGAGTAGGCATGGGTGATGTTCTGCAAGCCCACCTGCTGCAACTGCATCTCTACCTGGGCGCATTGCAAAGGGTTGTCGTCCAAGGTCAGTACATGGTATTGGGAAAGCATTTAGATGGCCTCCTTGGAGACTGCGGATTGAAGTTGTGCGTGAAGCATATTCAGGGTCAGTGGCTTGATCAGCAGGCAGTCCATGCCTGCTTGCTGCCACTTTTGCTGCGGATCTGGAAAAGCATCGGCCGTCATCCCCAGAATCGGACCGCAGTAGCCTTGCTGTTTCAGCGCTTTTGCTAGCTCGTAGCCAGACAGGGCGGGCATATTCAAGTCCGTGAGAACGGCATCAAACTCGAACAGGTCTGCTTTTTCCAGTGCCTGGGCTGCTTCGTAGACCAGTGTGGTTTGGCAGCCCAGTGTTTCGAGCTGTTTTTCAACTACCAACTGGCTGATGGCGTTGTCATCCACGACAAGCACATGCAGGCCCAATAGCGGCTTGACCTGGCTGGATGCGAGAGCGTGGTTGTGTTGAGTCAGGCCTTGTTGGGCTGTTTGTACTGCGTGTCCGATACCGAGTACCGAGTGGGGCTGCGCGAAGTAAACGGCGGCTTGCGTATCAATGGCATGTTTGGGATCTGCAGGGTAGGCCAGAACCTGGGGCCCCTGCCACTCGGCGTGGCTCTTGGATGGAGGCCAAGTCCTGACCAGAATGCTATTGGACAGAGCGGATTGCTCTTGTCCTGTATAGGGCAGAGCCAGGGCGCCCCAGCGCCGGAGCCACTTGCAAAGATTGGCAACGATTTCGGGCAATGGGCCATCCACATAGACCAGGCGTTTGGCCAACTGCGGGTAATGTCCGGCGTCGGTAATTGGGGCAAGCGGTAGCGACAACTCGAAGTAGATGCTAGTACCCAGTCCCATGAGACTGACGGCATTGAGAGATCCGTGCATGAGCTTGGCGAGCTGGCTGCAAATGGTCAGGCCCAGGCCGGTGCCGGGTACCTGGCGGGAGTGTTTGGTATCGGGCCTGAAATAAGGCTTGAATAAATGCGGAATGAATTCCTTGGCAACGCCGCTGCCTGTGTCGCTGACCTGAAAAACAATATAGGCGCTATTGTTTTCACGGGCCACGGAGTTCACACGCAGGACGACCTGGCCTATCTCCGTGAATTTGATGGCATTGCTCACAAGATTGTCCAGAACCTGGCGTATGCGCAAAGCATCGCCGACCACGGTGGCCTGGAGCTCGCTGTCCACTATCGAATAAATGTTCAGGCCCTTGGCTTCGGCCCGTGCGGTAAAGGTCGCAATGACCTCGTCAGCGAGTTGAACAAGGCAAAAGGGGCGGACTGTAAGCTCGACATGACCAGCCTCTATGCGGGAGAGGTCGAGAGAGTCGTTGACTGTGCGTGACAAGGACGCCACCGAGCCCTGTAGCGTATCCATGTAGTGCTTTTGCTGAGTGCTCAGCTCGGTCAGATTCAGCAATTCCAGCGTGCCTGTGATTCCGTACAAGGGCGTGCGTATCTCATGGCTCATGGTGGCCAGAAACTGGGTCTTGGCCTGGCTTGCGTTTTCGGCCAGCTGGCGCGCCTGTATCAGAGAGGCTTCGACCTCTTTTTGTGCGGTGATGTCCGATATGACGCATAGAGAGGCCGATCGCCCCTGGTGTATCAAGGGGACTGCCGTGACACGCACGGTGTTGCCGTTATCCAGCCGGGCGTCGCTGTGGGTGGGGTCCAGATTGGAGCGGGCCAGGCGGCTGAGCCACTGGGCATCATGCTTCATCCATAACTGGGCCTGTCTGTTGTCTCGCAGCACGGTGCCGTCTTCATGCAGAACCAGGGCCAGGCCGATGGGGGCGTTGGCAATCAGCTGAATATTGAGATTGACGCTGTCTATGAGCGCTCCCTGCTGGCGCTGAGCCGGCAACAAAACCCTGCGCCTGATCAGCAACACCCCGTAGAGAACACAGGCCACGAACAAGAGCTCTACGGTCGTCGCCCGGTACAGGACGGCCCTGCTGTCCCTGAGCAGCTTGTGCATGGGAATGGAATAGATCAACCGCAGTCCACCTGTCCCTATGGCATGGCTGAGCACAATGTTTTGATCCAATAGGCCCGAACCGTCGAGACCGAAGAAGTCCTGCTCGAATATGTGAGCCTGCCTGGGCTGAACCTTGTTTGGGCTTTGAGAAACCAGGTTGCCATAGCTGTCGAGCAACATGTAGGTGCTCTCCAGCACGGGGTCCAGAGCCAGGATCTTGTGCAGGTCACGTAACTCCAGGCCCAGCCAGCCGCTGCCAAGCTGCGTTCTGTCTATGGGGGTATAGACGGCGAGATGGCCTTGTGCGTTATCGGCATGCTTGAGCCAGGTCACGGGCAGATGGGCGTAGAGCGGAGCGGTCGCAAAATCGGCCAGGGCGGCCGCCTGGCTTGTGGGCTCTTCTACCCAGAGAGGCTGGCCGTTGTCCCCTGGCTTCATTGCATGGTCGTGGGGCAGGCCGGAGACGCTGTAGAGCAGTCTTGCGCCTGAGCGTTGCAAACCGCTGAGCAACCGTGGTGTAAGCAGCAGCACCCAGTCTTCGAGACCTTCCTGGGCTGGTAGGGGTAGCCGCTGGAGTGAAGGCCCTGGCATGTCTTGCCGCAAAAGAGGAAGTTCGCCTAAATGGACTGCGGTTGCTGCAGTCGTCCGCAGCAATGTTTCCCTTTGGTTTAAAAACAATTGGGCATTAAACACCCCGCCATTCAAATAGCGTCGATATTCTGAAACCGTATTAATACTTGCAGAGTATATGTAGCTTCCCGTAGCCACAACTGAGCACACTATTAATGCAATGGCAAAAAGCCACAGCAGTGTGGATGGCATGCAGAGATAGCTATTGAGCTGCTGCTGCACCAGAGGATGGTTCTTGGGCATCCGCAGATATTGCGCGTCTGCCGGCAGGCTGTGCTTAGGATATTTCTGAAAATCTGCAGGTCTTGGTTTTAATTAACTGGCTTGAGGGGAAGTTTTGATGGAGATTGCTTATTAATGAATACTTTATTGGTATTTTATGAGCAAAGTCAAGAAAGTTTTGTGCTGGTATTGGCCGGTAAGATGCAGCGGGGCTGGTGCTTTTAAAAGGCTTTGCAAGAGTTGTAAATCCTCGGAAAACCTCGTCGAAAAATATCCAGGTCGGGTGGTGCTGCTGCCTAGAATGGAACAGCCTTTGGTGCTATCGCTTTTGCGGCTGTGGTTTTCAGGCGGATCGGTCAAAAGCCCTGTGTGCGCCAAAAGGCAATCGTCACCATGGCATTGCTGGCTCCATCGAGATGGTGGGAGGCTTGCGGAATGTCTCCATCTTGGTCAAAGGGGAGCGCGCATATGGAAATCTTGTTGCAGCAGGTCATCAACGGGCTGGTGTTGGGAAGCATGTATGCCTTGATAGCTCTGGGCTATACCATGGTCTACGGCATTATCCAGCTCATCAATTTCGCCCATGGCGAGGTGCTCATGGTGGGGGCGCTGACGAGCTGGAGCTGCATAGGGCTGATGCAGGAAGCCATGCCTTCGGCGCCGGGCTGGCTGATTTTGCTGCTAGCCATGCTGATTGCCTGCATGGTGGCTGCGTCGCTGAATTTCGTGATCGAAAAGCTGGCCTACAGGCCTTTGCGCAACAGCCCGCGTCTGGCGCCGCTGATCACGGCCATCGGTGTCTCCATCCTGCTGCAAACCCTGGCCATGATTGTGTGGAAGCCTACCTACAAGGCCTACCCCACGCTGCTGCCCAGCATGCCGCTGGAGTTTGGCGGGGCGGTGATCACTCCTACGCAGATTCTGGTGCTGGCGGTTACGGCCGTGGTGCTTGCAGGTCTGATGTATCTGGTCAATCACACCAAATTGGGCCGTGCCATGCGTGCCACGGCCGAGAATCCGCGCGTGGCGGCTTTGATGGGCGTGCGGCCTGACCATGTGATCTCGGCTACCTTTGTCATCGGTGCGGTGCTGGCAGCGATTGCTGGCGTGATGTATGCGTCGAACTACGGCACCGTGCACCACACCATGGGCTTTTTGCCCGGACTCAAGGCCTTTATTGCAGCCGTGTTCGGCGGGATCGGCAACCTGGCTGGCGCCGTGGTCGGGGCCATGATGCTGGGGCTGATCGAGTCCATTGGCTCGGGCTACATCGGCGATCTCACGGGTGGCGTGCTGGGCAGTCACTACACGGACATTTTTGCCTTCATCGTTCTCATCATCATCCTGACCCTGCGTCCCTCGGGCCTGCTGGGCGAGCGGGTGGCGGATCGTGCCTGAGGAGAAAGCATGACAAGCAAAAAAATCTTGCACTGGCTTGCGGGTGGCCTGGTGCTGCTCATTCTTCCCCTGGTGCTGCAGTACTTCGGCAACGCCTGGGTGCGTATTGCCGATCTGGCCCTGCTTTATGTGTTGCTGGCTCTGGGACTGAATATCGTGGTCGGCTATGCGGGCCTGCTCGATCTGGGCTATGTGGCGTTCTATGCGGTGGGTGCCTATATGTTTGCGCTCATGGCCTCGCCCCACCTAGCTGAGACTTTCGAGGGCTTTGCCTCCATATTCCCGAATGGCCTGCATACCTCGATCTGGCTCGTGATTCCTCTTGCAGCCCTGCTGGCGGCGATTGCCGGAGTCCTGCTGGGCATACCCGTGCTCAGGCTCAGGGGAGACTATCTGGCCATCGTCACGCTGGGGTTCGGGGAAATCATCCGCATTTTCATGCTCAACCTCGATCAGCCTGTGAACATCACGAACGGGCCCAAAGGCATAGGCCAGATCGATTCGGTCAGGATTCTGGGGCTGGACCTGGCGCGGCGCCAGGAGATCCTGGGTTTCGAGATCAGCTCGGTCACGCTGTATTACTACCTGTTCTTGGTGTTGGTGCTGGTGAGCATCGTGATTTGTGCGCGGCTGCAGGATTCGCGCATAGGCCGGGCCTGGATGGCGATCAGAGAGGACGAGACTGCGGCCAAGGCCATGGGTATCAACGTGCGCAACATGAAGCTGCTGGCCTTTGGCATGGGCGCCTCGTTTGGCGGCGTGGCGGGTGCGATGTTTGCAGCCTTTCAGGGCTTTGTGTCGCCAGAGTCTTTCAGTCTCATGGAGTCCATCATGATCGTGGCCATGGTGGTTCTTGGCGGGCTGGGGCATCTGCCTGGCGTGATCCTGGGGGCTGTACTGTTGTCGGCCTTGCCCGAGGTGCTGCGCTTTGTGGCCGGGCCCTTGCAACAGATGACGGGTGGCCGGCTGGATGCATCCATACTGCGCCAGTTGCTGATCGCTCTGGCGATGATCGTCATCATGCTCATGCGCCCGCGTGGACTCTGGCCCTCGCCAGAGCATGGCAAAAGCCTGGCCCGACGCTCATGAATCGGGGGAACACGACATGACTTCGACAACTCGGGCCGTGCTCCAGGTGGCCGGCATCTCCAAGCGCTTTGGTGGCCTGCAGGCCTTGTCGGACGTGGGCATGCGCATAGAGCGTGGTCAGATCTACGGCCTCATTGGGCCCAACGGTGCTGGCAAGACCACTTTTTTCAACGTGATCACGGGTCTGTACAAGCCCGACGGCGGCAGCTTCGAGCTTGCAGGCCAGGCCTATGAGCCCTCGGCCGTGCACAAGGTGGCCAAGGCCGGTATTGCGCGCACGTTTCAGAACATCCGGCTGTTTGCCGAAATGACGGCGCTGGAGAACGTGATGGTCGGGCGTCATGTGCGTACCCATTCAGGGCTTTGGGGCGCGGTGTTGCGCACGCGGCGCTTTAGGCGTGAAGAAGCCGCCATACGCGAGCGTGCGCATGAGCTGCTGGCCTATGTGGGCATTGCCAAATATGCGGACTTCAAGGCGCGCACTCTCAGCTATGGCGACCAGCGGCGCCTGGAGATTGCGCGAGCCCTGGCCACGGATCCGCAGTTGATTGCGCTGGACGAGCCGGCCGCGGGCATGAATGCCACGGAAAAGCTGCAATTGCGCGAGCTCATAGAGCGCATACGCAGCGATGGGCACAGCATCTTGTTGATCGAGCACGACGTGAAGCTGGTGATGGGTCTGTGCGATCGCGTGACCGTGCTTGACTATGGCAAGCCGATTGCCGAGGGCGCACCGGCTGACGTTCAGAAAAATCCCAAGGTCATCGAGGCCTATCTGGGTACTGGAGGGCATTGACGCATGCAAGAGAGAGATGACAAGGCCTGGACTTCGCAGCCCCCGGCCCTGCTTGAGGTCCGGGGGCTCAGGGTCGCTTATGGCGGCATACAGGCCGTCAAGGGGGTGGATTTCGAGGTGCGAGAGGGCGAGCTGGTCTCCCTCATAGGCTCGAATGGCGCGGGCAAGACCACGACCCTGAAGGCCGTGACATGTGGCCTGCTGCCTGTCGATGGTGAAATCCTCTACCAGGGGCGCAGCATACGCGGCGCAGGCGCCTGGGATCTGGTCGCCAAGGGCTTGATCATGGTGCCCGAAGGGCGTGGTGTCTTTGCGCGCATGAGCATTACAGAGAATCTGCTCATGGGCGCTTTCACGCGCAAGGACAAAAGCGGCATCGCGGCCGACATGGAGCACATGTTCGAGCTGTTCCCGCGCCTCAGGGAGCGCGCGGCCCAGCTTGCGGGCACCATGAGCGGTGGCGAGCAGCAGATGCTGGCCATGGCCCGGGCCTTGATGGGGCGGCCCAAGATCCTGCTGCTGGATGAGCCCTCCATGGGCTTGTCTCCCATCATGGTGGACAAGATCTTCGAAGTCGTGCGCGACGTGCATGCCTTGGGCGTGACCATGGTGCTCGTGGAGCAAAATGCCAGCCGTGCCCTGGCCCTGGCTGACCGCGGCTATGTGATGGAGTCCGGCCTGATCAGCATGAGCGGGGCCGGCTCGGAACTGCTCAGGGATGAGCGCGTAAGGGCGGCTTATCTCGGCGAGTGAAGAGCCGTGAGTCAAGCAGGCAATGTCCCGTGAAATTCATGGGATATGTCGTAAATATGACGCCATTGTGATGGATTTCTTTCAATTTTCTTGCCTGATCGATGTTGTGCTTTTTGTTTCTTTTCTGATGAATTTGTGATCGATGGATTTGATAAAAAACCAATTGGAAAAATTAGGAAAATGATTTGCTCATCGATCCGACCCTGCATGCTTGGCCAGCCCCATGAGCAAGAGGCTCGTCCATGAGCTGGTGGCAAAGCTTGCCCGTGGGGCTGCAGACCGTGGCTCTGCTGGCTTTGAGCAATGTGTTCATGACCATGGCCTGGTACGGTCACTTGAAGAATCTTTCAAGCGCTCCCTGGTATGTGGCGGCGCTGGTCAGCTGGGGCATTGCGCTGTTCGAGTACCTGCTGCAGGTGCCTGCCAACCGCATAGGGCATACGCAGTTCAGTGTGGCTCAGCTCAAGATCATGCAGGAGGTGATCACGCTGGCCGTGTTTGCGCCGTTTGCGGTGCTCTACCTGAACCAGCCCCTCAAATGGGACTTCCTCTGGGCGGGACTGTGCATGATAGGGGCCGTGTATTTTATTTTTCGCGGAGCTTGAAGCAATTGATGACCCTCGCGCAAAAACGCAAGGGGAGTGGAGAGTACACTTCGCCCCGTTTAAGCCGGGAAGCCATGCCAAGCATGCTTGATGTGAAGCAGTGAGTCGCCTGGTCCCTTTTCCCCCGGTAAGGAGCATTCATGCTGTTTGGCAAGTTATTGCCGCGCGAAGGCAATTTTTTCGAGATGTTCAACCAGCATGCCGATCGCATCGTCGAAGCAGCGCATGCCTTCTCGCAACTGGTTGCCAACTACAACGATCCGCATCTGCGTGAGAAGTACAACGCCGATGTGGACAATGCGGAGCGCGCGGCCGATCGCGTCACGCACGAGGTCACCAAGGCCTTGCACAAGACCTTCATCACGCCGCTGGACCGCGAGCACATCCACTCCCTGATCAATACCATGGACGATGTGGCCGACCTGATCCAGGACTCGGCCGAGACCATGTCGCTGTACGACGTGCGTCATATGACCGAGGAGATCACGCGTCTGACCGATCTGTGCGTGCGCTGCTGCGAGCGCGTGCGCGATGTGGTCAAGATGCTGGCACGCATTGCGGACCCGGCCGTGGTCGAGGCGGCGGTCAAGACCTGCGACGAGATCGATCGTCTGGAAAGCGATGCCGACCGCGTCATGCGCGCGGCCATGAGCAAGCTGTTCCGTGAGGAGCCCGATGTGCGCGAAGTCATCAAGCTCAAGGCGATCTACGAGTTGCTGGAGACGATCACCGATCGCTGCGAGGACGTGGCCAACCTGGTCGAGGGCATCGTCCTCGAAAACTCCTGAAGTCCAGCGGAGCTCTCGCATCATGGAAAGCGTACAAGCGGCCCTATGGGTCGTGATCCTGTTGGTCGTACTGGCCTTGCTGTTCGATTTCATGAACGGCTTTCACGACGCAGCCAACTCGATTGCGACCGTGGTTTCCACAGGGGTGCTCAAGCCCACGCATGCCGTGGCCTTTGCGGCCTTCTTCAACGTGATCGCGGTCTTCGTGTTCCACCTCAGCGTGGCGGCGACCGTGGGCAAGGGGATTGTCCAGCCGGGCATCGTGGACACCCATGTGGTGTTCGGGGCCCTGGTCGGGGCCATTGCCTGGAACGTGATCACCTGGATCTACGGCATTCCCAGCAGCTCCTCGCATGCGCTCATCGGCGGCATCGTGGGCTCGGTGATCGCCAAGGCAGGGGCCGGCGCGCTGATTGCCAGCGGCATCTGGAAGACCGTGGCCTTCATCTTCGTCTCGCCCTTGCTCGGCTATCTGCTGGGCTCGCTGATGATGGTTCTCGTGGCCTGGGTCTGCCGCCGCGCGAGCCCCAACCGCATCGACCGCTGGTTTCGCCGGCTGCAACTGGTCTCCGCAGGCGCCTACAGTCTGGGCCATGGCGGCAATGATGCGCAAAAGACCATCGGCATCATCTGGCTGCTGCTGATTGCCACCGGCTATGCGAACGCTGGCGATTCCGAGCCGCCGCTGTGGACCATTGCGAGCTGCTACCTGGCGATTGGCCTGGGCACCATGTTCGGCGGCTGGCGCATCGTCAAGACCATGGGCCAGAAGATCACCAAGCTCAAGCCCGTGGGCGGTTTTTGTGCAGAAAGCGGCGGCGCGCTGACGCTTTTCATTGCCACGGCCATGGGAGTTCCGGTGTCCACCACGCACACCATTACCGGTGCCATCGTGGGCGTGGGCTCCACCCAGCGCGCAAGTGCCGTGCGCTGGGGCGTGGCCGGCAACATCGTCTGGGCCTGGGTGCTGACGATTCCTGCCAGCGCCTTTGTGGCGGCCATTGCCTACTGGATCAGCCTGCAACTGTATTGACGCCTCCCGGAGTCGTCTGCGGCGCCTTCCCCTTCGGGGACGACGCCTTCGCTGCGGGGCGACCCTTGCCCGACATCCCTGAGTTAGGCCGCGCTGCTCTTTTGCGTAGCGAGGTATGGTCTTGCGCAGCCGCGGCAAGACCGGCTCCCGGGGGAGAGTCTTCTCGGAAGACGGTGGCGAGCTGGCTGAATAAAAAACATAGCTGCCAGCACTTGCGGCGCTTGGGTTTCAGGTGAAAAACCATCTGAAATCCAGTGGTGGCAAGCGCTGGCAGCTCTTTTTTTATTGAGAGATCTTGCGTGCCTCTTCGATCTGGTATTCGAAGAAGTGTTGAAAGCTGTAGGCTAGGCTGGCCATGAGCGCCGTGGCTCCTATCATCAGGGCCAGGCCGGTGGCGAATACCGTGACCCAACTGGTCTGACCCCAGGCCGCCTCGGGGTTGGCTTCGGGGTTGTGGCGCAGGTTCCAGACCTGCTTGTCGGTCAGGCCATAGACGATGGCGCGCAGGCTGCAGCAGGCAATCGTAAAGCCCAGCATGGGAATCAGGGCCCAGCTCAGCCTGTCGTCCATGCCCAGTTTCTGAATGCGCTCCATGCCATAAAAGCCCAGGGCCGTAGGCAGGGGGAGCAGCCAGCCCAGCCAGTCTCCAAAGCCGTGCAGGTAAAAGCGGTGCAGGCCGATGGGCCCTCCCAGAAAGCTCAGCCAGACGGCCGTTGTCTTGCTCTTGTTTTTTCGCATGCTCACTTCTCGACAGGAGGACTCCGGTCGCCGGTGCCCAGGGTTTTTTCCATGAGCACGATGTCCAGCCAGCGACCGAATTTCCAGCCCATGGAGCGCAGTGTGCCAGCGGGAACAAAACCTGTCGACCGGTGAAGCCCTATGGAGCCGGTATTGGCCGAGTCGCCTATCACGGCCAGCAGCTTGCGTACACCTGCTGCCTCGCAGTCCGTGACGAGCGCCTGCAAAAGGCGCCTGCCCACACCCTGGCCGCGTGCAGAGTCGAGCACATAGACCGAGTCCTCGGCAGAAAAGCGATAGGCCGGGCGTGGCTTGAACCAGTTGGCATAGGCAAAGCCCAGGAGCCGGCCTGCATCGTCCTCGGCAATCAGATACGGAAGCTCCTTGGAGAGCACGTCCTCGCGGCGCGCAGCCATTTCCTGGGCCGAGGGCGGATCTGTCTCGAAAGTTCCTGTGCCGTACAGCACATGGTGACGATAAATTGCCGCGATGGCCGGCAGATCGCAGGCCTGGCTCGGACGTATGTTCAACATGGGCGTAGGCATGGGGAAAAGAAACCGATATAATGGCCGACTTTACGGCGTGTCGCTGGCCGGGTGGCTATGTCGCGTGTCTCAGCGCCGCAAAAAACTGCAGTACTTTTTTCAATGGTGCTGCAACCACCCGAAGGATAAATCATGGTCGTTATTCGACTCTCCCGTGGCGGCTCCAAGGCTCGTCCGTTCTACAACATTGTGGCTGCCGACAAGCGCGTGCGTCGCGACGGCTCTTTCATCGAGCGCCTGGGATTTTACAACCCCAGCGCCCGTGGCGGTGAAGAAGCCCTGCGCGTGGCCCTGGACCGCGTGACCTACTGGAAGGGCGTTGGCGCCCAGTGCTCTGAAACTGCAGAGCGTCTGATCAAGCAGGCGACTCAGAAGGCCGCCTGATAGGGTAGCCTGTTCAAGGTAGCCCTTTCGAAAGCGGGTTCCGTTGGCTAGTCTGACGGAACCCGCTTTTTTATTTTTGCTTTGAAGATCCTAGTCATGAGCCTGCCCCATTTAGACGCTGCCAGCCTGCCCCCCGATGCCGTTGAGGTGGGGCGCATTGCCGATGCCTGGGGCATCAAGGGCTGGTTCAAGATTGTGGCTTTCAGCGCCGATGCTCAGGCCCTGCTGTCGGCCAAGCAGTGGTTTCTACAGCCGCCGGAGAAAGGTGCCAGGCCTTTTGCCGGCACCTTGGTCCTGCCCATCAAACAGGCGCGGGTGCATTCGGATGCGATTGTTGCCACATCGCCCGCGGTAGCTGATCGCAATGCTGCCGAGACCTTGCGGGGTGCGCGTGTCTTTGTTGCACGCGAGGACTTTCCCCAGACCGAAGATGGCGAGTACTACTGGGTGGATCTGATGGGGCTGGCGGTGAGCAACCGTGAAGGCGTGAGTCTGGGGGTGGTCAAGGACTTGTTGTCCACGGGGCCGCAAACCGTGCTTGTGCTGGAGTATGAGCAAGAGGGCAAGTCGTGCGAGCGCATGATTCCCTTTGTCGACGCCTATATCGACAAGGTCGATTTGCAAGCCAAGAGCATCGTGGCTGACTGGCAGCCGGATTATTGACGCTCCCCCTGAGCGGCTGCGCCGCGTCCCTCCAGGGGAAGGACACTCTCGCTGCGCGGCGGCTCTGGCTCAGTGTCCGGGCCAGGCCGAGATGGCTTCTCATGGATATGCTCCAACCAGAGCGATGGCCTCTCCATCCCCAGCCTGAGTGCTTGCCGGTATGGCACCTTCTCCCTCGAGTGAAGGTGGGGATGGCATGGGTTTTGAGATGCGATTGCCCTGCTTGAATGATTGATCTGCTGCAAATTACGGAGCTGCTTTTGCGGATATGCCATGCGTTTTGATGTGATCACCTTGTTTCCCGAGCTGTTTGTGCCGCTTCTGACCAGCGGAGTCACGCGGCGTGCCTATGCCTCGGGGCAGGTCGATGTGCACTTGTGGAATCCGCGTGACTATGCCGAAGGAAATTACCGGCGTGTCGACGACAGGCCTTTTGGCGGCGGCCCGGGCATGGTCATGCTGGCCGAGCCTTTGCAGCGCTGTCTCGATGCGCTGCGCGCAGCCAGGGCTCAGGCCGAGAAAAGCGAGCCGAATCTTCCGGTGGTGTTGTTTTCTCCCATAGGAAAGACCCTGAACCACGAGGGAGTGGATGGATGGGCCAAGGGGCAGGGGGCCATCTTGTTGTGCGGTCGTTACGAAGGCATAGATCAGCGTTTCATCGATGCCCATGTCACGCACCAGATCAGCCTGGGCGATTTCGTGCTTTCTGGGGGGGAGATCGCGGCCATGGCCATGCTTGATGCCTTGGCGCGACTGCAGCCCGGCGTGCTCAATGACGAGGGAAGTTTTCAGCAGGACAGCTTCAACCCCGCTCTCGACGGCTTGCTCGACTGCCCTCACTACACGCGCCCTGAAGTCTGGGAGGGGCAGTCCGCTCCAGCTGCACTGCTGTCCGGCCATCACCTGCAGATCGAACGCTGGAGACGTGACCAAAGCCTGGCCCTTACCGCACGTCACAGGCCAGAGCTCATAGAAAAGGCCAGGGGTCAGGGGTTGCTCAGTGCCAGGGATGAAGGGGTTTTGGCAAAAAATGCCGAATCGCTATAATGCTTGGTTCTTCGATCCTCTATCCGGCCGCTGCAAGGCCTGTGTCAGGCCTTGATGGGTTTTGCTCAGGTCCCCTACAGCCTCAAAGCAAGATGCAGCCATGGCACCAATCCCGGTGCTTGCCAATTTTGGCGCGGACAAGATCGAGATGGAATTGACCATGAATCTGATCCAGACCCTCGAACAAGAGGAAATCGCCCGTCTGAACAAGACCATTCCGGCTTTCGCCCCTGGCGACACCGTCATCGTGAGCGTGAATGTGGTGGAAGGCAGCCGCAAGCGCGTGCAGGCCTACGAAGGCGTCGTGATTGCCAAGCGCAATCGTGGCCTCAACAGCGGCTTCACCGTGCGCAAGATCTCCAGCGGTGAAGGCGTGGAGCGTACGTTCCAGACCTACTCGCCCCTGATCGCCGGCATCGAAGTCAAGCGCCGTGGTGATGTGCGTCGTGCCAAGCTGTACTACCTGCGTGAGCGCAGCGGCAAGTCGGCACGCATCAAGGAAAAGCTGCCTTCGCGCGTCAAGGTTGCTGCCCAGGCCTAAAGCCCAGGTACGATCTCGCGATAAAGCCGCTACAGTTGCCTGTAGCGGCTTTTTTCGTTTTTCATCCTCCCCTGCAAAACCGTGTCCTCCAGATCTGCTTCTTCCTTGTCGGCATCGATTGACGATCCCCGTAACGCACCCCTGATCGGCGTGGACAGCCATTTGCCGGCCATTGCGCCGGCGGCCCAGACGCCCGGTGCCTTGCGTCAGCGCTTTGCGCTGCCGCCGCAATGGACGCCCGAGGTGGTGCGCGAAAAAAGCTTTGGCAATCGTCCCATGGCCGAGGCTTCGGTTCTGGTGCCCATAGTCCAGCGCGATCAGCCCACGGTGCTGCTCACGCAGCGCACGGCGCATTTATCCACACACTCCGGCCAGGTGGCCTTTCCCGGGGGCAAGCGCGACAAGGAGGATGCGTCGGCCGAAGCCACGGCGCTGCGTGAAGCCCGCGAGGAGGTTGGATTGGCATCGGGTGATGTGGAGGTACTTGGCTGCCTGCCTTTGTATGTCACGGGCTCGGCCTTTGTGATCACGCCGGTGGTAGCCCTGGTCGATCCTGCGGCGCGATTGGAAGCGAACCCTGACGAGGTCCAGGATCTATTTGAAGTGCCGCTGGCGTTTTTGCTCAATCCCGCACACCACCAGCGCCACGCCATGGTCTGGAACGGCGCGCTGCGCGAGTGGTTTGCCATGCCTTACGAGGATGGCGAGCGGCAGCGCTACATCTGGGGCGCCACGGCCGGCATGTTGCGCAACCTCTACCGCTTTCTGGCAGCTTGACAGTACTCATGGTCGGGCTTGAAACAGAATCAATACCACGACCAGTATGATGCGCAGATGAGCTTTTTCGCCATTTTGATCGCCTTGTTGATCGAGCAGGCACGTCCCCTGGCTCCAGGCAATCTGGCGCATGCAGGCTATCGCGCCTGGACGGTGTCCGTGCGGCGCAACTTCGATGCAGGTCAATCCCATCATGGGTGGCTGGCCTGGGTTGTGGCCGTGGTCCTTCCCTGCCTGCTGGTGCTGGGTATCTATCTGGGCTTGCGCTGGAGTGCTGGCTGGCCTCTGGTGCTGCTCTGGAACGTTGCCGTGCTCTATGCCACGCTGGGCTTTCGCCAGTTCAGTCATCATTTCACGCGCATTCGAGATGCCCTGGATGCGGGTGACGAATATGCGGCGCGCACGGCATTGGCACAATGGCAGCAGGTGGATGCCAGCGAGGTGCCGCGCAGCGAGGTGGTGCGGCATGTGCTTGAATATTCTGTGCTCGCGGCCCACCGTCATGTGTTCGGCGTGCTGTTCTGGTTTTCCATTCTCTCGGCCCTGGGCCTGGGGCCTGTGGGCGCCGTGCTCTACCGCATGACCGAATATCTTTCGCGCTCCTGGACGCCTTATGGTGGAGATGAAGGCCAGTCCATAAGCCAGCGTCTGCAGGCCGCTGCACGCCAGGCCTGGACAGTCATAGACTGGCTGCCCGCACGGCTCACAGCCCTGCTGTTTGCCGTGGTTGGCAGCTTTGAGGAGGCCATAGAGGGCTGGCGCTTTCATGCCCAGCGTTTTCCCAATGACAACGATGGCGTGATTTTGGCCGCTACCTCGGGCGCCATCAATGTGCGTCTCGGTGGCGAAGCACTCAAGCGCAGCGAGAGTGCTTCGTCGATGGGTGAGGATGAGCAGGCGCTTGATTGGCAAGGCAGCGGGGAGGCCACACCAGGGCGTAAGCCCGAGCTTGGGCACCTGCGCAGCGTGGTCGGCCTGGTCTGGCGCACGGTTGTGGTCTGGATGCTGTTGCTGGCCTTGCTGTCCGTAGCCCGGCTTCTGGGCTGAGGAAAACTGCGTTGCTGCTATGAATCAAGGAGCTTCTGGCGCTGGCTGAGAAAGCACTGGAGGCGGATGCCCAAACCAGGGTCAATATCTGGGAGACTGGCTGAGCTCATCAAACAGCTCGCCATAGATGCGATAGCGGTGTGCGCTGATCGTATGCTGGGCATCAAGCCCTTCAACGGCCACATGGGGCATCACGGCGCAGCCGGGCTCGTGCAGGTGAGTGCAGTTATAAAACTTGCAGTCCTGGGCATGGGCGCCAATATCAGGCATGCAGCGCGCCAGATCTGCAGGCTGCAAATGTCTGAGGCCGAATTCCTGAAATCCCGGTGAGTCGATGAGAGCCGTCTGGCGCTCCTCGCCGACCCAGTACCAACTGGTCGTGGTCGTAGTGTGCTTGCCTGAGTTCAGTGCTTGGGAGATCTCGCCCGTGGCCGCGGCTGCGCCCGGAATCAGCAGGTTGATCAGTGTGCTCTTGCCAGAGCCCGAAGGCCCGAGCACCAGCGTGGCCTTGCCTTTCAAATGTTGCATCAATAGGGCTTTGTCGGCTTCTCCATCGCGGGTCAGAGACAAAGGCAGAACCTCGTAGTGGGCTTCTGTGCTCTGGTCCAGGCACATTTCGCGATAGGGCCCAAGCCTTTGCCAGGCCTGGGCAAAAGCCTGGCTCAGGTCGCTCTTGTTGAGAGCTATCAGAGGCTTGATGTGTGCAGCCTCGGCTGCAATCAGTGCACGCGCCAGCTGGCTTTCCGAAAATACGGGCTCTGCTGCGATCAGGATCAGCACCTGGTCAATGTTGGCTGCGAACGACTTGGTGCGAACCTCATCCTGGCGGTAGAACAGGTTACGCCTGGGAAGCAGTTTTTCTATGGAGCCTTCCTCTCCCTGACCGGCCGGGGGGAGCTGCCATTGCACCCGGTCGCCGACCACGGTCTGGTTTTTCTTGCCGCGCGGATGGCAGATGTGGCGTGATCCATCGGTCGTCTCGATCACGCTGTGGCGGCCGTGGCTGGAGACGACCAGGCCCTCTCGCAAGGTCCGGGGTTCAGCCATGCGGCACCTCGGACTTCATGCGCTCTCCAGCAGCGCATCGATGCGGCGTGCGCAGTCTATGTCGGTGGCCGAGACGCCGCCCACGTCGTGGGTGTTGAGGCGCACGCTGCAGCGCCCGTAGCTCACATCGAGGTCGGGGTGATGATCCTGCTGATGAGCTATCAGGGCCAGGGCATTCACAAAGGCCATGGTTTCGTAGAAGTTGGCAAAAGCAAAGCTCTTGCTGATGGCCTTCTGATCAGCCTCGAGCTGCCATTCGGACAAGGTGGCGACGGCTGTCTGGAGTTCAGCGCTGCTCAGTGCCTTGCGCTGCTGCAGGCTCCAGTCCTGCTGCTGCAAACGTGGTTTATTCATGTCGATGTTGTTGACGGTGCAGGCATGCGTGCCAGTCTGTCTAGAGCAGGAGGATGCGAGTAGTAAAAGCTCACATACCAGGGGTCTGGTGTCAGGGTGGAGGCATTGTCCTCATAGAGCTTGAGCAGGGCCGAGGCCAGATGAGCGCCATCGGCTTGTTGCATGGCATAGGCATCGGCCTCGAATTCATCGCGGCGCGACAATGCGGAAAACAGAGGGGTGACAAAAAAGCTCAGCACAGGCGTGGCCAGCAGGAACAGCAGCAGGGCCAGGGCTTCATTGCCAAGGCCTATGCCGGCTCCGGTCTGGCCCAGGGCCAAATCCAGGCTGGGGCGTACACCCAAGCCCGAGTAAAACCACAATTGTTGTGACAACCAGCCCAGCAGTGCAAAGCCCGCAAGGCTGGCTGCGAACATGAGCAGCATGCGCTTGAGTATGTGCCGGTGCTTGAAGTGACCCAGCTCATGGGCCAGTACGGCCTCGACCTCGTCGCAGCCCAACTGCTTGAGCAGCGTGTCAAAGAAGACCACGCGCTTCGAATGGCCAAAGCCCGTGAAATAAGCATTGGCATGAGCCGAGCGACGGCTGCCGTCCATGACGAACAGGCCCTTGGCTTCAAAGCCGCAGCGTTGCATGAGCGTGCTGACGCGTGCCTTGAGCGCCTCGTCGGCCAGAGGCTCGAACTTGTTGAAAAGCGGTGCGATAAAGCTCGGGAAAACCCACATCAGCAACAGATTGAAGCCTGTCCACACAGCCCAGGCCCAGAGCCACCACAACGGCCCGGCCGATGCCATGAGCCACAGAATCAGGGCTGCTATCGGCAAGCCTATGACTGCGCCGACCAGAGCGGACTTGAGGGCATCCGTGAGCCACAGGCGCAGCGTCATCTGGTTGAAGCCAAAGCGTTGCTCAAGCACAAAGGTCTGGTAGAGAGACAGTGGCAACTCCACCAGCGATGAGATGGCAGCAAATGTGGCCAGCAAGGCCAATTGCTGAGCCAGACCCGTGCCCATGAGGTCCAGCAGACCCTGGTTGAGTGCATCCAGCCCGCCCAGCAAGGTCCAGGCCAGGACCACCACGGCGCTTAATGTCATGTCCAGCAGTGAGACGCGGCCCTTGGCCAGCGTGTAATCGGCGGCCTTTTGATGCGCAGCCAGTTTGACGCGCCGGGCAAAGGCATCAGGCACCTGATGGCGATGTCGTGCCACATGGCGTATCTGGCGAGAAGCCAGCCAGGCGCGCAGCAGCCATTGAGCCAGCACGGCCAGCGCAAACAACAGGGACAACTGCAAGGCTGTGGCCTGGGGGGAGGGAAATTCGGAGGTCAGGTCCATCGCCTGGCAGTGTAGGCGACAATTTGTTCCATGTCTGAAGCCCTTAGCCCCTGTAACAACATCTCTGCGGTCGCGTTGGCCAAATCCGATCTCAATCTCGTCTGGCTGGACTGCGAAATGACGGGCCTGCAGCCCGATAGAGAACGCATCATAGAAATCGCGGTGGTGGTCACCAGTCCTGACCTGTCCATGCGCGTGGAAGGGCCGGTGTTTGCCATACACCAAAGCGATCAGTTGCTCGACTCCATGGATGCCTGGAACAAGGGCACGCATGGCAAGAGCGGCTTGATACAGCGTGTCAAGGAGTCCCGGACTTCGGAGGCCGAGGCCGAGAGCGCCCTCATCGAGTTTCTGCGCAATTACGTGTCCAAGGGCAAGGCGCCTCTGTGTGGCAACAGCATCGGTCAGGACAGGCGCTTTCTGGAGCGCTACATGCCCAGGCTCAACAATTTCTTCCACTATCGCAACATCGATGTGAGCACGCTCAAGGAGCTGGCCAGACGCTGGAAACCGCAAGCTCATGACTCCTTTAAAAAGGCCCAGCGCCACACGGCCTTGGCCGATGTGCATGAGTCCATCGAAGAGCTTGTGCATTACCGGGCGCAATTGCTCAATCTTGCATAGCCATATAACTTGCGGGAAAACCCGGGGCGTGCGAGAATGGCGGACTTGCCTTTATTGCCGCATTGCATGAAGGCAGCATGCACATCTCCATCACACAAGGGCAGAGCTTGTGCCGCCAGCACCCATCGTGCTTTGCGGTCAGCCAAAAATGCCCATCCGCCCTTTTGCGAAGGGACGGTCAAGTCTGACGGTGGATGTTGAGCCAACCGTCAAGAAAAGCGTGGCAGAGCGCTGACTGCGCGCGCTTTTTGAACAAAGTCATACATGAACGACATCTCTCTAGAGCAGGGCACGATTGCCGCTGCCGACTCTTCTTTGCCCGTATCCGAGCAGGAACAACAAAACACGCCCAATGCCTTCGCCGAACTTGGCCTCGCCAATGAGCTGGTGCGAGCCGTCAATGACCTCGGCTATACCGCGCCAACGGCTGTCCAAGCCCAAGCCATTCCTCTGGCCATGAACAGCGGCGGTGAGCAGCCCTTTATCGATCTCATGGTCTCCAGCCAGACCGGTTCGGGCAAGACCGCGGCCTTTTTGCTGCCAGTGCTGAACACGCTGGTTGAGCAAAAGGCTGCAGAAGATGCCAAGGCCCAGACCGAATATGAGCGCCAGTGCGCCGAAGCGGCAGACAATGGCCAGCCACTTCCCAAGCGCGGCAAGCGCAAGGATCCGACGAATCCGCGCAACTTCAAGGCCGCCGTTCCCGGCGCCCTGATTCTGTGCCCCACGCGCGAGCTGGCCCAACAGGTGGCGCACGATGCCATCGAACTGGTCAAGCACTGCCGCGGCATACGTATTGCCAATGTGGTGGGCGGTATGCCCTATCAGCTGCAAATTGCCAAGCTGCAAAACGCCAACCTGGTCGTGGCCACGCCCGGCCGTCTGCTGGACCTGCAGCGTTCGCTGCAGATTAAGCTCGATCAGGTGCAGTTTCTGGTTGTGGACGAAGCTGACCGCATGCTGGATCTGGGCTTTTCCGACGACCTGGCCGAGATCAACCAACTCACGGCCCAGCGCAAGCAGACCATGATGTTCAGCGCCACCTTCGCGTCGCGCATCCAGCAACTGGCCATGCGCGTCATGCACGATGGCGGTGCCAGCGTGAAAAAGGTCACGATCGACACGCCTCAGGAGCGTCATGCCAACATCAAGCAGGTCTTGTTCTGGGCTGATAACGCTCAGCACAAGCGCAAGATGCTGGATCACTGGTTGCGCGATGCATCGATCAATCAGGCCATCGTCTTTGCCTCCACCCAAGTAGAGTGCGACGGCCTGGCCAACGATCTGCAGCAGGAAGGCTTTTCGGCCGTGGCCTTGCATGGCGCCCTAAGCCAGGGGCTGCGCAACCGTCGCCTCATGGCGCTGCGCAATGGCCAGGTTCAGGTGCTGGTGGCGACTGATGTGGCGGCCCGTGGCATTGATGTGCCCTCCATCACTCACGTATTCAACTACGGCTTGCCCATGAAGGCCGAGGACTACACCCACCGCATTGGCCGCACGGGTCGTGCTGGCCGTGAAGGCGTGGCCGTGACTTTTGCAGAGTTTCGTGATCGCCGTCGTGTGTTTGACATCGAAGGCTATAGCCGTCAGCAGTTCAAGGCCGAAGTCATACCAGGTCTGGAGCCCGTGCAGCGCTCTCCCAGCAGCAACGAAGGCCGCGGCGGCCGTCGCGGAGGCTTTGAAGGCCGTGGTGGTGAGCGTCGCGGTGGCGGCGGTGGTGGTCGTGGCTTTGGTGGGGATCGCGAGCGCAGTTTCGGAGGTGATCGTGAGCGTGGTTTTGGCCCGCGTCGTGATTCCGAGGGCTATGGCCGCAAGTCTGGCTTTGGCAGCTTCGGAGGCCAGCGTGAAGGCGCTGCTCCGCGTGAAGCCGCTCCGCGTGATTTCGGTCACGGCCGTGGCGGTGAGGGGCAAGGCTTTGGCGGTCGCGGCGGTGCTGCCCCGCGCTCCGGCGAACGCCGTGAAGGCGGTTTCCGCGCAGGCGAATCGCGCAGCTTTGGCGGTGAATCGCGAGGTGGCTTTGGCGGTGGCGAGTCCCGTGGCTTTGGTGGTGGTGAACGTCGCCCGGCTTTTGGCAAGAGTGCTCCCAAGCCCTACCAACCCCATGGTGACCGCAAGCGCACGGCGCCTCGCGGCGAGCGTTGATCGGTTTCACCTCCCATCAATCGCTTGTTTGAAGGCAACGCACGGACGGAACGGTGCCGGCGCAATCGCACTGACGACTGCGCGTGGCACTTTGCATTCGACCAGCGAACGCTGGCATCCTGAGCTGGGGGCTTGCTCAGAAAGCTTCCATTTCACGACGCTAACCGTCAGCTGTCCGGCATAGCGCCTGCCAGCGGCGATAGTAGTCTGCAAGTCCCTGGACCTGCATGGGCTGGATGGGAATTCCTGGCGGTACTGCCGGGCGATGACCCAGAGCTTCATAGGCAATGAGAGCCGCACCTGTGGCCGTACCCTCGCGTGCCGAACTGAGCCGTACCTGTTGATGCGGCCTCAGCGCCGCGAGCAGGCCTGCGTAGGCGGTGTTGTTTGACAGGCCACCATCAATGAGCACCGTATTGTCAGAGTGAAGCAGGTCCAGCAGCGTGCTGCTCATACAGGCGAGATAGAGCGCGGCCACGGCAGCCCGGTCCTCATCCGAGATGGGGGCCCGGCCTGCAAATCGTCCTTTGTGGGCAGAAAAAGGTCCCCCGGGTGCAAATGCGGGTAGCGCAAAGCAGGGCAGGGCGATGCAGTCCTCAATCTGCTGAATGCTGACTTCCAAATGCTTGCCACCCGTTAGAAGGCTGTACTCACGACCACCCATGAAGCGTGCCGTCGACATGATACGGCCTTGTATGTCGATGTTCGAAAGAATGTCACTGCGATTCTCAAAAGGGACCGGTGAGTGCGAGGGATTGAAGGCGACGATCCAGGTGCCTGTGGACACCACGGTGCAGTCGAAAGGCTGCGTGATTCGCTGGCCGAGGTAGAGCGAGGCATTGCTGTCGTGCACTCCGTTGTGCAGACGCAGGGTCTGACCATCAATCACATGCTTGCCGACAACGGCGCCTGCTGCGGCCAACGGTGGCATCTTGTGCTGCCAGCCGCGCGACTGCGTCAGCGTGCTGAAGCGCTTTGCATAGGGCGCCCATAGATGTGTATGGCAACCCAGGGAGCTGATCTCCGACAGAGCGGGGGCGCCGAGTTTCCACCCCCAGAATTGCGGGTAAGGCACGATGGCGCGTGTGGCTGTCAGCGCTTGCGGCTGGGTTTCGCTGATCCAGAAGATCTGCTTTCCGCAGTTGATGCTGGCTTCAAGCATGGGCGAAAGCGTCTCTTCGAAAGGAGGGACTATGGCCGAAAAGGCTTGCCCTATGGCCTCTGGCGGTGAGGACTCGTAGTCGAGAATCGGCCAGGCGAGATCGTCATCGCCCAGCAGCGCAACCGTGCACCCGTGCGTGCTGATCATGATGCCGTCTGCGGGGGCAACTGCCTGGCTGCGACGCAGCGCTGCCTGCATCCATTCCCATAAAGCATCGCTGTCCAGCACGCGGTATGGGCCCTGCTCGCGCCAGACTGGATGGCAGCGCTCCTGATAGAGAATGGAAAGGTCGGGCGCGAAGACGAACATCTTCGCGTTTGTCTTGCCGAAGTCGAAGACTATAAGTGGCTGTATGGTACTCATGGCGTGAAGGACGTCATGACCGAAGTGGTCACCACCGAGACGCCCTCGTTCTCCATCATGCGTACATCGGATTCCGAAATCCTGTCGTCGGTGATCAACGTGGCGATGCGCGACAGTGGCACGGCAATATGGCGAGCCCGAATGGAGAATTTTCGACTGTCGGCGAGAAGCACCAGCTCATCCGACATCTTGATCAGTCTTTGTATGCTCTGTATCAGCATGGGGTGAGACTCCATTGCCCCATCCGGTCCTATGCCCTGGGTGCCAATGAAGCAGCGCGATGCATAAAACGGTAGAGCATCGGGCAGCTGCGAGTAAAGAATGCCAGATTCGCGGTGCAGTTCACCTCCGGCCACAACCAACTGGCACAGCCCTTTCTCGCTCAGTACGGTGGATACCGGCATCGAGTTGGTATAGATCTTGAGGCTGCGTGTTGTGAGCCGCTGCGCAAGCAAATGGCAGGTGCTGCCTCCGCTGATGATCACACTGTCGCCGTCGCGGCAAAGCTTTTCGGCTTCGGCGGCGATGGCTTTTTTTTCATCCACAGCGGTCGCGAGCCGCTCGTCGAAGGGGCGCGCTGACAGCCGGTTTCTGGACGATAGACCGTCGATGGAGGCGATGCCGCCAAATACCTTGCGCACCGCTCCTGCGGCATGCAGCTTAAGAATGTCGCGACGTATGGTCGCGGCAGATGCATCCACCACGGCCATCAAATCCTTGACTGTGCTGAACGGATGCTTCTTCAAGGCCTCTACGATGTGGTGCTGGCGTTCGGTTTCATTCATGGCAAAGAGTGTGCTCTATGGTGGAGGCTTGGCAGTTCCTGCTGCTGGTCCAGATGCCTGCGGTATTTCTCGGCATCCCAACTGAGTAAGGCCTTGACGTCGGTGTCCGCTAGGTACCGCACCGAGGCATCCTGTGGGATCCGCGAGAGAACCAGGGCCAGGCATTCGAGCATGGCAAGCTCGCCGGCACTCAGATCATTGCGTATCAGCACGCCGGCCTCCGGTACCAGTAGCAACTTGGGCGGGCCGAGACCGGCATGTGCGCGCTCGGCAATCAGCGTGCTGATCAGCTGTCCAGAACGAAGTTCGATGGCGGCCGGGCCGAGAAATACAGCATGGTCCGGATACAACGTGCCGGCTGTGGCGATGGCGAACTGCCGCAAGTCAGTCGCCATCGCATGCAGCCGGGGATGTGGTGCGGGATCGTAGAGCGTGTTCTGTCCTAGTTTTCGAAGCTTTTCCAGATTGGCTGCTGGAGCAGGGCTTTGTGATTGATGCGGCCCTTGGCGTAATCGCCGCACAAGGTTGTCAAGCAGCAGCCGAGCCGAGGCAACACTCTCCGCGCCGAGCACGACCCCGTGGTTGGCGAGAACTAACACATCGACAGCAGCGTGTCCCAGGGCTTGCCGTATGGCCTCGGTCAATGGCTGTCCAGGCTGCACATAAGAAACCCAGGCCCAGGCCAGTCCTTCGAGTCGGTGGCTCAGCCGTGCCATGCCGTCTTCGCAGACGCCGAGTGCAATGGCATCAACGGAGTGCAGGTGCATGACAACGGCATGGGGCATGAGTGCATGCAGCCCTGTCTCGATCGAAGGGCGTAGGCCGTGTGGGCTGATGTCCAGCAGTTCGGCACTGGCAGGGTCGGCTTGGCCTAGCGCGATGCGGGCACGTACGCAGTCAAGGGCAACGGCGGAGAATATTGACTCACTCATGGCTTTGGCGAGCCAGGTGCCTGAGGCCTTGATCCACAGGGTCTTGTCAGTTTTCACAGAGATGTTTCCGCCGGCACCCTGGACAAGGGTCATGTCGCCGCCTATGCGAGCGGCAAGCCTGCGCAGGTTCCAAGGCGCATGCGCTTCGGACGAAGGGCGAGTAGAAGATGCGCTCATATGTGCAACTGTGAAGAAGGGGTGAGAGGGGGGAATGGCATTACCAGCGTAGGATTGGCATGGTCCAGTTGGGGGGGCAGTACAGCCCCTGGCCTTGTGTCAGCAGTGCTTGAAGGCGTTGCTGCCGGTCGCTTGCATTGGATGCCTTCTCAAAACAGTCGCGATGTATGCCGCCGAGAATGAGCACAGTAGCGAAGCCTGCGCGTGTGCCGCCGTTGATGTCATGCTCCAGAGAGTCGCCTATGGCGGCAATGCGTGTGACATCTGCCTTTGCCAAAAGATCGTGGCAGATCTTGTAGACGTCGGGGTAGGGTTTGCCGACGAAGCGAACGCTGCCGCCGCGCTGCTCGTAGTTGCGCGCCAGTACACCGGCGCTGGGGTGGAGCTGACTATCCACAATGCGTACCATGTCAGGATTGGTACAGATCAGAGGCAGGTCCAGAGCCAGTGCACGCTCCAGCAGGGCCTGAGTATGCGCGAGCATATTGGCTTCGCCCGCACTGCTGAGCAACACAAAGTCTGCAGCTTCGGGTATATCAACCCGTTCGATGGCCAGCTCTTGCATGGCACTGAGGTTGTCAGAGCAGTCTCCGATGAGCAGACAGTATGGACCCAGCGCAGCATAGAAGGCATCACTGCGTTCCTTGATGCTCTGCCAAGCGGCCTCACCCGAGGTGACCAGATGGGTGTAGCTGTCGCCTTGTATAAAACCCATGGAGTCCAGTCGCTGCACGTTGGGGGCCACACGCTTTCCGGAGTTGCTGAGGATCACAATCTGCTTTCCCAGTGCCATCAGGCGCTGCAGTCCCTGGATGGCACCTGGGTAGGCGGTGCGGCCGTCGTGAAGCACGCCCCATTGATCAATCACGAAACCGTCGTAGTGATCGGCAAGAGCTCTCAAGCCTTCGGTGTGATGGCATGGGTTCATTTATGGATCCAGTGTCTGTGGTTTGGGCTGAGCCGGGCTGGAGGCAGCACCGCGCAAGGCCAGCAGGGCTGTGCCGTAGGCGGCTGCGGTGTGGGCTGATGCAACCATCTCCGTGCCCAGGCAGCGGCGCCGTATCTCGGTCCAGGCTGCATTGACCGCTCCTCCTCCTGCTGTGCGTATGCGCTTTGGATAAGGGGCGCCCAAAGCCTGGAGGCGCCGGTAGCCATCGTGCTCGATAGACGCGATGCCTTCAAGCAGTGCCTGAAAGAAAAGCGCATCGTCTTTCGGCCTGGGAAGGGTGCGTGAGAGCTGAGCCGGGTTGTTGCTCGGAAAGCGCTCGCCGCGATGGGGAAGGGGGTAGTAGCCCAGGCCGGTGGGATGGTCAGGGCGAAGGCGCGGAGTCAGTGCACGCATGGTCGCCTGGTCGAAAAACTGCAACAGGACGGCTCCTCCGCTGTTGGAGGCTCCCCCGGCCAGCCATCGTCCCTCAAATCTATGGCTGTATACGCCGTACTCGGCGGCCCAGGTGCCGGTATCTGACACCACCTTGAGAACCAGGGTGGATCCGAGAGAGGTCACCGCATCACCGATTTCTCTTGCGCCCGTGGCCATGAAGGCGGCCACACCGTCGGTGGTGCCGGCCACGATCCGTACATCAGGCCGAAGGCCGAACTCGTGGGCAATACGCAAGTCTATGGTATGCAGAGCCGTGCCGGGCGCTGTGACTTGAGGCAGCAGGCGTTCATCAACGCCCAGCTTAGAGAGCCAGTCCGGCCAGCACAGAGCCTGTGGGTCGTAGCCGAGCTTGAGCGCATTGTTGTGGTCGCTGAATCCCCAGTGCCCGCTCATGCGGCCAGCCAGCCAGTCGGCTTGGTGCAATGCATGGCGTGCCCGCGGGTGATGGCGCTGCAGATGCAGCAGGCGTGCAAGCGATGAGCCCGTTCCGCGTGCTGCACTATTCGCGGGTGCAACGTGCTCTATGGCCTTCATGGCTTCGACTGCGCGTGCATCGTTGTACATCAGGGCTGGAGCGAGAGGCTGCCCGTCTGCTGCTGTCAGAAGCAAGGTGCCCGAGGTCCCGTTGAAAGCCAGGGACTCTACGCGCCCTGGATCTAACCCGCAGAGCAGTCTCGTCAGCACCTGGCGCGTTGCTTGCCACCAGCATTCGGCCTCCTGCCAGACGGCCAGGCCTTGACGCTCAGGTGCGGGAAGCTCCTGCGCAGCTTCACCAGCGGGTTTCCCTTCGCTGTCGATGGCAAGGGCGCGCACACCCGAAGTGCCGATATCTATGCCGATGTAGAGGCTCATGGAGAAGGCCTGGTAGTCTGGGATCAGAAATCGAAGCCGCCTACGTTGTCCTTTGTGAACACATAGGGCGAGCCCAGCAAGATTTCACTGCCGTTGATGATGCGCAAATCACCAAGTCTTCCCGCCTTGAGCGAGGTGCTGGAGGGGGTCAGCACCCCATCGGCTGCTGCACGCAGTGCATACATGGAGGCATATCCCAGGTCCACGGGGTTCCACAGCACGGTGGAGCTTGCACATCCATTGGCGAGATAGGGCTTCATCGCATTTGGCACGCCAATGCCGCTTACCGCGATCTTCCCGCACTTGTTCGCCTGTTTTACAGCCTCGGCTGCTGCAGGGGTGGCGACCGTGGTCATGCCGATGATTCCTGCCAACTTGTCTCCGTACTTGCTGATCAGCGTGCTCGCCTGGGTGAATGACAAGGCGTTGTCTTCTTGTGCCTCCACGGTCTCCAGCCATTTCATTTTGGGATAGCACTTGGCTTGATAGGTCGACATCTCGGCGATCCAGCGTGCCTGGTTGGGTGTGGCAAAAGTGGAAGTGACAATCGCAAAGCCGCCCTGGCCACGGGTCTCTTTGGCCAGCGTGTCCATCAGCGCCTTGCCTATGCCGTTGGCCTCGGCCTGGTTGATGAACCATTGGCGAGAGTTTGGCGTGGCATTGGCGTCGTAGCCGACGACGAGAATGCCTTTGGAGAGTGCCTTGCGCAGAACGGGAGCAATCGCCGTCGGGTCATTGGCGGCGAACAAAATGCCATCTACACCACTGGTGATGTAGTTGTCGATGAAGGTGACCTGCTCATCAATATTTGCCTTAGTCGAGCCGTCGGTCTTGACAGAGACGTTGCCCAGTTCCTTGGCTGCAGAGGCAATGCCTTTGGAGGTGGCGTTGAAGTAGCCAATACCAATGAGCTTGGGTACATCGATGACCGTAAGCTTTTTGCCTTTGCGGTCGGGAGCATTCTTGGGCTGGCCTCCATCATATGGCTTGCTGCTCAGCGGAGCCGGGCTGGCGTCGCAGGTCAGGGGGCGAGTGGGCAGATCATCAGCTCCGGTCCAGCCTGCGGCACTGGCAGCCTGGCTGGCAGACAGCCACGCGAGACCAAAGACCGTGCAGGACCAGTTGGGGGCGCGCTTCTTCATAGCAGTCTCCTTCTGAAAACGAAGAGTGGGGGCGGACGATGCTGGTTTGTCTATCCGCGCTCGTGGCTGCGGTTGAAAAGGTTGCTCATGAGAATGGTCGCAATCAACACGACACCGATGACGATGATGGTGCCGTCGCCTTTCACGCCTGCGAGCACAAGGCCGTTCTTGAGTGCCTGCATCAGCATCAGGCCGAGCAAGGTGCCAACGATCGTGCCGCGGCCGCCGAAAATGCTGCTGCCGCCAAGGACTACGGCCGTGATGGCATCAAGCTCAAGGCCTGCACCCATGTCGGAGCGAGTTGTCGATACGCGTGTGACGAAGAGCATCGCCGCCGCCGCCGCCAGCGTCCCCGAGCTTGCATAGATCCAAAGCTGGGTGCGTTGCACATGAATGCCCGAGAAGTGGGCTGCAGTCTTGTTGGCTCCCACGGCGTAGGTCGCACGGCCGAAGCTTGTAAAGCCCAGTACCACAGCCGCCACGATGGCGCAGATGCCGAGCAGCAGCAACTGGCAGGGGATGCCGAGCAACTCGGCCTCGGCGAAGTTCAGAAACCAGTCCGGATATCCGCGTACGGAGCGGCCCTGGCTCACGCCTTCGGCTATGCCCCGGTACAGCATGAGGGTGGCCAGTGTCGCAATCAACGGCGGTACCGAAAAGCGCGTGATCAGCAATCCATTGAACAAGCCTGCGAGCATGCCGATGACGACAGCCAGCACGATGGCGACAGGCAGAGGCAGCTGTGCGCTCTGCCAGAGAACCCCCATGCAGACTGCTGCAAGACCGAAGATCGAGCCTACCGAGAGATCAATGCCTCCGGTCACGATCACAAAGGTCATGGCCAGAGCGATCAGGCTGACCTCGGTCATTAGACGGCCTTGATTGAGCAGATTGTCCAGTGTGAAGAAGTGCTCGGAGCGGGACGAGAGAATGGCCAGGGCTGCAAGCAGCAGCAAGGCGAGTACGCTCTCGTGGCGCAGCAGGCCGCCGAGGGTGCTCGTGGGCAGTTGCCTGTTGCTGTCGGCAGCGGTCATCGCTTGGGTGTTCATGCGAGCCTCCTGCGGCTGTAGATGTCGGCCAGTACTGTTGCGAGAATCATCAGGCCCTGTACGGCGCGTAGCCAGTAGGCGGACACATTAAGAAAGACCAGGGCCGAGGTAATGACGGCGAACAGTAGCGCGGCAAGCATGGGGCCCAGCACATTGCCGCGGCCGCCGAGTATGCTGATGCCACCAACGACGGCGGCGGCGATGATGGTGAGCTCCAGGTTGGCGGGCACGGTGGACTGTATGACCTGCAACTGTGTCGCGTACAGAACGGCCGCCACCCCGGCAAAGCCGCCGTGGATTGCGAAGGCCAGAACGACGGTCGGCTGTGTACGTATTCCCGTGATGCGTGCGGCATCTGCATTTGATCCGAGTGCGTAGAAGCGGCGTGCCAGCACGGAGCTATGCATCCACCAGGCGGTCAGCATGCTCAGGGCCAGCATGAGCCAGATGCTGGCGGGCAAACCCAGCAAGCGATGTTGAGCGATCAAAAAGGCGGGGGGGAGATTGGTGAGCCAGACGCCACTGGTCAAGCCGATCAGTCCCCCCTTGAGAATGGACATCACACCTAGCGTGGCCACGATGGATGGAATGCGCCCCCAGGCCACAAGAGCACCAACACAGGCGTTGAACAGCGCGCCCAGCAGTACGGGCGCGAGCCATGCAAGCCAGGCAGGAAATCCGTTGACGGCCAGGTAGCCCGAGACCATTGCGAGCACACCGATGAGCGCGCCGACCGAGACGTCGATGTGCCCGCTGATGATGACGACAGCCATGCCGATGGCTGCCACCGCAATGTAGGCATTGCTGGAGAAAAGACTGATGAGGTTGCGGCTCTCGGTAAAGCCGGGGTTGACCATGCTGACGCACAGCAGCAGAAAGGCGATTGCTGCAAGCAAAATCAGTTGCTGACGCCATGCCGCCAGGCACTTGCCCAGCAACGCGCTTGGCGGTGCTGCTGGGCTGCTGACTCTGGCTGGCGTGGCGTTGGCAAGACCTGTGACGCTGTTCATGCGGCCTCCGGCATACCAAGGTGGATCATGGCTTCGCCAACGAGCTCAGCCGTGGCTTGCTGGCGATCGAAGCTTGCCGTTATGCGCCCGGCGCTCATGACGAGGATGCGGTCACTCATGCCCAGCACTTCTGGCAAATCGCTGGAGATCAGAACAATGGCAAGCCCTTCTTGTGCCAGGCGCCTGATGTGTGCATAGATTTCGGCCTTGGCTCCCACGTCGATGCCGCGAGTGGGCTCGTCGAGGATGACGATGCCGGGTCGGGTCGCCAGCCACTTGGCAAGCACGAGCTTTTGCTGATTGCCGCCAGAGAGATGGCGTACCGGCTGTTCAAGGCCTCTGGTGCGGATGCCGAAACGCTCGATTGCCTGCTGCGCAGCCTTGGCTTCGGCCACTGTGCTCACAAAGCCTGCATTGGCAAATTGCTGCAGGCATGCGAGTGAAAAGTTCTCGCGAACACCTTGGGAGCGAATCAGGCCTTGCTGGCCGCGATCCTCGGGCACATAGGCGATGCCAAGATCTCGTGCCTGGGCCGGGGTGCGAATGCTCACCGGCTGGCCGTCGACGAGGAGCTGACCCGAGGTGGCTGGCGTAATGCCGAAAATCGTGAGAGCTAGCTCGGTGCGGCCTGCGCCTATCAGGCCTGCGATGCCGATGACCTCCCCCGCATGCAGCGTGAACGTTAGATCGCGTACCCTGTGGCCACAACAGAGGCCGCGCAGTTCGAGCCGCGGTACCTGCGGCAGGCGCGAGCTGTCGTGTGCCTGGGGATACAACTGCTCGACAGGGCGGCCAACCATCAGTGCAACCAGCTTGTTCGGCTGTACGCCTATGGCGGTCAGCGTTGCCACTTGACGGCCGTCACGCAGTACCGTGATGCGATCGGCCAGTGCATAGACCTCGGGCATGCGATGGCTGACGTAGATGATGGCGACGCCCCGGGCGCGCAGACGCTGGACCACGTCCAGCAGGCGCTGGGCATCGGCATCGGAGAGCGCAGCCGTAGGTTCGTCCATGATCAGGACGCGCGGCTCTTGAGCCAGCGCACGCGCGATCTCCACGCGTTGCCGGTTGGCCACCGAGAGTGCGCGTACCGGCACATCCACGTCGAGATCGCTGCACTGCAGATCCTCGAGCAGGCTGCGTGCCCGCTGGCGTATGAAAGGCCAGTCTATGGTGCCTAGAAAGCTGCGACGCAAAGGTGAGCCCATCGCAATGTTCTCTGCCACTGAAAGGTCGGGAAAAAGCAGCAGCTCCTGGTGCACGGTTGCAATGCCATTGCGCGCAGCATCGCCTGGCGAGCTGAAATGCACAGGCCGGCCCGACATCCACAACTCCCCGGCGTCGGGTTGGTGCACACCTGACATGATCTTGATCAGCGTGGACTTGCCCGCACCGTTCTCTCCCATGAGCGCATGCACCTCACCCGGGCGTACATCGAAGCACACGTCATCCAATGCGCTCACTCCCGAAAAGCGCTTGCTGATATGACGCAGTTCAAGCGTGCTTCTCATGCTTTTGCCACAAAAGTGATTTTATTCAGCTTGTGCTTGCTATTCGTTCCCATGGATTCCTCCGTTTGATTTTAAAAAATCAATAATGATTTTATTTAATCAAAAAATGACTGATCTAGGGCATCCACCTAGAGCAGAGCCGGAATGCATCAATCGTGAACGGTAATTCGCTGGTGGTCTGCCACAACACGCAGCTTCATGTGCCTGTTTCGCCGGAACTGCGGGAGCGCATGGACGCAAGCATTTCTCTGTGTTTTCAAGGCAGTGGAGAGACAGGATCTCTATTTCCGATATGAAGACACGCATGCAGCGCATGCATGTTTTGTGCTGGTGATCTAAAGCCGGAAGGCAGGTTTGAAGTTACGACTCTTACTAAAACTGCATCTCTGAAAGCTTTTGAATTGAATTCAACTTCAATTGAGGCTGACGGCTTTGAATCCTAAATTCGCACCATGTCTGGAGACGGAGTGTGAAAAATTCAATGGATAGCAAAATTGATAGCGTGAACCCTATGTCGGTGAAGCATTGCGTAAAGGATTTGCCATGAGCGTGGTGGCGGCGATGGCGTTGGATGGCGTCAAGGTTCTGGATCTTTCGCGCATTCTTGCCGGTCCCAGCGCTGCTCAACTGCTGGGTGATCTGGGAGCCGATGTGGTCAAGGTCGAAAAGCCCGGAGAGGGCGATGACACCCGTAAATGGGGGCCGCCCTATATACGCGATGCCGAAGGCCGGTCCACAAGCGAGAGCGCCTACTATCTTTGTGCCAACCGCAACAAGCGCTCCATTGCCATCGACATCAGCACCGAGAAGGGCCAGGCTCTGGTGCATCAGCTCATTGCCAAGGCCGATGTGCTTGTGGAGAACTACAAGCAGGGTGGTCTGGCGAAATATGGCTTGGCCTATGAACAGATCCGCGACAAATATCCAGGCTTGGTGTATTGCTCGGTCACGGGCTTTGGCCAGACCGGGCCTTATGCAAGCCGGCCCGGCTATGACTTTCTGATTCAGGGCATGGGCGGCATCATGAGTCTGACCGGCGAGCCTGAGGGCCAGCCCATGAAGGTCGGTGTGGGCATTGCCGATGTGATGACGGGCATGTACGCTGCCGTGGGCATCCTGGCAGCGCTCAGGCACAAAGCCGCTACGGGCCTGGGCCAGCAAATCGATATCTCACTGCTGGATACCCAGATTGCCTGGCTGGTCAATGCAGGCACCAATTACCTGGCCGATAGAAAGCTGCCGACCCGGCTCGGCAACGGACATCCGAACATCGTGCCTTATCAGGTGTTCTCCACGGCCGATGCGCCCATGATTTTGGCTGTCGGCAATGATGGGCAGTTCCGGCGCTTTTGCGAAGTCGCAGGCGAGGCCGCACTGGCGGACGATGCGCACTATGCAAGCAATGTGCTGCGTATAGAAAATCGCGTCGAGCTTTGCGCCCGGATCGGGACCTTGCTCCAGACCCGCCCGCGCGCCCAGTGGCTGCAGGTCCTGGAAGCGGCAGGCGTGCCCTGTGGTCCCGTGAACAACCTCGAAGACGTGTTTTCCGACCCGCATGTGAAGGCGCGCGGAGCTGAGTTGCGCATGGCCTGTGATTGGGCCGAAGGTGGCGAGCTGGGCCTGCTGGCCAACCCTTTGAGGATGTCGCTCACGCCGCCTAGCTATCGCCATGTGCCGCCGCGCATGGGGGAGCACCAAACCGAAGTCCTGAACGACTGGCTGGGCCAGGCCTGAGCCGGAACAGAGCCCGAACAATTCCAAGGAGATCCATCCATGTACCAACTGACTGCAGAACAACAGGCGCTCAAAGTGCGCGCCCGCGAGCTTGCGCAAGGCGAGTTCGCCGCAACGGCGGCCGAGACCGACAGAACCGAGGCCTATCCCTGGCACAACATCGCCAAGCTGCGCGATGCGGGGTTCATGGGCATGACCTTGCCCAAGAGCGCGGGTGGCCAGGGCCTGTCGTATCTGGACACGGTCATCGTCATCGAGGAAATGGCCAAGGCCTGTGCCACCATGGGGCGCATTACCGTCGAGGCCAACATGGGCGCGATTGGCGCCATCGCCAGGTATGGCTCGGCAGAGCAGCTCAAGCTGGCTGCAGGTCTGGTGCTGGCCGGGGACAAGCCCGCGATCTGCATCTCCGAGCCGAATGCGGGCAGCGCGGCCAGCGAGATGACGACGTTTGCGGTCAAAAAAGGTGATGACTACATTCTGAATGGCGAAAAGTACTGGATCACGGGCGGCGGCGTCTCGCGCCTGCACCTGATCTTTGCACGCGTGTTCGAGGACGGCGTGGAACAAGGCATTGGCGCCTTCATCTGCGTGCGCGAAGACAGCGGCACCGAAGGCCTGGTGGTGGGCCGCAGACTGTATGCCATGGGTGTGCGCGGTATTCCCGAAACCCACATGGAGTTCCGCGATCTCAAGGTCCACAAGTCCATGATGGTCGTGCCTCCCGGTGGTCTCAAGCGCGGATTCGCGGGGCTGATGACGGCTTATAACGCCCAGCGCGTGGGTGCGGGAACAGTGTCCCTGGGGATTGCCCAGGGCGCGTTCGAGGAAGGTCTTGCCTATCTCAAGGATCGTCGCCAGTTCGGCCGTCCCATTGCCGAATTCCAGGGCCTGCAGTGGATGCTGGCCGACATGTCCACCCAGCTTGAGGCCGCACGCCTGCTGCTGCACCATGCGGCGGCCAGCGGTGCCGAGTTTCCGGATATTGACAAGGCTGCACGTGCCAAGATTTTTGCGGCCGAGACCGCCAACAAGGTCACCAATGATGCGCTGCAGTTCTACGGCTCCTCGGGCTATGGCCGCCACAACCCCATGGAGCGTCATGTACGTGATGCGCGCATGTTCACGATTGCGGGAGGAACGGCCCAGATTCTGCGTACCCAGGTCGCAGCTTCGCTGCTGGGCATGAAGCTGCCGCAAACACGCGATGGCTACCAGAAGCTCGCTGAGAAACAGGGGTGATCCAGCGGTGTTCCTGGCATCTTGAAGTCTGGATTCTGTTTTGTGAGAGCATCCCGTCGAGTCTGTTGGGCCATCCCTGCCTGCGGAAGATGCTCTCTTTTGCTTGAATTCAATTTCAATTGATGCTGAGGCTCTGCGATCAAACAATGGACTCATAGAAAAAATTTGGCCTTTGTATGATTTTTCGGAGCCAGATTAAAAACATCTAAATGGAGACATCAATGAACAACAGCCCCGCATGCTTTGATCACTTCGTTCGTGAGTTCACGCGTGTTGTGGACGAGGCCACCGGTGACGAGGCGCAGGTCCTCGCCAAGGGCGGCGCTCTTTTGGCCGATCTCGTGAGCAAGGACGAATGGCTGCCTGAACAGTATGCCCAGCCCCATCCCCAGTATTACCAGCAATATCTGCTGCATGCGGATCCCGACAACCGCTTCTCTGTGGTCAGTTTCGTCTGGGGCCCCGGGCAGAAGACGCCTGTGCACAACCACACGGTCTGGGCCTTGATAGGCATGCTGCGCGGCGGTGAGCGCGCCGAGAACTTTGCCCTGGGCGAGCCTGGCCAGCCCATGCGTGCGTTGGGCGTGGACGTGCTCTCGCCGGGCATGGTGGAGAGCCTCTCGCCCACGACCGGCGACATCCACCGCGTCTCCAATCTGTATGAAGACCAGGTCTCGATCAGCATCCATGTCTATGGCGGCAACATAGGCCGCATTTCCAGGCATGTGTTCGATGCCCAGAGCAGTGCACTCAAGCCCTTCATCTCGGGCTACTCCAACGAGAGCGAGTTGTAGGAGCCGTCATGCCCGCAATACAAGACCTCTACGCCAGCGAATTTGCCCACTGCTACGGCTGTGGCGCCAGAAACAGTCAGGGCCATCAGCTCAAAAGCTATTTGAGGGGTGGTGAAACCGAGGCCGTCTTCACGCCGGATGCCAAATACAGCGGTGGCGTGCCTGACCATGTCTATGGCGGCATGGTGGCTTCGCTCATGGACTGCCATGGCACGGCCTCGGCCGCAGGCTTTGCGGCCAGCGAGCAAGGGCAGGCGCTGGAGCCTGGCATGGATTTGCCACGCTTTGTGACGGCCTCGCTGAAAGTCGATTTCAAGGCGCCCACGCCGCTGGGAACGCCGCTCACGGTCAAGGGACGGTTGCGCTCCATCTCAGGGCGCAAGGTCTGGGTGGACTTGAGCCTGCTGGCCGAAGACCAGATCTGCGCCACGGGGGAGATGTTGGCAATACAACTGAAGACCCCCTGAGCGGCTTTGTGGCCGGCTTCCCCCTGAAAGGGCCCTGAGTTGGGGTGCGCCGTTTTTTGGCGCTGGGCCCTGGTTTTACTCCCTCGCTCCTTTGGGGAAGAGGGCTGGGGTGAGGGGCTGCCCGGCATGGCACATGTCGTAGATTGATCACAAGGCGGCTGCCAAGTGGAGAGACAGGCTGCAGCTGCCAAAAAACAAAGGAGACGAAATGCCGCAAAACATGTGGCTGATGAGCGTGGAGCAAATTGCCGCGCAGATCGGCGATGGCTGCAGGCTGGCCATGCCCGTGGATTATGCAGGCGTGCCCATGGCCATGGTGGGGCCGCTGCTCAAGCGCGCGCCGCGGCGCCTGGCCCTGGTGGGTGTGCCCACGGCAGGGCTGTCGTTTGACATCCTCATAGGCGCGGGCTTGGTGCAAAGCGTGGAGACCAGCGCCGTGAGCCTGGGCGAGGCCGGCGGCGCTCCCTGCTTCATGCGGGCGATTGCAGAAGGCCGCATCCAGATGAAGGACAGCACCTGCCCTGCCATTCATGCAGGCCTCATGGCTGCGCAAAAAGGCTCGCCCTTCACCACGCTGCGCGGGCTCATAGGCACGGATGTGCTGTTGCATCGCAAGGACTGGCGGGTCATGCAAAACCCGTTTGCCGACGAGCCCGATCCCGTGGTCGCGATCCCAGCCCTGAATCCTGACATCTGCATTTTTCATGCGCCTGTGGCCGACAGGGAGGGCAATGTCTGGATTGGCAGGCGGCGCGAGCTCGCAGCCATGGCCTATGCGAGCCGCAAGACTTTTGTGACCGTGGAACGCATCGTGGAGCACAGGCTGCTCGACGATGAGCAGACCGCAGCCGGCGTGCTGCCAGCCTTGTATGTGGACGGTGTGGCCCGGGCCGAGAAAGGCGCCTGGCCTTATGGGCTCTGGGGCGAGTACGCGCCCGATACCGCCGAGCTGCTGCGTTATGCGCAGATGGCGCGCACCCCACAGGGCTTTGAACAATGGATAGCGCAGGTGTACCCATGAGTGCCGTTATTGCAGCCAGCGCACGTGAGCGCTTGATCGTCACTATCGCTTCCCTGCTGGACGGTGTTCGGCATGTGGCTGTAGGCGCCTCCTCGCCGATTCCTGCAGCTGCCGCCATGCTGCTGCGGGCGCAGAAAGAGCTGGCCCGGCAGCAGCCCGTCAAGCTGTCGATTCTGGGCTCGGTGCAGCACAATTTCTTCACCAACGGCTCGGCCGAGCTATTCGACTGTGCCGGACAAGGCCGCATCGATGCCTTTTTCCTCGGCGGCGGCCAGATCGATGGTCGGGGCAACATCAATCTCGTGGGTGTGGGCGACTATCCCCAGACCAAGGTGCGTTGGCCGGGCTCCTTCGGCTCTGCCTATCTGTACTTCACGGTACCGCGCGTGATTCTGTTCCGTGAAGAGCATTCGCGCCGCGTGTTGGTCGACAAGGTGGACTTCATCAGTGCCCCGGGTACCAGCGATCCCGGTGTCTATCGCAAGGGCGGCCCCCATGCCTTGCTCACGGGCCTGGGTCTGTTCATGTTCGATGCACAGCGTGCGCGCTTCCGTCTGGTTCATGTGCATCCGGGTCACAGCCTTGACGAGATCAGGGAGGCCACAGGCTTTGACTTCGATGTGGACCCCGCCTTGAGCGCCACGCCCGAGCCCGATGCCGCGACTTTGAGCCTGCTCAGAGGGCGTGTGCTCGATGAGCTCAAGGAAACCTATCCCGACTTTGCCTCGCAGTTAGCCAAGGAGCTTGAAACCCATGTCGAATAACAACAATACCGTTCCCGGGTCCCTGGCCGGAATCCGTGTCATTGATGCCAGTCGCGTGCTGGGAGGCCCGTTCTGCGGACAGATCCTCGCCGACCACGGTGCCGACGTGATCAAGATCGAGCCTCCCATGGGTGACGAGACGCGCGGCTGGGGCCCTCCCTTTGTCGGTGACGCAGCCAGCTACTTCATAGGCGTGAACCGTAACAAGCGCGATGTCTGTGTGGACATGACCCAGGCTGCAGGCCAGGAGCTCCTGCTGCGCATGCTGGAGGATGCCGATGTCTTCATCGAGAACTTCAAGATAGGCACGCTGGAGAAGTGGGGCCTGGGCGCCGAGGTACTGCGTGAGAGGTTCCCTCGCCTGGTGCATTGCCGCATCTCGGGCTTTGGTGCCGACGGCCCTTATGGCAGCCAGCCTGGCTATGACGCCGCCGTGCAGGCCATGAGCGGTCTCATGAGCGTGAATGGCGAAGAAGGCGGCAAGCCGCTTCGAATGGGTGTTCCCATCATTGACCTGGTCACGGGCATGAACGGCGTCATCGGCATTTTGCTGGCTTTGCAAGAGCGCAACAAAAGCGGCCTGGGCCAGTTCGTGGAGGCCACGCTTTATGACTCGGGCGTGTCCATGCTTCACCCTCAACTGCCCAACTTCTATCTGAGTGGCCAGGTGCCTCAGCGTTCGGGCAACAGGCATCCCAACATCTGTCCCTACGATGCTTTCGAGACGCGCACCACGGAGCTGTTCCTGGCAGTTGGCAACAATCGCCAGTTTGCGACCCTGTGCAAGGTCCTGGGCAGAGCAGAGATCGCCAGCGACCCGCGCTACACCACGAATGCGCTGCGCAACCAGCATCGCGACGAGCTGCGTGACACTCTGGTCGCGCTGCTGGCCGACAAGGATGGCTTGCAGCTCTCGCAGCAACTGGTGGCTGCGGGCGTGCCCTGCGGGCCGGTGCGCACCATAGACCAAGTGGTGGACGATCCGCACACCCATCATCGCGGCATGATCGTGGATCTGGATGGTTATCGGGGCACGGGCAGTCCGGTCAAGCTATCGCGCACGCCTGCAAGCTATCGCAGCAAACCGCCCGCTTTTGCCCAGCACACGGACGAGGTTCTGGCCGAGCTCGGCATAGATGCCGAGGCGTATGCCCATGTGCTGCCAAGAAAGCCGGTCCTTTAGAGCGTGTTCACGATCTCTACGCAGGCGCGTTGGAGCGCAATCGGGATGAGTTCGAGTCGTTGGCCCTTGCTTGCACCGGGGTGCAAGCAAGGGCCAACGCCAAGAAATCGCCCGATTTCGCTCCAACCCTTCGGGACAGTGCCTTTGCGGGCGGTCTACAGCGTTGTGAATCCTCGCAATAGCACGGCTATTGCTGCGGTGTCGCGCCTTGTATCCCATCCCGCAAAGACACTGGCACGGCACCGAGGAGATCGTGAACACGCTCTTAGAGCGTGTACCGGTGCCCTCAGGCCATGTTGGCCTGAGGTGGATGCATTTCATGGAGTGATTCCATGCTGATCAGATCATTGCGTTCGTTTCTCGCCCTGCATCGCTACGGCACCATCGTGGCTGCGGCCGAGAAGGTCCATCTGTCCCAGGCAGCGGTCAGCGTACAGCTCAAGAACATGGAGGACGAGCTAGGGCTGCCTCTGTTTCGCAGGACCAAGCGTTCGCTGGAATTCACGGCTGCGGGCAGCCAGATGGTGCCGCTGGCTGAAAAAATGGTTTCCCTCTACGAGGAGATGAAGGCCCTCAAGGGCGGCTGTCCCATAGGCGGAGTGCTGTCGCTGGGGGTCATCAACAGCGCGCTCAGCGGCGTGCTGCCCAGACTGCTCAAGGGCATGACGGAAAAGAATCCCTGCCTGGAGGTGAAGATCATTGCGGGCATCTCGGGTGATCTGCTGGCCCAGGTCGATCGTGGCACGCTGGACATGGCCATAGTCACCCAGCCGCCCAAGCGCTTTCCGACCAATCTGAGCGTGCATTATCTGTACAGCGAGCCATTTGCGCTGATCACGCCGGCAGGAGCTGGTTATGCGGATATAGGTGCGGCCCTCAAGTCATCCATGCCTTATATCGCCTTTGACCGCAGTACCTGGGCCGGCCAGCTCATAGACGAGTTCCTGCTCAGGCGTGGCGTACTCACCAAACCTTCGATGGAGCTCAACTCCCTGGATGCGATTGCAGCCCTGGTCAGGCAGGGGCTGGGTATCTCCATCGTGCCCTTGATTCATGGCGCAGCCTGGCACCAGGGGCCGGAGCTCAATATCGTGCGCCTGGCGAATTTCGAGAGGCCCGTGTCCCTGATCACCAAGACCTCGAATGAAAGAGATGTTCTGACTGCCCAGTTGCTGTCTTCGTTCGGAGAGGTGGACATGGCTCCTGCCGAGTTGCCCTCAGCGCTGTCTCCCTGAGATCGTCAACACGTTCCGAGGGGCGACAGCAGTCTTGCCGATGGGGCTGCGCGTGCGGCTCAACCGTGACGGCGGGCAGGCTCGCGCATGAGCACGAACTCTTCGGCCGATGTGGGGTGCAGGGCCATGGTGTTGTCGAAATCGCTCTTGGTTGCGCCCGCCGTGATGGCAATGGCCAGGCTTTGCATGATTTCTGGTGCATCGCCGCCGAGCATATGGATGCCCACCACGCGGTCGCTTCCGCGATCGACGATGAGCTTCATGAAGCTGCGCTCCTGGCTGCCCACAAAGGCCTTCTTCATAGGCCGGAACTGGCTGGTATAGACATCGACAGGGCCTTGTTCCATGGCCTGGGCTTCGGTCAGTCCGACACTGGCCATGGGCGGAGAGCAGAACACGGCGCTTGCAATATTGCGGTGTTCGATCTGCCTGGGCCTGGAGCCGAACTCGGTGTCCGCGAAGGCGCGGCCTTCTGCAATTGCCACCGGGGTCAGGTTGACGCGGTTGGTCACATCGCCAATCGCCCAGACCCCGGCCGCCTTGGTGCGGCTTTGAGCATCCACGGGAATGGCGCCTGCTGCATCCAGCTCTATATCCCGGCTCTCCAGCCCCAGTCCGCTCACATTGGGATGGCGGCCCGTGGCATTGAGGGCCGCCTTGGCTTGCAGGCTGGCGGCACCGCTTCTCTGCAGGGAAAAGCCCTGGCCGGTCTGCTGCAATTCCTGCATCTGTGATTCGGGCTCGAGCTTCACACCCTGGCGTTGCAGGGACTCGGCAGCCAGAAGGCGCAGGTCCTCATCAAAGCCGCGCAAGGGCAGCTTGCCCCGATAAGCCATAGTGACCTGGGAGCCCAGGCCCGCAAGAATGCTCGCAAATTCAACGGCGATATAGCCTGCGCCCAGCACCAGGATGGACTCGGGCAATTGATCGAGATCGAGTATTTCGTTCGAGGTCCAGGCCTTTTCTATGCCCGTAAAGGCTGTGCTTGTGGGTGCGCCGCCGCTGGCAATCAGAATGCGATCCGCTTCAAGGCCCTGCCCGTTGACTTCGACACGGCGTGGGCCTGCAAGACGTGCATGGCCCATGAGGACCTGGACGCCGGCGCTGGACAGCATTTGTGCATAGATCTGCTCCAGCCGCGCCAGCTCCTTGTTCTTGGCCTCGGTCCAGCGTCCCATCTCGAAGTGCGCTGCGCCGGTAGACCAGCCAAAGGATGCAGCCTCGTCCCAGATGCCGGAGAACTCGGAGGCATACATCATGAGCTTTTTGGGGATGCAGCCGCGCAGCACGCAGGTGCCGCCTATGCGGCTGGCTTCCACGAGCAGCACCTTGGCCCCATAGGATGCGGCGCGGCGCGCTGCTGCAATACCACCGGAGCCGGCGCCTATGACGATGAGATCGAATCGAGACTGCATGTTCTTTTGATGAAATTGAAAGATTTATATTCTATGGAAGCCTGAAAATCTCTGCTGATGCATGTCAATTCCTGCTGGTTTATGATTTTCAGGTTTGATATTTTGAAAAATCCGCCATTTATAAATGGCGGATTTTTTATTTACTGATTGCTGAAGTCGAGATTGGCTTTCTTGGCTGCGGAAACGTATTTGTTCAAATCCTCCACAATCTTCTGACTCATCTTTTCGGGGCTGCTGGGAGTGACCTCGATGTCAAAGCCCTCTATGCGGGATTTGACATCTGGCATGGCCAGAATCTTGTTCAAGGTGGCATTTGTCTTGTTGACGATCTCTGCAGGCGTGCCTGCAGGAAAAACCAGCCCATACCAGACCCCGACCTCGAAGTCACCGGGTACGCCGGCCTCGCCCAGATGCGGCACATCGGGGAAAGAGGGCGAACGCTTGCGTCCCGTGACCATGAGCGGGCGCAGCTTGCCCGAGGTGATGAAGGGCTTGGTGGCCGTGGTCGTGTCGATGATGTATTCGACCTCCTTGGACAGCATGGCATTGAGCGCGGGAGAGCTTCCCTTGTAAGGCACATGCACGCCCTGCAGGTTGGTGGCGGTCTTGATCATTTCGGCCGCGAAGTAGGTGCCGAAGCAGCAGGACGCATAGCTGAACTTGTTCTTGTTGTCCCGAGCTGCCGCTTCCAGCTCCTTGAAGCTCTTGTAGGGGGAGCTGTTGTCCACCGCCAGCACATAGGCGGATTGGCCGACCATGCCTATGGAGGCCAGGTCATTGATGGGGTCCATGGGAAAGTTCTTCTTGACCACTTTGTTCAAGGCAAAGCTGCTGGTCGTCAAACCCATGGTGTAGCCATCTTTTTCCGCGCGCGCGACGGTTTGCATGGCAATCACCATATCGCCCCCGGGCTTGTTTTGCACCACGACCGGCGTCTCCCACTGCTCGCCGAGCTTCTGACCTATCAGGCGTACAAGCAGGTCCGATGCTCCGCCGGGTGCAAACGGAACAATCATGGTGAGGGGCTTGCCTTTTTGTGGATAGTCCTGGGCCGTTGCAAGACCACCAGCGAACATCATGGAAATCGCGGTCAATGCCGTGAATACGCTTTTCATATTATGTCTCCGTTAATTTTTGATTAATTCTGTGAAATCTCGGAAAATCGATAATCAAGATTAAGTCAAGATTATTGAGTCCTGAGAGTGACAATATATGCGAGCCCCATGAATTTGTGATTAGCGATTGTCAATGCTCAATATCGGTTATTTTTGATCTCGGCAGGCTCCGCCGGGGCCGAGAGCAGGCTTGCGTTGAAGCTGCGGCAGGGCAACATGGCGAGACGGCTGCGAGTCAGGCGGCCCGCAGCTTTAGAACGTGTTTACGATCTCCTCGGTGCCGCGCCAGTGTCTGTGCGGGATGGGATGCAAGGCGCGACACCGCAGCAATAGCCGTGCTATTGCGAGGATTCTCAACGCTGTAGACCGCCCGCAAAGGCACTGTCCCGAAGGGTTGGAGCGAAATCGGGCTATTTTCTAGCGCTAAAGCTTGCTTGCACCCCGGTGCAAGCTGCGCCCCATCGCTTTGAACTCATCCCGATTGCGCTCCAACGCGGCAGCGTAGAGATCGTAAACACGTTCTTGGAGCCATCAGTTTCTGGTGGTGCTGTGCTTGCGCACGTCTTCCCAGAAAGCGCGTGCGACAGGCGAGAGCCTGGCCTGGTTCAGACAGGCCAGGCCTATGTAGCGCGAGGCCCCTGGATTGATGGGCTTGAACACCACGCCCGGATAGTGCTCAGGCAAGGCCAGCTTGGCAAGAATGGACACGCCACGGGATGCGGCCACGAGCTCGAGTATGGACATCAGCTGGAGCAGCTCGTAGGCCACTTTGGGTGCCATGCCGTTTTTTGCAAACAGCTTGAGCACCAGGGCCTGGGAGCCCGCACGCGTGAGGATGAAGGGCTGCTGCATCAGATCGGCAAGCTCGATCGTGTCCTGCGTGCTGAGCTCGTGGTCCTGCGGCAGCACGGCCACGAGCTCGTCCACGGCCAGGGTCAGTGTGTCGAACTCGTGGCTGGGCTTGGGCAGGGTCACCATGGCGAGCTCCACCCGGCGCTCTATGAGGTCACGCGTGGTCTCTTCGTCGGGCTTTTCGGTGACCATGACCTCGATGCCCGGGTAGCGCTGCTGAAAGCGCTGCAGCAGCGCAGGCAGGACTCTGACCGTGGCGCTGGCCCCGAAGGAGCCCAGGCGCAGCAGGCCGGTCTTGAGCTCGGCTCCGGCCTGGGCCGTGGCCTGAACGAGCTGCAGCGACTCGAAGACGTCGCGTATGTGTGGCAGAACCTGTTCGCCGGTATAGGTGAGCTTGATGCCTGTTCCATTGCGGTCCACGAGCTCGGCGCCCAGACCTTCCTCCAGTGCCCGCAGCGCATGGCTGGTGGCTGAGGGCGACATGCCGATCTTGGCACCGGCGCTGGCAATGCCTTCCGAGGAGACGAGGGACAGAAACAGCTCCAGCTGGCGCAAGGTGGGAAAATTCACGGGGGCAGGATGCTTCATTGTTGTTCTTGGGTGGGCGCCATCTTCGATCAGGACTTGCGCGGGCGATTTCTTCGGTGCTGTGCACTGCCCCAGGGGTTGGCTCCGGCCGGGGTGGTTCGTATCAGTTGGCCTCGGCGTGCCTTCCTATTTCCGGCCAGCGATGATGCAGATAAATCCATGAGGCCAAGCCGATGAGCATGAGGCTGATCGAGCCCAGGGCCAGCAGCAGGGCGGAGTGCATCACAAGGGGTGCGAGCACACCCGCCACAATGCCGTTGGCCGTGGAGCCCACGACGGCCTGCAGCGAGGAAGCCAGGCCGCGGCGCTCCGGGTGTATGTCCAGCACCAGCAGCGTGACCACGGGCACCATCATGGCCCAGCCGAAGGAGAACACACCAATGGGAATCATGGCCCAGCTGGCATGGGGAGGCCACAGCAGATTGGCTGCCAGATTCACCAGGGACACTGCCAGCATAATCACAAAACCGTGGCGTATCTGGCGCTTGGGGGGAATGCGTCCGGCCAGCCGCCCGCTGACCCAGGCGCCGGCCATGATGCCGGCGATGGAGATCATGAAGAACCAGAAGAACTGCGTGGGCTCAAGCTGCAAAAGCTCGCCCAGAAAGGCGGGGGCGCACAGAACATACAGGAACATGCCGTTGAATGGCACGCCGCTGGCCAGGGCCAGCAGCAGAAAGCGCGGATCGCTGCACAGGGTCCGATAGCCCTGCATCAAGGGCTTGATGCGAAACGGCTGGCGCATCTCCTGAGGTAGAGACTCGGGCAGGTAACGCCAGTTGATGCTCCACAGCAGAACACCGACCAGGGTCAGAAACCAGAACACCGCAGCCCAGCCCAGATGCACGAACAGCCAGCCGCCGACCATGGGTGCCAGTGCGGGGGCAATGCCGAAGAAAATGGTGATCTGGGCCATGACGCGCTGGGCCTGGGCCGGTGCAAACAGATCACGCACCACGGCGCGCGAAACCACGATGCCGGCGCCGGTGGAGAGGCCTTGCAGCGCACGGAAGAAAATCAGCTGTCCAATGCTCTCCGACAGTGCGCAACCTGCCGAGGCCAGTGTGAACATGGCCAGACCCGTGAGCACGACGGGGCGGCGCCCGAAGCTGTCGGCCAGCGCACCATGGAACAGGTTCATGAACGCGAAGCCGAACAAATAGGCGGAAAGGGTTTGCTGCATTTGCAGCGGCGTGGCGTCCAGTGCCAGGGCAATGCCGGAGAAGGCCGGAATATAGGTGTCTATGGAGAACGGCCCCAGCATGCCGAGGACGGCAAGCAGAACGGCCAGGGCCCAGAGAGGGCCTTGCCAGAGTGGATGCATAAGAGTGATGAACTTGAGTCGGCCCGCTGCTGACGGCACCCAAGCATGCCACAGTCTTCAGGGTTTGCCATGCCCGAGTGTGCAGGCCATGCCAGGCCTGGCTGTGCGGCAAGCAGGGCCTTGGCCTCTCCTGCGCAAGGGAATTCATGCTGGCTGCGGGCCTCGGATGGCGCAAGCGTCATGAGGGCTCTGTCATCCCTGTCTGTGTGCAGGCATGGGTCTTAGAACGTGTTTACGATCTCCTCGGTGCCGCGCCAGTGTCTTTGCGGGATGGGATACGAGGCGCGACACCGCAGCAATAGCCGTGCTATTGCGAGGATTCGCAACGCTGTAGACCGCCCGCAAAGGCACTGGCCCCAAGGGTTGGAGCGAAATCGGGCGATTTCTTCGCGCTGTGGCTTGCTTGCACCCCGGTGCAAACTGCGCCCCATCGCTTTGAACTCATCCCGATTGCGCTCCAACGCGGCAGCGTAGAGATCGTAAACACGTTCTTATAAGATATCCAGCGCCCCCACCGGTTTTGCTTTCAGGCATCCATCAGCTTTTGATGAAAGGTGTGGCGCATATGGTGCAGTTGCTTTCTCCTCATGGCAGGGCATCCACGCATGGGCTTGCCGTGTGCGACCGGATCGCCTACTGGGAGGCGCAGAACGCTTCGCGTCTGGTTGGTCTTAAATGCTCCACCCATGCCGAGCAGGGGCTGCTGGTGAGCAAGCTGCATTACGACCTGGGACTTGTGCAGCTGACCGAGATTCGCGGCAACCAGCATGTGATCGAGCGTCCCAGGGACATGCTCAAGACCCATCCCAAGGATTCGATCTTTGCCTGTCTGCTGTTGCAGGGCCGTGCATTTTTTCTTCAGGGCGAGGAGTGCATGGCGCTCAATGCGGGCGATGTCATCGTCTATTCCACGGACCGTTGCTATCTCTACGGCTTTGCGACGGACATGCATCAGGTGGTGGTCGAATGCGATGCCACGGACTTGCTTGGTGAGGCCTGCAGCCGGCGGCCTGCCACGGCCATCAGAGTCGACCGCTTCGAGGCCGGGTCGGTGCAGATGGCCGTGGAGCTCAAGTCGGCCGTGCTCGGCTTTTTGCAGCATCCGTCCGTGGACGAGGTGGATTCGGTATCGCTGCGCTGCCGCGCTGCCTTGCACATGCTGGTGGAAAAGCGTCCGCTCGAGGTCGAAGGCAACGAGGCCTGGCGCTGGCGCCTGCAACAGGCCGAGATCTATATTCGCGACAACCTTGACAGAAGCGACCTCGATGCGAGCGAGGTGGCGCAGGCCCTGGGTATCTCGGTCAGGCATCTGAACCGCATCTTTGCGCGCAATGAATCGAGTACGAGCGGCTGGATCTGGCGCCAGCGCGTGCTGCGCGCCGAGCAGGAAATGCAGCGCCATCTGGGACGCTCGCTGTCCCTGGGGGATTTGTCGCTGAGCCTGGGCTTTGCGAGTCAGTCGCACTTCTCACGGGTCTTCAGACGCCATTTCCATATGAGCCCCGGTGAGTACCGGCAAAAGCTGCTCTCGGGAAAGTCCGCATGAGATCGGGGCGGCAATGTCCGTTTTGGGGCAACACGGTGTCCGTTTCGGGCAAGGGAATGCGGCCCTGAATTCCTAGAATTCCTCCATTGCCGATGCATGGCGCAGCCGCCCGGATCCTTGTTCCACCGCAGGAGTTGCAATGATCGTCAAAGGTGCAGGTCAGGAGTTCTGGAGAGGCATTCCCGCCATCTCGCAGGTGTTCAAGCCGGACACCCAGCCCGAGTCCTATGTGCCGGATGCGGCCACACACGATATGCGCATGTACGCGCCATTTACCGAGACCGTGGCATCGCGGCCGCTCTGGATCTCGCCGCAGCGCAATATGTGGTGCGACATTCTTCTGGCTACCAGTGCCGGCCTGGTGAACCGCCACTACCACCCGCATGAAGTGTTCGCCTACACGATATCGGGCCAGTGGAGCTATCTCGAGCATGACTGGGTTGCGACCCGGGGGGACTTTGTCTATGAATCTCCAGGAGAAGGGCACACCCTGGTGGCCCATGAACACGAAGAGGCCATGCGCGTGCTGTTCATCGTCAAGGGCCCCCTGATCTGGCTGGACAGGAACGGCCATGCCGATGGCTATTTCGATGTGCACGACTACATCGCCATGTGTCGCACGCATTACGAAGCCGTGGGGCTTGGCGCCGCGTATGTGGATGGGCTGTTCCGGTAGCCGGTGCAGTCCTCGGTGCTTGAGAAACCGCAAGGAGGCAAGATGAGAAAGACCTATGTCAAGGCCTGCAGTCTGGCCGGGCTCATGGTGGCTGCGATGGCGATGGCGATGGCTGGTCCGGGCCAGGCACAGGAGCTGCCCAGCGAAATCCGCATAGGCTGGGCGATCTCCAAGACCGGGCCTTATGCAGGCGGTGCGAGCACGACGGTGACCCCGAACTACGAGATGTGGAAGGCGGAGCTGGAGAAGGCTGGCGGCATGGAGGTCGCGGGCAAGAAGATTCCGGTCAGGTTTTTCGAGTACGACGATCGCAGCAGTTCCGAAGAGGCCGTACGGGCCGTGGAGCGCCTGATCAACCACGACAAGGTGGATTTTGTGCTGCCGCCCTGGGGCACGGCCATGAATCTGGCCGTGGGGCCGATTCTCGACCGCCATGGCTATCCGCACCTGGCCACGACCATGATCTCGGACCGGATTCCCGAGTTGCGTGAGCGCTGGCCGAACATGTTTTTCTTCACCCTGACCTCCAGCGACTACGCGAGAGGTGTGGTGGCCCTGCTCGGCAAGATGCGCGCCGCAGGCCAGATCCAGGGCCGGGTGGCCGTGGTCAATGTGGCCGACCAGTTCGGCATAGAGCTGGGAAAGGCCGGGCGCGAGGCCTTGGACAAGGCCGGCTTCGAGCGGGTCTATGACCAGAGCTATCCCATGGGAACCCAGGAGTTCCAGCCGCTTCTCAGCGAGATCAAGCGCCGCCAGCCCGAGGTTCTGCTGGCCTTCAGCTACCCGCCCGATACCCTGGCGCTGAGCGACCAGTCGCGTGCCGTGGGCTTCAATCCCAAGGTGCTCTACACGGCCATAGGCACGGCGTTCCCGGTCTTCAGGGAGCGGCTGGGCGCAAATGCCCAGGGGGTGCTGGGTCTTGGCGGAGTCAGCGCCGAACTGCCCGTGACGCGAGCCTACCGGGAGCGCCATCTGCAGATGTTCCACAAGGAGGCCGACTACAACGGCAGTGCGGTGACCTATGCCACGCTGCAGGTGCTGCAGCAGGCGATTGCCCGCACCCGGTCGGTGGACAGAAAGACCGTCTCCGCCGATATCCGCAACGGAGTCTTTGATACCGTGGTCGGCCGGTTCAAGCTGCAAAACCGAGTGTGGAGCGAAGCCTCGCTCGTAGGCCAGTGGCAGGGCGGCGTCTTCCAGCCCGTGGCACCCGATCAGGCGATTGGCTTCAAACCCATACAGGCGCCCAAGCCGGCCTGGAAGCCGTGAGCAGCCCCCCCTGGGTCGCTTTGCGCTTTCCCCTCTCTCTGCGGAGGGGGCGATGCCGGAGCGCAAGTGGCGGCTCTTGGCTTGCATCCCTGGCCTGGCTTCCTCGGCCCGTCCGTTTTTTGAAGGATGACCCATGCCCTTGCTGGATGCGCTGCTCAACGGACTGACCCTGGGGGGCATGTATGCCCTGATCGCCATGGGCCTGAGCCTGCAGTACGGCGTGGCGCGCATCATGAATCTGGCCTATGGGCAGCTTCTGGTCGCATCGGCGTTTGCGGCCTTCTGGCTGTTTTCCAGTCATGGCCTCAGCCCCTTGCTGAGTCTGTGGCTGCTGCCGCCCCTGGGCTTTGCCTGCAACTGGCTGATCTACCGGCTCCTGTTCATGCCCCTGGTGCGTAGGGCCCGAAGCCGCAGTGCGCTGGAGGTGGACAGCATTCTGGCCAGCTTCGGCCTGTTGTTCGTGATCGAGGGTCTGGTGCTGGCGATCTTTGGCGGCAATTATTTCAACTATGCCTACCTGAGCCAGGTGCTTGTGGTACTGGGCACGCCGCTGGCCTTGAACCGCCTGCTGGCCCTGGGTTTTGCACTGCTGCTCGGCGGCTTGCTGTACGTGTTCCTGCATCGCAGTCGCCATGGCACGGCCTTGCGCGCAGTATCCGTCTCTCCGGCGTCGGCCCGGCTCGTGGCCATCGATGTGCATGCGGCCTCGGCCCTGGCGTTTGCGCTGGGTGGAGCCATGGTGTGCGCCAGCGGCGTGCTGGTTAGCATGTTTCTGACCTTTAACGTGGCCATGGGCGCGGTCTTTACCATGAAGGCCTTGATCGTGGTCATCATGGGCGGCGTGGGCAGCCTGGCTGGCTGCCTGGTCGCGGGGCTGGTGCTGGGGGTGGCCGAGAGTCTGGTGGCGACTTTCGTGGCCCCGGGACTGACCCTGGCTGCCAGCTTTGCGCTGTTCCTGGGCCTGCTGGTGCTGCGGCCCAGGGGCTTGTTCAGGGGAGCAGCTGCATGAGTCGGGGTCTGGCATGGGGCCTGGTCCTGGGCTTGCCTGCCCTGGGCGCTCTGGCAGCGCTGCCGCTGCTGCCTTGGGAGGACAGCGGCTATGCAGTGTCCATGGCCATCAATCTGCTCATGTATGTGGTGCTGGCCACGGCCTGGGCCATATTCTCGGGAACGGGCGGCTATGTGTCCCTGGCCACGGCGGCCTTCTTCGGCCTGGGCGCCTATGCGGTGGCCGTACTGGGCGGGCACCTGGCCTGGCCCTGGGTGCTGGCCTGTGCGGCCGGGGTCAGTGCCCTGGTGGCGGTCTTTGTGGGCCTTGCGACCTTGCGCCTGAGCGGTGTCTACTTCGTGATCTTCAGCTTTGGGCTGGCCGAGCTCATACGCCAGTTCGTGATCTGGTATGAGGCCAATGTTTCGGGCACCGTAGGGCGCTATGTGTTCCTCGACATCAGCCAGGCCCAGATTCTGTGGCAGCTGTGCGCGCTGACTCTGGCCCTGTTCTTTCTGGGCTGGCTGCTCGGGCGCTCCAGGCTGGGCCTGGCCATGCGCATGATTGGCGACGACGAACTGGTGGCGCGTCACTGCGGTGTGAACACGGCGCGCACCAAGCTGCTGGTGTTCGCTCTCAGCGCGGTCTTCATGGGGCTTGCAGGCGCGGTGATGGCGCCGCGCTGGACCTATATAGATCCCCAGATCGCCTTCAACCCCATGGTCTCGTTCCAGACCTTGATCATGGCCTTGCTCGGAGGCGCAGCGAAGCTGCATGGGCCGCTGCTGGGTGTGATTCCCATGGTCTTGCTGTTCGAGTATCTCTGGACCAGCTTTCCCAACTACTACAGCATTTTGCTGGGGCTGAGCTTTGTGCTCATCGTGTATCTGCTGCCCAGGGGGGTGCTGGGCCTGCTGGAAAAGTCAGCCAAGGGGGGAGGCGCATGAGTGCCTTGCTGTTGGTCGAGGCGCTGAGCTGCCGCTTCGGCGGCCTGGTGGCCGTGGATGGGCTGAGCCTGGAGCTGCATGGCGGCGAAATCCTGGGGCTGATAGGGCCCAATGGCTCGGGCAAGACCACGGTCATGAATCTGATCTCGGGCGCCTTGCGGCCGCACTCGGGCAGGGTCTGGCTGGGGGGGCGGAGCATTGGCGGTCTGCCGGCCCATGCGATTGCGCGCCTGGGAGTTGCGCGCACCTTTCAGCTGGTGCGTGTACTGGGCTCCATGAGCTGTCTGCAGAACGTGCAGGCCGCGCTGGCCTTCGGCGCCAGGCCGCTGTGGGGGCGCGAGGCTGAATCGAGCGCACACCGGTTGCTGGAGCGCGTGGGCCTGGGTGCTTTCAGCCAGGTGCGGGCTGGCGAGCTGACCTATATCGACCAAAAGAGGCTGGAGCTGGCCCGTGCCCTGGGCCTGGCGCCCAGGTTGTTGCTACTGGACGAGTGGCTGGCCGGGCTCAACCCCACGGAGTTGCAGCAGGGCATGGGCCTGCTGGCCTCGCTGCGCGATGAAGGCATGGCCATGCTCATGGTCGAGCATGTGATGCACGCGATACGCGGGCTGTGCAGTCGTGTGGTGGTCATGAGCGCCGGTGCCAGGATTGCCGAAGGTCTTCCCGAGCAGGTGCTGGCCCAGCCCGAGGTCGTGATCGCCTATCTGGGGCAGGAGCATGCTTGAGCTGAATGCTGTCGCCGTGCGCTACGGCCACCACCGGGCGCTTGAGGATGTGGGCCTGCAACTGGGCCAGGGCGAGCTGGTGGCCGTGCTGGGGGCCAATGGTGCGGGCAAGTCCAGCCTGCTCCAATGCATTGCGCGGCTCGTGGATCCCGAGCCTGGCTCCCGCCTGCGCTTCGATGGCTGCGATCTTTTGCGCCTGCAGCCGCATGAGGTGGTCGAGGCCGGCATTGCCCTGGTGCCCGAGGGGCGGGGCGTGTTCGGCGAGCTCAGCGTGCAGGAAAACCTCAGGCTGGGCGCCTATGCGAGGCGGGCCCGGGCCAGCCAGGCACAAAGCCTGGCCCGGGTGCTGGCCCTGTTTCCGCGCCTGGGCCAGCGCATGGCGCAGAGCGTGGCCACCATGAGCGGGGGTGAGCAGCAGATGGTGGCCCTGGGCCGGGCCCTGATGTCCTGCCCGCGCCTGCTGCTGCTGGATGAGCCTTCGCTGGGGCTGTCCCCCCTGATGAGCGGGGAGCTGTTCAAGGCCATCGTGCGCATCAAGGCCCTGGGCGTGGGCGTGCTCATGGTCGAGCAAAACGCGCGCAAAAGCCTGGCCATTGCCGAGCGCGCCTATCTGCTGGGCAACGGCCGTGTGCTGGGCAGCGGTGCAGCGCGCGAACTGGCGCTCGACCCTGCGGTCCAGGCTGCCTATCTGGGAGGAGGTGTATGAGCATGCTGCACCATCTGAAATGCGGGCCGCAGACCGTGGTCCGGGGCTGCCTGACGCCGCATGCCCGCCCTGTGCTGTGCATTCCCAGCGGTGACAGGGTCAGCGTGGACACCGTCAATGCTGCGGGCCTGCCCGAGCACGAGACTGAGCAATGGCTGCGCTCGCAGGGCATCGAATCCGAAGGCGCGGTGCTGGAGTTGCTGGCCATCTTGCGTGCCCATGAACCCGGGCCGGGCCCGCATGTGCTCACGGGGCCGGTGGCGGTCGAGGGCGCGATGCCCGGAGATGTCCTGTCCGTGGAGGTGCTGTCGGTCACGCCCAGGCCACCTTTCTTCGGGCTCAATTTCAGCCGACCGGGAGCCGGCAGCCTGCCCCAGTTGCTGAATGCACCCTGGCGCAAGCTCATGGCCATCGATGCCGCGCGGCTGAGCGCCTTCTTCAAGCCCGGTCTGGAGCTGGCGCTGGCCCCCTTCATGGGCATCATGGGCGTGGCACCGCGGGAAGCCGTTTCGTCGACGGCGCCCGGCCTGTTCGGCGGCAACCTGGATCTGCGCGACCTGCGGCCCGGCGCCAGGCTCTATCTGCCGGTGCAGGTGCCGGGTGCCTTGTTCTATACGGGTGATGGCCATGGGCTGCAAGGGCATGGCGAGGTCAACCTCACGGCGCTGGAATGCTCCATGAACTGCGAGCTGAGATTCGTGCTGCACAAAGGGCGCACCCTGGCCGGGCCGCTGGCCGAAACCGTGGACGACTATCTGGTGCTGGGCCTGGATGCGGATCTGGAGCGGGCCATGACCCAGGCGGTGGCCCGCAGCGTGGCCTTGCTGCAATGGGTTCTGGGAGGCCCGGCAGCCGAGGCCTATGCACTGTGCAGCCTGGTTGCGGACTACCAGGTCACGCAGTTCGTGAACGGGGTCAAGGGCGTGCACGCGCGCATCTCCAAGAGCCGGCTGCCCAGCCCCGGCAGGCGCAGGCAGTGGTATTGGGGCCTGCCCCCCATGGCGATATGAGGGGGGCAGGCATGCAGCAACTGAAAGACAAGGTGTGCATCATCACCGGCGGCGCCGGCAGCCTCGGCCTTGCAGGTGCGCGCAAGCTGCTGGCCCATGGTGGTCGCGTGCTGCTGGTGGACAGCGAGCCCGCACGGCTGGATGCGGCCATGAAGAGCCTGGATGCAGCGCACGGGCATCTGGCCGCGCACTGCGCGGATGTGGGGGACTCGGGCCAGAGCCGGGCCTATGTGCAGAGCGCCCTGAACCGCTGGGGCCGGCTTGACGTGCTCATCTGCTGCGCAGGCATCAGCGGAGCGGTTGCACCCATCACGGAGTACGACGAGGCCGTGTTCGAGCGCGTCATGCGCATCAATCTGCTGGGCTGTTTTCTGGCCTGCAAGCACGGCCTGCCGTTCATGAAGGAGGGAGGCAGCGTGATCCTGGTCTCGAGCGTGGTCGGCGTCACCGCCGATGCGGGCATTTGCGCCTATGCAAGCTCCAAGCACGGCCTCATGGGCCTGATGCGCGTGGCGGCCAAGGAGGCCGGAGCGCGCGGCATACGCGTCAATGCCCTGGCGCCCGGGCCGGTGGACAACGGCTTTCAGCTCGACATAGAGCAGCGCCTGAGCCTGGTCGTGGGGCGCGATGCGTCGCGCATGCTGGAGAGCTCGATCGCCCTGGGCCGCCATGGACGGGCCGAGGAAGTGGCCGAGCTCATGCTGTTCCTGGCCAGCGATGCAGGCAGCTTTTGCACGGGCGGCATTTACATGGCCGACGGGGGGATGAGCATATGAGGCAGAAAAGACAAAAGGCCAGTCGCAAGACTGGCCTTTTGATATGGATGGTGGGCCCTGAGTGACTCGAACACTCGACCAACGGATTAAGAGTCCGCTGCTCTACCAACTGAGCTAAGAGCCCCCGTTTTGATCCGGGGTGCGCCCGCACATGAATGCATGCGAGGCAGAAATTTCTGGTGGGCCCTGAGTGACTCGAACACTCGACCAACGGATTAAGAGTCCGCTGCTCTACCAACTGAGCTAAGAGCCCGCTTAAGCAAAATTAAGCAAGACCGCAATTATGCGTCAATTTTTTCCTCTTCAAGGAAAAATGCCCTTTTTTTGTCAGAAATTTTTCAGCACATGCGGTTGCGCCGGGCCAGCTCCATGAACAGGCCGCTGTGGTCGAGCTGCTCCAGCCCATGCTCCACGCCCTGGGCATAGAGCTGCTCGAACAGCGCCGTGATGGGCGCATCAAAGCCCAGCTCGCCGGCCGTGGCCAGTGCATTGCGCAGGTCCTTGAGCTGCACCGTCATGTTGGCGCGCGCCGCGAAGTCGCGCTCCAGCATGCGCTGGCCGTGAACCTGGAGGATGCGGCTTTCGGCAAAGCCGCCGCCAATCGCCTCGCGCACCCTGGCCGGGCGCGCTCGAAGTCAGCAGCCTCGCAGCCGGCCATGGGCAGGTCCATTTTTCCCGTGCCGAGCACGGCAATCTTCAGATGCGAGTTGGAGTCCATGGCTTGCCTTGAAAATAAAGAGAGCTGCCAGCGCTTGCTGCTCAACGATTTCAGGTACTTTTGTAGCTGAAACCTATTGATGGCAAGCGCTGGCAGCTCTTGTATTTGCTGAGGTGCCGATTACAGCAGCAGATGCTCGCCCGCGTTGTCGCCGCCCAGGATCACGTAGTTGACCTTGCGGATGTCCATGAGCTGGGTGCCGCCCGAGTAGCTGATCGAGCTCTGGATGTCCTGTTCCATCTCGATCAGGGTGTCGGCCAACTGGCCCTTGATGGGCTCGAGGATGCGCTTGCCCTCCACATGCTTGTACTCGCCCTTGTTGAAGTCCGAGGCCGAGCCGTAGTACTCCTTGAAGCGCTGGCCGTCCTCTTCCACGGTCTGGCCGGGCGACTCTTCATGGCCGGCGAACAGCGAGCCGATCATGACCATGGAGGCGCCGAAGCGAATGCTCTTGGCGATATCGCCATGGCTGCGAATGCCCCCGTCGGCAATGATGGGCTTGGTGGCCACGCGCGCGCACCACTTGAGCGCCGACAGCTGCCAGCCGCCCGTGCCAAAGCCGGTCTTGAGCTTGGTGATGCAGACCTTGCCAGGACCAATGCCCACCTTGGTCGCGTCCGCGCCCCAGCTCTCCAGGTCGATCACGGCTTCGGGCGTGCCCACATTGCCTGCAATCACGAACGCCTGGGGCAGCTTTTGCTTGAGGTAGGCCAGCATGTTCTTCACGCTGTCCGCATGGCCGTGGGCGATGTCGATGGTGATGTACTCGGGGCACAGGCCCTGGGCCACGAACTGGTCCACGGTCTCGTAGTCGGCCTGCTTCACGCCCAGGGAGATGGAGGCAAAGCAGCCCTTGGCCTGCATCTCGCGCACGAACTGGAGGTTGTCCAGATCGAAGCGGTGCATGACGTAGAAATAGCCGTTTTGCGCCAGCCAGGTGCAGATCTTCTCGTCCACCACGGTCTTCATGTTTGCGGGCACGGCCGGAATGCGAAAGCTGTGCTTGCCCAGTTGCACGCTGGCATTGCACTCCGAGCGGCTTTCCACGCGGCACTTGCGCGGCAGCAGCAAAATATTGTCGTAGTCGAAGATTTCCATTGAACTCCAAGCTCCTGAATGAGTGCGGCAGTCTCGCCCGCCGCAGGGATTGTCGAGAAAGGCGCTTGGCTTGGAGGCCGGTTTTGGGCCCAGTCAGAAAACAATGGGCAAAAAAAACCGGACCCCAAGAATCTTGGGCCCGGTGATTGATTCTACCCGGCAGCCTGGGGGCTGGTGACAATCTGGTACGTCATGGTGGGTATATGGAAAAACATGGAGCCGGGCTTGCCCCTGTCATCCGCCTCTCGTCGCAGCGTCACGAATTGGCGCCTGCGTAGAGATCGTGAACACGCTCTGAGCCGCCTGCCAGTCCTGCTCGAACCGCATCGGGCTCACGTATGCCTGCATTGACGGTGCAGCCGCTCCTGGTCCGGGTCTTCGCAAGGCCGGCCGTCGCTTTTCTCAAGATGTCATGCTCCATCTGCACTTGCATCCGCACCAGATCCGCTCACAGCCGGCTGATCGCCATCTGCCCAGCATTCACAAACTTGCTGTCAGCACCTGTGAGCCGGCCCTGACAGTCAGCGCTGATCCAGTTGAACAAGGCCTGCTCGATCACGCCCTGTGTCCTGGCCGCCGCGAAACGCTGTCCGTCGTGCGTCGACAGCCCTGCCTTTTCATTTTTCCTTGCGTGTATTGAAAAAACCAGCAAGGGATATGTCTTTCAGGGGCTAGGTCACTTTGCAGTTAGGTGAATTTTTTTTCGAGTATGTAGATAAAAATAACCCTGATGCAATAAATATTGCCCCGATAAAATCAGTCTTTATTAATGGATGATTCAAAAAGGCATAAGAAAGCAATGATCCGAAAAATGGATTTAGCAGATGATAGGAAGAAGCGTTTGTGGCGCCACTTTTACGAATTAAAAGAAGCCATAAACTCATCCCACCAATAGTGACGAAAAATATCAAATATGCAATGGAAATAATGGATTCCATAGATGGAATGACATTCTTCTGTCTAAGAACAATCGCAAAGGGCGCCAATGTTATAGCCCCTGCGATGGATTGCCAGAAATTAACTTGAAGAACGGGGAATTTCAATCCTTTCCCTCTGAAAATTACGGTGCCACATGAAAATGCAAGCATTCCGGCGGTTGCTAGAAAAATGCCGAATGAATTGGCTTGATTTGTGGTTGAAATACCTGTGATGATTATTACGCCAAATAATCCTAAAATGCAGCCAAGGAATTTTTTGATTGAAAATAATTCAATACCTGTCGAAGCAGAAAGAATTGATGTGAAAATGGGCGCGCAGCTGATAATGACTATGACGACTTGAGGCCTTACAAACTCTAGGGCGGAAAAGCTTAGGCCTAGATATAGTGCATTATTTAATAGGCCAATTAATATTCCATGATAGGCTGCTTCTTTTTTAAAAAATTTTATTTTTAAAAAAAGAAAAAATGGCAACATGACGAATGCGCTTAAAGAGAATCTTATAGTTAGTAAGGTAAATGGATCAAAGTCTTTTAGAGCAATGGATCCTGCTATAAATGCAGAGCTCCAAACAATACTGAAAACAACTATCAAAAGAATGGGATAGAGTTTTTTCATAATTATCCCTGAGTTTAAATAAAATATTTGATTGAATGATTTTTGGGTGTGTCAATATTTATTGCGCAGGAAAATTAGTTGTTAACTAATAAGTATTAAACCGTCTAATGATGGATAAGCCATCTTATGGAGTCTAAAACAAAGATTTTTTCTATTTGATTAGAATAGTATCTTTCTATTTATCAAAGATATTGTGGTTAACCCTGTCTCGGTTTGGTATTAACGTATCTTCTTTATTTCTGTATTGCTTCAGTCTTGCTGTATTAATTAATTTGCTTTCATTAATAGCTACATTTGAGAAAAATTTTTGCTGATTTTCAAGACCCGGATGATTATGTGAGCCCCTAAAAAATCACTGCGGGTGGCGTTGTTGAACTTCAGATGTGAGACCGCTCCCGAGAGAGGACGTCCGGATAGGCAAAGGCGTTGGCCTTGCACACCGCAATGCAGCTATCGCCGCATGTAGGCGACGGGTTGCAAGAAATGGAGTCGATTCACAGAGCCGGGCCGCTCGCAGACGGTAGCGGTGGCATGGCCAGGCCTGGAGCCCGGGGAGGGTCTGGCCTCACGCTGATTGGTGCAACAGCGCTGCAGTGCGGCTGAATTCACGCCATCTTTAAACGGGCGAATAGATGCTCCGGGGGCTTGGGTATTTCTACAATGCCGCTATGTTTCCGTTTGATCTGCTCGACGGCGCCGAAGGCTCTTCCGCGCCCACCCACAATTCCCCCCTGCTGGCCAACCTCAACGAGGAGCAACTGGCTGCCGTCACACTGCCGGCCGGCCATGCGCTGATTCTGGCCGGTGCCGGCTCGGGCAAGACGCGGGTGCTGACCACGCGCATTGCCTGGCTGCTGCAGACCGGCCAGGTCACGCCCGGCGGCATCATGGCCGTCACCTTCACCAACAAGGCCGCCAAGGAAATGGTGGCGCGGCTGACGGCCATGCTGCCGGTGAATGTGCGCGGCATGTGGATTGGCACCTTCCACGGCCTGTGCAACCGCCTGCTGCGCGCCCACCACGTGGCGGCCGGCCTGCCCGCTACCTTCCAGATTCTGGACACGCAAGACCAGCTCTCGGCCATCAAGCGCCTGTGCAAGCAATACCAAGTGGACGAGGAGCGCTTTCCGCCCAAGCAGCTGTCCTGGTTTATCGCCGGCTGCAAGGAAGAGGGCATGCGCCCCAAGGACGTGGTGGCGGCCGACCCCGACACCAAGAAAAAGGTGGAGCTGTACCAGCTGTACGAAGACCAATGCCAGCGCGAAGGCGTGGTGGACTTTGGCGAGCTGATGCTGCGCAGCTTCGAGTTGCTGCGGGACGACGCCCATTTGCGGGCCCATTACCAGCGCCGCTTTCGCTTTATTTTGGTGGACGAGTTTCAGGACACCAACAAGCTGCAATACGCCTGGCTCAAGCAGCTGGCGGGCGAGGTCGTGGCCGGCCACATGCAGTCCACCAGCAGCGTGCTGGCCGTGGGTGATGACGACCAGAGCATCTACGCCTTCCGCGGTGCGCGCGTGGGCAATATGACTGACTTTGTGCGCGAGTTCGATGTGCAGCACCAGATCAAGCTGGAGCAGAACTACCGCTCCTTCAGCAACATCCTGGACTGCGCCAACGAACTCATCAGCCGCAACAGCCAGCGCCTGGGCAAAAACCTGCGCACCAACCAGGGTGCGGGCGAGCCGGTGCGCGTCTACGAGGCGCCCACCGATCTGGACGAAGCCAGCTGGATGGTGGAGGAAATCCGCAATCTGGTGCGGCAAGACGATGTGCCGCGCCAGGAAATCGCCGTGCTCTACCGCAGCAACGCGCAAAGCCGGGTGATCGAGTCCAAGCTGTTCAACGCCGGCGTGCCCTACCGCGTGTATGGCGGCCTGCGCTTTTTCGAGCGGGCCGAAATCAAACACGCCCTGGCCTATCTGCGCCTGCTGGAGAACCCGCACGACGACACCAGCTTTTTGCGCGTGGTGAATTTCCCCGCGCGTGGCATTGGCGCGCGCAGTGCCGAGGTGCTGCAGGAAACCGCGCGCGCCGCGGGCTGCTCGCTCAGCGACGCCGTCACCGCCGTGGGCGGTGCTGCTGGAGCCAAGCTCCAGGGCTTTGTGGCCAAGATCGATGTGCTGCGCGAAGAAACCCAGGGCAAAAGCCTGCGCCAGACCATTGAGCGCATGCTGGAAGTCAGCGGCCTGATCGATCACTATCTGAACGAAAAAGAAGGCCAGGACCGCATAGAGAACTTGAAGGAGCTGGTGAACGCGGCCGAGAGTTTTGTGACCCAGGAAGGCTTTGGCAAGGATGCCGTGGCCCTGCCGATCGACGAAACCGGTGCGCCCTTGACGCAAAGCCCGGCCAGCCAGGGCCTGGACGCTTCGCGCCCGCTGCTGGATTTGCCCCTGGGCGGAACGAATACAGAAACCGGTGAAACCCTGTCGCCGCTGGCGGCCTTCCTGGTCCATGCCGCGCTGGAAGCCGGTGACAACCAGGCCCAGGCCGGCCAAGAGGCCGTGCAGCTGATGACGGTGCACGCCAGCAAGGGCCTGGAGTTTGACGTGGTCTTTATCGGCGGGCTGGAAGAAGGCCTGTTCCCGCATGAGAACGCCATGAGCGATCGCAGCGGTCTGGAGGAAGAACGCCGCCTGATGTATGTGGCCATCACCCGCGCGCGCAAGCGCCTGTACCTGAGCCATGCGCAAAGCCGCATGCTGCATGGGCAGACACGCTTCAACCTGCCCAGCCGCTTTCTGGACGAGCTGCCCGAGGCCTGCCTCAAATGGCTGACGGCCAAGGGCGGCTTTGGCAGTTTCGCTCCCAAGTCGGGAACTGCTCCCGCATGGGGGACGGGCGCTAGAGGCTCATTCGGTTCCAAGTCTGCCGAGGTGTTTGCCAACCCCCAGGTGCCGCCGCAAAAAGCCGTGCCCGGGCATGGCATCGTCAAAGGCATCACGGTGTTCCACGCCAAGTTTGGCGAGGGCAAGGTGCTGGCAGTGGAAGGCTCGGGCGACGATGCCCGTGCCCAGGTCAACTTCCCGCGCCACGGCACCAAGTGGCTGGCGCTGGCGATTGCCAAGCTGACCATTGTGGATTGAGGCCGTGTCCTTGAGAGCTGAGAGATGAACGGAAAAGCACTGGCCACGGCCGGTCTGGTTGTGGTCTGTGGGCGCAAGCTGCTGCTCGCCTATTCCAACAACAAGCAGGCCTGGTATCTGCCGGGCGGCAAGCTCGATGCGGGCGAGAGTGCCGAGCAGGCGCTGCGCCGCGAAGTCGCCGAGGAGCTGTGCCTGGAGCTGGCAGCCGAGCGCCTGCGCTACTGGTGCCATATCGCCTCGCCCGCCTATGGCGAGCAGCCACCGAGGCAGATGGAGCAGGATTGCTTTCTCTATACGCTGGCCACGCACGAAGAATTGCGGCCCAGCCGGGAGATAGGCGGTGTGCGCTTTTTCGATGCGGGCGACTATGCGCGCGAGCCGGCCCAGGTCAGCGGCGTGCTGCTGGTCATGCAAAGACTGGCTGCCGAAGGCCTGATGTAGGCAAGGCCTGCGGCAGGGGGTTGGAGTTATTCCGGCAAGTCCGGTGCGGGCGCCGCCGGGGCCTGTGCGCCGGCCTCGTTGGCCCCATCGTCTGCATCCGGCGGTGCAAAGCAGTCGCGAAAGCTGAAGACGACCGAGGTGAAGAACACCGTGGCCAGGCCCAGGGCCACGGTCACCATCACGCCGCTGGCCACGGCCGTGTTGGTCAATGGCACGAGCAGGCCCATGAGCAGGGTCAGGGCCAGGCCGGCCAGCAGGAAGGCGCCCATCCAGCCCAGGCCGAACACCGTAAACGCGCCGATATTGCGCACGCAGGCCACGAGGCTGAAGAAGCAGGCCTTGACGGGCGGCACCTGATGCCAGTGCACAAGACCGGGCGCGTGCCAGAACAGCAGCGAAAAACACAGGTACAAGCCCATGCTCAGCCACATGGCGGCCTGCAGGTCGGGCGAGGTGGCAAGGTCTTCGGTGAGCCGCAGATTGCCCATGTAGACATTCGCGAACTGGCCGCCGTCGACCAGGGCCGAGGCCAGCATGATGAGCACAATGCCCACGGTATACATGGCGCACAGCGTGAGCATGGACTGCATGCGCTCGCGCCCCGAGCGGAATGCGACCAGCAGCAGTGCCGGCGTCGGGCGGCGGCCATGGGCGGCCTCGGAGGCTGCGACCATCATGGCCAGCGACAGGGCGGGCGGCAGGCTCAGCGCCAGAATCAATCCGACCACGGGTATGGCGCCCAGCAGCGAGATCGCCATGACATAGAGAAAGAACAGGCTGGTCAGTGCCAGCGGCTGCCTGCGGAATGTGGCAAAGCCCAGCTTGACCCATTGCAGGCCGGTGCTGGCAGGAACGATGAGGAGTTTCATGGATGGCAAACACGATGCGCCCGCAAAGCGAGGCTTCTCACAAGCCGCTGCGCCGGGACGAGCAGGGCCCACTGTACCCGAGCAGGAGCGGCCGGGCGCAAACATGGCCTCATAAGCGACGGCTTTGCGCTCCTGATGCCCAGGTTTGCGCATTTACCCAACAGTCGGCGTGCTTGGGCACGCGCTTTCCAGTCCGGGGTGCGTTAGCAAGGCACGGCTTGCCGGTCGGCGAGGGCCACGGGGTGGGCCAGGCGCTGGCGCAGCACGCGCTCGAAGTGCGTGGGGTCGTGGGGCGTGAGCAGGGCGGCTTCGCGCGGCAGGTAGAAGTCCCACAGGCGCGAGATCCAGAAGCGCAGAGCGCCTGCGCGCAGCATGGCGTTGAACAGCTCGCGCTCGGCGCCCGTGAGCTCACGCACTGCCTGGTAGGCATCGATCATGGCCTGCGCGCAGGGCGCATCATGGGCACCGGTCGCATGGTCTATGCACCAGTCGTTGAGGCATACGGCCAGGTCGAACAGCCACGTGTCCACGCCTGCGAAATAGAAGTCGAAGAAGCCCGTGAGCTGCTCGCCCTCGAACATCACGTTGTCGCGGAACAGGTCGGCATGCACGGGCCCGCGCGGCAGCGCCGCATGGCTGCTGGAGGCCGCGACATGGTTCTGGTAGGCCAGTTCGGCGCGCAGCAGCTCGCGCGTGGCTTCGTCCAGATGCGGCAGCACCGTGGGCACGGTGGCATTCCACCAGGGCAGACCGCGTAGATTGGGCTGCTGGCGTGCATAGTCGCGCCCGGCCAGGTGCATGCGTGCCAGCATATCGCCCACGGCCGCGCAGTGCACGGGCGCGGGCTGCAGCTGGCTCTTGCCGGCCAGGCGGTTGACGATGGCTGCAGGCTTGCCGCAGACATGCAGCAGGATGTCGCCGCTGCGGGTCTCGGCCTGCGGGTCGGGCACGGGAATGCCGGCCTGGGCCAGGTGCTTCATCAAATGCAGGTAAAAGGGCAGTTGCTCGTCGCTCAGGCGCTCGAAGAGCGTAAGCACCCATTCACCCTGGTCGGTTGTCAGAAAGTAATTCGTGTTCTCTATGCCGCCCTGGATTCCGCGCAGCTCCTTGAGGGAGCCCAGGGACATGCGGCGCAGCAGTTCGCGCGCGTCTTTCTCGGAAACTTGGGTGAAAACAGCCATCTTGTTCTACCGGCCTTGCCGGATCTGCTCATCGCTCAAACATGTAAAAAGGGCAGCGCCAAAAGACACTGCCCGGAGGGCGGCTGCGGCGCCAGGGGCCGCAGGGCCGGGGAGGGGTCAGAACTTCTTGAGGTTCCAGACGCGCGTGCCATTGGTGCCGTCGCCATCGCCGCGGCTGCGCGAGGCGCGTGCGCCGTCGTTCGACTGCACCTCGTAGGACGGCATGTCGCCGACCTTGGGCTGGACCGTGATGTTGCGGGTCTGTCCGCCCACGCGCAGCTCGTCAACACTGCTGCCCTCATCCTCGACATGGATATGCTCCACGCGCTGGTTGGTGCGGTCGCGGCGCTCGCCCACGGCGGGCTTGGCCGCCGGGTCTGCGTTCGCGGGTGCGGCTTCGGCCGCAGGGGCCGGTGCCGGCGTTGCATTCTGGGCCAGCAAGCTGCCGGAGGCCAGGCCAAGGAGGATGAGAAGAGGGAGGGCGCGCATGACAGCGATTGTAGGGGGAGACGCCGCTGGTGTGCGATTGTTCCCCCGGCTCCTGCCGTGTCCCGCGCGCGTGCACAATCCGGGGCATGAGCAATTCCAAGACCCTGGTGCTGATCGACGGCTCCAGCTACCTCTACCGCGCCTACCATGCCATGCCCGATCTGCGCGCCGAGCCCGGCAATCCGGCGAGTGCGGCCACGGGCGCCATACGCGGCATGATCAATATGCTGGCCGCGCTGAAGAAAGAAGTGCCGGCCGACTATGTGGCCTGTGTCTTCGACACCAGCGGACCGACCTTTCGCGACCACCTGTACACCGAGTACAAGGCCAATCGCTCGCCCATGCCCGACGACTTGCGCAGCCAGATAGAGCCCATTCACGAGGTCGTGCGCCTGCTGGGCTGGCCCGTGGTCGCGGTCCAGGGCGTGGAGGCGGATGACGTCATCGCCACCCTGGCCCGGGTGGCAGCAGCCCAGGACGTGAACGTGGTCATCTCCAGCGGCGACAAGGATTTGTCCCAGCTCGTGGATGCGCACATCACGGTCATGGACACCATGAGCGGCAAGAGGCGCGATGTGGCCGGCGTCACGGCCGAGTTCGGCGTGCCGCCCGCGCTGATGATCGACTACCAGGCCCTGGTGGGCGATGCCGTGGACAACGTGCCCGGCGTGACCAAGGTCGGTCCCAAGACGGCGGCCAAGTGGCTGGACGAGCATGGCTCGCTGGACGGCCTGATTGCGGCCGCCGACTCCATCAAGGGCGTGGCCGGCCAGAACCTGCGCGATGCGATTGCCTCGGGCCAGTTGGCCCTGAGCCGCGAGCTCGTGACCATGAAGACCGATTGCGATCTGGACGAACATGTGGCCGGACTGCCCCGGCTCGACGGCCTGACCCCGGCCGAGCCCCAGGCCGAGGCGCTGCGCGAGTTCTACGAGCGCTATGGCTTCAAGGGCCTGGCGCGCGCGCTGGGCGGCGCCGTCGCCGAGCAGCCCGATGCGCTGGCGGCCGTGCAGGCCGGGCGCAAGAGCGTGGCCAAGCCGCGTGCCGATCAGGCCACGGGCGACATGTTTGCCGAGCAGGCACAGGAGTCGCATGCGGCCACGGACGAGGCCGAGGCGGCCCAGCAGCGCGCGCTGGAGTATGAGGTGGTGCTGACCTGGGAGGCTTTCGATGCCTGGCTGGCGAAGATCTCTGCAGCCGAGCTCACGGCCCTGGATACGGAAACCACCTCGCTGGATGAGATGCGTGCCGAGATCGTCGGCCTGTCGCTGAGCGTGGAGCCCGGCAAGGCCGCCTACATACCGCTGCGCCACGAAGGACCGGACGCGCCCGCGCAACTGCCTGTGGACGAGGTGCTGGCCAAGCTCAAGCCCTGGCTGGAAGATGCTTCCCGGAAAAAGCTGGGCCAGCATGTGAAGTACGACCGCCATGTGTTCGCCAACGCCGGCATAGCGGTCGCAGGCTATGCGCACGACACCATGCTGCAGTCCTATGTGCTGGAAGTGCACCGCCCCCACAGCCTGACCAGCCTGGCTCTGCGCCATGTGAACCGCACCGGCCTGAGCTACGAAGACCTGTGCGGCAAGGGCGCGCACCAGATACCGTTTGCCCAGGTGGCCGTGGACAAGGCTGCGGCCTATGCCTGCGAGGATGCGGATCAGACGCTGGACGTGCACCGCGTGCTCTGGCCCCAGTTGCAGGCCAACGACGGCCTGCGCGGCATCTATGCGCTGGAGATGGACACCAGCGAAGCCCTGTTCCGCATCGAGCGCAATGGCGTGCTCATCGACGGCCCCACGCTGGCCAGGCAGAGCAACGACCTGGGCCAGCGCATCGTGCAGCTCGAAAACGAGGCCTACGAGATCGCGGGCCAGCCCTTCAACCTTGCCAGCCCCAAGCAACTGGGCGAGATCTTCTTCGACAAGCTGGGCATGCCCGTGGTGAAGAAGACCGCCACCGGCGCGCGCAGCACCGACGAAGAGGTGCTGGAAAAACTGGCCGAGAACTATCCGCTGCCCGCCAAGCTGCTCGAGCACCGCAGCCTGTCCAAACTCAAGGGCACGTATACCGACAAGCTGGCCCAGCTTGCCCATCCGCGCACGGGGCGCGTGCACACCCACTATGCGCAGGCCGTGGCCGTCACGGGGCGGCTGTCGAGCAACGACCCGAACCTGCAGAACATTCCGATCCGCACGCCCGAGGGCCGGCGCGTGCGCGAGGCCTTCATCGCCGCGCCCGGCCATGTGATCGCCAGCGCCGACTATTCGCAGATCGAGCTGCGCATCATGGCCCACCTGTCGGGCGACGAGGCCTTGCTGCGCGCCTTCCACCAGGGGCTGGACGTGCACCGCGCCACCGCCGCCGAGGTCTTTGGCGTGGCGCTGGACCAGGTCAGCAGCGAGCAGCGCCGCTATGCCAAGGTCATCAACTTCGGTCTGATTTACGGCATGAGCAGCTTTGGTCTGGCCAAGAACCTGGGCATAGAGACCAAGGCCGCGGCCGCCTATATCGACAAGTACTTCCAGCGCTACCCGGGCGTGAAGCGCTACATGGACGAGACCGTGGAATTCGCCCATGAGCACGGCTATGTGCAGACCGTGTTCGGGCGGCGCCTCTACCTAGCCGATATCAACGGCGGCAGCGGCCCGCGCAAAAAGGCCGCCGAGCGCCAGGCCATCAACGCGCCCATGCAGGGCACGGCGGCCGACCTCATCAAAAAGGCCATGGTCGCGGTGCAGGCCGAGCTCGATGCGAACAAGCCCGGCATCCTGGTCATCATGCAGGTGCACGACGAGCTGGTGTTCGAGCTGCCCGCGTCCGAAGTGGACTGGCTGCGCGCCGAGATTCCGCGCCTCATGGCCGGCGTGGCCGAGCTCAAGGTGCCGCTGCTGGCCGAGGTGGGCGTGGGCGAGAACTGGGACAAGGCACATTGACCCCTGAGCAGCCTTGCCGCTTCCCGCGCTCTTGGGACGGGGGCGACATCTTCGCTGCGGGGCAGCCTATGAAGCGCGGCACATAGCATATTTGATAGCTGATAGCGCTTGTCTTGTTTGGATTTGAGATTGATTTCCCTATGAATACCGCTGGAGGCAAGCGCAAGGCGCTCACTTTTTCACTGAGCCCAGGTTGGCGCGACAGCGCGGCCGTGCGCATGGGGATCTCCATCTCGGTGGCCACGGGGCTTTACGGCATCTCCTATGGCGCGCTGGGCGTGGCGGCGGGCCTGTCCCTGGCCCAGACCCAGGTGCTGAGTCTGCTGATGTTCACGGGCGGATCGCAGTTCGCCTTCGTGGGCGTGATCGCGGGCGGCGGCTCCGGGCCTGCGGCCCTGGGTGCGGCCAGCTTGCTGGGCGTGCGCAATGCCATCTACGGCATGCAGATGAGCCATATGCTGGGCCCGCGTGGCTGGCGGCGCTGGCTGGCCGCGCACTGGACCATAGACGAATCGGCGGCCACGGCCTCGGCCCAGAGCGATGCCGGCGAGCGCAGGCTGGGCTTCTGGGTTGCGGGGGCCGGCGTATTCCTGCTCTGGAACCTGTTCACGCTGCTGGGCGCCCTGCTCGGTGATGCGCTGGGCGATACGCGGCGCTTCGGGCTCGACGGTGCGGCCGTCGCCGCCTTTCTGGGTCTGCTGTGGCCGCGCCTGAGCGCGCGTGAACCCCGGGCCCTGGCCCTGGTCTGCGGCCTGGTCACGGCCCTGGCCATACCCTGGGTTGCGCCGGGCGTGCCGATACTGCTGGCGGCGGCCGTGGGCGCAGCCTGGGGCTGGGTCAGCAGTGCGCGCCATGCGGCCCGTGCCCGGGCCTTGCAGGAGCCGCGCTCATGAATCTCTGGACCTGGATCGTGCTGGCCTGCGCGCTGGCCTTTGCGACCAAGCTGCTGGGCTACAGCCTGCCCGAGCGCTGGCTCAAAAATCCGCGCATGAACGGCGTGGCCGCCTGCCTCACGGTAGGCCTGCTGGCCTCGCTCACGGTCATGAACACCCTGGCCTCGGGCACGCAACTGGTCTGGGATGCGCGCCTGGGCTCGCTGGCCGTGGCCGCGCTCGCGCTGTGGCTGCGCCTGCCGTTTCTGGCCGTGGTCGTGCTCGGCGCGCTGGCGGCGGCCCTGCTGCGCTGGGCGGCCATGCTTTGAGGCGCATGGCCCTGGGCTAGACTGATCCTCGGACATTCAACAACGAGGAGACAAGCATGCGCAGCCATGAACAACAGGACTTGATGGCCTTGCTGCCGGGGCAGGTGAGCCCGGCCGGCCCTACGCGGCGCCTGGCGCTGCAAACCGCCATGGGCCTGGGCTATGCGGCGGCCGCCGCCCCCCTGATGGCCCAGACCGCGATTTCCACGCCTGCCGACGGGCTGGAGGTCGGCGAAGTCGGCTTCACCGTCGACGGCTTTCAGGTCCCGGCCTACCGCGCCGCGCCCGCAGGCAAAACCGGGCTGCCCGTGGTGCTGGTGATCTCGGAGATCTTCGGCGTGCACGAATACATTGCCGATACCTGCAGGCGGCTTGCGCGTGCCGGCTACATGGCGCTGGCGCCCGATCTGTTCGCGCGCCAGGGTGATCCCATGATGTATGGCGAACTGGCCAAGCTCATGAGCGAGCTGGTCTCCAAAGTGCCCGACGCCCAGGTCATGGCCGATCTCGACGGCGCCGTGCACTGGGCCGCAGCCAACGGCGGCGATGCGCAGCGTGTGGCCATTACCGGCTTTTGCTGGGGCGGGCGCATCACCTGGCTGTATGCCGCCCATGGGCCGGTCAAGGCCGGCGTGGCCTGGTATGGGCGGCTCGAGGGCGAGAAGAGCGCGCTGCAGCCCGCCCATCCGCTGGAGCGCGCGGCGGCGCTCAAGGCCCCGGTGCTCGGGCTGTATGGCGGCAAGGACACGGGCATTCCCCTGGAGTCAGTGGAGCGCATGCGCTCCGCGCTCGGCCAGGGCTCGCCTGCAGCCAGGGCGTCGGAGTTCGTGATCTATCCCGATGCGCCGCATGCCTTTCATGCCGATTACCGGCCCAGTTACCGCGAGCACGATGCGCGCAATGGCTGGGAGCGCATGCTGGCCTGGCTGCACCGCCACGGCCTGGGCTGAGAGCGTAAACACGTTCTGAGAGCGTGCTGGCCAGCGCCTCGGCACGGTAAACATCGCAAATACCTGCCGGGGGGGCTTGACAGCTTCTGTAGGCTTGTTCGAAAGCCCTGGTCGCGAGTTCGGCCGGGGCTTTGGTTTCTGCGAAAATTCGCAGGTTTCGCCTGTTGCAGGCATTCGAATAAGCAAGAATTTTTATGACGTTGGGCGCAATCATTTTGGCCACCCTGGCCGCCGGTATTGGCAGTGTGTGGGTGGCTGCCTTGTTGATGGGCTTGGGCAAGGGGCAGGGTGCGGGCATCATGCCCCAGCGTCTGCTCAGCCTGGCGGCCGGGGCCCTGCTGGCCACGGCCTTCATGCACTTGCTGCCCGAGGCCTTCGAGAGCCATGCCGACGCCCATGACCTGTTCATCGTCCTGCTCGTGGGGCTGGTGTTCTTCTTTTTGCTGTCCAAGGCCGAGCTCTGGCACCACGGCCATGAGCATGGCACGCCCCAGGTGCATCATGGGCACCACCACGCGCATGGACATGAACATGCGCATGACGGCGATCACTCCCACCACCATGGCAGCGGCTGGGCCGTGCTCACGGGCGATAGCGTGCACTGCTTTGGCGACGGCGTGCTGATCGCATCGGCCTTTCTGGCCGACATGCGTCTGGGCCTGATCGCGGCCATCTCCGTGCTGGCCCATGAGGTGCCGCACCACATGGGCGACATCGTGGTGCTGCGCCAGTCGAGCTCCAACCGCCGCACGGCGCTGATCAAGGTCTCCATGGCCGGTGCCGTGACCACGCTGGGCGGCGTGGTCGGCTACTTCCTCGTAGGCCAGCTCCATGAGCTGCTGCCGTATTTTCTGGTCGTGGCCTCCAGCAGCTTCATCTATGTGGCCCTCGCAGATCTGATTCCCCAGCTGCAAAGGCGCCTGAGCGCAGGCGAGACCGCGGCCCAGGTCGGCTGGCTGCTGCTGGGCATCACCATGGTGACCCTGGTGGGGCGGATGGCGCACCATGCGCATTGAAGGCCAGACATGGGCTCAGACCTTGCGCCTGGAATCCTTTCCCCATGGCGCAGGAGTCGCGCGCTGGCTTGCTTGACCTGAGCCGCAGGCCATCGGCAGTCTTTCACCATATGAAGGGCTTCGGCTTGGCGTTGCTCTCCAGCGTCTTGGTGATCACTGCATCGACAAGGTGCGCAAGGAGGTTGCCGATTGGCAGCATCGGCACCAGCGGGGTCGGTGCAAGGCGACGGTCGATTGGCAGTTCACTTGCGCCGAGACACGCCCCAGGCTCAAGCGTTCATCTCGGCAGGCTCTGGTGACGAGAGACTAGGCCTCTTGCATTGCGCTGCGCAAGGCTGCGCGCACCAGGGGCAACTGGCGGCGCGAGACCGTGAGCAGTTCGGGGATGCCGTGCAGGCTCAGGCCCCAGGCGTCGCCTTCCTCCCGGCCTTCCATGTTTTCCTGGCGCTCCAGGCTGCGCATGGCCGTGCGTGCGACCAGGGCATTGCGGTGCACGCGCAGCAACTGGTCGGCATGACGGGATTCGAGCTCGGCCAGGGCGCCGTCAAGCACATAGTTGCGGTTCAGCGTGCGAACGGTCACGTATTTCTGTTCAGCCTTGAGGTAGAGCACTTCCGTCAGCGGCAGACGCACCGTGGTGTGGCGTTCCTGGATCAGCAGGGTCGGGCCGCTGTCCAGCGCCGCCGCCGGCCGCAGGGCCAGGGCACGCAAGGCCTTGGCCAGGGCCTGCTGCAGCCGCTCGCGGCGCACGGGCTTGGTCAGGTAGTCGGCCGCATCGAGCTCGAAGGCCTGCAGCGCATGACTGGGATGGGCGGTGACGAAGACCACCACGGGCGGCAGGTTCAGCCGGCGCAGCGCATGGGCCAGGGCCAGGCCGTCGCGTCCGGGCATGTGGATGTCCAGCAGCACCAGGTCCACGGGGCGCGGGCCGGGGCTCTGCAGCAAGGCCATGGCCTGGTCGGCATTCTGGGCCTCGCAGACATGATGGGGCAGGCCGTCGGGGCCCGGCGGGCAGTCGGCCAGCAGGCTGCGCAAGCGCGTGCGGGCCAGGGCTTCGTCGTCAACGATGAGGATATGCATGGCGGCCTTGGGAAGGGGGCGGGAGTTGGCTGTCCGTGGGCAGAGGCAGGGCGATGCGCACCACGAAATGCGCGTGCTGCACCTTGGTGCTGAAGCTGGACTGCATGTCGTGCAGCAGGGACAGGCGTGCACGAACATTGGCCAGGGCAATGCCGTGGCCCTGATTGGGCGGGCTGTTCTTGTCGGGCAAGGTGTTCACGATGCGCACCACGGCCTGGGAGCCGCGCTTTTCCGTGCGCACCTGCAGCTTGCCGCCGCGCGCGCCGGGCTCCACGCCATGGCGCACGGCGTTTTCCACCAGGGGCTGCAGCAGCAGGGGCGGCAGCAGCGCATGGCCTACGTCGGGGTCCAGCTGCCACTGCACCTGCAGGCGCTCGCCAAAGCGTACCTGTTCTATGGCCAGGTAGCGCCTGGCCAGCTCGATCTCCTCGGCCAGCGTGGCCGTGCTGTGCGGTTCGGCCAGGGCGCCGCGAAACAGGTCGCACAGGTCTTCGAGAATGGCTTCGGCCTTGGCTGGCTCTTCGCGCACGAGTGCAATCGCGCTGTTGAGGGTGTTGAACAGAAAGTGCGGGCGTATGCGCGATTGCAGCTCGGACAACTGGGCCCGCGTGTCGGCAGGCGCGCGCCCGCGTGCGCGCAGCACCAGGGCCGTGACCAGCAAGGCCGCAAGCAGGGCCCCTGTGGAGGTCGTGGCCAGCCAGGGCGCGGGGCCGATCTCGGTGAGGCGCAGCAGGGCGCAGGCAAACAAGCCGGCCAGAGCGCCAAGCAGCACGCCGGCGGCGTACTGGCCGCTCAGGCTCATGCGTTGCAGCGCATGCTTGAGGCCGCAGGCCGCCATCAGCCAGGCCAGGGTGCCGGGCAGGCTGGCACTGGTCAGCCAGGCCGTGAGAAGCAGCCACTGGGGCGGTGACTCGGCGCCGAACATGGCAGCCGTGCTGACCACGGCCTGCACGAAGAGCACGGCACGCAGCACCACGCCGGCGTTGCAGGCGTCGAACACCAGGGGCGGCGTGCGGCTGTGTGAAGGCATGGGCATGGCGGGGATTATGGCCAGCACGAAGCCGGACGGCGATATGGCCAAAGAGCGGAAGTGTCGGCCTTGACGGGCATTGTCTGCAGCTTTCAGGCGGCGGCTGCCTGCAAAAGCCAGGCCCTGTGATCTGCATCAGAGTCAGGACGGCCGGGTGCGGCTTGCGGCGGCCCGAGTGCTTGCCGGAGCGGGCTGGATAAAATCCTGGCTTTCTGTCTTGAACCGGCGCTGTATCGCGCCCGCTGCTTTTCGACGAAAGTCGCTTCTACATGTCTGCCAATCAAACCACGTCTGCTTCGCACAACCAGCTCGAAACCAAGGCCGAGGCCTGGTCCGCCCTTTTCGAAGAACCCATGAGCGATCTGGTCAAGCGCTACACCTCCAGCGTGTTCTTCGACCAGCGCATGTGGAAGGCCGACATCACCGGCAGCCTGGCCCATGCCGAAATGCTGGCCGCTCAGGGCGTGATTGGCCAGGACGACTACGCAGCCATCCAGAAAGGCATGGCGCAGATCCAGTCGGAAATCGAAGCCGGCCAGTTCGAATGGAAGCTGGACCTGGAAGACGTGCACCTGAACATCGAGGCGCGCCTGACGGCCCTGGTGGGCGATGCCGGCAAGCGCCTGCACACCGGCCGCAGCCGCAACGACCAGGTGGCCACCGATGTGCGCCTGTGGTTGCGCGACGAGATCGACTTGATCGCCGGCCTGCTCAAGGAATTGCAGCTGTCCCTGGTGGACGTGGCGGGCAAGAATGTGGATGTGATCCTGCCCGGCTTCACCCATTTGCAAGTGGCCCAGCCGGTGAGCTTTGGCCACCACATGCTGGCCTATGTGGAAATGTTCAAGCGCGATGCCGAGCGCATGCTGGATGTGCGCCGCCGCGTCAACGTGCTGCCCCTGGGCTCGGCGGCCCTGGCCGGCACCACCTACCCGCTGGACCGCGAGCGCGTGGCCCGGACCCTGGGCATGGATGGCGTGTGTCAGAACAGCCTGGATGGCGTGAGCGACCGTGACTTCGCCATCGAATTCACCGCCGCCGCCAGCCTGTGCATGGTGCATGTCTCGCGCCTGTCCGAAGAGCTCATCATCTGGATGAGCCAGAACTTCGGCTTCATCAAGATTGCGGACCGCTTCACCACCGGCTCGTCCATCATGCCGCAGAAGAAGAACCCCGACGTGCCCGAGCTGGCCCGGGGCAAGACCGGCCGCGTCGTCGGCCATCTGATGGGCCTGATCACCTTGATGAAGGGCCAGCCCCTGGCCTATAACAAGGACAACCAGGAAGACAAGGAGCCGCTGTTCGATACCGTGGACACCTTGAAGGACACGCTGCGCATTTTTGCCGAGATGATTGGCGGCCAGGTGAACCCCGCCACCGGCGCCAAGGAAGGCGGCATCACCGTGAACGCCGAAGCCATGCGCGCTGCAGCCCTCAAGGGCTATGCCACGGCCACCGACCTGGCCGACTACCTGGTCAAGAAGGGCCTGCCCTTCCGCGACGCCCATGAAACCGTGGCCCATGCCGTGAAGCTGGCCACATTGAAGGGCGTGGACCTGACCGAGCTGCCCCTGGCCGAGCTGCAGGCCTTCAACCCGCATATCGAAGCCGATGTGTTCGAGGCTCTGAGCCTGGAGGGCTCGCTCAATGCCCGCAACACCCTGGGCGGCACGGCACCGGCCCAGGTGCGGGCACAGCTGGCAGCACATCTGAAGCGTCTGGCGGACTGAACATCGATGCTGGGCGCAGGCTGGATGTCAGCCTGTAGCAAATAAAAAGAGGAGCTGGTAGCGCTTGCCCCTTTTAGGTTTCAAACTAAAAACAGTCTGAAACCCAAGAGTGACAGGTGCTACCAGCTCCTTTTTTTAAAGCTGCTCCCAGGCCCTGGGCCTGGGAGCCTTGTGGCTCAGGGCGTGACGATGGGAAAGCGTGGGTTGAAGGTATCGAGGTTGCCGAGGATGGCGGCCAGCGCCTGGGGCTTGCCCTCCATCCTGGCCTCGCCGGCTTCCACGAGCTGGGTCAGTGGCACCCTGGCCAGCAGCATCTTGAAGAATGCCGCGCGCGTCAGCGACAGCGTGGCGTCCGGGCTCTGCAGCTTGCGGCCCCTGGTGTGGTTGAGCACGGCGTTCGACAGCTCCAGCGCATAGGTTTCGTGGGTGTCGGTGAAATGGATCTGCGTGCCCAGGTTCAGGCCGTCCACTTTTTCGTGGTTCAGGCGCACGGCCAGATAGTCGAAGACCATCTCCAGCGGCATGCTGCGCACCAGTTCCGAGCCCTGGGCATTGGGGGACGCGGGCTTGAGGCCTTGGCGCAGCTCCTGGGCGCCCATCAGATAGGCATTGCGCCACACGCCCGACTCCGCCTGGTAGCCCAGTTGCTCCAGTGTCGCGGCCTGCTGCAGGCGGGCCGCCTGCCTGTCCGGCTCGGCCATGACGGCATGGTTGCCCAGCACGGCGGCCCAGCGGTAGTCGCCGGCGTCGAAGGCGGCTTTGGCCTGGCGCAGCACGGCGTCCATACCGCCCATGGCCTTGACGTAGCGCTGCGAGGCCTCGGCCACGGGCAGAGGGTCGAGCGTGGCCGGGTTGCCGTCGTAATAGCCGAGGTAGAAGTTGTAGACGGCGCGCAGATTGTGGCTCAGGGTGCCGTAGTAGCCATGGGTGGAGAAGTCGTTCTTCAGCCCCTTGGGGAAATACGTGGCGTTGGCGATGTCGTCCATCTTGCGACCCTGGTTGAGCAGGCCCACGGCCTGGTCATGGATGAAGCGGTAGACGTCGCGCTGGTTGGCCAGATGGCGCTGTATGCGCTCGCCACCCCATACCGGCCAGTGGTGGCTGCGAAAGGCGACCTCGGCCTCGGGGAAGGCATCGATCATCTGGTTGATGTATTTGCTCCAGCCCAGCGCATCGCGCATCTGCGCGCCACGGATCGTGTAGATGTTGTGCATGTTCGCCGTGACCACCTCGGACAGGCACAGCGCCTTGAGGTCGGGAAAGTAGAAGGCGAACTCCGACGGTGCCTCCGAGCCGTTGGCCATCATGAACTGGATGCGCACGCCATCCACCACGCGCTCCTCGCCGGTCTTGCGCACGATGTCGGTGGGCTCGATCAGACCAATGCTGCCTGCGGAGACCGCCTTCCCCAGGCCCGAGCCCACGCCTGCGCGTGGGTCGTGGGCCAGGTCGGCGCCGAACTGGTAGCGCCCCCGGCGCGTCATGGCATTGCCTGCGAGCACATTCTCGGAGATGGCGTGCTCCATGAATCCATCGGGCGCAATGATGGGAATCTTGCCGGCCCGCACATCGGCCTCGTCGACCACACCGCGCACGCCGCCGAAATGGTCTACATGGCTGTGCGTGTAGATCACGGCCACCACGGGCCTGGGGCCGAGCTGCTGCTGCGCAAAGGCCAGCGTGGCCCGCGCGGTTTCGGCCGTGGTCAGCGGGTCGATCACGATCCAGCCGGTCTTGCCCTGGACCAGGGTCATGTTCGCAAGGTCATAGCCGCGCAGCTGCCAGATGCCCTCGCTCACCTTGAACAGTCCGGCCTGGTTGTTGAGCTGCTCCTGGCGCCAGAGGCTGGGGTTGACGCTGTCCGGCGCAGGGCCCTTGATGAACGCGTATCGCTCGCTGTTCCAGGCCACGTCGCCCTTGGCGTTGCGGATGATGGGCTCGGGCATGCGGGCCACCAGACCGCGCGCTGCATCCTCAAAGTCCTGGGGCTGGGCCAGATCGTAGGCGGCGGCCACGGCCCGGTTGGCCTGTGTGGTGATGGCGGTGGCGCTCTGCGGCTCCTGGGCCTGTGCCAGGGTGGCGCCCAGGGCGCCGAGTGCGATAGCGTAGCGAATCTTCATGTTTTGCTCTCCCGGTTGAGGAAATGGATGCGCAAGCTCGGCATCCAGGCATCGGGCTGACCGTCGCGAGCGTGGCGACCCTCGTGTCGACAATCTTCTGGGCAAGCATCATATGAAGCTTGTCGCGGGATTGCATGCTCAAGGGGCCGGATCTGGTCGCGCATTTGTCACCGCCGCCTGCGCGTGCCGGGCTGCGGCTTGCAGCTCCAGGCTCGTAATACACTGAGCGGCGCCAGCGCCGGTGCACGCATGTATGCATGCATGCAGCTCGAACGCCATGAGCAGCGGCCGGGCTGGAAATCACGACAACAGGGAGACATTCATGAGCCTATCTCGCCGCCAGTTGCTGGCCCATGCCCTGGCCGCATCGGCCGGAGCATCGATTGCGCCTCAGGCGATTGCACAGCCCTCTCAGCCGATACGGCTGCTCGTGGGCTTTCCGCCGGGCGGCGGCTCGGATGCGATTGCCCGCCTGCTGGCCGACAGGCTCAGGCATGAGCTGGGCACAAGCGTCGTCGTGGACAACCGTCCGGGCGCAGGCGGCCAGATCGCGGCGCAGGTGCTCAAGAGCGCTGCGCCCGACGGCCATACGCTGTTTCTCTCGCACGATCACACCATCTCCATCCTGCCCCAGGTGGTCAGAAAGCCGGGCTTCGATCCCGTGCATGATTTCGCGCCGGTCGCCGGCATCGCGACCTTCGTGAACGCACTGGCCGTCTCCAGCAGCACGCCGGCACGCAACCTGGCCGAATACGTGCAGTGGATAGGCGAGGAGGCGAAGCGGGGAACCGTGGGCATTCCGGCCCCGGCCTCCACACCCGAATTCCTGGTCAAGCTGCTGGGCCAGCATTACCAGTTGGACCTGGTCGCCGCCCCCTACAAGGGCAGCGCCCCCATGCTGGCCGACATGCTGGGCAACCAGATACCGGCAGGCATCGGCTCGGTGCAGGACTTCATGGAAAACCACCGGGCGGGCAAGCTGCGCGTCATCGGCGTGCTCGGAAGCCGGCGCCAGGCCGCCATGCCCGAGGTGCCGACGCTGGCCGAGCAGGGCGTGGGCGGCTTCGAAGACCTGCCCTACTACGGCATCTATGCGCCCAGGGCCACGCCCAAGGCCTTTGTGGAGCGCTTCTCCGCCGCCGTGGCCCAGGTGCTCAGGCAGCCCGATGTGCATGAGCAGCTCACGGCCCTGGGCCTGAGCGTGCTCTATATGACGCCGGCCCAGCTTGCCGAGCGCGAGCAGGCCTATACCCAGGTCTGGAAGCGCATCATCCAGACCAGCGGCTTTAAGCCTCAGTAGGCAAGCCCGGCTCCGCATGTTCTATGCCATTCCTCTGGAGGACAGGCCCAGCTGGCGCAATCCTCCATGGATGACGCTGCTGCTCATCCTCGTGAACGTGCTGCTGTTCTGGGGGCCGCAGCGCTCGGAGGAGCGCCAGCAGCAGCGCGCGGCCGACTTCTATGCGGCCAGCGTGCTGGCGCGCATCGAGATTCCGCGCTTCGTGCAGCAGCTTGCAGAAACCGGCTCGCCCTGGGCCGACAAGGCCAGGCTCATGCAAAAGCATGGCGCCACGGCCCAGCTGCTGCAGCTCATGGAGATGGACGCGGATTTTCAGGCTCGGCTCGGCAGCGGCCAGCTCGTGGACCGCAGCGACCCCGACCATGCCCAGTGGCAGCAGGCCCGCGCGCGCTATGAGGAATTGCGGCCCGAGCCCTTTACCAGGCGCTGGGCCCAGAGCTATGCCGAGGACGGGCCGCCGCGCCCCTGGACCTGGATCACGGCCGCCTTCTTGCATGCCAGCCCCGGTCACCTGCTGGGCAATATGCTGTTCCTGTTCATGTTCGGCTTCTCGCTGGAGCTGGCCCTGGGGCGGACCACCTACCTCGTGTTTTATCTGCTGGGCGCGCTGGGGGCCTCGGCCCTGGCGGCCTGGGCCTATGCGGGCCAGGGCAGCTACGGCCTCGGGGCCTCGGGCGCGGTCTCGGCCCTGATGGCCATGTACGCGGTCATGTACCGGCTGCGGCGCATACGTTTTTTCTACCAGTTGCTGTTCTATTTCAACTACGTGCGCGCACCGGCCCTGATTCTCTTGCCGGCCTGGATTGTGAGCGAGCTGCTGCAGCACCTGCTCAGCGGCCGGGGTGTGGCCTATATGGCCCACCTGGGCGGCCTGCTCACGGGCGCGGTGCTGATGGGCGCCTTTGTGCGCTGGGGGCAGCGCTGGGGCCTGGGGCGCCGCCCCGCGTCGCCTGCGGCCGGGGAGGTGCGGGCCGAGGCCAGGGCCAGGCGCTTCGAGCAGCACCTGCTCCAGGCACGGCGCCTGAGCCAGGCGCTGGACATGGAAAACGCCCTGAGCGAATGGCGGGCGGCAGCCCAGCTGCAGCCCGAGGACCGGGAGGCCTTGCGCGGCTGGTTCGGCGCTGCGAGGTTTGCTCCTGCAAGCGAGGATTTTCACCGCGCCGCGCGTCGCATCTTCCGGCTCAAGACCCAGGATGCCGACAGCTTGCTCTGGCAGCATGCCTGCTATGTGAGCTATCTGGAGCTCGCCCGGCCCGGCATCCGGATCGCACCCGAAGACATGGCGCGCCTGGTGCGCCGCTTCACGCGTGCACGCAAATTCGACGATGCCGAAAAGCTGGGCCGGGTCCTGGTGCAGACCGCACCCGATCTGCCCGAACTCGGCGAGACCCTGGGCATGCTGGTCAACGGCCTGCTGCAGCAAGGGCTTGAGGCCCGCGCCAGGGACTGGCTGCCGCAGCTAAAGATCCTGGCCCCCGCCCATCCGGCCTTGAAGCGGGGCTGAGAGCGCGAACACGCTCTGAGCCGGTGCGGCCTCAGCCATCGGGCTGCTCGCGCAGCAGCCAGCGCACTTCCTGGGTGGCTTCGCTGTCGGGGTAGCGCGCCTGCAGCGCGGCCAGAATGCTGCGCGCCATGTCCTTGCGGTCCAGCCCCTGGACCAGGGCGCGGGCCGCGAGCTCATAGGCCTGGGGAATGCTCGCATGGCCGCGAAAACGCTTGTCAAAGCTCTTGATCATGGCCAGGGTGGCCAGGGCATCGCCGTTACGCCACTCGGCACGCGCCAGGCAAAGAGTCTGCGCTGCATCGTCAAGCACAAAGCCCGCATCCTTGTCGCGGCAGGTCTTGAAGACCTTGAGCGCCTCCGAGGTCTGGCCCTGGCGCAGCAGCAGGGCGATGAAGCGCCGGCCGTGATCGAGCAGACTTGCGCTCTTGTCGGGCATGAGCAGCAACAGGCGGTGGTAGCGGCGCTGGGCCGCCAGCTCCTCGGGGCGGGTGCGCTGCTCTTCGTAGGCCAGGCTCAGGGCTGCGGCCATGTCGCCGCCCTGCATGCGCTGGGCGATCTCCTCGTCCAGCATCTGCTGTGCGGTCTGGGTGGCGGAGCGCGTATCGCTCCAGCCGGAGTCGCGCGAGCCCGCAGGCAGCAGATCTATGCCGAACGCCTCATGGTGCTGGTACATCACATAGCCGAGCAGGCTGGCCATGACCCAGCTGAAATAAATCATCGCGAAATTCATCAAGGGCAGCAGGATCAGCCCACTGAACATGGGCAGCAGCAGCGTCATCGCGATCTGCGAGCCACCGCTGAGCAGGAACAGAAACAGGCACAGCAGCAGATAGGGCTTGCCGATGATGCGCACGGTCTCCAGGATCTGGCCCGGGTGCATGGCCGAGAAGAAGCTGCCGCTCAGCACAAGGATGATGATGCTTGCGGGCAGCAAAAATGACAGCACGAACAGCGCCAGCTGCGCAAATCCCAGGCTGACCCGCGCGCAAAAGCCCACGATGACCACCTGCATGAAGAGAATCGCGAACAGCTTCCAGGGCAGGTTCACCCATTCATCCTCAAGCTGGTGCGGAAAATCAGCCGCCCGCAGCACACCGCGCGACCCCAGGGCCGTGACCTTGAAGCCATAGCGGCTGGCGGCCAGCAAGATGCCGATTTGCAGCAGCACGATGGCCAGGGGCGCGGGCAGAAAGAAGATCAGCTTGAACAGCAGGCTGCTCAGGGCCAGAAGCAAGGCATAGGCCAGCGGCTGGGGCTGAAAGGGAAAGGCGAAGAAGCTGTTGAGCTGGTGCCAGAAGGGTGGCAGGCCTGGTTGTCGGGACATGGTGAAGCGAGCGGGATCAGACCCTTGGCATGCAACGGGCAGGTGCGGTATCCATGGTTTTCATAGGCCCTCCTGTTTGTCTGGGCTGGGTGGAATCAAAAAATGAAACTTATTGTTACATGGCTTGATGAGCCCGGCTCCTGCCGGGCCCATGCATCAAAAGCGCCTGCCTGCGATGGATGCGCTCCTGTCTTACAGGGACACCTCAATATCCGGCCCGATTGGCTTGATTAACAAGGCAATCGGCTGACTGCCTGGGGGTGGGCAAAGGTATCATTCGGCGCACTGAATTTCAGCCGCAATAGGTGCAGCTCCCCTTGCCCAAGCTTGTCTTCGCAGGACTTTTTTGGGGTGTGAGCAGGGCTGGGTCTGAACGCAAAAATGGCGAGCCTGGCGCTTGCAAGAAGGGAAGTCGTCATGAATGAGCATGACAAACACATGCAGGCAGACCGGGGCCGCCGCACCCATCTGCTCTTGGCCCGTTGGGCGCTGGGCCTGGCACTGGGGTCGGTGGCGCTGGGCGTGCAGGCCTTGAGCGTGCGCCAGTTCAACCCCCAGGGCGAGGTGCAGAAGATCGAGCAGGTGCGCATACAGTTCGATGCGCCGGCGGTGCGCTTTGGCGACCCCAAGGCTGCGGCTCCCGTGACGCTGAGCTGCAGCGATGCCGCCGCCGCCAAGGGCACGGGCCGCTGGACCGGCGAGCGCGAATGGGTGTTCGACTTCGACAACATCCTGCCGCCGGGCATGCGCTGCACGGCCCAGCTGGTGCCTGGCTATCAATCGCCCTCGGGCGAAGCCATCAAGGGCGCTGCCAGCTATCAGTTTCAAAGCGGTGGCCCGCGCGTGGCGCGCGTGGAGCCCGGCGGCTACTCGTCCGTGGACGAGGAGCAGTATTTCGCGCTCAGGCTTACGGGGCCGGTGACTGCGGCCAGCCTGCAGCAAAACACCTGGTGCACGATGGAAGGCCTGGGCGAGCGCATTCCCGTGCGCCTGATCGAGGGCCAGGAGCGCGATGCGCTGCTCAAGCACCGTGGCTGGGACAAGGCCGCAAGCAAGAATCCCCAGCAATATGCGACTCTTGCCTGCAACCGCCGGCTCACGGCCGGCGTGGAGATGAAGCTGGTGTTCGGCGCCGGCGTGGCCACGCCCGGCGGAGTCGCGAATCGCCAGAACCAGGTCTTTGAATTCCGCGTGCGCGAGCCCTTCACGGCCGAGTTCAGCTGCCAGCGTGAAAACGCCCAGGCCGCCTGCCTGCCGATCCGCCCCATGCGCCTGACGTTCAGTGCTCCCGTGCCGCGCAAGCTGGCCGAGGGCATCCGCCTGAGTGGCGGGGCAGCCAAGATCGCTCCCGTGATCGAGGGCGAATACGACGAGAAGCTCAGCGAGGACTCCCTGGTCGACAGCCTGAGCTTTGCGGCCACCATGCAGGCCGATGCCAAGTACCGGATCGAGTTGCCGCCGCAGTTCCAGGATGCAGCTGGCCGCAGCCTGGCGAATGCCCAGATGTTCCCGCTGGACGTGGCCACGGGTGCCATGCCGCCGCTGGCCAAGTTTGCAGCCTCGCCTTTCGGCATCGTCGAGCGCTATGCCGAGGGCCCCGACGGCCCGGCCCTGCTGCCGGTGACGCTGCGCAACGTAGAGGCCGAGCTCTCGACCCAGGCCCTGGATGCAAGCCAGGTGCGCACGCGCCAGGCCGGCAGCGACGCCGACATCATCGCCTGGATGCACAAGGTCGAGGACTACAACTCTTTCGACATAGAGCGCAAGCGCGCAGCGCGCGAGGTTAAGGGCCAGCTGCCGCCCGTCATTGACAACATGAGCCGCGAATGGGTGCAGACGCGCATGCTGTCCCTGCTGGCCGGCCAGTCCGATGTCAAGACCCTGCAAATGCCCAAGCCCAGCAAGGGCGATCCGCGTCCGTTCGAGGTCGTGGGCATTCCCCTGAACCCCGGCTTTCATGTGGTCGAGATCGCCTCGCCCATGCTCGGCCAGTCGCTGCTGGACTCCAGCTATGGCGCCAAGCGCAGCATGTATGTGCGCACCACGGCCCTGGTCACCAATCTGGCCGTGCATTTCAAGCTGGGCCGCGAAAGCTCGGCCGCCTGGGTGACCACGCTGGACAAGGGCCAGCCCGTGGCGAATGCCCGGGTCCAGGTCTCGGACTGCAATGGCAAGGCCCTGGTTTCGGCCACCACGGATGCGAATGGCGTGGCGCGCATCGAAGGGCTGTCCCCCGACGAGCCCGCATGCCAGGGCGTCGGCTGGCGGCAGGCGGCCTACTTCGTGAGCGCGCGTGCCCAGGGCAAGGACGGCCAGCAGGAGCTGGCCTTCACCTGGAGCAACTGGTATCGCGGCATCGAGCCCTGGCGCTTCAATCTGCCCACGAACAGCAACCCCCAGCGCGACGAGATCGCCCACACCATCTTCGACCGCAAGCTGCTGCGCGCGGGCGAGACCGTGTCCATGAAACATGTGATGCGCACCCAGACCGGTGTGAACCAGGGCGGCTTTGCGCTGCCCGAGCTCAGGCCAGCGCAGCTCGTGATCACCCATGAGGGCAGCGGCCAGAAATACACCCAGCCCCTGAACTGGCGCAAGACCGCCAGCGGCGGCATGAGCGCCGAAAGCAGCTTTGATGTGCCCAAGGCCGCCAAGCTCGGCGCCTACAGCGTGGAGCTGCGCATGGCCGACGGCCGGCGCAGCTTCGATACCGGCAGCTTTCGCGTCGAGGAGTTCCGCCTGCCCGTGCTCGAAGGCCGGGTCGGCCCCGAAACCAAGCAGCCGTTGGTGGGCGTCTCCAGCCTGCCCGTGCAGGTGCAGGTGAACTATGTGTCCGGCGGCGCTGCAGCCAATCTGCCGGTCAGGGTTTCGGCCCTGGTGCGCAATGCCTGGGTGCAGCGCGCAGACTGGGATGACTACAGCTTCTCGGCCCCGCGTTCGGCCGGCGACAGCACGCACAGCGACGACGAGGAAGCCACGGCGGCCCAGGACAGCAAGGTCGTGGCCGACAAGCTGGGCGTGGTTCTCGATGGCAACGGTCTGGGCAAGCTCAGGATCGACAACCTGCCCAAGCTCAAGGAGCCGCGCGAGCTGCTGATCGAGGCAAGCTATGCCGACCCCAACGGCGAGATCCAGACCCTGAGCAGCACCCACATGCTGTGGCCCTCGTCCGTGATTGCAGGCGTGCGTGCCGAAAGCTGGATCAGCACCGCGCGCAAGCTGCAGTTCCAGGCCCTGGCCCTGGGCGTGGACGGCAAGCCCCTGGCCGGCGTGCCGGTCAAGGTGGAAGCTGTCTCGCGCATCACCACCACCAGTCGCAAGCGTCTGGTCGGCGGCTTTTACAGCTATGACAACCAGACTTCGCTCAAATCCATGGGCACGGTGTGCTCGGGCACCAGCGATGCCGCAGGCCTGGTGCAGTGCGAGGCCCAGCTGTCCCAGCCCGGCGAGGTCGAGCTCATCGTCAAGGCCACGGACAAGGAGGGCCGCGACTCCCTGGCTGCGACCAGCGTCTGGGTCACGCGCCAGGGCGAGCTGTGGTTCGGCGGCGAAGACCATGACCGCATGGACGTGCTGCCCGAAAAGCGCAACTACGAGCCCGGCGAGACCGCGCGCTTTCAGGTGCGCATGCCTTTTCGCTACGCCACCGCCCTGGTGTCCGTGGAACGCGAGGGCATAGTCTCCACCGAGGTCGTGCAGCTCAATGGTCAGAACCCCACGGTGGAGCTCAAGGTCCAGCCCGAATGGGGGCCCAATGTCTACGTGAGCGTGATGGCCTTGCGCGGAAGACTGCGCGAGGTGCCCTGGTACAGCTTCTTCACCTGGGGCTTCAAGGCGCCGCGTGAATGGTGGACCGCGTTCTGGCACGAGGGCAAGGAATACATCGCGCCCACGGCCCTGGTCGATCTGTCCAAGCCCGCCTACCGCCTGGGCGTGGCCGAGATCCGCGTGGGCACCAAGGGCCACCGCATCGATGTGAAACTTGCGGCCGACCAGGCCAGCTACCAGGTGCGCGGCAAGGCCAGGGTCACCGTCACGGCCACCTTGCCCGACGGCAAGCCCGCAGCCGGTGCTGAAGTCGCCTTCGTGGCCGTGGACAAGGCCTTGCTGGAGCTCATGCCCAACGACAGCTGGGATCTGGCCGGCGCCATGCTGCGCCGCCGTGACTGGGGCGTGAGCACCTCCACCGCACAAATGGAAGTCATAGGCCGGCGCCATTACGGGCGCAAGGCCGTGGCCGCTGGCGGCGGTGGCGGGCGCAGCCCGGCGCGCGAGCTGTTCGACACCTTGCTGCTGTGGAACCCGCAGGTGGTGCTCGATGCCCAGGGCAAGGCCCAGATCGAGGTGCCCCTCAACGACTCGCTGACCAGCTTCGAGCTCGTGGCCGTGGCCGACTATGGCGTGGCCATGTTCGGCACGGGCAGCACCAGCATACGCACGGCCCAGGATCTGCAGATCATCAGCGGCCTGCCGCCGCTGGTGCGCGAGGACGACCAGTTCCGCGCCATGATCACGCTGCGCAACACCTCGGCCAAGGCCATGAAGGTGCAGGTCACGCCGCGCGCCACCTTGCTGGAGCTCAAGCCCCAGACCGTGGACCTTCCCGCGGGCGAGGCGCGTGAGGTGAGCTGGGAGGTCACGGCTCCGGCCCAGCTGGGCCAGACCCGCGCCGAGGCCTTGCTCTGGGAGATCGCGGCGCATGACGTCTCGGCAGGTCAGGACGGTAGCAAGGGCGCGAGCGACAGCATCAAGCTCAGCCAACGCATTGTTGCGTCCGTGCCCCTGACGGTGCAGCAAGGCACGCTGATGCAGGTCGATGGCACGGTCGACCTGCCCGTGGCCCTACCCGGCGATGCCCTGCCGGGCCGCGGCGGGCTGCGCATGTCCATGGCGCCCAAGCTGGCCGATGGCCTGCCCGGCGTGCGCGACTGGTGGGCGCGCTACCCCTACAGCTGCCTGGAGCAGGTGACCAGCAAGGCCGTGGGCATGCACGACACGGCCTTGTGGGAAAGCATGATGGCCAAGCTGCCCAACTATCTGGACAGCGACGGCCTGGCGGCCTACTTCCCGCTGGGCGGCAACAACAACCAGGGCGGCGATACGCTGACGGCCCATTTGCTCAATCTCTCGGCTCTGGCCCAAGGCGTGGACAAGCGCTTCGTGCTGCCCGCAGAGCAGCGCCAGCAGATGGAGGACGGCTTGATCGCCTTCGTCGAAGGCCGCATCGAGCGCCGCTTCTGGAGCCCGCGCAAGGATCTGGACATGCGCAAGCTGGCCGCGATACAGGCGCTGGCGCTGACCGGGCGCGCGAATCCGCGCATGCTCGACAGCATCACCATCGCGCCCAACGACTGGCCCACGCATACGCTGATCGACTGGGTGGCCTTGCTCAAGCAGATGCGTGAGCTGCCTCAGCGTGACGAAAAGCTGGCCCAGGCCCAGCACATTCTGCGTGCGCGCCTGAGCTACCAGGGCACGCGCGTGGGCTTTAGCAATGAGGCCGACGACCAGTGGTGGTGGCTGATGCAGAGCCCGGATGTGAACCTGGCGCGCCTGATGCTCGTGGTCATGGACGATGCCGAGTGGAAGCAGGATCTGCCGCGCATGGCCAACGGCTTCATCTCGCGCCAGAACAAGGGCGCCTGGCGCACGACCACGGCCAACCTGTGGGGCACGCTGGCGCTGCAGAGGTTCTCGCAGGTCTTCGAGGCCACGCCCGTGACCGGTACCACCGGCGCTGCGTTGGGCAATGCCCGGGCTGCGGTGGACTGGAGCCAGGTCGCGCGCCAGCGGGCCAGCGATACCGAGGGTGCAGCCCATGAGGCATCGGCGTTTGGTGCCAGCGTGGCTGTGGGCCAGCTCAGGAACAACAGCATGTTCCTGCCCTGGAGCGCGCTGGGCCAGGAGCGCCAGGGCCAACTGTCCGTGACCCAGCAGGGCACGGGCAAGCCCTGGCTCACGCTGCAGTCCGTGGCAGCGGTGCAGCTCAAGGAGGCCTTCAACTCGGGCTACAGCATTACGCGCACGGTCAAGCCCGTGGAGCAGGCCGACAAGAGCCTGCCTGCGGGCCAGTACTCGCGCGGCGACGTGCTGCGCGTGACGCTGGAGATCCAGGCCAAGACCGACATGACCTGGGTGGCCGTGACCGACCCCGTGCCCACGGGCGCGACCATTCTGGGCGGCGGCCTGGGCCGCGACTCGGCCATGGCCTCGGGCGGCGAAAAGCGCGAGGGCGAAGGCTGGCTGGCTTTCGAGGAGCGCAGCTTCGAGTCCTACCGCGCCTACTACCAGTACCTGCCCAAGGGCAAGTCCAAGCTGGAGTACACGCTGCGCCTGAACAATGCAGGCGACTTTGCCCTGCCCCCGACCCGGGTCGAGGCCTTGTACGCGCCTGAGATGTTCGGCGAGGCGCCCAATGCGCGCGTCAAGGTGCAGATGCCGAAATAGGCCTGCACACCCTGCCTGGATGCTGACCTGGGCAGAAATTCAAAAAAGCCCCTGGAGCTTGCGGCACCAGGGGTTTTTTCATGCCCCCGCAAGCAACCGAATCGGTTCAGAAACCATGTGCTTGAAGACAGGCCATCAGCGGCCCTGCGTGGAGTCAGGCAATGCGCCAGCCCTTGGCCGTATGGCGTTGCTGTAGGAAGTGCGTGTACAGGCCGCTACGGGCCTTGAGCTCGGCATGCGTGCCCTGCTCGGCAGCCTTGCCGTGTTCGAGCACCACGATCTGGTCGGCCATGGCAATCGTGGACAGCTGGTGTGCAATCACGATCAGCGTGCGCTTGCCATGCAGCCGGGCCAGGGTCTCGGTGATCGCGGCCTGGTTTTCGGCGTCCAGCGCGGCCGTGGCCTCGTCCACGAGCAAGATGGGCGCGTCCTTGAGCAGTGCCCGGGCAATCGAGATGCGCTGGCGCTCGCCGCCCGACAGGCGTGCACCGCCTTCCCCCACGGGAGTTGCAAGACCCTGGGGCAGGCGCTCGATGATTTCGCCGACACCCGACAGACGTGCCGCCTCCATCACCTCCTCGTCGCTGGCGCCGGGCTTGCCCAGGCGGATGTTGTCGGCAATGCTGCCCTGGAACAGGTAGGTGTCCTGAAAGATCTGGCTGATCTGTGCGGACAGCTGCTGGCCCGACATGTCGCGCACGTCCACGCCGCCAATCATGACGCTGCCGCCGCTGACGTCGAAAAAGCGCGCGATCAGGCGCATCAAGCTGGTCTTGCCCGAGCCCGAGGAGCCGACCAGGGCCGTCATCGTGCCTGGGGCTGCGTGCAGGCTGACACCGCGCAGCACGTTGTCCTGGTCTTCGGCGTAGCGGAAGACGACTTCGCGCAGCGTCACCGATGCATCTTGCGGAGTACGGGACTGGGCGGGCTCGGGCAGCGGCGCGATGGCAAAGATGTCGCGCACTGCATCGAGCTGGCCGCGTGCACCGCGCAGTGCTTCGCCATAGCCTGCGACATCCAGCAGCGGATCGACGAAACGGTTCACGAGCATCAGCGACACGATCACCGCAATCACCTCCTGCTGCTGCAGGCCGGTCTGCGAAAGCGTGCCCAGCCACAGCCCGGCAGCAATCATCAGGGCTGCAAAAACCGCTTGCACCACCCATGCATTGAGCACGATGGAGAGCGCCGAGGCATACATGAGGAGCGAGCCGGAATCGCGCTGCTGCGCGATGGCGCGCTCCAGAAAGCCGGTGCTGGCACCGCCGCCATTGAAGGCGCGCAAGACCGACTGCGCCTGCGCGAACTCGACCATGCGCTGGCTGGTCAGGGCCGAGTGGTGCTGAAAGGCCTCATCCGCACTGCGGCCCAGGCGCGCGGCCAGCACGAAGATCGCGGCCAGAACGGGCAGGGCGGCGAGGGCAATCAGGCCCATCTGCAGATTCAGGCCCAACAGCGCGACCACCATGATGACCGGCGCCACCAGGCCGCCGATCACGGGCGTGAACAAATGGGCCGGCAGCTGGGCCACTTCCATCATGCCGTGCGAGATCAGGTGGCTCAGGCGTGCGGTGTTGTCGGGCGTGAACCAGCCCACGGGCAGCGTGGCCACATGGTCACCGATGCGGTGGCGGGCCGATTGCAGCAAGGCCACGCCCACGCCCATGCCGGCGCGTTCGACGCGCCGGCGCAAGGCCCAGCACAGCAGCACGCCCGCGACCAGCGCCACCAGCCATTGGGCCGCGAGGACGGTTTCGCCGCCGAGCAGATGGCTGACCACGGGGATCAGCGCGGTAATGGTGAGGCCGCTGAGCACTCCATAGATGGCGGCCATGCACAGATAGCGGCGGAACACGGGGGCCTGGTCGCCCAGCAGTTGCATCAAGGTTTTCAGCATGGCTGCTCCATTTCAGATCGGGTGTCGGCTTGGGAGCCGGAAAGGCCTGCCATGGCCCACAGGCGCGCGTAGCGGCCGTTCCTGGCAAGCAGCTCGCCGTGGCGGCCCTGCTCGCAGATGCTGCCGTTTTCCATCACGAGGATGTTGTCGGCATGCATGACGGTGTCCAGCCGGTGGGCGATGACCATCAGGGTGCGGCCCTGGGCAAAGCGCGAGAGCGCGTCCTGGATCGCGACTTCGTTGTCGGCATCGGCGGCGGCCGTGGCTTCGTCCAGCACCAGCACCGGGGGATCGAGCAGCACGGCGCGCGCAATGCTCACGCGCTGCTGCTCGCCGCCGGACAGCAGTGCGTCCTCGCCGATCACCGAGTCATAGCCTCGCGGCAGGGCCAGGATGCGCTCATGAATGCTCGCCGCGCGTGCGGCTTCCTCGATCTCCTGCTGGCTGGCGCCAGGGCGGCCGAGCGCGATGTTCTCGCGCACGCTGGCATGGATCAGGCGTACTTCCTGCAGCACAAAGCCGATGCGCCGGTACAGCTCGGTGCTGTCCATGTCGCGCAAGTCCACACCGCCCAGCGTGATGCGGCCTTGGCTGGGGTCGAAGAAGCGCAGCATCAGCCGCGCCAGCGTGGACTTGCCGGCGCCGGACGAGCCCACGACGGCAGTCACGGTGCCGGGCCTGAGCACAAAGTTCAGGCCCGAGAGCACCTGGTTCTGCGCGTTGTATGCATAGTCCACGTCCTGCACGCGGATCTCGGCGCCCTGGGGCGTGCGGTATTGCGCAGGCTGCTCCAGCACCGGAGTCTCCAGCAACGCCTGCACGCGCAGGGCCGCGCCTGTCGCATTGCGCAGACCATGGGTGATGAAGCCCATGAGCAGCATGGAGGCAGAGATGCCCGGCGCGACCAGCGCAAACGGCAGCACGTCCACCGGCGCCATCCAGCCCATGTGCACGAACCAGGTGCCGGCGACGAGCACCACGCCCAGCACGGCCACGGGGGCGACGATGGCATTCGCATTCGCCACGGAGCCGATCAGCGGCCGGGTAAAGCCCAGGAAGTCCTGGATGAACGCATCGATGGCCGCGCGATAACTGCCATGGGCCTTGCCGCTGGCGCCAAAGGCCTTGACCACGGGAATGCCGTTGATGAACTCCACCACGGCATTGCTGATGCGTGCCTGGCCTGCGACAAAGCTGTGCATGCTGGCTTCGCTGGCCTTCATGGCGCGGCCGAAGATCACGAAGAACAGCGCAAACGGCAGCATGCAGATCAGGGCCATGCGCCAGTCCATGGCAAACAGGTAGAGCACCGAGATCAGCATCGCGCCTATCGTGCGGCCCTTGGTGGTGTAGAAGTGCGCGGTCAGGTCGTGCAAGGTGTTGATGTCGTCCTGCATGGCCTGCTTGACCTCGCCCGAGGCGCGCGAGGTGAACCAGCCCAGCGGCACTTGCGCCAGGCGGCGCGTGGCCGCCACGCGCAGATGGTGGGTGATGAAGTTGTCGGCCTTGTGGGCCAGGATCTCGGCTGCCGAGAGCAGGGCCATGCCCGCAAAAAGGCTGACGATGCAGACGACGACCGTGGCCCATATCTGCGCCTGCGTAAGCGCCGCAGCCGAGGCAGCGCCGCCCCCGGCATCGTCCAGGGCCAGCCTCGCGATATGGGCGATTCCGGCCAGGGGAACCAGGGTCAGCATGGACCCCAGGGCTGCGAGGACGCCGGCAGTCTTGAGCCGGCCGCTGATGGGCGCCAGCAGCAGGGCAATCGGGTCTGCGGCCGGGGGCGATTTGGATGGCTGCTTCTGCGCAGCATCATTGGTACTCATAAAAACTCCTGGATGGCATGTTCAAAGGTGCGTGAATGCCTGCGCTACGCTCCATGAGAAAGCGTTTTGGGGGTGCTCCGACCGTTTTGCGGAACATGGTGACAAAGGCGCCGGGGCTTTCGTAGCCCAGCGCATCCGAGATGGACTGGATGGAGCGACCCTGGGCGAGCAGCGGCAAGGCCGTGACCACGTGCATCTGCCGGCGCCACTTGTGAACGCTGAGGCGGGTCTCGGCCAGGAACAGGCGCGACATGTTGCGTTCGCTCATGCCGATGCGCCGCGCCCATTCGTCCAGCGTGCTGCGCCCCGCTGGCTCTTGCAGCATGGCGTCGGCGAGCCTGCGCAGGCGTGCGTCGCGCGGCATGGGCAGGTGCAGGGGCTCGGTGGGCGCGGCGATCAGCTCGTCGAGCAGAACGTCGAGCAGGCGCTGTTCGGGACTGTCGGGCGCGTAGTTCTCGGGCAGGACCGCAATGCGCTCCAGCAAGGCGCGCAGAAAAGGGGAGACCGACAAAATGCTGCATGTGCACGGCAGTCCGGCTGGGGCATCGGTTTCGACAAAGGCCACGAAGCCGCTCGGATGGCCGCTGCTTCTGGCGCGGTGCACCATGCCGGCGGGAATCCACACCGCTCCCTGCGGCGGAACCACCCACAGCCCGGCCTGGGCTTCCAGCGTGATCAGGCCTGTGTCGGCAAACAGCAGTTGCGACTTGCGGTGGCTGTGAAACGGCAGCTCCCAGCTCTCGGTCACCGCACCCAGCCCGAGCACGGCCACGGGCTGGGCGATGCGGTCCGGGTAGGCCGGGTCGGGCAAGGCCGCGTGCAGCGTCATGGCTGCGGCAGGGCCTGGCCGCCCTGCATTCTGGGGATGGTGGAGAGGGGTGATTCTGTTGCGTCGATTTTCATGAAACGTCCCCCATGCGGCGAGCACAGGGTTTAAATGAGAATCGTTATCGTATTCATCGATGGCTGCGGCATCAATGGGCAATCCGGACAATTAATTGTGCAATCCGGCCATCAAGCCGTGAGGTGCGGCGCCTTGCAGGTTTTAGCTGCATAGAAAAGAGGAGCTGCCAGCGCTTGCCTAGAGGACATTTCAGATAGAAAACCTATTGAAATGCCCATCTATCAAGCGCTGGCAGCTCCTGTTTTGACCACCGCTCCTCCGAAGGGGAGGGCTTTGAGAGGCGATGCATTCTGATGCCGGTGTCCAGCCAGCCCCGGCCTCAGGGCTTTAGCTCGCGGGGCAGTCCAGCAAATGCTCGGCAGCCGCGCCGAGCTGTACCTGGTGGATGGACAGCTGCAGGCCTGGGGCGGAGCGGATGCCCAGCGGGACTTCCAGCCGCTTCAGATCGGCCCCTCTGCGAAAGCATTTCAGGGGGATGGCCACCGTCATCCATTGCTGCTGCGGCAGGCCTTGCAGCCAGGAGCCGATCTGCAGCTCACTACGCCCGCCTGCGCTTGCGGCATAGGCCACCACATGGCCCTGGCTGGGCAGTGCATCGATGCGCAAGGTGGCGGTCAGCAGCAGGTCGCCATTCGCCTGGCGGTCAAAGTCCCTGGGCTGCTTGGCACGTAGCTCCCAGGCGCCCGGCTGCTGGCCGCTCCAGGTGAGCCGGCGCGCATCCTCCTGCATCTTGTAGTCCAGTGCGCTCAGCGTCACGCTGCCGTCCGGGGTCCGGGCCGGCGCCAGACTGGCATCCACGGCCGCACCCTGGCTGTCGAGCAATCTGGACTGGATGCCTGTAAACGCCACGCCACGCTGGAAAAACACATCCTCCGGCTGTGCCGTTCCCGAAATGCCCGACTGTTCGGACAGAGGCGCCAAAGTGCATGCGCCCCTTGAGCACATCGGTGAGCAGGGGCTTGTAAGCATGCATCTTGAGGCCGTTGAAGCTGCTGTAGGAGGCCATGACCGACTGCGCCCCGGCTGCAATGCCGCTCACATAGCCGGCTGCATGGATGTCGCGCAAGGTGGCTTCGGAGCTGCGTGTATCGCCCTGGTCGCGGCCCTCGAAGGTGCCGCCGTCCCCCACAAAATGCTTGATCGAGGCCATGATCCGGTCATCACCGAGAAAGCCGGGCTCGCCGGCCTTGCCCTGCAGGCCTTCGACCATGGCGCGTGCATATTCGGCCACCAGCTCGGGCCGTTCCGCATAGCCTTCATAGCTGCGTCCCCAGCGCATGTCACGCGGTACGGTGACCGTGGGCGCAAACGCCCACTCCATGCCCGTGACGTGCGTCTCCAGGGCCGTGACCGAAGGGTTGGAGCGAAATCGGGCGATTTCTTCGCGCTGTGGCTTGCTTGCACCCCGGTGCAAGCTGCGCCCCATCGCTTTGAACTCATCCCGATTGCGCTCCAACGCGGCAGCGTAGAGATCGTAAACACGTTCTTACAGCTGATCACATTGATTTCAGATGCGCGGATTTCTCACCGCGGTCAGGGCTTGCCCGGCGCCTTGTGGCGGGGCTGCCTAGCGGGCCGGGCCCCAGTTCAGCGTCACGCACAGCCCGGGCTGGCTGTTGTGCGCCTGCATGCTGCCGCCGTGCAGCACCATGATGCGCAGCACGATGGACAGGCCCAGGCCCGTGCCGCTGCGCTCGCCGCCGGGCCGGGGCGTGGTGAAAAAGCGCTGGCCCAGCCGGCCCAGCAGGGCGGGCGGCACGCCCGGGCCCTGGTCGCGCACGCTGATGCGCGCGGGGCCGAGTTCGATCGCAACCGTGCTGCCCGTGGGGGAGAAGTCCAGCGCGTTCTGCAGCAGATTGCTGATCGCCAGCACGACCAGGCCGGCCTCCCACGGGCCCTGGCTGTCCTCGCCGTCGAGCTCCAGCCGTATGCCGCGCTGGTGTGCGGCACTCTCCAGCTGTTCCATGGCCTGCCTGGCGCAGGTGTGCAGGCTGCAGGTGCCTTCGGCCTGGAGCTGCTGGCGCTGCTCCAGACGGCTGAGCTGCAGCAGCTGATCGACGAGGTTTTGCAGCCTTTGGCACTGGTCCACGACCTGTTGCGCAAACAGCTGGCGGTCCGGCTCGGGAAGCTCATCTTGCAGCAGCTCGCCCGCGCCGCGTATCGCGGCCACCGGGCTTTTGAGCTCATGGGTCAGGGCGCGCACATAGCCTTCGATGTAGTCGCGGCCTTCGAGGCGGCGGCGCATGTTCTCCATGGCCAGCGCGAGCTCGCCGAGCTCGCCCGGCATGTCGGGCACCTTCGGGGGCGCAGCCGCCGCGCTGGGCGCGGCCTCTTCCTGCAGGGTCGGGGCCTGGACTTGCTGGGCGTAGCTGCGCAGGCGCCGCACATGCAGCACCAGCCACCAGGTCACGACAAAGCCCACGCCGGCCGAGAGCAGCAGAAACAGCAGTCCGCCGCGCAGCATCTTGCGCTCGGCGCCGTCCACGATTTTCTGCACCGAGCGCGCGGGCTTGGAGGTGGTGAGCACGCCGATGATGCGGCCGTCATCGACGATGGGCGCGGAGACGTACATCACGCTGCTGGACTCGTCGCCGGCGATCTCGCGCGTGGTGCGGGCGCCGTATTCGCCGCGCAGGGTCAGGCTCACATCGCGCCAGCGCGAATGGTCGGCACCGACTTCGCTGCCCGAGGAGTCGAACAGCACGCGGCCCTGGGCGTTGGCGACGGTGATGCGCAGGTCCAGGCTGGTCTTGCGCGTATCCCAGATCCAGACCTTGACGCTTTGCGTGGCATAGCTTTGCAGCTGGCGTGCGAAAAGACTGTGCTGCGGGTTCTGCTCCAGCGTGCCGCTGGCCAGCTCGGGTGCGGCCAGGGCGGCCAGCGCATACGCGGTTTCGACCAGGGTGTCTTCGGTGACCTTGCGCACGCTGGGCTTGATCTCGACCATGAAGACGCGCAGCACGAAGAAGGCCGCGAGGCCGTTGATCACGAAGAAGGCGAAGAACAGTCTGAGCCCGAGGCGCATGGCGAAGCGGGCTTTTACCGGGGCAGCCTGAGGCTGTAGCCCATGCCGCGATGGGTGGTGATGAGCTCCTGCTCGGGCGCCTGGGCCCTGAGCTTGGCGCGCAAGGTCTTGATGTGGGTGTCCACGGTGCGGTCCGTGCTGTCGCTGTCCAGGCCCCAGATGTGCTCCAGCAGGAACTCGCGGCTCAGGATGCGGCCGGGCCGCGCGAGCATGCAGGCCAGCAGTTGGTATTCGCGCCGCGTGAGGTCCAGGGCCCGGCCCTGCAGGTGGATGCGCTGGCCGGGCTCGTCGAGCGCGAACCAGGCAAGGCCCGGGGCCGTGGTCTCCTGCACGGCGGAGGCCTGCAGGCGCTGCACGCGACGCAGCAGGGCGCGCGTGCGCGCGACCAGCTCGCGCGGGCTGAAGGGCTTGGTGAGGTAGTCGTCGGCGCCCAGCTCCAGGCCCAGCACGCGGTCCATTTCCTCGCCCCGGGCGCTGAGCACCAGCAGCGGCGTCTGGGCGCCGGCTGCACGCAGCTCGCGGCACCAGTCCAGGCCGTTGCCGTCGGGCAGGCCGACGTCGAGCAGCAGCACATCGAAGCGCCGCGACTTCCACTGCGCGCGCGCATCGGCCAGCAGCAGGCAGTGGCTGGCCGCAATGCCGTCGCGCGCCAGCGCATAGCAGACGGTGCGGGCAATCGCGGGATCGTCTTCGACGAGCAGCACCTGGGGCGCATGGGGGCTGGTGACGGCGTGCATCAAGGCCTGGGGGTCAGAGATCTTGCTATTGAAAACAAAGCTGCTAGCGCTTGATACACATTGATTTCAACATGATTCATGTCTGAAATTCAGATGTAACAAGCGCTACCAGCTCACTTTTTAAGATGTTCTTGTGGGAGCTTGCGGCTCGTCCTGGGGCTGGGCCTGGGGTTTGGCGGCCTGGGCCGGGCCGTGGCTGTCCAGCGAGCGGTGGCGGCGCAGCGTCAGCCAGTTGGCCGAGAAGTGGCGCGTGAGCTCCTCGACGAGAAACACCGAGCGGTGCTGGCCGCCCGTGCAGCCTATGGCCACGGTGAGGTAGCTGCGGTGGTTGGCGGCCATCACGGGGAGCCAGTTTTCGAGAAACTGCTGGATGTCGGCGCGCATTCTGAGCGCCTCGGGCTGCTGGCGCAGAAAGTCGGCCACGGGCAGGTCCTGGCCTGTGAGCGGGCGCAGGTCGGGCTCGTAGTACGGATTGGGCAGCATGCGCACATCGAACACGAAGTCCGAATCCGAGGGCAGGCCGTGCTTGAAGCCGAAGGACTGAAAGACCAGGGTCATCTGGCCCACGGGCGCGGCGATCAGCTCCTTGATATAGCTTTGCAGCTGCGATGCGCGCAGGTTGCTGGTGTCTATGACATGGGATTTGTCGCGCAGCTCGCCGAGCAGCTCGCGCTCGCTTTCTATGTCCTGCACCAGGGCACCACGGCCTGTGGCGCGCGACTCCTGGGACAGGGGGTGGCGGCGCCGGGTTTCGGAGAAGCGGCGCACCAGCGTGCCCGTGGAGGCATCGAGAAAAATCAGGTGCGGTGCAATGCCTTGCTGGCGCAACTGCCTGATCTGGCCCGGCAGTTGGGGCAGGCCCGTGGCGCTGCGCGCATCCATGGCGATGGCCACCTTGTTGCTGTGATGGCGGTGCTCGAGTGCGACAAAGGAGGACAGCAGCTCGGGGGGCAGGTTGTCCACGCAGTAGTAGCCCGCATCCTCCAGCGCATGCAGGGCAACCGACTTGCCCGAGCCGGACATGCCGGTGATCAGAACAATTTCTAACGCCATGGACTCAATTCCCTCCTGTGTCAATCAGCTCGTTTGGCGGCTGTCCGGCCTGCGGCCTTGGCCTTGCGTGGTTTGCGGCTCTGGGCCTGGCTGGCCATGGCCAGCATTTCGCGTGCATGGGCGAGCGTGGTCGCCGACAGGCGCTCGCCGCCCAGCATGCGCGCGAGCTCGGCCTCGCGCTGGCCGGCATCCAGCACCTGTACCGTGCTCAGTGTGGCTTGCTTGGCGCGCTGCTTCGATACCAGGTAATGCGTATTCGCCCAGGCCGCGACCTGGGGCAGGTGGGTCACGGCCAGCACCTGGCGGTTGTGGCCCAGCTTGTGCATGAGCCGGCCCACGGTCTCGGCCACGGCCCCGCCCACGCCCGAATCGACCTCGTCAAAGATCAGGGTGCCGGCCTCGCCGAGCTCGCTGGTGGTGACGGCAATCGCCAGCGAGATGCGCGACAGCTCCCCGCCCGAGGCCACCTTGGCCATGGGCCTGGGGGTGACGCCCGGGTGGCCTGCGACCAGAAAGGCCACGCTGTCCGTGCCCGAGGCGCCGGGTGCATCGGCGCTGGAGAGTGCGGCTTCGAAGACGCCGCCTTCCATGCCCAGGCCTTGCATGGCCTGGGTGATGGCGCGCGACAGCCGGGGCGCGGCCTGGGCGCGCAGCTGCGATATCTGGCGTGCCTGGGTCAGATAGCGCTGCTGGGCCTTTTTCTCCGCAGCGTGCAGGCCGTCGATGTCCACGGCCGCATCGAGCTGGGTCAGCTCCTGGCGCCAGCCGGCCAGCAGGGCCGGCAGCTCCTCGGGCCTGCGCTTGTAGCGGCGTGCCAGCTGCATCCACAGGGACAGCCGCGCATCGAGCTGGGCCAGGCTGTCCGGGTCCAGATCCGCATGGCGCAGATAGGCCTGCAGCGAATGGCGCGCATCGGCCAGCTGGGCCTGGCAGGAGGCCAGCACATCGGCCATGTTCTGAAACTCGGGCTCCAGGTGTTCCTGACTTTGCAGCAGGTGCTGGGCCCGGCCCAGCGGCTGGCTGGCCCCGGCCTCGTCGTCCTCGATCAGCTGCAGCGCGGCCTGGGCCGCATCCATCAGCGTCTGGGCATGGGACAGGCGCGTGTGCTGGGCGTTGAGCTCGTCCCATTCGTGGTCCAGCGGGGCCAGCTTGTCGAGCTCGGCGATCTGCCATTGCAGACGGTCGCGCTCGCGCTGCAGGCTGTCCTGCGTGGATTGGGCATGCTCCAGCGCGCGTCTGGCCTGGCTCCACTGGCTCCACAGCGTCTGCAGCTCGCGGCAACTGATGCCGCCATAGGCATCGAGCAGCTCACGCGCGGCGTCGGGCCGGGTCAGGCTTTGCCATGCATGCTGGCCGTGAATGTCGATGAGCTGATCGCCGAGGGTGCGCAGCTGCGTGGCCGTGGCCGGCGCGCCGTTGATCCAGGCGCGGCTGCGTCCCTGGCTGTCTATGTTTCTGCGCAGCAGCAACGGCTCTTCGCGCTCGAAGCCGGCTTCCTCAAGCCAGGGCTGAAGATGGGCCGGGCAGTCGAACTCGGCGCAGATATCGGCCTGGGTGCAGCCTTCGCGCACCACGCCGGTGTCGGCACGCGCCCCGAGCACGAGCTGCAGGGCATCGATGAGAATCGACTTGCCGGCCCCGGTCTCGCCCGTGAGCACGGAAAAGCCCGCGTGCCAGCTCAGCTCCAGCGCCTGGACGATGACGAAGTCGCGCAGAACAATGCGCCTCAGACCCATGCTTATTCGCCCCCTTCGTTCCAGCCCAGCTTCTTGCGCAGGGTGGCGAAATAATTCCAGCCGCGCGGGTGCAGAAAGCGCACGCAATGGTTGGCTCGCGTGACCAGGATGCGGTCGCCATGCTGCAGCGAGGCCAGGGACTGCATGTCGAAGTTGGCGCTGACGTCGCGGCCGGCCACGACCTCGATCGCGACCTCGCTGGCGTCCGACAGGACGATGGGGCGGTTGGAGAGATTGTGCGGGGCGATGGGCGCCATGACCCAGGCCGGAATCGAAGGGTGCATCATGGGCCCGCCGGCCGACAGGGCGTAGGCCGTGGAGCCCGTGGGCGTGGCGATGATGAGGCCGTCGGCACGCTGGTTGGAGACAAAGCGCCCGCCGACCTCGATGCGCAGCTCCACCATGCCCGAGGTGCCGCCACGGTTGACCACCACGTCGTTCATGGCCACGGCCTCGAAGACACAGACCCCGTAGCGCATCACGCGCGCATGCATGAGCGGGCGCACATCCTCCTCATATTCGCCACGCAGCATGGGCGTGAGCGTGGCCTCGAAATCCTCAAGCGCAATATCGGTCACAAAACCCAGGCGGCCCTGGTTGATGCCTATCAAGGGTGTGCCGTACTGGGCCAGATGCCGGCTCACGCCCAGCATGGTGCCGTCTCCGCCCACGACCAGACTCAGATCGCAATGCCGTCCCAGGCCGTCCACATCCATGGTCGGATAGTCGGCAAGACCTGCGTGAATGGCCGACTGCGTGTCCAGCACCACCTCGCAGCCCTGGTGCGTGAGAAAGCCGGCAATGCGCTGCAGAACATCGCTGGTGGTGTTGGAAGGCCCGCTCGTGTTCGGAGCGTGGTACTTTCCTATCAAACCTACGTGGCGGAACGTGGACGTCATTTCAGTAACTTACACCATTAAAATCAATACATGCTTGACGACCGTGCCAAGTTATTGCTCAAAGCCCTGATCGAGCGTTATATCGCCGACGGTCAACCTGTGGGCTCGCGAACCCTGTCGCGCGCTTCGGGCCTCGAATTGTCGCCTGCCACGATACGCAATGTGATGGCCGACCTCGAAGATCTGGGCCTGATCATCAGCCCTCATACCTCCGCTGGCCGCATTCCCACGGCCAGAGGCTATCGCCTGTTCGTGGACACCATGCTCACCGTGGACCGTGCAGACTTTGCCGCGCCCGAAATCGCGCCCGAGCAGCCGCAGAAAGTCATCGCCAACGCAGCCTCTCTGCTCTCCAGCCTGTCGCAATTCGTAGGCGTGGTCATGGTTCCCCGACGCACTTCGGTGTTCAAGCATATCGAGTTTGTGCGACTGTCCGAGCGGCGCTTTCTGGTCATCATCGTCTCGCCCGAAGGTGACGTGCAAAACCGCGTGATCTTCACCGATGTGGACTACACGCCATCCCAGCTGGTCGAAGCCTCGAATTTTCTCAACAGCCACTATGCGGGGCTTGCCATGGAGGATGTGCGCGAGCGCATACGCGGCGAGGTCGACCGCCTGCGCGGCGAGGTTGCCCAGCTCATGCAGGCCGCGGTCAGCGTGGGCGCAGAGGCCATGACTGCCCAGGAGGATGTGGTGATCGCGGGCGAACGCAATCTGCTTGCGGTCAGCGACTTCTCCAGCGACATGGACAACCTGCGCCGGGCCTTTGAGCTGTTCGAGCAGAAAACCCAGATACTGCGCCTGCTGGACTTCTCCAACAAGGCCGAAGGTGTGCGCATCTACATTGGCGGTGAAAGCCAGGTCGTGCCCTTCGAGGAGCTGTCCGTGGTCAGTGCGCCCTACGAGCTCGACGGCAAGATCGTGGGCACGCTGGGCGTGATCGGCCCTACGCGCATGAACTACGACCGCATGATCCAGATCGTGGATATCACCTCCAAGCTGGTCAGCAACGCCTTGAGCTACAAGCGCTGAAGCTGCTGCTCTGTGGTCCCCAGACTTGCGCGTGCGGGCAAGGCATGCCGAAAACCACCCTATAATGCTTGGCTTACCCAGCCTGCTGGGTTGTTGGGGCGTTAGCTCAGTTGGTTAGAGCAGAGGACTCATAATCCTTTGGTCGTAGGTTCAAGTCCTACACGCCCTACCAAGTACACAAAGGAAAGCCTGCTATTTAAAAGATAGCGGACTTTCTTCTTTTCCGGGCCATGCATCCCCCATGCATCCAGCAGTACATGGTTTTGTACCTTTCTGGCACCTGCTCGCGTTGCCCGAGTGCGATTTTTTCTAGACTCATGCTGTTTTGTGCCGTCACGCACGTCTCAGGCGTCACGCTTTGGGGTGCTGGTGGTTGGTGTCGCCGCAAAACATCTCCATGGGCATGGCCCACATCATTGCCTGCAGGGGTTCACTGCCGCATCCTGGGCGATTCGGTTTTGGACACGGGTGTTTTGACAGAAAGCTGCATTGAGTCAAGCTCCAGCTCAGTGCGCTAGCGGCGAAGCCCGCCTGAGGACTGCATCAGGGACCATTGCTTGGGGGGCGTGCCTTTGGCATGACGAAAGACCTTGCTGAAGTGGCTCAGGCTGGAATAGCCGACCGCGTAGGCGGTCTCGGTCACGGAGTGGCCCTGGGTCAGCAGGTCGGCGGCTGCATCCATGCGAATGCGCATGAGCTGAGCATGGATGGGAAGGCCGAACAATGCCTGAAAGCCCGTTTGCAGCCGTTTCTCATTGAGGCCGACAGCCTGCGACAAGGCCTGCACGGTCCAGTCCTGCCCATAGCTGCTCTCCAGCAAGGCCTTGGCCTGGAGCAGGCGTTGCCGGTCTGCGGGAATGGCAAGCGGCCTGGCGTCATCGCTCAGCGACAGGCTGTCCAGCACCAGGGCCAGAGCCTCCTGTGCCTTGGCGCGCAGGTACAGCTGGCGCGCTGCAGGGGTCTGGACGCGGCAGGCCAGCACATCGCTGGCAAGCTGCATCAGGCCGGCCGATGCGGGCGTACATCCCATGAAGGTGTCCAGGCCGGGCAGGCTGTAGTCGTGCAGCAGCTTGCCGCGCAGCGGCATCAGCGCATGTCCGGTGAGGCGATGCAGGGCCTGGGGCGTGAGGCGTATGTCCAGCATCTTGAAGCCCGAGTGGCCGATGAAGCAGTCCCAGCCCGAAGCCGTGGTGGCGGTGGACATCACGGACACCATGCCGGGCCGGAAGTCCAGCGTGGCTCCACCGTCCAGGCCGGCGCGCATGCGGCCTTCGAGCATGACGGCAATGCAGAACATGGGCGGGCTTTTGGCATGGACTTCCCATTCGGAATGCGCGCGCCCCTGCATGCAGCCTATGGAAATGCCGTCGTCCCAGTCAATGCGCTCGAGCATGCTGGCCCATTCTGCTGGCACGTCGGATGCGGATTTGTAGAGGTCTTCGACCAAGTGTGTAGCAGCGCAGGTTGAAGAAGGGATGACTGGATCGTGCATGAATTTTCCTGAAAACGTCAGTTTTTCCCTGGAATCGTTAGCCTGCATGGGAGAAATTCTAAATGATATGAATTCTCATTTATGAATTGAATCAGACCGGCAAAAGGCGATTTATGGTGTTCAAACGACCGAGGTCGCGCGTGTTCGCAGCGGCACTGGCTTCATTGGCTGCATTGGCAGAGAGCAGCAGCGCATTGGCCCAGCAAGAGGATGTGGGGCAAGAACAGGCGGTTGCCGTGCTGCCGGCCGTGGTGATTTCGGGCAGCAAGCGCGGCCAGCGCCTGGACGGCCTCCATGGAGCGGCCAGCGTGGTGGAGCGCACGGAGCTGGAGGATGCGCAAGCCACCAGCACGCTGGATCTGGCACGGGTGTTCCCTGATCTCACGCTGTCCTATAGCGGCTCGCAGCTGTTTCCCAGCTTCACTCTGCGCGGCGTGACATCGGCCCAGGACTTCTACAACCCCGCTCTGACCGTGTATGTGGATGGCGTGCCGCAGTTGCCGGTCTCCGCGATCCAGTCCCTGGTGGATGTGGAGCGTGTGGAGCTGCTCAAAGGCCCGCAGGGCACGCTGTACGGCAAGAGCGCGCAAGGAGGCGTGCTGAACATCGTCACCCACCAGCCGGACAACACCAGCCAGGCCATGCTGCGCACGGGCATCTCCAGCCATGGCGGTTATCAGGCGCAGGCCAATCTGTCCGGCCCGCTGGTGCCGGATCTGCTCTATGGCTCGGTGTCGCTTGCGGGCAGCAAGCAGCCGGGAGAGCTGGACAGCCTGGTGCTCGGCGACGGCCTTGGTGGCGTGCGCGCGCAGGCCGGCAATGTCAAGCTGCGGCTGGCGCCTGCGGGAAGCCCCTGGGAGCTGGGACTGTCGGGCGGGCGCGATTGCGCCAGAGGCCAGCAGGATGTCTACGCGCCCTATGACGAGATCGGCCAGCGCACCGCCTATGCGCTCGATGGCGTGCCCGAGGCGTTTCGCAACACCCATCAGCGGCGTTGCGTGAATGCCTGGGCGGCCCGTGCCCAATACCAGTGGGATGACTGGCAGCTCAGCGCCATCGTCAGTGCCCAGCGTCTTGCGCTGGAGCGGGATTATCTTTTCGGCGCCCAGTATTCATGGCAGCCAGAGCGGTGGCGGCAAAACACCCAGGAGCTGCGCCTGGCCACCCGGCCCGCAGACTCCGAAGGTAGCCGCTCACGTGCATGGGATGGTGTGTTCGGTCTCTACAGCCACCAGTTGGACCAGTCGCGCCACTACAGCATCGACATGGTGCTGCCGGCCCGTGCGCCATTTCTCGACAGCCGTTCGCGCAACAAGAGCGATACGCTTGCGGCCTATGGCGACGTGACCTGGTATGTCACGCCCCGGCTCGACCTGTCTGCAGGGCTGCGTCTTTCGCGCGATACGGCATCCACGGACTTCGCGGGACATCTGATGGGTGCACCCGTCGCGGGCGACCGCTCCACGCATGAAAACACCTGGCTGGGCCGCCTGGGTGCGCTCTACCGGTTCTCCTCGTCGTGGCGCGGCTATGCCAACCTGGCCCAGGGATACAAGCCTGCGGGGTATGCACTGGCGCCGACCAGCATTGCCGATGCCCAGGGGTATGGGCGCGAGCGCGCCACCAGCTACGAGATGGGCGTGCGCTATGCATCCAGCCGCCTGCGCATGCATACCGCCGTCTATCGTGTCGATACGCAGGATGGCCAGCTCTACGGGGTTGGCAACATGGGCTACCAGACCTTGAAGAATGTCGGGGACATGCGCTCCACAGGGCTGGAATTCAGCGCCGGCTGGGATGTCTCGCGCGACTGGACGCTGGAGGCCACGGGGTTTATCAGCAATGCAAAGTTTCACAGCTATACCGATACGGGCTGCGCCGATTGCAACCGCAACCGCGTGCCTTTCGTGCCCGAGCACGGCCTGACGCTGTCTGCCAAGGGGAAGCTGCGCGTGGGCGATGTGCTGCTGCGCCCGCGCATTGCGGCGCGCTATATCGGCGCCCATTATTTCGATACGGCCAACACCTTGCGCCAGGGCGGCTACACCCTCATCGATGCAGGTATTGCGTGGTCGCCAAGCCAGAACGTGGAGCTCGCCTTCTACGCCCACAACCTCACGGGCAAGGACTACCGCAGCTATGGCTTTTCCTATGGCCCGGGCAACAACTATGCGCAGGTGGGCACGGGCCGCACGCTGGGCATGACGCTGACCTATGCCTATTGAGTCCGGCAAAGCCCAGGGCAGGCTGGGCCTGGGCGCGCTGCTGGCGGCGCTGGCCGGCATCTACGTGACGCAAACCCTGGTGACCACGATTGCCATGCAGTCGCTGCCCGCGCTGCTGCGCCAGGCCGGGGCATCGCTGCAACTGGTGGGCCTGTCCTCTTTGTTCATGCTGCCGTGGGCGTTGCGCTTTCTGTGGGCGCCCGCCGTGGAGCGCTGGCGCCTGCCAATGGACAGGGTGCAGCGGCGCTCGCGCACACTCATTCTGCGCGGGCAATGGCTGCTGGCGGCAGGCATGGTGGTCGTGGCCGGCGTGGCGGCCGCCGGGGGCCTGTCGCTGCAAGCCCATGGCGCAGGGCTTTTGGCGCTGTTCTTTCTGGCCGCCGTGCTGGCGGCCACGGTGGACATCGCTTGCGGCGGTTTCGCGGTCGACCAGCTGACCCAGGACCGGCGCGGCTGGGGCAATACCGCCAAGGTCGGAGGCTCCTATTTGGGCATGCTGCTGGGCGGCAGCGCGTTCTTGCTGCTTGCCGATCGCCATGGCTGGCCGCTGGCGCTGGGCGCCGGGGGCGCGGCCATCGTGCTGTTGAGCCTGCCGCTGCTGGCGGTCAGCGAGCCCCAGCGTTCGCAAGCTGCTCATGGGTTTGCCCGGCCCAGCCTGGGGCATGCCTTGCGCCGGCCGCAGGTGCGCCGTGGGCTGCTGCTGGCCTTTGCGCTGGGTGCAGGTGTGCGCACGGCGATTGGTATGGTCGGGCCGCTGCTGCTGGACAAGGGCGCCAGCATGGCCGAGCTGGCCTGGCTGTTTGGCGCCTTCAGCGTGGGAGCCGGCCTGGCCGGAACGGCATGTGGCGGCCTGCTGGTGCGCTGGGCTCAGGGCTGGCGGGCCGTGTGGATGGCCGTGGTGCTGGAGGCCGCCGTGCTGGCGTCCCTGGCCTGGGGCGCCATGCACCTGCCGCTGGCAGAGGTGACCGTTCTGGTAGGCCTGCTGTTCGCTAGCATGGCCTGCGGTTTCGTGGCCATTTATTCGGCGCTGATGGGCCTGGCATCACCCAGCCAGCCCGGAGTGGATTTCGCGCTGTTCCAGTGCGCCGATGCGCTCATGGCCATGCTGGGCGGCATGGCCGGCGGCTGGCTCGCACAGCATTCTGGCTATGGCGCGTGCTTTGCGCTGGCTGCGGCCCTGGCGGCAGGGGCTGCCGGCCTTGCCCTGCATGCAGGGCAAGGCCTGGGCGCGGCCGGCAGCATGAAGGCTGAGGTCGGCGAATCATGAAATTCATAGCTGTCAGCGCTTGCTGCATAAGGGCTTGAGGCAGTTTTTGTTTGAATTTTTGTTTCCCGTGCACAGCCCTTCCTGCATTACCGGCCTCGCCGGGGCTGCCCGTGGTCCAACGGTGGCCACGGGACTGAAAGAGAAAGCACTCCATGACATCGATATCGTCGACATCGGTACCGCCCCGCGTGGGCTTCATCGGGCTGCTGCGCGTGGCGCCCTGGCCGCTGGCCCTGGCCGTGGTTGCGGCCGTTGTCTCGGCGGCGCTCAGCATCGCGCCGTTCTGGTTCATCTACCGCATCACGGTGCAGCTGTTTTCCATGCCGCCGGGCGCGGCCATGGACATGGCTGCGATCTGGCCGCTGGCCTGGTGGGCGCTGGGCTTGCTGGCCCTGCGCTGGGCGCTGATGGCGGTCAGCCATGTGCTGGCGCACATCGGGGCTTTTTCCATTCAGCATCAGCTGCGCCTGGCCATGGCGCGGCACCTGGGCGAGGTGCCGCTGTCCTTTTTCGCGGGGCGGGGCTCGGGCAGCCTGCGCCGCACGCTCAGCGACGATGTGAGCAGTCTGGAAGGCTTTTATGCACACATGCTGCCTGATGCCGTGGCCGCTGCCGCCGTGCCGCTGGCGGCGCTGGCGCTGCTGTTCGTTGCGGATTGGCGGCTGGCCCTGGCCGCACTGGCGCCGCTTCCGCTGGCCGTGGCCGCGCAGTGGTGGCTGATGCGCCGCAGCGCCGAGAACATGCGGGACTGGAGTGCGCTGCAAAAGCGCATCGCCGACCAGGTGGGGGAATATGTGCGCGGCGTGCATGTGGTCAAGAGCTTCGGGTTGGATGCACGCTCGTTCGGCGAGCTGGCCACTGCCGTGGGAGGCGCGGTGGACTGGGTGCTGCGCTATGCCCGGGGCAGCGTGGCGGGCTGGGCGTTGTTCGTGGGCCTGCTTACGGCCAATCTGGTGGTGGTGGCGCCGCTGGGCGCATGGCTGCATATGCGCGGCAGCCTGGATGTGGCGACCTGGCTGCTGTTCCTGCTGGTGGCGCCGGCCGTGCTGGCACCGCTTTTGCGGCTGACCTTTGCTCTGGGCGAGCAGGTGCAGCGCACCGAGGCCCTGGCGCGCATCAACGAAGTGCTGGCCGCGCCGCCGCTGGCCCAATCCCGGATGGCGCAGATTCCCCAAGCTCCGCCGGACATTGCGTTTCGCGGCCTGCGCCATCGCTATGGCGACCGGCTGGCGCTTGATGGCGTGGACTTCACGGCCCGTGCGGGCCAGGTGACGGCCCTGGTCGGACCCAGCGGCTCGGGCAAGAGCACGCTGGTGCGGCTGGTGGCGCGGTTGTATGAGTTCGAGAGCGGCAGCCTGCGCGTGGGCGGGGTGGATGTGCGCGATTGGCCGCTGGATGCCTTGCTGGCGCGCGTGGGCATTGTGTTCCAGGAGGTGGTGCTGTTCCACGGCACGGTGCGCGACAACCTGCGCCTGGCGCGGCCCGATGCCAGCGATGTCGAGCTGCAAGCTGCGGCCCGCGCAGCCCAGGCGCATGGCTTCATCACGGCCTTGCCCCAGGGCTATGACACGCCCCTGGGTGAGCGCGGTGCGCGCCTTTCCGGGGGGGAGCGCCAGCGCCTGTCCATTGCGCGCGCCCTGCTCAAGAATGCGCCGATTCTGTTGCTCGACGAGGCCACGGCCAGCATCGATGCCGAGAACGAAGCCCTGATCCAGCAGGCGCTGGACACGCTGTGCCGCGGCCGCACCGTCATCGTGGTCGGCCACAGGCTGCGTACCACACGCCATGCCGACCACATCGTGGTGATGCAGGGCGGCCGCGTGGCCCGCCAGGGCACGCACGACGAGCTGCTGCGCGCTTGTGAAACCTATCGCCGCTTGTGGCATGACCATGAAGATGCCCGCCAATGGACGCTGGGTGAGCAGGGGGTGAGGCCATGATCGGCGAACTGGTACAGGCGGGCTTTCGCCTCTCGGGCCAGCGTGATCCACGCCTGGTGCGTGGCTTGGTCTGGTCGGTGGCCGAAGGGCTGCTGGCCGCCGCTCCCTATCCGCTGCTGTATGTGCTGCTGCACGCCGTCTTCGGCGGCTGGGCCACGCCGGGCATGGCGTTGGCAACCGGCCTGGGGCTGGCCGCCTGCGTGGCGCTGCGCATCGTGGCTGCGCGTGTGGGCATGCCGCTGGTGTTCGGCGGGGCCTACGCCATGATGGGGCAGGCGCGGCTGCGTGTGGCCGACCACCTGCGCCGCCTGCCCATGGGCTGGTTTGCAGGCCAGCGCAGCGGCGACCTGGGCGCGCGGCTGACGTCCGACCTGGAATTGGTCGAAAACCTGTGGTCGCACTTTCTCGGCGTGTTTGTCTCCGGCCTGGCCATGCCGGCCTTTCTGACACTGTTCCTGCTGTGGCTGGACTGGCGGCTGGCGCTGGTGATGCTGGCCGGCATCCCACTGGCACTGCTGGCCCTGGCCTGGACCCAGCGCGCGGCAGCGCGTCCCGGCGAGCGCCTGGTACAGGCCGGGGCGGCTGCGCAGTCGGCCTTGCTCGAGTATGTGCAGGGGATTGGCGTGATCCGGGGCTTTGGGCGCTTTGGCGAGGCCTTCAGGCGGCTGGAGGCCACGCTCGATGCGCAGCACGCCGCCATGCTGGCCGTCGAGCTCAAGCCCGCTCCCTGGCTTGTGGCCTATGGTCTGGTGCTGGAGGCAGGCTATGTGAGCCTGGTGCTGGCCGGGGGCTGGTGGCTGGCAGCGGGAACGCTGGCGCCCGAGGTGCTGGTGGCCTTTCTGGTGCTGGCCTTGCCCTTGTATCGCCAGCTGTTTGAAGTCGGGCTGTCCACCATGCTGCTGCGCTTTGCGCGCCGTGCGCTGGTGCGCATCGAGCAGATACTGGCCGAGCCCGCCTTGCCCGAGCCCGCGCATCCACGCCTGCCGCAAGCTCATGGCCTGGTGATCGAGAACCTGTGCTTCGCCCATGACGGCGTGCCCGTGCTCGATGGCGTGTGCTGCGAGATTCCGGCCTGCGGCCTTACGGCCGTGGTCGGCCCCAGCGGCGCAGGCAAGAGCACGCTGGTGCACTTGATGGCGCGGCTGTGGGAGGTGCAGGGCGGCAGCATCCGCCTCGGGGGCGTGGACTTGCGCGACATCGGCACGGACGCCCTGCACCGGCAGGTGGCCATGGTGTTCCAGGATGTGCTGCTGTTCTCCGGCACGGTGCTCGACAACCTGCGCATAGGCAGGCCCGACGCCAGCCGCGAGCAGGCCATCGATGCGGCCCGGCGCGCCCAGGCCCATGGCTTCATCACGGCGCTGCCCCAGGGCTATGACACCGTGCTCGACGAAGGCGGCAGCTCGCTGTCGGGCGGCGAGCGCCAGCGCATCTCGATTGCGCGCGCCCTGCTCAAGAACGCGCCGGTGCTGCTGCTGGACGAGGCCACGGCCAGCGTGGACCCGTCTGCCGAAGCCGAGATCCAGCAGGCCATCACGGCCCTGGCCAGGGGCCGTACCGTGGTGGCCATCGCCCATCGGCTTGCCAGCGTGCGCCATGCGGACCAGATTCTGGTGCTCGACCAGGGCCGGCTGGTCGAGCAGGGCCGGCACGCCGAGCTGCTGCGGCTGGGTGGGGTCTATGCGCGGCTGTGGGCAGCCCAGCAGCAGGCGCGCGACTGGCAGCTGGCGGCACCTGGACACAAAGGAGATTGAACATGGATGACTTGTCCCGCTGGCCCCTGGTGGTCGGCATTTACCGCGAGGCTGCCACGCTGCAGACCTACCAGGCCCAGTTGGATCGCTGGCAGGAATGGTTTGCGCGCGGCGAGGATTTCGCGCTGCTGCGCGTGTATGCCACACCCGAATCGCTGCTCCAGCCCGAGGGGGGCGCCGCCCTTGGCAAATTCTGGCTGCAGCAGCACCGTCCGCTGCTGCAGCGCCGGGTCATGGGCATGGCAACCGTCATCCTGCCACCCGAGGACCATGCGCGGCTCAAGAACATGCAGGTGGAAAAGGCATTTGGGGTGCCTGGCGGCGTGTTCGCGTCGGTGCCGCAGGCGCTTGCCTGGCTGGAAAAGAAAGTGTTTGAGCCCGCAGCAATAGCGCTGCCAGCGGGGAATATTCTGGTGTAGCGCGTGGGCCGGCTCTCAGCCCGGCGCATCCAGCGGTTCGCTGCATGCCGGGCATGCCGCCTGTGCGAGCAACTCCGTCTGGCCGGTGGAGTGGATGCGCACAATGTTCAGCGCTCCGGGCTGATCCACGAGCACACAGGTCTTGCCCGTGCGTTTGCAGTGATCCTCCACACGCCAGAAGGCTCCATGGCCCATGCAGCCGGTCTGGCAGATCACAAGATCGGCGCAGCGCAGGCTGTGCTCCAGGGCTGGCAGGTCCACGGACGGGGCGAGACCAGCCGCAGACGCAGCCTGCTCGGTCATGTCTCGCAGGAGCGCGCTGGCCTGGGATTCGCCCGCGTCGGCTCCGGCGCCTGATTGGTCTTCCCAGGCCCAGGCCAGGGCGCTGTCGCGCAGCATGACCTGGGCGCGCAGACGCATGACCTGCTGCTCAAGCCGCTCGATCTCCCGGGCCTGTGACAGAACCAGCTCCGTGCAGCGCCTTTGCAGGCGTGCATAGTGGCGCAGCAGCGCGCCATGCTCGGGCACCAGCGCATGGATGTCTTGCTCAAGATAGGTCATATGGCTTCCCTTGTCGTACATGGCCGCTGCTCTAGGTCCCCGGGGCTGAACGGCTGTCTGCCAGGGGCTGCTGCTGATTCGATCGCTATTTTAAATGAGAATTACTTTTATTTGATGATGGGTTGGATCCTGAAGGGGCATGTGCATCGAGGCTGGTGCTGCAAGGATTGCAGGCCTCTTGCCCGGGGCCCGGGCTGTTGTCGTTTTCGATGCCGCTGTAGATGTCCTCGCCGTCAGCGTCATCCTGCCCACCTTCCTCGTCGCTGCCCGTGGCCGCTTCGACGACCAGGCCCACGCCTTCACCGACGATCTTGACTGCGCCCACGGCCACATCGGCGGCCAGAATCACGGCCGAGGTAGCGACCCCGACCACGGCGCAGCCTGACAGAAAGGCCGGGAGCAAAAGCAAAACAGCCCCCAGGGCTGCATACCTTGGGAGCTGTGGATGGCGCATATGTGAGCCTTGGGTAGTGTGGGTCAGCCTATGCGCATGCCGGGCTGGGCACCGGGAAAGGGCTCCAGCACATAGATGCCGGGCACTGCTTTTTCGTCCGCGTGGCTGGCGGCCAGCACCATGCCTTCGGAGATGCCGAACTTCATCTTGCGCGGAGCCAGATTGGCCACCAGCACGGTGAGCTTGCCTTGCAGCTGTTCAGGGCTGTACATGCTGGCAATGCCGCTGAAGACATTGCGCATGCGGCCTTCGCCTGCGTCCAGCGTCAGCTGCAGCAGCTTGGTCGAGCCTTCGACGGGCTTGCATTCCACGATTTTTGCAATGCGCAAATCGATCTTGGCAAAGTCGTCGATGGTGATGGTGGGGGCAATCTCTTCGCCGCCGGGCTTCACCGCTTCGACCACGGGAGGTGCTGGAGGCTCGAACAGGGCGTCCAGCTGCTCCACCACCACGCGCTGCATCAGGTGCTCGTACTTGCCGATGGCGTGGCCTGCGTCCAGCAGGCGGCCGGTGTCGGCAAACTGCAGGGCCTCGACCTTGAGGAAAGCCTCCACCTGTTCGGCCAGAGCGGGCAGCATGGGCTTCAGGTAAATGGTCAGCAGGCGGAAGGCCTCGATGCAGGTAGAGCACACATCTTGCAGGCGCGCATCCATGCCTTCAAGCTTTGCCAGCTCCCAGGGCTTGTTGGCGTCCACATAGCTGTTGACCTTGTCGCACAAGGCCATGATGTCGCGGGCGGCGCGGGCCGTGTCGCGGGTTTCGTAGGCGGCGACGATGGCGCTGTGGGGCTCGCGCAGCGCGGCCAGCAGGGCCTGGCCGTCTTCGGAAACCTGGCCCAGCTTGCCGTCAAAGCGCTTGGCGATAAAGCCGGCGGCGCGGCTGGCGATGTTCACGTACTTGCCGATTAGGTCGGCGTTGACGCGCAGCATGAAGTCTTCGGCATTGAAGTCGATGTCTTCATTCTTGCCATTGAGCTTGGCGCCCAGGTAGTAGCGCAGCCACTCGGGGTTCATCTTGAGTGCCAGGTACTTGAGCGGGTCCAGGCCGGTGCCACGGCTCTTGCTCATCTTCTCGCCGTTGTTCACGGTCATGAAACCGTGCACGCAGATCTTGGTTGGCGTCTTGCGGCCGCTGAACTTCAGCATGGCGGGCCAGAACAGCGTGTGGAAGGTGATGATGTCCTTGCCGATGAAGTGGTACTGCTCCAGATCGGGGTTGGCCATATAGGCGTCATAGTCCTCGCCACGCTGGTTCAGCAGCTCTTTCAGCGAGGCCAGATAGCCCACGGGCGCATCCAGCCAGACATAGAAGTACTTGCCCGGTGCGTCGGGAATCTCGATGCCGAAGTAAGGCGCATCGCGCGAGATGTCCCAATCGTCCAGACCTTCGCTGGTCGAGCCATCGGGGTTGGTGCGCACGCCAAACCATTCCTTGATCTTGGCGGCTACTTCGGGTTGCACATGCTGGCCGTTCTGGGTCCACTCGGTCAGGAACTCCACGGCGCGTGGGTCGGAGAGCTTGAAGAAGAAATGCTCCGAGCTCTTGAGCACCGGCGTGGCGCCGGACAAGGCCGAGAAGGGATTGATCAAGTCGGTGGGCGCGTAGACCGAGCTGCAGACCTCGCAGTTGTCGCCGTACTGGTCCTTGGCGTGGCAGCGCGGGCATTCGCCCTTGATGAAGCGGTCGGGCAGGAACATGTTCTTTTCGGGGTCGAAGAACTGCTCGATGACGCGGGTTTCGATAAAGCCTGCGGCCTTGAGATCGCGGTAGATCTGCTGGGACAGCTTGTGGTTTTCCGGGCTGTCGGTGTTGCTCCAGTTATCGAAGGCGATGTGAAAGCCGTCGAGGTACTGCTTGCGGCCGGCGGCAATATCGGCCACGAACTGCTGGGGCGTTTTGCCGGCCTTTTCGGCGGCAATCATGATGGGCGCGCCGTGGGCGTCATCGGCGCCCACAAAGTTCACCGCATTGCCCTGCATTCGTTGCGCACGCACCCAGGTGTCGGCCTGGATGTATTCCATGATGTGGCCGATGTGGAAGTTGCCGTTGGCATACGGCAGGGCGGTGGTGACGAAGATCTTGCGTTGGGACATGTGGGAAAAATCGGGGGGCAAAAACGCGAAAGCGGTTCGCTCAAGGCAAGGCCGCTGGGAATCAGGGATTTTAGAGGCTGTTGTCCGCCGGGATCGGCAAGGCCTGGCAAGTCGCGGGGATCCTTCCAGAAGGCGGTGTCATGCTCCTTTTTTGGTAGCTTGTAGCGCTTGATGGATAAGCGCTACAGCCATGAAAAGCATGAGGCTCATGGCCGCTGCGTCCTTACCAGCCAAAAAAGCGGCAGATCTCGGCACTGCGTGCCAAGGTGTCCTGGCGCCCCAGGTCCATGAGGCGGCGCGTATAGCCGTGCTCGAACAGCAGGTAGCTGGCCAGGGCTGCGCTGCTGGCGCTGCCCCGCGTGGAAACGCCTGTGGCGCCCAGCAGGGTGCGTATCGGCAGGGGCAGCTCGTGCAGATGCTCAAGCGCGATTTCGTCCAGTGAGCGCGATGGCGTGAACACCAGCAGGTCCACGGGGTGGAGCTGGCTGCGTTCGCGCTCGGCCTCGGGGATCAGGGACAGCGTGTGGTTGATGCGCTGGGCGCGCTCTATGTCCACCGACAGCGCATCGAGAAAGATTGTGGACAGCGCATGGCCGGCCACCTGGGCCAGCGAAGGGTAGGGCGCATGCTGGCCCATGGGCAGGTGAGAGACCTCGTGCGAGCGGCCCACGCCCACGACCACGATGCGCCTGGCACCCAGGTGGATGGCGGGTGCCAGCGGCGCGGTCTGGCGCATGGCGCCATCGCCGAAATAGCCGAACTCGCCATGGATGGAGAGCTCCGTGGGCGGAAAAATAAAGGGGATGGAGGACGAGGCAATCAGATGCTCGTGGCGGATGCGGTCCTGCACGGCGCGGCGCTGGGAGCGCGACCAGGGGTGCAGATGCGGGCCGGTTTCGTAGAAGGTCAGATGCTCGCCCGTGGTGTAGCTGGATGCGGTCACGGCCAGGGCCGCCAGCTGGCCGCTGTGCAGCAGCTCGGGCAGGCGCTTCAGCGGCAGCGTTTCCTGCAGCAGCTTGTGCAGCGGCGTGTTGTCCAGCAAAGAGCGCGGCTGGGTGCGGCGCCAGCGCGTCAAGGCCCATCCCAGCGTCAGCAAGGTCAGCCAGCGCGCGCCGCTGCGCATCACGCCAAAGGAGTCGGCGCGATACACCTGGGCGGTCTCGAAGTTGCGCCAGACCCTGGACAGGCGCTGCACGGCGGTGTCGAAATGATCGGCCCCGCAGGCCAGGGCCGCAGCATTGATGGCACCGGCCGAGGTGCCCACGGCAATCGGAAACGGAGTCGGCTGGTGGCTGGCGCCTGCCTTTTTGCGCAGCCGTGACAAGGCCTGCAGCACGCCGACCTGGTAGGCCGCGCGCGCGCCGCCGCCGGACAGCACGATGGCCGTGGCATGGCCTGCGCTCTCGGGTGCGTGGTGCAAAGGGGCCGGCATGAAGGGCCTCAGCGTGCTTTGGACAGCAGCAGCGCGAGACTCCTGTCCTGCAGCACCACGATGGAATGCTGCTTTGCAAGCGCCGCCGCGTTCTCGCTCAGGCTGCCCTGAAGCAGCACATAGGCCGTGGTCGCTGCACCGGCCTCGTCGGCGGCTTGCTGCAGCGCGCGCAAAGGCTCGACGCCATGGCTGCCGGCCTTGTAGCGCCTGGCCAGAACCCAGGTGGTCTTGCCCGCGCGGCTCAGAATCCAGTCTGCGGCTGGATGGCCACAGGGCTGGACCTCGTAGCCCTCGGCACGCCAGGCCGCTTGCAGCCGCTGGCTGAAGTCGCGTGCGCTCAGGGCCGTAGCGACTTCGAGTAATTGCCTGGCCTGGGCCGGGCTGGGCTCTTTCCATTGGCGCTTGAGTGCCATGGCGCCGATCACGATGAAGGGCAGGCTGCCCATGGAGCCCACGAACTTGGCCTCCTGAGGCAGCAAGGCCATGCATAGCACGATGATCAGGGCGGCCACGGCAAGGCTGATCCACCAGCGTGAGCGCAGCAAGATCGCGAACAGGGAGTTCTCGGCCATCCGGAATTTCACAGGCGGGTCTTTCTTTTCAAAACAGGGTCGGGACTGCATTGTCACCCTGAAGCCAAGGGCTGGGCAGCTTGGATAGACTAGAAGACCTTATCCCAGCTATCCATGACGCTGCGCGCATCCAGGGCCTTGGAGCCGGCGTGCCCCGCGTGCGAGAGGGGCGGCGCAAGCCGTCTTGCAGCAACGGGCCGTCGCATCTTCAGGTGAAGGGCGCGAGGCGACTCAGAGGGAGCCCCATTTCAGGAGTTAGAAAAAAACCATGGCAGTCACAGAACAAGCGCTTTTGGCCGCGATTTCCAGCGTGCTCGACCCGCATACGGGCAAGGACTTCGTGAGCACGCGTGCGGTGCGCAATCTGCAGATCGCGGATGGCGACGTGGCGTTTGATGTGGAGATGGGCTATCCCGCGCAAAGCCTGGTGCCGGCGCTGCGCAGCCAGTTCGTGGCCGCGGCCAAGACCGTGGCCGGCGTGGGCAATGTCTCGGTCAATATCTCCACTAGGATCACCGCGCACTCGGTGCAGCGCGGCGTGCAACTGCTGCCTGGCGTGAAGAACATCATTGCCATTTCTTCGGGCAAGGGCGGCGTGGGCAAGAGCACGACCACGGCCAACCTGGCCCTGGCCCTGGCCGCCGAAGGCGCGCGCGTGGGCATTCTGGATGCCGACATCTACGGTCCCAGCCAGCCCATGATGATGGGTGTGTCGGGCAAGCCCGAGAGCCCGGACGGCAAGACCATGGAGCCCCTGGTCGGGCATGGCGTACAGGTCATGTCCATAGGCCTGCTGGTGGACAACGACCAGGCCATGATCTGGCGCGGCCCCATGGCTACGCAGGCACTGGAGCAGATGCTGCGCCAGACCAACTGGAAGGATCTCGACTATCTGCTGGTGGACATGCCTCCCGGCACGGGCGACATACAGCTGACCCTGGCCCAGCGCGTGCCCATGACGGGGGCCGTGGTCGTGACCACACCCCAGGACATTGCGCTGATCGACGCCAAGAAGGGCGTGAAGATGTTCGAGAAGGTGGGGGTGCCGATTCTGGGCCTGCTGGAGAACATGGCAGCCCATGTCTGCACCAACTGCGGCCATGTGGAGCACATCTTTGGCGCCGAAGGCGGCAAGAACATGGCGGCCGAATACGGCATCGACTACCTGGGGGCCTTGCCCTTGTCCCTGCAGATCCGCCTGCAGGCCGACAGCGGCAAGCCTACTGTGGTTGCCGAGCCCGACAGCGAGGCAGCCCAGGTCTACAAGAAGGTGGCGCGCGATCTGGCGGTGAAGGTCGCGCTCAAGGCCAAGGATTTTTCAAGCAAGTTCCCGACGATCACGGTGAGCCAGGGAACCTGAGGCTGCGCCGGCGCAGGTGTCTTGCTTAGGCAGAGTGCGGGCCGGCCGCGCTGCCTGCAGTCTGCGGCAGCCGTGCCAGATGCCTCAAGGGCGGCGATGCGGCGGCGGCGTGCCGGCGGGGCCGGTGCGGGGAGGCAGGTGGCGGAAGGTAAGTCGGCCCTTGTTCAGGTCATAGGGCGACATCTCTACCGTAACCCTGTCGCCGGCCAGAACGCGTATGCGGTGCTTGCGCATTTTTCCGCCGCTGTAGGCGATGAGCTGGTGATTGTTTTCCAGCGTCACGCGAAAGCGTGAATCCGGCAAAACTTCTTCGACTCGTCCTTGCATTTCTATCAATTCTTCTTTAGCCAAAGCATCTCCTTCCGTGCGTTAGTGAAGAATGCGGCCGCGCCTCTCGCTCAACTGATGAATCACCACCATGCCCGATCAGGGCATTGCTGGACGCGCGGCTCGCTGGAAAGCTGACAGCCAAGCCTTGCCCAGGCTGTCGAATGAAAACAGAAAGGCCCAGGCAAAGCCTGGGCAACGTAGGCCTGGCAAGGGGCCAGGGATCTTTAAAGGCTCGCCATGGAGAGAGTGACAGCCGCAGTCTTGATCGGTAGGCAGCAGGTGCCGATGATCAAGCTCACAAGAGACGGCCTTGGTGTCAGACAGGCGCTGCGTGGGCGAGCGGCAGGGCAGCGGGTGCGGGGAGTATAGGCGAGTTGCAATGCCCTTGGTTGCCGGTACTGATTGAAGTATCTGCTCGTGGGCTGGAGGCTGCGCGGGCGATGGCATCTTCCTGGTTTTGAGTCAAATCGGCCTGTAGTGCTCTCCAGACAAGCGCTGCAAGCTATCAATTAAGGAGTTTTGAGCGAACTGCCTATCTCTGCAGGGAGATCTTCGATCTTCTCGGTGCAGCGGTGCGGGAAGTGCAAACACGCTTCAAGAACGGCCTGGAGGAAAAGCTGGGCGCAGCCGCTGGCAATTGCCGCCTCGCAAGACAGGTGGCTTGTCTGCTGCCATAGTGCGGGCTCCCGGCCTGGGATGTCACAAACCCCTCCCGCAATGCGTTTGTCGGCTGGGCCTGTGCCTTGCCTGCCCCGGCGCCTGCACGCATGCGCCGGGTCTGGAGCGGCAATCGGGCCGCTGGTCCTGTCGGTCTTGCACCTGTCTCTATGCACATACAACAACAATTCGGTCCGCACTTGCGCTTGCTGGGCATGGTCCTGCTTTGGGGCGCATCCTGGCCTGCGGGCCGCGTGGTGGCCCAGAACATGCCGCCGCTGGCTGCGGCCAGCCTGCGGTTTCTGCTGGCTGCGATGGTGCTTCTGCCCTGGCTCTACCACCGAGGAGGCATGAGACTCTTGCGGCAGTGGAGCGCGGGGCGCTGGCTGGGCATGGCTGCAGCGGCGGCCTGCGGCGTGTTTGGCTATGCAGCCTTCTTCCTCATGGGGCTGCAGCATCTGCCGGCAGGCAAGGCGGCCCTGGTCATCAGCATCAACCCTGCCGTCACGCTGCTGCTGGCTGTGTGGCTGTTCAAGGAGCGCATCAATCTCACCATCGGCCTGGGCATGCTGCTGGCCGGCGTCGGTGCGGTGATCGTGATCTCCCACGGCAGGCCCATGGAGATTCTGAGCACGGGCCTGGGTCTGGGCGAGTTGCTGATCCTCGGGTGCGTGGCCTGCTGGGTGGCCTATACCCTGATCGGCCGTGCCATGCTGGCCGGCGTGGATTCCTTGTCGACCACGGCCGTGACCTCGACCCTTGGAGCGCTCATGCTGCTGCTTGCAAGCCTGCTTGTCGAAGGGCTGGCAGGTCTGGATGCGGCGCTGCACTCGGGGGCCGAGGCCTGGACGGCGCTGCTGTTTCTGGCCTTTGGTGCCACGGCCCTGGCCTATGCCTGGTATTTCGATGGCGTCAAGGCCCTGGGCGCGGGCGCTGCCTCCGGCTATATCACCCTGGTGCCCGTGGTGGGCGTCATGCTTTCGTCGGTTCTGCTGGGTGAGCGCATCGATGGCTCCATGCTGCTGGGCGGAGCCCTGGCCCTGGCCGGTACGGCCGTGATGAACTGGGGGCGTAGACCCGTGGCCCAGATGGGCGCAGCGGTCATGGGCAAATAAGGCCGGGCTGTGCCGGCGCTGGCGTTGATGGCCGCAGATGCCTGGTTTTAGAGCGTGTTCACGATCTCCTCGCGGCGCGCCAGTGTAGAGATCGTGAACGCGCTCATGACCCTGACTTTGGGGCCGCCAGGGCTTGCAACAGGCCTTGGCAGGCGTCCTCGACGAGGTCCAGCACCTGCTCGAAGCCTTGTTCGCCGCCGTAATAGGGGTCGGGCACTTCGCTGGCGCTGTGGCTCTTGCTGTAGTCGGTGAGGCGGCGCAGCCGCTCTCGTCGGCTGGCCGGGCAGAGCTCGCGGGCTGCGGCCTCATTGGCGGCGTCCATGACGAGCACCAGGTCGAAGTCCTCGAAGTCCTGGGCCAGCAAGCGCCGTGCGCGCTGCCCGCTCAGATCGTAGCCGCGCTTGCGGGCATGGGCCTGGCTGCGGGCGTCGGGAGCATGGCCCGTGTGATAGCCATGGGTGCCGGCCGAATCCACGTCAATTAGCGCAGAGAGACCCGCATCCGCCAGCATTTTTTCGAACACGCCATGAGCCGTGGGGCTGCGGCAAATGTTTCCCATGCAGACCATGAGCACGCGAAAAGGCCTGTCTTGCTGCATCACGGGGCGGCCTGACCCGTTGTCTTTTTTGTGGTTCATGGCCCTGATTTTTCACCGCAAAGAGCTTGCATGCACGAAAGCCCTGGTTCTAGACCTGCTGTGCTGCGCGCCTCTGGAGGTTGCCCTGGCCTTCGAATCGGTGGCGCGGCCCAGGAGACTGGGCTGCTGCAAGCATTGTTACAGAATGAAAAAACAACCATGCCTGGCCTGCCTCATTCCAAGTCCCACAGCTGGCGCAGGTCCAGCAGCAGCCGGCTATGGCTCTCCAACGCCTCGCTCTGGGCCTGGCGCTGAGCCAGCAAGGCCTGTGCTGCAATGCGCTGTATGGTCAGCAGCTCGGCCAGGCCTGACTCTCCTGCACGGTAGGCGCGCAGGCCGCGTTCCGTTGCGCTGCGCTGCAAGCGGGCGGCATGGGCTTGCGCCAGGGCTGCGGTGTGCCGGCCTTTGGCTTGTTGCCATAGCGTGTCGAATTCGGCGCCCAGGCGTTGCTCGACGGTCAGACGGCGCGACAGGGCGGCCTGGGCTTCGGCCGTGGCGGCCTGGGCCTGGGCCTGGCGGTAGGCCGAGCCCAGCGGCAGACTCAGGCTTAGCCCCAGGACGCGCTCGGCGCCGCCGCGTTCGCTGCCGGCGAACACACCGATCGTGGGATCGGGTCGGCGCTCCAGATCGGTGCGCCTGGCTTGGTGCAGGGCATAGGCTTCCTCGGCCTGGGCCAGCAGATAGGCGTGGCTGTGTTCGATGTAACGGGTACGCATCTGGGCAGAGAGTTCGTCGGGCAGGGAGGGCAGAGCCAGCGCCTTGTCACCCAGGGTGGGTTTGCCTATGGCGGGAAAGCGCGCCTGCAGCTCGGCAAGAGCGGATTGCTCCGCAGCCTGGGCCGTGGCCAGATCGGCTTGCGTGCGTGCTTTCTCGGCCTGGGCCAGCTCGGTATCCAGGCGCGATGCGTCGCCTGCGCGCAGACGGCCCTGGGTCAGGGTTGCCAGCTCGTCGGCAGCCCGGGCATTGTCCTGGGCTGCATCACGGGTCTGGCCTGCGCGCTGGGCGGCAAACCACAGGGCGAGCAACTGGCGCGCGGTTTCATGGCGTGCATCCCGGGCCGAGATTTCGCTCATGCGCACCGTGGCATCGGCCAGACCGGCATCGGCCTCGGCCTTGCCGCCCAGACGAACCGCGCGCTCCACGGCAATCTGCCCTTCGGCAAAGCGTTCGCGGCCGCCTTCGCGTATCCAGCGCCGCTGGCCTGTGGCACTGATCGTGGTCTCATGCATGCCGGCACGCAGCCCCTGGGCATGCGCCAGAGCGCTTTGCACCATGGCATCGGCCGCCTGCACCGCAGGGGCCTGGGCCAGCGCATCGTGCACCATCGCTTCGGTTGGCAGATGGCCGGGGTAAAAGGCTTGGGCCTGGGCGGCGCCAGCCAGCAGCAGGCCGGTGGCCCAGCAGATCAAACGAGGTGTCATGCGAATTCTCCAGAGGAGGCAGTCCTGGCACGGGCCAGGCCGAAACGTTCAAACAGCAGCGGCAGCAGCAGCAGGGTCAGGGCCGTGGAGCTGACCAGACCGCCAGCCACGACGATGGCCAGGGGGCGCTGTATTTCCGAGCCCGGACCGCTGGCCATGAGCAGGGGCAGCATGCCCAGGGCCGTGATGCAGGCGGTCATGAGCACGGGACGCAGCCGGTCGCGCACGCCCTGGCGCACGGCCCGGGCCGGGTCCAGCCCCTGGGCCAGCAAGGTGTTGAAGTGGGAGACCAGGACCACGCCATTGAGCACGGCAATGCCCAGCAGGGCGATAAAGCCTACCGAGGCTGGCACGGAAAGGTATTCGCCGGACACGCGCAAGGCCGCCATGCCGCCCACGAGGGCGAACGGGATGTTGGCGATGACGAGCAGGCCCTGTCTTGCCGAGCCAAAGGTCAGCAGCAGCAACACGAAAATCGCGCCCAGGGCCACGGGAATGACCAGGGCCAGGCGTGCTGCCGCGCGCTGCTGATTCTCGAACTGGCCGCCCCAGACGATGCGCAAGCCCTTGGGCAGACTGGTGTCGGCGGCGACAGCTGCCTGGGCATCGCGCACAAAGCCGGCCAGATCGCGCCCTTGCACATTGGCCTGGACCACGGCAAAGCGCGCACCATCCTCATGGTCTATGCGTACCGGGCCGTCCTGGCGCTCCATGCGGACCAGCGTGGACAAAGGCCAGGCCTTGCCGTCCGGCGCGGTCACCAGCAGGCCGGCAAGGCCTTCCGGGGAATGGCGCAGGCTCGTGCCGCCGCGCATGATGAGCGGGGTGCGGGCCACGCCTTCGGGGATGATGCCCAGGTGCTCGCCTTCGACCAGTGCGCGCAACTGGGCCTGCAGCGCATCGCCGCTCAGGCCCGACTGGCCCAGGGCCGAGCGGTCCAGCGCCATCTTCAGATACTGCACGCCGCTGTTGCTCGGAGCTATGACTTCGGCTGCACCTTCGATGCTGCGCAGGCGCGCGGCAATGCCTTGGGCGGCAGCATCCAGCTGGGCCAGGTCAGTGCCGAAAATCTTCACGGCCACGTCGCCGCGCGTGCCGGTGAGCATTTCCGAGACGCGCATCTCTATGGGCTGGGTAAAGCCGTAGACGAGGCCGGGAAAACCTTCCATCACGACGCGTATGGCATCGGCAATATCGCTCTTGCTGCCGCGCCATTCGTCTCTGGGCTTGAGCACCAGAAAGACGTCGCTTTCGTTGAGGCCCATGGGGTCCAGACCCAGGTCGTCCGAGCCCATGCGCGCGACGATGGAGCGGATCTCGGGTACCTGTTTGAGCAAGGCGTCCTGCACGCGCAAATCCATATCCAGGGAGGTTGCAAGCGAGATGGATGGCGCTTTCTGCAACTGGATGATGAGGTCGCCTTCGTCCAGCGCAGGCATGAAGGTCTTGCCCACGGTCAGGTAAAGCAGACCTGCAGCAGCCAGGGCCGTGCCCGCGAGGCCGAACACCGCAGGCCTGTGCGCAAGACTCCAGGCTTGCAGCCGCGCAAAGCCCGAAGCCAGTTGGCGCATGAGCCAGGGCGCATGCCCGCCATGTGCGCGCAGCATCAGAGAAGCCAGGGCCGGCACCACGGTAAAGGCAATGACCACCGAGGATGCTAGGGCCAGGACAATGGTCAGAGCCACGGGAGCGAACAGCTTGCCTTCCAGCCCTTCAAGCGTCAGCAGGGGCAGGAACACGATGGCGATGATGGAGACTCCGGCCAGCATGGGCGCAGACACGGTGGACACGGCTTCGCGTATCAGCGCGGGGCGACGCTCGCCGGCCTCCTGCTCGCCGGCATGGGCGAGGGCAGTCTCTATGTTTTCCACCACGACCACGGCAGCATCCACCAGCAGGCCCAGTGCAATCGCCAGCCCGCCGAGGCTCATGAGGTTGGCCGTGAGGCCCACATGGCGCATGAGCAGGAACGTGGCCAGCATGGACAGAGGCAAGGTGGCTGCAACCACCAGCGCCGCACGCACGCCGCCGAGAAACAGATAGAGCGTGACCACGACCAGCAGGCTGGCTTCGACCAGCGCCCGCACCACGGTGCTCGCTGCCCGTGAAACCAGTTCGCCACGGTTGTAGAACACATGCGTGCTCATGCCCTCGGGCAGTTGCGGCGCAAGCTCGTCGAGGCGCCCCTGTACGGCCTGGACCAGCTTGCGCGCGTCGGCTCCGCGCAGGCTCAGCACCAGGCCCTGCACGGCTTCGCCCTGAGCGTCGCGGCTGACTGCGCCGTTGCGCGTGGCTTCGCCCAGGCGTACGCTGGCCACGTCGCCCACGGTCACGGCATGCAGGCTGTCGCCGGCAGGGCGAACGACGATGGAGCGCAGGTCATCGAGGTCGCGCACTCCGCCTTCCACGCGCACCACCCAGTGCTCTTCCCCATGGTCGAGCCGGCCCGCGCCGTCGTTGCGGTTGTTGGTCTGCAGCGACTGGCGCAACTCGTCCAGTGAAATGGCGTGTGCGCGCAGCCGTCCGGGATCGGGAATGACCTCATAGCTGCGCACGGCACCGCCCAGGGTGTTGACGTCGGCCACACCGGGCACGGTGCGCAGGGCCGGGCGTATCACCCAGTCGAGTACGCGGCGGCGCTCGGCCAGCGAATATTCTTCTCCATCGACGGTGAACATGAACACCTCGCCCAGAGGCGTGGTGATCGGGGCCAGGCCGCCTTCGGCCGTGGGCGGCAGCTCGCGCATGATGCCCGACAGGCGCTCCGAGACCTGCTGGCGCGCCCAGTACACATCCGTGCCTTCGGCGAAGTCCACGGTCACATCGCTGATCCCGTATTTGGAGACCGATCGCACAATGCTCTTGTGCGGCAGCCCCAGCAGCTCTTGTTCCACGGGGGTGGTGATGCGCTGCTCCACCTCCTCGGGCGTCATGCCCGGCACCTTGAGAATCACCTTGACCTGGGTGGGCGAGATATCGGGAAAGGCATCGATGGGCAGGTTGAGATAGGCCCATGCGCCGGCTACGGCGAGGGCGAGCGCGGCCAGCAGCACCAGAAAGCGCTGGCGCAGGGAGAAATCTATGAGGCTTGCGAGCATGACTACTCTCCTGTGAGCATGCCCTTGAGCGCAGCAATGCCCGAGACCGCAATGCGCGCGTCGGCAGGCACAGGGCCGCGCAGGACAGCCCAGGCCTCGTCGCTGGCTTCAACAGCCATGGGGACAAAAGTGATGCCCTTGTCGGTGGCTGCGAACACGCCGGCCTGGCCTTGCCAGTGGGTGAGGGCTGAAGCCGGTACGCGCAGTCTGCCGGGCGCAGGTGGGGCTCCGTTCTTGAGCACCAGGGTGGCGCTGACGTCCTGGCCCACACGCAGGCTGCCGCGCTGATCCAGGGCTGCGCGTACGCGCATGCCCGCCGATCCATCGCCTATGGGGGCCAGGCCCACAATTCTTGCTGTCGCCGCGTGGGACGCAACCTCCACGGCATCGCCCAGCGATGGCAGGGGGATGTCGCGGCCGATCAGGAAATCAAGCTCCAGTGCATCGACATCGGCAATGCGCAGCAAAGGTGCCGATGCCTCGACGCGCGCACCGGCCTGAACCATGACCTCGGTGACCACACCGGCGCGGCTGGCCTGCAACTGGGCTTCGCTTCTGGTCAGACCTAGGCCGCTGGAGGCGAGCTCGTCGCGACGCGCCCGTGCCATGGCTCGGGCTTCCATGGCCCTGGCCTGGGTCGCCTGCCAGCGGCTGGCGGCGATGATGCCGTCTTCAAAAAGCGCCTTGTCGCGTGCCAGCGATTGCTGGGCCAGGCGGGACTGGGACTCGGCCTCGAACAGTGCGCGCCGGGCTTCGAGCAGTTGGGGGCTGGTGAAGCCGGCCAGGGCCTGGCCTGGGCTGACCTGCTGGCCCACGGCCACGAGAATGCGCGGCACAGCGCCTGCATAAGGGGCGGCCACCACGGACAGGGCGTCGGGGCGCAACACCACGCGCGCATGGCTTGTGGTCTCCAGGCGTGTGGCAGCAGTTGCCGGGGCAAGGCGTATGCCAAGGGTGCGTACCTGCTCGGGTGTCAGGGGCAGGGGGGTGGCATCGGCGGCCAGACTCAAGACTGGCAGTGCAAGCGCACCGGCCAAAAGATAGGGAAGGAAACGCATTTCCGGCTCCAGAAAAGACAAGAAACAGCCACGGACATGTGGCCCGGAGTCGTGCATGGGCCCGTGCTCGGCCATGCAGGCGAGCGCAGGCCGACACCGGCTGGCCAGAGGCAAGCCGGCAGCGGCAGTCAGTTCAGTGAGGGAGCCTGCTCGGGAAGCGCGGTATGGCCGCGCAGCAGGGCTCAGGCGGCCAGAGGGGGCGCCTGGGAGGGGGAGGGCTTGATGATGCGTCCGCGCCAGCGCGCACTCAGCGGCTCGGGCACCAGGCGCGGCAAGGGCTTGGGCGCGTTGCAGCGCACATGGGCGGCCTGCAGGCCGATGCTCAGCAGGATCAGGCCGACTGCCGCAAACAGGGGCAGGTCGATCAGCGGCTGCAATGAGGTCTGTACATCGACTTCAAAGGGCTCGGCGTGCTGCAGGGCCGGATGGTCATCGGCATGCAGATCGCGCAATGCCTCTAAATGAGAATCAGCGACACGTGAAGGATGGGGGTGCACATGCAGGCCGGCTTGATTCGGGGTTCCGAAATGGCCGTGCAGCAGCGGAGTCAGCAGTTGCGCCACCATGATCAGCAGCAGCACTGCGCTCCGCAGAAAAAGGCTGCGGTTTGCACACGACATGGGTTGATTCTAAATGTGTAAATTTTTATCCATGTGTCATATGCAGGGAAAGCCCCATATCGGTGCCAGGTCTTGAGAGCACATGAAAAAGGCCGGCCATTTGCGATGGCCGGCCTTGTGACCGTTGTGCGTTGGGGCTTGGACCGGAATCAGGCCGAGAAGCTGGAGCCGCAGCCGCAGGTTGTGGTGGCGTTAGGGTTCTTGATCACAAACTGGGCGCCTTGCAGATCTTCCTTGTAGTCGATCTCGGCGCCAACCAGGTACTGGTAGCTCATGGCATCGATCAGCAGGGACACGCCATTCTTGGTCATGGTGGTGTCGTCGTCGTTCACGATCTCGTCGAAGGTGAAGCCGTACTGGAAGCCCGAACAGCCGCCGCCCTGGACAAAGACGCGCAGCTTCAGGTCGGGGTTGCCCTCTTCGGCGATCAGGTCGGCCACCTTGGCAGCTGCACTGTCGGTGAAGAGGATGGGGGAGGGCATTTCTGTGGAGGTGGTTTCGGCAACGGCGCTCATGGGGATACTCCGGTGGATTCTCGAGTTGCCTGGGATGGTATCGCAAAGCGCTTCGCAGCGAAGGGGCGACGCTTGCTTGACGCCAGTGCCTGTATGGACATTTCCCGGGGTGTTTTCGGGGGCATTGCAGGACTGCGAAGGCCCTTGGAGCCATTGGGCCGGCTTGGGTTATCGTGGCGCCCATGCATGGATCTTCTGTTTTGAGCTTTGGCTGGCGCAGCCTGTGGCGTGACCTGCGTGCGGGTGAATTGCGCCTGTTGATGGTGGCCGTGGTGCTGGCCGTGGCGGCGCTGACGTCGGTGGGATTTTTTGCAGATCGCCTGCAGGCCGGTCTGGCGCGCGATGCGCTTCAACTGCTGGGCGGTGATGTGGTCGTGGTCAGCGACAACCCGCCAGCCCAGGTGTTTTTGGACAAGGCCCGGGCCTTGGGGCTGGAGGGCGTGAACACCGCGACTTTTCCCACCATGGGTCGGGCCGGAGAGGACAAGGGTGGAGCCAGCCGTCTGGTGGCGCTCAAGAGCGTGGAGCAAGGCTACCCGCTGCGCGGCCGCGTCAAGCTGAGCCTGGGTGCGGAAGGCAGGCCCTTCGATGCAAGAACCATTCCTGCGCGCGGACAGGTCTGGGTGGATGCGGCCTTGCTCGAAGCGCTGGGCCTGAGCCTGGGTGATGCGCTGCTGCTGGGCGATGCCTCTTTCACTGTGAGCCACGTCATCGAGAACGAGCCTGACCGGGGAGCCGGCTTTATGAGCTTTGCGCCGCGCGTAATGCTGAATGCAGCCGACCTGGCGGTCACAGGTCTGGTCCAGCCCGCAAGCCGGATCACCTATCGCCTGGCCGTGGCCGGCAGCAATCAGGGCGCGATTCAGGCCTACAAAGCCTGGGCCGAACAGCAGGTGGCGGCACCCGCTTCCCATGGGATGCGCGTGGAGACACTGGACAGTGGGCGCCCGGAAATGCGCCAGACCCTGGACAGGGCACAGAACTTTCTCAGCCTGGTTGCCTTGCTGGCAGCCTTGCTGTCAGCTGTGGCCGTAGCCCTGGCCGCGCGCGGCTTTGCGAATGGCCATCTCGACGCCGCTGCCATGCTGCGCGTGCTGGGCCAAAGCCAAAGGCGCATTGCCGGGGCCTATGTGCTGGAGTTCATTCTTGTGGGCCTTGCCGCAAGCGGCGTGGGCCTGATTCTCGGCTGGGGCGTGCACCATGGTTTTGTATGGCTGTTGGCCGGGCTGGTCGAGTCGGCGTTGCCTGGTGCGAGCTGGTGGCCGGTGGCGTTTGGCCTGGGCATGGGCATGACCTTGCTGCTGGCCTTTGGGCTGCCGCCCGTGTTGCAACTGGCCAAGGTGCCGCCATTGCGCGTCCTGCGCCGTGATCTGGGACAGTTGCAGCCCGCATCGGCGGTCGTGCTGGCCGTGGGCGTGGCAGGCTTTGCGGGTCTGTTGCTGGCTGCAAGCCGTGATCTCAAGCTGGGGCTGATTGCGGTAGGCGGCTTTGCGCTGGCCGTGCTGCTGTTTGCAGGCATGGCCTGGCTGGCGGTGAAGCTGCTGCGCCGCCTGGTGCACGAAAGCACGGCGCCGCGCTGGCTGGTGCTGGCCACGCGTCAGATCGCGGCGCGACCTGCCTATGCCGTGGTCCAGGTCAGCAGCCTGGCCGTGGGGCTGCTGGCCCTGGTGCTGCTCGTGCTGCTGCGCACCGACCTCGTGGACAGCTGGCGCCAGGCCACGCCGGCGGATGCGCCCAACCGCTTTGTGATCAACGTCATGCCCGAACAGGCCGGGGAGTTTCGCAAGACCCTGGAGGCCGCAGGTGTGAAGGATTACGACTGGTACCCCATGATCCGGGGCCGGCTCGTCGCCGTGAATGGCAAGTCGGTCAGCCCCGATGATTACAGCGAAGACCGGGCCAGGCGCCTGGTTGACCGCGAGTTCAACCTCTCCACTGCCACCGAGGCACCGGCCCACAACCAGGTCGTGGCCGGTCGCTGGACTCCCGGCGAGGCCGGTGCCGTGAGCATGGAGGACGGCATCGCCAAGACCCTGGGGCTACGGCTGGGCGATGTACTGCGCTTCGATGTGGGCGGTGTTCAGAGCGAAGCCCGCATCACCAGCCTGCGCAAGGTGGACTGGGGCTCGATGCGCGCCAACTTCTTCGTGCTCTATCCCGTGGAGCAACTCGAAGGTGTGGCCGTGACCTATCTGGCGGCCTACCGTGCGCCCGAGGCCGCTGGTTTTGACAACGCCCTGGTACGGGCCTTTCCCAACATCACGAATGTGGATCTGAGCAGCACGCTGGCTCAGGTGCAGGGCGTGCTTGACCAGGTGGTGCGTGCCGTGGAGTTTCTGTTCGGCTTCACGCTGGCCGCAGGCCTGGTGGTCTTGTTCGCGGCCGTCACGGCCACGCGGGAGGAGAGGGCGCGCGAATACGCGATCATGCGCGCCGTGGGAGCGAGCTCGCGCCTGCTGGCCCAGGTGCAACGCGCCGAGCTGGCCGGTGTAGGCCTGCTCGCAGGCTTTCTCGCAAGCCTCATGGCCACCGTGGTGGGCTGGGCGCTTGCGTTCTTTGTCTTTGACTTCAACTGGACAGCACCTCTATGGGTGCCGTTGGCCGGGGCTCTGGCAGGTGCCCTGCTGGCCTGGTTGGCGGGCTGGTGGGCGCTGCGCGAGCTGCTCGTGCGGCCCGTCATGGTCACGCTGCGCCAGGCCGTGGAGTGAAGCCCCTGGGCTGCTCAAATCCAAAGATTCTGCGCTCAATCGCTGCGCCCGAGAGGGGTGCCAGGCGTGCCGCTAAGAACGTGTTTACGATCTCCTCGGTGCCGCGCCAGTGCCTTTGCGGGATGGGATACGAGGCGCGACACCGCAGCAATAGCCGTGCTATTGCGAGGATTCGCAACGCTGTAGACCGCCCGCAAAGGCACTGTCCCCAAGGGTTGGAGCGAAATCGGGCGATTTCTTGGCGCTGGCTCTTGCTTGCACCCCGGTGCAAGCTGCAGCCCATCGACTCGAACTCATCCCGATTGCGCTCCAACGCGGCAGCGTAGAGATCGTAAACACGTTCTAAGGCATGAACGGGCAGACCATGGCCTTTGAACCATGGTCTGCGTCGGCTGCATGCAACAGTTACTGGCACCACCGGCTTTTTCCCAAAGTCCGAGCCTAGGAAAATCTGCTGGGGGCCGGCAGCCGTTTTCCGGCCCTGCGCATGTTCTTGCAGAAATCGGCTGTCAAAGATGAATCGATCGCAGAGATAACCACGGGAGGGACTATGGAGTTGGCACCACAGGTGGACGCAACAGACCCGGGCGATATCGGAGCGCAGCATGCGCAGTCCAGGCTCTCGCTCTGGAAATGGATGTTTGAAGGATTGCGTGCGAGCTTCATGCTGCGCCCGCGCGTGGGCGAAGCCGCACCCACGCCCTGGCAATTGCTGGTTTTGTATTTTGTTTGCCAGGCATTTGTATTGGCCTTGTTGCGAGCCGGGGTCAGCGCTCCGGTGAAATTCGTGCCCGTGGCCTGGCTGGCCATGCAATGGACCCTGCCCGTGGCACTGTGGTGCGGCTGGCAGCTCATGGGGGCAAAAGACCGGGGCAAGAGCCTGGCGGCCTGGTTTGTGCTGCTGTTGTGGGCTTGCTTGCTGCCCAATCTGGCCTATCTGTCGGTCTTTCTCGTGGGCTTTGTCTGGACGAAGTGGGGCCAGGCCCTGAGCGGGCATCCCGCCTACTATCTGCTGTGGACTCCGCTTCTGTGGAGCTGGCTGGCCGGGGTGATGGTGGGCCGAGCGTTCTTTGCGAGCCGCTGGCGCGTGATGGTCTATGGCCTGCTCAGCATCGCCATGTTTGTTGCCGCAGTGTTCGTCAACACCGGATATGTGTGGGCGCCCGACTATGAGGCGATCAGGGCCGCCAAGGCCGAGGCAGGCGAGGCTGAGGAGCCTGGCTTCGAGCTCACCCAGGAGGTCTTCGAAGCACAGCAGACGCTTTGGAATACCCAGGTGAATGCACTGTTGCCCGAGCGCGCGGACACGGTCGAGGTCTATGGCCTGGTGTTTGCACCCTATGCGGACGAGGATGTCTTTCTGCGCGAAAGCACCATGGTGCGCGAGCTGCTGGAGCAGCGCTTTGACGCTGGCGGCCGTGTGCTGCAACTGATCAACAATCCCAGGACCAGTGCCAGCCATGTCTGGGCGACCCCGCTCAATCTGCAGCGCGCGATCGAGGCTCTGGCCGGGCGCATGGACCGCGACAAGGATGTGCTTGTGGTCTATCTGACCTCGCATGGCGGCAGCAATCACTTGCTGGCGGCCTCGCATTGGCCCTTGACGCTGGAGCCCGTGAGCGCCCAGAGCCTGCGCCAGGCGCTGGATGCGGCTGGCGTGCGAAATCGCGTGATCGCCGTGTCGGCCTGTTATGCGGGCGGCTGGATAGCGCCGCTGGAAAATGAGGACACGCTGATTATGACGGCAGCCGATGCCGAGCACACCTCCTATGGCTGCGGCAGCAAGTCGGAGCTGACGTTCTTCGGCCGGGCCGTGTTCGCAGAGCAGTTGAGCAGCACGCATTCCTTTGCCAAGGCTTTCGAGGCGGCGGTTCCGCTGATCAAGGCGCGCGAGGAGGAGGCCGGCAAGCAAGACGGTTTCTCCAACCCGCAGATCAGTGTGGGCGCGCGCATGGCGCCGCTGCTCCAGGCTCTGGAGCAGCGGCTGGATGGGCTGGAGACGGCGCAATAGCCGCCAGGAGACTGCGGGGCGGGGTGCGACAGGCTTTGCCATATGCGCGAGAATTGCGGGTTTTCACTCCTGCCTCCGCGCCATGACCGAAGCCGCCGCCTCCCCCAGCACCCCTTTTGAATGGATTGGGGGCGAAGTGCGCGTGCAGGCGCTGGTCGATCGCTTCTACGATCTCATGGATCTGGAGCCTGCCTATGCCGAACTGCGTGCCAGCCATGGCAGCACGCTGGACGATGCACGGCAGAAGCTGTTCTGGTTTCTGTGCGGCTGGCTGGGCGGGCCCGATCACTACCAGAGCCGCTTCGGCCATCCGCGTCTGCGCATGCGGCACATGCCGTTTTCGATCGGCATTCTGGAGCGCGACCAGTGGGTGGCCTGCATGGACCAGGCCATGGGGGAGACCGGCGTACCCGATGACTTGCGCGCGCGGCTCAAGGCCAGCTTCATGCACACTGCGGACTGGATGCGCAACCGCTGACTTCAGGCCTGGGGCTTGGGCAGCTCGAACACCAGGCAGGTGGTCGTGGCATGGGCATACAGCGTGCCGTCGGGGCCTATCAGGCGTGCCTCGGCCGTGGCAAGCTGGCGTCCGCAATGCAAGACCTTGCCGATGGCGCGCACGCGCTCCACGCGCGGCGTCAAGGCCTTGACCAGGTTCACGCCGAGTTCGGCCGTGGTGTAGCCGCGGCCCGGCGGCAGGCAGGTCTGCACGGCGCAGCCCAGTGCCGAGTCCAGCAGCGTGGCAAACCAGCCGCCATGTATGGTTCCCATGGGGTTGAGGTGCGAAGGGCCGGGGCGGCCCTGAAAAACCGCCTCGCCCCGGTCAACGCTCAGCAGCATGAAGTCCAGCGTCTGGGCGATCGACGCATAGGGCAGCTCGCCGCGCAGCATGGCCTGCATGGCTTGCAGGCCGCTGAGCCCCATGACCTGCTCCGGTCGGGCCACGCCGGGGCCGGAGCCCGCATCCAGCTTGGTGCGTACGGCTTGTTCCTGCTCGATCCAGGTCCGCAGCTCGCTTGCATCCGAGGTGCTGGAGGTTTCTGTTGCCAGGTTTTTCTCGGTGGCAGGCGTGTTCATGAAGTGAGTCTCCTTGTCTTTGGGGCATGTGCCGCAGACATGCGTGCACATGCCGGGCTTCGTAATTTTCATTGTATCTACAATACTTGTATATGCAATAATTTGGCAGATGAAAAAAGACCAAGCCCAGTCCCGGCCTCAAGGCTGCAGCAACCATCTGGTACGCCAGCTGATGCGCGGTGTCGGCCAGGTCTATGACCTGCATCTGGCGGCCAGTGGGCTGCGCATCACGCAATACTCGCTGCTCAGCCATGTGCTTGGCGCCAGTCCTGTACGGCCGGTGGATCTGGCTCGCCTGATGCGTATGGATGCCTCCACGCTGACGCGCAATCTCCGGCCGTTGATCGAGGCGGGCTGGGTGCGCATGTCGCAGGGCGAGGACCAGCGCAGCCGGCTGGTCCATATCACGGAGGCGGGCCGGGCCAAACGGGAGGAGGCCAGGCTGTGCTGGAGAAGAGCGCAAAACGAAATCAACAGCCGCCTGGGCGTGGAGCGCGTGGCCGCTTTGCACGGGCTGATCGATGAATGTCTGGCTCTGCTCGATGCTTCGGCGGGCAGCACCTGAACCGGCGGGCCGGGCAGGGCCGGGGCGCTAGCGCTTGCCCGGCTGCAGCAGCACGACCAGGGCGCCGGCCCCGCCGTCCGCAGGTCTGGCCTGGACGAAGGCCAGCACTTCCTTTTTCTGCACCAGCCAGCGCTGGACTTTGGCCTTGAGCACGGGCACGCGGCCCGGCGAGCCCAGGCCCTTGCCGTGGACGATGCGCACGCAGCGCACGCCTGTGCGGTGGGACAGGCGTATGAACTGGCCCAGGGCCTCGCGCGCCTCGTCCGAGCGCAGGCCGTGCAGGTCCAGCTGGCGCTGGATGCTCCAGTGGCCGCCGCGCAGCTTGCGCGTTACGTCAAGCCCTATGCCGGAGCGGCGAAAGCTCAGCTGGTCGTCGGTGTCGAGCAGGGTGCTGACGTCGAACTCGTCGCTCATGGCCTCTTGCAGAACGCGCTGCTCGTCGATCTCCAGTTGCAGCGGCAGCGGGGAGGGAGGGGGTTCCTGAAAACTGATCTGGTTGCGCTCGCGCAGCGGCATGACTGGCCCTACGGTGAGGGCGAAGAGGTTGCGCTCGCGCTGAGCGTGGGCGCGTGCCTCGGCCTCCTGCCGGGCCAGTTCCTGCGCGCGTTCGCGTGCGGCCTTGAGCTGGCGCGAGATGGAGGCCAGATCCTGGAGGCTGTGCAGGGCGCGGCTCACAGCAAGCCCTCCTGGGCCATGGACAGGGCCGAGCCCGGGGCGACGATCACATGGTCGAGCACGGCCACGTCGATCAGTGCCAGGGCGGCTTTCAAGGCCCGGGTCAGGACCCGGTCGGCACCGCTGGCCGCGACCTGGCCGCTGGGGTGGTTGTGGGCCAGGATGACGGCTCCCGCATGGTGGTGCAAGGCTCTGAGGGCGACCTCGCGCGGGTAGACGCTGGTCTGGGTCAGCGTGCCGCGAAACATCTCCTCGAGCGCGATGAGGCGGTTCTGGCTGTCGAGAAACAGCACGGCAAACACCTCATGCGGCCTGGCCGCGAGGTGCAGCTGCACATAGCGCATGACCTCCTCCGGGGAGGACAGGGCCGGGCGCTGGCGTAACTGCTCGGTCATGGCGCGGCGTGCGAGTTCGAGTACGGCCAGCAGCTCCGCGCGCTTGGCCGGACCCAGGCCCTTGATGTGCTTGAGGTCGCCCTGGCTGGCCTGCAGCAGGCCAGACAGTCCGCCCTGGCCCGGCAGCTGCAGCAACTCCTGTGCGAGCTGCAGCACGCCTTTGCCGACCATGCCCGTGCGCAGCAGCACGGCCAGCAGCTCGGCATCGGACAGGGCGGCTGCGCCGCGCTGGGCGAGCTTTTCGCGCGGCTGGGCGTCGGGCGGCAGGTCTTTGATGGGCGGCATGGTGGTGGCGGGGTACGCCCTGAGGCGGTCAGGGCATGGCGGGTTTCCTACAATGCAGGGCAGTTTATCGGGACTTTCATGACTCAAAGCGCTTCTACCCACGCCATTGACGACCTGCCCAGAGTGCAGGCCGGCTCGTTTCTGACATTGCATTACCGTCTGGCCGGCCCTGCAGGGGATGTGATCAACACCTTTGCCGACAAGCCCGCCACGCTGTCCCTGGGGGCGGGTGAGCTGTCGCCCGCCATGGAGCAGCGCCTGATCGGCCTGGCCGAGGGGGTGCGCACCACGTTCGAGCTGCCTGCAGGAGAGGCCTTTGGCGAGCGCAACGAGGAGATGCTGCAGTGGGTGGCACGCAAGCTCATGAACGAGCTGGGCGACCCCGACGAGCAGTACGCTCCGGGCGACGTGGTGCAGTTTCCCACGCCGGACGGGCTGGACAGCTATGCGGGCTCGGTGGTGCAGGTGCGCGAGGACGGCGCGATCTTGTTCGACTTCAACCATCCGCTGGCAGGCCAGCCGGTGACGTTCGAAGTCCAGCTCATCGGGGTGCTGTGAGATGCCATACGCGCTGAGCTGCGGCGCAGCTTCCCCTGGGAAGGGGGCGGCACCTTCGGTGCATCTGGGTTCGAGGTGCGCCAGCTGCATGCGCTGCGCCCGGGAGTGTTGAGATGCTAGGAGCCAAGGAAGTCCTGCTGGCCGAGCCGCGCGGCTTTTGCGCGGGTGTGGACCGCGCCATCGAGATCGTGGAGCGGGCCCTGGCCAAGTTCGGCGCGCCCATCTACGTGCGCCACGAAATCGTGCACAACACCTTCGTGGTCAACGACCTCAAGGCCAAGGGCGCGATCTTCATCGAGGATCTGGCCGAAGTGCCGCCCGGCGCAACCCTGGTGTTCAGCGCGCATGGCGTCTCCAAGGCCGTACAGGCGGAGGCCAAGGCCCGCGGCTTTACGGTCTTCGATGCCACCTGTCCGCTGGTCACCAAGGTGCATGTGGAAGTTGCCAAGCTCGCCAAGGAAGGCTATGAGTTCCTCATGATCGGCCACAAGGGCCATCCCGAAGTCGAGGGCACCATGGGCCAGCTGTCCGAGGGCATACACCTGGTCGAGGACGAGGCCGACGTGGCGCGCGTGCAGCCACGCCAGACCGAGAAACTGGCCGTGGTCACGCAGACCACCCTGAGCGTGGACGATGCGGCCGGCATCACGGCCGCGATACGCGCGCGCTTTCCCCAGGTGCGCGAGCCCAAGCAGCAGGACATCTGCTATGCCACGCAGAACCGCCAGGATGCGGTCAAGGTGCTGGCGCCGCAGGTGGATTTGCTCATCGTCGTGGGCAGCCCCACCAGCTCCAACAGCAACCGCCTGCGCGAACTCGCCGCGCGTCTGGGCACGCCCGCCTATATGGTGGACAACGCCGGCGAGCTCGATGAGCAATGGTTCGAGGGCGTGGCGCGCGTAGGCCTCACGGCCGGCGCCTCGGCCCCCGAGGTGCTGGTGAATGAGGTCATTGCGCGCATCAGGCAGCTGGGCGCCGTGGCCGTGCGCAAGATGGACGGCATCGAGGAAACCGTGAAATTCCCTCTGCCCAAGGGGCTCAAGATCGATGCCGCCACGGGCCTGGAGATCGAGGTGCGCAAGCGCCCGGAAACCGGGGCCTGAGCGACGACAATTAACAAATAGTGAGCTGCCAGCGCTTGCTGTGTAAGGATTTAAGCATTGTTTGATGCTGAAGTCTTTGCACAGCAAGCGCTGGCAGCTCACTTTTTATTGGCTTCTCCTTGAGTCCACCAGCACGACGTCCAGAGGCAAGCCTGTTCTAGGTCCACAAGTCCAGCGGCGGATCGGTGGCCACGGCGCGCAGAATGTCCGTGCGGCTGATGAAGCCCAGCAGGCTGCCCAGCTCGTCGGTCACCGGCAGGCCGGGAAGGCCGGTATCCAGCAGCACGCGTGCCACACGGCGCAGCTCGGTGTCGGGGCTGACGGTGGGGATGGGCGAAATCATGACCTCGTGCACGGGCCGGCGTGCAAGCGCAATCGCCTGGGCGATGTGGCCGGGCTCGGGCAGCAGATCCAGCGGAGCCATGTCGGCGCGCAGCAGCAGGCCTATCACCAGACCCTGGCCGTCAAGCACCGGAGCCTGGGCCACGCCTTGTTCGGCCAGCTTGCGCCAGGCGTCATTGACGCCTGCATTCTGCTCGACGGTGATGATGGTGCTCGTCATGGCATGGGCCACCGTGTGCAGCAGCTGGCGCGGCTGCCTCGGGCCCCTGGCCGTGGACTGGTAGGCCTGGGCCACGCCCTTGCCATGTGCGGCCGATATCTGCGGCTGCGCAGGCGAGGCCGCCGCTGCAGGCCCATTCGGATGCTCGGCCTGCGCCAGTGCGGACGTGAAGCCGGGCGCATCGCCAGACGTGTCTGCCCCGGTCGCACGGGTGCGCAGAGCCTGGGGGCGTTGAATGCGGCGCACGCGGGCAACCTGGCTGAGGCGCTCAAGGCTGCCTCTGAACATTTGCCCACCTGGCCCAAAGACAAAGAACATGGCAGCTCCTGCTTCATGGATCGCGCCGGTTGCGCGCCATATGCAGGATTCTCGCCAGATCCGGCGCAAGCGGGCTGCTGAACGACCTTAAAACCTGCAAGCCCGAAGGAGCCAGGGGCAAAGAGTGGGACGCATTTGCGGGGCGGCAAGGCTCTTCCCCCTAAAATCAAGGGCTATGCTCGATATTCTTCTTCTTCGCAAAGACTTGGCCTCGGCGGTTGCCAAGCTAGAGACTCGCAAAAAGCCGCAGGCCTTTCTCGATGTGCAGGGATTCCAGTCCCTGGAGGCCGAACGCAAGGCCTTGCAGACGAGGACCGAGGAATTGCAGTCCCGGCGCAACCAGCTGTCCAAGCAGATAGGCATGCTCATGGGCAAGGGTGACAAGAACGCGGCCGAGGCCGCCAAGGCCGAAGTCGCCGAGCTCAAGGCCGAGCTCGATACGTCGGCCGCCCGGCTGGAGCAAATCCAGGCCGAGCTCCAGACGCTGCTGCTGGCCGTGCCCAACCTGCCCCATGAATCCGTGCCTGTGGGCAGCGATGAAGAAGGCAATGTGGAGGTGCGCCGCTGGGGCCAGCCACGAAGCTTTGATTTCGAAGTGCGCGATCACGTGGACCTGGGCCAGCCGCTGGGCCTGAGCTTTGACGACGGTGCCAAGCTCTCGGGCGCACGCTTTACCGTGATGAAAGGCCAGATCGCACGCCTGCACCGGGCCCTGGCCCAGTTCATGCTGGACATGCAGACCGGCGAGCATGGCTATACCGAATGCTATGTGCCCTATATCGTCAACAGCGACTCCCTCAGGGGTACGGGCCAACTGCCCAAGTTCGGCGGCGACCTGTTTGCGGCCCAGAAGGGGGGGCAGGACGCCGAGCCCGTGCCCGACCATTCCCAGCTCTACCTGATTCCCACGGCCGAAGTGCCTCTGACCAACCTGGTGCGCGACAGCCTGCTGGCCGAAAGCGAGCTACCCCTGAAGTTCACGGCCCACAGCCCCTGCTTTCGCTCGGAGGCCGGCAGCTATGGGCGCGATACGCGCGGCATGATTCGCCAGCACCAGTTCGACAAGGTCGAGATGGTGCAAATCGTGCATCCCGAAAAAAGCTATGCAGCCCTGGAGGAAATGACCGGCCATGCCGAAGCCGTGCTGCAGAAGCTGGGCCTGCCCTATCGCGTGGTCTGCCTGTGCACGGGCGACATGGGCTTTGGCGCGAGCAAGACCTATGACCTGGAAGTCTGGCTGCCCGCGCAAGACACCTTCCGCGAAATCAGCTCGGTCTCCAACTGCGAGGCCTTCCAGGCGCGTCGCCTGCAGGCCCGCTTCAAGAATGCCCAGGGCAAGAACGAGCTGGTCCACACCTTGAACGGCTCGGGCCTGGCCGTGGGCCGTACCCTGGTGGCCGTGTTGGAGAACTACCAGAATGCCGATGGCTCGATCACCGTGCCAGAAGCACTGCGCTCCTACATGGGCGGCCAGGAATCCTTGATGCTCTGATTCTTGTGCTAGAATGCTAGCTTCGCTGCGGAGAGGTGGCAGAGTGGTCGATTGTACCTGACTCGAAATCAGGCGTACGTGCAAGCGTACCGAGGGTTCGAATCCCTCCCTCTCCGCCAAGCGTTATTTAAAATCAATGGGTTGCGAGAGATTTTAATATTTGTCCCACAAAAAATACCACAAAAAGCTATTGCTTAAATAGCTTGCTGAAGTGGATTTTTGGGGTGAGAGTAAAATCTGGGGCCTACTGATATGGTTTTTCCTTTATTCGGAGAGATCATGAAAATTGCGGCTGTAGCTCAGCTGGATAGAGTACTTGGCTACGAACCAAGGGGTCGTGGGTTCGATTCCTGCCAGCCGCACCAAACGTCAAGCCACAGAGTAGAAATGCTCTGTGGCTTTTTCGTTTTCCCTCCAAGAAAAGCCCTTGAAAGTGCAGATGCCACCTGATGTGCTCAAAGGTACGCATTTGAGCCTAGTTGGAGCGCCGGTTTCGCGTGCTCAAGCAGCAGTTGTGCTGCCGGAGTCTCGAGAAGAACACGGCGCAGATCATTAGCTTGCTTGTCCTCTCTAGCCTGTGGATAACCTGGCACAGGTTGCTCGCGCCGGGAGTAGCTCGATGTGATGCTGGTGCCAGAGGTTCAGCAAGTGTGGCAAGTCAATATGCAAGTCTATGACGTTGGCAAGGTCTGGCGTTAACTCAAGAGCAACTGATGCGTCAGCAAAGTCTGCGTGGCGTGCAACTTGGGTAAAAGGGCCGGGAGGCCACGAGGAGGGCTTGAAGGCATAGCCCCATCGACGATCGAGCCATTGCGGATGATCTTGCGGCAAATGGTGCGAGCAGCGGGCAATGGATCGCTGGCTCCAGCCCCGCTGCAAAAGAGAAGCTATCGTGAGGCGATCTTCTGGCTGCAAGTGCGTATATCGGGAGGTCATCTGTGCAAATCACCTGGGGTTCAGGTGTTGCACTTCAAGCTTGAGAGCGCCCTTATGTGTCGTTAAGAATGCGGTGTGTGATGACCTAATATCACTGAAATTAGAAAAATAATTAGCTGAGATGCAATAAGCCACATAATGCAAGCAATCACAAACTCTAATATCCTCCAGGATTTCGGGTTGCCGAATAATGGTGTGAGAACACGTGCACCATATCCCAAGCAACAAAACCATAAAAGTGATGACGAAAGTGAGCCAGTCAAAAATAATAATTTTTCATTGAGCGGCATTGTGCCGGCTATGCCTCCAACAATGACTACCGTATCTAAATAAACATGAGGATTTATCAGTGTCACAGCCAATGTTGCTAAAATAATACTGCTTGTGTTTTTTTCTTGAGAAGTCTGTGTATTGATGTTTAAGGCTTCTGATGATCGGAATGATTGGTAAAAAGACCGTGCACCATAAAAAAATAAAAAGACTGCGCCAAATCCGGCTAATAGTATCGAAAATATCTTGCTTTGTTGAATTAAATCACCCAACCCAAATACGCCTATGGAAATAAGAATGAAATCACACAAAAAGCATATAGCCACTATGGCGGTAATATTATTTTTTAATATCCCGTGCTTTAATACGAAAGCATTTTGAGTTCCAATGGCTACGACCAGGGAACCAGATACCAGAAAGCCTTTTATCAATGCATTCATTCAATTTCAATCGTTTTCTTGAATGTGTTGAAGTAGAACTATTAAAAATGTCCAAGGTGTTTGTCAAGAGTTTTGGCGTGAGATGATTCTGGGCAGCTTCCATTTTGAGATGTGCAATAAATAAATACTGCAACAACTCTAAAAGGTCGATCTGTATTTTATTTTATCGACTTTAAGGGTTTCACGTAATTAGGGCGCTTTCTGGCGTCCATGCAAATCATTTGTCCTGATTTGGGGTAAATTATTATACAATCCTCCTCTAATGAAGATCCTATGGTTTCTGGTCGAGTGGTAACTACAAGCTCTCCATCGGAGCCTGGCGGATGAGTCGTTACATAGAGGAGTACCGTCGGGACCCAATCGAAATGGCATTCATATCGCATGATATTCCGTAATCGTCAATATCATATGCGGCTTGTAAATTTATAGCATAAGCAGGGTCGTTGGCGCAAAACAAGACTTCGTCATCGTAAAACTCTCTTATCATATTCAAGTCAAGGCCGCGATAAAATCATGCAACCATGGTAATTCATGCAGGATAGCCTGACCACTTACCGTTAAAATTGGGATTTCAATATTTGTATTGATTTATCGAGAGCTTTCATCTGCTAGATGAATAGTATGATAAATCGCTTTTCTTTTGGTTAAATCAATTATTTCTTTTTGCCAATATTTGGGTGGTTTCCCAGAAGCTGATCGTATATTCACTGGAATAAATTTCAAAATTATTTAATTGACTCATGTGTGTTTTTTAAAAGAAATTTAAAATCTATTTGCTATTTAAGTAAGCATGCTTGATATTATTTTATAATAACACTCAAGGCATTCTATTGAGTGTTATTTTCTGTATTTGATTGTTTTATTAGGTGTTGTATCTGATGGATATGAATATTATTGGCTCTATGCCATTTCCCGTGGAGCTTGACGCTAGCGCCCAGGCTGATGCAGGTGTAATAGCCATCCCTTCCTGCTGGTGCACATCCGTGCAATCAACGCCGAGGTGAAAGGCGAATATGGCTGGCCCCGCATGCACAAGGAATTATTGGCACGGGGCATTTGTGCGGGCAAAGAGCGAATACGCACGCTGATGCAGCGGCACGGCATCAAGGCCTTGGCCAAGGCCAAGCGCAAATTTGTGGTGACCACGGACAGCAAACATGGCTTGCCTGTGGCAGCTGATCTGGTGCAGCGGCGGTTTACGCCTGCAGCCCCGAACCAAGTGTGGTGCAGCGATATCACCTACATATACACCGCTGAGGGTTGGCTGTACCTGGCAGCGGTCCTCGACCTGTTCAGCCGTCAGGTGGTGGGCTCGAGCCTGCAGCCCCACATGCAAACCAGCCTGGTCAAAGGTGCGCTGCTGACCATGGCACGGTGGCGACGCAGACCTGCACCTGGATTGATCTTCCACAGTGATAGAGGCAGCCAGTATTGCAGTCATGAATTCCAGAGGGCTCTGCACAAGTGGGAGATGCGCTCATCCATGAGCCGCAAGGGCAACTGCTGGGATAACTCGCC
>NZ_AUCQ01000015.1 GCF_000429845.1 Comamonas composti DSM 21721
GGGCAGCAGGCCCAGGTGCTGGGCCAAACACGTCAGCCGCCCGCTCCAGCAGCAGCCGCTTCCAGTCTGCAATCTGGCTGGGGTGTACTTCGTACTGCTGAGCCAGTTCAGCGACGGTGCGCTCGCCGCGCACCGCCTCCAGCGCGACTTTGGCTTTGAAGGTAGCACTGTGCTTGCGTCTTGATTTGATGGTCATAGATTTCTCCAGATTCGGCCTGCTGTCAGGCCATTTTTACGGGAAGAAATCTCGCTTAGCCAACTGTTCAAAAAACCGGGGCCACTTCTGCTGCTCTGGCTTCGCTAAAAGTCGTGGCCTGACGCAGTCCGTTTCGCGCTACTTCACCAGCGCCTTCTTCTGCATTTCCTTGAGCGCCCTGGCTATTTGACTGTTGGCCGGCAACTTGGGCATCTTGCCCTTGGCCGCGTCCGCCAGTTTCAGCAGCTCGCGCGCCTGCGCCACCTGACTCCGGTCTCCGTGCTTCTGGCCCTGCTGCATCAACACGATCCCCAGCAGGGTCGCTGCCAACGGATTCTCGGCCGCCTTGCGGGGATGAGGTTTGCTGGGTATCGATGCTTGTGCCATTGGTTTGCTGTGTACTTGGTTGGCCGCTCAGCGCGGCAAGGATTGCGGCAGGGCCAACCTGCTCGCCGAACATATCGCCACTGGAACTTGTTGCCAAGGCTGACCCCATGTAGTCGCGCAGGGACGCCACCAGGCGGTCGCGACCCACGGGCCGGGTCAGGTAATGGCCGCTGTAGAGCAGGCGCAGCATGCCCACGGTCAAGGCGTCAGGCACATCGCCGGTGAGCATGTCCACCTGCTGCACAGCATCGTGCAGGGCCGCGCGCTCACGCCGGGCCTTCTGCACCAGGCGGATGGCCTGCAGCAGGTTCTCGGTCACGTCCACCTCGGCATTGATGGCGCCGCGTTCGGCCGCAAGGCGCATGTTGGCCCACTCGCCTGCCACGGACTTGAGGGATTCTCCGATGGCGCGGATGTCGTTGTCGGTGGAGCCGAACAGCGACTCCACCAGATCGCCGTCGCCGTAGGCCTTGTGCACCAGGGCGGCCTGCAGGCGGGTGACGCCGGCCGGCGAGAGCGCGCCATTGGCGTCCATCATGCCGGCCACGTCCTGGCCCTGCTCCTGCAGCTTGCCGATGAAGGCGCGGGCAAAGTCCCGGTTCGCTGCGCTGTCCAGGGCGCCGCTATCGAACACCTCCAGCACGCCGCCGTCCACCAGGGCCGCGTCCGTGGCCGCCTGCTCCGTGGCGGACAGACCCAGCGCCTGGCTCTGGCTCTTGGCGCCCATGTTGACCTGGTTGTCCTTCTCGGAATACAGGCGCACCAGCACCGGGGCCTGCATGCCCTCGATGACGGCCGGGTCGATGCCGTGCATGGCGCTGTCGGCGGCCAGCTCCTGCCGGTAGGCGTCGGCCGTGCCGCGCTCGTAGGCAGCACGCAAGCCCGCCGTGCGGCCGTTGTTCAAGGCCTTGACCGTGCCCGGGTGGGCCGCGTCGAAGAGCGGGTTCACCGCGCCGTCTGCGAAATTGGACGGCTGCACGTCAGCGGCCTCCATCACCGCATACCGGAACGGCACGCGCTGGCCATCGCTCATCACGGCCACGTCTGCGCGGCCCAGCGCCTGCGCAGCCGTATCCTGGTCGCCCACGGCGAACACCATGGGAGCACCCGATTCGGGGCTGCGCGAGACGCCCAGCCGCAGATAGTCGGGGTTCTGGGCCATGCCCTGCATCTGCACCACGCTTGCGGGACGGCTGCGGTCGCGGTTCTGGATCTCCTGAGCCGGCGCACCTATGGCGCCCGTGCCCTCGGGGTTAGAGCCAGCGCGTGCCGTCCTGATGGCAGCCCATTCCTGCTGCAGTTGGTCCCAGATGGGCGTACCTCTGCGCAACTTGCGAATATTCAAACCGCGCTCGGCTACCAGCTGGGGCCAAGTCTTGGCCTGGGACGGCGGCACGCCCGACACATTGCCCGCTCCTGTCAGCTCCTGCAACGCCAGCCCCGAGGTATCGATCTGCGCGGCAGGCATCTCCAGCGCCAGCCCACGATCAGGCGCAGCGCCTGGGGCTGTCTCCCATGCGGGCGTCGTGTCAGCCGGCTCGTAGTCAATAGTCGCAGCGCGCGCCCTGGCCTCCTCCTCCGGATCAACCAAGGCCATGTTGCCCGTATCGACCTCGCGCACAAAATCCATGCCATTGCCACGCTCAGGCGCCGCACCGGGCGCTGTCTCGAGATCCGGCTCCTGGGGGCCTCGTGCCCCCGCATCACCCATCCTCCCTGGCCCCGCCGCGCCTGGCGCCGTGGTCCATTCGCCATCCGCAGGCTCACCGTAGCCGAGCATCTTGGCCCGCGCCGCCAGGCGCTGCTCCTCGGGTAGTCCAGCAATGTACGCTTCTACATCAGCGCGCCGGCCCACCGTACCGTCAGGAAAGACGATCAGCGGGTCCGGGGTATAGCCCAGTTGCGGCGGTGCCTTCTCCGGCGATGGATTACCTTTGGAATCCTGCTCCTTGTTTGCGCCAGCCATGGCGCCCGACACTGCGGAAGTCGGGCCCGAAGCAATCGCAGTCTCTACAGCAGTACGCCCAACATCGCGCGACCACGGTCTGTTATCGAACTGCCCTGCTTGGTAGTTCGTTGCAACCTGGGGCAGCACTTCTTCGAGCTCTTCCCCCGCTATTTCACTAACAGTAGAACCCACGGCCGCGCGAGCCCCACCCTTTGCTAAACCTTTGCCCACCAGCGCGCGCTCCAAGCCGGTCTTTCCTGACAAAAAGCCCGTTGCAGCCCCCACTGCCGCGGGTGCAAGCGACTTTTGAAGCGCGATGCGCTCCGCATCCTCCGGCGTATAACCCTGCTTTGTCAGGGTCTCGCGCAAGTCTTCAAAGGCTTCGCCGCGAGCTCCTCCTGCGTTGAGCGTTGCGTTTGTAACACCAGCAGCAGTGGTGCCAGCCGCTGCCGCAACTGCTGCCGTTCCGCCAGCGGCAAGCCGAGCTGCCTGGGCCGCCTTTGCAGCACCAACACCAGGGATCATGCTCGGCAGGTTCGTCGTGACAAATCGCGCCATAAGCGCCGGATCTGAACCGTAGGCCTTCGCTGCCGCAACACCTTGATCCCAGATAGAGTCCTGATCAGCAGCGGCTACCTGCTGCTCGGCGTCTGCCATCTTGCGCTGCATCGCTTCGCTCTGCTTGCTGCGCCAGTGCTCTGCGTTGTCACGGAAGAAGCCCGCGACAACAGAATGAGGAGCGAGCAGGTTCGGAACCGCACCCGCGATAGTGTTCACGCCCTCGCCGAGTTGTACGCCAGTGTCAGCGATGGCCTCACCCCAGGTGCGCTGCTGCGGCGCGGCCTTCTGCTGGATCGGCTCCTCCGATGTTGCAGGACGATAGCCTAGACCGATTCCGGCAGCATCCAACTCATCGAACGAACTGAGCGAAACGGATGTGGGTCGCTTCTTCTTTGTCATCTGATCCCCTTGAGACTAAGGAGGCCAGACTGGCAGGCTTGGTACGCGCCCTATCGAACGCCACCGCCGAAGGATGCCCCAAGGCCTTGCTTTGCAATAAAGCTCTGCCACTGCTGTTCTGCCGCCCCCTGGGCACGCTCGGCATCACGAACTCGCTGCATCGCTGCCGCGTAGGCTGTGGGACTATCCCTGCGCTGCTTCAGGCCAAAGGTCCGAGCTTGCTCGCGGGCCGCCGCGAACTCCTGGCGCGCCGCGTCGTAGGCGTTGCCAGCATCAGAGTCAATGACAGGATCCAGCGCGGCCGGCGTAACTGCCCGTGGCGCCGCTGCAATGGCACGCGAAGCAGTTGTCGCCTGGGGCGCTGGCTTTCCGGGATCCAGCTTCTTGAAACGCGGATCCAGTCTCACCATTTCGTCGTCTGTGTAACCCCGCTCAAGTGCCTTCGCCCTCAAAGCCTCCAACTCGGCCGGCGTTTTCGCCTTGCGCGCTTCGTTGGCGAATGCGCCTGACCGCTGACGGGTGGTGTTCTCGGCCGCCCAAGCATCGCGCTGACTTGCATAAGCCTCCTGAATGCGCGCAGCCCTCTGCTTTGGATCCGCCTTGCCGCCCAGATCGCCAGCCATTTGTTTGTCAACCATGGCCGTCGCGCTTTGATAAGCCTTGTCGTGATCGAACCCGGCCATAGGATCAAACGCACCAGGCGCACCCAAACCGCTGCCGCCACTCGCTCGGGTGGCCGCAATCGCCTCCGAGGCCCGGTTGTGTCGGCGTGATTCAGCAAGCTGCTGGTCTGCCCGTGAATCGTCACGAGCACGGAATGCAGCGTCATTGTTGGTATGAGCAACCTTGCTTGTCAGTCCGTTCTCTGCGGCAATAGCGTCGGCCAGCGACTTGTTCACCCCAGACATCATCTCGTAAGCCTTCGCAGGGTTACGCTCCATAAGCTGGGCAGCAGCATACAAGCGCGCCTGGTCCTGTCGACTCAAGTCAAGGAACTGTGCGCGCCGGTCGGGCGTCACAACAGACACCCGGACAACGCCATGCTTGTCGGGGTCACTCATGGCGATTGACTTCGAAGAGCTGTTCAGATGCTGTGTCGTTGCTCCGATCTGATCTTCGTCGCCTGTGTAGCCCTTCAGTGCTTGCGCAATGAACTCGTCTTCATCCGCAGCCTGACGTACTGCCCCCAGACGCTCAAGGCCGGATGCGTCACGGCGTGCGATTGCAAGTCCCTCCAGCGCACGCAATTGGCCTGCTCGGCTCTGTGGCGGCAGTGCACCGGCCCCCAAACCTTGGCTTGCGATAGTGGACGCTCCTGGTACATTGCCCACTTTCGCAGCAGGCTGTGCCAGTGCATCGCTTGACGTCCGCAAACCTCCCGCCGACATTGCCGCTCCAGGAGTGTTTCCATCAACAGGGACCACAGGGGCAGCGACTGCTGGTCGTTCGATGTTCCCCCACGCCTCATCTTCCCGCGCGCGATCCGCTTCGGCGCGCGCGCGGTCGGCACGCTTCCAGCCCAGTTCCTCGTCTCGCTGCTTATTGTCAAGCGCCGTCTGGAAGGCCCCCATGCCCATTCGAAATCCGCTATCAAATGCACTCATACCATGCTCCTTTGCCGAGGAGCGTGGCAGGCTTGGCACGCTTTTGAGCTGCCTACTCGGGAGTGAACTTGATGTTCGCCATGGCGTAGTGCTCTTTCATTTTCTGAGCTGCCTACTCGGCAGTGAACCATTGCTAGTCTTGCTAGCAGGGTGCGCCACATTTCTGAGCTGCCTACTCGGCAGTGAACAAGCAGCATGAGCGTTTCTTCGAGGGAGCCTGCTTTCTGAGCTGCCTACTCGGCAGTGAACTCCTGTTCAAAATAGGCCGCTGGCCTGCCATTTTTCTGAGCTGCCTACTCGGCAGTGAACTGAAGCGTAGCACGCGCAAGTGCATGCCACAATTCCAGAATTTCCCCTTTGTCCCCTCTGCACCTTTTTTCTCAGTACAGAAGTAGAAATAGAAAAGGGGCAAGCCTGATACATTTAGCCAGCAAATTGCTAAGACAAAGAGGATGAAAGCATGAGCACGTGGAAAAAAATTACTGCGGATGAAGCAAAAAATCATGCCTTATATGGAATTAGAGGATGGCTTGCATTATTCGCTTTTACCATAGTAATGGTACCTGTTAGGTCGTTGAGTGAAATTAGGCAAATTGCGAATCAGGCAGAAATTCCATTTCTAAGCATCCTAATGATTGATGACCCATATGCTTATATATTGCAATGGGAATTAGTATTATCAATTGGAGCTGCATCGACTATTTTTTATTTAATGATTAGAAAAGCGCAAAATTTCCGATTAACATCGATAGTTATTGCCTTCGCTTATTACCCTCTTCTATTCATCGGAATTTTAATATTTCAAGTATCTGACGTACTTAAGGAGATCATGGCCCCACTGATCGGTGGTTTTTTTGGGACATGCATATGGGCGGCTTATTTACTTCTTTCAAAGCGAGTACGCGTAACTTTCGAGCATAAAGTGCGCGTAATTGACGGCATGGATGTCACAAAAAAATCCACATTAAATGCTTCCCCACCTCCTCTCAATACGACTCAGACAACAAAGATAAAGCAATCATATGTGCCACAAGAAACTGTCTGCGAAACGATTACAGACGTAGAGCAAAAATTGGATTTTGAGGATGAAGTGTTGTGGGAGCAAGCGCTAATTGAAGTGGATGGAGAGCATCGCCGCGCTGGTCTCTGGGCGAAATATTATGCACAGTGCAACGGAGATGAATCAAAAGCTAAAGCAAATTATCTAATCGCGCGAGTGCGTGAAATGCAAGACTTGCGCATAAAAGCACAGCAGGAGCAACAGCAGAAAATTTCAGAAAAAGAGGAAAATGAGCGCATATGGGAAAACTCCTCCAAAGGTATATGCCCAAATTGCGATAACATCATACTCTGGGGCTCGATTGAATGTAATAGATGCAAGGCATTCTTTGGGGATGGCGCTGCATGGAATTTACAGCCCTTCACGGATGTTAAAAACCTCCCGAAGAATATTCAACCTCCAGAATAATTATCGATAATAAGAAATAAAAATATCATAAATAATTTTAATTATCTAATCAGCAAACTTGAAGCCATTCAGCGCAAATGCAGTCCCCACGCCGCCAGCTGCGCCCAGCAGCGTATTGAACGGGTTATTGTTTGCGGCGATTTGATCCTGGCCATTTTTATAGCTAGCCTGCGCGCCCCACATATTCGTGGCATTGCTGCCCATCTGTCCTGCCATGCCTCCGACTTGCCCATAGCCGGAGTTCAGGCCAGCAAGGCCCTGGTTTGCGATCATCTGCGCGTTCGTGCCGAAGCCAGCGCCCTGCCCCGTTGCCTGCATGCCCATTGCCGGGAAGCCGGCCAGGGCGTTCGATGCGCGGTCAGTGAGAGCTCGGCCTTCCGCGCGTGCAGCGGTTCGGGCAGAGTTCTTTCCCTGGGCTGTGGCTAGAGCAGTACCTGCGGCCAGCGCATTGGATGCAGCGCCGTACTTGCCGTCGGCGGGGTTGATTCCCATGCGAGCCATTTCGGCAGCTTGCGTGCGTTTGGAGCTTTCGTAGGCTTGCGAAACATCGGCTGCGGCCTGGCCGGCCAGCTCCTCGCGCTTGCCTTCGGTGTCGAAGGTCCGCGCATCGTCGATCATCCTGTCTTGCAGGCCCGTCAGCGCCATCCTGCGGCCCAGGGCATAGTCGCGGTCATCCTGGGATTGCTGCCAGGCCTTCTTCGATGTATCGAGCGCGAACTGCGTCTGCTCTTTCTGAAGCGGCGCCATGTCATCAGACTGCGCCAGGATCTTCTGTATAGCGTTGTCCTGTATACCCATGGACTTGATCTGAGCTTCGACCAAGCGCGGATCTGGAGCCGGTGCACTGCTCCCGCCCTTGCCTCCACCTTCAAGACTCATGCCACCACCGGGGCGCGGTTGGAAAGCCTGCTCGGGCAGGAAGTCGAATTCAGTCGTGTGCCAGCGTGCCATAGATGCTCCTTTATCGAGGAGCGTGGCAGGCTTGGTACGCCTTTGATCTGCGCCTGCAGCAGTGAGCTTTCAAAATCGTAGCCAGCTGGATACAATTAGCGCATGTACACCGTCATCGAAACCGAGGCGTTTACCGCTTGGCTCGCTGGGTTGCGCGACATGCCGACACGCATCCGGCTTACCAGGCGTCTAAGCAAAGCAGCGCGCGGAGCCCTAGGAGATGTCAAACCAGTTGGCGATGGCGTGTGGGAGATGCGCGAGTTCTTCGGCCCTGGCTGGCGCATGTACTACATACGGCAAGGCGCCGCAATCATCATGATGCTGGGTGGTGGCGACAAATCCACCCAGCAAGCAGACATTGAATTCGCCAAGGCTTTGGCGACGGAGTTGCAAGATGAGCAAGACCCAACCGATCAAGACCCGCCCGTTTGACATGGCCAACTACCTGGGCAGCGAGGCAGAGATCACTGAATACCTGCGCCAGGTCATAGAAGATGGTGATCCAGCAGAGCTGGCTGGAGCTTTGGGCGATATTGCCCGAGCCCGAGGCATGACTCAACTGGCCCGCGATACTGGCTTATCCCGCGAGAGCCTGTATAAAAGCCTATCTGGCGAGAGAGCGCCAAGCTCGGACACGCTTTTCAAGGTCATCCATGCAATGGGGTTCAAGCTATCTTTGGCGCCAGTGACTCAGACTTGATGTACCGGCATTCCTTTTTCCACATTGCATAGAGGATTACGTCGCCCCCGTCCGGGGCTGCGCCGTGCAGCCTGGCTTCGGGCTTCCACCCCAAGTGCTCATTGAGACGCCGCGCCGCGGCATTGCTCTCATTCACGTAGCCGCTGATACGCTCACAGCCGCAGACGAGAAACGGATAGGCAAAGCCTGCTCGCAGGAAATCGCGGGTCATCCAGCGCGCGCCTGGCTCTCCAGCCAGATGCACCCAGAGGTTGCGGCCGTTGAACCCCTCATACGCAACCCCCGCGACAAGAACGCCCTCGCGCCGCAAGCCGATGGCACGCATGCCCTCAGATGCACCGAAGCCTGGAATGCGGTCGCGCATAAAAGGTAGAACCGCATCAAGGTCATATTCCAAAGTATGAGCACTCATGCGCCAAGGTTGGCAGGCTTGGCACGCATCAGACTGGCGGCATAGGCCAGACAATTACCAGCGGATCCGCCTGGTCCGTCACATCGCGCAGTGCCTGTCGATATGCCCGCCACTCGGGGGATAGGGGCTCACCCGCCTCCATGGCGCGGGCCAAGCGCCAGTCCGACTCAGTGAGCAGGGTGTCGCGCCGGATTCGCACCAGATGCCAGGCTCGCGCCAAGTCCAGCTCCCACATCTTCGAGCTGTAATTGAACCTGTAGCCCTCTCCCGGACTTACGGGCATGGGAATAAGCTGGCCGTCCTTGACATAGCTGCCACAGGGATCGCAAGGTCTCTCCACTACCAAGATGCCCTGCCCAACTCCCGCAAGACTCTGCGGATTGAAGGATGTGCCAGACGACAGAACGCGGCCATCGGCCGCTTGGTACAGCACGAATGGCGTCATCGCTTCACTCCAATGGCAATGCGCAGCTTGGTCAGAGGTGTGAGGCTGCGGCCTCGTGACTTGTCCGCGCGGGTTCCCAGCTTCATGTGCTCGTAGGCCACGCATGCGGGTTCGTCACAGCCAGCGCGTACGGTTTGCTGCAGGCCCAGCGGGCCGCGTTTGATCGTCCACACCACGCGGCGGGCTGCCGTGGGTGGACCGTCAGGTCCGAAACGCACCATAGGGCCGCGGCGCGGGTCGATGTAGCCCGTCCAGATCAAGCAGCCATCCAGGGTGCGCCGGCATTTGCCTTCGATCAGCTGCAGGCGCAGCTCGTCGGGCATCACCCAGTCGGTGGTCACGTAGTGCGGGAAGCGGTCCAGCTGGATCAGCCGTATGAGGCCCTGCCCCGTCAGCTCATCGATGATGGCGCGCAGTTGGGCGCGGGCTGAATCAGACATCGTGCCGGCTAGAGCTGCGTACTGCACGGGACCGGCCTCGATGGTGGCCAGCACCTGGTCGCGGGCAAATTCAAACCTGCGGGTCATTGGGAATTCCTGAGCGAGAAGTGGTACACGCCGAACCCATCGGGGCCGGTGCTTTCGGGGCGGACGCGGCCGGCGCGCACGGCTGCCTCGGCCTCCACCTGGTTGACGGAGATTTCGCGGCTCTGCTGAACCGCGTAGAAGCGGAAGCCAGGCCGGTAGCGCAGCACGGCGCCGGTCTTGAGCAGTTGCAGCAGCGTCATGCGTCGCTCCTTTTCGGGGCAGCACCCTCCAGCAGCTGCATTGCTTTGGCAGGTAGCGAGGAAATCAGCGTCTTGCCTGCGGCATTTCCGTTGGACAGCACCGCGATGGCACGCTTCTGCTCGCCCACCAACGCCGGGCGCGGCAGCGGGAGCCCGCGACTCGTGTATTCGAAGTCGGGCGAACGATCACCGGCCAAGCGGCGCTGATACTCGAAGTGGCCACGCCCGGTGTACGCGCGGTGCGCTTCGCAGAATCGATGCTGCAGGTACGACAGCTCTTCCAAGTCGGTGCGACAGACCTTGGGCCAACCACCCAGGTCCTCAATGACCGCGTGAATTGCTGGATCGTCAAACACCACATCCGAGTAGCCGCCGACAGCACTCATCGCCTCGTGGACCTTGCCCCATGCGATGGCAGCCCGATCAGTAGCTGTGCCCTGCAGGATGCGGGCCAAGTCGGCGACTTTCGGGGCAAACTGGCCACGTTCGGGATCTATGCAGTGCCGCTGCATTGCGGCACGTATCTGCTCCAGCTCGAAGCCGTGGCAGGCGTTCCACCACAGGTCCAGCACGAAATTGCTGGCGTCCTGGCGGTAGTACGCCAGCACATCCGTCACGAGCTGCCCAAAGGCCGGCCGGTCAAATTGCTTCATGGGTGTCTCCTTGCGCGGCCCAGGCGCTGGCAACGCTGCGATTGCGGGCCTCCTGGGCCTCCTGGCGATTCGGTTGGCGGCGCTCTCCGGTTGCGCCCTGGCACGTCGCCTTGAGGTAGGCAACCGGGTCCGCAGGACGAGCCACTACGGCGGCACGAACGGCTTCAACGACCACGGCATCGCCATAGTCCTTGACCAGCTTTCCGACGAACGAACCGCACTGAGCCCTCGGCATCCCAGCCTCTGCGAGCAGCGACTTACCGGCGCGCCACAGCTCGTCTTTGGTCATGTCGCCTGCCGCCAAGGCCGCGCAGCACTATCCCGTGATCGAGCTGGTCTCATGGCATTCAACCAGGCCACGAGCGGCACAAGGAGTGCTTCATGAGAGAAATCCTTTTCCGCTGCTCAAGCATCGGTAAGCTGATGGCTGCGCCTGTAAGCATCGCTCCCGCTCTGATCACGCCCGAAGTCAAGGCCATCCAGGTGAAGAAGGTCCGCACAGACGACGAAAAGGCGGTACTCGAAGAACTCAAGCTGCGCACGCTCAGTGAAGGAGCCAAGACCTATATCAGGGAATTGGTAAGGCAAGAGCTCTGGGGCGTGGACTTCGAGGTGTCCAGTTAATACACGGATAAAGGCTTGGCCGTAGAAGCCGAGGGCCTGGCCCTACTGAACCGCGTACGCGGCCTGAATCTTGTCAAAAACGCAGAGAGGCGCAGCGACAACCTGATCACTGGCGAGGCCGACACCGTGGACCTTGGGCCGCGCCGTTGCGGCCACGACCTGAAATGCTCCTGGAGCCTGCAGACCTTCCCGGCCTTTGTGCACGACTGCCAGGACTCGCTCTACGAGTGGCAGATGCGCGGCTACATGCGTCTGTGGGATCTGGACCGCTGGGAAGTCAACTACGCCATGGTCAACACACCCGAGGATCTGTTGGGCCAGTACGAGCCACTGCAGTTGCACCTTGTCGAGCACATCCCCGAGCACATGCGGTTGACCACCTGGGCTATCGAACGCGACCTGGAGTTGGAGCGCCAGATGGACATCAAGCTGGAAGCCGCTCGAATCTACTACGCGCAGTACATCGCCGAATTCGCGGCCACGCACCCGGAACCTGCAGCCACCGCGGGCATCGCGGAAACACAGCCTGAGTTGATCGGACTCGACATGGCCGCACAGCCCGACCTGCAGACCGGAGCGGCCTATACACCACCCGCCCCTGTATCTGTCGCTACATCGCCGACTCTGGTCAAGCCCACAGCCCTCGAGCCTCAACAGTTGCTCGATCTGGTGACCAACGGCCAGACCTTAAAGCTGGGCCAGATCAATGCGCGCCTCGGCATCTTCGAGGTCAACGCAACGACCGCAGCAGCCGTGGGCGTGCAGACCATCAAGGACCGCGGCGCCGTGCACATGCCGGAAGCCAGCTTCACAGCCTTCTGCAATGGCCTCATCGCACATATCACCAATGTGCGCGACAGCTTCCAGGATCAGCCATGAACTTGTTTCATGTGCTCCTGGGTGCCGCTGGCATCAGCTTGCTCGCTGGAAGCACCGGCTTTGCCGGTGCCTTTCTGCTCGCAGCAGCATTTATCTGCTGATCGTTTCCAACCATGGCCAGCCACATACACAGGCCAATTTTTACGCCTCAACCTATGAAATCGCTTTTGTTTGTATTCGCTTGGTCCGGCCTGTCTTCCCTGGCCCTGGGCGCGGCCAGCTTGATCGTGAGCATCCCCATTTTTTAACTTCCAGAACCACTCAATGACAGAGATAACAAACCGACCGCCCTTCAAGGTGCAGGGCATTGCTTCCATCAAACACATCAACGTACGCAAGGAAGGCCCTGAGGACGACAAAGTTCTTGCCGTGGACGTGAAGCTGACGTTCAAACAGGTAGATCGCCGCTTGTGCGACTACTTCGACGATGCGCTGCAGGCCTTTCTATGGCGCGGCGAGACAGAATCGCTCATCGTGAGAAACCCTTTCCTGTCTCCTGTGACTTACGGAAACAGCATCAACAGTGCAGACGTTCAGATCGGCGTCCACAAGTTCGCAGGCTGTGATGTGCGCAAGTTCAGCATTGAGCCGGCTGATGGCGGAGTCATTACCCTGACATGCAGCGTCTCCCTATACCCGAGTGCTGGTGAAGTGTCGGACTTGGCAAAACTTGTGCAAGACGATGACCGCGTAAGCATTGAAGGTCCGCCTGACCTGTTCGACCATGAGACCACTCCCAGCGCTGCACAGATCGAACCAGCCAGCGATGACGAGCTCTATCCCAAAGCCGCGGAAATCGTGCTCAAGGATCGCAAGGCCAGCATCTCATATCTGCAGCGCAAGCTTGTGACTGGCTACAACTGCGCCGCGCGACTGCTGGAGCGTATGGAGCAAAGCGGCCTCGTTTCTCGGATGGATGCATCTGGGCGCCGACAAGTTTTGGCCGAAATCGAGGCATGAGCACAGGGCGCGCTGCGCCTTGCTCCCCCTATCACCAGGCCCTCCCCGTGAGGGCCTTTTTATTTCCCCCATGACCCGCGAGCCTGGAGCGCGCCACTGAATCATGAGCAAGACCGACTACGAGCCCACCCAAGAGCACTTTGATAAAGACGTGGCCGAATGGACCATGGAGGCATTGCGCGATGACGGCCTTTACCGGCATCTGCGCTTTCGCATGGCCAGCGGCGGCTTCCGCTGGTTCGACATCGTGACATGGCCGCACCGCCTGGTCATCACCGGCGATTGCGAGACATTCACCTTCACACGCCTGGAGGATATGTTCGAGTTCTTCCGCTCAGGCGGATCGCGCATCAATCCTGGCTACTGGCAGGAAAAGATCATTGATGCCCGCGACCGTGCGCGGAGCTTTGACTGGGATCGCTTTCGCTCAGAGGCTCTCGCCGAGTTCGACCGGGCAAAAAAGGAGTGCGAATACACGGAAATCCGCGCGGCCGCCCGACAGGACCTGGAAGATTCCTTGGATGAGACGGAGCCAGACGAATGGGGTTCCGTCCAGTTGCTGCGCGAGTACAGCTATCGCCACGATGGAGGAAGGCCCTACTTCTACTTCGATCTGTCAGACGGCGCACCTGACGGTAAGGGCTGGGACTACCACTACATCTGGTGCTGCCGCGCCATTGTCTGGGCCATTGCTCAGTACGACACCGCCAAGGCCACGACTGCGGAGGCCTCCGCATGACAACAACCCACCCCATCGCCCAGGAGCGCCTGGAGCGCGACCGCCGCGCAGCCCTGGCCGCAAGTGAAGACGCCCGGGCCACCTGGTGGCGCGAGCAGCAGCCCAGCAAATGCGGAAGCTGCGGCGCCGACTTGCCCAACAACTACACGCCCGGCCAGGCCCTGCCTTGCGGCCACTGACCAAGGAGACACCATGAAAGAAACCGGCTTGATGTTCAAGGCGCCCCTGGTGCGCGCCATCCTCGCGGGTCAGAAAACGCAGACCAGGCGTGCAGTCAAAGATCAATCGATTGGCGATCAATGGTGCGAGGCGCGCCCAGATGGCCGGCAATACCTAGAGTGGCAAGGACAGCCAACATGCGGCACTGGTGTTTGGGAAATCCCAGAATACAACGCAGAAATTGTCAGCCCCTTTGGCCTTGTTGGCGACCGCATCTATGTGCGCGAGACGTTCGCCCGCGTGCCCACGGTATGCGGCAGCGAAGAGCTGGTGTTTGCAGCCGACTATCAGGACGGAAGCGACAAGGCTGCCGGCGTGAAGTACACGCCCGCCATTCACATGCCCAAGCATGCCGCCCGCATCTGGCTGGAAGTCAGCGGCGTGCGCGTGGAGCGCCTGCAGGACATCAGCGAAGCGGATGCAAAGGCAGAGGGTTGCGAACGTCTGGAAGTGGAGCGCCACGAGCAAGACTGGAAGCTGTGTCCAAAGTGCGGCGGCACTCGTCTGCACAACGCGCTGGGTTCAGGCGGCGGCGTGATTTTCGATGTGGACTGCTTGGAGTGCGACACATACGTGAAGCGTTTCCGTCATTTGTGGGAATCCACCGGCGGCGACTGGGCCGCAACCCCCTGGGTCTGGGTCATCGACTTCAAGACCATCAGCACCACCGGCCGCCCGGCCTGAATCACACCACCAACAACCAAGGCCCGCAAACGCGGGCTTTTTTCGTCTGGCCCAGGCCTGACCACGGAGCACACATGAAAAAACCAACCGACGAATGCATCCACGCCTTTGAGTTGTACTACGCGCTCGAATGGGATACGCCCGGAATGAGCAATGAGCGCCTGGGCTGGGTCGCTGCCTGGGAAGCAGCTCGCAAGCCCTGCCTGCACCAGATTGCAGAGCCTGCGGGACTGCCGCCAGTTATTTGCCGTGCCCATTCTGCGGCAGCGATCAAGTCTCGCAATCGGAAGGAACGACCAATACCGGCGCAGCTTGGTATTACGTCGAGTGCGAAGGATGCGAAGCTACAGCCACGCCTGAGCAGTGGAATGCCCGCGCCCTGCTGGCCGGATCTGCGCCTGCGGGGACGGTAGCCTCGCCGGCGATATTTGGCGATGAGGATCATGTCCTGGTGCCGCGCATGCTTCTTTCCGCAGCATGCTCGGCAATCGACAAAAAGCGCGATGGCACAAAAACGCTGGCCGAGCTGCGCCGCTATACGACTGGCGACCTTTCGGCTGCAGCACCAGCAGCGGATGTGCTGGATGCGATGCGCTACCGCTGGCTTCGCGAGCGCGACCTGGACACCCTGAGCAAAGGCGGAGTTTTCGCGGGGATGACGCCCAACAACGTGGTTCTCAATGGCGATGACCTGGACGATGCCATCGACGCCGCTATCGCAGCCCGGGCTGATAAGGGGGAGTGATGCGCGAGCAACTTTGGACTGTCGCCCGGTTTCCAAGCGGACTCTGGTCAACGGGCGGGAAGCCGAACGACCCGGACTATGCCGAGTGCAACGTCTGGCAGATAGCAGCCACAAGCCGCGAAGCGGCGAAGAAAAAGGCTCAGGGCAAGTATTACCGGGCACAGCGAGCAGCAGCGCAGAAGGGGGAGTGATGGATTCGTCAAAGTTTCACGAAACATTGCGGGAGAGCCAGCGCGCAATGGCCGATCTGTACGCCTGGGGCTCGGTCATTGAGTTGTTGGAAGGCAGCTCTGCGCCGAGCAGCAAGCACCACAACGCGGCGATCAAGCGAGCTATATCGATAGCTCAAGCTGAGTCACAGAAGGCATTGAAGCGAATGGACAGCGCAGACGTCAAGCTGAAGGATGTCGCACAGCGCGCCCAGGCGCAGGAGGGGGAGCAATGCTGCCGAAAACAATAATTGCAAAAGCAAAGAGGGAGTCGGAAGACTTTGGGCGGTATGCAACAACGATGCTGGAGCACTTCCCCAACATGGGGTTAACCGAATTGCGCGACTACTACAAGCACAAAGTCTCATTCGGCGACTTGAATGCGGCGCGCGATAACCATCAAGCGCCGATATCTAGCGCTGCAGGGCCGGCAGCAATGAGCGGAAAGCGCGTGTTCATCCCTCATTACGAATGCTGGGTAGCGAGTGGAGCGTGCTTTGAAGAGGGGCGCTGCCTCCAGAAATGTCAGCCGCGCCTGCTCCAGAAGGACGCGAACAGCGAGCTGGCCGAAGCCATGCGGTTGATGCAAGAGCTTCGGGAATACATCCTCATATTTCGTGGCATGACTCGCTATGTGGATGGCTTCAGCATTGATCTGGCGATGAAGAAGTCGGCCGAACTGATTGAAAGGAATAAGACGTGACCCAAGCACAGCAACCCGACAACCCGCTGATCGACGCCGCGCGAGGCCGGGAAATTCAACCCTACGTGCTTCGCCTGGCAGACACACTTGAGGCTGGGAATATCGCAGCCCAGCACCGCTTCAGAGCAGCCTCAGAGCTCCGCCGCCTGCATGCCCGCGTGCAGGAGCTGGGGGCAGAGCGCGTCACGCGAATGGCGCAGAACGAACGCATGGCAGAACGCATTGCAGAGCTGGAGGCCCAATCACAGTGCAACACAAAGACTGCCAGCAGCCTGAGTGCATGTCGCGTGGATGCTCTGGGCACTGCCTGAAGAGGGGCCCCGACACATGAGCCGCCGATCCCGCCAGCGCGGCGACAAGCGCGACAGATGGCGCGAGCCAGCAGATGACAACCAGCCCCGCCTTTGAGCGGGGTTTCTTTTTGAGAAAGCCAGATGATTGATGCAAAAACCGTTGCCGCGCAACTCGGGCTCAGCGAGCGCACCGTCTACGAGCTCGCAAAATCCGGGCGCCTGAACTGCTACCGCTTTGGCAGCTCAGTGCGATTTGAGCAATCAGACATTGAGGAATACAAAAATCATGCCGATCCGTTTCGACTCCCGTAACCAGCGTTGGCGCTTTGAGTTCGACCAGGTTATTGCGGGCCAGCGGCAGCGGGCTAGCCGCCTTCTTCCAAAAGGCCACACAAAAGCCGAGGCCCAAAAATTCGACCTCGAGGAAACCAAACGGCTCCACTCGATTGCGACTGGTGTCAGCAAGCCAGAGCCATTGATTGAAGACGCCGTGCTGCTGTATCTCAAGCACCATGCTCCAGCACTCAAAAGCTTTGAGAACATCGTGCGCGAGCTCAAGGCCTGCTACAGCGCCTATGCCGGCAAACCGTTTTCGGCCCTGCCAGCTATTGCGCTCAGCTACAAGCCAGTGGACGAAAACAAAAAGCCTATGGCTGCTGCCACGGTGCGCAATCGCCTTTCCTATCTCCGGGCAGCTTGCCGCTACGCATGGAAGCACCATGGACTGGGCGACAGCAATCCAGCTGACCGCGTCAGCATGCCAAAGGTGCGAAACGAGCGGCACGTTTACCTGGGTCGTCTGGAGTTCCTCAAAATCTGCCGCAAGATCTCGCCAGGAGGTGCGCGCGCTGCAATCCGCATCGCCTTCTACAGCGGCATGCGGGCGGCGGAGGTCGGGCTGGCCCAGGCCCACCGCGGCAGTGACGTATTCGAGTTGGATGGACAGCACACAAAGAACGGGATGCCACGCGCTGTACCCATACACCCCAGGATCGCCCACATCGTACGCAACCCCGTGCTGTGGCCAGTCCGCCCCACAAAGTGGACCGTGAGCAAAGCATTCAAGGCTGGCGCCCGGGCTGCTGGATTCGGGCATGCAAGACTGCACGATCTAAGGCACAGCACGGCAAGCGAAATGATCAATGCAGGGGTTGATCTCTACACTGTTGGCGGGGTATTGGGTCACAAGTCGGCGGTCAGCACAAAGCGCTACAGTCACCTTGCTACAAAGACGCTGCAAAGCGCTGTTGCGTTGGTTGGCAAAAAACCCCGCACAACAAGCAAAAAGAAAGCCGCGTAAAAGCGGCTGGAGTATGAAAACGATAGCAAGAAAAAAGCCCCTGTATTGCTACAGGGGCTTGTTATCTTTGGTGGGTCCTACGAGATTCGAACTCGTGACCAACGGATTAAAAGTCCGCGCCATAAGCCTGCATTAGGCTGCTATATCCAAAAAAACAATGGTTTGCATGAACTACAGCAGCAGTAGGCATGCATTATCCCGCTGTTCCGTCGACAGTTTGTTGACACTGGTAGTTTGCCTGCAGAGCGCCTGCGGCGAGCCTGTCTTACAGGGCGCGCAGCAAACGCCTTGCCCTGCGTGAAACAAGCTACGCGGCGAATTTTTGTGCGATCACTACCGCAGCGAGGCGACATTGACTCCTCAACCGCCAAGGCCATTGCAACGACTGGCGCGCTAGTGATGCTACGCCCTAAGCGCTGGGCACGTCGCGCGACAAAACACATACATGGGGAAGCCTTCCCGTAACCCCAAAGCGCAGTGATTGCTCGCAGCGAGCAGATGCCCACCCATCGCGGTCAAAGATGTTGCTGGATTTTTTCGTGAAAATCTAGCGTTCAACGCTTAAGCCCTCCCCCCAGGGGCCAACCAGCCTGATATACGTAGCAACGCACATCAGGCTTCACCATTATCTAGATATTGAGCTTGCCGACTCAGATACTAGTGCCGGCGTAAGCGCAGTTAATGAAGCGTGTTGTGGGCCAATGGCGTTCCAAAAGTAGATCAAGTTCTCCATAGTCATGGGAATGCGCGGACGAGCAGCGAACATGCACTTAATAAGCCTAGACCGATCGACGCGAACAAGATCTTTCGCTGCAGCGGTATCTGAATCCAGCACCTGAGCTAACTCATCAGGTATCTGACCTCGCATCCGAATCTTTATCAGACTCGGGAGCATTGCAGACCAATTTTTTTGCTTGTAGTGTCGATATGCAAGTTCATCAAATATTCTGCCCATACTCCATTCTGAGGTCTCTAATGTCGCAACGACACCATTCAGAGCCCTACTCAAATCATCATGCTCCCGCCAACTCTCCTTAGCCTTATAACGGAGGTCATGCTCAACTTCGTGCCAACCCTCGGAGAGAATACTTCGTAATTGCACCTCGAAACAAGTATCAAGTGCTTCACCTGCAGCCACGCGTTGGAAGTTTCCTACGAGGTCTTCAGGAAGCCTGAAAACCAGGTTGTATCGTGTCACAGAGAACTGATCTCGATCTGGCACATCTATAGCCGATGACGATAGATCAAGACGATACTTGGATTCAAGGATTGACTTTACAAGTGGAATATCCTCAGGAAAATAAAGAGCAACTCTAATTCCAATAGCGTCCTGAATGAGCTTTCCACCAATACTGTATTTGCCTGCGTCTCGCTGCAGTTTTTCACTCAGCGACTCATGATCTTTTCCTCTAGCAAAGACCCTGGCAAGAAGGCCTATGCTAAAAATAGAGTCCTCAACTTGGCGACGAAGCTCTTCGGCAATATATCTAAAATTACTCTGCATCATTGCCTCCCGAGAATTTGCCGAATCTCTGGTAAGCGCTCAAAATTCAACTCAACAAAAGATGCGTGATTAGGCTGAAGAAGAAGTCCAGCCTTCTTGAGGCGAACTACTGCCTCAAACATTTCATTAGGTTTGTACTCTCCGCTTGCTGTACAAATTCCAGAGATTGGCCGATGTTTGTGCATTAGTTTCTCTCGTCCGATAGGCCAAAATTTCTCAAGAACATGCCGCTCAGTCAACTGCGAATAATCTTCCAGCTGCTCTGGCTCTGCCACGTTGCTCTGGATCGCATCGCGAAGAAAGACTGTATCCCCGGATTCTCCCAATAGATAAATTTTTCCATCTGATATACCAACCGCAGTATTAGATCCGTAGAATTTACAATTCAAAAATGTTACATTTGCCATTGTTGACAACAAAAACTGACAGTTTCTGAAAGTGCAATCATTAAATTGAAAATCGCTAATTGGCAAGGTTCCTAAGCTAACATTTGCCAAATCTAGCCCTTCAGCTTCGTCAGATGAAAGCAGGAAATCCACTCCACCACTCAACTTAGCTGTAAAATCTATTCGATAAGAGACTGAAGTGAATTCGAGTGAATTTCGAATTCGATCCAAAAGCATGGCCTTTTCATCATTGGATCGAGGTCCATAAGAGGTCACTGCCGGCTCAAGAAATCTTATATCATCATTTAGCCAATCCGGGTGGCGCAAGATATTGGTTGAGACAAAGTAGCCTAGAACAAATTCGTTTATGAAGCCAATTTTGCTCTCTTCCTTGCTGCTTCTGTCAAGCAGTGCATGGCTGGCAATTTTATTCGCCAGGAACTCCCTATCAGGGCGCTCTGCAGCGGGGTACAACGCTAGAGACGCTTCAAGCTCTTGAAGACAGGACCGTTGTACCAAGTCGACGATGTAGTCACGCTGCTCCGAGGTATAACCTTGGGAGATCATGTCCCCTGCAATCATGGCCAGTATCGATTTCTGAGTACCAACACTCATCTTCAGATCTTGGCGAGTCTGCTCACGCTCGAGCAAGAAGCTAAAATATTTCTCAACAAGATCTTGCGGTGACTGAACTACAGCGTCAAATTTTTCTCTGGGAATGCATCTCAGATATGAAAGCAAAACTGGGTTTGATAAACCACCTTTTATATTAATTGCAGTAGCATTTATGGCATTAAGGCGTTCTTCGGATAACCAGTCTGAAATAGATGGCTCTCCAATTTTTATGCGTACTAGTTCAAAGTTATCTGCATTATTTGCAGCCCAGGTATGGAATGCATCTCCTTCAAACAATACTGTACGTCGCGTTGTCAGAACGATTTTTGCGTTGCCAGTTAGGAATTGACCTATTGTCTCTAGCATGGGCTCATGCTTATCAAACTCATCGGTATCGTCTGCTTTACGCAGTAGTTCATCGAAACCATCAAGAATAGTCACAATGCGACCGTTGACCATTTCATTTTGAACCAGCCGAGAACTCAGTGTTGGGAACTTCCTGTCTATCTCGTCAAGCAAAACATATCTAAAAATCGGAGCCTTTCTGTTGCGAGAGAGTTCTGAAAACAGTGGCAAATAACCGGCGTTGTCTATTAATAAACGGACAATTTCATATGCTGTACATGTCTTTCCAAATCCTGCTGCAGCCTCAATCAGGAATAGCATTGGTTTGTTCGCACCAAGACGCGAAACAACTTCATCAGCGGGAGAGAGCTCGCCTATTTTTCCATTGACGCTGTACGGTGCATTTATATACGTGTACTTGGCATCATCCGCGAATGGGCGAACGATACCATTGGTGAATTGTGAGTAATCTCTCTTCAGACGATCTAGTATGGATGATACGGAGAAGAAGCCTTTGAATAGCTCATACTCGGTTTGTTTCGCCGTAAGATATGATCGAACTGTGCACGCAAAACCAGCGGTAGAAAAGTCCTTAAATGCCTTTTCTGTTTGAGCATCTTCACTAAGCGGAACTATATCCGCGTTGTCAAAATAGCCCGTCTTCAGAGTAAATACAACAACGTTTTCTGTGTCATATAACTTCGCGGTTTCAAACCCATACCGCTTATATATCTCTTCCAATTCTCGTCTAAAAGGAGTGCTCAATTTTCACCTTCGAGGACTTTTTTACGTCAGCAGACTGATAAAAAATGTATTTAGCTATATGTTCATAAAATTCAAATACCGATTCAATAAACTGCACATTTGTGCAGCCATCTTCAATCGATTCAATGAATTCAACATCCGCAGATGGATTCGACCTAGATACGCATGGAATTCTGAGAAAACTGGCTTCAAGCAAAATTTTCCGGCGAAAACACGCTGACCATGATTCTAGGCTAGGCTTGAATTTTATTATTTAGCCTGATATAAAATAGGCGTTCCAATATAGGTAAGGTAGAGATATGTGCCATTGCTAAAATTCTGCGTACTTGATGTTACTTTTACACCTATGATCGCATTTGCATCAGATGGCGCGCATAAGGTCAGCTGTTCTAGTGCTTCTTGATATTCATTACGCTTGCGCTCAAGAATACCGCGAATTAAACCTTTATCGGAAACTTCAATAGCGCGAGTAACCTGAACCAAAGAGTACATCTCCTTAATTACGCAATTTTCAGGCAATGTCTCCGTGCTTAACAACAACATTCTCTACTCCTTAGGTCAATATTTATGATGCTTTATCGCAATGCAGATTTGGTTCAATACCAAATTAATATCTAACTTCTGCGATATAAATCGATGAAGCGAAGATTCAGCGACGATCCCCCGGCACAAAACTTACACAAATCAACAGACATGAAGCCACGGCACAAAATTTAGCCATGAACCGCAAATTTCGAGCTATACAACACAAAAATAGCTAATAGTTGAAATTTGCACAGATTTGTAACATCAACTATAACCTACGTTTTGGCTAGCCGTGCCACACAGCCAAGGCTGTTCCGGCCTAAGTCCCTGCAGCCCTAGCCATAACCAAATTCCGAGACGTAAGAACCGCTTGCATGACTCTGAGCGGAGAGCTTCACAGGCTCCACAAGACCGAGCCAATGACAGGAATTACGCGATACAACCTCACAAATCAGTAGCTATTGCATGCGGATGCTGATCCAATAATTGACCACAGATACGCCCATCACCGATGCGGAACAGCACAACAAACGTCAGAACCTTGACGCAATGAAGGATGAGGATCAAACAATGATTGACATGAACTCAACCGATACCGAGCAGTGCCGCAAGCGCCAGAATGCAGTCAAGCATGCACGTGCTTCCGTGGGCCTGGAAGGATTCAAACTATCCGAGGCCTGCGAGCAGCAAGCCGCCAGGTTCATAGCCGGTGAAATCGACCTTCCCGGATTCTTGAAACCGGCACGCTGAATCTGTCTTATTTGGTCATGACCAAATTCCCTACCTAGCCGGCTACTTCACACGCTGCGCCTGCAGCACAAGCAAGACCTCGGCACCGGTGGACTCATGACCTCTGGTGTGCAAGAAGCTGGGCAAAAACGAAAGCCCATCGCGGCTGCTGAAGGTCTTGTCTTCTGCCAAGCCTCCCAAGACGATCACATCGCCATCCTGCAGGCCTACCGTGGTCTTCAGTTCTCGCTTGGTCAGCGTCGGGCTGTTGTTCACGCCGGTAGTGGTCTTGATGAAATCCGAAAGTTGCTGACTGATCGCCATTTCGATCACTGCATCGCGCACCGTGGGCCTGATGTCGAAGATCACGCCTGAGCTGCGGTATTCGACCGATTGCACGGCCTGGCCAGCACCTTGCGGGAACGACAGCGCACCCAGCACCGGCACGTCCTGGCCGACCGAGAACACACCACGCGCGCCAGACTGGATGCGCAAGGATGGCGATGAAATCACCTTGAAACGGCTATCCGTCTCCAGCATGGAGTACACGGCATCGAGCGCGGTGTTCTTGAGCTGAATGAAGTTGCCAAGATTGCCCACGGCCGAACCGATACCCAGATTGAGTTTGCCGCCCAAGAGGTTTGCCAGAAGCCCAAAAGCCGAGCCAGTTTTGTCGGTGCGACTGACCTCGTAGAACACACCGCGCACCAGCACCTCGCCAGTTGCCACATCGATCTGGGGCAACAGTTCCTGCAACTTGTCTATCTCGGGCTGAGTGCCCGAGAACAGCAGCACGTCGGCATCCTGGTCGATCAGCGCGGCGGCCGAGCCGCTGGGCACATTCCCCTCCGGCATGGACTGGCCCGAAGCACGAATACTGCGATTGACCGAGAACGCACCTTTGAACAGCGGGGCCAGCACGCGCGCCAGATAGGCCACGTCACGGTACTGAGGACGGTAGAGGTGCAGCCGTGTTTCCGGTGGTGGTGCTTCTTCCGCCTTGCGCTTGCGCACAAAGTCCACGCCGCCCTTGCGCTCCGCGGTGTAGCCCAGACTTTCCAGAAAACCACTCACAAAGGTCTGCAGATCACCTTGCCCGTGCTTGTAGCGGAAGGACACCAATCGGGTGTCGCCCAGCACCTCGGGATCAAGCACATAGGGCGTGCTCATGACCTCGCCATAGAGCAGCTGCAGCACCTCGGACACATTCGCGCCCTGCAGATCGAAGCTGGCAGCCATAGGCGCAGCCTGTGCCACCTGGGTCAGCACTGCCGCCAAACACGCAGCCGCAAGGTATTGATGCATGCGCTTTGCTGCACCCTGCAGACCTCGCGTAGTAATAGTAGTAATGGCACTACTACTATTACTACTAACGCCCCCTGAATGGTGACAGCTCACCAACCTGGCCAGGCTCAGTTTGTCGCCAATCATTCCTGCCCCCTTCGACTTGAAGGAGCGCTACCGCTCCAAGCTGTCACTCTCTGCCCGTCTACCTCGCCGACCATCACCGCGCCGGTGTTCACGAAGGCCGATGGATGCTCTAGGCGAATGCGCCCGCCTTGGCTTTCGATAACCACGAAGTGCTTGCCCTGGGCCTGGAATGTGCCAACCAGGCGCCAGGTGCTGGAAACTTGGGGGCCATCTGGTTGCGCTGAATTTGTCTTGGGAATGCTGCCCGGAGCAGCCTGCGGAAGCGCTGAAACTGTCTTGCCGGGTTCGCTTTTTCCATCTCCCGCCTTGGCCCGCGTGCCATTGAAAAATCCCAGGATGGTGTAAACGCCCCAGCCGAACAGCACTACCACGCCCACGGCCAGCAACCACAGCTTGGGATTGCGCAGCACGTTCTGACGGCTGTCCACCTGCAGCTCTTTACCCGTGCCTCCGGTGTAGCTGCTGTACAGCGGAAATATCTCGGTGTCGTAGCGCTTGTTCTCGACCGACACCCGCCCTTTGGCCGTGAGCTTGTAGCCTTCCCACATCTCGACGCGGTAGGTCTTTTGCCAGCCCAATGTCTTGATCTTGGTGGTGCGAAATGTGACCTCGACTACCACGCGCAATGTGCGGTGCAGGTCGGTGATGTCCTGCACCATCAACACCAGGTCACAGCAGACCTTGGTATCGGGATGCACAAAGTGCCGATGCTCGCGGAAGAACACCTTATGCTCGGGCAGTAGCTTGCAGTCGGTGCCCCAGAAGCGCCAAGCCTCGTCAATGCAGATGATGTCGCCAGGCTGGCAGAAGGTATCCACGTCCTGGCCATGCGGCAAAAAGCTGGCCTTGGGCACATCGTCATTGGTGCAATGCACGACCTCGCCAAGCTGTTCCATAGGCACGCTGAATTTGTCTTGGCAGTAGGCCCGAATCGCATCGCCGTCGATGCCATCCACATTGGTGACCACGCGACGCCCTGCTTTGACGGCAGGGACGATCACCGAGGACACGCATTCATAGGATTTTCCCGAGCCCATCAGGCCGCTGTAGGTGTTGATGGGCATGGCTTATCCAATCACCGGCATGCGACGGATGATGAAGCGTGTGGCGTAGGCCGACACCAGGGCCGAGATGCCCATGGGCAGCTGGAATGCATCGAGAAAGAACCAAGTGCCCGCCGTGATGCCAGACAACGTGCTGTTGATAGAGCTGGCATTGGGCAGCAAGGCGGCGATGAAGCCCACGAACTCGCTGGTGATGAAGTACAGCGCGAAGAACAGCGCGAACTTGACCAGCAGCGAACGAAATACCCAGGCCAGAATGGAATTCAGGGCGGAAAGCAGGATGCCAAACATGGTTCACTCCCTCACGCCGACAGCACGATGAACAAGGCCATCGCGGCCCAGGCAAAGGCCATTGCGAGCTGCAGCACCTGTTTGTTGTCTTCGATCAGCTTGCAATGTGCATCCAGCACATGGGTGCCGTATAGATCGATGGTGGGTCGTGGACAGACACCAGCTTGGCCGCTGGCCTGGAACCCTCGAAGGTCGGGTGCGAGCTGCAGGATGGGATTGGCGATCTGCTGGGCCGTGGGGATAGCTTCGAGAGTGGGAGCACCAATACCAGGATCTGGGCCCAGATTCGCCTCGGGGTTTGCGGCTGCAGGGTTGGTGGTGCCGGTGTTGGGCACAACAGGCTTGATTACGGGTGCTTTGGAGTCCAAAGGGATCGCCCAAGGGTTGGGATTCGTGGGTGATACCGGGTTGGGGGTGACGAAGTCCTGAACCTTCGGTGCGATCTCTGGATTGGCGTTCACCCAGGGTTGCACATCGGCTTCGGTCACCGGCTTTGACACTGGATACGGTACGCCGTCATAGCCGGGCTGGCTGGCCGCAGACTGCCATGCACGATCTGCCAGAGCGGCAATGATCCGGGGATTCAAATCCTTGCCCAGCTCCCCGCTAGGAAGCGCATTGACCGCCTGCTGTGGTGTTTGGCCGATAACGGTAGGCACCCCAGCTGGGGCAAGAAATCCGTAGGGGGAGCAGTTGCCAGCCACCCAGAACGTACCCTTTGGACATGCCCCTGGAGGCCCTTCAGGGTTGAGTGTGGCGATGGAGTTGCCGCAGATGGCGGATTGCCCACCAGCAGCAAGCGTGCATGCAGGCGTGTTCGGTGTAAGTCCGTTGACCGCGCGATAGCTGGCCTCGGCTTCACGCGCAACCGCAAAGCCGTCGCCGCCCCAGATGAATTCGGTGGTGGAGCGCGTAACCCACTGCTTCGAACGCCACGCGGGCACACCGGGAGAGATGCCACCAGATGGGTCTTTCTCTGATTCCAGCCCGGACTGGTCGATTTTCCCATCCGAGCGAAACAGCCAGTTCACCACCGCGTTGACGGCCACTCCAACAGCATATGAGATGACAGCACCGATACCGATCGCCACTGCACCAGAGATCCAGCCTGGAGCGGTGACAGTGCCAACGGTAATGACGGCCGCACTGCCCGCGATGCCCTGCAGGGCTGGAGACATTCGTGCGATGGTGTTGGCGACTCTTGGATCGTTGGCTGCAAACCCACGATTCGCCATGACGTTACCCATAGTGCCGGAGATGGCGCGATTGACATTCTCTGGTTGTGGCTTGGGCAGGGCCTGCGGCCATGCATACATGGGCATGGCAAGCAGTACACAGATTTTAAGAAGGAGCCAGCGCTTGAAGATCGTCATTCTAGGCCCTTGATAAGTGCCCAGGCACAGACGATGCCCCAGGCAAAAATAAACAGATACCAAAGTGATGTCATGTGAGGGACCAATTCAAGCGGGGTGATCAGGCCCGCCCGAATCGCTTTAGATCGCGGGCTTAGCCGCCACGAATCCAACGCAGCGCCATCTTGGCGGCCGTCATGGTCGCGTAGATGGCCGCCAGCACACCGGCCACAGCCAACACAGCGGTGACCACATCCGAGGCCTTGAAAGCGCCCGTGATGGGCGTCAGGTCGATACCAGTGCCTTCTGCGGCAGCTGCACCACTGGCGAGCACCAGGGCGGTCGTTACTGCCGCTGCAATGGCGGTCTTGGGGTTGAATTGCTTCTTCATATGAAGTCCTCTCTTGGGTTGGTTTGAGCGGGAACCGCCCGCTCGACGGTGAGCTTCATCCATGACGGATGAGCCGCAAAACTTCGCCGACTCCCCGGCCGACCAGGAAGAACAGCACGACGACACCGAAGCCCATGCCGAAGGCTTGGGCCACGTCGCCGGGGTTGAGTTGGGGAATCGCACTGCCGAGCTGCTGGAGCGCTTGCAGATCGATGGCCACCTCTTTGCGATAGGCATCCGGGCATTGGCTGGGCGTGGTGCCCGCCGCGATGCCGTGCGACGTTTCGCAATAGAGGACGTAGACTTGGCTCACTGCACAAACTCTTCGCAGCTCAGCGGTTGATAAAGCTGGATCAGCGAGGCACGGCCATCGAAATGATCGACAGCGGCATGCACAGCTGCTTCACGGGTTTCAAAGGGCACCGCGTTCACCAGCAGGCTCTGGGTCACGACACCGCCCTCGCCATCCGGCGCAAGAAAGGCACCGTCATCAATGGACTGGACATACCAGCAAGGGCGGCAGTCCATGTCAGGCTCCCTTGGCTGGCTTGGTCATTTCCAGCGGGCGCAAGCTGACGATCTGGGTCTTTTGCGTCTTGCCGTTGGTGACGATTTCCAGCTCGGCTTCGCAGTCGATGGGAAACGGCAGGTGCTTGTACTTGTGGTATTCGTCGCTGGTGCCGAAGTTGTATTCGGCGGTGGCAAAGCCTTTGCCCATGCCTTTGCTATCGTCCAGCGCGGTCTGCACGTAGATCTTGGTGCTGTCGTAGGACTGGCCGCTTTCCAGCTGCCCCTTGCTGCCCTTGATGCCTTGCACGGTGATGCGGGATGTGAACTTCATGGTGTTTCCTTGATTCCGGCGTTAAGCAGCCGCCAACCCGGCCGGTTCGGGAGGCGTTGAAGAAAAGCGATGCAGGGATTTACGAATGCCTGCACGCATGGCCTCGGGCGAGAGGCCGTGCAGGGACTTCGGCAACGGGCGGTAAGCTTGGTCTTCGGCAATGTCCATCAGCCAATCGAAACCAGCGGCCAGGGAGATGTGCACCAGCGAGGGCGCAACCGTGCGCTCGAACCAGCGGACTGTGCGTTCCACGCTGGCCTCAGCCACCTTCTGCAGCGTGGGAATACGCAGAGGCTCGACGTTTTCCAGAATGCGAGCAGTGAAGCCGTAGGCACCGGCAAAGAAAGATGCCGGGCGGATCAGTGTTTCCAGAGGGATGACCCGGTTGGCACTGCGGAGCTCGATTTCGGCACGCCACCAGGGATCGTCCAGCAGCTTGAACTGGTGGCCTTTGTCGTAGCCGCGGAACATCTTTCCGCTGTCTCGCTTGCCGACATAGAAGGTCGAGGCAAAGCCTTTTTTGCTACCGGCATCATCGAACGATGGCTTGCGCCCACGGTAGGAAAATTCGTCGTTCTGGTAGGCCTCATAGGCCGCATCGAATCCGTACTTGCCGTCGAAAAAATCTCGGGCCAGGTCGATGCGAGTGACCTTGCCTTGCAAGGGCAGGAAGAAGTCATAAAGCCGCTGCTCCCAGCCTGCTTGCCCGAAGGTGCAGCCTTCGCCCTTCACGGTGAAGCAGAAGGTGCCGCGCTGACTGACACCACCACCGCTGACGCTGGCGACCTCTTTGCCGTGCTCGTTGATGATGGTGTACGAATGCTCGTAGTAGTCCCGGCCTGGCCGGGCTTCACCGGGCAAGAAACCCAGGAGCTTGGCGAAATGCACCGCCAGGTCTTGCACGATCTCGCCGTCGAGCTGCAGACCATCCACGATCAGCTCACCCTTGCTGGGAATCTGGGCGGCAAACAGGGCTTCGCGCTGCACGGTGCAGCGGAAGTAGTCCACGATGACACCGGCATCGGCATGTGCGGCACGCTCGGCACAAAGAAGCTTGACCTTCTTGCCTTCGAGCACCAGGCGCTCGTCCGTCTGGTAGCTCACTTTCATTTGTTCATCCCCGTGTTACTCGAGGGGGATACGCGGCGCGAAGCGCCCCGGCGGCTGTCCTCGCTGCGCTGCGGGCAGGCGCCGGAGCGCTCCGTGTTGGCGATCGCCGCCGCTTCCATGCTGGTGAACGTGACGCCACTCATGCGACCACCTCACATCCCGCACCGATCAGCTTCGCAGCGATTTTTCGGGCTTCCATGAGGTAGGCGTCATCGCCATGCAGCTCATGTGCACGACGCACGATGTAAAGAAGGCGGGCACCGCCACTCATGCCAAAGAAGTTCATAGCGCGAACTCCGCGGCGCGCTCGGCAGCCAAAAGACGGACAGCCTCGACATTGATGAACACCCGTTTACCGATGGTGATTTGAGGCCAGTAGCCGCGTTCTGCCTGGGCCACGAGAACCCCGACAGGCAAACCGATGACCTGAGCAAATGCTTGTCGTGTCATCAACGGGCTGTACGCAGTGTGCGAAAGCGAAGAGACGTGCTGCCCTGCTGCTACAGCGCCTTGATTGCCAACCCGATCTTGTTCATCAACAGTCATGCCACCTCCAAAACATACCATTTTTTGGTACGTTTTGATTGTGACATCGATTCGTACCAAATTCAAGTACGATTCATAAAATCAGCAACGGATCAAAAAACCCATGACAGACTTCAATGACATCCGTGAACGGGTCATCTGGGTCGTAAACCACTCAGTGGGAACAACTCACAAGTACCCCTACCTGGAGGAGCGCACCGGGATCAGCGCTCGCAAATGGAAGAACCTCTGCAACCGGGTCCAACAACCCAGCGTCGAAATGATCGCGGCCCTAGCTCGTGAGTTCAGGCCCAAGTACCTAGAGTGGATGGTGATGGGCGAGGTTGTGAGCAGCGCTCAAGTTGATCCCTCGGAAGAGGAACACTTCGGCGGCTCATTCGCACACCCTGAACTCCGAGGAGAAGAACGCCAACCCTTGGCCACACCCTCTCCGACGGAAATTGCGGAAGCGGAAAACGCGGTCAACGCCACATTTGCCTCGCCCCCAGCACGCAAAACACGCCGTGGCACTCAAAAAGACTGAATCCGGCTGGCTCGCAGATAGTCAGCCAGGTGGCCGTGGATCAAAGCGCTTCCGCAAGACGTTCAAAACGCAGGCCGAGGCCAAGGCATGGGAGGCTTGGCTAAAGACCCAGGTCAACCAAGATGCCAAGTGGCAACCTGAGAAAAGAGACACACGCAAGCTCAGTGAGTTGATTGACCTTTGGCATACCCATCATGGGGTCAGCCTCAAAGCCGGCACCGACACCTACAACCGGCTCAAGCTCGCTTGCGCAGCCATGGGTGATCCCATAGCCGACCGGTTCACGGTCAACACCTTCACGGCATATCGCACCGAGCGGCTCGCGGCCGGCATCGCCCCCAACAGCGTCAACCGTGAACACGCCTATCTGCGCTCCGTATTCAACGAGCTGCGAAGACTCGGGCAGTGGAACAAGCCCAACCCCCTTGCCGAACTGCGCCAGTTCAAGGTACAGGAGTCCGAGCTGTCATACCTGGCAGCAGACCAGATCCATGAGCTTTTATCTGAGCTGCAAAAGGGCAAGAACCGCCACGCAGCGATGGTAGCCAGGGTCTGCTTGGCAACCGGTGCGCGCTGGAGCGAAGCAGAAAGCCTGGAAGCCCGCCACCTGCGCAACGACCAGATTCAGTTTGCGGGCACCAAGTCTGGGAAGGTGCGCGCCATCCCTATCGAACCCGAGTTGGCACAGCAGCTTCGATCACACCACCTCAAAGCAGAGACAGGCCAGCGCCTTTTTGCGCCCTGCTACGCGGCATTTCGTGATGCGGTCGGGCGCTCAGGCCTTGAGCTGCAAGATGGGCAGCTCACACATGTGCTGCGACACACGTTCGCATCGCACTTCATGATGAATGGCGGCAACATCCTGGTGCTCCAGCGCAGCCTGGGCCATGCCAATCTGACCATGACGATGCGCTAAGCCCACCTGGCCCCAGACCACCTGCAAGAGGTGGTCAAGCTCAACCCGTTGTCTGCGTTGACACTTGGTTGACACCTGAAACGAAAAAAGGACTTAGGCGTTAACCTAAGTCCTTGAATTCTTTGGTGGGTCCTACGAGATTCGAACTCGTGACCAACGGATTAAAAGTCCGCTGCTCTACCGGCTGAGCTAAAGACCCGAACCTGCCAAACAAAAAATAACTCTCTCGTTTAGCGAAGACTCATATTCTAGCATCAAATCCTTGGTGCTTTGAAGAGCTGCTGATTTTTTCCAGGACCCAGCCAGCCGCGCATTGGCCGAAGCTGGCGGTCACGGCAACCACAGAGCCGTAGCCATGGCAGTTGAGGCTGCCATCTCCCTCCAGCGCGCACGAAGCATGCGGGGGAGCCACGGCTTCGCGGCTGAAGACGCAGCTCACGCCAATGTTCTTACCCTCTCTGGGCGCACCATGCTCGCGGCGTAGGCGATAGCGCAGCTGGGCCAGCAAGGGGTCATGGGTGGTGGCACTTAAATCGTCTATATCGATCTTGTGCGCCAGGCGTTTGCCTCCGGCTGCGCCCACGCTGATGAAGCATTGGCGCCTGGCACGGGCATGGGCTGCCATCACGGTCTTGGCCTTTATCTGATCACAGGCATCAATGACGGCATGCGCATCGCTAGGCAGCAATTGCAACCAGTTGTCGGGGGTCACGAAATCGTCAACGCATTGCACCACGCAAGCCGGATTGATCTCAGCGATGCGATCACGCATGGCCTCGATCTTGGCCTGGCCAACGGTGCTTGTGAGGGCATGGATCTGGCGGTTGATGTTGGACTCGGCCACGTGGTCCATGTCGATCAGCGTGAGTTTGGCCACGCCGCTGCGCGCCAGGGCTTCTGCGGCCCAGGAGCCGACCCCGCCTATACCGACCACAACGATATGGGAAGAGCGTATGCGGGCTGCGCCTTCCACTCCATAGAGTCGCTGCAGGCCGCCAAAGCGGCGCTGCAGATCGGCCTCAGAAAAAACAGCGCCCGAATCGGGCGCTGTGCTCTGGCCGGCGGATGCCGGTGATTGTGCGTCGCTCATCACTTGAGAGTGGCCAGCCTGTTCTTGGCTGCGCCAGCAGCTTCCGAATTGGGATAGTTCCTGACCAAGTCCTCCAGGGTCTTGCGAGCCCCTTTGTTGTCCTTGAGCTCGATCTGGCAGTTGGCTATCGACAGCGCTGCCTCAGGCGCACGCCCGTGCAAAGGCGTGGCATTGAGCAGGCTGCGGAAGTTGGCAATGGCCTCCTTGTAGTTGCGCGTGGCGTACTGCGCATTGCCCAGCCAGAAGCGCGCCGAGGAGGCGTAGCCGCTCTTGGGCCATTGACCCAGAAAGGTCGTGAAGGCCGAGCTTGCTTCCGGATACTTGCCACTGCGAAACACCGCCAGGGCCGCCTCGAAGTCGCGCTTTTCCGTAGGGTCGGCGACAAACTCCTGGCCATCGACGTTCACGCTCATGGGCTCGAACTGGCGCAGGCGCTCGTCCATGCCCTTGGCTATGTCACGCTGATTGCGCTGCAACTCGGAGGTGTCGCGCAGCAGTTGCTCGTTCTGTCCACGCAGCTTGGCCTGGTCGGCTTTGAGTTGCTCGATCTGCGACTGCAACTCCAGCAGGCTGCGGCGCATCTGCGCATTGTCCTCGCCCATGCGCTGCTGGCTTTGCTGCATGCCATCGAGGCGCTGGCGCATTTCTATGATGGCGCGGCGCGCCTCGTCATCACCGAACAAGGCATAGCTGCTGCTGGCAAAGCCGCCAAGCATGACGGCCAGCAACAGGGCTCGCGGCGAAAGCGGAAAACGACTCGGATTCAACAAGGCGCGCCCCATGCTCAGCGGTAAGACAGTTCAGCGCGGCGGTTCTGCGCAAACGCGTCTTCGGTATTGCCTTCAACCGCCGGCTTTTCCTTGCCATAGCTCACGGCTTCCATTTGCGACTCCTGCACGCCCAGCAGGCCCAGGGCGCGGCGCACGGCTTCGGCGCGCTTTTGGCCCAGTGCCAGGTTGTATTCGCGGCCGCCACGCTCGTCGGTATGGCCTTCGATCTGGACCTTGCGCGATTGCGAGGCCTTCAGAAAGCGCGCATGGGCCTCGACCTGTGCCTGGGCATCGGCGCGTATGGCGTAGCTGTCAAAGTCGAAGTAGACGATGCGACTCACGCCTTGGGGGCCGTCCTTGTCCGAAGCAGAGGCCGACAGGTCCACGCCCGACACGCCGCTTTGCGAGGTGCTGCCGCTCCCTGCGCCCTGGCCCGTGCTTGCGGCACCTGCATCGGTGACAGGAGTTTCGTCGAGCTTGACGCCGGAGCTGCAGCCGGCAATCAGGGCCGTGATGGCAATAGCCAGGGAGAGACGCTTGAATAAGATCATGAAAGACTCCGTAAGTCCGGATAAGAAATCGTTGATTGTCCGAAGAACCAGTAGCGAGACCGAGATCAGGGTTTTTGAAAAGGCCCCCAATCGGGTTCACGCAGATCACCACCCTGCCCTGCAAGCCTGGCCTTGATCTTGCCATCCAGTGTCGTCGTCATCAAAGCCTCGCGGCCTTGTTGCACGGTTGCGTAGACGATGAGACGGCTGTTGGGTGCAAAGCTCGGGCTTTCATCGGACGTGGTGTCGGTGATTGCCGTGACCGTGCCGGTGGCCAGATCCTGCACATGCAGTTTGTAGCCTCCGCCAACGCGCGAGATGTAGGCCAGCCACTTGCCGTCCGGGCTGATGCTGGGCGAGATGTTGTAGTTGCCGGTGAAGGTCACGCGCTCGGCACTGCCGCCCGAAGCCGCGACCTTGTAGATCTGGGGCGCACCGCCACGGTCGCTGACGAAGTAGATCGTGCGGCCGTCGCTGGAGAACTCGGGCTCGGTATCGATGCCGCTGCTTTGCATCAGGCGACGCGGTTCGCCGCCTTCGGCGTTGATCAGGTACAGCTGCGAGCCGCCGTCACGGCTCAGCGTCACGGCCAGACTCTTGCCATCGGGCGACCAGGCCGGCGCGCTGTTCGAGCCGCGGAAGTTCGCCACCAGGCGGCGGCGGCCGCTGGCCACGTCGTGCACGTAGACCACGGGCTTGCGCGACTCGAAGGACACATAGGCCAGTTGCTTGCCCGTGGGCGACCAGGCCGGCGAGATGATGGGCTCGGGGCTGGACAGCGCCGACTGTGCGTTCTCCCCATCGGCATCCGCGACCCAGAGACGGTAGTTGCTGCCGGCCTTGGTCACGTAGGCAATGCGGGTGGAGAAGATGCCCTTCTCGCCCGTGAGCTTTTCATAGATGAAATCGGAGATGCGGTGGGCCACGAGGCGCAGATCACCCACGGTGACCGCAAAGCCCTGGCCGCCCAGATCCTGGCCGCGCACCACGTCCCAGAGCCGAAAGCGCACATCGAAGCGCCCGTCGGGCAGGCGCGTGACGCTGCCCGAAACCAGCGCATCGGCATTCTTCTGGCGCCACAGGGCCACATCGGGGCGCGAGGTCTCGTCGAGCTGCGCGCCTGCCGTATCCACGCCACGGAACTGTCCGCTGCGCTCAAGGTCGGCCTGGATGATGGCGGAGATTTTCTGGGGAGACTGGGCTTCGCCCTTGAACTGGGCAATGGCAATCGGCAACTGCGTCAGGCCCACGCCCGTGACTTCAACACGGAACTGCGCAAGAGCGGGAAGCGCCGGGCTGGAGGCCAGCGCCATCAGCATGGCCCTGCGCGAGGCAAGGGGTTTGGCCGCAGTGGAAACAGAAAATGCTCGTCGATTAATAGTCATTGGCAGTCATCAATATCTCCGGGAAGACCCGGTGCCTACACAGAGGCGAATGTTACACACACTAGATGATTCACAATGTAAGAACCCGTACTTTAAGCCCCGCGAGTGACTTTCACCCATGCGCCGGGCATTCCCGGACTTTGGTCCGGCACGGCCCGAGCAAGGCCCTGCCCCCTCTAGAATCCTCGCCTCATGCAAGAACCATCTCCTACTCCGTCATCGGCCACAACCGGCGTGGGCAAGCCCTCCTCGTCCTCCCAGGGACCTGCGGACCTGCCGTTGTCGCAAAGGCTTAGACGCATTGCGCCGTACTTCAGCGGACAGCACCTGGCCTGGTCTCTGGCGGTGGCTGCCACCTTGGTGGGAGCGGCAACCGAGGTCTTGATCCCGGCTCTGTTGCAGCCTCTTTTGGACAACGGATTTACAGAAGGTTCCCTGCCGCTGTGGACCGTTCCCGTGGCCATCATAGGGATATTTCTGGTTCGCGGCCTGGCCCAGTTTCTCGGGCAATACGCGCTTGCACATATCGCCAACGAAGGCATGCTGGCCCTGCGCCAGCGGCTGTTCGAGCGCCTGCTGGCGGCCGACATGGCCTTGTTTTCGCGCCAGTCGGCCTCGTCCCTGTCGAACACCGTGGTCTATGAGGTGCAGACCGGCTCCACGCTGCTGGTCCAGGCCATGCTGGGGATCTCGCGTGACGGCTTCACGCTGGTCGGCCTCTTGATTTACCTGCTGTACCTGAACTGGCAGCTGACGCTGATCGTGGCCGTCATGGTACCGGGCGTGGGCTGGATCATGAAGACGCTGTCCAAGCGCCTGTACCGCATCACCAAATCCAGCCAGGAAGCCACGGACGAGCTCGCCTATGTGGTGGAGGAGAACTTTCTCGCTCACCGCATGGTGCGCCTGCATGGCGCCCAGCAAGGCCAGTTGCAGCGCTTTGGCGCGCTGGGCCACAGGCTGCGGCGCCTGGCCATCAAGGCCACGATTTCCTCGGCCGCGATGACGCCTCTGACCCAGTTGCTGGCCGCCGCCGCCCTGTCGGCCGTGATCTGCATTGCGCTGTGGCAAAGCCGGGGCACGGCCTCCATCAGCAGCATGCATGAAGTCACCGTGGGCAGCTTTGCGGCCTTCATCTCGGCCATGCTGATGCTCATCGCGCCGATTCGCCGCATGGCCGATGTGGCCAACCCGATCACGCGCGGCGTGGCTGCGCTGGAGCGCGGCCTGTATCTGCTTGAAGACTCGGGAAACGAGGTCGGTGGCCAGCTCGTGCCCGAGCGGGTCGAAGGTGCCATCGAGCTGCGCGATGTGAGCGTGCAGTTCGGCGAGGACAAGGCCCCGGCCCTGTCCCATGTCAGCCTGCAGGTGCGTCCTGGCGAGGTCGTGGCCCTGGTCGGCCCCTCGGGCGCGGGCAAGACCACGCTGGTCAATCTGCTGCCGCGCTTCATCGCACCCAGTCAGGGCGGCTTGCTGCTGGACGGCGTGGCCCTGGCCGACTGGGATCTGGCGGCGCTGCGCCGGCAGTTCGCCATGGTCAGCCAGGATGTGGTCATGTTCAACGACAGCATTGCGGCCAATGTGGCCCTGGGCAGCGAAGAGGACGAAGGCAAGCTCTGGGCGGCCCTGGAGGCCGCGAACCTCGCCGAGCATGTGCGCGCCCTGCCCGAGGGCCTGCAAAGCAGGGTCGGCCACAATGCGGCCCAGCTCTCGGGCGGCCAGCGCCAGCGCCTGGCGATTGCGCGCGCGCTCTACAAGAATGCGCCGATCCTGATCCTCGACGAGGCCACCTCGGCCCTGGACAACGAGTCCGAGCGCCTGGTACAGCAGGCGCTCAACCGCCTCATGCAGGGCCGCACCACGCTGGTCATTGCCCACAGGCTGTCGACCATCGAGCATGCGGACCGCGTGATCGTCATGGAGCGCGGCCGCATCGCCGAGCAAGGCACGCACCAGCAGCTGCTGGCCATGGACGGCCTGTACGCGCGGCTGCATACCCAGAACCGCGCAGGCGGCGCCCCGGCTCAGTCCAAGGCATGAGAGCAGAATAAAAAGTGAGCTGCTAGCGCTTGCCACACCTTGATTTCAAGACAGAATCCACTTGAAACCTAGGTGTGGCAAGCGCTAGCAGCTCCTTTATTTGATAGTTTTCAAATCCTCAAGCTGGCCGACACAATGGCGCGCACGCGCCTGCTGCCCGCTACCAGCCGCCGCGCGAAGGCTGGGTGCGGCGCTCGGTCTGCAGTGCGCCCGACAGGCGCTTGACCATGTACTGGCGATCCACGAGCCGCGCAAAGTCCACGGCCGTCAGCCCGCGCTGGTTGCGCAGCACAATGTCCGCGCCCTCCTTGAGCAGCAGGTCCACCACGGCCTCGCTGCTGTACTGCGCGGCCAGCATCAAGGGCGTGGTGCCATTGGGCGAGGCCGCATCGATGTAGGCATGCTCGTCGATCAGCAATTGCACGATGGCCAGGGTCTCGGGCCGGTCGGCCGAGACCGCATAGTGCAGCGGCGCCCAGCCCTCCTGGTTCACATCGGCGCCGCGCTTGATGAGCTCCTGCGCCAGCTTCAAATGCCCCTTGATGCAGGCCATCATGAGCGGCGTCTCGCCCTGGCGGGACGCGAGGTTGAGGTCAATCCCCGGCGACTTGAGCAGCACGTCGAACACGTTCAGCGCGTCCTGGTGCAAGGCCGCCACCAGGCCCGGGCGGCCGCGCGTGTCGCGCGTATTGGGGTCGAAGCCGCGAAAGATCAGGTTGACCATGGTTCTCTGGTTGTCGCTGATGATGGCGCGGTTGAAGTCGTCGTAATCGCCGGCCCAGACCCCGCCCGCGCCTGCTGCGGCTGCAACCATGCCGGCCCGCCCCGCCAGGGCCAGCCAGCGGCGGCGGTTCAAAAGCGCGGGTGAGGACGGCCTCAGGCTCATGCGAGCACTCCCTTGAACAGCTGATCGAAGTTGCGGCTCGTGACCTCGGCCACCTCCTCCACGCGCATGCCGCGCACCTCGGCGATCTGGCGCGCCACAAAGGGCACATAGGCCGGGCTGTTGATCTTGCCGCGATAGGGCACGGGCGCGAGGTAGGGGCTGTCGGTCTCTATGAGCAGGCGCTCCAGCGGCACAAAGGCCGCCACGTCGCGCAGATCCTGGGCGTTCTTGAAGGTGACGATGCCCGACATGGAGATGTAGTAGCCCAGGTCCAGCGCCGCGCGCGCGACCTCCATGGTCTCGGTAAAGCAGTGGAACACGCCCCCGGCCTGACCTGGCGAGCCGTCCTCGCCCTCCTCGCGCAAGATGCCCAGGGTGTCGGCGCTGGCGCTGCGCGTATGGATGACCAGGGGCTTTTGCACTTCGCGCGCCGCGCGTATGTGCACGCGAAAGCGCTGACGCTGCCATTCGAGATCGGCGATCGAGCGCCCGCCCTTGCGGTCCTGCATGCCGTAGTAGTCGAGCCCGGTCTCGCCAATGGCGACCACGCGCGGCAGGCCCGCGCGCTGTACCAGATCGGCCACCTCGGGCTCGGTCATGTGCTCGGTGTCCGGGTGCACGCCCACCGTGGCCCAGAAGTTGTCATGGGCCAGTGCCAGGCCGTGCACGGCTTCGAACTCCTCCATGGTCGTGCAAATGCACAGCGCGCGTGTGACCTCGGCCTCGGCCATGGCCGCGCGAATCTCAGGCAGGCGGCTTTGCAGCTCGGGAAAGTTCAGATGACAGTGGGAATCGGTAAACATGAAAAGCAATCAAAAGCCCTGCGCGCCAGGGCCGGAGCGCATGAGGCTGCAGCAGGGCCGGATGTCAGACGGTCTGGGTGGGCTTTTCCGAGCCCAGGGCCGTACCCAGGATCTGCTCTATCTTGACCTTGAGCTGCACGGACTTCTCGTCCTTGGGAAAGCGCACGCCAATGCCTTGCACGCGATTGCCCGAAGCGCGCGCCGGCGTGACCCAGGCCACGCGGCCGGCCACGGGGTAGCGCTGGGGATCGTCAGGCAGGGTCAGCAGCACGTAGACATCATCGCCGAGCTGGTAGTCACGCTGGCTGGGAACAAAGATCCCCCCTTCGGCGAACAAAGGAATATAGGCCGCGTACAGCGCAGCCTTTTCCTTGATCGCCAGTTGCATGACGCTGGGACGGGGTGTGGCAGGTGTTTTTTCCATGGCAGGCTCAGGACATGAGAGTGGGGCAGGCGCGGCCCGGGGGCTGGCGCCGCATCCGCGTAGATTAACAGACGCCGCAGCCTCAACGCCTGGCGCGCGGGCTGCTGCCTGAGAGCAGTACGCCTTTGGCGCGGGCGGCCAGGGCCTCCATCATCAGCCCGGTGTTGAACGGGTGATCGGCCGTGCGCGCAGCCGCAACCAGCTCCCGCGACCAGGCCTGCAGCCCGTCCATGGCCAAAGGCCTGGAGGGCAGATCGGCACGCGTGAAAAAGCGCGGCTCGGCCCCCGCAGCCAGCGCCATGAGGTCGTGACAGATCTTCTGCAGCGCGGCCACGGCCCCGGCCGGAGCATGGCCCGCAAGGGCCGCCACATCGCCCTTGGCCAGGGCACGCGGCAACTGCGCCCAGGCCTGGGCCGCGCCGCTGCGGGCCAGGGCCAGCGCATCGCCGGGGCGCCCACCCGCTGCGCGCAGGGCGGCCTCGGCGGTCCCGGGCTCGATCTGCTGGCCGGCCAGCCACTGGCCCGCAGCCTGATCAGTGGGCCAGCTCATGGTGTGCGTGAGGCAGCGGCTGCGTATGGTGGGCAGCAACTGGTGCGCGGCCTCGCTGGCCAGAACAAAGCGCGCATCGCCGGGCGGCTCCTCCAGGGTCTTGAGCAAGGCGTTCGCGGTGATGGCATTCATCTGCTCGGCCGGATAGACCAGCACCACCTTGCCACGCCCGCGCGCGCTCGTGCGCTGGCAGAACTCCACGGCATCACGCATGGCGTCCACGCGGATCTCGCGGCTGGGCTTGCGCTTTTTGTCGTCGATCTCGGCCTGGGCCTTCTCGCTCAAGGGCCAGCCCAGCTCCTGCATTTGCAGCTCGGGCATGAGCACGCACAGATCCGCGTGCGCGCGCACCGCGATCGCATGGCAGCTCGGGCATGCGCCGCAAGCGCCCTGCTCCGCAGGCGCTTCACACAGCCAGGCACGCGCCAGCTCCAGCGCCAGCGCGTATTGGCCCAGGCCCGACGGGCCCTGCAGCAGCCAGGCATGGCCGCGCTGGGCCAGCAGGCTCGCGCGCTGCTCGGCAATCCAGGGGGCCGAAGCCTCGGGCGGCAAAAGATCCTGGCTCATGCGGCCTCCGTGCCCGGCTGCGCGAGCGCGGCCTCGCCCAGCAGGCCGCGCTCCAGCATGAGCTGGGCAATGCTGTGCCAGACCTGTTCCCGGCTGGCGCTGGAATCGATGCGTGCAAAGCGCCGGGGTGCGGCTTCGGCGCGCGCCGCATAGCCGGCGGCCACGCGCGCGAAAAAGCTGCCGGGCTCGGCCTCGAAGCGGTCGGGCACACGCGCCCCCGCAAGGCGCTGGGCAGCCAGCTCTGCCGGCAGGTCGAACCACAGCGTCAGATGCGGCTCGCGCAGCAGGCCGGGCTCAGGGGCCGTCCCCGTCTGCACCATGCGCTCCAGCACCGTCAGGGCTTGCAGATCGAAACCCCGGCCCGCACCCTGGTAGGCAAAGGTGGCATCGGTGAAGCGGTCGCACAACACCACATCACCGCGCGCCAGCGCCGGCTCTATGACTTCGCACAGGTGATCGCGCCGGGCCGCAAAGGCCAGCAAGGCCTCGGTCAGCGGGTCCATGGCGTCGTGCAGCATGAGGGCACGCAGCTTCTCTGCCAGAGGCGTGCCCCCGGGCTCGCGCGTGAGCGTGACCGCGCGGCCCTGCCTGCGAAAAGCCTGGGCCAGGCCCTCGATATGCGAGGACTTGCCGGCCCCGTCTATGCCTTCGAAGCTGATGAACAAGCCGTGGGTGAAAGGGGAATTCATAAATCCTGTCCGGGCCGCGCCTCAGCGCTGGCCCCGCTGATAGCGGTTGACCGCCCTATTGTGCTCGTCCAGCGTGGGGCTGAAATGGCTGGTGCCGTCGCCACGCGCGACGAAGTACAAGGCCTTGGTCGCCTCGGGCTGGACTGCTGCCATGAGTGCGGCCTTGCCCGGCATGGCAATCGGCGTGGGCGGCAGGCCGGCGCGCGTATAGGTATTCCAGGGCGTATCGGTCTGCAGGTCGCGGCGGCGCAGATTGCCGTCGAACTTCTCGCCCATGCCGTAGATCACCGTGGGATCGGTCTGCAGCAGCATGCCTATGCGCAGCCGGTTGCTGAACACGCCGGCGATCTGCGCGCGGTCGGCTGCGCGCCCGGTTTCCTTCTCCACGATGCTCGCCAGAATCAGGGCCTCGTCGGGCGTCTTGAGCGGCGAGCTGGCCGCGCGCAGGGCCCAGGCATCGGCCAGACGCCTGTCCATGGCATGCAGGGCGCGGCGCAGCACGGCGAGGTCCGAGCTGCCCTTGGCATAGGTATAGGTGTCGGGGAAAAAGCGCCCCTCGGGCGCCACGCCGGGCCGGCCCAGGGCCTGCATGAGGGCCGCGTCATCGAGCACCGCACTGTCCTGGCGCAGAAACTCCTCGCGCGCCAGTGCCGCACGCACCTGGCGCCAGTTCCAGCCTTCGACCAGGGTCAGGGCCTTGAGCGACTCCTCGCCGCGCGCCAGTTTCTGCAGCAGCCCGTAGGCCGTGATCCCCTGGGCGAGTTCGTAGTTGCCGGCCTTGATCTGCCGGTCCCGGCCCGAGATGCGAAACCAGGCATAGAGCGCCCGCGCATCGGTCTGCACGCCGGACTTGACGACCTCGCGGGCCACGCCGCGCGGCGTGGTGCCGGGCTCGATCTCCAGCTCCAGCACGGGCTGGCTCAGCACCAGCGGCTGGTTGAGCCACCACCAGCCGGCACCTGCGACGGCAGCGGCCAGCAGCACCAGCGCCAAAAAAGCGCGAATTACGAAGCGCACAACCTCAGTCCCCATAAGCAATAGAGCGGGGATCATAATTCAGCCATGACCCAGCCCCTGACCTCTTCTCTGAACGGTATTGTCCCTCTGACCCATTTAGGCCTGATCCGCGCCCAGGGCGAGGAGGCCACCAAATTCCTGCACGGCCAGCTCACGCACGATTTTGCGCTGCTCGGGGCCGGTCAGGCCCGGCTCGCGGCCTTTTGCACGCCCAAGGGCCGCATGCTGGCCAGCATGATCGGCTTCAAGCGCGACCAGGACGAAGTGCTCTTGGTCTGCGATCAAAGCCTGTTGCCCGCCACACTCAAGCGCCTGTCGATGTTCGTGCTGCGCACCAAGTGCAAGCTCACGGACGCCACGGCCGAATTCGCGCTCTACGGCCTGGCCGGCGAGCCCGCAGCCCAGGCGCTGGGCACCGGTGCCAGCCCCTGGAGCAAGAAGGACCTGGGCCTGGCCAGCGTGGTTGCGCTCTACCCCGCAGGCAGCCAGCCGCGCGCGCTATGGGTTGCGCCAGCCGGCGAGCCTGCGCCCCAAGGCAGCCCGCTGGATCCCGCGCTCTGGGCCTGGAGCGAGGTCGCCAGCGGCATCGCCACCCTGACCGCTCCCATGGCCGACGCCTTTGTGCCGCAGATGCTCAATTACGAGTCCGTGGACGGCGTGAACTTCAAGAAAGGCTGCTACCCGGGCCAGGAAATCGTGGCGCGCAGCCAGTTTCGCGGCACGCTCAAGCGCCGCGCCTATCTGGTACACGCCGCCCAGGCATTGAGCACGGGCATGGAAGTCTTCACGCCCGAGGATCTGGAGCAGGCCACGGGCAGCATCGTCCAGGCAGCGCCCGCGCCCCAGGGAGGCTGGGATGCACTGGTCTCCATGCAGGTTGCATCGAGCCAAGAGCCGCTGTTTGCCCATGCGGCATTGGCCGAAGGCCAGACGGCCGATTCCGGCCAGGGCGTGGCGCTGCAGCTCCTGCCCCTGCCCTATGCGCTCAAGGAAGATATCTGAGCCCGCTCGGCCTCAGCATCCAACTACTTTTTTGATAGCTGCAAGCGCTTACTACACAAGCGCTTCAGCCATTTTTCGTCAAAAATAAATCGATATCAGCTTCGGCACGGAGCTGGCCAGCAGGATCACGCCCGAAGCCGTGAGCAGCCCCAGCACGATCTGCCGGAACCGCAGATCGCTGATGCCCAGGTACATGCGCGTGCCCAGAAAGGTGGGGATCAGCATCGCCGGTGCCACGATGGCAAACAGCGGCAACACATCGCGCGTGACAAGGCCCGTGCCCAGATAGGTGAGCATGGTCACCGCCAGCATGGACAGATTGAAGTTCTGGATGATGGCGCGCTGCCTGTCCCTCTCGTAGCCGCACAGCGTGCACCACAGCGTGGGCAGGGTTCCCGTGAAGCCGCCGAGTCCACCCATGATGCCGCCCAGCATGCCCACCAGGCCGTCGGCCAGGCGATTGCCGGCCTTCAGCCGGGGCAGGCGCGAAGACATCAGCATCGCCGGGCACCACAGCACAAGCAAGGCTCCGAGCAAGGCCCGGAACACATCCATGTTGAGCCTGGGCAAAAGCGCCACGCCCAGGGGAATGCCCACGAGCCCTCCGGCGACGAAGGGCAGCAGCATTCGGAGATCGAAGCCGCGGCGCACGGAAAACGCCGCCACCAACTGCCCGACCAGGGCCCCGAAGACCGCCAGCGTGGCCGCGACCTGGGGCTCCAGCACCCAGATCCAGACCGACATGGACACCATGCCGAAGGCAAAGCCCGAAAGCCCTTGCACAAACCCCGCGAGCGCAGCGCCCAGGGCCACGAAAAGCCAGACCGATTCCATCAGCGCTCCTGCGTGGACAGCGCGGCCATCACAGCTTCATGCGCATGGTGATGTGGGGAATGCCGGCCTCGTCATAGACCTCGCCCTCGGGCGCAAAGCCTGCGCGCGCATAAAAGCTTTGCGCATGGCATTGGGCATGGAGCACGATTTCGCGATCGCCGCGCTGGCGCGAGGCCTCGATCAGGCTGTCGAGCACCATGCGTCCCCAGCGGCCGCCGCGCAGGCCCCGGTCCACGGCCATGCGACCTATGCGGCCCACGCCCGGCGCATCGCTGACCAGGCGGCCCGTGGCAATCGGCTGGCCCGCGCCGTTATAGATCACCGCATGGCGGGCCACGGGATCGAGCTCGTCGATCTCGATCTCGCGCGGCACGCCCTGCTCCTGCACAAACACCGCCATGCGCAGGCGCTCGGCATCGCGCCCCAGATCGTTCCAGCTGCCCGAGGCCAGCCGGGCCACATCCTGCCCGGCCTCGAAGGCCGTGAGCATGTCGCGCAACTGCTGCGGCACGGCCAGGGGCTTGCGCGTGGCGTTGTCGACGAACACATAGACCAGCTCCACCGCGTTCAGCAACTCCAGCCCGCGGAAGATACCGGCCTCGAAACGCAGCGAGGTATTGCCCTGCTCCACGCAGCGCATGCCCACATGCAGCACATCGCCCAGCGTGGCCGAGGCGTGGTAGATGGTGCTGGCCTTCTTCACCACCACCTCGCCGCCCAGGGCCTCGAAACCGGTCTCGTAAGGCAGGCCCATCAGGCGCCAGTAATCGGTGACGGCCACATCGGCATACATCAGATAGTGGGCATTGAAAACGATCTTCTGGGCATCGACCTCGGCCCAGCGCACCTCGATACGGGTGAGGCAGCGAAAATCCTGACGTTGCATAGCTTTCCTAAGGGTTTGATTTTCTGTTTCGCGGAGAGCTCGCTGACGAGCTCCCCAACTAGCCTGCGGCAAAGGCGGCCTTCAAGGCCCGGGCCATGTCCGCATGGGCCTGACGCGCCTCGGCAAGCGCTCGGCCCATCTTGATGAATTCATGGGTCACGCCACGGTAGATCTCCAGCTCCACGGCCACGCCCGCCATGCGCAGCTTGTCCGCGTATTCCACCCCCTCGTCGACCAGCGGATCGCATTCGGCAAGCCCCATCCAGGCCGGGGCCACGCCATCCACATCGGGTGCCAGCAGCGGGGCAAAGCGCCAGTCCTCACGGTCCTCGGGGCTGCGCACATACTGCGCGAAGAACCAGCTGATGGCCTCATCCTCCAGCACCAGCCCCTTGGCATAGCGGCGGTGCGATTCCGTGTCCTGATGCGCCGTACAGCCCGGGTAGATCAGCAACTGCAGCGCCAGCGGCAGGCCGGCATCGCGCGCCAGAATGGCGCAGGCTGCAGCCAGCGTGCCGCCTGCACTGTCGCCGCCCACGGCCAGGCGCGAGGCATCGGCACCCAGCGTGGCCGCATGTGCGGCCAGCCATTGCAAGGCGTCCCAGGCGTCGTTGCTGGCCGTGGGGAAGCGGTGCTCGGGCGCAAGCCGGTAGTCCAGCGAGACCACCATGCAGCCTGCAAGATGGGCGATCTGGCGGCACAGGCCGTCATGCGTGGCCACGCTGCCCACGGTAAAACCGCCGCCATGCAGGTACAGCAGCACGGGCAGACCGCCCTCGGGCTGCCGGCCCCTGGTCGCCGGAGCATAAAGCCGCGCATCCAGGGCTGCGCCATCGCGTGCGGGAATCGATATCTGCTCGACGCGTGCGAGCTCCTGCCTGGGCACTTCAAGCACGCCGGAGCCAGCCTCGTAGGCTGCGCGTGCAGCCTGGGGTGTGAGATGGTGCAAGGGCGAGCGCGCCGCACGCGCCATGCGGCGCAGCACGTCGCGCATGGCCGGGGTCAGGGAGTCGGGGAGATCGGAATCGCTGGTCACGAAAGGCTGATGGCAATGGGATGGGCGAGGCCTGCCCGGCCGACATGGCGAGCAGCAGCAGGGCCGCACATCATGCAGCAATTCACATACTTGCAAGGTCGCCCGGGCTACTCATGCGCTGGCGGGCCCGCAGCAAGAGCACACACCGCCCGAGACTCACTCGAAGCTCACATGCACGGGCTCCAGCCCCTGCAGACCCTCATAGCTCACGCTGATGGCCTGGCCCGGCTTGGCTGGCATGAGCGGCGAGAACGAGCCCAGGCTGACCCAATCGCCAGGCTGCAGCGCCAGCCCTTCGGAGGCCAGCGCCCGGGCCAGCCAGCTCACGGCGTTCAACGGGTGCTCAAGAATATCGCTGCCCTTGCCGCGCACGACTTCCTGCTCGCCGTCCCTCACCACGACCTGCATGCTGCGCAGCCCGTCAAGCAAGGCGCTGCGCAGGGCCGAATCCCGGGGCACGGCCAGCGGTTTGCCCATCACGCCCAGACGTGCGCCCACGTTGATCGCCGCAACGCCTGCGCCATTGAGCTTGGGTGGTGCCTCGACCATGAGATCGGGCAGTTCGATGAAGGGCACGACCTGGTCTATGTTCTCCAGCACCTGCTGAGGCGTGGCCGCAGACGCAATGCCGGCGCTCTTGATGCGCACCAGCATGTCGGCCTCGAACAAGGGGCGTGCACCGAACTTGGCAGGCATCCGGGCCCCGTCGGGGCGCAGCATGCCTTCGTAGAGCTTGCCCCAGACCGGCTTGTCCGTGGAGAAACGTTTTTGCACCGCAGGATTCGTGAGCCCGGCCTTGTAGCCGATGATTTTTGCACCCTGCTTTTCCAGGGCTGCCGTAAACCGCGCGCGCGTGCAGGCGCCATCGGCATCGCTGAGATCGGCCGGCGGATTGCTCACAGGCTGCTGGGCCACATAGCCCTGGACCCAGGCCGAGATCTGGGCTTGATCGAGACAGGCAGCCTGTGCACCAGTCGCACAGGTGACGATCAAGGCGCCCAACAGCCCCGGTTTCAGGGTTAGCTTCATGCCCATGTCTGCTTCTCCGCTCTAAATTCGAAGCTCAGATAGTAATCAACGACACCTCAGTTCCTCTCATGGCTTTCATCAATTACGTGACCCATATCCAGTTCGACTTCGGTGCCCTGCGCCTGCTGCGCGAGGAGTGCGAGCGCCTGGGCCTGAACCGCCCGCTGATCGTCACCGACCCCGGCATCAAGGCCGCCGGCCTGCTGGACAGGGCCGAGGCGGCGCTCGGCAATCTGCCGCATGCAGTGTTCGATGCCACGCCCGCCAATCCCACGGAGGCCGCCGTGCGCGCGGCAGCCGCCATCTACCAGGCCCAGGGCTGCGACGGCCTGATCGCCCTGGGCGGCGGCAGCGCCATCGACTGCGCCAAAGGCGTGGCGATTGCAGCCACCCATGAAGGGCCACTGACCCATTACGCGACCATCGAAGGTGGCTCGCCGCGCATCAGCGAGCGCGTAGCCCCCATCATTGCCGTGCCGACGACCAGCGGCACGGGCAGCGAGGTCGCGCGCGGCGCCATTCTCATCGTCGACGACGGGCGCAAGCTGGGCTTTCACAGCTGGCACCTGGTACCCAGGTCGGCCATCTGCGATCCCGAGCTCACCTATGGCCTGCCCCCCATGCTCACGGCGGCCACGGGCATGGATGCGATTGCGCATTGCATGGAGACCTTCATGGCATCGGCCTTCAACCCTCCGGCCGACGGTATCGCCCTGGACGGGCTTACGCGCGGCTGGGCCCACATAGAGCGCGCAACGCGCAACGGCGCACAGGATGGCGAGGCCCGGCGCCAGCTCATGAGCGCCAGCATGCAGGGCGCAATGGCCTTTCAAAAAGGCCTGGGCTGCGTGCACAGCCTGAGCCACAGCCTGGGCGGCATCAATCCGCGTCTGCACCACGGCACGCTCAACGCAATGTTTCTGCCGGCCGTCGTGGACTTCAACGCCCAGGCTCCCAGCGTGCAGCAGGAAAAGCGGCTGGAGCGCATGGCCCACGCCATGGGCCTGGCCTCGGGTAGCGACATCCCCGAAGCCCTGCGCGACATGAATGCGCGCCTGGGCCTGCCCCAGGGCCTGGCCGCCATGGGCGTACAAAGCGAGCAGTTCCAGGCTGTGATCGCAGGCGCGCTGAAGGACCATTGCCATGCGACCAACCCGCGTCTGGCCAGCACCGGGGACTATGAGGCACTGCTCGCAGCCTCCATGTAGCTGTCGCATCCCGGCCAGTCATATGGCCGCTTACTGCCTTGAAGCCTGCCGTGCCTGCACAGCCCCACAAAGCTTTCAAAGACTATGTTCCGGGCTTCGTGCACATGGATGTGAAGTACCTGCCGCAGATGCAGGACGAGGCCAAGCGCCGCTACCTGCTCGTTGCCATAGACCGCGCAACCCGCCGGGTGTTTGTGCAGGTCAAGGGTTGGGTTCGCGGGTCTGAGAACGTGTTGACAATCTCCTCGGCTTCGCCCCAGTGTCTTTGCTGGATGAGATGCGAAGCGCGATAGCGCAGCAATAGCCCAGACAAGGCCGCCGAGCTGGCTCGGCAGGCCGTTGCGAAGCGGGCTTCACCACTCACAGACTGCAAAAAACTTCAGTACAGAAGCACGCACCGGTGCGGCCTTGCAGCCACATACCGGGCGCAAAGCAGGCGCATTCAACGCAGTCGGCTCGGGATTCCTTGCCTCGCGCTGGCGCTAGGTCATAAAAACTTCACAAAACCTGTCAACCGTCTGACATGCTCGGGCGTTGAACAGTAGCACACTGAAATCCCCCAGCCCCCCAACCGAGGAGTACGCCATGACCTACTTTTCCGTCTCCCCTCTGGAGTTTGAAGCAGCCCAGCAAGCTGTGGTTGAAATGCCCGAGCCCCGCGCGCCCGAGGAAGTGCTGTGCATGCTGGCAAAGAATCCGCCACAAAGCGAATGCAGTGCCGACGCCTTCTGATTCTTTTCATGCCCCTTCTGCAGGAACCTCCGCCCCGGCGGCCACAAGGCCCCGGGGCTTTTTGTACATATACAGGCACTATTGGGGCAGCAGCAACTGCTGGCGGCACCAGATGCCAGACTCCATTCTCAGAGGCCGGTACCTGCCCTTTGCCCAGGCCTGGCTCATGTCGATATAGCGGCTGGAGAACACCAGGCCGCTTTGCCCGGTCTGGTAGATGAACTGCGAGCTCTCGGGCCGATCCAGATCGTAGATTGCACGCAAGGAAGCCGCATGGCGGTTGGCAAACGGCATGTCGTGCTGATTCGGATGGTATTGGCCGACATTGACCGTATAGCTGTCGCCCCCCGAAGCCACGCTGACATTGAAGATCTTTGCCAGTCCGAAGGCACTGCCCAGAGGCCGATGAACGCTGAGCGCAGGATGCGCCTTGCCCCAATGCCAGCGTCCCAGGTCCACGCCATATGCGGCAGCAAGTCTCTGCAGCGCACGCTCCAAGGCCTGCTTGGACCGCTGGGCACAGGAAAGCGGTGCACACCACCAAGCATCGTCACGGCTCAGAATGCCTCCCAGACCTGCACGAAAATCGCGCTTGCCATAGGTCATGGACAACAGCTCTTCGCCCACACGGGAACCAACCAGAGCACGCGTGAGCTCATCGGCCCAGGCTGCAAAAATCAACGGAGCAGCTTGCTCTGCCTCCATTCGGCCGTCAAAGCCACGAAGGGCTTGCCTTGCCTGGCTGCCCAACGGATCGTTGAGGCTATCGGCCGAGCGCTGAAGATACGGGAGCAGCTTCTGCGTGGCCAGCGACAGCACGTCAGCCTGGATGGCGGCCATGCTGGCCGCATCATGCAGCGGCCTGGCCTCGATCAGGGCGCTGATGCGCTCATGGCGGTAAGGCAGATGCCAGTCCTGGGTCAGAAAGTGAGCATACCCAGGCTCGGTCACCCGCTGATTGGCCGTGGCCACATAGCCCCGGCTCGCGCCACTGTCCTGAGGCAGTTGATCATTGTCTATCCACCCCTGCCAGTCGTAGCGGGCCAGCCAGCCCGGTGCCGGTGCCACGCCTCGCAGGTCATTGTCGGCAGCGCGCACAGGCGCTCTGCCCAACGCCTTGAATCCTATCGCGCCATGGACGTCGGCCGCGACAATGCTTTGCATGGGAGAGTGATAGTCCTCGAAGGCCTTGAACAACTCATCGACACTGCTGGCGCCATTCGCTCTCAGTCCGGCAAGCACTGTGCGGTTGTCCGGGTCCAGCGCCGCCCAGCGCAAGGCCACGGCATATCGATGCTTGTTCAGCAAGTTCTCATATTGGGGCTGTACATCGCTAATCACCGGTCCATGACGCGTACTGCGCACAGTCAGGCTCAGGTCGGCCTGGCCCTTGATCTTGATGATCTCGTTGCGCACGGCAAACGGCTGCCAACCGTCCGGTGTGAGGTAGCGCCCCGGATCGGCAGCATCGATCTTCTCCAGGTACAAGTCCTGCACATCCGGATTGGTATTCGTGAATCCCCAGGCCACTTCGCTGGTGCGACCCAGCACCACGAATGGCAATCCCGGCAGGGTTGCACCAATCACATCGACAGGCGGCAAGGCCAGGCCCTCGCGCGTCCAGCCTGCGGGTGACTGCAAGTGAGCGTAATACCAGATGGCCGGTGCACTCAGCCCCAGATGCGGGTCATTCGCCAGGAGCGGCTTGCCACTGACCGTACGGCTGCCATCGAGCACCCAGTTGTTGCTGCCAAGCCCGTCATTGACGCCCGCATCGCGCACGAAATGACGTGCCCAGAGCTCAAGGGCCTGCTCGGTATCCTGCCTGGGCTGAGCCAGTGCAGCTGAATCATGATCCGGCTTGTAGACACCAAGGTCTTTGTACAGTACCGCCAGGTCGGTAGCCGTTGCCGGAGCCTCGCCCGGATAAGGAGGCATCAGCTCCCACAACTGCGACGTGCTCAGCTTCGAGAGCAAGGCCAGACGCGCGAACTCGTTACCCCAGTTGCCCCCCAGGTCCAAGGCCATCATCAAGGTCCAACCCACGCTGTCTTCAGGCAGCCACGCAGAGTGACCCACGTTCACCTCCATGCCCAAAAGCAGGAACTCGGGCTGCAAAGGCTGACCACGCACCGGCAAGCCTGCGTAATAGGCGGCAATGCCTTCGCTGTATGCCTGCAGGGCCTCGCGCGCAGACGCCGGCAGCGCTGCATACTGGCGCCGGGCTGCGCCGCTGATGTCCAGGGTCCGCATCAGCTTGTCGAGCTCCAGCGTCGCAGGGCCCAGCACTTCGGACAGACTGCCATTCATCAGGCGGCGGTTGAATTCGAGCTGCCAGCCACGCTCCTGGGCATGAACCAGACCCAAGGCCCGCCACAAGTCCTGGGGGGAGGCAGCACTGATATGCGTGACATCGGATGCATCGCGGCGCACCTGGACCGCGTTCTCCAGCCCGGCCAAGATCAGCTCACCATCAAGCTTGGGCTGCACCCGCACTGCATAAGAGGCCAGAACAGCGCCCAGCAGCAGGAGAGTGACTACAACAGCCACTCCGGCTTTCGCCAGCCAGAGTGCCCAACGATTGCATCCCATTACGCCCTCCTCTTCAATATGTTTCAGCTTGTATCACGACCACCATCTCTCCGATAGCTCAAACTATGCCGCATATGCAACGACAATCGGGCTTTTGCGCTCTCAAGAAACGCTTGGTAACCGAAAGCAGATATGTGGCCCTTCAGTCTTTTGAAAAAGCTCAGCCAGGATCCCGCCGTGGGCCAGACCCGTGGCGACTATGTGGGCTGCTATCTCATGGGCGTGGAAACCCAGGGCCAGGACGAGATCAGCTATATCTCTCTGGCCATATCGCGTTCAGAACTTGAAGTCGATGCGCGCAACTATCTGGAGAACTTTCTGCAGCAGCATGCGCATCTTCCCGAACAGGAGTTGGGCGCCGTGCGTCTGCTGCTGACCGACCTGGGCCCGCGCCTGGATGTCCATCTGGCCGGAGACATGCGCTTGCCCCTGGCCGAGCAAGGAGCCAGCAAGCTGTTTTTACGCACTGGCATGCGCGCTTCGAATAAGCCGTCCCGCTGAATCCGGCTCCTCTCAGGCCTGTTTGCAGGCGCTTGAGCACTGACCTGGGAGCGGGCGTACAGGCCTGAGAACGTGTTTACGATCTCTACGCTGCCGCGTTGGAGCGCAATCGGGATGAGTTCAAAGCGATGGGGCGCAGCTTGCACCGGGGTGCAAGCAAGCCACAACGCGAAGAAATCGCCCGATTTCGCTCCAACCCTGCGGGCCAGTGCCTTTGCGGGCGGTCTGCAGCGTTGCGAATCCTCGCAATAGCACGGCTATTGCTGCGGTATCGCGCCTTGCATCCCATCCCGCACAGACACTGGCGCGGCGCCGAGGAGATCGTAAACACGTTCTGAGATCGTGAACACGCTCTGAGAATGCAGGCCGCATCGGGAAAGGCTAGCGGCATGCCTTTCCCGATGGCTGGCAGGGAGTCAGTGGGTATGCCCCCAGTAGATCAAGGCATCACGCCCTTCCACCGACAAGGACACCGGCAGCCCCACGGGCAGCAACACCTTGGTCGGCACATGACCATAAGGCAGTCCCTGGAGCACCGGAATGGCAAGCTGGCTGCGCAGCCAGTCAACCACGGTTTGCAGCTTGAAGCCCTTGTCATGCTCCGTGAGCCGGCTGGCCGTGAACTGCCCGAGGACCACAGCCTTTTGCTTGCCCAGAACGCCTGCATGCAGCAACTGGGTCAACATGCGCTCTATGCGGTAAGGGGACTCGCCCACATCCTCAAGAAACAGGATGCCACCCTTGATCTGCGGAAAATACGGCGTTCCCAGCAAGCTGCTAAGCACGCACAGATTGCCGCCCCACAGCGTGGCACCACCCTCTACGTAGAAATCCTCGACCGCTGGCTTGCCCTCGGCATCCTGCCCGATCTTGGGCATGCGCCAGCCAGCGCCCTCGCCCTGGCCGCTGAGCAAATCCTCGAAGCAGGCCAGCATGATGTCATCCACCCCCCCTTCGTCACTCGCACGGCCGAAATCGTCGATCAGCAAGGGGCCGGCCCAGCTCACGGCACCGGTCTTGGCGAGCAACGCCGATTGCAAGGCCGCGAGATCGCTCAGGCCCACGAACTTCATGCCCTTTTCGGCCGCCTTGGCCAGGGCCTTGTAATCGATGCCCGGCAGAATGCGCGTGAGGCCGTAACCGCCACGCGTGGCCAGCACCACGTCAGCGCCGCTGGCTGCCGCCCTGTGAATAGCGGCCAGGCGCGCGGCATCGTCTCCCGCAAAGCGCTGATGGGAGCTCAAAGCGTCGGCATCGACCTCAACCTCATGCCCCATGGCTTCAAGGCGCTTGATCGCGCGCTTGAAGCCTTTCCTGTCGCGCACCGCACCCGAGGGCGAATAAACATAGATATGTTTGGCACCAGGCTCATGGGCATGGCCACAGCAACTGCCATCGGCGGCATGCACATGCTCATGCGGTACGGGCTCGGTTGGCTGCTCGGCAGACTCGGTAGGTTTACGGTTTTTGCGCAAAGAGGACAAATCGGTTTCATGCCGCAACTGGGCGACAGGCTCCATATGGCTGGTGAAAAAACTGGGCCGGCCCAGTCAACGGCCAAAGTATTCCACAGCCTGAACCAGCCTGAGCGCTACGGGCTCCATATCCCAATGGCCATGGGCAAATAATTGCGCTGTGCCCGGCTGGCCGCCAGCTTCGCACAAAACCTGCTCCCAAGCCTCGCTCCACAGCGATGCAGGCAAAAGCTCATCGAGGGCCGAGCCCTGCAGCCACAGCTTTTGCCGGGCCTGCCAAACGGCCAGCAGCTCGCCAGGCACAGAAGGCAGCTCCGCCTGCACACGCGGCCAGGCTTCCAGTGCAGCGCGGTGACCAGGCCTCGCAAAAGGCCAGTCCAAAGCCGGATCACCCACCTCTCCCATGGCCCGTGCCACAGGCCAGCCGGGTTTGCGCGCAGCACTCTCGAACCATTTTGCATAAGCCTGCGGGGCCTGCTGCCCGGGCCAGGCGTTGATGAGCCAGCCGCCCACAAAGCGCTCTGGCATGCTTTGCGCCAAGGCCAGCCCCAGGCGGGCCCCATCGTCATGCCCGAGCAGCACAATGCGCTGCAGATCCAGGGATTGCACGAGCTGTGCCAACACCTGCACATGCCAGGCCGCCGTATGCTGCCCAGGCTTCTTGGGCTGATCGCTTCGCCCAAAGCCCGGCAGATCGGGAGCCACCACACGCTGGCCGGCTGCGGCGAGACCTCGGATCAAGGGCGCAAACCAGTGGCTCCAGGCGGGACTGCCATGCACGCACAGCCAGGTCAGCGGCGCGTCCTTGGGACCCTGGTCAACCACTGCCAGACGCAGCCCCCTGAGTGCCGCCAGATCGCTGCGCCAGTCCACGGGCAAAAGCCCGGGCAGGTCTTCAAGGCCTGTATCCGGATTGCGCAATGCCCAGTCCTGCAAAGGATGGCAGGCCTGATGCCGGCGACGCTGCTGGACCCGGCGCTGGCGAAAAAAATCGGCAAGCAAGGCCGCACACTCATCCGCCAGGACACCAGACTCCATCCGGGTGTGGTGATTGATCCGGCCCTCATCGAACACATTGAGCACCGAGCCTGCTGCCCCGGTCTTGGGCTCGGATGCACCATAGACCACGCGTGCCAGACGTGCATGCAGCATGGCTCCGCTGCACATGGTGCAAGGCTCCAGCGTCACGTAGAGGGTGCAGCCATCAAGCCTGTAGTTGCTCAGACTTTGCGCAGCCTCGCGCAAAGCCTGGATCTCGGCGTGGGCCGTGGGGTCGCAAGCGCTGACCGGGCTGTTGCACCCACGCCCTATGACGACACCATTCTTCACGACCACGGCGCCCACGGGCACTTCACCTGCAGCCGCGGCCTGATGCGCCAAGCTCAAGGCGTGGCGCATCCAATGCTGGTCTTGCTCATTTGCGGTCATAAGCTTCTCGGGCTTCGCCAGCCAGGAGTGTGAGTACCCCGCACACCCGAGAACTGGCAGCTTGCCTCATCCAAATTTGCGTAGCTCATAAGTAGATGGATACATAGAACTCGATTCTCGCAGGCCCAATCCGTAGAGGCTGCGCTCAAGGCATACAGACGTGCTCATGCAGCCTCTCTCGACTATGCCCGCACCGCCATCCAAGATGAGGTCACGCACATAGGCACCGTCACCTGTGAAGCTCAGCAAGGGCTGGCTGGCAGAAAGCTGTTCCAGCAACTGAGACACGACAGCAGCATCACTGACATCTTTGGTTGTGACGCAGATGGCCCGCACCTGCAGTGTCTGGACATCGATGCCGATGTTCAAGGCGCCATTGGCGCCGACGTTCAGCACCGTACTCCTTGAGCGCTGCGTTGTACTGTGCCCAGTTGGTGGTGCGGTATCGGGGCTTGGACTGCAAGGGCTAGCCCATCTCCCAAGCCTATCCGCGACCAAGAGATGATTTGTGCAACAGGCCACGGCAGTTCAGCCCCGCACCTGACAGTACGGCTAGGCGTTCTCCCCAAGTCCTTCGGCCGGCACCTCGCTATACATATAAATACATATCGATAGAATGCATCTGCTTTCCATTCAGATAGGAAAGCAGCATCTCTATATCTACAAAAGCATAGCCAAGTACCGTGAAACACCCCATCCCAGGCTCTTCGTCCCGCCAATTGCCCCAGGACCGGACGCAAACCCCTCCTTTCCCCCGCAGCTTGCTGCTGTCCATGCTCGTGGGCAGTCTTGCCCTTTGCGGCCAGGCACAGGCGCAGGAGACAAGTCCCAAGGCCTTTGAGCTGGGCGTTGTCGATGTACACGGACAAAAGAGCGGCGAGCCCGCAGCCACGAGCGAGCAGCGCCTGGACGCGGCCCAGCTGGAGCTGCGCAATGCGGACACCGTGGCCGATGCCGTGCGCCTGCTGCCCGGCGTCAGCCTTTCGCGCAACAGCCGTAACGAGGAAATGATCAATGTGCGCGGCTTCGACTCGCGCCAGGTGCCGGTCTATGTGGACGGCATTCCACTCTACGTGCCCTATGACGGCTATGTGGACTTCGGCCGCTTCACCACCTTCGACCTGGCCGAAGTGCGTGTCGCCAAGGCCGGAGCCTCGCTGATGTACGGCCCCAACACCCTGGGCGGCGCCATCAACCTGGTCACGCGCAAGCCCAGCAAGCCCTTCGAAGGCGACATACGCCTGGGCGCGGGTTCGGGCAGCCAGCGCAAGGCGGCGGTCAACCTCGGTGGCAATCTCGACACCTGGTACTACCAGATCGGCGCCTCCTATCTGGACGCGGACTCCTTCCCCCTTCCCAAGGGCTTCAAGGACTTCAAGAAGCAGCCCACGGACACCGGCGACAAACGCGAAAACGCCTACCGCACCGACAAGCGCCTGTCGTTCAAGATCGGCCTCACGCCCAATGCCACCGACGAGTATGCGCTCGGCTATGTGCACCAGGAAGGCGAGAAGGGCAACCCCGTGTATACGGGCACGGCCACGGGCAAGAACGTGATCCGCTACTGGCGCTGGCCCTATTGGGACAAGGACAGTGTCTACCTCCTGAGCAATACACGCATTGGCGAGAACAATCTGCTCAAGGCCAGGATCTACCACGACAGCTACAAGAACGGCCTGGACATGTATACGGACGCGAGCTATTCGCGCCACGACCCGACCAGCAGCTACAAGGACGTGAGCAAGGGCGCAAGCCTGGAGTGGTCCAACTACAGCTTTGCGGGCCATGAGCTGCGCTTCGGCGCCCATTACAAGATCGACGAGCACACGGATGCGGCCTCAACCAAGGACCCGCAAAAGCACTACCGCGACGTGACCTACTCCCTGGTCGCCGAAGACACGATTGCGCTGGCCGAACGCTGGAGCCTGAACCTGGCGGTGAGCCACGAGCGCCGCGAAGCACGCGAAGTGCATCTATGGCCCACGGGCTCGGCCGATGCCACGAACGGCGTGGCCAAGCTCGGCTATGCGCTTGGCAAAGACAGCGAGGCCTATGTGATCGCCTCGCACAAGACGCGCTTTCCCACGATCAAGGACCGCTACTCGGCACGCATGGGCACGGCCCTGCCCAGCCCCGACCTGCAGCCCGAGACCGCCAACCACCTGGAGCTCGGCGTCAGCGGCAAGCCCTGGGAAGGAGGCCTGGGCCAGGCCGCGCTGTTCTACAGCCGCGTGCGCAACCAGATCCAAAGCGTGGTCGTGCCCTCCGCCGCCTGCGGCGGCAGCACCTGCAACCAGGCACAGAACGTGGGCCGCACGCGCAATCTGGGCCTGGAGCTGTCCCTGGCCCAGGAGCTGTCCGCACAATGGGGCCTGCATGCGAACTACACCTATCTGAGCCGGCGCAACACCAGCGACAGCAGCATCACGCTCACGAATACCCCGCGCCACCGCCTGCTGGCCGGCGTACAGTGGCGCCCGCATGCGCAATGGGAGCTGAATGCCGAGGTCGAGGCCGAAAAGGGCCGCTATGTCTCGCTGGCCGGTAGCGGACAGCTGACGGCTCTGAAGATGTCGGGCTTTGGCACGACCAATCTGCGTGCACGCTACAAGCCGCGCAACGATATCAACCTGGACGTGGGCGTGAGCAATCTCGGCGACAAGTGGTATCAGTTCGACGACGGCCTGCCCATGCCGGGGCGCATGTGGTATGTGAATCTTGGGTATAAATTTTGATCCCCCCTGAGCCGCTTTGCGGCTTCCCCCCAGGGGGACGACACCTTCGCTGCGAGGCGGCTCTTGCTCGGCGCCCCTGATTTTGGGGCACGCCGGTTTTACAAGCTGTGGGCCCATCAATGGACGGGCCTGCTTCCTCAATCGCCTGCTGCGGTGTCCCCCAGGGGGACGACACCTTCGCTGCGAGGCGGCTCTTGCTCGGCATCCCTGGCTTTGGGACATGCCGGTTTTACAAGCTGCGGGCCCATCAATGGACGGGCCTGCTTCCTCAATCGCCTGCTGCGGTGTCCCCCAGGGGGACGACGCCTTCGCTGCGAGGCGGCTCTTGCTCGGCATCCCTGGGCTTGGGGCATGCCGGTTTTACAAGCTATGGGCCATCGATGGGCAGGTTTGCAGGGCCGGCCTAGCGCTGCAGCTACTCCACCCTCATCAAGCAATGACTTTGATGTCCACACCAAACACCTCCCTGCCGCTTGCCGCCCTGGTGCATGACGATGATCAGCACCATATGGAGCTGCTGCTGGAAAGCGCAGCACGCCAGCTCCAGCAGCAGGGGCTGAACATCGGCGGCCTGATCCATCGCCAGGACCGCTATGCAAATGGCAACAAACGCATGCAGCTGTTCGATTTGCGCAGCACGCAGAGTTTTGAGCTATCCCAAGACCTGGGCAGCGACTCCAGAGCCTGCAGCCTCAATCCCCAGGCCCTGGCCCAGGCCAGTGAAGTGCTGCGCAAGGCGCTGGCCGACGGCGTGGATCTGGTCGTAGTCAACCGCTTTGGCGTGGCCGAGGCCGAAGGCCGGGGCTTTGCGGCCGAGTTCGCAGCCTGTGTGCTCGCGGGCGCGCCCGTGATCACGGCCGTGGCCAGACGCCATCTGCAGGACTGGCAGCGGTTTACCGCAGGCCTGCACGCCGAGCTGGGCGCCGACGAGCAGCAGATCCAGGACTGGTGCCATGCCCAGATCCGCCAGCGCCAAGATTCCCGCACACCGCAGCCCATGCGGCAGCAAGCACCAAAGGCCCGGGCATGAGTCGCGCAATACCCGATCGCCGCCGCTGGCTGGGCCAGGCCCTGGCGGCCGGACTCGGCAGCGCCCTCGCAGGCCCCACGGCTCTCGCCCAGGCCCTGTCGGGCAGCGCTGCAGACGCGGTGCTGGCCGCAAGCTTTGGCCGCATTCCCGATGCCTCGCAACTGCGCCGCGTATTCGCGGCCGGCCCGCCAGCCAGCGTGCTGATCGCCGTGCTCGCGCCCCACAAGCTGCTGGGCTGGCCCCAGCAGTTGAGCGATCAGGCGCGCGCCCATCTGGGGCCGGCGCTGCAGAATCTGCCGCATCTGGGTCGGCTTTCGGGACGCGGCAGCACCATGCCGCTGGAAGCCCTGCTGCAATTGCAGCCCGATCTGGTGCTGGATTCGGGCACGGCCGATGCCAGCCATACCTCGGCCCTGCAAAGACTCGCCACGCAGACCGGCCTGCCCTGTGTGCTGGTGCAGGGCTCGCTGGAACAGCACGCCAGGCAGTTGCGCCAGGTCGGCGCCCTGCTGGGCGAGCCCAGCCGTGGCGAGACTCTCGCCGCCTATGCCGAGGCCGTGGCCGCGCTGACCCGTGAGGTCACACAGAGCCTGGCCCCCGGCCAGCGCCCGCGCGTTTATCTGGGGCGCAGCAGCAACGGCATGGAGACCGGGCTGGCTGGCTCGATCAATCTGGAGCTGCTGGAGTATGCGGGCGGCATCAATGTCGCTGCCCAGGCCGGGCGCGGCGGGCTCACGCGCGTGTCCATGGAGCAGATCCTGGCCTGGAACCCCGAGGTCATCGTCACCCAGGAGCCCTTGTTCGCGCAGCGCGTCCGCCAGGACCCGTTATGGCGTGGCGTGTCCGCCGTGCGTGCGGGCCGCGTGCACTGTGCACCCAACTGGCCGTTTGGCTGGCTGGATGGTCCACCCAGCGTGAACCGCTTGCTGGGATTGCGCTGGATGCTATCAAAATTGCATCCCCAGGCAAAGGCCTTGCAAGGCCTGCCGCCGCTTGCGCAAGAGGTTGGGCGCTTCTACCAGCTGTTCTATGGCGCCGAACTCACGCCGGCCCAGTTGCAGCAGCTCATGGCCCTCGCGGCCTGAGATCGTAAACACGCTCTGAGGGCTGGGCGGCAAGCCGCGCAACAGAGGCAGGAAAACCGCATTGTTTGCACCATCCCCCTCTTGCCGCATACACACAATATCGAAACATCAGGCGATCCGTATCTCTTGGCCAGAGGGTGCCCGGATCCTGAGGAGGGAGAGCAGGCCAGGGCGGCAACACCATGGCAGGGCATCGCTCCAGACAGTCAGCACGCTGCTTGCCGGCCACAAGCCCCGCCTCAAAAAAGGACCGTCTATGTTTCAAGGATTAAGGGTTTCAACCAAGTTGCTATGGGGCTTTTCCATTGTCGCGTTCATAGGAGCTGTGGTTGGTCTCTTTGCGGCATACAGCATCGTGAAAGTCAGCGATGGCGCCCAGCATCTGCATGAGTACGACCTGATGGGCATCTCCTATATCAAGGAGGCGAATGTCGACCTGATCTACATCGAGCGCGCCATGCGCGATGCCGTGCTTGCGGCTTCGACCGAGCAGCGCGCTGCAGCCATGAAGAAAGTCGATGACAGCATTGGCCTGTTCAACACCAATCTGGACAAGGCGCGCCCGCTCTTCTGGTCGGACACGGGCAGGGATATCTTCATCAAGGTCGACGACTCCTGGAAGGCCTATCAGGAGCATGTGGCCCAGGTCAAGAAGGCCCTGCCGCTCACGCCTCTGGGTCCGCAGTCCGAGGCCCTGGACCTGTTGCACGGCTCCTTCATGGCCCAGGCCCAGACCTTTGACGACCATATCACCTCCGCCGCCAACACCAAGGAGGAGAACGCCACGCAGTATGCGAAGGAGAGCCTGCAGAGCGCCAACTTCGTGACCTGGGTCGTGGCCGGAGGCAGCCTGTTCGCGCTGCTCGTCGGCGTGGGCATAGGCGTGCTGTTCTCGCGCGGCTTCATGCGCCAGCTCGGGGGCGAGCCCTCTTATGCGGTGCAGATCGCGGCCACCATTGCCGAAGGCGATCTGAGCCGCCAGCTCGATGTCAAGCCCGGCGACAGCACCAGCATCATCGCCGCGCTCAAGGCCATGCAGGAGCAGCTCAAGAGCGTGGTCAGTCAGGTGCGCACCAGCAGCGACAACATCGCCACGGGCGCCACGCAGATCGCCAGCGGCAATGCCGACCTGAGCCAGCGCACCGAGGAGCAGGCCGGCGCCCTGGAACAGACCGCCGCCACCATGGAGGAGCTCAGCTCCACCGTGCGCAACAATGCCGACAGCGCCAAGCAGGCCAACCAGCTGGCCCAGGGCGCGGCCTCGGTCGCCACCCAGGGCGGCCAGGTCGTGGACCAGGTGGTGACCACCATGCAAGGCATTAGCGACAGCAGCCGCAAGATCGGCGACATCATCGGCGTCATCGACTCCATCGCCTTCCAGACCAATATCCTCGCGCTGAATGCGGCCGTGGAGGCCGCGCGCGCAGGCGAGCAGGGCCGGGGCTTTGCGGTCGTGGCATCCGAGGTGCGCAGCCTCGCGGGCCGCAGCGCCGAGGCGGCCAAGGAGATCAAGACCTTGATCGGCCGCAACGTGGAGCATGTGGAGCAAGGCACGACCCTGGTCGACCAGGCGGGCAAGACCATGGGCGAGATCGTGGGCTCGATCCGCCGCGTGAGCGACATCGTGGCCGAGATCTCCTCGGCCACCTCCGAGCAAAGCGACGGCATCGACCAGGTCGGCAATGCGATCACGCAGATGGACCAGGTGACCCAGCAGAACGCGGCCCTGGTCGAGGAAAGCGCGGCCGCCGCCGAAAGCCTCAGATCCCAGGCCCAGCAACTGGTGGGCGTGGTCTCCGTCTTCAAGCTCGCACCGGGCACCGAGACGCGCGCACCCGGCCCCGTGGCCCTGGCCCCGGCGGGCCTGCAGCGCAGCAGCCCTGCGCCCAGCAAGCCCGCAGCAAAACCCGCCGCCAAGCCAGCGGCCAAGCCCGCCGCCCCGCGCGCCAGTCTGCCGGCCGTGCCCAAGAGCGCACCCGCACCGGCCTCGGCGCCCGCGGTATCCTCGGGCTCCGACGATGACTGGGTTACGTTCTAATGACCTGACCCAGCGCTGAACTGATTCGCTCTGAACCGCCACGCCCGGACTGCGCCGCCGGGCTGGCGGCTTGCTTTTTTGATAGCTGCTTGCGCGCTGTATATGGTGACTTCTCGGTGATTCCTAGCTGTAACCGCCTGCCATCAAGCGCAGGCAGCTTCGTTTGTGATAGCAAAAATCGCCAGCACGGCCTGGCCCGGCCTCTGGTCCTGGGCTGGCTGCTGGCGGGCGGCCTTCTGGCTGCGGTGCTGCTCTGGGCGCTGGCCGCAGGCCAGTTCCCGATTGCGCCGGGACAGCTCTGGCAGTCCCTGCTGGCCCGCCTGCAAGGAGCAGCCTCGCCGCTCTCCCCGGCCGCCGAGACCGTGCTCTGGAACATACGCCTGCCGCGCATCGCCGCCGGCCTGGCCGTGGGCGCCACGCTGGCCGCAGCCGGGGCCGCCTACCAGGGCATGTTCCGCAACCCCCTGGTCTCGCCCGACATTCTGGGCGTCTCCTCGGGCGCAGGCCTGGGCGCGGCCCTGGCGATCCTGCTCGGCTGGTCCATGGCCGCCGTGCAGACCCTGGCCTTTGCGGGGGGGCTGGCCGCCGTCGCCATCGTGCTGAGCATCAGCGCCGGTGTGCGCCGCCACGATCCCGTGCTGGTCCTGGTGCTGGCCGGGATTGCGCTGGGCGCGCTGCTGGGCGCGGGCATTGCGCTGATCAAGACCCTGGCCGATCCGAATACCCAGCTGCCCTCGATCACCTTCTGGCTCATGGGCGGGCTCAACGCCGTGACCGGCAGCGAGCTCGCGGCCACGGCCCCGGTCATGCTCGCAGCCCTGCTGCCCTTGCTGGCCCTGCGCTGGCGCATCAACCTGCTGGGCCTGCCCGACGAGGAGGCGCTGGCCCTGGGCGTGCCCGTGGCGCGGCTGCGGCTGGTGCTCGTGGCCTGCGCCACCCTGGGCACGGCAGCCGCCGTGTCGCTGTCGGGCATCATCGGCTGGGTGGGCCTGGTCGTGCCTCATGTGGCGCGGCTGCTGGTCGGCCCCAACCTGGTGCGCCTGCTGCCGGCCTCGGCCCTGCTGGGCGCGGGCTTTGTGGTCGCGGCCGACACCCTGGCGCGCAGCGTGGCGCGCATCGAGCTCCCCCTGGGGATTCTCACGGCCCTCGTGGGCGCACCCTTTTTTCTCTACCTGCTGTCACGCACAGGCCGGCATGAATGAAACCAGACTCTTCTTGAGCGGCCTGGCCGCGCCCTTTGCCCCCGGGCCCTTTGCCCCCGGGCCCTTTGCCCCCGGGCGCTGCGCCCCCGGCCTTTCGGCGTCTTCTGCCCAGGGAGCACGGCATGGATAGGCCGGATCGTGGCACAGCCCCCGTGCTCAGGACCCTGGAGCTTTCCACGGGCCATGGCCGCCAGGTCGTGAGCCAGGGCATCAATCTGGAGATCGCCTCAGGCCAGGTGCTGTGCCTGCTGGGCCCGAACGGCTGCGGCAAGACCACCTTGTTTCGCACCCTGCTGGGCCTGCTCGCGCCCCTGGCGGGCCAGGTGCTGGTGCAGGAGCAGCCCATCCAGGGCTGGACGCGCGCCGAGTTCGCACACCGCGTCGGCTATGTGCCCCAGGCCCAGAGCGGGGTCTTTGCCTTCGAGGTCCTGGACATGGTGCTCATGGGTCGCGCCGCGCGCCTGTCCGCGCTGTCCGGCCCTTCGCGCAGCGACCGCGCCCTGGCCCTGGCCTGCATGCAGCGCCTGGGCATTGCCGGCCTCGCCACGCGCCGCTATACCGAGCTCAGTGGCGGCCAGCGCCAGCTGGTGCTGATCGCGCGTGCCCTGGCGCAGGAGCCCGCGCTGCTCATCATGGACGAGCCCACGGCTGCGCTGGACTTCGGCAACCAGATCCTGGTGCTGGAGCAGATCGCGGCCCTGCGCGCCCAAGGCATGGCCGTGCTGCTGTCCACCCACCAGCCCGAGCACGGCCTGCAGATCGCCGACTGCATCGCCCTGCTGGGCCAGGGCCGCATGCTGGACATGGGCGCGCCTGCCGAGGTCGCCACGCCGCGTGCCCTGGCCGCGCTGTATGGCGTGAGCGAAGACGCCGTGGCCGCACGCCTGCCGCGCCTCTGACCCGGGATCGGCGAGCCCTGGAGCGCCGGCTTCAGAGCGTGTTCACGACCTCCTCTCGGCGCGCCTGCGTAGAGATCGTGAACACGTTCTTAGACGCCCAAGCGACAGCCGGATGTACCCGTAAAAATCGACCTCCGGTCCCACACGCGACAATGGACAGGTATTCAGTCACGCAAAAGACAGGCCATGGACGATCCGATTCTTACCATCGACGAACGAGAGGCGATCAACTCAGGTCGCTGGTTTTCATCTCTTTCACCATCGCTCAGGCACGACATTCTTAGATGCGCATACGTCAAACGTTTCAGAGATGGCACGCTCATCTGCGCACGCGGGGAGCCCCCCGAGGAATGGATTGCCTGTGCCAAGGGCGCCGTGCGTGTGAGCTCGACCTCTATCACGGGCAAGCAGATCACGCTGGACTATGTGGAGCCCGGCATCTGGTTTGGCGACGTGGCCATCCTGGATGGCGACAGGCGCACCCACGATGCCTATGCGCATGGCGAGACCACGCTGCTGTGCGTGTCCAAGGCCGACTTCAAGAAGATTCTGGGCGTGCACGTGGAGTTCTCCGAAGCCATGCTGCGCCTGCATGCACGCCGCATACGCCAGCTCTACGGGCTGGTCGAGGACCTCAACACCTTGCCGCTGCGCGCACGCCTGGCCAAGCAGTTGCTGCACCTGGTGCGCAGCTATGGCGTGACCAGCCTGTCGGATGGCAGCGAGATCCGCATCGGCCTGCACCTTGCGCAGGAGGAACTGGCCCAGTTGCTGGGCGCCTCGCGCCAGCGCGTAAACCAGGAGCTCAAGGCCATGGAGCGCGAGGACGTGATACGCATAGAACCCGGTGGTCTGGTGGTGCGCGAGCGCGATGCGCTGCTGCGCATTGCCGCACCCGAGACCTGAAGCCCGGGCCTGGCCCGCATGCGCGCCCCGCGCTCGCGGCCCGGGTCGGCCCCCTGCCTCCTCTCCTCGAATGCCCGACCGGCCCTGCTCCAGCAGGCGCCGGCTGTGCCGTGCGCGCGGCGCGGCGGCTTGTTTTTCAAAGAACCACAGGATTGATTTGCCCATGAGCACTTTTGACCATTTCGTTGGCACCCGGCCCGTCAGCGAGCAGCATGCCTTTGACGTGCCCGCCTTGTCGGACTGGATGAGCCGCCACGTCGAAGGCTTTGCCGGCCCCCTGCAGGCAGAGATGTTCAAGGGCGGCCAGTCCAACCCGACCTACAAGCTGATCACGCCCGGCAGGCACTATGTGATGCGCTCCAAGCCCGGGCCCGTGGCCAAGCTGCTGCCCTCGGCACATGCGATCGAGCGCGAGTTCCGCGTCATGCAGGGCCTGGCCGGCACCGATGTGCCCGTGCCGCGCATGTATGCGCTGTGCGAGGACGAGTCCGTCATAGGCCGCGCCTTCTACATCATGGAGTGCATGGAAGGCCGCGTGCTGTGGGACCAGTCCCTGCCCGGCATGAGCCCGTCCGAGCGCGCCGCCATCTACGACGAGATGAACCGCGTGATCGCGGCCCTGCACAGCGTGGACTTCGCGGCCCGGGGCCTGGCCAGCTACGGCAAGAGCGGCAACTACTTCGAGCGCCAGATCGGCCGCTGGAGCAAGCAGTACGTGGCCTCGGTCACCCAGCCCATCCCCGAGATGGACAAGCTCATGCAATGGCTGCCCGAGAACATGCCGGCCAGCGCCTGCGACGAGTCGCGTGTGTCCATCGTGCATGGCGACTACCGCCTCGACAACCTGATGTTCCATCCGAGCGAGCCGCGCGTCATCGCCGTGCTCGACTGGGAGCTGTCCACGCTGGGCCACCCGCTGGCCGACTTCAGCTACCACTGCATGAGCTGGCACATCCCTGCGGCCCTCGGCCGGGGCATTGCCGGCCAGGATCTCGCCGCCCTGGGCATCCCCCAGGAGCAGGACTACATGCGCCGCTACTGCGAGCGCGTGGGCATTGCCGACGTGGGCACTCTGCAGGCCGACTGGAACTTCTACATGGCCTACAACATGTTCCGCATCGCCGCCATCCTGCAAGGCATTGCCAAGCGCGTGGAGGCCGGCACGGCCTCCAGCGCCCAGGCCAAGGCTTCGGGCGACACGGCCCGTCCCATGGCCGAACTGGCCTGGTCCTTCGCCCAGCGCTCCTGAGAGCGCAAGAAATCCCCCACCATCGAAGCATTACGGAGGAACCCATGGACTTCGACTACTCGCCCAAAACCAAGGACCTGCAGGCCAGACTGCTCAAGTTCATGGATGAGCACATCTATCCAGCAGAGCAGGAATACGCAGCCGAAATGGCCGCCAAGACCGCGGCCGGCAAGCGCTGGACGCCGCTGGACACCATCGAGAAGCTCAAGGTCAAGGCCCAGAACGCGGATCTGTGGAACCTGTTCCTGCCCGTGGACAGCGCCGAAGCCTCGGGCTACCACGGCGCGGGCCTGACCAACCAGGAATACGCGCCCCTGGCCGAAATCATGGGCCGCGTGCCATGGGCCAGCGAAGTCTTCAACTGCTCGGCGCCCGACACCGGCAACATGGAGACCCTGGCCCGCTACGGCAGCGACGAGATCAAGTCGCGCTGGCTGAAGCCCCTGCTCGAAGGCAAGATCCGCTCGGCCTTCGCGATGACCGAGCCCGAGGTCGCCTCGTCGGATGCCACCAACATCTGCACGCGCATCGAGCGCCAGGGCGACGAATACGTGATCAACGGCCACAAGTGGTGGATCTCGGGCGCCGGCGATCCGCGCTGCGCGGTCTTCATCACCATGGGCAAGACCGACCCCGAGGCGCCCAGGCACTCGCAGCAAAGCATGATCGTCGTGCCCGGCGACACGCCCGGCATACGCATCGTGCGCCCGCTCAACGTCATGGGCTATGACGATGCACCGCACGGCCACATGGAGATGTACTTCGAGAACGTGCGCGTTCCCGCAGGCAACATCCTGCTCGGCGAAGGCCGCGGCTTCGAGATCGCCCAGGGCCGCCTTGGCCCCGGCCGCATCCACCACTGCATGCGCCTGATCGGCCTCGCAGAGCGCGCGCTCGAACTGATGTGCAAGCGCGCCAGCTCGCGCACGGCCTTCGGCAAGACCGTGGCCCAGCAGACCGTGACCCAGGAGCGCATTGCCGAGGCCCGCTGCAAGATCGACATGGCGCGCCTGCTCACGCTCAAGGCCGCCTGGCTCATGGACGTGGCCGGCAACAAGGTCGCCAAGACCGAAATCGCCATGATCAAGGTCGTGGCCCCCAGCATGGCCTGCCAGGTCATCGACTGGGCCATGCAGGTGCATGGCGGCGGCGGCATGTGCGATGACTTCCCCCTGGCCAGCGCCTACGCCCAGGCCCGTACCCTGCGCTTTGCCGACGGCCCGGACGAAGTCCACCGCAACGCCATCGCCAAGTGGGAGCTGGGCAAGTACGGCAGCTACGGCAAGAACGCCGACGTGCCGATCACGCGCGGCAGCTGATCCGCTCCGTGACACCAACGCAAAAAGCCTGGGCCTGCCCAGGCTTTTTGCTGCCCGCCGAAGACAGGCGGTGTTCTCAGAGCGTGTTCACGATCTCAAACAAGATAGCTGCCAGCGCTTGCCACACGGCGGTTTTATAGATGTTTCATACTAGAAATGAAGACCAACAAGCGCTAGCAGCTACTTTTTTTGATAGCCCTTGGCGCATGTCAGCACGCATAATGCGCAGCTTTGCAGGCCTGTCCCGGGCCTGCCGCCCGGCATGAGAAAATCACGGGCTCACTCAAGACCAGACACGGACACACATCATGGAAGCAGAACGCATCAACCTCATCGGCAACACCCTCGAAGATCTGACCGAGCGCACGGCAGATCTACGGAGGTATCTTTGACTACGATGCCAAATACGAGCGCCTGCGCACCGTCAATGCATCGCTAGAAGACCCCAGCGTCTGGAACGACCCCAAGAAGGCCCAGGAGCTGGGCAAGGAAAAAAAGCTGCTCGACGGCGTGGTCCTGACCCTGCAAAAGCTCAGCTCCGAGCTCGCCGACAACGCCGAACTCTACGAGATGAGCTGCGAGGAGGAGGACGAGGCCGGGCTGCTGGCCATCGAGGCCGAGACCGCCAAGCTGCAGCCCCTGATCGAGGAGCTGGAGTTTCGCCGCATGTTCAGCCGCGAGGCCGACCCGCTCAACTGCTACATCGACATCCAGGCCGGTGCCGGCGGCACCGAGGCCTGCGACTGGGCGAGCATGCTGCTGCGCCAGTACCTCAGGTATGCGGAGCGCAAGGGCTTCAAGGCCACGGTGGATGACGAGACCCCGGGCGATGTGGCCGGCATCAAAAGCGCGACGATTCACATCGAGGGCGAGTACGCCTACGGCCTGCTGCGCACCGAGACCGGCGTGCACCGCCTGGTGCGCAAGTCGCCGTTCGACAGCTCGGGCGGGCGCCACACCAGCTTTTCCTCGCTGTTCGTCTACCCCGAGATCGATGATTCGATCCAGATCGACATCAACCCCTCGGACGTGCGCACCGACACCTACCGAGCCTCGGGCGCGGGCGGCCAGCACATCAACAAGACCGACTCGGCCGTGCGCCTGACCCACATTCCCACGGGCATCGTGGTGCAGTGCCAGGACGGGCGCAGCCAGCACAGCAACCGCGACGTGGCCTGGCAGCGCCTGCGCTCCAAGCTCTACGAGCACGAGATGCAAAAGCGCATGGAAGAGCAGCAAAAACTGGAGGACACCAAGACCGATGTGGGCTGGGGCCACCAGATTCGCTCCTATGTGCTGGACAACAGCCGGATTAAGGATTTGCGCACCAACGTCGAAATCTCGGCCACGCAAAAAGTCCTGGACGGTGATCTCGACGCCTTCATCGAAGCCTCGCTCAAGCAAGGCCTCTGAAGCCCAGCCCACGGCAGCCATCGGCAGGACAGTCTCCACAACCAACAAAGACAAGAGAGGAACACATGAACAACATTCGCAACCTCCGGCCCGCGGGCCTGAGCCTGCTGGTAGCCGCCGCCATGGGCCTGGCGGCCTGTGGAGACAAGTCCGCCGACACCCCCGCTGCCGCGCCCGCAGCGCCGCCCGCTCCTGCCGCCGCCCCATCTGCGCCGCCCGCACCCGAGCCCGCCCCGCAGATCGACGCCTCCGAAAAGCTCAACCTCTACATCGAGTGCTTCAACGCCACGCATGAGCGCGCGCACATGGCCATGGCGCGCTACGCCTCCTGGGTCAAGGACATGAAGGCCGGCCCCACGGGCAAGGAAAGCATCGTCTACGGCACCTACACGGTGTCGGAGTCCAGCCTCAAGGATTGCGGCGCGCCCATCCTCAGCGCCGCCCAGAGCTCTCCCGCCATGCCTGCGCTGGATGCGGCGGCCAAGGCCTATTCCGAGACGCTGACCGCCTGGGGCCACGCCCTGCAGGAGGCCGACACCTACTACAGCCGCGAAAACTACAAGGATGACGCCATGGCCCAGGGCAAGGCCATGCACGGCGACCTCGTCAGGCACTACGAGGCCTTTGATGCGGCCAGCGGCCAGTACAGCCAGGCCATAGAAGACGCCAACGACCAGCGCCAGCTCGCGCTGCTGGCCGAGATCGAGAAAAACGAAGGCCGCAAGTTCAGCTACTGGCATATGTCGACCATGCTCAGCGCCAAGCAGCTGGTGAACCTCCTGGAGCATGACGACTTCGATGTCGCCATGGCTACCGAGCGCCTCAAGGCCTATGAGGACAATGCCGATGCCCTGATCGCACTGACCAAGCAAGACGACGCCGACACGCCCAGGATGTGGTCCCTGGATTCGCCCCTGGAAGACTTCCGCACGGCCGCCAAGCAGCGCCTGCGCCGGGTGCGCGACAAAACGCCTTACAGCAATGGCGAGCGCGCCCTGCTCGCCGGTGCCAGCTCCGGCTGGATGGTCGACGGCAGCCCGGCCAAGCTTGTCCAGAACTACAACCGGTTAGTGGAAAGCAGCAATCGGATGCGCTGATCCACCCAGCCCACTTGCATAGAAAGATGATTGCGCCATGTTGAACGCACAAGACGCCACCACGTCCACACCCACGATTATTCGCCGCGAGGACTACATCCCGCCGGTCTACTGGATCGACAGCGTGGACCTCACGTTTGACCTGGACCCAGCCAAGACCCGTGTGCTCAACCGGATGCGCATACGCCGCAACCCCGACGTGGCGGCCCAGCCGCTGCGTCTGCACGGCGATGAGCTCAACCTCGCGCGCGTTCTGGTCAACGGCGGCGGCACCTCGTTCAAGATGGACGGCAACCAGCTGGTGCTGGAGAACCTGCCCGAAGGCAACGAGCCCGTGGAGCTGGAGATCTTCACCACCTGCGCGCCCATCAAGAACACCAAGCTCATGGGCTTGTACGTGAGCCAGGGCACGTTCTTCACGCAGTGCGAGGCCGAAGGCTTTCGCCGCATCACCTACTTCCTGGACCGGCCCGACGTCATGGCCAGCTATAGCGTCACGCTGCGCGCCGACAAGAGCCTCTACCCCGTACTGCTGAGCAACGGCAACCTCGTGGAGCAGGGCGAGCTCGAAGGCGGGCGCCACTTTGCGCGCTGGGTCGATCCGCACAAAAAGCCCAGCTATCTGTTCGCCCTCGTGGCCGGCAACCTCGTCGCGCGCGAGCAAAAGATCAAGAGCCGCGCTGGGCGCGATCACCTGCTGCAGGTCTTTGTGCGCCCGGGCGACCTGGAGAAGACCGAGCACGCGATGAACTCCCTCATGGCCAGCATTGCCTGGGACGAAGCGCGCTTCGGCCTGTCGCTGGACCTGGACCGCTTCATGATCGTCGCCACCAGCGACTTCAACATGGGCGCCATGGAAAACAAGGGTCTGAACGTCTTCAACACCAAGTACGTTCTGGCCAGCCAGTCCACAGCCACGGATACCGACTACGCCAACATCGAATCCGTGGTCGGCCACGAGTACTTTCACAACTGGACCGGCAACCGCGTGACCTGCCGCGACTGGTTCCAGCTCTCACTCAAGGAAGGCCTGACGGTTTTCCGCGACCAGGAGTTCTCCATGGACATGGCGGCCAGCCCCTCGGCGCGTGCCGTCAAGCGCATCGAGGACGTGCGCGTGCTGCGCACCGCCCAGTTCCCTGAAGACGCAGGCCCCATGGCCCACCCCGTGCGGCCCGACAGCTACATCGAGATCAACAACTTCTACACGCTCACGATCTACGAGAAAGGTGCCGAGGTCGTGCGCATGCAGCACAACCTCGTGGGCCGCGACGGCTTTGCCAAGGGCCTGGCCCTGTACTTCGAGCGCCACGATGGCCAGGCCGTGACCTGCGACGACTTCGCCCAGGCCATGGCCGACGCCAACCCCGGCAGCGAACTCGCCCAGCGCCTGGAACAGTTCAAGCGCTGGTACAGCCAGGCAGGCACGCCCCATGTGCACGCCACGGGTAGCTACGATGCCCAGGCCCGCAGCTACACGCTCACGCTCACGCAAAGCTGCGCCCCCACGCCCGGCCAGGGCGAGAAGCTGCCCTTCGTGATCCCTGTGCAGACAGGCCTGCTCAACCGCAATGGCCAGCCCCTGGCCCTGCGCCTGCAAGGCGAGAGCTCGCCCGCAGCCGAAAGCCGCCTGCTGGTGCTGCATGAAGCCAGCCAGAGCTTTGTCTTCACCGACATCGACGAGCAGCCCGTGCCATCGCTGCTGCGCGGCTTCAGCGCGCCCGTGGTGCTGGAAAGCGATACCAGCGACCAGGACCTGCTTACCCTGCTGGCCCACGATGCCGACGCTTTCAACCGCTGGGAGGCCGGACAGCGCCTGGCGCTCGGCATTGCTCTGAATGCAATAGCGGACAGCACAATCACGACCAGTGCTGGAGGCCAAATCGAAGCCAGGCTGCTGCCGCCCTCCTTCATCGAGGCCATGCGCGGCGTGCTGCGCCATGCCGAGCTCGACGCTGCCTTCAAGGAGCTGGTGCTGACCCTGCCGGGCGAAAGCTATATCGCCGAGCAGCTGGAAGTGGTGGACCCCCAGCGCGTGCACGCCGTGCGCGAAGCCATGCGCCTGCAACTGGCCACCGAGCTGCAGGCCGACTGGCAATGGGCCTGGGAAGCACATCACGACACCGGCGCCTACCGCCCCGACCCGCTGAGCGCGGGCCGCCGCGCGCTCTCGGGCCTGGCTCTGGGCATGCTGTGCCTGGCCGCCCAGGCCACGGGTGACGAAGTCTGGCCCGGCAGGACGCTGCAGCGCTTCAAGGATGCAGGCAATATGACGGACCGCGTCAGCGCCCTCTCCGCCCTCGTCAACAGCGGCCATCCGCTGGCCGCCAAGGCGCTGGCGCGCTTTCACAGTCAGTTCCAGCACGATGCGCTGGTCCTCGACAAGTGGTTTGCGCTGCAGGCCGGCGCCTGCGATCGCGGCGGCAATGTGCTGCCTGCCGTCAAGCAGCTCATGAAGCATGCGGACTTCCAGATCAAGAACCCCAACCGGGCACGCAGCCTGATCTTCAGCTACTGCAGCGCCAACCCGGGAGCCTTTCACCGTGCCGATGCCGCAGGCTATGTGTTCTGGAGCGAACGCGTGATCGAGCTTGACGCCATCAACCCCCAGGTCGCGGCCCGTCTGGTTCGCGCGCTGGATCGCTGGAAAAAGCTGGCCGAACCCTACCGCACGGCCGCACGCGAGGCCATTGCACGCATTGCCGCAAAGCCCGAGCTCAGCAACGATGTGCGCGAAGTGGTGACGCGGGCCCTGGCAGCCGACTAAAGTGCCTCTTGCGCGGCGGCACCCCTTCTCGCCACGCGCGGGAGGGGTCGGCACTTTCGCAGCGCAGCGGCCCTTGCCCGGTGTCCCCGGGCTGCGCCGCGTCGAGAGCAGGCAACAGGCTTTCAAGCAAATACCAGATCCACAAAGCCTGCGACCTGCCCATTTGATTTTTTAGGAGTTGAATCATGAAGAAGAACATCAGCCTGACCCGCTACCTGGTCGAGCAGCAACGCGTGGACGGTCTGATCCCGGGCCAACTGCGCCTGTTGCTGGAAGTCGTGGCGCGCGCCTGCAAACGCATCAGCTTTGCCGTGAACAAGGGTGAACTCGGTGAAGTCATGGGCACGGCCGGCAGCGAAAACGTGCAAGGCGAGGTGCAGAAAAAGCTGGACATCATCGCCAACGAAACCCTGATCGAGGCCAATGAATGGGGCGGCCACCTGGCGGCCATGGCCTCGGAGGAGATGGAAGGCATCTACGTGGTGCCCAACCGTTACCCTCAGGGCGAATACCTGCTGATGTTCGACCCGCTGGACGGCTCGTCCAACATCGACATCAACATGTCCATCGGCACCATCTTCAGCGTGCTCAAGAAGCCCGAAGGCCATCCCGGCGTGACCGAAGAGGACTTCATGCAGCCCGGCACCCAGCAGGTCGCAGCCGGCTACTGCATCTACGGCCCGCAGACCACCCTGGTGCTCACGGTGGGCGACGGCGTCTCCATGTTCACGCTGGACCGCGAGCAAGGCTCCTTCGTGCTCATCCAGGAGAACGTGAAGATCCCCGAGGACACCAAGGAATTCGCGATCAACATGAGCAATATGCGCCACTGGGATGCCCCCGTGAAGCGTTACATCGACGAATGCCTGGCCGGCAAGGAAGGCCCGCGCGGCAAGGACTTCAATATGCGCTGGGTGGCTGCCATGGTCGCCGACGTACACCGCATCCTGTGCCGCGGCGGCATCTTCATGTACCCCTGGGACAACCGCGAGCCGCAAAAGGCCGGCAAGCTGCGCCTCATGTATGAAGCCAACCCCATGTCCTGGCTGGTCGAGCAGGCAGGCGGCGCAGCCACCAACGGCCGCCAGCGCATCATGGAAATCCAGCCCACCCAGCTGCACGAGCGCGTGAGCGTAATCCTCGGCTCCAAGAACGAAGTCGAGCGCGTAAGCCAATATCACCTTGAGGCCTGAAATTTCAGGCTATAATTTCGTTCTATTGCCGGTGTAGCTCAGTTGGTAGAGCAGCTCATTCGTAATGAGAAGGTCGCGTGTTCGATTCATGTCTCCGGCACCAAGTCATTAAAGAAAAACCCCGCTATGTTTTGCATAGCGGGGTTTTTCTTTTCCCGAACGATGCAAGGGCGGATGTAAGCCGATTTTCAAGATACTCAGGAAGTCGGCTGCGGGCTGTAGATCGACAAATCGTTGTAGAGAGCATGTCCTAGAAGTCCTGATGTCCTGCCCTGGTGCACCTGCATGGCCGGCCCCTTCATCCACCCACGGCTCAGGCAAGGCAAGGCAATTCGTGACTCCGCTATGGAGGCGGACTCCAGGGGCAAGGGCATAAGCACATTGCCAATGCGTTGTTCGCCTGCCATGGCAGCTGGAGCCATAATGCCCGCCAACTGCATCACCTATTAAGTGCCATCCAGGGCCATTGGCCCAGGCAGCCAGGCCAGGGTCTTGCAGATCAGATCGTCCACAACATCAAGCATGCATCCAGGGAGCAAACATGCGCATTGAAACTCTTGCCGTTCACGCAGGCTATTCGCCCGACCCCACGACCAAGTCCGTGGCCGTGCCCATCTACCAGACCGTGGCCTACGCCTTCGACAGCGCACAGCATGGTGCCGACCTGTTCGACCTCAAGGTTCCCGGCAACATCTACACGCGCATCATGAACCCCACCAACGACGTGCTTGAAAAGCGCGTCGCGGCACTGGAGGGCGGCATTGCCGCCGTGGCCGTGGCCTCGGGCATGGCGGCCATCACCTATGCAATCCAGGCAATTGCCGAGGCCGGCGACAACATCGTCTCGGCAAGCACCCTGTATGGCGGCACCTACAACCTGTTCGCCCATACCTTTCCCCAGCAAGGCATTACGGTGCGCTTCGCCGACCCGCGCGACCCGGCCAGCTTCGCCCAGCTCATAGATGACAAGACCAAGGCCATCTTCGTCGAATCCATAGGCAACCCCCTGGGCAATGTGACCGACATACGTGCCCTGGCCGATGTGGCCCATGCCCATGGCGTGCCGCTGATCGTGGACAACACCGTGCCCAGCCCCTACCTTCTGCGCCCCATAGAGCATGGCGCCGATATCGTCGTGCACTCGCTGACCAAGTACCTGGGCGGCCACGGCAACAGCGTGGGCGGTGCCGTGGTCGACAGCGGCAAGTTCCCCTGGGCCCAGCACAAGACGCGCTTCAAGCGCCTGAACGAGCCCGACATCAGCTACCACGGCGTGGTCTATACCGAAGCCCTGGGCGAGGCCGCCTACATCGGCCGCGTGCGCGTGGTACCGCTGCGCAATACGGGCGCAGCCATTGCCCCGCACAGCGCCTTTCTGATCCTGCAAGGCATAGAGACCCTGGCCCTGCGCATGGACCGCATCTGCGCGAACTCGCAAACCCTTGCCGAGACCCTGGAGCAGCACCCCAAGGTCGAATGGGTGCGCTATGCCGGCCTCAAGAGCCACCCCGACCACGCGCTGGTGCAGCGCCAGCTCCGCGGACGGGCTTCGGGCATTCTGTCGTTCAGCCTCAAGTCGGCCGATGGCGACGCGCGCGCTGCAGGTGCACGCTTCCTCGATGCGCTGAAGCTGTTCACACGCCTGGTGAACATCGGCGATGCCAAGTCCCTGGCCACGCATCCGGCCTCGACCACGCACCGCCAGCTCGATGCCGAGGAGCTGGCCAAGGCCGGGGTCAGCGAAGGCATGGTGCGCCTGTCCGTGGGCATAGAGCACATCGACGACCTGCTGACCGACCTGAATCAGGCCCTGGATCAAGTGTGATCGCGCCAGCTTCGTGCGCACCATGAACCCGAAGGCGCAATAGGCGCCAAGCGGCCCGGCGCATGCAGCGGGGCCGCAGGACAGACGAAAAGCGCGGACTCCTGATCCAGGAGCCCGCGCTTTTACATGGGAAAGCCGCCAGACTTGCGAGCTTGCGCCCGGTGCATGTCTGCGGCCTCAGAGCGTGCGGACGCGCTCAGCCCTTGCGAGAGCGAAAGGCTGCAAGGCGCTTTGCAAACGGCTCCAGCACCAGGCTTTCGTCAGGCTGATCTCCGGGCAGGCGCAGTTGCACGTCGTGCCTGGCCATGAGATCGCCCATCTCGGCCGGCGTGATCGCGCCCCGCAGCATGAGCGCATCCACCGTGGTGTCGAAGGCCGGTCCATGCTGGCTCAGCAGCTCGCGGGTACGCTGGTACTGCGCCTGCAGCAGGTCCTCGATGGCCTGGTTGCTCGGGGCCACATCGGTGTTCAGATGGTCTTCGGTTTCCGAGGTCACATCGGTGCGGCTGATGCGTGCGCCAAAGCCGTGGTAGCGGATATGGCGCGCGGCAATCGCGGTCGCCTGCTTGTAGTCGCTTTCCGAGCCCGTAGTGCAGGCCATCTCGCCGAACACCAGCTCCTCGGCCACGCGTCCTGCAAGGCTGACGCAAATCATGTCCAGCGCATTCTGGCGCGTCGTGGCCTTGAGACTCGCAAAGCTGTTGTAGCCCCCTTCAAAGGACGCGATGTTGATCTTGATCTCCTGCGGAGCCTGCCCGAACAGCAGCGCATAGGCCAGGCCGTGGCCGGCTTCGTGCACGGCCAGCAGAGCGCGGAAGTCGGCATTCGCGCGCTGCTTCACACGGTCCAGGTCCAGCACCACGGCAAAGCTCTCGCTCAGGGTCACGCCGCTCTCCAGCCTGGCGCTGGCCAGCAAATGCTTTCTGTCGCGGGCCAGTGTCAGATGCACGGGCACATGGCTGAGCAAGTCCTGCTCCAGGGCCCACAGAGAGACCTTGACCAGGGTGCTGCTGAGCACGGCATGCACCGAGGAGAACAGCGGGCGCGTGCCCTGGGCAGGAAACACCGAATTCGCGTACAGGGCATCGAACACATCGCTGCCCAGCTCCAGACGCACACCGGTCTGAACCTCGATATCGCTCACATAGCGCGCGCACAACTCGCTGATGAGGCGCTCATAGGTGCTCTTGCTCAGCGAGGGGTAGATCACGTGGTTGTTGCCAAGCCGCGCAATCTGCTCGGGCTTGAAGCGCTCGGACAAGGCCTTCTTCACGTCGATCAGCGACAGGCGCTGGGTCAGGCGGTGAAAAATGTCGGCATCGGTGTCGCAGTCCTCCACGCGCTGGGCAGTCTCGCGGTACATCTCGTCGAGGTTGCCGCAGACGAAGATCAGCAGCCGGCTGTAGTCGGTCTCCCAGTCCTGCTGGGTCTCGCGAAACTGCACGAACAGCTCGTGCACGCGCTCGGGCTGCCACTGCATGATCTCGGTCAGGGGTTCCTGCAGCTTGAAGGTGCTCTTGAGCTCCTGGGCATCCCAGGCGTCCAGGCGGAAGCGGTAGCTTTTCTCGGGCTTTTCGCCATCGTCGCGCTCGGCGTCGTACTGCTGGCCTGCGAGCTTGCGCTCGATGTCCACCAGCGCGCCCAGCGGCGGGGGCAGGCGGCCGTCGGACAGCAGCATCCACACGTCCTGGTAGCGCTCGACCTTGGCATCATCGCCCTTGCTGTCCTTGGTGCGGTAGCGCTGGAACTCGTCCAGCACCAGCATGCCGGGCGCGCCCTCGTCTATGCCCGAGCTCTCCAGCATGGAGGCAATGGACGAGCCCCGGTAACTGCCCGCGCCGTTGCTGAAGCCGTCCATCTGCACTTCGACAAAGCGGTCGTAAAAGCCCAGCAACTGGGCCAGGCGGCGCGTGAGCTGGGTCTTGCCCGTGCCGGTCAGGCCCCAGAGGCAGACGATGACCGGACGGGTAATGCACTGGGGCAGCACATACCAGGCGCGCACGCTGTCGATGACGCGGTCTATGACATCGTCGATGCCGAACAGCTCGCGCTTGAGCTGGGCCGCAGCGTCGGTCAGCACCTGCTGGCGCTGGGCCATCTGGGCATGCAGCTGGGTCTTGACATCGGTACCGGGAGTCGCCGTACGGGGAGGATTCTTCATATGCATGACGTGATTCTTTTTATTCGTTGATCTGATGCAGATTGCGCTGCAACTGCATGCGTTCGGCCCGGCGCTGGGCGCCCTGGCTGCGCAGGTGGCGGCCAGCGCCACCGCTGGCAGAGCGCGCCGCCAGCGCGCGTGCTACGGGGTTGCGTGGAGCGGGGCTGGCCTCAAGGGAAACAGGCAGCGAGCGCCCGGTCCGGCCCGCCTTGGCGGGCCTGATGGCGAGAGATGCACACATGTGCGGTTCCTGAAAACAAAAAAGCCCCAGCTCATGGGCCAGGGCTTGATGCGGCACGCAAAGCGCCTGAAACCATGGCTGAACAGTTATGTAGCACGGTTCAGCCGGGGCGGGGAACCGTGTTCAGTCAAAGGGGTTGAACAAAGACATGGGGATGTGCTCCTGTGCAAGAACCTGCTGATGATCTCCTCGGCGCCGCAGCGTAGAGATCCTCAACACATTCCAAGGCCTTGCCAAGGTTGCTCGTTGGCAGGCTGTGAAGCGAAGCGCAGATTATCCGGGCCGCATCGCGGCCATGACAATGGCTGCATCGGTGTTTGTTGTGCAAGCCCAACGCAAGCCAGCCGCGAGCCCCGATAATCCCCAGCCTTATGTCATTGAAGATCAGCTTCCCCGAGTCACTTCCCGTATCCAGCCGCCGTGAGGAAATCATGCAGGCCATGGATAGGCACCAGGTCATCATCGTCTGTGGCGAGACGGGCTCGGGCAAGACCACGCAGTTGCCCAAGATCGCACTGGCGCTGGGCCGTGGCAAGCTCAATGCCAGGCCCGATGAAAAAGGCCAGGTGCGCGGGCATTTGATCGGCCATACCCAGCCGCGCCGGATTGCCGCCTCCTCCGTGGCCAAGCGCATTGCCGAGGAGCTGAACACGCCGCTGGGCGAGGTCGTGGGCTACAAGGTGCGCTTTCAGGACCGGCTCTCCCGGGACGCTTCGGTCAAGCTCATGACCGACGGCATTTTGCTGGCCGAGACCCAGACCGATCCGCTGCTGCGCGCCTATGACACGCTGATCATCGACGAGGCCCATGAGCGCAGCCTGAACATCGACTTTCTGCTCGGCTACATCAAGCAGATCCTGCCCAGGCGGCCGGATTTGAAGGTGGTGGTGACCTCGGCCACCATCGATGCCGAGCGCTTTGCCAAGCACTTTGCATCCCAAAGCGGCCCGGCCCCCGTGATCATGGTCTCGGGCCGCACCTACCCGGTGGAGATGCGCTGGCGCCCGTTCGAGGAAAAGCGCGACTACGACCTCAACGACGCGATTGCCGATGGCGTGGACGAGCTGTGGGCCGGCGGCGCGGGTGGTGACATCCTGGTGTTTCTGCCCGGCGAGCGCGAGATCCGCGAGGCCGCCGACCATCTGCGCAAGCATTTGCAGCACTCGCCCGTGCTCAGGCATGCCGAGGTACTGCCGCTGTTCTCGCGCCTGTCCCAGGCCGAGCAGGACCGCATCTTCGACGGCCACACCGGGCGCCGCATCGTGCTGGCCACCAACGTGGCCGAGACATCGCTGACGGTGCCGGGAATCCGATACGTCATCGACGCAGGCACGGCGCGCGTGAAGCGCTATTCCTTCCGCAGCAAGGTGGAGCAACTGCTGGTCGAGCCCATCAGCCAGGCCGCGGCCAACCAGCGCGCGGGCCGCTGCGGGCGCGTGGCCGACGGCATTTGCATACGCTTGTATGACGAGGCCGGCTTCAACCAGCGCGACCGGTTTACCGACCCCGAAATCCTGCGCTCCTCGCTGGCCGGCGTGATCCTGCGCATGAAGTCGCTGGGCCTGGGCGATGTGGTGAACTTCCCTTTTCTGGAGGCGCCTTCGGGCCGCGCGATCGCCGACGGCTACCAGTTGCTGGCCGAGCTGGGCGCCGTGGACGAGCGCGGCCATCTGCTGGCCATGGGCCAGGAGCTGGCGCGTCTGCCGCTGGACCCGCGCGTGGGCCGCATGATCGTCGAGGCCAAGAGCCGTGGCGCGCTGGCCGAGGTGCTGATCGTGGCCTCGGCCCTGTCGGTGCAGGACGTGCGCGACCGGCCCATGGAGGCCCAGCAGCAGGCCGACCAGGCGCATGCCAAGTTCGACGACGAGAAGAGCGAGTTCAGCGGCTATCTGCGGCTGTGGAAATGGCTCTCGGACGCGCGCGGCGGCAAGCTCGTGGCCAAGAGCCGTGCCGAGATGGCCGCCCAGCATGCGCCTGCGCCCAAGGCCTCGGCGCGCAACCAGGCCTTTTTGCCCGTGAGCCAGCGTGCCTCGGGCGCGCAACAGCCGGGTGTGGCCGAGGAAAAGCTGGCGCTGTTCAACCCCGCCGAGCAAGAGGCCGCAACCCACAAGATCAGCAACCGCCAGTGGGAGCAGCTGCTGCGCCAGAACTTCATCAACATCCGCCGCGTGCGCGAGTGGCGCGACATCCACTCCCAGTTGCTCACCGTGGTCAAGGACCTCAAGTGGCAGATCAACGACCAGAGCGCAGGCTATGACGCGCTGCACCTGTCCATGCTCTCGGGCCTGCTGGGCAACATAGGCTACAAGGGCGAAGAGAGCGAGTCCTATCTGGGCGCGCACGGCATCAAGTTCCACCCGCATCCGGGTGCCCACCTGTCCAAGAAGCCCGGGCGCTGGATCGTCGCGGCCGAGCAGGTCGAGACTTCGCGTCTGTACGGGCGCGGCATCGCGGCCATCGATCCGCAGTGGCTCGAAGAGGTCGGCGCCCATTTGCTCAGAAAGCAACTGCTTGACCCGCACTGGAGCAAGAAACAGGCCGATGTGCTGGCCTACGAGCGCGCCACGCTCTACGGCCTGGTGGTCTACAACGGCCGGCGCGTGAGCTTTGGCCGCGTGGATGCCTACGAGGCGCGCAACCTGTTCATCCGCGAGGCCCTGGTTCAGGGCGAATGGGACACGCCGTGGCAGTTTCTCGCGGCCAACCTCAAGCTGGTGCGCCGCGTCGAGGAGCTGGAGCACAAGAGCCGGCGCCAGGACGTGCTCGTAGACGACGAGCTGATCTTCGCGTTCTACGACCAGCAAATCCCCAAGGATGTGTTCAGCGGCGCCAGCTTTGACAAGTGGTTCCGCGAAGCCTGCCGCCAGGACCGCGACCTGCTGCGCCTGTCGCGCGACGAGCTCATGCGCCATGAGGCCGCAGGCATCACCACGGACAACTTCCCCAAGACCATCAAGCTCGGCGGCGTGGACTGCACGGCCAGCTATCTGCACAGCCCCGGCGATGCGCGCGACGGCGTCACGGTCACCGTGCCGCTGTTCGTGCTCAACCAGGTCTCGGAAGAGCGTGTGGAATGGCTGGTGCCCGGCATGCTCAAGGACAAGCTGCAGGCCCTGCTCAAGAGCCTGCCCCAGCGTCCGCGCAGCCGCTTCGTGCCTCTGCCCGAAAGCGCGACGCGCCTGGCCGCGCTGTTCACGCAGGACGAGCGCTGGGCCCAGGGCTCGCTGATCGACGCCCTGCTCAAGCAGGTGCGCGACGAGACCTCGCTGGACATCAAGCGCGCCGACTTCAAGCTGGACATGCTGTCGCCGCATTTGTTCATGAACCTGCGCGTGACCGACGAACATGGGCGCCAGCTCGGCCAGGGCCGCAACCTGGCCGCGCTCAAGGCCGAACTGGGTGCCAAGGCGCGCGGCGCCTTCCAGGCACTGGCATCATTAAAGATAGCGCCTAGCGCTGTCCAGGTAACGAATTCAGATACAAACAGACCTGAAATCAAGGTAGGTAAAGCGGTACCAGCTCCTCAAAAGAGAGTGGACAAACCCCAGGCCGCGCAAAGCACGGAAGCGCGCTACACCGACTGGAGCTTTGGCGAGCTGCCCGAGCTCATGGAGATCCGCAAAGGCGGCCAGACCCTGATCGGCTTTCCGGCGTTGATCGATCACGGCGACGCCGTGGGCATCGAAGTCTTTGACGAGCCCGAGCTCGCCGGCGCACGCCACCGCCAAGGCCTGCGCCGCCTGTTCGCGCTGCAGATCAGGGATGCCCTGAAGTATCTGGAAAAAAACATTCCCGACCTGCAGAAAATGGCCGTGGCCTATATGCCGCTGGGCACGCAGGAAGAGCTGCGCGAGCAAATCATCGACGTGGCCATGGACCGCGCCTTTTTGCAGGAGCCACTGCCCATCGACGAGGCTGCCTTCAGGCAGCGCATACAGGATGGGCGCGGGCGGCTGACCCTGATCGCCAACGAGGTCGCGCGCATGGCCGGCGTGATTCTGACCGAATACGCGGCCGCCCAGCGCAAGATCAAGGACACCAAGAACGCCCCCGAGGCCACGCAGGATGCGGCCGAACAGCTGCAAAAGCTCATGCCCAAGCGCTTCATCGCGGCCGCGCCCTGGACCCAGCTGCAGCACTATGCGCGCTACCTCAAGGCCATCACCACGCGCCTGGACAAATACCGCGCCGACCCCGCGCGCGATGCGGCCAGGCTCAAGGAGCTGCAACCCTTGGCCCAGCGCTACTGGCGCCTGCTGGCCGAGCGCAAGGGCCAGGTCGACACACGCATGCAGGAATACCGCTGGATGCTGGAGGAGCTGCGCGTGAGCTTTTTCGCCCAGGAGCTGCGCACGCCCTACCCCGTGAGCGCCAAGCGCCTGGACAAGGTCTGGGCCCAGTTGCAAAGCTAGTGTGGCGAGCTGGAGGTCTGCCGAACCGATATCCAGCTCAGGACACCAGGGCCCGGGCCTTACACCGGGCCTTACGCCGGGCTTTTATGCCGGGCTCAGAATGCGCCGGGCCAGCTCCTCGATGCCGCGCTCGCCGAGATCATCGGTTGCCAGCGAGATGCGCCCCGGCCATTGCACAAAGTGCTTTTCCTGGGAGCGCTCGTAGTGCGGGTCGTAATGCAGGCGCATGAGCTCGGCAAACAGCGGCGACAACTGCCCCTCGTGGGCCCAGGCCTGCCAGCGCATCACGGCCTCCTTGCCCTGCAGCTCCTTGAGCCAGCCCAGCTTCTCGGCCAGCGCTGCCGGGTCGTCGCCCAGGTATGCATAGTCACGCAGCAGATAGGCCAGACGCGCCTCGGGCGTGGCACGCACTTCGATGACCGGGCTCGTGCGCATGTGCTTGACCAGCACCAGCGGCAGGCAGATGCGGCCTATCTTCACGCTCTCGCCTTCCACATAGATCGGGCGGGACAGGTCCATGGCCTGCAGCTGCTGCACGAGCAGGGTCTCGAAGTATTTCTGGCTGGGCTGCTCGACCCCGGGCAGATTGCCGAGCAGCGAACCCTTGTGGCGCGCATAGCCTTCGAGATCCAGCACCTGGGCGCCGGCCTGCTCCAGCGCATGCAGCACGCGCGTCTTGGCACTGCCTGTGGCACCGCACAGCACACGCAGTTGCAGTTGCGGGGCCAGGGTCTCGATCTGCTCGACCACATGGCCGCGATAGCTTTTGTAGCCGCCGGCCAGTTGCTGGGCATCCCAGCCCACAAGGCGCAGCCAGGTGACCATGGAGCCGCTGCGCAGCCCGCCGCGCCAGCAATAGACCAGAGGCTTCCAGTTCGCGGGCTTGTCGGCAAAGGTTTCGTGCAGATGACGCGCAAGATTGGCGGAGACCATGGCAGCCCCCAGGCGCTTGGCCTCGAAGGGGCTGACCTGCTTGTAGATGGTGCCTATGCGCACGCGCTCTTCATTGTCGAGCACGGGGCAATTGATGGCACCGGGTATATGGTCGAGCTCGAACTCTTCGGGGGTGCGGGCGTCGATCAGGCAGTCGAACCGATGGCGGTCGGCAATACGTATGGGCTGGCGGTGGGACACGGGTTTCAGTGCTTTGGCGGACTCAACAACAAGGCCAGCCCAAGTCCTGAAGACTGCCGAGCGGCCACGACGCAGCAAGCAGTGGATCGAGCCTCGACACGCACCAAAGGCCGGATTCGGAATGGCGCGCTGATCCCAGCGCCCCATCCGTTGCGCGTGTCCTGAATTGGAGCCTGCCTGAATCAGCCATCGCCCGGGATCGCAGCCAGGCCAGGCGCCAACCCCGCAGGGACAGCGGTCGCATGGCAAAGCGATTCGGGGGCTGGGTTCGGCAAGCCTCGGCTTCAGGACACCAACGGTCCAAGCCTCACTTGAGGGCGCCTATTCTCGCATGTGCGCACATGCCCTGAAACGGCCAGCGCCCGGCCGCACCTCGAAACGTGCTGACGCCCTCAGCGCGGCGCCTGGCCAAGGCTGCCGCGCGGCTGGATGAGCATGCTGTCAGCACGCATTTGCACATCGAACTGGCGCAGAAAGTTCTGTCCCAGCAAGGCATCGCCTTCGCTGTCTCCGGTATAGCCCGTGCCCACGCTGAGGCCGCTGACCACCAGGTTGGCCACCCTCACCTGCTGGGCCACGACCATGCGCCCCTCGCGCTCGCCATTCGCCGTGCGAAAGCGCACGCGCTCACCACCGACAAGGCCAGCCCGCTGCGCCAGCCCGTCGGTCACGCTGATCGCCGTGGCGCCGGTATCGACGAGAAAGCGCACGCTCTCGCCGTTGATGGCACCGTCGACGCGAAAGTGCCCATCCCGGTCGCGCGCAATCACCAGGCTGCCATCGGCCTGCACCGTGGCACGCGCGGGCTGCAGGTAAAGCTGCATGGCCCAGTACAGCACGCCCATGACCAGCAGCCAGAACAGCAAAAAGCCCACGGTGGCGCGCCTGGCCACGGATTGGGGGCTGGGCTCACCGGAGTCGGAACGGGGCCGGCGATGGGCAGTGGTTTTCAAGGGCATGGCGGCAAAAAGGCAAAGCGCAAAAGCCGGGCCATTGTGCCAGCCGAAGATCGAGACCCGAGCAGCAGCAGGGGCCTGCGCTTGGCGCTACAGTGTTTGACATCCTGAATCACCAAGCCACCAAGCTTATGAACGCCCAAACCTCTGCCCCACTGGTTCTGCACTACATCTTCGATCCGCTGTGCGGCTGGTGCTATGCAGCCGCTCCCCTGGTCCAGGCCGCGCGCAATCTGCCCGGCATAGGCCTGCAATGGCATGGCGGCGGCATGCTGGTCGGAGCCCAGCGCCGCGAGATCGATGCGGGCTGGCGCGAGCATGTGCTGCCGCACGACAAGCGCATCAGCGAACTCACGGGCCAGGTCTTTGGCGAAGCCTATAGCGACGGCCTGCTCAAGGCCGTGGGCACGGTGCTCGACTCCGAGCCGCCCACCACGGCCATGCTGGCTGCCGAGCAGCTCTCGGGCCGGGGCCTGGATCTGCTGGCGCGCATGCAAGAGGCCTACTACATCCAGGGACGCCTCATCAGCGATATGTCCGTGCTCCAGGAGCTGGCCCGGGATCTGGGCCTGGACGCTGCAGCCTTTGCCCAGGCCTATGCGCAGCAGCAAGGCGCGCCCACCCAGCAGCACATGCAGCAAAGCCGGCAACTGCTGTCGCTGGTCCAGGGTCAGGGTTTTCCGAGCTTTGCACTAGAGTTCGACCACCCCGAGCAGCCCGGCCAGCGCGCCGTGCAGCGCATAGACATCAGCCCCTGGCTGGCCGATGTACAAGGCTGGAAGGCCCAGCTCGGCCAGTGGGCCCAGCAGGTGGCCGAGCTCAAGAGCCAGAACCAGGCCCCGGACCAGGCCGAAGGCTGCGGCCCCGATGGCTGCGCCCTGCCCTGACCCAAGACCCAGTCCCCAGGCCCCCTTGAACAGCAAGAGCCGCCAGAAGGCGGCTCAGGCGCTCAGGGCGTGTTCACGCGCTCAGTCCATCTGCGCAATCATGACCTGGCCAAAGCCCGAGCACGAGACCTGGGTTGCACCGTCCATGAGGCGCGCAAAGTCATACGTCACCTGCTTGCTCTCTATGGCCTTTTCCAGGGCCTTGATGATCAGGTCCGCAGCCTCGGTCCAGCCCATGTGGCGCAGCATCATCTCGGCCGAGAGGATTTCCGAGCCGGGGTTCACATAGTCCTTGCCCGCATACTTGGGCGCCGTGCCATGCGTGGCTTCGAAGCAGGCCACGGAGTCCGACAGGTTGGCGCCGGGTGCAATGCCTATGCCGCCGACCTGGGCCGCGAGCGCATCCGAGATGTAGTCGCCGTTGAGGTTGAGCGTGGCCACCACCGAGTACTCGGCCGGGCGCAGCAGGATCTGCTGCAGGAAGGCATCGGCGATCGAGTCCTTGATGACGATGTCGCGCCCCGTCTTGGGGTTCTTGAACTTGCACCACGGGCCGCCGTCTATGGGCTGGGCGCCGAATTCACGCTGGGCCAGCGCATAGCCCCAGTCGCGAAAGCCGCCCTCGGTGTACTTCATGATGTTGCCCTTGTGGACCAGGGTCACGCTGGGCTTGTCGTTGTCTATCGCGTACTGGATGGCCTTGCGCACCAGGCGCTCCGTGCCCTCTATGGACACGGGCTTGACGCCTATGCCCGAGGTCTCGGGGAAGCGGATCTTGCTCACGCCCATTTCCTTGATCAGGAAATCGATGAGCTTCTTGGCACCGGCACTCTGGGCCTCGTATTCGATGCCGGCGTAAATGTCTTCCGAGTTCTCGCGGAAGATCACCATGTTCGTCTTCTCGGGCTCCTTGAGCGGCGACGGCACGCCCTTGAAATACTGCACGGGGCGCAGACAGACATAGAGATCGAGCTCCTGGCGCAGGGCCACGTTGAGCGAGCGGATGCCGCCGCCCACGGGCGTGGTCAGCGGACCCTTGATGGAGACCACATATTCGCGCAGGGCCGCCAGGGTTTCCTCGGGCAGCCAGACATCGGGGCCGTAGACACGCGTGGACTTCTCGCCTGCAAAGACCTCCATCCACGCGATCTTGCGCTTGCCGCCATAGGACTTGGCCACGGCCGCATCCACGACCTTGATCATCACGGGCGTGATGTCCATGCCCGTGCCATCACCCTCGATGAAGGGAATGATGGGCTGATCGGGCACGTTCAAGGACATGTCCGCGTTGACGGTGATCTTCTGGCCCTGGGCCGGCACCTGAATATGCTGAAAGCTGGTCATTAAGGCATGTCTCCACTGTCGAATGCTTGGCTGAGCTCGGGTGTCTGCATGCATCGTGGCCACCGACACCCATCGGATCCTGAAAATTCTAGCTACAAACTGGGTGGCAAGCCTGTCAACGGCGGTACAAGCGCCTTCGTTGAACCAGCTCTGCTCGCCGATTTGGATGAGGCGCGCTGAAATCAGACGTAATTTTTATGCCGAGACACGGCCTTGCCGTATTGATTCATAGGGCATGTGATATGAAAAAGCTCTTCACCTTTTTGCTCTTCGGCTCGCTGGCTGCAGCTTCTTTTGCCCAGGCGACTCCCCATGCTCATGCAGAACCTGCAGGCTCCACGCATGCTGCGCCTCTCGCACATACGCCTGCGACACCAACGCCTGCCCCGGCCAAGAAGCATGCCAAGCGCAGCAAAAAGCTCCACAAGCATCCGGCCTCCTGATACACCGGCCATGCGCTCATGTCCGAAGCCCTGGGACTCTCTGGCATGAATTGACAGGTTCGATCCCAAAAGCCCGCAAAATACCCTTGTTTTGCGGGCTTTGTATCGCCCGCTGTTTTGCGATGTATCCCCATGAAGCTATTACCTGCTCTGCACTCCTTTGCTCCAGCCCGCATGCTTTGCGCGGCCCTGGCCTCGGCCTTCATGATGACGGCGGCCCAGGCCCAGCCAGGGCCTCAGCTCGATCTGCGCCGTGTCGAGCTCACCGCCGGCATGCACCGCATCGAGGCCCAGCTCGCGGCCACGCCGGCCCAGCGCGAAATCGGCCTGATGTTCCGCCAGCAAATGCCCCAGCATGAAGGCATGCTGTTCGCATTCGAGCAGCCCGGCGTGCAGTGCTTCTGGATGCGCAATACCCTGCTGCCCCTGACCGCAGCCTTTGTGGCCGATGATGGCGTCATCGTCAATCTCGCCGACATGCAGCCCATGACCGAGAACTCCCATTGCTCGGCCAAGCCCGTGCGCTTTGTGCTGGAGATGAACCAGGGCTGGTTTGCCAAGCGTCACATCCAGGCCGGAGACAAGCTGCTGGGCAAGCCCTTCTCGGCACGCTGAGCCAAGGCCGGCGGCCGCACCAGCTCACGAGCGTCACCAATGCTTACCCTTTCCCAAGGACCGGGCCAGCGATAATCGCCGCCCATGCCATCCGCTCGCCACCTGCTGTGGCAGGCCAGGTTGATTCTGGCCTGCTTTGCCTTCACCCTGGGCGTCGGGGTGGCTGCGCCATTTCTTCAGCCCACGGTGGTCGGCGAGCTGATCTGCACGACAGGCGGCGAAATACAGCTGATTGCAGACGACGGCCTCGACAGCCCAGGCCCGGGCAGCCATGAGCTTCACTGCCCCTTGTGCCTGCCGGTCTGCGCAGGCCCTCCCCCTAGCCTTGGATTTCCACCTGCAGCCCAGCCCCTGGCCCATGCGCTGCAGCCCATGGTCAGCGCGCATATTGCTGCGCTCACGCGTGCGCCCCTGCCCGCACGCGGCCCGCCCTCCTCTCCTGCACTGAACGAATAGACCGCAGCGCGCTTGCGCATGCGGGCATCAGTCCATGCCCAAAGGTGCCTTTGCCGCACCTTGGCTTGTCGCGCCTGCAGGGCGCCTGATCAGGAGTTGGCTTTGAATTTTCCGCTGTCTTCCATGGCGGCCGTGCACGCATGCGCGCAGGCCCGTCCCCATCTCTTCGCGCCGTCTACCGGCCATCCCAAAAAAGTCTGGGTCTGCAGTCTTTATTGCGCCATGCTGGCCGCGCCCTGGGCCTCGGCCGCTGAGGCCGGTCAGCCCGAACCGGTTCTGGAGCAGGTCGAGGTCTCGGCCCAGGACGAAGAGGCCCTGGGCAGATTCGATCTCGGGCTGCGCAGCCAAAGTGCGAGCCGACTGGGTCTGTCCCTGCGCGAGACTCCGGCGGCGGTGTCCGTGATCGAGCACGACACCATACAGGCCATGGACGCGCAGAACACCCAGCAGATACTGCAGGCCGTGCCCGGAGTCACGGCCCATGATGCGCCGGGCAGCACCAGCGTCAGTTACCGGGGCTTTACGGGCGCAGCCGTGAACCAGTTGTTCAACGGCATCAACCTGCAATACACGATTGCGATGCGCCCCGTGGACAGCTGGATTTACGAGCGCGTGGAGGCGGTCGGCGGGGCATCCAGCTTCTTGTACGGCGCGGGCGGCGTGGGCGGCACGCTGAACTACATCACCAAGCTGGCCCAGCGCGCGAACTTTGGCGAGGCCCAGTTGCGGCTGGGCGAGCATGGCCTCAAACAGGCATCCCTGGGGCTGAACCGCAAGCTCAGCGCTGAGGACAGTGCCAACGCCCACCATCTCCGCCTGGACCTCAACCATCGCCAGGCCCATAGCGGGGTTCAAGGCCAGCAGTCCCAGTCCAGCCAGTTGGCGGCCTCGCTGCTTTCGGACCTGGGCGCGGGCCTGAGCCATACCCTGGCCTATGAAGCCCAGTACGAGCGCGTGGACCGCCCCTACTGGGGAACACCCGTACTCGCGCCCATGCTGGGCGAGATCCGAATCGACGAGGCCACGCGCGACAAGAACTACAACAGCATGGACGGCATGTATGCCCAGCGCGTGCAGTGGCTGCGCTCGCTGACCGAATGGCGCGTGAACGACAGGCTGCAGTTCAAGAACACGTTCTACGCCTATGACGCCATGCGCGAATACCGCAATGTGGAGGTCTATGCGTTCACGCCCGACAACAACGCCGTCCAGCGCTCCGAAACCTATCTGCAGCGTCATGAACAAAGGCTTGTAGGCAACCGCATCGAGGGCAGCCTGCAAGGCGAGCTGGGCGGTCGCCGCAGCGACTGGGCCTTCGGCCTGGACCTGAGCATGAACCGCATGACCTCGTTTCCCAACAGTCTCCCGGGCGCAGTGAGTACCGTCGACCCCTACGACTTCGCGACCGAAGACTTCTATGACATCCCGGGCATGACGCCAGGCTTCAAACCCTTGCGCGAGAACCGGGTCGGCACCCTGGCCTTGTTCGTGGAAAACCGCACGGCCCTGAGGCCGGACCTGCATCTGCTGAGCAGTCTGCGCCATGAGCGCATAGAGCTGGAGGCCTTCAACCGGCGCGAAGTCACGGCCAGCGCGCCGGCGTCCTTTCAGCGCAGCTATCAGCCGACCACGGGCCGCATCGGCATGGTCTGGGACCTCTCCGCTGAAGCCAGCCTCTACGCCCAGTACGCAACGGCGGCCGACCCACCATCGGGCATGCTGACCACGGCTGCGTTTCCCGCCCTCATGAGCAATACCGAGCTCACCAAGGGACGCCAGTTCGAGCTCGGCAGCAAGCTGGGCTTCTGGCAGAACAAAGGCACGGCGACGCTGGCGCTCTACCAGATCACGCGGCGCAACCTGGCAAGCGCGGACCCGCAGAACACGGGGCAGACGCTGCTCGTGGGCCAGCAGTCCTCGCGCGGGCTGGAGCTGTCGCTTGGCCTGGCGCTGACGCCGCGCTGGAATCTGCGGGCCGATTGGAGCCATGTGGATGCACGGTATGACGACTATTGGGAGGCCGGCCAGTCCATGGCCGGCAAGCACCCCGTGGGCACGCCCGGCCAGGTGGCCAATCTATGGTCCAGCTACCAGCTCACCCCCAAGCTCCAGGTGACGGCGGGGCTGCGCCATGTGAGTCGAAGCTATGGTGATTCGGCAAACACCTTTTACGCGCCCGCCTATACGCTGCTCGACCTGGGCCTCAGCTATCGCATCAGCAGGAACGCCTCGCTGCAGGCGCGGCTGCGCAATGCCACGGACCGCACCTATGCGCTGACCATGGACAGCCGGGGCATGGCCTATCTGGGCGCGGCACGCACGGCCGATGTCTCTGTCCAGCTGAGGTTCTGATGAAGGCCCTGACGAGCAGCGCACTCAGGCGCTGGATTTTTCTGCTGCACCGCTGGCTGGGCATAGGCCTGTGCGTGTTCTTCGTGGCCTGGTTTGTCTCGGGCATGGTCATGCTGTATGTGGGCTACCCCAAGCTCAGTGAAAGCGAAAGACTCGCGCACCTGCCACCCTTGCCGCACGAGGCTGCGCTGCTGCCACCAAGCCGGGCACTTGCGCTGGCCGGAGTGCCAGGTCCGCTCAAGGACTTGCGCCTGCATGCAGGCAATGGCCGGCCCAGTTATTTCGCCACGCCGACAGGCGGCAGGGTGGCCATTGCCGTGGACGCCATCAGCGGCCAGCGCCTCACGGCCATCGGCCCCCAGCAGGCCATGGCGTCGGCTGCAGTCTATGCAGCCATGCACAGCCGCGCCCATCTGGAGATCGCGTATCTGGGCCCGATCGACGAAGATGCGTTCACGCATTCGCGTGCGCTGGATGCCCACCGGCCCCTGCACCACGTGGCCCTGGGCGATGCCCAGGGCACACGGCTGTATATCTCGGGCCGCACGGCGGAGGTGGTGCGCGATGCCACGCGTGCCGAGCGGGGCTGGAACTATCAGGGGGCCTGGCTGCACTGGCTGTACATGTTCCGCGGCAATGCCCTGGATGACCACTGGTCGAGCATCGTCAACAGCCTGTCCATCGCCGGCATTGCTCTGACGGCAGCCGGGCTGCTAGTGGGCTGGCAGCGCTGGCGCTTCGCGCGGCCCTATGCCAGCGGGCGGCGCACACCTTATCCAGGGCGGCTCATGCGCTGGCACCATCTGGGCGGCCTGCTGTTCGGCCTGCTCGTGCTCGGCTGGATCTTCAGCGGCCTCATGTCCATGAATCCCTGGCGCATCTTTGACAGCAACGCCGAGCCGCTCCAGATCGATCAGTGGCAGGCGGGGCCGTTGATGGCACCCGATACTGCGCCTGCATCCCTGCTCGCACAGACCGGGCCTGCCGCCGAACTGCGCTGGATGCGCGCCCCGGGACAGGATCTGGTCCAGATCCGGCGCGCCCAAGGCCAAGCCCTGGTGTTCGAAACCTCCAGCGCCAGCCCCTGGCTCCCCAGCCCGGAAAGTCTGCGGACTGCAGGGCTGCGCTTGCTAGACGCACCGCTGCTGCGCAGCGACCGGCTTGAGGACTACGATTTTTACTATTACGCACGCGCCGATCACAGCATGACAGGCGGCCATGACAAGCCCCTGCCCGTGCTGCGCCTGGTGTTTGGCGATGCTGCGCAAACCTGGGTACATGTGGATGCACACACAGGCCAGGTCCTGGGGCGGCTCGATCGCGGCCAGCGCGCCTGGCGCTGGCTGTTTGCCTTGCTGCACAGCTGGGACTGGCTACCCCTGCTCTCCCGTCGCCCGCTCTGGGATGTCTTCATGATCGTCATGAGCCTCGGCGGCCTGATGCTGAGCGCCACGGGCCTGGTTCAAAGTGCCAGGCGTCTTGCCAGAAAGACGCGCCAAGGCAGGCACAGATGAGAACGTGTCCTGCCCATAGGCAGGGCGATTGCATCTACCCCCAGCTTGAGCGCTTGACGGTATCGGTTTTGAGATGCGATGGCCCTGGGCCCATGGGGCGTCTGCTACATTTTCTCTACAGGAGAAATCAGTCAGATGAAAGTTTTCCAGATTGCATCCGTTGCGCTCGCCTGCAGCTTGCTTGCGGCCTGCTCGACCCCGATCCGCTCCCAGGTGTCCGTGTTCCATGAGCTTGAGAACATCAAGGGCCGCACTTTTGCGCTTGCACCACGCAATGAGCAAAAGAACGATCTTGAATACAAGACCTACGCCCAGGAGCTCGCCTCGGGCCTGATGCGCTACGGCATGGAGCAGGCCAGCGCCGACAAGGCCCAGTACGCGGTGCTGGTGCGCTATGGCATCGACAAAGGTCGCACCCAGGTCTCTTCGGTCCCCATCGTCGGGCAGACAGGGATTGCCTCGTCCCACACTTACGGCCAGGTGAATCGTTCGGCCAAGGGCTCGAACTTTTCCTCAACCACCTACAACACCCCCAGCTATGGGGTCATAGGATCCACGACCCGAACGGATACCGTCTACGCACGCTTTCTCCAGGTCGAGATTCTCGACAACAAGGCCAAAGACAGCGAAGGCAGGCCTTTGCGCCTGTACCAGGGCGAGGTGAAAAGCCGCGGCACAGAGGAGCAGCTCAGCGCCGTCATGCCTTACATGATCGAGGCCTTGCTGCAGGACTTCCCCGGAAAGAGCGGCCAGCCCAGAACCGTGGAGCAGACCAGGCACTGACACGCTGGGTCCTGCCGCGACGCGGCCTTGTTGAGCCGCTCAGCCCAGAGCCGCAATCACGTCTGCCGGAGCCTGGACCAGCTCGATCAGCACGCCCTCACCTGCCACCGGGAACTCGTCATTGCTCTTGGGGTGCAGAAAGCAGATGTCATGGCCTGCCGCACCCTTGCGTATGCCTCCAGGCGCAAAGCGCACGCCCTGGGCCGTAAGCCACTCCACGGCCCTGGGCAGATCGTCTATCCACAGACCGATGTGATTGAGCGGCGTCGTGTGGACCGCAGGCTTTTTGTCCAGATCCAGGGGCTGCATGATGTCCACTTCGACCTGGTAGACCCCTCGGCCCATGGCCAGAATGTCTTCATCCACGTTCTCACGCTCACTCTGGAAGGTTCCTGTCTGGCTCAGCCCCAGCATGTCCACCCACAGGCGCTTCATGCGCTGCTTGTCGGTGCCGCCAATCGCGACCTGCTGAATGCCCAGAACCTTGAAGGGACGCTGTGTATTGCTCAAGACTTGCTCCTTTGTAGATTGCCGTCCTGGACAGGGCGGCGGTTTTTGAAATCATGGACCTGCGCCGTCAGTGCATTTGCCAGATCCATCGGTCATGCGAGGGTATGGCATAGAAGGCTGGCGTGAACCGGCTGATTAGAACTCGCCCAGCAGCCAGCCGCTGAGTACCGCAAAGTACTCGCGCAGCCAGGCATTGGCGCGTATGGAAAGCGGCGTGGGTGCACCCAGCGCCCGCACATGGACATAACCATTGCGTCTGGCTATCCAGAGCGCTCTCAGCGTATGAAAGTCGCTTGTGACCAGGGCCATGGGTGCATCCGCCGCCAGGCCTCTTTGCTGGAGCAAAGGCAGGCTCAAGGCGAGATTGAGCGCCGTGCTGGTGCTGGCCTGCTCGAGCAGCAGACGGTCTTGCGCCAGGCCATGGCGCTCGATCAGATAACGGGCCATGACGGCAGCCTCGCTCTCTTTTTCACCGAAGTCCACGCCACCGCTGACCAGCACCAGCGCCTGGGGCTGGCGTTCCGCGACGGCAGCAGCCACATCCAGGCGTTGCGCCAGCGTCGTGGAAGGCTGCCCGTCCCGCGTGGCACTGCCCAGCACCAGCACGGCCTGTACCGGTGCCCCGTCGTCCCAACCACGGTCGATGTGCAACAGCAAAAAGCCCCAGAAGAGCAGCAGGCTGAGCAGCCAGAGCCCCAACCCCAGCCATGAAAGGCGCCAGGCCCTGCGCCAGGCCGGGCGTTTGTCCAGCCAGCCAGCAATGGCCCGGTGCCCGAGACTGGAAACCACGAGCAGCAGGCCCAGGGCCGCAGGCAAGGTCACGCCCAGATTGAACATGCCATAGGCCATGAGCACCAGGGCATCGAGCAGCAACACCAGGCCGGCAATCAGGCCCAGCCATTGACGAAGACCAAGAGCATGCAGGCCAGGCCGGGGAGAAGTGATGAGAGACAAGTCGCGCAAAGCCAAGAAAAAAAGCCCGGGCCGGGCATTCGGGGCTGGTCTTGACCTCCTGGGCCAAGCCGCCAAAGCACCTATTGTGCGCCAGTCAGCGCAGCTAGCGCAGCTTGGCAAAGGCCGCACGTGCACCCGCATCGCGCTCCAGGCGGCGAGCGATATTGCCGCAGACCAAGTCGCACAGCGCATGCACGGACTCGTCGCCCAGGCTGTAGTACACGGCCGTCCCCCGGGTCTCGCGCGCAACCAGACCATGTTTGGTCATCAAGGACAGATGGCGCGAGGTATTGGCCGCCGTGTAGCCACAGGCCTGGGCCAGCTCACCGACGTTGAGCTCCCCTTCGCTCAGCAGATTCAGAATCCGCAGCCGCGTCGGTTCGGCCAGCACCTGGAAATAGGCAGCAACCTGCTCCAGGGCTTCGGGCGGCATTTGTTTCATCGGTTTCTCCATGCAAGAACAAGTTCTCGTCTATCCGACGACAGAGCTTGATCATAGCTTATTGACTATTTAACTAATTAGCTAAATAATTAAAACAAAATTGCATACAGCTTGCCAGCAACTGTCATAAGACCGTCTTTTTTCATAGCTAGAAGCGCTTGCTCTGCAAGGGCTACACCTGTTTTTGGTGATTTATTCAAAGGAATGATATGAGCATCAGCTACAAGGAACTCACCCAGCAAACCTCGGCCCAGCTAGCCCAGTTGCGTGCGGAAATCCCGGAAAGTCTGCGCGGATTTTCCAGCCTGGCCCAGGCTGCGACCAAGCCCGGCGCACTTGACGCCAAGACCAAGGAGTTGATCGCCATCGCCTTGTCGGTCGGCGTGCGTTGCGACCCCTGCCTGGGCTTTCACAGCCAGGCCCTGGTCAAGCTCGGCGTCACGCGCGCAGAAGTCGCCGAGGCCCTGGGTCTTGCGGTCTATATGGGCGGCGGCCCTTCGCTCATGTATTCGGCTCGCGCCCTGGCCGCCTATGACGAGTTTGCAGCACTGCAGGCACCCGTCAGTGCCTGAGAACGTGTTTACGAGCGTCCCTACACCACAGCACAGGAGAGCTTCATGAAAGCCAATATGGGAAGTCTTGACCGCGCAGTTCGCGCAATCCTCGGCCTCGCACTCATGGCCCTGGCCGCTACCGGCACAGCGGGCTGGTGGGGCTGGCTCGGCATCCTGCCCTTGCTCACGGCATTCGCCGGCTTCTGTCCGGCCTACCCTTTGCTGGGCATCAATACCTGCGCCAAGCGCAAGTAAGAACGCAAGCCAGCCAAAGGTCTGGCCGCGATTCGCTCAATGCACATCCAGGCGCGCCAGGCCCCGGGCTTCGCGTGCAAGCAGGCTGATGCGCTCCCAATCGCCTTGGGCCATGGCCTGGTGTGGCACCAGCCATGAGCCGCCCACGCAGACCACATTGGAGAGCGCCAGGAACTCTGGAGCGTTCGCCGCCGAGATGCCGCCCGTGGGGCAAAAGCGCACGTCGGCAAACGGTCCCTGCCAGGCGCGCAGCATGGCCACACCACCGGCCTGCTGGGCCGGGAAGAATTTGAGCTCGTTGAAGCCGTCGGCCAGCGCAGCCATGACCTCGCTGGCCGTGGCCACACCGGGCAGCAGCGGCAAGCCCAGATCCGCACAGGCCTGGCCCAGGCTGCTGGCATAGCCGGGGCTCACGGCAAAGCGCGCTCCGGCATCGGCCGCAGCACGCGCATCGGCTGCGCTGCGCACCGTGCCCGCGCCGACCAGGGCTTCGGGCACGGCACGGGCCATGGCCTCGATGCAGGCCAGGCCCTGGGGAGTGCGCAAGGTGACCTCGAGCACTCGAATGCCGCCCGCAACCAGTGCCCGGGCCAAGGGCACGGCATAGGCTTCGTTGTCGAGCACGATGACGGGGATTACAGGACCGTCCTGCATGACGGTCAGGGCAGTCAATCGATCATCCATGTACAAGCTCCTTGTTCTGCACACAAAGCCAGGTGGCGCATGCCCGCGAACAGCTCGCGGCCAAAGCCATGCTGATTCGCCTCGCGCAGGCCCCGGGGCATGGCATCGGGCTGGCGGCGGCTCCACTCGTCCGCATCCACCAGCACGCCCAGGGTGCCGGCCACGGCGTCCAGGCGCAGCAGGTCGCCGTTGCGCACGCGCGCCAGCGGCCCCCCCACGCTGGCCTCGGGCCAGACATGGATGGCGGCAGGCACCTTGCCCGAAGCACCGCTCATGCGCCCGTCCGTGACCAGGGCCACATGCAGCCCCTTGGACTGCAGAACCGCCAGCGGCGGCGTGAGCTTGTGCAGCTCCGGCATGCCGTTGGCGCGCGGGCCCTGCCAGCGCACCACGCAGACCAGACCGCGAGAGGCATGGGATTCGCACAGACTCTGCAGCTCGCCGGTTTTGAAGGCCTGCAGCAATTCCTCCTGAGAGTCGAACACCCGCGCAGGCGCCTCGACCACATGGCGATCCTCTGGCACCGCACTGATCTTGATCACGGAGCGGCCCAGGTTGCCATCCAGCAGCTTGAGCCCGCCTGTGGGGCTGAACGGCTGCTGCACCGGGCGCAGCACGCTGTCGTCGCCCGAAGCCCCGACCTCATGCCATGCGAGTGTCTCGCCCTGAAGCTCAGGTATCCGTGCATAGGCCTTCAAGCCGTCGGCATGCACGGTCAGCACATCGCCATGCATGAGGCCTGCGCCCAGCAATTCGCCGATCACAAAGCCCGGGCCACCTGCAGCCTGGAACTGATTGACGTCAGCCTGGCCGTTCGGATAGACGCGGGCCAGCAAAGGCACAACGGCCGAGAGCTCCGAGAAATCATTCCAGTCGATGATGATGCCTGCCGCACGCGCCACGGCCACCCAGTGAATCAGGTGATTCGTCGAGCCCCCCGTGGCCAGCAGGGCCACCATGGCGTTGACGATGCAGCGCTCGTCCACGACGCGCCCAATGGGCGCAAAGCGCCGCTGACGGGTAATGGCCAGCGCACTGTCCATGGCCTCACGAGTGAGCAGCTCGCGCGCCTTGCTGCCCGGCGGGATGAAGGCCGTGCCAGGCACATGCAGCCCCATGGCTTCAAGCAGCATCTGGTTGCTGTTGGCCGTGCCATAAAAGGTGCACGTGCCCTGGCCGTGGTAGGCCGCGGATTCGGCGGCCAGCAGTTCGCTGCGCCCGACCAGCCCTTGCGCGGCCTGCTCGCGCACCTTGGCTTTCTCGCTGTTGGAAAGCCCGGTGCCCATGGGCCCCGCCGGCAAAAAGACCACGGGCAGATGGCCGAAGTGCAAGGCACCGATCAAAAGCCCGGGCACGATCTTGTCGCACACGCCCAGCAAAAGAGCCGCATCGAATACATCATGGGACAGGGCTATGGCCGTGCCCATGGCGATGGCATCGCGGCTGAAAAGGGACAGCTCCATGCCCGGCGCACCCTGGGTCACGCCATCGCACATGGCGGGCACGCCTCCAGCCACCTGGGCCGTGGCGCCATGCCGACGCGCCTGGTCCTTGAGGATTTCCGGATAGGCGGCCAGCGGTGCATGGGCCGAGAGCACATCGTTATAGGCGGTGACGATGCCGACGTTGGGCCCTTTCTGCTCGACGATGCGAATCCTGTCTGCGCCGGGCAGGCCCGCAAACGCATGGGCCACATTGGCACAGCCCAGGCTCTGGGCGGCAGGAGCGCGCTGGGCCATCTGCTCCAGACGTTCCAGGTAGGCTTGCCGCCCGGGAGCGCTGCGCTCGATGATGCGCAACGTCACCCGTTCGACGACGGGATGTATGAGACTCATGCTGGCTTCCTTTGAAGCAAGGCTCTTGCTTCTGTTTCAGTAGCTGTCAGCGCCCTCCCCATAAGCGCTTCAAGCAGATTTCTCTTAGAGCGTGAACACGCTCTTATTTCTTGGAACGAAGCTGCCGCACTGCGGCCTGAACTTCGTCCCAGTAAGTCTGCCCTACGCTGTTGGCGATGCCGGCGTTGATGGCAGCCAGCTTGTCGCGCATCCGGGCAGTCTCGGCTGCAGACAGTTCATTGACCCGCATGCCCTTGGCCTTGATTTCGGCCAGGGCCCTGGCGGCCTCCTCGCGCGTGTCCTTGCGCTCGAACTCACGGCTCTTGATGGCCGCATTCTTGAGCACGGCCTTCTCGGCTTCGGACAACTGATCCCACCATTTCTTGCTCACGGTGACTATCCATGGGCTGTACACATGGTTGGAGACAGTCAGGTATTTTTGCACCTCGTAGAACTTGCTGGAGATCACGGTGTTGAAGGGGTTCTCCTGCCCGTCGACCGCTCTGGTCTCCAGCGCCGTGAACAGTTCCGAGAATGGCAAGGGCACGGCATTCGCGCCCAGGGCCTTGAAGCTGTCGATGAAGACATTGTTCTGCATCACGCGCAGCTTGATGTCCGACAGGTCCTCCAGCCGGGTGATCGGGCGCTTGTTGTTGGTCAGATTGCGAAAGCCGTTCTCCCAGTACACGAGACCGACCAGGCCCTTGGCCTCCAGCGTGGCCTTGACCTTTTCGCCTACGGGGCCGTCAAGCACGGCATCGGCCTCCCTGGTGTTGGCAAACAGAAAAGGCGTATCCCAGACCGCCATGGCCTGTGACAGGCCGACCAGCGTGGCTGTGGAGCCCACCATGATCTCCTGCGCGCCGCCGATCAAGGCCTGCTGCATCTGCGTGTCCGAGCCCAGGGCGGCATTGCCTATGGCCCGAACCTTCATCTTGCCACCCGAGGCCTTTTCCACCTCCTGGGCGAACAGGCGCACAGCCCGCCCCTGGTTGGAATCATCGACCAGACCATAACCAAAGCGCACCAGACGCGGCTTGAAATCCTGAGCCTGGGCCAGGCCGGCAAAGCCCAGGCTGGCGACAGCGGCCATCAGGCCGGCAAGAGCAAATGAAATACGCATCTTCATCTCCTTGGTTGTAAGAGAACAGGGTGACGTGCAGGGAAAACTTTATTTCTTCGGTCATGGGTGCCACCGCTCATGCCGCATGCCCCACCTTGGCTGGCACGAAGCAAGGGCCGCCTGGGCCCCCTCAGGCAAGGCTGTCGCCCCTCCCTTCCAGGGGAAGACGCGAAGCGGCTCAGGGGGTAACCCATACTCAATGCATCCACGCCAAAGGCGCCATTACGATCTGGGGAAAGATCACCAGCAGCACGGCCAGCAGCAGATAGGCCAGCAAAAATGGCGTCGTCCCCTTGATCACGGTCTCCATGCGCAGCCGGCCCACGCCGGCCACCACGTTCTGCACCGTGCCCACGGGCGGCGTGATCAAGCCTATGCAGCCCACGTAGATGAACATGAAGCCGAAGTACACGGGATCGATTCCCGCCTTGACCGCCAGCGGAGCGCACACGGGGCCGAAGATCAAGATCGTGGGCGTGAGGTCCATGGCCGTGCCCACGACCAGCAGAAACAGCATCATCAAGGCCATGAACAGCATTGGATTTCCAAGCACGCCGGCAAAGGTATCGGCCAGCATGTTCGGCAGGTCGGCCAGGGTGATCATGTAGGCCGTGACCGTGGCTGCGCCGCACAGGAACATGACCACAGCCGTGGTCTTGGCTGCGGCCAGAAAAACCTCGTACAGCCTGGCCAGGCTCATTTCGCGATAGACCACCATGGACACGAACAAGGCATAGACGGCTGCCACGACAGCGGCTTCGGTAGGCGTGAAGATGCCGCCGCGCAGACCGCCGAGGATGATGACCGGCATCATCATGGCCCAGAAGCTCTGCGCCAGCGCCTTGAGCCTCTGCCCCCAGGGCACGCGCGGGCCGGGCGCCAGATCATGGCTGCGCGCTATCCACCACCAGGCAAAGATCAGGAAGACGCCCATGATCAGACCCGGCACCACGCCCGAGAGAAACAGCTTGCTGATCGAGGTATTGGTCGTCACGCCATAGATCACGAAAGGCATGGACGGCGGAATGATGGGCGCGATGATGCCGCCCGATGCCATCAAGCCAGCGCTGTAGCTGTCCGGGTATTTCTGCTCGCGCATCATGGGCAGCAAAATGGTGGCCAGCGCCGCCGTGTCCGCAATCGCCGAGCCGCTCATGGAGGCCAGCAAAACCGCAGCACCAATGGCCACATAGCCCAGGCCACCGCGTATATGGCCGACATAAGCCCCGGCCAGATCGATGATGCGCCGCGACAGGCCGCCAGCATTCATGAGCTCGCCGGCCAGAATAAAGAACGGCACGGCCAGCAAGGGAAAATTGTCGAAGCCTGCCTGCAGGTTCTGCGCCAGCAACTGGGTGTCGAAAAAGTCCAGATGCCACATCAGGACCACGCCCGTGAGCAGCAGGGCATGGGCAATGGGCATGCCGATGACCATGCCGCCTATGAGCACGAAAAGAAAGATGAAAGTGACAAGCATTGCCGGCTCCTACTCGATGTCCATGGCCGGATGCTGCTGGGCCACGGGGCCTCGCCGCACATCGCGCAACACCACCGCCAGCAGGCCCAGGGCCAGCACCACGATGGCGCCCACCCCCAGGGCCAGCGGGTAGCCGAGCACGGTGCTGAAGCTGTCAAGCCCGGCCTGGACCTGGGCCCAGCCGCCCCACAGCAGCAGCAGCATGCAGACCGTGATCAGCAGTTGCGAAATCCAGAACAGCAGCCGCGCCGGGCCTGGACCCAGACGCGAGGTCAGCATGTCAAAGCCCAGGTGGCTGCCTTCGTAGGCCGCCACAATCGCGCCCACAGCCACCAGCCAGACAAAGAGCAGGCGCGAAATCTCCTCATAGGAAACGATGCTGGTGTGGAACAGATAGCGCAGCACCACATTCACAAAAACGGCGACCACCATGCCGGCCAGAGCCAGCACCATGAGCCCTTCTGCCAGACGCTGCCACAAAGGCTTGGCGGCCATGGCCTGTTGTGTCTTCATAGGTTTTCTCTCCGTGCGTTGTGTCCATGCCTGGCATGTATGCGGCCTGCATGTGCAGGCGGACAGCGGATCCGGCCCCGAGGCTCAGGCGCCGATCCGTCTCTCCCAGGCAATATTCGGTCTCAGGGCCGAGCTCCTGTTTCCATCGGTTTCTCTCCCGCAACCTGCCCTGCGGCCAGCCAGCTGCGGGAGAGGTGTGCAATCTGCTCCAGGCTCAGCCCTGCATCCAGGCGCAGCACATTCGGCTCATCCTCGGGGCGCTCCAGCGTGGCGAACTGGCTGGCTACCAGATCGGGGGAGAAGAAATGGGCCGGCCTTTGGCGCACGCGTTCCAGGGCCGTGGCGAAGTCCAGATCGAGGAACACAAAGCCCACACCGGGACGGGCCGCACGCAACTGCTCACGATATTTGCGCTTGAGCGCAGAACAGGTCAGCACCAGACCTCTCCTGCCACAGCTGGTCTCTGCCCCCCTCTCCTGCCCGTCTTGCTGCAGCAGGCTCACCAGACGCTGCAACCAGACCTCTCTGTCGGCATCGGTCAGCGCAACACCGCAGCGCATCTTGAGAATGCTGGCCTCGGTGTGATAGGCATCACCTTCGAGCAAACGCCATCCAAGTGCTTGCGACAAGACCTGGGCGGCGCTGGATTTGCCGCAGCCGGACACCCCCATGACCACCAGTGCCGTTATTTCCGAGCTTTGAACGGTTGAATTGTTAGCGCTATCCATCGGATTTGAAAAATGAGCAACCTGGGGTTGCTTGATGTTGTTATCACATGAACCACATGTCTGCTCTACACTCTGAAACAAACAATATGAATCAACCGGTTAGCGCTATCATATCGAATAAAACACCTGCTGCTGACCTAGGAAATTCCCTTACTCTTCCCTAGCAATGGCCCATTCCTCTTCCGAGTCCCCTCTTCCTGCCCCGGCTGCGGGCCGCACGCGCTCATCGCGTGCCACCGGACGCATCACTCTGGCCGACGTGGCCCAGGCCTGCGGCGTGAGCGCCATGACGGTGTCGCGCGCGTTGCGCGGCGAGCGGCGCGTGGCCCCAGGTCTGGTGGAAAAGATACGTGCCGCGGCCGATGAGCTCGGCTATGTGCCCGACCCGGCGGCCCGCGCCCTGGCCTCGCAAAAAAGCTCGCAGGTGCTGGTACTCGTGCCCATGCTGTCCAACACCTTGTTCGTGGATCTGCTCGAAGCCGTGCACCAGGTCTTGTTCAAGGCCGGCTATCAGGCGCTGATCGGCGTGACCCATTACGACACGGCCGAGGAAGAGCTGCTGCTGCGCACCTATCTGCCGCTGCGCCCTGCAGGCCTGCTGCTCACGGGACTGAACCACAGTCCGGGCGCGGAAAAGCTGCTCGCGGCAAGCAAGGTGCCCTGCGTACACCTGATGGAGCTCAGCGATCGCGCCGGCACGCCTTGCGTGGGCTTTTCCCAGACCGATGCCGGCGCAGACATCACGCGCCATCTGCTGGCCGGCGGGCGCCGGCGCATTGTGTTCTGCGCAGGCCAGCTTGATGTACGCGTCATGCAGCGTGCCGAAGGCTACCGCAATGCCTTGCGCGAAGCCGGCGTCTACGACCAGACGCTGGAGCTGCTCTGGCCGCAGCCGACCTCCATGGCCCTCGGAGCCCAGTTGTTCAACGCGGCTCTGGCTCTCAAGCCCGATGCCATGTTCTTCTGCAACGACGACATTGCCCAAGGCGCTTTGCTGGAGGCCTTGCGGCTGGGCATCGATGTCCCTGGGCAGGTCGCGCTTGCGGGCTTTAACGACCTGGCCGGCAGCGATCAGATGCTGCCCCCGCTGACCACCATACGCACGCCGCGCCAAAGCATAGGCCGCGAAGCGGCGCAGATGCTGCTGCAGCTCATGCGCGGCGATGAAGTGGAGCAGACCCGGATCGATCTCGGCTATGAACTGATCGTGAGAAAGAGCAGCTAAGCCCGCCGGACCACGTGCATCGTCTTTGCCACATTCCCAAGGCGATTGCATCTAAGAACGTGTTTACGATCTCCTCGGTGCCGCGCCAGTGTCTGTGCGGGATGGGATACAAGGCGCGATACCGCAGCAATAGCTGTGCTATTGCGAGGATTCGCAACGCTGTAGACCGCCCGCAAAGGCACTGGCCCGAAGGGGTGGAGCGAAATCGGGCGATTTCTTCGCGCTGTGGCTTGCTTGCACCCCGGTGCAAGCTGCGCCCCATCGCTTTGAACTCATCCCGATTGCGCTCCAACGCGGCAGCGTAGAGATCGTAAACACGTTCTAAGAGCGGCCAACACAACCCAGCAAACCGCAGGGTTGCGTTTGAGACAAGGCGCTAAACCGCAGGCAGTACTCAAGGCTTGTGTTAGCAAGCCTGAATCTCCGGCCTGAGCCCTTGCCGGCAGGGCCTCTTTTCCCATCGAGGGAAGCTGGGGCTGCAGTGTGTACGGCATGACCTCTGTTGACGTCGCCTCGGCCGCCGTGGCCCCGATACATCCCTAAATCGCTCTCAAAAAAAATAGCTTCCGGCGCTTGATAGACAAGGGCTAGAAGCTATTTTCATGCCAATTTCATTGCCTGGAGCGCACTCCTGCCCTCAGGCCAACGGACGGGGTTTCATGCAAATTCGAGAATCACATCGTCCACGGCCAGAGAGTCGCCCTTGCCTGCAGAGACCTTGCTGACCACGCCATCCTGGGAGGCGAACAAGATGTTCTCCATCTTCATGGCCTCGATGACGGCCAGCTTCTCGCCGGCCTGCACCTTCTGCCCTGGCTGTACGGCCACCTCGACCAGCAGGCCCGGCATGGGCGAGAGCAGGAACTTGGAGAGATCCGGCGGCGCCTTGTAAGGCATGAGCCGGTGCAACTCGCCCCCGCGCGGCGACAGCACCAGCGCCTCGATTTGCGTGCCGTTGTGAATCACGCGCAGCGCCAGCGGATTCTTGCCCGTGCCGCGCTCCACCTGGGCCGTGAACGGCAGGCCATTGCACTGGCCCTGGACGCAGATGGCGCGCATGGGCGTATGGCTCTCGAAGGCATAGGTCTTGCCATCGACAAGCACGCTGTTCGCATCGCCTTCGCAGCCCGCGACCTGCACGGCGTGGTATGCATGCTGGCCATCCGCCCCCAGGACCACCACGCAGTAATCGCCCGCGATCTTGAGCTCATGCCCGCGCACCTGGCCGCTGATGGTGGCCGCGCGCGCGCGATAGCGGCGGTTCATGTGCGCGGCCAGCGCGACCAGAAATCCGGGATCGCTGTGAGGCACATCCTCGGCATGGAAGCCGTGGCTGTAGTGCTCGGCGATAAAGCCGGTGTTGAATTCCCCGCTGACAAACTTGGGGTGGGCCAGCAGCGCAGCCTGGAACGGAATATTGGAGCTGATGCCGCGAATGGCAAAGCCGTTCAAGGCCTCGCGCATCTTGGCGATGGCGTCGTTGCGGTCCTTGCCGTGCACGATGAGCTTGGCGATCATCGAGTCGTAGAACATGGGAATCTCGCCGCCTTCGAACACGCCGGTATCCACACGCACGCCGTTCAGGTGGGTGGTGTCGGCCTGCCACATGGTTTGCTCGGGCGTCTGGAAACGCACCAGGCGGCCCGTGGAGGGCAGGAAGTTGCGGAACGGGTCTTCGGCGTTGATGCGGCACTCGATGGCCCAGCCATCGCGCTTCACATCGGCCTGGGTGAAGGACAGCGGCTCGCCGGCCGCCACGCGGATCATCTGCTCCACCAGGTCCAGGCCGGTGATGCACTCGGTCACCGGGTGCTCCACCTGCAGACGGGTGTTCATTTCCAGGAAGTAAAAGTCCTGGTCCTTGCCGACCACGAATTCCACCGTGCCGGCGGACTGGTACTTCACGGCCTTGGCCAGGGCCACGGCCTGCTCGCCCATGGCCTTGCGGGTGGCGTCGCTGATGAAGGGCGAAGGCGCTTCCTCGATCACCTTCTGGTGGCGGCGCTGGATGGAACACTCGCGCTCGTTCAGATACACCACGTTGCCGTGGCTGTCGCCCAGAATCTGGATTTCGATGTGGCGCGGCTCCTGCACAAACTTCTCGATGAAGATGCGGTCGTCGCCAAAGCTGTTGCGGGCCTCGTTCTGGCAGGCGGTAAAGCCTTCCAGTGCTTCCTTGTCGTTATAGGCCACGCGCAGGCCCTTGCCACCGCCACCGGCCGAGGCCTTGATCATCACGGGGTAGCCAATGCCCTTGGCGATGGCCACGGCCTTTTCGGCGTTCTCGATCGCGTCGTTGTAGCCGGGGATGGTGTTGACCTTGGCCTCACCCGCCAGCTTTTTGGAGGCGATCTTGTCGCCCATGGCGGCAATCGAATGCGCCTTGGGGCCGATAAAGGCAATGCCCTCTTCCTCGCAGCGCTTGGCAAAGGCCTCGTTCTCGGACAGAAAGCCGTAGCCGGGGTGCACGGCCTGGGCACCGGTGGATTTGCAGGCCGCGATGATGCGGTCGGCCACCAGGTAGGACTCACGGCTGGGCGCTGCGCCAATGTGCACGACCTCATCGGCCAGCTTCACATGGCGGGCGTCCTTGTCGGCGTCCGAATAGACGGCCACGGTGGCAATGCCCATCTTGCGGGCGGTGGCGATGACACGGCAGGCGATCTCGCCCCGATTTGCGATCAGGATTTTGGTAAACATCTACGTATCTCCTCGTTCTTCTTGTTCTTACAAAGGAATGTTCCCGTGCTTGCGCCAGGGGTTCTCCAGTTGCTTGTTCTTCAGCATTTCCAGAGAACGGCAGATGCGCTTGCGCGTTTCGTGCGGCAGGATGACGTCGTCGATAAAGCCGCGTGCGCCGGCCACAAAGGGGTTGGCAAAGCGCTCCTTGTATTCCGCTTCACGCGCGGCCAGCTTGACGGGGTCGTTTTTGTCTTCGCGGAAGATGATTTCCACAGCACCCTTGGCGCCCATCACGGCGATCTCGGCCTGGGGCCAGGCCAGGTTGACGTCACCGCGCAAATGCTTGGAGGCCATCACGTCATAGGCGCCGCCATAGGCCTTGCGGGTGATGACGGTGATCTTGGGCACGGTGCACTCGGCATAGGCGTAGAGCAGCTTGGCGCCATGTTTGATGATGCCGCCGTACTCCTGCGAGGTCCCGGGCATGAAGCCGGGCACGTCCACAAAGGTGACCACGGGGATGTTGAAGGCATCGCAAAAACGCACAAAGCGCGCGGCCTTGATGGAGCTCTTGATGTCCAGGCAGCCCGCCAGCACCAGGGGCTGGTTGGCCACAATGCCCACGGTCTGGCCGGCCATGCGCGCAAAGCCGATCAGAATGTTCTTGGCGTAGTCGGGCTGCAGCTCGAAGAAGTCGCCGTCGTCCACGGTCTTGAGAATCAGCTCCTTCATGTCATAGGGCTTGTTGGGATTCTCGGGCACCAGGGTATCGAGCGACAGATCGGCGCGGTGTGCCGGGTCGGTGGACTCGCGCACAGGTGCTTTTTCGCGGTTGTTCAGCGGCAGGTAGTTGTAGAGGCGGCGCAGCATCATCAGCGCCTCGACATCGTTGTCAAAGGCCATATCGGCCACGCCACTCTTGCTGGTGTGGGTCACGGCACCGCCCAGCTCTTCGGCCGTCACCTCTTCGTGGGTCACAGTCTTCACCACTTCGGGGCCGGTCACGAACATATAGCTGCTGTCCTTGACCATGAAGATGAAGTCGGTCATGGCCGGCGAGTACACGGCGCCACCGGCGCAGGGGCCCATGATCATGGAGATCTGCGGCACCACGCCCGAGGCCAGCACGTTCTTCTGGAACACATCGGCATAGCCACCCAGGGAGGCCACACCTTCCTGGATGCGGGCACCGCCCGAGTCGTTCAGGCCGATCACGGGAGCGCCCACCTTCATGGCCTGGTCCATGACCTTGCAGATCTTCTCGGCATGGGTTTCCGACAGCGCGCCGCCGAACACCGTGAAGTCCTGGCTGAAGACAAACACCAGGCGGCCATTGATCATGCCGTAGCCGGTGACCACGCCGTCACCGGGGATCTTGCTGCCTTCCATGCCGAAGTCCGTGCAGCGATGCTCCACGAACATGTCCCACTCCTCGAATGTGCCGTCGTCCAGCAGCAGTTCGATGCGCTCGCGCGCCGTGAGCTTGCCCTTTTTGTGCTGGGCATCGATGCGTTTTTGCCCGCCGCCAAGGCGCGCAAGTTCGCGCTTGGCTTGCAACTGACTCAGAATGTCTTGCATGACTGTCCTCTACCGCTGTCGTTGTTTGTCTCAGTGATTGCTATTGTTCAATGAGCTGCTGGCACAGACTGGGTCTGCGCTAGCAGCAGATTTCTTGCTGCAGTGCTGGCCGCCACCCGGCCTGCAGCGACCTCGACCTGCAGTTCGGGCAGCAGGGCCTGAACCTGCGGGTGCTGGCGAAAGGCCTGCTTGAGCCCGGCGTCGATGCGCTCCCACATCCAGGCCAGAGACTGCCTCTCGCGCCTGGCCTGCAGCCGGCCGTTGTCGGTCTGCAGCTGGCGATAGTCGCGCACCGCGTTCCAGAAGCCATCCACGCCCTGGCTTTTCAAGGCACTGATCTGCAGCACCCGGGGCTGCCACAGTGCACCATGCGCGGCATGATCGGGGTTGCCATGCATGCCCAGCAGCCTGAGGCTGGACGTGATCTGTGCCTGGGCACGCGTGGCCGCATGAGCGTCGATATCGGCCTTGTTGATGACCACCAGGTCGGCCAACTCCATCACGCCTTTCTTGATGGCCTGCAGATCGTCGCCGGCATTGGGCAGCTGCAGCACGCAGAACATGTCGGTCATGCCATGCACGGCAATCTCGCTCTGGCCCACACCCACGGTCTCGACAATGACCACGTCATAGCCAGCGGCCTCGCAGACCAGCATGGCCTCGCGCGTCTTCTCGGCCACGCCGCCCAGCGTGCCGCTGGAAGGGCTGGGGCGGATATAGGCGGCCTCGTTCACGGAAAGCTGCTCCATGCGCGTCTTGTCGCCCAGGATGGAGCCGCCCGAGACCGTGGAGGACGGGTCGATGGCCAGCACCGCCACCTTGAACCCCTGAGCTATGAGATACAGCCCCAAGGCTTCGATGAAGGTGGACTTGCCCACGCCCGGCACGCCGCTGATGCCCAGCCTCAAGGCCTGGCCGGTATGCGGCAGCAAGGCCGTGAGAAGCTCGTCGCCCTGGGCACGATGATCGGCCCGCGTGGATTCCAGCAAGGTAATGGCCTTGGCCATGGCGCGACGGCGCTGGGCCGGGGCGCCATGCAGTATGCCTTGCAGCATTTGCTCAGGTGTCACCGCAAATCGCCTTTACCCGTTCAAAGACCATTGGCCTGCTTGATCTGTTCAAGCACATGCTTGGCGCTGGCCGGAATCGCCGTGCCCGGGCCATACACGCCCTTGACGCCGGCGTTGTAGAGATATTCATAGTCCTGGGCCGGAATCACGCCGCCCACAAAGACGATGATGTCGTCGGCACCCTGCTTCTTGAGCTCCTCGATGATGGCCGGCACCAGGGTCTTGTGGCCTGCGGCCAGTGTCGACACGCCCACGGCGTGCACGTCGTTTTCGATCGCCTGGCGCGCACATTCCTCTGGCGTCTGGAACAGCGGGCCCATGTCCACGTCGAAGCCCAGGTCGGCAAACGCGGTGGCCACCACCTTGGCGCCGCGATCATGACCGTCCTGGCCCAGCTTGGCGATCATCACGCGCGGGCGGCGGCCCATTTGCTGCGAGGCCTGATCGATCTCGCCCTTGAGTTTCTCCCAGCCCTCGGCCGAGTCGTAAGCGGCAGCGTACACACCGGTCACCTTTTGTGTGTCGGCGCGGTGGCGCCCAAAGATCTTTTCCAGCGCATCCGAGACCTCGCCCACGGTGGCGCGCAGGCGCATGGCCTGGATGCACAGCTCCAGCAGGTTGCCCTGGCCAGACTCTGCTGCACTTGTGAGAGCAGCCAGCGCTTGATCCACCTGCGCTTGATCGCGTTTTTGCTTGATATTTTGCAAGCGCGCAATCTGGCTGTCGCGCACCTTGACGTTGTCCACTTCCAGGATATCTACAGGATCTTCCTTGGCCAGCTTGTACTTGTTGACACCGACAATCACGTCCTTGCCCGAATCGATACGCGCCTGCTTCTCGGCGGCGGCCGCCTCGATCTTGAGCTTGGCCCAGCCGCTGTCCACGGCGGCCGTCATGCCGCCCATGGCCTCGACTTCCTCGATGATCTTCCAGGCCGCGTCGGCCATGTCCTGGGTCAGCTTTTCCATCATGTAGGAGCCGGCCCAGGGGTCGATCACATTCGTGATATGGGTCTCTTCCTGGATGATGAGCTGGGTATTGCGCGCAATGCGGGCCGAGAACTCCGTGGGCAGGGCAATCGCCTCGTCGAAGCTGTTGGTGTGCAGGCTTTGCGTGCCGCCGAACACCGCAGCCATGGCCTCGATGGTGGTGCGTACCACGTTGTTGTAGGGATCCTGCTCGGTCAGCGACCAGCCCGAGGTCTGGCAGTGGGTGCGCAGCATCAGGCTCTTGGGCTTCTTGGCGTCAAAGCCCTTCATGATGCGGCACCACAACAGGCGCGCGGCGCGCATCTTGGCAATCTCCAGGTAGAAGTTCATGCCAATCGCCCAGAAAAAGGACAGGCGGCCCGCAAAATCGTCCACGTCCATGCCCTTGGCAATCGCGGTCTTCACATACTCCTTGCCATCGGCCAGCGTGAAGGCCAACTCCAGCGCCTGGTTGGCTCCGGCTTCCTGCATGTGGTAGCCCGAGATCGAGATCGAGTTGAACTTGGGCATGTTCTGACTCGTGTACTCGATGATGTCGCCGATGATGCGCATCGAGGGCTGAGGCGGGTAGATGTAGGTGTTGCGGACCATGAACTCCTTGAGGATGTCGTTCTGAATGGTCCCGGAGAGCTTGTCCTGAGGCACGCCCTGCTCTTCTGCTGCCACCACATAGCCGGCCAGCACGGGCAGTACCGCGCCGTTCATGGTCATGGAGACGCTGATTTTGTCCAGGGGAATCTGGTCGAACAGGATCTTCATGTCCTCCACGGAATCAATGGCCACGCCGGCCTTGCCCACGTCACCGGTCACGCGCGGGTGATCGCTGTCATAGCCCCGGTGCGTGGCCAGATCGAAGGCCACAGACACGCCCTGGCCACCGGCAGCCAGCGCCTTGCGGTAGAAGGCGTTGGATTCCTCGGCCGTGGAAAAGCCCGCGTATTGGCGAATCGTCCAGGGGCGGCCTGCATACATGGTCGCTTGCGGGCCACGGATATAGGGCTCGAACCCCGGCAGGCTGTCGGCATGCTGCAGATCGGCCATATCGGCGGCCGTGTACAGCGGCTTGACCGTGATGCCATCGGGCGTGATCCAGTTCAGCGCGGCCACGTCCCCTCCGGGAGCCGCCTTGGCTGCCGCTTGGGCCCAGGTCTTGAGGTCGGAGGCTGCGAACTCGGCTTCGGTCCGCGCTGTCGGATTTTCTTGTCTCATGATGTCAGGCTGGTGAATATTGTCCCTGGCTTGGAACAGGCCGCAGTGTACATCATTCATAATTATTGATTCAAAATATCCTGCCCTTAGAATGCAGTCGCCATGTCGACCAACACCCTCACCCCCCGCGCTCTCTATGAACAAGTGGCCGAACAGCTGCGCCACCGTATCTTTGCGCATGAGCTGGCTCCCGGTGACTGGATAGACGAACTCAAGATCGCCGAGGAATACGGCATCAGCCGCACACCGCTGCGCGAAGCGCTCAAGGTGCTGGCTGCCGAAGGCCTGGTGACCATGAAAGTGCGCCGCGGCGCCTATGTGACCGAGGTTTCGCCCAAGGATATTGCCGACGTCTATCACCTGCTGGGCCTGCTCGAATCCGATGCTGCCTGCGTGGTTGCCGAAAGAGCCGACGAACAACAGCTTGCCGCCCTGCTCCACACCCATGAGCAGCTCAAGGCCCAGACCCATGATGCCGAGCGCTTTTTTGCGCTCAATGAAAGCTTTCACATGCAGATGCTGGAGCTGGCCGACAACCGCTGGCGCAATCAGCTGGTCGCCGATCTGCGCAAGGTCATGAAGCTCAACCGCCACAAGTCCCTGTTCAAGCATGGGCGCATCGAGGATTCACTGCAAGAACATGAAGTCGTCATGCAGGCCTTGCTGGCCCATGACGGAGCAGCTGCCGCACGCGCCATGCGCGAACACTTCAACAAAGGGCTGGCCGCCGCCGGCTAGTCATGCCCGGCGCATCTTGCGCGCCCAGAGTGTTTGAGCCGCATCCAGGCTTGCATGAGGTAAGCTTGCCCGCGCTTATGTCCCAGACCCTGAGCTGTGCCGTGCACAGCGAACTCATCATCAAGAAAAGCCGCTTCATCGGCTGCGTTCAGCCCATGAGTGACCGCGCCAGCGCCCAGGCAGTGGTCGATGAACTTCGCCGCGCCCATCCCGGGGCAGCCCATGTGTGCTGGGCCTTGCTCGCGGGAGGCCAGTCTGCAGCCGTGGACGATGGCGAGCCTGGCGGCACGGCGGGCCGGCCCATGCTCGATGTGCTGCGCCATCAGGATCTTGAGGGCGTGCTGGCCACCGTGGTGCGCTACTTTGGCGGCGTCAAGCTGGGCGCAGGCGGCCTGGTACGCGCCTATACCGATGCCGTGGCCCAGGCCTTGCTCACGGCAGAGAAAGTGAGGCTGCAGCGCATGCAGGTCTTGCGCTGCAGCGTGCCCTATGCGCTTGAGGGCCTGGTGCGCCGCGAGATCGAGGCCGCCGGCGCCGAATTGCTCGAAGTGGAACACGCCAGTCTCGTGGATTTGAGTCTGCGCCTGCCCGAAGCCCAGGCCGAGGCCTTCAAGAGCCGGCTCAACGATGCAGGCCAGGGCCGCGTGGGCTGGATCGAGGTCTATGCGTAAGAACGTGTTTACGATCTAAGGCCCTCGGCCGATAGCCTCAGCGCTCGGGCATGAGCTCGCTGCGCATGGCCTGCACTGCTTCGCGCAGAAAGCCCCAGGTGACTTCTATGCGCGGCACCTGACGCGCATCGGAGGGCATGCTCATCCAGAAGGTGCGTGTAAACCGTGCTTCGGCAGGCAGTACGCGGCTGAGCACGGGGTCCTTGTCGGCAATAAAGGCCGGCAGCACGGCCAGACCGGCCCCTGCACGCACAGCCTCGTACTGGGCCGTGATGCTGGTGCTGCGAAACACGAAGCGCTCGGGCTGAAACACGGTGGACAGCAGTTGCAGCTCGCGCGTGAACAGCAGGTCATCCACATAGTGGATGAAGCTGTGGTGACGCAGATCCTCGGTGCTCGCCACCAGGGGCTTGCGCGCCAGATACTCGCGCTGGCCGTAGAGGAAAAGCCGGTAATCGGCGAGCTTGGTGAGCACGGCCGATCCGCGCGTGGGCCGCTCCAGCGAGATCACGATATCCGCCTCGCGTCGCGACAGGTGCAGCAGCCTTGGCAGGGCCAGCAGGTCAATGCTCAGCAACGGATAGCGCTGGGTCAGCTGCGCAAGACGGGGCGCCAGCATTTGCGTCCCGAAGCCTTCGGTCGCCCCCACGCGCACCAGCCCGGCCGGCCCCTGAGCGCCACCAGCCGAAAGCGGCATGCGCTCCAGCCCGTCGACGGCCTGCTGCATGGCTTCGGCCACATGCAGCAGTTGACGCCCGCCCTCGGTCAAGCGCCACTGGCCTACTTCGCGCGCAAACAGCACCGCACCCAATTGCTTCTCCAGCGCCTGTATGCGCCGCGATACCGTGGTGTGCTCCACCCCCAGCCTTCTGGCGGCTGCGGCCATGCTGCCGCTGCGCGCCAGCTCCGCAAAGAAACGCAGATGATCCCAGTCCATGCCCTCTTCCGGAAAATGCTTCTTCAGCCCTGGCAAGCAGTCTTGCTTTCGCAGGCAGCGATCATAAAAGCAGGCCGGCAGCCGGGCTCATGCCGCCTGTCCGCCAAAAGGGCCGCAAGGCCCTATGCTGAGCGCGCGCAAGGTGTGGATGCTGGGCGCCCGCGCAAGTTCGTCATTGGCGCCAATGAGGATATCCATCAGCTCCATGAATTGGGTGCGTTTGCCCGGGCCCAGCGGCGCAAGCATGCGTTCCTGGGCCCGCAGTACGCCGGGCCCGGCCTGTATCAGCACTCTCAGGCCTTCGGCCGTCAGGGACAGCTGGCGAACACGACGATCCCTGGGATTGCTCTTGCGCTCTATCAGCCCGCGTGACTCCAGACGGTTGAGCATGCTGGCCACGGTGGAGGTATCAAAGCCTATGTGCAAGGCAAGACGGCGCTGATCCAGGCCTTCATGGAGATGCACGGTGGAGAGGGCCACATATTGCACAGGAGTGAGATTCAACTCCTGGGTTTCCTCCATGAAGAGGGCAACTGCGATTTGCTGCAGGCGGCGTATGCGATGGCCTGGTAGTTTTTCTAATGCCGGAGGCTTGTAGTCTTTTGTCATGCTCTTGTTGTTTTGCTGGCTGCCCGCCTCTACACCTTTCTGTGGAGACGCTTTGCGGGCGAGCCGCGATATTCGCATGAACAAGACCCCGGTCATGGCTGCATAGGGGTTTTCCTAGACAGTTCGCCCCGATAAAAACAACAAAGGCCGCTTCAAGCGGCCTTTGTTTCAGCAATCAGGGACAGCGTGCAAAGCTCGCGCCCTTGATTGAGGCTGTTTTTTATGCGCCATCGCGCGAAGCACGCTTGCGCTCGTGCTCCTTGAGGTGGCGCTTGCGCACGCGCAGGCTGCTGGGCGTGATCTCGAGCAGCTCGTCGTCCTCGATGAACTCCACGCCGTATTCCAGCGAGAGCTCGATCGGGGGCGTGATCTTGATCGCATCTTCCTTGCCGCTCACGCGGAAGTTGGTCAGCTGCTTGGTACGCGTCGCGTTCACCACCAGATCGTTGTCGCGGCTGTGGATGCCGATGATCATGCCTTCGTACACAGGGTCGTTGGCCTTGACGAACATGCGGCCACGGTCATCGAGCTTGCCCAGGGCATAGGTGAAGATTTCACCATCGTCCATGGAGATCAGCACACCGTTCTTGCGCCCGCCGATGTCGCCCTTGTGCGGCTCGTAGCTGTCGAAGATGTTGGAGATCAGGCCCGAGCCACGGGTGAGGTTCAGGAACTCGTTGGTGAAGCCGATCAGGCCTCGCGCGGGAATGCGGTATTCGAGGCGCACGCGGCCACGGCCATCGGGCTCCATGTTCACCAGTTCACCCTTGCGCTCGCCCAGGGCCTGCATCACGCCGCCCTGGTGGCCTTCTTCGATATCGGCCGTCACCAGCTCGATGGGCTCGCAGCGCTCGCCATCGATCTCGCGGAACACCACGCGCGGCTTGGATACGGCCAGCTCATAGCCTTCGCGGCGCATTTCTTCGAGCAAGATGGTCAGGTGCAACTCGCCACGGCCCGAGACTTCGAAGATGCCATCTTCGCTGGTTTCCTTGACACGCAGGGCCACGTTGGAGCGCAGCTCCTTTTGCAGACGGTCCCAGATCTGGCGGCTGGTCACGAACTTGCCTTCGCGGCCCGCCAGCGGCGAGGTGTTCACGCAGAAGTTCATGGTCAGCGTGGGCTCGTCGATCTTCAGCATCGGCATCGGCTGGGGATTGGCCTGGTCGGTGATGGTTTCACCGATACCGATGTTTTCGATACCGCTGACCAGCACGATTTCCGAAGGACCGGCTTCGGTGGCCTGCACGCGGTCCAGGCCCTGGAAAGTGTGGACCTGGTTGATCTTGCCGGTATAGCTCTTGCCGTCCGGGCCGGCCATCACGGCCACTTGCTGACCAGGCTTGAGCGTGCCCTGGGTGATACGACCCACGGCAATACGGCCCACGAAAGTGGAGTAGTCCAGCGCAGAGACTTGCAGCTGCAGCGGCGCAGTGGCATCGCCCTTCACGGCAGGCACATGCTCCAGGATGGTGTTGAACAGGGCCGACATGTCGGGGCCCCACTGTGCACCGGGCTCGCCCTCTTCCTTGGAAGACCAGCCGTTGATACCCGAGGCGTAGACCACGGGAAAGTCGAGCTGCTCATCGGTGGCACCCAGCTTGTCGAACAGGTCGAAAGCGGCGTTGATCACCTTGTCGGGGTTGGCGCCGGGCTTGTCCACCTTGTTCACCACCACGATGGGGCGCAGACCCAGGGCCAGGGCCTTCTTGGTCACGAAACGCGTCTGGGGCATGGGGCCTTCTTGCGCGTCGATCAGCAGCACCACACCGTCCACCATGGACAGGGCGCGCTCCACTTCACCGCCGAAGTCCGCGTGGCCCGGTGTGTCGAGGATGTTGATGTGGGTACCGTTCCAGGAAACAGCGCAGTTCTTGGCCAGGATGGTGATGCCACGCTCGCGTTCGATGGCGTGGTTGTCCATGACCGTGTCCACGACTTTTTCGTGTTCGGCGAAAGTGCCGGAGGAGCGCAGCAGCTGGTCCACCATGGTGGTCTTGCCATGGTCAACGTGCGCGATGATGGCGATGTTGCGGATTTGTTTGCTCATAAGTGTGTTTCCAATGCCGCTGCGTCGGTGCGCGGCGTGCCTTCCAAAATCTGTTGAATTTCCAGCGGACTGAGCAAGCGCTCGGGGATGAGTTCCCCTTGCTCCACACGGCCCACACCCAGCAAGGCCCTTGGGCGCTCACCATACACTGCCACGCTGGTTGCGTCAGCCCAGGCCCCTTTGCGCCTGAGGCCTTGCAGAAAGCGAGCCGTATCGTGCTCAGCCAGCATGACATTCACATGACCGGCCAGCAGAGTCTGCGCAGGCAGCACCTGGGCCAGGCGCTGCTCCTCGCTCATGGCTTCGAGCTGTGCCAGGGTGATGCAGCGCTCCACACCCAGGCCGCCCGTGTCCACGCGGCGCAGAGCACGCAGGTGCGCGCCGCAGCCCAGGGCCTGACCTACATCCTCGGCCAGCGTGCGTATATAGGTGCCTTTGCTGCAGGTCACTACCATTTTGAGAGCTGGAAGCCCTTGCTCATCAAGCGTTAGCGTGAGACTCAATGCATGAATCGTGACCTCGCGCGCCGGGCGCTCGATCTCGATGCCGGCGCGCGCATACTCATACAAGGCCTTGCCATCCTTCTTCAGTGCGCTGTACATGGGCGGCACCTGCTGGATATCCCCGGTGAACCGTGCCTGCACGGCGGCCAGGCGCTCGGGCGTGATTGCGGCAAGATCGACCTCACGCTCGCACAGCACCTCGCCCTCGGCATCGGCCGTGGTCGTGGTCTGGCCCAGGCGGGCAATGGCTTCGTAGGTCTTGGCAGCTTCAAGCTGCAACTGGCTGAACTTGGTGGCTGCGCCAAAGCACAGCGGCAACACACCCGTGGCCAGAGGATCCAGGGTTCCGGTATGACCGGCCTTGAGGGCGCGCAGCAACCACTTCACTTTCTGCAAAGCATCGTTGCTGGACAGGCCCAGCGGTTTATCAAGCAGCACCACCCCATGCACAGGGCGCCGCTGCACCCTTGTGCGTGGCGCGTTCATGGTGGCTACTCTTCCTTGCCGCGCGAGGAAACGGCCTTGGCAATCAAGGCGTTCATGTCGGCCGCGCGCTCGGTTGTGCGGTCGTAGATGAAATGCAGTGTAGGTACAGTATGGATGTGCAGACGCTTGAACAGGCCATTGCGCAAAAAGCCTGCGGCCTGGTTCAGCGCGTCCTCTGTCTGCTCGGCATCGCCTACGAGCACACTGAAGAACACCTTGGCGTGGGCATAGTCGGGAGTCACCTCCACGCTTTGCAGCGTGACCATGCCCACGCGCGGGTCCTTCAGCTCGCGGGCGATCAGCTCCGCCAGATCGCGCTGGATCTGGTCAGAGACTTTGAAGCTGCGATTGGGTGCAGCAGGTTTGCGTGTAGCCATGTGTGATTACAACGTACGAGCGATTTCCTTGATCTCGAACACTTCGAGCATGTCGCCTTCGCGGATGTCGTTGTAGTTCTTGAGCTTGATACCGCACTCGAAGCCTTCCTTGACTTCCTTGACATCGTCCTTCATGCGCTTGAGCGACTCGATCTCACCCGTATAGATGACCACGTTGTCGCGCAGCAGGCGGAAATGCGCGTTGCGCGTAACCTGGCCTTGCGTGATGTAGGAGCCCGCAATCGTACCGATCTTGGTGGCCACGAACACGGTGCGGATCTCGGCCATGCCGATGATCTCTTCCTTGCGCTCGGGAGCCAGCATGCCCGACATCGCCGCCTTCACCTCTTCGACCGCGTCGTAGATGATGTTGTAGTAGCGAATGTCCACATCGTTGCTCTCGGCCGTCTTGCGGGCCTGAGCGTCGGCACGCACGTTGAAGCCGATGACGATGGCCTTGGAGGCCAGCGCCAGGTTCACGTCCGACTCCGAGATTCCGCCCACACCGGAGTACACCAGCTGGACCTTGATCTCTTCCGTGGACAGCTTGAGCAGCGAGGCGCCCAGTGCTTCCTGCGAACCTTGCATGTCGGCCTTGACGATGATGGGCAGAGTCTGCACATCGCCTGCCGACATTTCGGCAAACATGTTCTCCAGCTTGGCAGCCTGTTGCCTGGCCAGCTTGGTGTTGCGGAACTTGCCTGCACGGTAGGTCGCGATTTCGCGGGCACGACGCTCGTCCTGCAGCACCATGAAATCGTCGCCAGCCTGAGGCACGTCCGACAGACCCTGGATTTCCACGGGAATCGAAGGGCCGGCTTCCTTGGTCTGCTTGCCATCTTCGTCCAGCATGGCACGCACGCGGCCATAGGTCTGGCCGGCCAGCACCACATCCCCCACCTTCAGCGTACCGGACTGCACCAGCACCGTGGCCACCGGGCCACGGCCCTTGTCCAGCAGCGCTTCGATCACGATGCCCTTGGCAGCCGCATCCACCGGAGCCTTGAGCTCCAGCACTTCGGCCTGAAGCAGCACCTGCTCCAGCAGCTCGTCGATGCCCTGCCCGGTCTTGGAGGACACGGGGACAAAAGGCGAGTCACCGCCGTACTCCTCGGGCACCACCTCTTCAACGACCAGTTCCTGCTTGACGCGCTCGGGATTGGCATCAGGTTTGTCGGACTTGGTGATCGCCACCACGATGGGCACACCAGCAGCCTTGGCGTGCTTGATGGCTTCCTTGGTCTGAGGCATGACACCGTCATCCGAGGCCACGACCAGAATCACGATGTCGGTGGCCTGAGCACCACGGGCACGCATGGCCGTAAAGGCCTCGTGACCAGGAGTATCCAGGAAGGACACCATGCCGCGCGGGGTCTGCACATGGTAGGCACCGATGTGCTGGGTAATGCCGCCAGCTTCGCCCGTCGCCACCTTGGTGCGGCGGATATAGTCCAGCAGCGAGGTCTTGCCATGGTCCACGTGACCCATGACGGTCACCACGGGAGCACGAGGCAGTTGCTCGGCGTCGGCGTTGGAGACTTCCTCGGCAGTAAAGGCCTCGGGGTCATCAAGCGCTGCAATCTTGGCGGTATGTCCCATTTCCTCGACCACGATCATGGCCGTGTCCTGGTCCAGAGGCTGGTTGATGGTGACCATCTGGCCCATCTTCATCAGCACCTTGATCAGCTCCGAAGCCTTGATGGCCATCTTGTGAGCCAGTTCAGCCACGGTAATGGTCTCGGGCACATGAACTTCAATGGCACGGAACTCGACGGCTTGTTGCTGGCTGTGCTGACCGTCGTGACGGTCACCGCGACGCCCGCCGCGCGAGCTGCCTCGCCAATTGGAGCGGCCTGCACCCACACCACCCGAGCTGTCGCCACGGGTCTTGATTTCCTTTTTCTTGCCATCGCCTGCCCAGCTCGACGAGAGCTTGGCAGACTTGACTTCCTTGCCCGCACCAGGCGCGGCACCCGCACCAGCGCCCGTGCGCGCACCCGCAGCAGGCTTGTGCAACGTCTTCTTGGCTGCTGCACCAGCGCCCGCTCCGGCGGCCGGCTTGGCTGCTGCCGGCTTGGCCTCCTCGGGCTTTTCAGGCTTCTTGGCAACCAGAACCTTCTTGGGCGCAGCCATCATGGCCCGAATAGCTTCAGCCTCGGCGAGGGCTCTTCGGCGACGATCTTCCAGATCCTTGGCACGCTCGGCCTCCTCGGCCGCACGGGCCTTGGACTCCTCTTCGGCCTTGGCACGCGCCTCGGCTTGGGCAGCAGCACGTGCAGCCTGCTCGGCTGCCTGCTCACGCGATGCCTCTTCCTTGGCGCGATTCGCCTCGGCCTTCTTGGCACGCTCTGCGGCTGCGTAGGCAACCGCACGCTCCTCGGCCTCGCGTTCGCGACGCTCACGCTCTTCGCGCTCCTGACGCTGCTGGGCCAGCTCCTGCTCCTCACGGCCTATCTGTTCGGCCTGGCGCAGAGCTTCCTCCTCGCGGCGAACCAGCCCCTGGGCTTCGCGCTCGGAAGCGGCCCGCTCCTGAGCCGCCTTGATTGCGGCTTCGGAGCTACCGGCATCGGCGCTTTCCTCGCGCTTGATGAAGGTACGCTTCTTGCGCACTTCCACTTGAATGGTACGGGCACGGCCCGACGCATCGGCCTGCTTGATTTCGCTTGTAGAACGCTTGGTCAACGTGATTTTCTTGGCCCCGCCACCATGGCTGGCCTGCAAATGATTAAGCAATTGCTGCTTATCGGACTCGGACAGTGCATCCGAGGCGCTGTTTTTGCCCACACCCGCAGCCTTGAGCTGTTGCAGCAAGGTATCAGGGGTTTTGTTGAGCTCTATTGCAAACTCGGCAACCGTATTACTGGACATAAATACTCTAAACCTCCCTGACCTTACTCTTGCCCATCGGTGAACCAGTGTTCACGCGCTTTCATGATCAAAGCCTTGGCTTCGTCTTCCGTCTGTCCGGTCAGCTCGGTCAGCTCGTCGATGGCCAGGTCGGCCAAATCATCACGGGAGTGCACTCCGGCCTGGGCCAGCTTGTCCACGATTTCCGGTGTAATTCCTTCGAGCGTCAGCAGATCCTGCGACACCTTGCTCACATTTTCCTCGCGAGCAATTTCCTGCGTGAGCAGTGCATTTTTCGCACGGCTGCGCAACTCATTGACGGTCTCTTCGTCAAAGGCTTCGATCTCCAGCATTTCCTGCAGCGGCACATAAGCCACTTCCTCGAGGGTTTCGAAGCCCTCCTCGATGAGGATGTTGGCGATTTCATCATCCACATCGAGTTTTTCCATGAACAGCGTGCGCGAGACAGCCGATTCGTCGGCCTGCTTTTGTGCAGACTCGGCAGCATCCATGATGTTGATCTTCCAGCCTGTGAGCTCTGAGGCCAGGCGCACGTTCTGACCGCCACGGCCAATGGCGATGGCAAGATTTTCTTCGTCCACGACCACGTCCATGGCATGCTTCTCTTCGTCCACCATAATGGAAGAGACGTTGGCCGGTGCCAGCGCGCCGATGACGAACTGCGCAGGATCCTCGGACCACAGCACGATGTCCACACGTTCGCCCGCGAGCTCGTTGGTCACGGCATTCACACGCGTGCCACGCACACCCACACAGGTACCGATGGGATCCACGCGCTTATCGTGCGAGAGCACGGCAATCTTGGCGCGGCTGCCCGCATCGCGTGCACAGCTCTTGATCTCCAGCAAGCCTTGCTCGATCTCGGGCACCTCGTTGCGAAACAGCTCGACCATGAACTCGGGCGCCGAGCGCGAGAGGATGATGGGCGCCCCACGCAAGGTCGCGTCCACTTCCATGATCATGGCTCGTACGCGGTCGCCACTGCGCAGGTTTTCCTTGGGGATCATTTCACTGCGACGCAGGCGACCTTCAACACGCCCAGCCTCAACAATGATGTCGCCCTTATCCATGCGCTTGACCGTACCCGTGAAAATCTTGTCGCCACGCGACAGGAATTCGTTGAGCAGCATCTCGCGCTCGGCATCGCGGATCTTTTGCAAGATGACCTGCTTGGCTGCCATGGCTCCTATGCGGCCTATGGGCAAAGACTCGACTTCCTCTTCAATGTACTCGCCCACAGAAATACCTGCCACGCGGTCCTGGGCATCCATGAGCATCTCTTCGGCCTCGGGATTTTGCAGGCCCGCATCGTCAGGCACCACCAGCCAGCGACGGAAGCTGTCGTAGTCACCGCTATCGCGATCAATGGCCACGCGGATGTCTACTTCACCTTGGTACAGCTTCTTGGTGGCCTGGGCCAGCGCCGATTCCACCGCACCAAACACCACATCGCGCTCCACGTTCTTTTCGCGCGAAATGGCCTCTACCAACATCAACAGTTCGCGATTCATGCGAGGACTCTCCTATTTCAATCACGTGCAAGAGATCTGCCCATGCCTCTTGCACCCCAACGATTCTTGCGACCGAGCCTGGTCAGGCCGGGTTACCGCTGCGCCCCTTGAAGTTCACGATGGGCGCCAAGCGCGCCTCGCGCAGCTCATCCAGCTCGAAGCCCAAGGCCTGCAAAGGAGCGGGAACCCGTTTCTTGCTGACTCTCTGCCCAGGCTTGACTGGTGGCTCATCACTCCAGACGATTTGCCAGCCCCCGCCCTCGGCCCGCTCCAGCGTGCCGCGGAATTTCTTGCGATTGGCATTGACCTGGCCTTCGCCTGCAGCCCCTATGGGTTCCTTGAGCGTGAGATCAACGACCTCGCCGGCGAAACGCGTGAAATCGAGCTCATGGCGCAGCAATCGGTCTATGCCTGGCGAGGAGACTTCAAGACGTGTGTAGTCGACGCCATCCACCTCAAGCGCAAACTGCAGTTGACGCGTGACCTTCTCACAGTCTTCCACGGTCACGAACTGTTCAGGCAACATGGGCTGGCCCTCTTGCGGAGGCTGCCATGGCAAATCAATTGTGACGCGCAAGAGTCCGCCTGCAGAGCGTTCTATTTCAACCAGGTCATAGCCCAGACCTGTCACAGTTTGTTCAACGATTTGCTGTAATGCCACGTGTAATCAGTTCAGTCCTGTCAAGCCCCAGCCCGGATAAAAAATGCTAAGCCCATGATTTTCATGGCTTATCAGCGCCAGGCCCGGGCGATTGCCCAAAAAAAACGGGCGGTGTGTACCCGCCCGTCTGGTCGTGAGTGCGTTATTGTAGCCGTAAACCGCCTACCGGCCAAACGAGACCCTCATAAATATGCTTCTAGAGCAAGACGGCCCCAAGACTCTTGGCCGCCTGTATGCGCCCCAGAAGCTCCCGGACCTCGGCCGCCTGCAGCGCCTTGCCGCCTGCGTCCCGGTACAGGGAATCAAGCATGCGCGCCAGAATCTGTGCCTGAGGCAATACCGGGCCAAAAAAGCGCGGACTCGCTCCCTCGGAGATCAGAACGGATGGAAATGTTTCTATGTCCAGATCGCCGGCAACATCCTCATGGTCTTCCACATCCAGCCACACAAAGCGCACCTGCGGGAATTTCTGCGCCAGCTCGGCAAATGTGGCCTGGTACTGATTACACACACCACACCAGCGCGCACAAAGACAGACCACCCACCATTGATCTGTACCTGGCTTGCTGCCATTTTCCGATACCCCATCGGCCACTAAGTCCATGAAAACCTCCAGCCCCGGCCCCGAGCAGCCGCAGCAAACCGCCATGGTAATGGCTTGAGAAACACCCGGACATCAACCTAGCGAAGCACTACACCATGCCTCATCCCCGGGCTGGCCCGATTTACCACCTCAAAGGCAGAGCAGACTCATCAGCCCCGATGCAAACTTGCAAGCTCCAACAGGAAACAGCATGAGTACGCGCTACCCCCACCCAGATTTCAACCAGCTGCCCGAAGACATTCGCGAGCGCATTTTGCAGATTCAGGAGAAGACCGGCTTCATCCCCACGGTATTCCTGGCCTTTGCACGGCGCCCCGCCGAGTGGCGGGCGTTCTTTGCCTATCACGACGCCTTGATGCTCAGGGAGCAAAGCAGCCTCACCAAGGGCGAGCGCGAAATGATCGTGACCGCCACCAGCGCGGCCAGCCAGTGTCTCTACTGCGTGGTGGCGCATGGGGCCATCTTGCGCATTCACGAAAAAGATGCGCTGATCGCCGACCAGTTGGCCGTGAACTACCGCAAGGCGCCGATCACCCCGCGCCAGCGCGCCATGCTGGACTTTGCGATGAAGGTGCGCGAACGCAGCCACGAAATAGAGGACGCCGATTTCGAGCACCTTCACGGCCATGGCTTCGATGACGAGGACATCTGGGACATCGCAGCCATCACGGCGTTTTTCGGCCTCTCCAATCGCATGGCAAGCTTTGCAGGCATGCAGCCCAATCCGGAGTTTTTCCTCATGGGACGCATCCCGAGGAAATAAGCCCCCTGAGCTGCAACGCATCCCCTGGCAGACACGGCCCTTGCGGCGGAGTGACTCTGACTGGCCCCGGAGCATCTGGGCGTAGTACTTATAGATTTCAAAAAAGATAGCTGTTAGCGCTTGATGGATAAGGGCGGATTCAAGTCCAAGTGCAACAAAAGATCAATGCACGGATTCAGGCTGCAAAGCCAACTAGGCCAGGTGCTGTGCATAAACGTCTATGGGCTTGCGCCAACCCAGCGTCATCCTGGGCCGCCCATTGAGCTGGTCTGCGACCGCATCAAGCTGCTCCTGCGTGTAGCCACTGAGGTCGGTGCCTTTGGGGAAGTACTGGCGTAGCAGTCCATTGGTGTTCTCGTTGCTGCCCCGCTGCCAGGGACTGTGAGGGTCGCAGAAGTACACCTTCATGCCTGTGTTCTTGGTGAGCTGGACATGCTCGGCCATCTCCTTGCCCCGGTCATAGGTCAAGGTCTGGCGCATGGGGCGGGCAATGCTGTTGAGTTTGTCTGTGAAGGCCTGCAGCACATGC
>NZ_AUCQ01000016.1 GCF_000429845.1 Comamonas composti DSM 21721
AATTGCTCGTGCGGCTTGACCCTATAACTTTGATGAAAATTCATCAAGGACAGTTATGCCAAGAAGGCGCAGTCAAAATAATCGCTGATCGAGACTCTATGAATTCGTTGTGCTGCGAGCCAGACAAAGGCAGGCAGCATGACAGCAAGTTATGCCTGATGACCATAGCAAGTTGGTACCACTCCTTCCCATCCCGAACAGGACAGTGAAACGACTTTGCGCCGATGATAGTGCGGGTTCCCGTGTGAAAGTAGGTCATCGTCAGGCTGTTATAGCCAAAAGCCCCGTAGCTCTCGCTACGGGGCTTTTTTGTTGGCTCCTGGCTGAGTAAAAATAAAAGAAGAGCAGGGAGCGCAAGCTAGCAACTGGTTTGACACATGAATCTGGCTCAAAGCTATAAAAGGAGAGCGCTTGGCGCTCTCCTTTTATCCTTGACCTTTTATGAAAAGCCTGCGCTTGCAGGCTTGATAGATATTCCGAAGTCTCGTGGCTGAGCCGTTTTATAGCGGCAGGCATTCGCCTTGAACAAAGACCTTGAGCTCTCCTGACGGAATCGGAGTCCACATCTCATTCTTGGTCAAGGGTGCTGTTACCACCATGGCGACCCTGTCCTGAGGAGAGGTTTCCTGGGAAAAGTCCACGCTCAGATCTTCGTCGGATAAATGGGCCTGGGTGAATGGATGGCGGCGCTCTAAATAACACAAATGCGTGGTCGCATGAGCCCATAGGGCTTCACCATTCGAGAGCAGGAAATTGAAGGTGCCGTGGGGCGCTATGCGTGCGGCAAGTTCACGCAGCGTGTGAGTGAGTTCTTGTACGCTGGGAAGGCCGGCGTGGGACTTCCAGAGTTCTTGCATGATCCAGCAAAAGGCCTGCTCGCTGTCGGTACTGCCTATGGGACGAAAGTGGCTGTGCAGCTTCGGAGCAAAGCCTTTGAGGTCTCCGTTATGCGCAAATACCCAGTTGCGACCCCAGAGCTCACGCACGAAAGGATGGCAGTTTTGCAGGCTGACCGAGCCTTGGGTGGCTTTGCGTATATGGGCGATGACGTTGCAGCTCTTAATGGGGTATTCGCGTATGAGCGTGGCAATGGGTGAATCCATGGCGCGCTCACGATCGACAAAGTGGCGCAAGCCCTTGTCCTCAAAAAATGCAATACCCCAGCCATCGGTATGGTCGCCAGTATTACCTGCTCTTTGAGCAAAGCCGGAAAAACTGAAGCGCACATCGGTAGGGGTATTGCAGTTCATCCCCAGCAATTGACACATGGAGCAAATCTTTTCTCTGGATTGGTCTGGAAAAGAGGGCGCAAGGACCTCGAAAAACCAGTGTAGATCAATCCACGGCCTGCAGCCGCGCCTAACGCAGCATGCAAGGCCGTTTGCTGTCAAAGGTCCAGCCGGGGATCAGATGCTGCATGACCATGGCATCGTTGCGAGCGCCTAAAGCCTGCTCCCGATTTCGCTCCAACCCTTCGGGACAGTGCCTTTCTGTCCACGCTGATACCCAGGCCAGGAGCCTTGGGAGCTTCAACAAAGCCGTTGCAGATTTGCAGAGGGTTGTGCGTGAGTTGCTGGCCGTCTTGCCAGATCCTGTGCGTGTCTATGGCCGTGACCTTGCCGGGAACGGCTGCCGCCACATGGGTGAACATGGCCAGAGAGATGTCGAAGTGATTATTCGAATGCAAGCCCCAGGTCAATCCCCAGTCATGGCAGAGCTGGCCCACGCGTACTGAGCCGGACATGGTCCAGAAGTGAGGGTCGGCCAGGGGAATATCCACGGACTGCAGGGAGAGCACGATATTGCGAGTAAAAAAGGGCGCGTGCGCGCCGCCGAGGTTCATGAGCATGCCGTCACGGCCCGCAACGGGGATGACTTCAATCTCCGTAATGCGTGGCGCGAAGAGCATGATGGCTTTGGCTTTGCTGCATCGTTTTATTGAGGACCAAGCCCAGCGATCAGGGCTGCCAGCTCCTCGGTTTCTGCGGGACGCAAATCCGTCAGAGGTGCTCGTACCGGGCCTGCATCGTGGCCTACGATCCTGGCCCCGGCCTTGACGATGCTGACCGCATAGCCTTGGCTTTTGTTGCGGATCTTCAAGTAAGGCAGGAAGAAGCTCTTGAGCAAGCGGTGCTGGGTTGCCTGGTCGTTGTTGTGTACAGCCTCGTAGAACTGCATGGCTGTTCTGGGAATGAAGTTGAAGACGGCCGAGGAGTAAACAGGCGTGCCCAGAGCCTTGTAGGCGGCGGCATAAATCTCGGCCGTGGGCAGGCCTCCAAGATAGGTCAGGCGATCACCCAGAGTCAGATACATGGCTGACATGGCTTCGATGTCACCTACCCCGTCCTTGAAGCCCACAAGATTGGGGTTGCGTTCGGCCAGCCGGGCGACGGTTTCGGGAGTGAAACGGCTGATGCTGCGGTTGTAGATGATGACGCCGAACTTCACACTCTTGCAGACGGCCTCTACATGTGCGGCCAGGCCTTCCTGGCTGGCTTCTGTGAGGTAGTGGGGCATGAGCAAAATGCCGTGGGCACCCGCCTTTTCCGCAGCCTGGGCGCATTCGATTGCAAAGCGGGTCGAGCCGCCGGCTCCTGCAATGATGGGCACCTTGTCTTTGCAGGCGGTCACTGCAGTTCGAATGATCCGGGGATACTCGTCACCGCTCAGCGAGAAGTATTCGCCCGTACCGGCTGCTGCAAACAGGGCGCTGGCACCGAATGGGGCCAGCCATTCCAAGCGTCGGGTATAGCCCATGGCGTTGAAGTCGCCGTTGCTGTCGAAGTCGGTCAAAGGAAAGGACAGCAGACCGGAGCTCATGACGTTCTTGACTTCTTGAGGGCTCATGAAGACCTTTCAGCAAACGACAGGAATGGGAAAAGATGCATGCCAGGCATGCCAAGCAACTGCATGCGACAAGCCTGGATTTGGCTATATCGGGCTTTTGGTCATATGTCATCATATGACTAAAATGAGGTTATCAAGTGTTTTTAGTTGGCTCAAACGCTGCAAGGTGTAGCTATTCGACGGTCCTGCAGCCGGCTTGTGCGCCGCAGGCCATGAGGAGGATGCTGGGCGCTTTCAGCTGTCGTTGGGGCGAGGCTCGCCGGCTCGGGCTTGGCTCAGGCGCTGGGCCAGGCGCAGGCGCTCGCGGGAGTTGGTCAGGTGAATACGCATGGCTGCGCGGGCGGAGTCTGCATCCTGGCGCTCGATGGCTGCATAGATCTCCTCATGCTCGCGGTTGACACGGTGCAGATAGTCTGGATCGCGCGCTGGCGCATGGATGGACGTAATGCGGTTGCGGGGAATCAGAAGCGAGCCGAAGTGCTGCAAGATTTCCTGAAAATAGCGATTGCCCGTGGCCTGGGCGATGCTCAGGTGAAAGGCCAGGTCATGTGACACGGTGTCGCCACCGGTGCCTGTGTTGAGCTCGAAGGCCTGCAGTGCCTCGCCCATGGCGTGCAGGTGCGATGCCTGGCGCCGTTGCGCGGCCAGGCCGGCCGCCTCGGTCTCCAGGCTGATGCGCAACTCCAGCACAGCCAGTACATCCACGGACTCGCTGAGCTCATGGGCGCTCAGCACCGGGCCCAGGCCCTGGCGCACTGACAGCACGAACGTGCCTATGCCGTGTCGGGTCTCGACCAGGCCGGATGCCTGCAGCTTGGAGATGGCTTCCCGCACCACGGTACGGCTGACCTCGTAGGTGTGCACCAGCTCGGATTCCGTGGGCAGCTTCTCGCCCTCCTGGAGCAGGCCTTGACGGATCTTGTTCTCGAATTCCTCGTAGAGCAGATTGCCGAGACTGCGATTGCCCCGTGTGGTTTTGTGGCGCAAGGATTCCCCTTGGGGCTGTGAAAAAGATGGGGGCGGCTGGGGTAATTCCGGGGGGGGGCTGCTCATGTGCGGATGATAATCTGGAAATGTTGTATGACGACGTATGACTAACCATGCTTTATTTCCTATGCAAACGCATTCAAAAATCCATCGTCTGTTGCTGACCGGCGCTGCCGGCCATCTGGGCGCCGTGCTGCGAGACCGCTTGCAGCCTTTTGCCGATGTGCTGAGGGTTTCGGACATTGCGTGCATGGAGCCTGCGTCCAGCGCGGCGCAGGAAGTGGTGATCTGTGATCTTGCGGACAAGGCTGCTGTCCATGCCCTGGTTCAAGGATGTGATGCCATCGTGCACATGGGCGGGGTGTCGGTGGAAAAGCCCTTCGAGGAGGTGCTTGAGGCGAATGTCAAGGGCATCTATCACGTCTACGAGGCGGCGCGTTGTCATGGCGTGAGGCGCGTGGTGTTTGCGAGCTCCAACCACGTGACCGGTTTTTACAAGCAGACCGAGAAGCTGGATGCCGGGGTGCAGCGCAGGCCCGATGGCTATTACGGCCTGTCCAAGTCCTTTGGTGAGGATCTGGCCATGTTCTACTTCGATCGCTATGGCATAGAGACCGTGAGCATTCGCATAGGCACGTCCTGTGCCGAGCCTGCAAACCGGCGCATGCTGAGCACCTGGCTCAGCTATGACGATCTGCTGCAGCTGATTGTCCGGGCCCTGTTCACGCCAGGCGTGGGCCATACCGTGGTCTATGGCGCCTCGGCGAACCGCGATGTGTGGTGGGACAACCATGAGGCCGCCCGTCTGGGCTATGTGCCCAAGGACAGCTCGGAGCCCTGGCGCTCCGTGGTCGAAGCACAGCCCGCACTGGAAGCTGGCGACCCGATGCTGGTCTACCAAGGGGGCTTCTATACGGCGCAAGGGCCTTTCGAGGCCTCACGGTGATTGCGGCGGAACTGGTGCTGGATGCGCGTTGCGCAACCGGTGAGAGCCCTGTCTGGCGCGGCGCAGAGCAGTCCTTGTACTGGACCGATATTCCGCGCGGCGTCCTGCATCGCTGGCAGGCCGGCCGGCGGCGGCAGACCCGCTGGCAGGCGCCGCAGATGCTGGCCTGCATGGCCGCCTGGGGGGATAGACCCGGCTGCTGGGTGGCCGGGCTGGAGGACGGGCTGTACCGCTTGTCGCATGCCCTGGAGAGTGATGCTGTCTTGCAGGCCTGCCGCCTGGCCCCGGTGCAGCACGCGATGCCGGACATGCGCTTCAATGACGGGCGTTGCGACCGGCAGGGCCGCTTTCTTGCAGGAACCACGCTCAAGCACATGGCTGCGGCCCAGGCCGTGGGCAAGGTCTACCGCTTCGGAGCGCAAGAGCATGCCGATGGCCGGTGCACCGACCTGGAGCTGGGGCCGCTCATCGTGCCCAATGGCATGGCCTTCAGCCCTGACGGACGTGTCATGTACCTCTCGGATTCGCACCCTCAGGTGCAGGCCATCTGGGCCTTCGACTACGACACGGACAGCGGTGTGCCGTCCAGGCGCCGTCTGTTCGTGGACATGAAGCCTTTGCCGGGTCGTCCCGACGGGGCGGCCATGGACAGCAGCGGTTGCTACTGGATCTGCGGCAACGATGCGGGGTTGGTGCATCGCTTCACGCCCCAGGGGCGGCTCGACTGCTCGCTGTCGGTGCCGGTGAAAAAGCCTGCCATGTGCGCTTTTGGCGGTCCCGATCTCGATGTGTTGTATGTCACCTCGATTCGTACTGACGACATGGACCTGTCGGAGCAGCCGCTGGCTGGCGGCGTGTTTGCATTGCGGCCTGGCGTCAGCGGCATGGCCGAGCCTGAGTTCCGTCCGGAGATCGCTGAGGAGAAAGTCTAGTGTCCTGTCGTGGAAGTTCGCTGAACACCGTCCCCGGATACCAGGGCCATGCAGCGTTGCCCGTCCTCGCCATGGCCGCGGCGGGTACCTTGCGTGGCTGTGATCCCGGAAGACTGGTGATTCAGCGAGCCTCCAGCTCAGGAGATCAGGGAAAGTCGCCAGAAGTGCCACCCGTCCTGGGACCAGGCCTGCTGGCTCAAGTCCACACACTCAAAAAGAGGTCATCAAATGCATTGCAAGAAAGCATGGGCCGCCCTTGCGGCTGGCCTGGTATTGCTCACGCCCTGGCTGGCATCCGCGGCCGAGCTGCGCTCGGCGGACATCCACCCCGACGACTACCCCACGGTCATGGCCGTGCGCTTCATGAGCGAGCGGCTCAAGCAGCTGTCGGGCGGAAAGTACACGATCAAGGTGTTTGCCAATGGGGCGCTGGGCGGCGAGAAGGAAACCATAGAGCAGGCCAAGATCGGCGCCATCTCCCTGGTGCGGGTGAATGTGGGGGCCATGAACAACATCTGTCGCGAAACCATCGTGCCCACCATGCCCTTTCTGTTCCGCTCCGTGGAGCACTTGCACAAGGTGCTCGATGGACCGGTGGGCGAGGAGATTCTCAAAGGCTGTGAAAAACAGGGGCTCGTGGGGCTGGCGTTCTACGACAGCGGCGCGCGCTCCATTTTCTCGGGCAAGAAGGCGGTGCGCAGCTTGGCTGACATGAAGGGCATGAAGGTGCGTGTGCAGCAGTCCGACCTTTGGGTGAGCATGCTCGAAGCCATGGGCGCGAATGCCACGCCCATGCCCATGGGCGAGGTGTATACGGGCTTGAAGACCGGGCTGATCGACGCCGCAGAGAACAACTACCCCACCTATGAAAGTGCCCGGGCCTTCGAGGTGGCCAAATACTTCACCAAGACCGAGCATTCCATGGCTCCGGAAATGCTGCTGTTCTCCAAGCGCGACTGGGACAGGCTCTCCACCGAAGAGCGGGGCTGGGTTCGTCAGGCGGCCAAAGAGTCCGTGCCCTACATGCGCAAAGTGTGGGCCGAGCGCGAGGCCAAGTCCCTGGCCATGGTCAAGGCCGGTGGTGCCGAGATCATAGAAATCGACAAGAAACCCTTCCAGGATGCGATGAAGCCCGTCTACGACAAGTTCATCACGAATGCCGAGCTCAAGAGCCTGGTCAGGCGGGTGCAGGAAACGCATTAGCCCGCGCCAGCTGCTTGCGTTCCGAAAGGTACGACAAGGCGAAGCAACGACGCACCAAGGCTTGTGTTGGCGGGTCCAGGCGTACGGGAATCCTGGATTGATGGCCGCAGGTCCTCGCGGCCCAAGAGGGCAACCGATTCTGCATACATGATGTACACCAAAATATGCAACGCCTTGGCGCGTTCCTGCATGGCTCTGGGCATCGCCGGCCTGATTGCCGTGATCTGCGCAGTCAGCTGGCAGGTGTTCGGGCGCTATGTGCTCAACAACACGCCGACCTGGGCCGAAAGCCTGGCTCTTTTGCTGGTGCTTTACGTCACCATGCTCGGCGTTGCCGTTGGCGTGCGTGAGTCCAGTCACATAGGGCTGGAGTTCCTGCTGCAGCAACTGCCGCCGCGCCTGAGCCGGCTGCTGAAGATCCTGATCCACGGCCTGACCCTGTTGTTTGGCGCGCTCATGGCCTATGGCTGCGCCTCGCTGAGTGCGTCCGTCTGGGATTACGGCTTGCCCACGCTGGGCATCTCCGAAGGCTGGAAATACGTGCCGGCCACGCTGGCCGGCGGGCTCATCGTCCTTTTCTCCATCGAGCACTTGATTGCGCTGATCGGTGGCCGCCAAGCCAGGCTTGCCCAGGAGTGTGGCCGCGAGCCACTTGGCGCGGCGCCCGTGGTCTTGTGCGACCCGGCTCCAGATGTGGCGCCGCAGGGACTGTCACCACGTTCTTAGGCTTTTGCACATGACCACTGCCCTGACCATTTTGTGCCTGAGCTTCGCAGCCCTGCTGCTGCTGGGCGTGCCCGTGGCCTTCTCCGTGGGACTGTCGTCGATTGCGACCCTGGTGTATGAGGGCCTGCCCATGGAGGTGGGCTTTCAGCAGATGACATCGGGCATGAGCGCGTTCTCGTTTCTGGCCATTCCCTTCTTCATCTTTGCGGGGGAGCTGATGCTGCACGGCGGCATCGCAGAGCGCATCGTCAATTTTGCGCGGGCCCTGGCAGGCCATGTGCGCGGTGGCCTGGGCATGTCGAATGTCGTGGCCTGCACCTTGTTCGGCGGGGTCTCCGGCTCGCCCGTGGCCGATGTCTCGGCCATGGGGGCGGTGATGATTCCGATGATGAAAAAAGAAGGCTATGACGCGGACTACGCAGTCAACGTGACCACGCATGCGGCCCTGGTGGGCGCGCTGATGCCCACCAGCCACAACATCATCATTTATGCGCTTGCAGCCGGCGGCAAGGTATCGATTGCGGCCCTGATCCTCGCGGCCCTGCTGCCCGCCCTGATTCTCACGCTCAGCAATCTCGCGGCGGCTTACTGGGTGGCGCGCCGGCGTGGCTATCCGGCCGGTGTTTTTCCGGGCTGGAGCATTGTGGGGCGCTCGTTTGCGGCGGCGTTGCCGGGGCTGTTCGTCGTGGTGCTGATCCTGGGAGGGATTCTGTCGGGGGTCTTCACGGCCACGGAGTCGGCGGCCGTGGCCGTGCTGTATGCGCTGGGGCTGACGGTGTTTCTGTACCGCTCGCTGACCCGTGAGAAGTTCCTCAGGGCTGCGGGCAAGGCCGTGCGCACCACGGGCGTGATCCTGCTGCTGATAGGCATCTCCAGCAGCTTCGGTTATCTGATCAGCCTCTACGGCGTGGCCGAGCTCACGGGGCAGATGCTGGCCCAGATCAGCTCCCAGGCGTGGGTGGTGTTTCTGATGATCAACATCATCCTGTTCCTGCTGGGCACTTTTTTGGACATGGCGGCCACGATCTTGCTGTGCACGCCCATTTTTCTGCCGATCGCCCAGCACTACGGCATGAGCTCGGTGCAGTTCGGCATCGTGCTGCTCATCAACTGCGCGCTGGGGCTGAACACGCCGCCCGTGGGAACGACCCAGTTCATCGGCTGCTCCATCGGCGGGGTGTCGGTGGGCACGGTCATGCGCACCATCTGGCCGTTCTATGGCGCGCTGATCTTTGCGCTGGGGCTGGTGACCTTTGTGCCCCAGTTCTCGACCTGGCTGCCGGGCCTGTTCATGGCCAGGCCCTGAATGCAAAAGCCCTGCTCAGGGCTGCTGCGGCATGGCTTGGGGCGTGGCCTCAACTGCGCTCGGACCAGAGCTTGCCGCCCGTGGCCCAGTTCTCGCGCTTGACGTCGGTGATCAGAATGTCCACGGATTCCGGCGAGCCGCCGAGGATCTCGACCGAGACGCGCGTGATTTCCTCGACGAGCTTTTTCTTTTGTTCGACCGTACGGCCTTCCATCATTTCGATGTGGTAAGTGGGCATGCTGTGCTCCGGTGGGTTGCAGTAAGTTCTGGCTGGGTCGCCATCATAGGGGCGCGGGGCCGGCCTGCGGCGCAAGCGGGCGGGCGCAGGCCGGACAGATGCAGCGCTGGCCGCGCTGTGCGGGCGCCAGTCTCTGCAGGGCTGCACGCGAGACCGGCGTGTGCATGCACCAGCAGTCCTGCGCGGGCAGGCCGGCCATGATGGCGCACTGGTTGGCCTGCCCGCACAGGGGGCAGCGGCTGGCATCGGAGCCGGTGGCTTGCGGCAAAAGATCGGGCGGGGCTGGCATGGTGCATGCAGTGTAGGCAGCTTGCTGCGACCCGGCCATGAAAAAAGCACTTTGCCGTTAGAACGTAAACACGTTCTTAGAGGTAAAGTGCTTTTTTGTGAGCTGATAGCGCTTGCTGTTAAAGGATTTCAGATGGTTTTATCCTTGAAATCCTTTGCTGGCAAGCGCTAGGCGCTTCTAATTTTGCATGGATCAGGCTGCGGCCTTGACCTTGAGGCGCCAGGCATGCAGCAGGGGCTCGGTATAGCCGCTGGGCTGCTCCTTGCCCTTGAAGACCAGGTCGCAGGCCGCCTTGTAGGCCATGGAGGTGTCGAAGTGGCCGGCCATGGGGCGGTACAGCGCATCGCCCGCATTCTGCTTGTCCACCACGGCGGCCATGCGCTCGAAGGTCTCGCGCACCTGGGCTTCGCTGACCACGCCGTGCAGCAGCCAGTTGGCGATGTGCTGGCTGGAGATGCGCAGCGTGGCGCGGTCTTCCATCAGGCCGACGTTGTGGATGTCGGGCACCTTGGAGCAGCCCACGCCCTGGTCCACCCAGCGCACCACATAGCCGAGAATGCCCTGCACGTTGTTGTCCAGCTCCTGCTGCTTTTCCTCGGCGCTCCACTTGTCCTGCAGAACCACGGGAACCTGCAGCAGATCGGCCAGAATGTTGGCGCGCTCGGTGTCGGCGCTGGTTTTTTCCAGCTCCTTTTGCACCTCGGCCACATTCACCTGGTGGTAGTGCAGGGCGTGCAGCGTGGCAGCCGTGGGCGAGGGCACCCAGGCGGTGTTGGCGCCGGCCCTGGGGTGGCCGATCTTTTGCTCCAGCATGGCCTTCATGAGGTCGGGCATGGCCCACATGCCCTTGCCGATCTGGGCCTTGCCGCGCAGGCCCAGGCCCAGGCCCACGAGCACGTTGCTGCGCTCGTAGGCGGCCAGCCAGGCGCTGCCCTTCATATCGGCCTTGCGCACCATGGGGCCCGCATACATGGCGGTGTGCATCTCGTCGCCCGTGCGGTCCAGGAAGCCGGTGTTGATGAAGGCCACGCGCGAAGCGGCGGCGCTGATGCAGGCCTTGAGGTTGACGCTGGTGCGGCGCTCCTCGTCCATGATGCCCAGCTTGACCGTGTTCTCGGCCAGGCCCAGCACCTTTTCCACGCGGCCGAACAGCTCGTCGGCAAACGCGGCTTCGGCGGGGCCGTGCATCTTGGGCTTGACGATGTAGACGCTGCCCGTGCGCGAGTTGCGGATGCCGTTGGCACCCAGGCCCTTGAGGTCGTGGATGGCGATGGCCGTGGTGACCATGGCGTCCATGATGCCCTCGGGGATCTCCTTGCCCTCGCCCCACAGGATGGCGGGGTTGGTCATGAGGTGACCCACATTGCGCACGAACATCAGCGAGCGGCCGTGCAGCTTCAGGCTCTTGCCGTCGGCGCCCGTGTACTCGCGGTCGGCGTTCAGGCCGCGCGTCATGCTCTTGCCGCCCTTGTTGAAGGTCTCGGTCAGCGTGCCCTTGAGAATGCCCAGCCAGTTGGCGTAGCCTAGGAGCTTGTCCTCGGCGTCCACGGCGGCCACGGAGTCCTCGAGGTCGAGAATCGTGGACAGCGCGGCTTCCACCACCACGTCGGCCACGCCGGCGGCGTCCGAGCCGCCGATGGGCGTGGACTTGTTGATGATGATGTCGATGTGCAGGCCGTTGTTGCCCAGCAGCACCGAAGACGGCGCAGCGGCATCGCCCTGATGGCCGCGGAATTGGGCCGGGTTCCTGAGGCCGGTGCTGCTGCCGTTGTCCAGGGCCACGACCAGCTGGCCGCCTTCCACGCGGTAGGCCGTGGCATTCTTGTGCGAGCCCGCAGCCAGGGGCGCGGACTGGTCGAGGAAATCGCGTGCAAATGCGATCACCTTGGCGCCGCGCACGGGGTTGTAGCCCTTGCCCTTGTCGGCTCCGCCCTCTTCGCTGATCACGTCCGTGCCGTAGAGCGCGTCGTACAGCGAGCCCCAGCGGGCATTGGCCGCGTTGAGCGCATAGCGCGCATTCAGAATCGGCACCACCAGCTGGGGGCCGGCCTGGATGGCGAGCTCGGCGTCCACGTTCTCGGTGGTGGCGCGCGCATTCTTGGGCTGCTCGACCAGATAGCCGACGTGGGTCAGAAACTGCTGGTAGCCGGCCATGTCCTTGATGGGGCCGGGGTTGGCCTTGTGCCAGGTGTCGAGCTCGGACTGCAGGCGGTCGCGCTCGGCCAGCAAGGCGGCGTTCTTGGGCGCCAGATCGCTGACGATGGCATCAAAACCTTGCCAGAACTGCTCGGGCGCAACGCCCGTGCCGGGCAGGACCTGTTCGTTGATGAAGCGGTGCAGTGCGCTGTCGACCTGCAGGCTGTGGACTTGGGTGCGGCTCATCTTCTAACCCCTGAAATGAAACGAATGGACAAAATCTGCAGGCCATGGGCCTGACAATAGCTCCTACTTTATTGGAATTGTTTAAGGTTATAAATATTCAAAAAAGTTCATAACTTGTGACTTTAAAGCAAAGGTAAACCATCCAGCCAGGCGCTTGCACGATGTTTGCACAGCCTGATGACAAGAGGAGTGCATGGACAAGCTCAAGGTATTCGAGTCCTTTGTTTCGGTGGCCACGCGCGGCAGCCTGTCCGCGGCGGCCCGCGCCGAAGGCGTGGCACCGGCCATCATGGGGCGCAGGCTGGATGCGCTGGAGGAGCACCTGGGCGTGAAGCTGCTGGTGCGCACCACGCGGCGCATCTCGTTGACCCATGAGGGCAGCGCCTTCCTGGAGGACTGCCAGCGCCTGCTGGCCGATGTGGCCGATGCCGAGGCCAGTGTGAGCGCGGGCGGCGTCAAGGCCACCGGGCATTTGCGCATCACCGCGCCTGCGGGCTTCGGGCGCCGCCATGTGGCGCCGCTGGTGCCGCGCTTTCGCGAGCTGCATCCCGAGGTCACGGTCTCGCTGAACCTCAGCGACCGCGTGGTCGATCTCGCGGGCGAAGGCTTTGACTGCGCGGTGCGCGTGGGCGACCTGGCGGACTCGGCCCTGGTCAGCATGCGCATTGCCGACAACCGGCGCCTGTGCGTGGCCACGCCCGCCTATCTGGAGCGCCGGGGCCGGCCCCTGCATCCGGGCGAGCTGGCCCAGCACGACTGTCTGACCCTGTCCAGCGATGCATCGCAGACCCGGGGCTGGGCATTTCGCCTGCCCGATCCCGAAACCGGCGCCATGGACGTGGTGCACATCAAGCCCGGCGGGCCGCTGGACTGCTCCGACGGCCAGGTGCTGCACGACTGGTGCCTGGGCGGCTGGGGCATTGCCTGGCGCAGCACCTGGGAGGTCGAGGCCGAGATCGCGGCCGGCCGCCTGGTGGAGGTACTGCAGGAGTTCGCGGCTCCGCCCAACGGCATCTTCGTGGTCTTTCCCCAGCGCAAGCACATGCCGCTGCGCGTGCGCCTGTGGATCGACTGTCTGAAGTTCTACTACGAGCAGCCTGATTTCTGGCGCCTGGGACCGGCATCCGCGCCGAGTCTGTGAGACAGTAACGCCTTAGAACGTGTTCACGATCTCTGCGCAGGCGCGCCGCGAGGAGATCGTGAAGACGCTCTTAGTACCTTTGTTGCCGGGAGTGTTATGACCTTGGAAGCCGTTCTGGCCAGCCTGCACATGCTGGCCATCTTGACCCTGGTGGTGTTTCTGACCAGCCAGGCCGCGCTGTGCCGCAGCGAATGGATGAGCGCCGCCGTGGTGCGGCGCCTGGCGCGGCTGGACCTGATCTACGGCCTGGCGGCGCTGGCCCTGCTGCTGTCGGGCCTGGCGCGCCTGGTCTGGGGCGTCAAAGGCCTGTCCTGGTATGTGGGCCAGCCTCTGTTCCATGTGAAGATGACCTTGTTCGTCATCGCCGTCCTGCTGTCGCTGGTGCCGACCTTCTCCTTCAGGCGCTGGCGCCGCACCCTGGACGCGGGCGGCGAACTGCCGGCTGGGCCCGAGGTGGTGCGCGTGCGCCGCTTCATCATGTGGCAGGCCCACATCATCCCCGTGATCGCCGTGGTCGCGATCTTCTGGTCACGGGGCTGGTAAGCACCGGATCAGAACTGGCCGCGCAGGGTCAGCATCACATTGCGCGGATCGCCGTAGTGGCTGCTGTTCACCAGATTGCCTGCCGTGGTGTAGTAGTGCTTGTCGAACATGTTGTTGAAGTTCAGCGAAGCCTGCCACTGGCGGTTGATCTGGTAGCGCACATAGCTGTTCCACACGGCCCGTCCGCCGGTGGTGATGCGCACCGTACCCACCTTGCGGTAGGCCGCGCTCTGGGCATCCACCCCGCCGCCGAGGGTGAAGGCGCTCCAGGCGCCGGGCAGCTGGTAGGTGCTCCAGACACGCAGCATGTGCTTGGGGGTGTAGGTGTTGAAGTCCTGGCCCTGGTTGTTGATGTCGCGTGCGTAGGTGTTGCGGTTGAAGGTGTAGCCGGCAAACAGGTTCCAGCCCCGGTTCAGCTCGCCGCTGATCTCGGCATCGAAGCCCTGGCTGCGCACGCGGCCCGCGTCGCTGTAGCAGTAGTAACCGTCGCGGCAGTCGGGCCCTGAGGCAATGTCCTCGGTGGCGCGGTTCTTCTGGTCCACGCGGTACAGGGCCAGCGAGGTGTTGGCGCGGCCGCCGAACAGCTCGCCCTTGAGGCCGACCTCATAGGTGGAGCCCACGATGGGCTTGAGGTTCTGGCCGGCCGCATTCAGCGACCACTGCGGGTTGAAGATGTCGGCATAGCTCACATAGGCCGACCAGCCGGGGCTGAGCGCATAGATGGCGCCCGCAAACGGCATGAAGCGCGTGTTGTCCTGGTGCGTGACCGAGGCCCTGACCGCGCCGGCCGTGGTGGTGATCGTGTCCCAGTCGGTCTTGTAGGAGGCCATGCGGCCCCCGAGCACCAGCTTCAGCGGCTCGCTGAGCTGCAGGCGCAGCGCGCCATAGGCGCCCAGCTGGCGGGTCTTGCCTATGGTTCTTTCGGTGTTCGCATAGCGCAGCTGTGCGTTGCTGGGCTCGGGCGTGAAGGGGTTGGGGGCAAAGACATCGATGGGGCTGGGCGGGGTCATGGAGCTGTAGTCGCTGGTGGCCCGGGTCCGGTTGTAGCTGGCGCCCAGCACCAGCTCATGCTGGCGGCCCAGGGCGTCGAACTCCCCGCTCAGATAGGCATCCAGGCCCGAGGCCTTCTGGTCGGCCTGGGTCAGATTGGCCACGGTGCCGCCCAGGCCCGTGGCCGCTGCAACGGCCCGCTGGGAAGAGGCGTACTTCATGTCCAGCTCTTCCTTCACATGAATCGCCGAGACCTTGGCGCGCCAGCGTTCGTTGAACTGGTGCGACAGGTCGGCGTACAAGCTCGTGTTGTCGTTGTCCTGGTGGTTCCAGGCAGCGCCCAGAAAGGTGGAACGCTGCAGGCCGATGTCGCGGCCATCGCTGTAGCGCGGCAGGCCCGAGATGAAGGGCCGGCCCTTGAAGCTCTCGTAGCTGGCGCCGATGTTGAGCTGGGTCTGGGCCGAGAGATCGTATTCCAGCGTGCCGTACAGCGTGGAGTTGCGCTGGTTCACGTAGTCGATGAAGGAGTGGCCGTCTTCCACATCCAGCACGGCACGGCCGCGCAGCGTGCCCTCGGCATTCAGTGCGCCGCTGCCATCCACCTGCGCGCCATAGCGGTCCCAGGAGCCGGCCTTGGCCGTGACGCTGACGCCGCCCTCCTTGAGCGGGCGCTTGCGCGCCAGGTTGACGGTGCCGCTGGGGTCGCCGCCGCCCTGCAGCAGGCCGGTGGAGCCGCGCAGGATTTCCGCGCGGTCGTAGATGGCGGTGCCGCCCGCGTAGTTGTTGGCGCGGCCATAGAGGCGCTGCACATTCACCCCGTCGCACTGCAAGGTGGTGATGTTGAAGCCGCGCGAATAAATGTATTTGCCGCCCTGCGGGCTTTGCAGCAGGGTGATGCCCGTGGTGCTGGCCAGGGCGTCATAGACCGAGCTGCTGTTTTGTTCGTCCATCAGCTGGCGCGTGACCACGCTGATGGACTGGGGAATGTCCTTGAGCGCCTGCTCGCCCTTGCCCACGCTCACGGCGCGGGCTGTGTAGCTGCCGGTCTGCTCGGTGGTGGCGCTGGGCGCGGCGGCGGCCGTCACCCGGACTTCGCCCAGAACCGGGCCATCGGCCGAGACCGTGCGTGCGGCAGGCGGCGCAGGCAGTGCGCGCAGGCCCCAGTTGCCGCTGCCGGTCTGCACCAGCTCCAGCCCGCTGCCTGCGAGCGCGGCGCGTGCCGCCTGTTCGGCGGTGTAGCTGCCCTGTACGGCAGGGGCTGTACGACCACGCACCAGGTTGGCATCGATGCTGATCTGCTGGCCGCTGTCGGCCGCGATCTGGGCCAGGGCATTGCCCAGCGGCTGGGCCGGCAACTGGTAGCTGCGTGTAGCTCCAGTCTGCTGGGCCAGCGCGGGCAGGGTGCAGGCCAGGGCTGTGGCTGCTGCCAGGGCGCGTATCAAGGCGGAGGGAGTATGGGGGGGCATGGCAATCCTCGGATGCGAGATGGGACAAAGCTGTTCCGAGGCTTGTCGCGTGAGCGCTGAAAAGTGTTCATTTATTTTCGGCGGACGCATGGGGTAAACGGTAGTTGCTATTTTATTGATAGCTGAAAGCGCTTGTCAGAAGGGCGCTTGCGGCGGATATGGCGTGAATTTACAGGCCGCATGCCCGGGTCACTCAATGCGTACCAGCCAGCCGTAGCTGCGCACCTCGATGGGCAGGGTCTCGGCCAGGGCCGCGAGCGCGCGCTCGGTATCGTCCAGCGAATAGCTGCCATAGACGCGCAGTGCGGCTGCGCGTGGAGAGATCTGGATCCAGCCCTTGCGGTAGGCGCGCAGCGCGTCCACGACCTCGCCCAGCGGGCGGTCGTTGACCTGCAGCAGACCGCGCCGCCAGGCGCTGGCGGCCAGGGGCCGGGCGTCGTCGGCCTCCATGCCCCGGGGGCCGAAGCGTATGGCCTGGTCCTGGTCGAGGCGCATGCGCTCGCCATTGGCCGCCGTGACCTCGCTGCGATGTTCGAGCATGCCCACATAGCTGCTGGACTCGTTCTTGCTGACGACAAAGCGCGTGCCCAGCGCGCGCACCTGACCGTGCGTGGTGCGCACGATGAAGGGCCGACCCTGGTGCTCGCTGGCGGGCGCGGCTTCGGCGATCAGCGCGCCCTGGCGCAGGATGATGCAGCGCTGGCTGGCGCTGAAGTCGATGTCGGCCGCCGAGCGTGCGGACAGGGTCAGCAGGCTGCCGTCGGGCAGCGTGAAGCTGCGCCTCTCGCCCGTGGGGGTGCGCAGGTCGGCCGCGAGCTGGGTCAGCGGCACATGGCGTTCGGCCGTGAGCAAGGCCGCGCCGGTGGTGATGCCGCCCAGGGCGAGAGCGCCGCGCAGCAGGCGGCGGCGCGCGCGCACCTGGGTTTCGGCCCGGACCAGGGCCTCGCCCAAGGCGCTGGCGGAGCGGCTGCGCCCGGCGGCGGCGCGGGCCGGCCCCAGGGCCTGGGTCAGCGGTCCGGCCAGGCTCTCCCAGGCCGCGCGGTGGCCGGGCCGGGCCAGCCAGGCCTCGAAGCCCGCACGCTCGGCCTCGGTCACGCTGCCGGAATTGAGCGTCACCAGCCAGTCCAGCGCGGCGTCGGCAAGCCCCTCGGGTGTGCTGCGGCTCATGGCCCGGGCCTGGCAAGGCCCGCATCCTGGTGGGCCAGCGCCACCGCAATGCGGCGAAAGCCCTCGGCCATGTGGCGGCGCACCGTGCTGTGCGAGATGCCCAGCCGCTCGGCAATGAGCGGATAGGTCAGGCCTTCGATCTGGCTCATCACAAAGGTCTGGCGGGCCTTGAGCGGCAGGCCGTCCAGCGCCCGGGCGATGTACTCCAGCGTTTCCAGCAGCAGGGCTCGGTCTTCGGGCGATGGCGCCAGCTCCTGCGGGCATTGGGCCAGGGCTTCCAGGTAGGCACGCTCCAGCTCGCGCCTGCGCCACTGCGTGAACAGCAGGCGCTTGGCAATCGTGGTGAGAAAGGCGCGCGGCTCCTCCACGCGGGTGGGCTGGCGGGCGGCGAGCACATGCACAAAGGTTTCCGAGGCCAGGTCCTGGGCTTCGGCACGGTTGCGCAGCCGCGCCTGCAGCCGGGACAGCAGCCAGGCATGGTGGCCGACATAAAGCTGCCGGGCCTGCTCCAGGGGGTCGAAGGGCGTGCTGCGCATGAACGACATGGGGGTGAGTGAATGAGAATTATTGTTATTCTAGGCGGGCAAGGATTCCATGGCCGTGCGCCGGCCTGTTCCGCAGGGCCTGGGGCGTGCACGTAAAATCCCGCGATGCTCTCCGTCAAACAGGAATTGCTCGCAGCTCTGGCTGCCGAGCTCGAAACACTCTCGCCCGGCGCCGGCGCGCGCGCGGCCTTTGAATCTCCCAAGGTGGCGGCCCATGGCGACTTCGCCTGCACGGCGGCCATGCAACTGGCCAAGCCCCTGAAGCTCAACCCGCGTGCGCTGGGCGAGCAACTCAAGGCCGCGCTGGAGGCCGCGCCGGCCTACCAGCGCTGGGTGGAGGCGATCGAGATCGCGGGCCCGGGCTTTCTCAACATCCGCCTCAAGCCCGAGGCCAAGCAGCAAATCGTGCGCGAAGTGCTGGAGCAGGGCGCGCAGTTCGGCTTTCAGCCCGAACGCGGGGAGAAAATCCTGGTCGAGTTCGTCTCGGCCAATCCCACGGGCCCCTTGCACGTGGGCCATGGCCGCCAGGCAGCCCTGGGCGACGCCATCTGCAACCTCTACGCCACCCAGGGCTGGAGCGTGCACCGCGAGTTCTATTACAACGACGCGGGCGTGCAGATCGACACCCTGACCAAGAGCACCCAGCTGCGCGCCAAGGGCTTCAAGCCCGGTGACGACTGCTGGCCTACCGACAGCGACAACCCGCTGGCCAAGAACTTCTACAACGGCGACTACATCCAGGACATTGCCGACGCCTTCCTGGCCAGGGCCACGGTCAAGGCCGATGACCGCGAATTCACGGCCAATGGCGATGTGGATGACTACGACAACATCCGCCAGTTTGCCGTGGCCTATCTGCGCAACGAGCAGGACAAGGACCTGCTGGCCTTCGATCTGCGCTTCGATCAGTACTACCTTGAATCCAGCCTCTACACCGACGGCCATGTCGAGGACACGGTCCAGCGCCTGATTGCCAACGGCAAGACCTATGAGCAGGACGGCGCGCTGTGGCTCAGGTCCACTGACTACGGCGACGACAAGGACCGCGTGATGCGCAAGAAGGACGGTGGCTACACCTACTTCGTGCCCGATGTGGCCTATCACATACAGAAGTTCAAGCGCGGCTTCACCAAGGTCGTGAACATCCAGGGCACGGACCACCACGGCACGATTGCGCGCGTGCGCGCGGGCCTGCAGGCCGCCGAAGTCGGCATTCCTGCGGGCTACCCCGACTATGTGCTGCACACCATGGTGCGCGTGGTGAAGAACGGCGAGGAAGTGAAGATCAGCAAGCGCGCGGGCTCCTATGTGACGCTGCGTGATCTGATCGAATGGACCAGCAAGGATGCGGTGCGCTTCTTTCTGCTGTCGCGCAAACCCGACACCGAATACACCTTCGATGTGGACCTGGCCGTGGCCCAGAACAACGACAACCCCGTGTACTACGTGCAGTACGCGCATGCACGCATCTGCTCGGTGCTCGCGGCCTGGGGCGGCGAAGCAGGCTCCCTCGGACGCGTGGACCTGTCGGCCCTGCAGGGCAAGGAGGCTCAGGCCCTGATGCTGGAGCTGGCCAAGTACCCAGCCATGCTGAGCGCGGCTGCGGCCGGCAACGCCCCGCACGATGTGAGCTTTTACCTGCGCGACCTGGCCTCGCTCTACCACAGCTATTACGACGCCGAGCGCATTCTGGTGGATGACGAGCCGGTCAAGCTGGCGCGTCTGGCCTTGATCTCGGCCACGGCCCAGGTGCTGCACAATGGCCTGGCGGTGCTGGGCGTGTCGGCCCCGGCCCGTATGTAAACCGGACATGATTCGACCTATGAAGACCCATCAACGCGGCGGCACGATGCTTGGCCTGATCTTTGGTGCCATCATCGGATTGGCGGCGGCTCTGGCCGTGGCCATTTATGTGACCAAGGTGCCCGTGCCCTTTCTGACCAAGGGCGGCAGGCTTGCGGCCCAGGATGCGGCCGAGGAGCAACGCAACAAGAACTGGGACCCGAATGCGCCGCTGCAGGGAAGAAATCCTGCTCCGCCGCCCGTGGCCGCAACCCCCAACCTGCCTGAAACCGGCACCGGCACCAGCCAGCCTCCGGCCGTGGCCGGCGGCGTCACGCTGCCGCCGGCGCCCGCTGGCGTGGAGCCGCCCAAGCCTGGCACCACACCCGGTGCCACACCTGGCTCCAGCGCCGATCCCCTGGGCGACCTGGCCCGGGCCCGCGTGGCGGCTGCGGACAAGGCCGAGAAGGCCGAAGCCGCATTCAACTACTTCGTGCAGGCCGGTGCCTTTCGCAGCCAGGGCGACGCCGACGCCCAGCGCGCCAAGCTGGCCATGCTGGGCTGGGAGGCCCGGGTCAGTGAGCGTGAGCAAAACGGGATCACCATCTTTCGCGTGCGCGTAGGCCCGTTCAGCCGGCGCGATGATGCCGAGCAGCTCAAGCAGCGGCTCGACAGCGCGGGCGTGGAGTCCACCCTGGTGCGTGCGGCGAAATAAGGTGACCCCGGTGCGGCTTGCGCGGCTTCCCCTGGAGGGCGGCCGCATCCTCGCAGCCCAGGGTCTTGAGCTGCGCCGGCCCTTGAGGCTGCAAGACCTGCTTGCGGGAGTGGGCGCCAGGCGCCGGTTGAACTTTTGAGCGGCTGGTGTTTCAGATAGTGCAAAACTACGAGGAGTTTGTTGTGATGGATCGTCGTGACTTTTCCCTGGCTGCGTCTGCGGCCGCCGTTGGCGCCCTGGCGCTGCCCTCCGCTGCCTGGGCCCAGGGTGGCGCGCAGGAAGGCAAGGACTATGTAAAGCTGGCCAAGCCGGCTCCGACCAGCGCTGCCCCCGGCAAGGTCGAGATCGTGGAGTTCTTCTGGTACAGCTGCCCGCACTGCTTTTCCTTCGAGCCCGAGTTCTCGGCCTGGAAAAAGACCGCGCCCGCCGATGTGGTCGTGCAGCGCGTGCCCGTGGCCTTCAATGCCAGCTTCATTCCCCAGCAGAAGATCTACTTCGCGCTGGAAACGCTGAACCTGCTGGACACCATGCATGTGCGCGTGTTCCAGGCGATCCACGTGGAGCGCAACCGGCTCAACAAGGATGAGGAGATCTTTGCCTGGATGGGCAAGCAGGGCGTGGATGTTGCAAAGTTCAAGGACGCTTACAACTCGTTCAGCGTGGCCAACCAGGTGCGCAAGGCCAGCCAGTTGCAGCAGGCCTATGATGTGGAAGGCGTGCCCGCCATGGGCGTGGCCGGCCGCTACTACACCGACGGCCCCCGGGCCGGCAGCATGACCAAGGTGCTGCGCGTGGTGGACCAGCTGATCGCCGCTTCGCGAAAGGCTTGAGGTCTTTCAGGCTGTCCCGGCTTCGGGTGCGCAGCATCTGGATGACGGATAGGTCAACGGCCCGCCTCGTGCGGGCCTTTTCGTTCCCGTGGGGCTCGGATCGGGCCGCAAGGACTCGCCCTACAATGGATGCAAGAAACGTGCCCTCCATGAACCAACGACTTTTCTCCCATTTGCTGGCCGCCGCCCTGGCGGCCTTTGCCGGTCAGGCCCTGGCCGAAAAAGCCGACAGCTCCAAGCCCATGAACATCGAGGCCGATGCGCTGCGCCATGACGAGCTGCGCCAGACCAGTGTGTTCACAGGCAATGTGGTCATGACCAAGGGCACCATCGTGCTGCGCGGCGCCCAGCTCGACGTGCGCCAGGACCCCGAGGGCTACCAGTACGGCGTGGTCACGGCGGCCCAGGGCAAGCGTGCGTTCTTCCGGCAAAAGCGCGACACCCAGCCGGGTCAGCCCGAGGAGTTCGTCGAGGGCGAGGGCGAGGTCATCGAGTACGACGGCAAGTCGGATCTCGTGAAGTTCATCCGCCGTGGCGAGCTGCGGCGTTACCGGGGCGCCCAGCTCAGCGACGAGATCACGGGCTCGGTCATCGTCTACAACAACATCACCGACGTGTTCACCGTGGACGGGCAAAAGACCAGTGGTGGTCAGCCCAGCTCCAGCGTGGGCCAGGACGGCCGCGTGCGTGCCGTGCTCGCGCCCAAGGATGGCACGCCGGGCGCCAAGCCCAAGGCCGAGGTGCCTGCAGCGCCGCTCAAGCCCAGCGGCGGTCTGAACAGTCTGGGCGGGGGCCGTCCATGACACGCACCGAGGGCGGCGAGCAAAGCCGGCTGCAGGCCAAGCATCTGGCCAAGTCCTACGGCAGCCGCAAGGTGGTCAAGGACGTGTCCCTGTCGGTGGAGAAGGGCGAGGTCGTGGGCCTGCTGGGGCCCAACGGCGCGGGCAAGACCACCTCGTTCTACATGATCGTGGGCCTGGTGCGCAGCGACGGCGGCGAGATCTTCATCGACGGCCAGAGCGTGGGCGAGATGCCGATCCACCAGCGCTCGCGCCTGGGCCTGTCGTATCTGCCCCAAGAGGCCTCGATCTTTCGCAAGCTCAGCGTGGAAGACAATGTGCGCGCCGTGCTGGAGCTGCAAAAGGACGAGCACGGCAAGCCGCTGACGCGCGACGAGATCGAAAAACGCCTCTCGGCCCTGCTGCAGGAGCTGCGCGTGGAGCATTTGCGCGCCTCGCCTGCGCTGGCGCTGTCGGGCGGCGAGCGCCGGCGCGTGGAGATTGCGCGCGCCCTGGCCACGCAGCCGCGCTTCATTTTGCTGGATGAGCCTTTCGCGGGGATCGACCCGATTGCCGTCATCGAGATCCAGCGCATCATCGGCTTTCTCAAGGCGCGCGGCATCGGCGTGCTGATCACCGATCACAACGTGCGCGAGACCCTGGGCATTTGCGACCACGCCTTCATCATCAGCGATGGCCATGTGCTGGCCCAGGGCACGCCCGAGGAAATCGTTGCCAACCCCGAGGTGCGTCGCGTCTATCTGGGCGAGCACTTCAGAATGTAATGCCGTTCATGTCCATCACTTTGCGTCCCTGGGCGCGCCGGTCCGCAGGCCGGGGTGCCGTACGCACAGGAGGTCCCTGCCGATGAAGCCCGGCCTGTCGCTGCGCGTCTCCCAGCACCTGTCGCTCACACCCCAGCTGCAGCAGTCGATACAGCTGCTGCAACTGTCCACGCTGGAGCTGGCCCAGGAGGTCGAGCAGATGCTGGGCGACAACCCGTTCCTGGAGCGCGAGGGCGACGAGGCCGAGGGCGCCGAGTCCGCTGCGGGGGGTGCTATCGAAACAGGTGCTGGCAGCGCAGAGCTCTCCTCAAATTCCTCCATATCCAAGGCTGAAGCTGGCTCGGATCAAGCGCTAGCCGCTCCTGAATGGGAAGCGGCCGCCGAACCCGCCGTCACGGGCGCGGCCGAGTCGCTGAGCTGGGAGGGCGAGGACCAGGGCGCAGCGGGCGGCGAGGAAAGCTGGGAAGGTCTGGGCGCCTCGGACTGGAGCGCGGGCGGCAGCGGCAAGGGCCAGGACGGCGATGACGGCGTCGATGCCATCGATCTTGCGCGCAGCGGTGAAAGCCTGACCGAGCATCTGCACAGACAGGCCCTGAGCCTGAGGCTAGACGAGCTCGACCGCGCGGCGCTGCGCTTTCTCATCGAAAACCTCAACGACGACGGCTATCTCGAAGACAGTCTGCCCGAGCTGGCCCAGGGCCTGGCCGGCGAGGATTTCGAAGCGCTGGAGGAGCTGGTTCACCGCTTCACCGTGGCCCTGGGCCTGCTGCAAAGCCTGGAGCCCGTGGGCGTGGGCGCGCGCAACATGGCCGAATGCCTGAGGCTGCAACTGCGCGAGCGCCTGGCCCAGGGCGAGCGCGACGGCCTGGACGAAGAGGCGCAGCAACTGCTGCGCCTGGCGCTGCTGCTGTGCGACCAGCCCATGGAGCTGATTGCGCGGCGCGACCTGCGCAAGCTGGTCAGCCTCTGCGGCGAGCGCGAGGAAAAGCTGCGCCTGGCGCTGGCGCTGATCGCGCGCCTGGAGCCCTGCCCGGGCCGGCGCTTTGCCGACGTGCAGCGCCAGATCGTGGTGCCCGACGTCATCGTGCGCCCGGTGCGCAGCCAGGCGGGGCGCATGGAGTTCCAGGCTCAGCTCAACCCCGAGGTCATGCCGCGCCTGCGCGTGCACGATGTGTATGCGAGCGCCTTGCGCGGGCACCGCGGCAGCCAGGGCCATGCGGCGCTGCAGCAGCGGCTGCAGGAGGCGCGCTGGTTCATCAAGAACATACAGCAGCGCTTCGACACCATCCTGCGGGTCTCGCAGGCCATCGTCGAGCGCCAGAAAAACTTCTTCGTGCACGGCGAGCTCGCCATGCGGCCCCTGGTGCTGCGCGACATCGCCGACGAGCTGGGCCTGCACGAATCCACGATCAGCCGCGTGACCACGGCCAAGTACATGGCCACGCCCCAGGGCACCTTCGAGCTCAAGTACTTCTTCGGCTCGGGCCTGGGCACGGAGACCGGCGGCAATGCCTCCAGCACGGCGGTGCGTGCGCTGATCCGGCAGTTCGTCGCGGCCGAGAACCCGAAGAAGCCGCTGTCCGACAACCAGCTCGCCGACATGCTCAAGGAGCAGGGCATAGAGTGCGCGCGCCGCACCGTGGCCAAGTACCGCGAGCAGCTCAAGATCGCCCCGACCACGCTGCGCAAGGCGCTTTGAGTGCCTTGTTTTCAGGAGCTGGTAGCGCCTGTCAATAAACGGTTTCAGGCATAAAAGGTGCTGAAATCAAGATGGGGCAAGCGGTAGCTGCTCTTGTTTTGATGACTCAAGCCCTGACCGGCCTTTTATCGCCGCCGTGGGCGCGCGCACCCCGTCCAGCCAGCGCATAAGAGGCCTGGCAGGCGCGCTTATCGGGCTTTCTGCGCGGGGTCCGGATTCGACAATGACGATTCATCCACGTCATTGCGCCATGGAATCCAGTCAAGACAAGAACCTGCCCGCCACCGAACGCAAGCTGCAGAAAACGCGTGCCGACGGCCAGGGCGCGCGCTCGCGCGATCTGTCGCATCTGGCGGTGCTGGGCACGGGGGCCTTGCTGCTGCTGATGTTCTCGCCAAGCCTGGTCGCACACCTGCGCCAGGCGCTGGCGCGGCAGCTGGTCTTTGATGCCGGCGTGCTCAAGGTGCCGGCCCAGATGCTGGAGCGCCTGCAGCTCATGAGCGCCACGGGCCTGGTGATCGCGCTGCTGTTCGCCTTCGTCACCACGGGCGCCTCGCTGCTGGCCGGCGTGCTCGCGGGCGGCTGGATCTTCAGCTTCAAGCCCGTCAAGCCGCAGTGGAGCCGGCTGAGCCCGCTCAAGGGCCTGGGCAATCTTTTCTCCAAGCAGCAGCTGGTGACCGTGGTCAAGATGGTCTTGATGGCCGCCTTGCTGGGCCTGGTGGCCTGGAAGTTCCTGGTGGCGCGCATGGGCGAGATCAGCGCCATCTCGGCCCAGCCCTCGCCCATGGCCCTGGGCCTGGCCGGCCAATGGCTGGTCAGCGGCCTGGGCCTGCTGCTGCTGGTGGTGCTGCTGGTGGCGGTGATCGATGTGCCGCTGCAGGCCTATCTGTTCAAGTCCCGGCTCAAGATGAGCCACGAAGAGGTCAAGCAGGAGCACAAGGAATCCGACGGCAACCCGCAGATCAAGGGCCGGCTGCGCCAGAAGCAGCGCGAGATCGCCGACCGCGCGAGTGTCAACGCCGTGCCGCGTGCCGACTTCGTGCTCGTCAACCCCAGCCACTACTCGGTGGCCCTGCGCTACGACGAGCAAAGCATGGCCGCGCCCCAGGTCGTGGCCAAGGGCACGGATCTCGTGGCCTTCAAGATCCGCGAGGTCGCCAGGGCCCATGAGATTCCCGTGCTCGAATCGCCGATGCTGGCGCGCGCGCTCTATGCGCACGCCGACCTGGACCAGCCGATTCCCACGGCCCTGTACACGGCCGTGGCCCAGGTGCTGGCCTACGTCTACCGGCTCAAGGCCGCCCTGCGCGGCCAGGGCCCCATGCCCGGCGCCTTGGGCGAGGCCGCCGTGCCCGTGGAGCTCGATCCCCTGCACGGTCGCCAGCCGCCGCCTGAAGCAGAGCCGCGGCCATGAGAGTCGCGGCCCTGCTTTCCTCCTGGTCGGGCGAGCGCGCGCGGCTGGCCCAGGGCCTGATGGCGCCCCTGCTGGTGGTCGCCATCCTGGCGCTCATGGTGCTGCCGATTCCGCCCTGGCTGCTGGATACCTTCTTCACCTTCAACATCGCCGTGGCCTTGATGGTCATGATGGTCGCCGCCTATATGCTGCGGCCGCTGGACTTCGCGGCCTTTCCCACGGTGCTGCTGCTGACCACGCTGATGCGCCTGTCGCTGAACGTGGCCTCCACGCGCGTGGTGCTGCTCGAAGGCCATACGGGCCCGGGTGCGGCCGGCGCCGTGATCGAGGCCTTCGGCCACTTCCTGATCGGCGGCAATTTCGCCGTGGGCCTGATCGTGTTCGCGATTCTCGTGGTCATCAACTTCGTGGTCATCACCAAGGGCGCGGAGCGCATTGCCGAAGTCTCGGCGCGCTTCACGCTGGATGCCATGCCCGGCAAGCAGATGGCCGTGGATGCCGACCTCAACGCCGGCCTCATCGACGAGACCGAGGCCAAGCGCCGCCGCGCCGAAGTCCAGGAGGAGGCGAACTTCTTCGGCTCCATGGACGGTGCGAGCAAGTTCGTGCGTGGCGATGCGATCGCCGGCATCATGATTTTGCTGATCAACATCATCGGCGGCTTTGCGATCGGCATGGCGCAGCACGGGCTGTCGGCGGGGCAGGCGGCCGACAGCTACATCCTGCTGGCCGTGGGCGATGCGCTGGTGGCCCAGATTCCGGGCCTGCTGATCTCCGTGGCCGCCGCGATGGTGATCTCGCGCGTGGGCAAGGACACGGACATGGGCCGGCAGATCGCGCAGCAGTTGTTCATGTCGCCCAAGGTGCTGGGCATCACGGCCGCCGTGCTGGCGCTGCTGGGCCTGATTCCGGGCATGCCCCACCTGGTGTTCCTGCTCATGGGCTCGCTGCTGGGCTGGCTGTCCTGGCTGCTGGCGCGCCAGCAGCGCGAGCGCCTGGCCAGCCAGGCCCTGGCGGCAGCGCCGGTCGCGGCCGCGAGCGATGGCGAGGCCAGCTGGGACGACCTGCAGCCCGTGGACCTGCTGGGCCTGGAGCTTGGCTACCGGCTCATCTCCCTGGTGGACAAAAGCCGCCAGGGCGACCTGCTCACGCGCATCAAGGGCGTGCGCCGCAAGTTCGCGCAGGAGGTGGGCTTTCTGCCGCCGGCCGTGCATGTGCGCGACAACCTGGAGCTCAAGCCCAGCGCCTACCGCATCACGCTGCGCGGCGTGATGGTCGGCGAGGGCGAGGCCTTCCCCGGCATGTTCCTGGCGATCAACCCCGGCGGCATCAGCACGCCCCTGATCGGCACGGCCACCACCGACCCGGCCTTCGGCCTGCCGGCCCACTGGATAGACGAACGCCAGAAGGAAGCCGCCCAAATGGCGGGCTTTACGGTGGTTGATTCGGAAACCGTCATGGCCACCCACCTATCACACTTGATGCAAGTGCACGCGGCCAAGCTCCTGTCGCGCACCGAGACCCAGCAACTGGTCGAGCATGTGGCCAAGCTGGCGCCCAAGCTGATCGAGGAAGTCATACCCAAGATGGTGTCGATAACCACCTTCCAGAAAGTGCTGCAGCTGCTGCTAGAGGACTCGGTGCACATCCGCGACATACGCACCATCATCGAGACCCTGGCCGAGAGCTATGCGAGTACCCAGGAGCCCGTGGAGCTGGCACGGCGCGTGCGCATTGCGCTGTCGCCGTCCATCGTGCAGCAGATCTACGGCCCCACGCGCGAGCTGCATGTGATTGCCATCGAGCCCGGCCTGGAGCGCCTGCTGGTCCAGGCGCTGGCCACGCCCGGCGCGCCCTCGCTGGATCCGGGTGTGGCCGAGGTGCTGATGCAAAAGGCCGCCGACATCGCCAACCAGCAGGAAGAGCAGGGCTTTCCCGCCTGCCTGCTGGTGCCCGACTCGATACGCAACGCCATCGCGCGGCTGCTGCGCCGCGTGGCGCCGCGCCTGCAAGTGCTCGCGCACAGCGAGATCCCCGAGACGCACACCATCCGCATAGGCCCGATTCTTAAAGGTGCATCCGCATGAACATCCAACGCTTTTATGCGCCCACCTCGCGCGAGGCCCTGTCCAAGGCGCGCATGGCTTTTGGCGCAAGCACATTAATCCTGTCCAACCGGCCCACGTCCGAGGGCGTGGAAGTCCTGGCCACGACCGAGGACAGCGTGGCCCGGCGCGAGCCAGAGCCCGGCAGCAGCCTGCAAGAGGCCTTGCAGCGCCGTGCGGCCGATGATGTTGCGCCGCTGCGCGCGCCTGCGCGCAGTGCGCTGCCCCATCTGGACGAGCCGGCGGCGGCGCGGCCGGCCGGCACCCAGCAATCGGTGCAGGACGACGTGGCCCAGCTGGCCATGAGCACCCTGTCGTTCCAGGACTATGTGCGCGAGCGCATGCTGCGCCGCCGCAGCCAGGGCTTTCAGGCCGAACAGACGCTGTCCCGGCCGGTGGCACAGCCCCCGCTGCCCACCTTTGCCCAGCGCTCGCGCGGTCTGGGCGAGGCCATGGAGGCGCCGGCTGCGCAGGCGCTTGCGCAAAGCCTGGCACAGGCGGCGCCGGCGATTCTGCGCCACAACCCGCTGCGCTCCTCCGAGCCTTCCTCCACGCGCGCCAGCCCACGGTCTGCGCGCTCGGTACCAGCGCAGGAAGAGGTGCCCACGCTGCTTCCGCAGGGCCTCATCGGCGAGCTGCAGTCCGTGCGCGACCTCATCGAAGAGCGCTTCAACACCCTGACCTGGCTGGGCCAGACGCGGCAAAGCCCGATACAGTCCAGCCTCACGCACAAGCTGATCCGCGCCGGCTACTCGCCCGCACTGTCGCGGGCGCTGATCGAGCATCTGCCCCAGGACCTGCAGGCCGCCGATGCCGTGCGCTGGCTGATGCAGGTGCTGGAGCGCAACCTGCGCTGCGATGCGGGCCAGGAGCCGCTGTTCGAGCAAGGCGGGGTCTATGCGCTGGTCGGCGCCACCGGCGTGGGCAAGACCACGACGGCTGCCAAGCTGGCCGCCCTGTGCGCGGCCAGGCATGGCGCCGCCAGCGTGGGCCTGATCACGCTGGACACTTATCGCATCGGCGCGCACGAGCAACTGCGCACCTATGGCCGCATGCTGGGCATCGTCGCCCACCAGGCGCATGACCAGGCGGCCCTGCAGGATCTGCTGAACCTGCTTGCGGGCAAGAAGCTGGTGCTCATAGACACCACGGGCGTGGCTCCGCGCGACCCGCGCAGAAACGAAATCCTCAACCTGCTCGAGTTGCCGAATCTGCAGAAGCTGCTGGCCGTGAACGCGGCCGGCCAGGGCGAAGCGCTGGACGATGTGATCCAGGCCTTCAAGGCCAGGGGCTCGAACCAGGCGATTCTCACCAAGGTCGACGAGGCCGTGAAGCTCGGCCCTTCGGTGGACACCCTGATCCGCCACCAGATGCAGCTGCGCGGCCTGTGCAGCGGCCAGCGCGTGCCCGAGGACTGGGAGCGTGCCGATGCCGCACAGCTCATACAGGCCTCGATGCGCGCGCCTGCTCGCTCGGCCTTCGATCCCAAGGTGCTGGATCTGGACTTCTTCTTCACTCCCTCGGGTGCACGCGCCTGGGGCGGAGAGTCTCTCCATGCTTGAACACTACTCGTCCATGCACCAGGGGCTGGGCCTGCAGGCCGCAGCCCGGCACCCGGACCAGGGGTTGCAGGTGCTGGCCATGCTGCACGACGCCACGCGTAGCCAGGTCGAGCAGGACCTGCTGTGGCCCGTCTGTGCAAGCCTGCAGCGCCTGGGCCACAGTCTGCTGGTGCTGGATGCGAGCCAGAGCGAAAGTGCGGGTGCACCAGGTCTGCTGCAACTGCTCGATCAGGACTGGTTGCAGGTGCGCGCGGCAGGGCTTGGCCATCAGGCCAGCATGCAGACCGCTGCCGCCGAGGCCGATGCCCTGGGCCCGGTGGCCGTGCTGCCCGCACGCCAGGGGCTGGCGCAACTATCGGTCCGCGCAGGACGCGCCGGCCTGGCGCCCATGGTCTGGCTGCAGCGCTATCTGCGCGGCTATGCACTGGTCATGGTCTATGCCGAGGCCACCCACCTGGCGCGGGCTTTGCAAGGCCTGGTGCTCACGCCGCTGATGGCCTTGCCCGAGGACGGGTGCGATGTGCTGCGCTGCTATCGCCAGCTCAAGCAACTGGCCGCGTCCGGGCTGCGCTGCCTGCTCGCGCCGCTGGAGCCGCAGCCGGCCGAGACCGTGGCCATGCGTTATGACTGGGGCCGCAGCCAAAGCAGTGCCCTCAGCCAGACGCAGGATGCGCGCAAGCGCAGACAGCAGATCCAGGCCTTGTTGCAGTGCGCACAACGCCATCTGGGCCAGGCGCCCAGGCTGATGCCACTGAGGGCCGGTCAGCGTCCCGACCTGCAGCGCCTGACGCTGCATTTGCTCAACCATGCGGGCCGTGTTCCAGCACCCGGCGGCGCGGCCGCAGGCCTTGCTTCGTCCCCCGCAACTTCTGCATGGAGCCATTGAACCCATGTACACAGCCAAAGGCCAACTCGACCGTGATGCCCTGATCCGCCAGCATGTTCCGCTGGTGCGCAGGATTGCGTTGCACATGATCGCCAAGCTGCCACCCAATGTGGAGCTCGACGATCTGATACAGGTTGGCATGATCGGCCTGGCGGAGGCCTTGTCGCGCTTCGAGGTCGAGCACGGCGTGCAGTTCGAGACCTTTGCCAGCCAGCGCATACGCGGCGCCATGCTCGACGAGCTGCGCGGCGGTGACTGGATGAGCCGCAGCTCGCGCAAAAGCCAAAAGGATATAGAGCAGGCACTGCACCGCCTGGAGCAGCGCCTGTGCCGCACGCCGCTGGAGTCCGAGATCGCGGCCGAGCTTGGCCTGGACCTGGACGATTACCAGGCCCTGCTGGGCAAGGTGCGCGGCACCCAGCTGGTCTACCTGGAGGACATGTCCTCGGGCGAGGACAGCGAGGACTTTCTCGACCGCCACGTGGCCGACAGCGGCGCCGACCCCTTTGCGCTGCTGCGCGACCAGCGGTTGCGCCAGGCCCTGGTCCAGGCCATCAAGGCCCTGCCCGAGCGCGAGCAATACATCATGGGCATGTACTACGAGCACGACATGAACCTCAAGGAAATCGCCGCCGTGCTGGGCGTGACCGAGTCGCGCGTCTGCCAGCTGCACAGCCAGGCGATTGCGCGCCTGAGGACCAAGATGCGCGAGCATTGAACCTCTTGAGCTTGGAGCCAAGGGGCTGGGCTGAGGTGGCTGTGGCATGGCATCACCAGGGATACTTGTTTTTTGATAGCTGCAAGCGCTTGCTGGACAAGCGCTTGAGGCCAAAAACACTGTCCATTTTTTAAGGGCGTGAACACGCTCTGAGGGCAATTGCCCGCAGCGCGGGGGCGCGGACAGCAGGGGCTGGTTTGGGGCCCATGGCGGATGCTCGGGATCAAAGCTCTTGCGCATGGCCTCAAACCAGGGCTGCCAGCAGCAGATCAGCGTACCGCCGAAGGCAGACAAGCAAAGCGCGCCCGGAAGCGTTCGGCAAATCGGGCACGTGACTTGTAGCCACATGCCTGAGCAATCTCTGGAACACTCCACGGTGTGGTTTGCAGCAGCATCATGGCGTGGTGCATGCGGACGTCCATCAACACCTGCTCGAATCGCGCTCGCTCATCCGCAAGGCGGCGGCGCAGCGTGGCCTCGCTGACGGCAAGTGCTTTTCCCGCAGTCTGCGCAGTCCAGTGCTGACCGGGGGCTTCGCTAATCAGGGCGCGCAAGCGCCCGGCCATTCCCGGTGACATGGGCGGCCTGAACATGAAGCCGCGTTCCGCCAGGGCTGCGAGAAAGTCCATGGCCCGGTATCGCAGGCGCTCGTCGCTGACCTGCGGGGCTCCTGCGCCCGCAAGCACATGCCGCAGCGAGGAGCCGAGGTCCGCGTCCAACGCAATTGGCTGAAAGGGTGGGCCCGCCTGCGCGCTCTCGGACCCCATGGCGCGGCCCCGGCGAAAAGCGTCAAGCAATGCGGGCGACAGTGTCAGAAAGATCGAGCGAAAACGCTGCTCCGTGCCGCCAGGGGTTTTGATCAGATCGGCACAGGCATGGGCTTCGACGAGCAGCAATGACGCAGAAGTGTCCAGTCCGATGCTGCTGATGCCGCAGTCAAGATCCAGGCGCCCCTCGGCAATGAGCAGCACCGTCGCATCCTGGAACAGAAACCGGGGCGTGTGCTGTATCTGCTTCAGACAAGGCTGGGCCACGGTGCACAGGCCACGCCGCCATATGGGCGAGCCCACGGGAAGCAGCCATGGCAGAGCGTTCGCCTTCGCATCGGTCTCTGCTGCCAGAGGGACTGGTCGCGCAATTGCCATGGCCGACTTCTTTTTTACCGGGCGCCTGGCTGAAGCGAAACCGCAGGATTCAGGCTGTAGATCCCGGTAAGGCGGCCCTGTCCAAGCACCTTGGCCGATGCAAGCGCTGTACGCACATTCGCGCCAGTCAGGGGGCCGGTCACTGCCAGCGTGGGCGTCGCCAAGGCGTAGATGGTGAACACGTAGTGGTGGATTCGCGTGTCGTTCCATGGCGGGCAAGGACCGTCGTAGCCGAAGTAGTTCCCCTTCATCTGTTCGTCCGCTGCAAACCATCCGGTGTAGTCGTTCAGGCCATGGCGCCATCCTTGCGGTGCGGCGGGGCCAGTCTTGCCTCCTGGTGTCACACCGTCCGAATGGGAGCCTGCGGCGATATGCGCGACATGGGCTGGAATGTCGAGCAGCAGCCAGTGAAAGAAGTCCACACGCGGCAGCGCGTGCGGAACTTCGCGGCCCGCCTGGTTCACATCATCGCCCTGGCTGGGCACGTCGGGGTCATGGCAGATGAGCACGAATGACTGGGTTCCCTCCGGCACATCGCTCCAGGCCAGATGCGGATTCCGATTGGACGACAAGGCCACATGGGAGGCGGCGTCAGGCACCGCGAACGCGAATTCGCCGGGAATGGCCTGACCGTCTTGAAAACTCTGGCTGACAAGTTGCATGGAAATCCGTTCTTCAGTTGGTTGAGCTTGTGTGACGTGGATTTACGTCTTGCTGAAGTGTAGGAAATCAAATGCTCTCAAAGGCAGCAAATCCGATCAATCATTTCGCAAAGCCTATCAATCTGAATGCATTTGGCTTTGAGTGTGCGGCAGCATCTGATTTCTGTAGTGCCCGGACCTGCGGTTCACAGGTCTGCTGCTGGCCGCAAGCTGCCCCCAAAAAACACATCGCAGCACCCAGGCCAGCATGCCCGAGCGCTATTGCTTGAACACCATCCCCACCAATACAGCCAGCACCATGGCCGCGAAAAACAGGCCCCAGCCCTGTTTGCGCCGGTAGTAGAGCACCACCACCAGGGCGATGCCGACCAGGGTCACGACCCGGGTGTGCAGCAGATTGCCGAGCACAAAGCACACGACTATCTGGGCCCAGTAGGTCAGCAGCCGGCGCAGGGCCGGGCCCGATGTTGGCGGGGCTGTCTCATGAGCAGCCTGGCTCTGCACGGCAGGCGCGGGTGTTGGGCCTTCGGCCATGGCGCGCTCGCCGGATGCGGCCTGTGCCGAAGACCCCGCCTGTAGGCTGTGCATCTCCCGCCGGGCCTGCTGGCGCAGCTCGCGCCGCTGCTGATCGGTTTGCTCCAGCACCGGGGGTTCTGCCGGCGCTGGCTGCCACCAGGGCTGGCCGTTGGCGCGTACTGGGGCCTGGCCTTGGGCTGCGCTGCGCCGGAATCCGGCGCTGGCGGCTTTTCGTTCGCGGTCTTCGCGGGCCGCCTGAGTCAGGGCCTGGTTTGCAGATTCCAGCGGCCCTTTTCCCAGCGACCTGGCCTGCTCCACCAGGGCCAGTCCCTGCCGGGGATTGATCTGATGCACGAATTGCGCCAGCCCCAGCAGTTGCGAGACCTGGGCCGTCTGGCCCTGCCAGTGCGCGGGCTTGTCCGATGCGCCGGCGCCATGTCGTGCAGCCTGGTGCAGGGCCGCGCGCAACTGCTTGCGCATCTGGCGCGAGCTGCCGGGCTGGGCGTTGTTGACGACCACGCCCGTGACTTCCTGGCGGCGGCCCTTGCGCATGACGCGTTCTTTTTCGGGATGGGGCGTAAAGCCTTCGTCGCGCAAGATCCAGCGCACGCGGCCCAGCAGCCGGCCCACGTTGTCGCGAGCGGCCTCGCCCGAGGCCGAGAACGTGAGGTCGTCCGCATAGCGCGTGTAGGCAAAGCCGAGCTGGCTGGCCAGACCTTGCAATCGCCTGTCCAGGCGGCGGCACAGCAGGTTGGTGAGCATGGGGCTGGTGGGCGCGCCCTGGGGCAGGACCCGCTCGCGCGCCTTGCCGCCGATGAACAGGCGCTCGCCATCGACCTGCCAGGCCTGGGCCCGGTTTTCGCTGCACAGCAAGGCCAGCACCGTGGCCACGGCCTCGCCATAGCCCAGGCGCACGAACACGCCCTTGATGCGCGCAAACGAGATGCTGGGGAAGAAGTCGCGCACGTCGAGGTTGATGACCACGTCGCGCCCCAGGTGCGGCAGGGCATTGCTGAGAATGGAGCGCCCGGCAAGAAAGCCATGGGCCGCTTCGTGTGCGGGCACACGGCCCAGGATGTTGTCCAGCACCCAGTACTGCGCGCGCTTGAGGCGCGGCATGGGCGCCGAGATCAGGCGCTGGCCCCCGGTCTTCTTGGGCAGGGTGAAGGAGTGATAGTGGTGGCTGCGTGCGACCTCGCGGTGAAAGCTCAGAAAGCGCAGCTCGGCCACCGTCACGCCCATGGCCTGGGCCATCTGCGCGGCGCTCTCCAGAACGGGCAGGCCGCTGCCTATCAGCTTTGGCGCATCCGTGAGTGCGGCTTTCCTGGCGGGCGAGCCCTGGCTTGCGGCCGGGCTCAGTGCAGCCGACACGCCCGGGCCCAGATAGCCCACATGGGTTGCGCGTCTTGCATGCCAGTCCAGGGCTTTCTCATGGCGCAGCCGGGCCTGCTGGCGCTTGGTTTCCTCTCTTTGCGCGAGCGCCTGCTGCATGCGCTGCTTGCGCATCTGCCTGAGCGCGCGCTCGGGGTTCTCGCGCACGGCAATCTGCGCGCGCAATTCGGCCAGCTCGCGCTGCAGATGGGCTTCGCGCTCAATGTGCTCGGCAGCCAGTCGTGGCTCGCCGTCGGCCTTGGGCCAAAAGCCCAGGCGCTGCATCTCTTCGAGAATGACTTCCTGGCGGCTTGAGGCCTTGATGCGTTCGTAGATCTCGGCGCGGGTCAGCGCCCGGGAGGTGGACTGCTGGCTCATGCGGCCTTCCTTGGTTGCGGCAGCGGTGGAGCCGATGAGCAGGCGCCAGAAGGTGGAGCAACGCACTTCTCGTCGAAGAGCCTGAAAGGCTCACGGGACGGGAGCTGTTCGCTCGACGCCACCCCGTGGTGGTAGTGCAGCTTCGCTTGTGGCAAGCCACTCAGGAAATGCACTACCACCACTGGGGTGGCACAGTGAAAACGGCGCCCGTGGTGCATGAAGCGGCAGTTCACATGGGTGGCGAAACACCACCCGGATTGCAAGAGCCTGCGCGTTGCTCCGCCGCGCAGTTTAGTGCATCTCATGCGCTCTCCTTTGGTTGGTGCGGCTGGAGTGCCGGGCGGCCGGCATCCAGCTGGCTTTGCGCCCCCAGCCTCAGCGCCATCATGTGCTCGCATGGTCCATGGCGCAGGCGGTGCTGCAGATAGAGGTTGCAGCTGCAGCGCGCATCGACAATGCGCTCGTCGGCATCGAGCTCCAGCTCGGTAGTGAAGACGCGCTGGCCGCCTGCAGCCTGGATCTCGCCCCGGATGCTGCTCAGTTGCGGCCCTTGCTGCACACGCACATCGCGCAGTTTTTTACTGCGCACCAGCTCCAGCGCCTTGTGCATTTCGGGGTTTTCGGGCTGCAGGCGGTCCCAGGCCAGAGGCTCGCGCAGCAGCTCGCGCCAGGCATAGCGCCCGGCACTCAGGTCATAGACTGCGCGTCCGGCCTGCATCCAGCGCGTCATGGCCGCATGCACCTGGGCCGTGGCCAGGCCTGTGGCATCGGCGAGTTCCTGGCCGCTGGCCTGCCAGCGTGCCTGCAGGCTCTGGCCCACGGCCTCGATCTCTGCAGGCTTGAGATCGGCCTCGGGGGCCAGCAGGTGAAAGCGCGCACTCGCCGCCCAGTCATTGGCGCTCCAGCCCGAAAGTCCCAGCGTCACGCTGACCAGGCCCAGGTCCACGACCCAGAAGCTGGGCATGCCCGTGCCCAGCAGATGCACGCGCACGCGCGTGGCCTGGGAGATCAGGCGCTCCAGCGTGAGCAAACGCCTGCGCCCCCAGATGCGGATATTGACAGGCGCGGTCAGGGCCGGGCCCACGGTCTGCGAGCGCTTGGTGACGAGTCGTTTTTCCCAGGGCTCGAACACGAGGACGGGCGCCTCTCCGGGCGCCAGCTCGAAGCGCAGCGCGCGCGGCCCATAGCGCTCGCGCCGGCCACGCAACTGGGCGCAGATGTTGAACAAGTCCATGGGATGCAGGTCCACCACCGTGGCCGGCAGCGCCATGGCGCTGGAGACCTGCAGAAAGCCGCGCAGCCAGCTGTCGGGTAGGTCGATCTTTTCCTCGCGCAGCGCAGGATCGTCGCCCACCTGCACATCAAAGCCCGTGGGGTCGAGCTGCAGGCGTGTGTTCCTGTAGTCACGGATTTTCTGGAATTCCTCAAACAGGCTGGCCGAGTAGTCGATATTCGTGGTGCCGCAGACCATGCCGCTTGCGATCTCGAAGGCCTCATGCCGGATGCTGACCGCGCAATAGCTGGATTCGTCCTGGCTGAAGGCCTCGAACAGCAGGCGGTCGGGGTGCACGGTGATCACGGGGTCCAGCACATACCAGGCATCGCGGTTGTTCTGATAGAGCCAGTCGAAGTATTTGCGCTGGGCCTTGTAGAACGGCGCCAGCACCTGCTCGCGTGATTCGCGCAAGGTCTTGAGCTCGCCCCTGATTTGCTGGGCACGCTCCTTGGCACTGCCCGTATCGGCCATGAACTCGGCCAGCAGCTGCGCTTCGTGTTCCTTGAGCCATTCGAGATAGGCGGTCTTGTCGCGGCCGCGCGTGCGCATGTCGCTGACCACCACGCCGTGCAGCGCGCAAAGCCCTTCGCGCACCTGCAAAAAACCCGGGCCTTCGCGCCGCAGCAGGCCGTCGAAGCGCGTGGCAGGCCTGAGCACATCGGGGGCAAAGGAAAATGCCTGCGCGTCGGCCGAATCCCGGACCTGGGTGCTGCCGTAGTACTGATAACGAAATTCCATGGTGAAAACGGCTCCGGGCTCAGGAAACGGCAGCGCCGCGCTGCTCCACGGGCAAGGCCTGCATAAAGCTTTGCGCAAGCTCGGGGTGGCGCGTCACGATGTCACGCAGACCGGCCACATATTCGGGTTGATCCGCATGGCTGGCGCTGACCACCTGGCGCGCAAAAATGGCGGCCACCACGGCCGCGCTCTCGCGCTCTTGCACCTGGCTGCGCAGAAAGTGCAGCACGCGCGTCTTGCTGGTGCGCGCCCTGTGCACCTGGCTGAGCACGGCCAGAAAATAAGGCTGCAGCCGGGCCAGTCGCCGGGCGCGCTCGGGCGCAGGCTCTTCGGGCAGGCTCAGCAGCCATTGGGTCACGAACAACTGCACGCTGGTGCTAGGGTGCTGGGCCAGGCGCGTGAGAAACAGGCTGGCCTCGCCGGCACTCATCTGCAAGCCCATGCGCTGGCGGCCCAGGGCCTGAATCCAGTCCTGGGGATGGTCAACCCAGGCCACCAGCAGCTCGGGCGAAAGGGCGGCCGCAGGCAGGCGCTCGCCAAACAGCTGGCGAGCGTACTGCTGGGTATCGGCAAACAGGGCGTCGGCCAAGGGCATGAGCTGCCGAGCCTGCTCGGAGTCCACGTGCTCCATGGGCGAGAGCAGCGCATCCAGGCTGCTGCGGCTGCGCATGCGCACCTTGGCATCCGCATGCTTTGCAAGACCGGCCCATTGGCGCAGCGTATAGGCGTCATCCTCCAGCGCCTGCAAGCCCCAGGCGCCATAGCGCTGCGCGCCCGTGGCCTGTGCCTGCAGGGCGCGCCAGATGCCGCCGGCATCGCGTGCCGGTGCCACACCCGCCAGGCAGCCGGTCAGCATGCGCAAGGCATCGTCGTACAGGCCCGGGCCGTGCTCTGCACGAAACAGTGCATCGTGCAGGCGCCGGGCAATCACCGCATTGCCGTGTGCATCGCCCGCCAGGCGCTCGATCAGGGGCATGACGGCTGCTCGCAAAGGCGCATGGGGCGAGGCCGCAAATTCGGCCAGTACTTCGGCCTGCCGGGCCAGCATGTCGTCCCGCAGGCTGGCCATCAGGCGTATGCCGCAGGCCGTGCGCGCCACCTCGGTTGAGGCCAGCAAGGCGCGGAGCGTTGTGGCCGGCAGGCCGCGCAGGCCCTGGGGGTGGGCCAGCAGCCAGAAGCAGGCCACTTCGACCAGCGCAGTCTGCGAATGCGCAAGCAGGTGAAGCAGGGGCTCGGCAGGAACGCCGGCTGCATGTCTTGCCAGCGGCGCGCTGTCCGCAAACAGCGGCTGCAAGGCATCGCGGATTTCTGCCAGCTCGGCGTCATCCGCATCGAGGGCAGGCAAGGCCGCGAGCAAGGCCAGGGTCACGGCATGGCCGTCGGCATAGAGCAGCAGGGCCAGGCCCTGGGTGCGCGAGGTTTCCGAAGGCGACAGCAGCAAGGCCGCGACCAGCTCGGCATCGCGCGCCGCAGCCGTGCGGTCGCCCGAGAGCCGGGCGCTCAGATAGCGGGCAGCAGGCCCTTCTGGGCACCGCGCCAGCGCCAGCAGCCAGGGGCGCCGGCCATCAGCGCTATCCAGCGCCACGAGCTGCTGCTGGGCCAGCTCCAGCCCCAGGGACGCAGCAGGCCCATAGCGGTGCAGCAGCAGTGGCGCGGCCTGCGAGGCGTCGAGCCCGGCCAGCCAGGCCGACTGATCGCGCAGAGCACGTGTGAGCGACCATAGCGCCAGCGTGGATTGCAGGCGCACCACCAGTCCCAGCAGCTCGCGCGGATGGTCATCCCACATGGCGGCCAGGCCATCGACGCGAGCCTCGGGCAGGCGCTGCAAATCCAGCGGCTCCTTGCAGCTCCAGCTCTGGGCACGCGCATTCGCATGCAGCACAGGCCAGCGCGGCAGCAGCAGCCTGGCGGCCAGCAGCCAGCGCATCTCGGGCAACTGGCCCGCGCGTGACGTGGCTTGCTGGGCGCAGCGCATGTCCATGTGCTCCAGCAGGCTTGCCGCCAGCGCGGCGCTGCCGCTGTGTCCCAGGGCTGCCATGCGCCTGAGTTGGCGCCAGCCGCGCAGGCGCATGTAAAGCCAGGTGTCACGGCTGAAGTCAAAGGCCTGGGCGCCGACGCCATCGAAGCGGGCATGCAGCACGCCCAGCATGGCCGCATCCCGCCGCCATTCGGCGCGCTTGTAGATACGTCGGATCGCGGGCCACAGCCTGCGCGACACGGGCAGTACGGCCAACAGGGAGTGCAGCAGCCCGGACAGCGCCGGCTCATGGCTGGCAAGCTCGTCCAGCAGGAGCAGGCCTTTTGCATCCAGATCAGAAGGCAGGGCGGGGGCAGCACCTGGGGCCTGAGCCGAAGGCGCCAACTGCTGCCACCGGGCGCGCAGGGGCTCAAGCTCGGCCTCGCGCGCTTCGGGCGAGAGCAGCGCCAGCCAGGCCTGGCGTGCCATGTCGCGCGTGGCCTGGCTGCGCCCACGCTGGGCCAGGGCCTGCATGGCAATCCCGGCCCCGGGATCGCCCAGGCGGCCCACCAGATAGGCCAGACAGTAGTCAAGCAGGTCATCGCCGGATTCGAGCAGGGCAATCAGTCGCGGCACCTGAGCGAGCAACTGCTCCTGCGCTGCGCCGCCGCGCGCCGCATCCACATATTCGGCCAGCCGCCATACCAGCCGCGCCCTTTGGCCGTCCGGCATGAGGCGCCAGGCATGGCCATCCAGCCTCGCGCACAGCGCGGCCACGGCCTGATCCTGGGCGCAGGGCTCGGCCAGGCCTGGTGGCGGAGCGCTGGCGGCCTGAAGCAGCTCTTCGAGCTCGTCAAAGCCGCTTTGGGAGACCAGGACATGGCCACAGCCCAGGCGCTGGCGCAAAAAATCCAGGGCACGCAAGCGTGCCTGGGCCAGAGAAACAGGCAAAGGGGTGAGCGTGCCATCATCGGCCTGCTCCACCAGCCCACCCCGGAGCCGCGTCACCTGCAGACTCACTACATGGCGGGCACTGCCATCGTCTCCGGGTTGATCCAGGGCCAGTACGGCCACGGTGCTGAGGCGCTCCTTGGGTGCCTGCGTTAGCGACAGTACGGCTTGGGCGAGCAGATTCATGCGACAGGCATCTTGTTTTTTTGCGCTGCGCGCCCATCAGCATTGCGGGGGCTGGCTTTGCAGTGATTCGGCATGCCATGCCCCATCCATGCGGGCCGGCAAGCGGGCAATCCTATCAAACTCCCACGCCCATCCTGGGCTTTGAAAAGCGCTCCGTTCTCTCTTCGTGGCCTGCCCAAACCCGATGCCAGGGCATGCAGCAATGACCTGGTCAGCGCGCAGGCGCAGACCATGGGTATGGAGTCAGGAGATCGCAAACATGCGCTAGAGCGGTTCGGCGCTCACCTCAAAGCCTCCATCCCTATCGATGACCACAAAGCGCACGGCCAGAAATTTTTCTATGACCTCGAAATTGCTTTGAGCATGGGGCGTGATCTCCGTGCAGGTATAGCTGGCCGCCAACCCCGTGCGCTCCACGGCCAGGGCCAGCGGCAAGGCCCACTGGTCGGCCATGTGCGGCCCAAGCGCAGCCTTGCTGGCCTGGTAGCTTTGGAGCTCGTCAGCCAGGGCCTGGGCCACTTGCTCGGAGCTCACGCCCTTGAGGCCGAACTGCGTGAATACCTCGGTGAGCTCGGCGTACTCCAGCGTGGCCAGCAAGGCATTGCCCGGTCCCTCGTTCTGCCTGGCCTGCCCGGTGATCAACTGCCCGGGCTCCCAGCCCAAGATGGCGCCCAGGGCCTGGAGTTCGCGCTGGGCCACGGCACGCGGCAGGGCCGGGGCAAAGCATTCGGCATGGCAGACCTTGAGTTTGCCGCGCTCCAGCAGGTCGAAAGGCTTGAGCCTGGCCGGCCACAGCTCGACCGTCATGCTGCCGCCGCCTGCGGGGTAAAAGCCCATGCGCTGCAGCGCGAGCTCGGCCCTGGCACCCAGCCGGTTCATGAGTGGCGCATAGCTGCGCTGCAGAAAATGAAATGGCGGCGCCGCAGGGTTGTGTGTGCCGCCCGTGAGCCGCAGGCGGCTGGGCTCCGGCGCCAGCATCAGCGCGGGCCACAGGGTTTGCAGCAGCAGGCAGCAGCTTGCGGCCGAACCCATTTGAAAGCTGTACTCGCCCGCCCGCACGGTGCCGGGCACAAAGCGAATCGCCTGGGAGTTGAGCTCGGCCCCTTGCACCTGGGCGTCGCTGATCTGGGCCGCAGCATTCACGCAGGCCAGGTGCTGGCGCATGAGCCCGGGCTTGGCTCGCCCCGCGCGTATGCGCTCCAGCACAAAGCCCTGGCCCGTGCACATGGACAAGGCCAGCGCGCTGCGCAGTATCTGCCCGCCGCCCTCACCTCGGGAGCCATCGATCTCTATCATTTTTGTTCCTGTTGTTGAATTCAGGCCGGGTCTAGGCCTTGGCCTCGGATGCGCTGTGCATGCGCAGCACGGTATCGTGCAAGAACGCATCGAGTGCGGCCTGGCCCGCGATGGGCAGGGCCGGCACGGGCTCGGCCGCATTGCGCAGCAGCTCGGCTTCGATAAAGGCATGAATGCCTTGCCAGCGTGGGCTGGTTGCGGACTCGCCCGCGCGCATCTTCACTTCCAGCAAAGCATTGATCTCGGCGATCAACACTGCGTCGGCCGCTGCATCCAGCGTATGTTTGGCAAGCTTGGCAAAGCGCATGGGAGGCGAGCTCGAGCGCTCGCGAATCCAGCGCGCAGCCAGCAAGGGGCGCAGCACATAAAGGTATTTTTTGTAACGCACTTCCTCGGCCTGCAAATGCTCGCGAAAGTTTTTCCTGGCCATGGAGGCGTAGTGGTTCCAGCCCTTGAGATTGGAGAAAGCACTCTCGGACAAGGCCCTGAACTGCGCCATGGTGCCTGCCTCTTCGCGGTAGACGATGGGTGAGTTCAGCCATTCGAGCAGCGTGGGGTTGGACTCGCGCATCAGGCCCAGCGCCTTGCGCAAGTCCCAGCCGTTGATATCCAGCTCGCCGCTGATGGGCAGCTCGATCACATCGCGCCCCGGCGAGACCGTGAGATACCAGGGCAGCCGGTGCACATAGATGAAGCGCACGTCATAGTCGCTATCCGGCGAGGCAAAGCCCCAGCCCCGGCTGCCCGACTCGCAGGCAAACAGCACGCTGACCTGGTGTCTGGACTCGATCTCGCCGAGTGCCTGCATGATCTGGGCGCGCACCTGGGGCTCGACCGGATGTGCCGAGCGCAGAAACTCCTCGGAAGTGCTCATTTTTTCATTCCTTCTCGTGCTTTTCTCAAGCCTGCTCAGACCCTTGCTGCGTCAGATGTCCGGGCCGGTCCAGCGTGTACACCGCTAGGTCCTGGGCCAGAAAAAGCCTGCCCTCGTAAACTGCCCCGGCCTCGGCCGCCAGTTCGGCCTGTCCGCCTTCGTCCTGATGGCGCGGGCTGAAGTGCGTGAGCACCAGGTTGGGCACGGCGGCCTTCTGGGCCATGGCCGCCACATCGGCCGCGCAGCTGTGCATGGGCGCCGGGCCTACCTTGTGCAACGCCTCGCGGGTATAGGTGGCCTCGTGCACCAGCACCTGGGCTCCTGCGCAGGCCGCAAGCAGCAGCATGGGCTCGGCGTTGTCGCCGCCCACCACCACGGCCCATTCACCGAGTTCGCGCTCCACAAAGTCGGCGCTGCACAACTGCCGGCCTTGCCAGCTGATGTCATGGCCGTCCTGCAAGGCCCGCTAGTCGGGCCCTGGCGCCACGCCCAGCGCGCGCAAGGCATCTACCCGCAAGCGCACGCGCTCCTCGCGCAGCGCAAAGCGGTAGGCATCGCTGGGCACGCGGTGGGCCAGCGCATGGCGCGTAATGCGCAGACCGCCCTGCACGAACACCTGGGCGCCGTCGGCCAGAGCCTGTGGATCGACATGCACGATCTCATAGGGCAGGTGCAAATCGGTGAGCACGCGCGTGGCCTGCAGCCAGTCCCAGACCGGTTGCGGCGCGACCAGCGTCAAAGGCTGGCTGCGCTTGCCCATGCCGGTGCTGGCCAGCAGACCGGGCAGGCCATAGCAATGGTCGCCGTGGACATGGGTAATGCACACGGCACGCAGCTCATGCAGCGACAGGCCTGCGCTTTGCACGCGCTGCTGCGTGCCTTCGCCGCAATCCACGAGCATCCAGCCCGGCAGGCCCTGGGCCTGCACGGCCAGGCCGGAGACATTGCGGCTACGCGTGGGCACGCCCGAGGAGGTGCCCAGAAAAGTCAGTTTGAACATTGTTTTTCTCTCTCATGGTTCAGGGCGACGGATCTCGCCCCGGTCCATGCTCTGCGACACCTCGATCGAGGCGAGGGAGCAAGACCGGATGCACAGCGCACAAAACCGGCACGGCTCAAGCCAGGGGCAGCGAGGCTGCAGTCCCCCGCCCGAAGAGAGCGGGGGAAGCCGCTACGCGGCTCAGGGGTCAGCTCTACCCCTTCACACACACCACCTGCTTGAGCGTATAGACCACTTCCACCAGGTCCTGCTGGGCAGCCATCACGGCGTCGATGTCCTTGTAGGCCATGGGGATCTCGTCGATCACATCGGCGTCCTTGCGGCATTCCACGCCTTCCGTGGCCTTGATATGGTCGTCCACGCTGAACAGCTTCTTGGCCTTGGTGCGGCTCATCACGCGGCCCGCGCCATGGCTGCAGCTGTTAAAGCTCTCGGGGTTGCCCTTGCCGCGCACGATATAGCTCTTGGCGCCCATGCTTCCGGGAATGATGCCCAGCTTGCCCTCTTCGGCACTCACCGCACCCTTGCGCGTGACGAACACCTCCTGGCCGAAGTGGGTCTCGCGCTGCACGTAGTTGTGGTGGCAGTTCACGGCTTCCACATGGGTCTCGAAAGGCTTGGCGATGACGGTTCGGAGTGCGCTGATCACACGCGCCATCATCACCTCGCGGTTGGCGGCGGCGAATTTCTGTGCCCAGCCCACGGCCTTCACATAGTCGCCAAAGTATTGGGCGCCTTCCTCGAAATAAGCCAGGTCCTTGTCGGGCAGGTTGCGCTGGTGCAGCTCGGCATCCTTCTTGGCCAGCTCGATGAAGTGCGTGCCTATGGCGTTGCCCACACCGCGCGAGCCCGAGTGCAGCATGATCCATACGCTCTGCTTTTCATCGAGGCAGACTTCGATGAAGTGGTTGCCGGTTCCCAGCGTTCCCAGGTGCTTGTAGTTGTTCGTGTTCTTGATGCGCGGATGGGCCTCGCAGATTTGCTCGAATTCCTGCACCAGCCTTGCCCAGGCGGCATCGGTTTCCGCGGGCGGAGTTTCCCAGCTGCCCTTGTCGCGGCCATGGCGCTTGGGCGTCAGGCCCACGGGCACGGCACGCTCTATGGCGGCGCGCACGCCGCTCAGGTTGTCGGGCAGATCACTGGCCGTGAGCGTGGTCTTGCAGGCCATCATTCCGCAGCCCAGGTCCACGCCAACGGCGGCAGGAATGATGGCCTTGAGCGTCGGCACCACCGAGCCTATGGTGGCACCTATGCCCAGGTGCACATCGGGCATGACGGCCACATGCTTGAACACAATGGGCAGGCGCGCGATATTGCTCAGCTGCTTTCTGGCGTCGTCTTCCACAGGCACGCCCTCGGTCCACATCTTGACGGGCACGCCGCCTTCGACTTCTTGCAGTTGGTAATTCGTCATGGTGTTCCTCTCATTCATTCTCATCTTCGCCTTCAATTCATTTCAACGCATCTTCACCAGGCCATTGAGCACCTGGTCCAGGCCGCCAAACACCGAGATCTTGTCTATGCGCTCGGCTACGCGCTCCAGGGTTTCCAGCTCCTTCATGCGCAAGGCCACGGGGTTGTCCTCCATGACCTTGGCGGTGTTGAGTAGCGAGCGCGTGGCGGCGGTCTCTTCGCGGCGGCGTATCACATTCGCCTGGGCCTGTTTTTCGGCCTGCACCACCTGGGTCAGAATGCTCTTCATCTCGCCTGGCAGCACGATGTCCTTCACGCCCACGCTTTCCAGCAGCATGCCGAAGCGCTCGAGCTTGGCCGCCATGTGCGCGCCCACGACCTCGTCGATGACGGCCTTGTTCTCCAGCAACTCGTCCAGCGTGCGCGTGCCCACGGCGGCGCGCAGTGCGAACTGCAGCTCGCGGTACAGATGCTCGGCAGGCTTTTGCAGCTGGGCAAAGGCTTGCAGTACATCGGTATAGCGGTAGGTGGCGCTGAGGTTCAGGCGCAGGCCGACCTTGTCGCGCGTCATGATGTCCTGGCCCGAAACCTCCACAGCCTGCAAGCGCAAGTCCACCAGCTCCACGCTGATGCTGCGGCCATACTTCCAGAACGCATAAACGCCGGCGGGCAGCAGCCGTTCGAGCTTGCCGTCCATGGACAGCAGCGCACACTGGCCTGCAGGCACCTGCACCTTGAGCACGCCATCGCTGGGCTTGCGCAACTGTGCCAGGCGTGCCACCAGGGCTGCGGGCAGCTCGGCGCCTTGGTGCAGATCCACGACCTGCACCTGCACATCGACGAGTCCCTTCCAGTAAAGGCGGCGCGTTCCAGGGGCCAGTATCTCGACCAGCACGCCGTTTTCGCTGCGCAGGCCGGCCTCGGATTCGCCCAGGTTCACACGCAGGAATTCGGCCTCCACCACGGCGGGCTCCCTGGCCATCAAATACTCGGCCAGGCCATGGGTGAACGCAGGCTGCTCCAGCGCAAAAGTCTCCACGCGCAGCTTGTCCAGGCCTGCAAACAACCAGTGGCGGCCGCTGTGCAGCACGCGCTCGAAATCGCCATTGCGCAGCAGCAAGCCGCGCTCGTTCTTCTTGATGGTGATGCGTTCAAACTTCAGCATTTCTTCTTCTCCAAATGGGTTGCCGTTACAGCGATGGCGGGGCCCCAGTGGACACGGGGCGGGCCTGGCAGTGCGCCGTGGCTGCGTCCCCGTGGGGAGGCAGCGTGGCTGGCTGCTGGCGCGCACCGTGCCGGGTGCTGGCACAGCCGCCACCGGCTGACGGGATACGGCCCCGTGCCTGCATCGCAGGTCTGGAGTCGCGTCCCGCGTTCGGCGGGTGGTCTTGCGACCGTTTCAATATGGCCTTGCGGCCAGAAGTGATGGGCAGGATTCGAACCTGCAACGTCCTCATGCGAGGTGCTCTACCACTGAGCTACCAATGGTGGCAAGCCTGGAATCGAACCAGGCATCGCAATCGATGGCCTCCACGGCCCTGCCTTTATCCAGCGCCTCGGGCGTGCGGCATACAGGGAGTCGACAAGGCCTAGAGGCCCGGGACTGCCTGCACCTGCGGGGCGGATCCGAGATCCCAGCCCCTGCCTGTCAGCGTTCGCCGTCGGCACTGGATATCTTGTTTATTGCAATGCCTGTGCCAGCTTGAATGAAAACTGCCAAAACAAATAACAAAACTTTGATTTAAAAGAAAATTATTCACATGTCGTCCCCAAAAAAGAAAAACAAGTCATTCATGAAAAACAAAAAATCTATCTAAATAGCTAATTTTTTATAAAATTAGCTATGAGCAAGAAAACCGTGGTCATAGGCTTCATAGGCACGCAGCTGGATTCGGGCCTGGGCGCGGGGCGCTGGGGCAAGTGGCGGCCCACGGTTGCCCTGGCACAGCAGGAGGACAGGCTCATAGACCGCATCGAGCTGCTGTATTCCCGCCGCTACGAAACCCTGGCCTGCATGCTGGAGGCCGACATCGCCAATGTCTCGCCCGAAACCGAGGTGCGGCTCGTGCCCATGGAGGTGGGCAATCCCTGGGACTTCGGCGAGATGTATGCAGCTCTCTACGACTGGGTGCGCGGCTATGCCTTCGACCCCGAGAACGAGCAGTACTGGGTGCACATCACCACGGGCACCCATGTGGCCCAGATCTGCATGTTCTTGCTTGTTGAATCCCACCAGATACCGGGCCTGCTGCTGCAGACCTCGCCGCCCAAGAGGCAGCACGAAGGCTCGCCCGGGGAGATGACGCTGATCGACCTGGACCTGTCGCGCTATGACGTGCTGGCCCGGCGCTTTCATCAGGAAAAAACCGAGGCCATAGACTTTCTCAAGAGCGGCATTGCCACGCGCAATGCGCGCTTCAACCGTTTGATCGAGGAAATAGAGCGCGTGGCCGTGCGCTCCCAGGCCCCGGTGCTGCTGACCGGCCCTACGGGTGCGGGCAAGTCGCATCTGGCGCGGCGCATGTATGAGCTCAAGAAAGCGCGTCACCAGCTCCTGGGCGAGTTCATCGAGGTCAACTGCGCAACCCTGCGCGGCGATGGCGCGGCCTCCACCTTGTTCGGCCACAAGAAAGGCGCGTTCACGGGTGCGGCGGCCGACCGTGCCGGTCTTTTGCGCGCGGCCGACAAGGGTGTGCTGTTTCTTGACGAGGTGGGCGAGCTGGGGCTTGACGAGCAGGCCATGCTGCTCAAGGCCGTGGAGGAGAAGCGCTTCTATCCCATGGGCAGCGACCGTGAGGTCAGCAGCGATTTCCAGCTGATTGCAGGCACGCACCGCGATCTGCGCCTGGACGTGGCACAGGGGCGCTTCAGAGAAGACTTGTTTGCGCGCATCAACCTCTGGTCCTATGTGCTGCCGGGCCTGGCCCGCAGGCCCGAGGATCTGGAGCCCAATGTGCAGCACCTGCTGGCGCGCATGGCAGCCGAGACCGGCTCCGTGGTGCGCTTCAGCGCCGAGGCCAAGACGCGTTATCTGGAGTTCGCGAAATCGCCCCAGGCGCTGTGGAGCGGCAACTTCCGCGATCTCTCGGCCAGCGTGACGCGGCTGGCCACGCTGGCCGACGGCGGGCGTATTTCCCTGGACCTGGTCGAGGCCGAGATCGAGCGGCTGCGATGGCTTTGGCAAGGCGCCGACAACCCGCAGCCGCTGGATGCGGAGGCGGACCTGGGCGCGTTGCTGCCACCGGACAGCCTGGGGCGGATGGACTTGTTCGACCGCTTGCAACTGCAGGCCGTGATTGCCGTGTGCCGGCAGTCCGGCAATCTGTCCGAAGCCGGACGCCGGCTGTTTGCGCATTCACGCACCCAGCGCACCGTGGTCAACGATGCCGACCGGCTGCGCAAATACCTGCTCAAGCATGGACTGAGCTGGGAAGCCCTGGCGGCGGGAACCCCCTAGGCGGCCCGGGCCAGCCTTCGGCATGTAGACCCGCTAACACAAGCTTGGATACGTCGTTGCTTCGCCTTGTCGTACTTTGGTACTGCCAGCGGCTTCGCGCCTCGTCTCCAACGCAAACCTGCGGTTTGCTGGGTTGTGTTAACCGCTCTTACTCCGCCGTGGCCGTGAACCTGCCGCTGGCGTCCCTGGAGACCAGCACACTCAGCACGGGAATCGGCGTGTCATTGCCGCCGGTGCCACGTTCCGGCCCCACATCCAGCACGCGTGTCACCGGCTGTCCGCCCTGGGCAAAGGACACCTGCACCGTGGCCGTGCGCCCCAGCGCACGCGCATAGTTGTTGATGCCTATGCGGTAGCGGCCCTCCTGCAGGTACGCGGGGTTGCAGGACGCAAAGTAGTGCTCGGGCCCATGGGCCACGGTGTTGTCCACGTCGAGCTCGCCGGCCTGGCCGCGCAGGTTGCGGTAATAGACATGCGTGCCCCGGGGCTCGAAGGCATGCAGGTCCACATCGCCCCTGCCATCCCAGGTCAGCATGGCAGTGAAGAAGCCCCGGCTGCCTTTTGCCATGGGCGTGGCCAGGGCCGCCAGACGCTGGTTCGCCAGGGCCTGGACGCCATAGCGCCCTGCACGGCCTGCATCGAGATAGGTGCCGATCAGGGTATGGCCGCTGAGGTCTGCACGCGACATCGGCAGCGTGAGATTGCTCGGGGGAACGCTGCTGCCGCCAAAGACCCTGAGGCCGTTGATCACCGCATCGATGTCGGCCAGCACATGGGGGCCGCGCAGCGTGATCGACGCCGGCGCGATATGCACGGCGGCCACGCTGTCCGTGCTGAGCTTGGACTTGGCATAGTCATAGGCCGGGTTCACGAACAGATTGCCCTGGGAGTGCGCGATGAACAGCATCTTCTGTCCCTCGGTGACCAGGGTGTCTATGCTGATGCGGTGCTGGGCATAGTCGACTGCCGTGGGCGGATCGCTGAGCAGCAGTGACCAGCCTCCGGCCGCCTTGGTGGAGACATAGGTGTAGAAGCCTTCGAGCAGGTCCAGCTCGGCGCCCATGGTGTTCCAGATGCGGCTCAGAAACGGCAGGCTGGAGTCGGTGGAGGTCTCCCACAGGTATTCAAAACGCCGGCCCAGCTCGCCGCTGGCATCGAACTCGTAGGCCCGCTGTATGAACACCTCGGCCACATCCTGGAACAGGGTTGCGTCGTTGCTGCTGCCCGTGGTGTTGTAGAAATTGTCGTACTCGATGGGCTCGTTGTTGTACGAGTCGCCCACCAGCGCCTGCAAGGCCATGCGGCCGTCGATGGCCTGGGCCAGCGTATTCCAGACGCCATTGAAGAAGCCCACGGTATAGCCACGGCTCGCGCAGAGGCTGTCTGCGCCGGCGTGGGCGGTCATGGGCATGGAAAGGCTCGCGGCGGCCAGCGAGCAGGTCAGCGCCAGCATGAGCCGACGCCAGGGAGTGCGCACGTATTCAGCCACAGTTCACCTCCTTGGCGCTCTTCACCACGCTGCCGTTCATGGCGGAGTTGAACTTCATATAGGCCTCGTAACGCGCACGCGTGTTCACCGTGATTTTTTCGATTTCATGCACGGCGGGCGAGGCCTCGCCGGAGGCGTGGTTTCTCCAGACGCAGGTCACGGCCAGATTGATCGCGTTGGTTGCCTCGCGCAAGGCGTTGGCGTCTTCCAGGTCGGCGAGCATGGCCTGGGTCAGCGCAGCGCTCAGGCTCTTGAGGCTGCTTTTCTGGGACTGCGTTCCGGACTTGCCGTCGACGTAGCGCTCTATATCGTCGCGCACGCCATTGCCGTTGGAGTCCAGGCCCGCGAGGCTGCTTTCCCGATCGAGGACGGGGAGCTGGCCCGTTGTCTCCAGCTGCTCTACCGCCTTCTTGAACGTGCTGGCCGGCGCAGTGCCGGAGTCATCGCCTCCGCAGGCCGCAAGCAGCACGCTGCCAAACACAGCGGGCAGGGCCCACTTCCACATATGCGTCATGTTCTCTCCTGTTGATCCAGAACCGGCACCAGATTGCATGTGCCGGGTCCGAGCCTAGTTACCGCGCCTGGCGGACTGGCTCGGACATTTCCGATTCACAGGCTCAGATCACGCATCCATGCCGCACATCAACAAGAGAGGCCCGCAAGCTCAGGGGGCGAGCACGGCCAGCGCGTCCAGCACTTCGCGCTTGGAGATCAGCTCGGACAGGACCACGGGCTGCTGGCCCGGCACGTAGAGCACATAGACGGGCACGCCACTTCTGCCCAACTGGTTCAGTGCCTGGGTGATCGCCGGGTCGCGCCGCGTCCAGTCGGCGCGCAGCAAGGCCACCTCATGCTGCTCGAAGGCCGCCAGCACTTCGGCATTGCTGAGCGTGGTGCGCTTGTTGACCTGGCAGGTCACGCACCAGGCTGCCGTGAAGTCCACGAACACGGGCTGGCCCGTGGTCTGCAGCTCATCCACGCGCGCCGCCGACCACGGCTGCCACAGCTCGCCGCTGGCGGTCTGCTCGTCCCCGGGCCGGGCTGCGCCGGCGTGAGACTCGGCCCCGATCAAGGGCGCGGCCACATACAGCAGGCTGGCAGACAGCAGCACGACCAGGCTGGCGAGAACGATGCGTGCCCGGCCCTGCAGCGTGAGGGCCCAGACCAGCGCCGCACCCGCAAGCAGCAGGGCCAGCAAGGCTGCCGCCCCGTCTATGCCTGACTGCTGGCCCAGCACCCAGACCAGCCAGACCACGGTGGCAAACATGGGAAAGGCCATGGCATGGCGGAAGGTGTTCATCCAGGCGCCAGGGCGCGGCAGCCAGCCCACGATCGCAGGCACAAAGCTGGCCAGCAGATAGGGCGCGGCCATGCCCAGGCCCAGGGCCACAAACACGGTCAGCGCCTGGACGGCCGGCATGTCTATCGCAAAGCCCAGCGAGGCCCCCATGAAGGGTGCGGTACAGGGCGAGGCAATGGCCACGGCGAGCACGCCCGAGAGAAAGGCATCGGCCACGGGATGGCGCGCATGCGCGCTGGCCCAGCGGCTGGGCAGCAGGCTGCCGAACTCGAACAGGCCCGCCAGGTTCAGGCCCAGCAGCGTGAACAAGGCCGCGAGCAAGGCCACGATCAGCGGCGACTGCAGCTGAAAGCCCCAGCCCAGTTGCTCGCCAGCGGCACGCAGCCCCAGCAGCAGGCCGCCCAGGGCCAGGAACGACAGCACCACGCCCGCCGTATAGGCCAGCCCGCCCAGGCGCTGGGCGCGCCGGTTCTGGCCATGCTGGGCAAAGCCCAGGACCTTGATCGCCAGCACGGGGAACACGCAGGGCATGAGGTTGAGGATCAGGCCGCCGATCAGACCGCCCAGCAGCGCCATCCAGAGGCTGGTGCCGCTGGTCGCCGGTGTGCCGGCCTGGGTCTTGTTGGCATCCAGTGCCGCCTGCAGCGCGGGGGATACCGTCGTCATGGTCATGGGGGTCCAGCGGCCCTCGACCTGTGCCTGGCTGCGCCAGGCAATCGGCAGGCCCTGCTCCAGGGCGGCCTCACGCTCGGACTCGGCAAGCGCCACGACCACGGCCATCTGCTGCGGCGTCTCGCCGCGCATTTCGGACAGCGGCAGGCTGGCCTCCCAGACTGGACCGTCCCAGCGCTGCTGCCAGTCACGGCCGGGCTCGGCCGCATGCTGGAAGGTGTCCGAAGCCTCGGGGTAGAAGTCCAGCTTGCGGCCTGCGAGTTCCTCGGGCAGGCCGGGCAGGCGCAGATGCACGCGCTCATCGGCGCCCTGATCCACCCAGCCGTCTTCACCGCGCGGGCCGGGGTCGGCCTTGGCCGCTGGCATGATCCTGATCTGCGAAGCCTCATCCAAGGTCCTGGGCTCCATGGCCCAGGCGCGCATAAAGGCCTGGGACTGGCCTGCGGAGCTGCCGTGCACGGGCAGTTGCAGTGCGAAGTCGCCTTCCTCGGGAATGCATTCCACGCGGCAGACCAGCCAGTTCGCATGCAGCTTGATGTCCAGCATGCCCGAGGCCGGAGGCTGGAAGCCAGTCGCCACCTGCACCTGCACGGGCAGCAGCACCTGGCCTTCGTAGCCATAGTTGAGCAGCGGCCCCACACGCAGCCCCCGTGGCGTGGGCCACTGGATCTCGCCTGCGGAAAGTCCCGGAGGCAGCTGCCAGACCAGCTCCGTGGGCAGGCCGGAGTCTCCCGCATTCTTCCAGTAGGTATGCCATTCGGGCTGATGCGCGATGAGCAGCCCCAGCCAGAAGCTCTGCCCCGGCTGCACACCCTCGGGCGCCTGGGCCACGAGTTCGGCGCGCAGGCGCGGTGTTTCCACCTGGGCCGCGTGACTGCTCGATGTCTTGAGAAGAATTTGAGCCCCAGCGCTTGTTGGATAAGCGCTTGCAGCTATGAAGAAGATAGCGCAAAGCCAGGCAAGAAAAACAGGCAGGGCGCGGTGGCGGGAGAGCGGATAGGTCGGCATGGCGGTCTATGGGAGCCTGGGGGAATGGTTTGGTTCCCGGCCGATGGCGCCGGGAGCGGAGATGTTCAGTCGGCCAGGCTCACCACCACGCGGCGGGCCTGTGCGCCCTTTTTCTCTATCTTGCTCACCACGATGGCGCCTATCTCGCCCGTGCGCAGCACATGGGTGCCACCGCAGGGCTGGTAGTCCACGGCATCGCTGCCCTGGCCGGCCTCGGTTCCTCCGACGCGTATGGTGCGCACCCGGCCCGTGCCGCGCGGCGGCTGCACGCTCATGCTCTTGACCAGGCCCGGGTTGGCATCCAGTTCGGCATCGCTGATGGAGGAAACCGTGACCTCGTGATCGGCCGCCACCAGTGCGGCCAGGCCCTGGCCCAGCAGCTCTTTGTCCAGACCCTCGCTCATCGCAAAGTCCACGCGTGCACCTTCTGCCGTGACCGAGCAGCCGTTGACGGGCGCTCCCACCAGATGTGCGAGCAAATGCGTGCCCGTATGCAGGCGCATCATGCGATGGCGCCGGCCCCAGTCGATGCGCGCAATCACCTTGTCGCCCACGGCCAGGGGCATGGGCTCACCCGGCGCACTCACATGGGCGACGGCCTGCGTGGGCTGGTCTTCGGGATTCTTGAGCTTGCGCGCATCCACGATGGTGCAGCGCGCGCCGTCGCCCACGCGCTCGAGCTCGCCGCTGTCACCGGCCTGGCCACCGCCCAGCGGATAAAACACCGTGCGGTCCAGCACAATGCCTTGCTCGGTCAGAGCGACAACCTCGGCCTCGCATTGCTGCAGATAGCTGTCCTCGCGGAAAAGGTCTTGCGTGACCGTCATTTTTCTGTCTCCTGGTTCATCGTCGAAGAGCCGATTGTGATCCCTGCTGCGGCCCTGTGCTGCTGCGCGGTCATGCACACATCCTCTACGATGGAGGCCATGACTGCCTCGTCCTCCATGCCAGCTGTCTGGCCCTCACGTCTTTGGGAGCAGGTTGGTGCCCGTGATTTCGCCCAGGCCCAGGCCGGCTCCCTGGCCTCCGAGACCGTGGCCGTGCTGCCCGTAGCCGCCATCGAGCAGCACGGGCCGCATCTGCCCTTGAATGTCGATGCCCGCCTGCTCCAGGGCGTGATCGATACGGCTCTGCCCCTGCTGCCCGCGAGCCTGCCCGTGCTGTTCCTGCCGCCGCAGAACATAGGCTTTAGCGTAGAGCACCAAGCCTATGCGGGCACGCTGTCGCTGTCGCCTGCCACCGTGCTTGCGCTGTGGTGCGAAATAGGCGCCTGTGTGGCGCGCTCCGGCATTGGAAAGCTGCTGCTGTTCAACGGCCATGGCGGCAATGTGAGCGTCATGGACATGGTGGCGCGCGAGCTGCGCCAGCGCCATGGGCTGCTGGTCTACAGCAGCAGCTGGTTCGGCCTTGTGGATGCGAGTGCCAACGCGCTGTTCAGCGCCCATGAGCACCGCTTCGGCATCCATGGTGGCGAGATCGAGACCTCGATGATGCTGCACCTTGCACCCGAGACCGTGCACATGGAGCATGCGCGCGACTTTGCCTCGACCTCGGAGCAGCGCGCCCGCACCTATGCGCTGCTGGGCAATGGCAAAAGCGCCAAGATGGGCTGGGCCATCGAGGACTACCACCCCGTGGGTGCCGTGGGCAACGCCGCCGCCGCCACGCCCGAGCGCGGAGCGGCCATGGTGGCGGCCGCCGCCAAGGGCCTGGTGCAACTGCTGTCGGAAATCCATGCCCTGCCGCCGGACACGGTGGGCGGGTCCGCACGGGTGCTATGAATAAGAGAGCTTGAAGCGCTTGGTGGGTAAGTGCTGGAGGCGTTTTTTGCTTGAATTCAGCCCTATTGCCTGGGGATTCCGGCCTGCTCTATGACCTGGCCCCAGTGGCTGATTTCCGAGGACAGCAGGCGCGCCGTCTGCTCGGGCGTGCTGGCCTGGGCCTGCACATTCATCTCCCTGAGCTTTTGCACCACCTCAGCGGAATTCACGGCGGCCATGATCTCGCGGCTCAGGCGTGCGATGACTGCGGGCGGGGTCCTGGCCGGTGCGGCCAGCGCATTCCAGGAAGAGGCCACAAAGCCTCGGACCCCGGCTTCCTCGGCCGTGGGCACCTGCGGCAGCAGGGCCGAGCGCTTCTCGCCGGTCACGGCCAGCAGATGCACGGCCCCGGATTCGATCTGGCCCATGATGGGCGTGATGATCTCCACGGCCGCATCGATCTGCCTGCCGCGCAGTGCGGTGATCACGGCCGGCGTGCCGTTGAAGGGCACGATTTGCGCATCCAGCCCCGCGCGGTTCTTGAACAGCTCGGCCGCCAGATGCTGGGTGCTGCCCACATTGATGCTGCCGATGTTGAGCTTGCCGGGGTTCGCGCGGCCGTAGGCCACGAGTGCGGCCAGATTCTTGAAGCGCGCGGCATCGGCCGTGATCACGCCGATATCGAAATAGCCGAGCGTGGAAATCGGCGCGAAGTCGCGCACCATGTCGAAAGGCAGTTGGCGGAACAGGTTTGCCGTGACCGCGCTGCCATTGGACATCAGAAACAGCGTATGGCCGTCGGGCGCGGCCTTGGCCACGGTATCGGCCGCCACGATGCCGCCCGCACTGGGCTTGTTGTCGATGATCACGCTCTGGCCCAATTGGCCCGCGAGCTTTTGCGCGACCACGCGCGAAGTCACATCGGCCACGCCGCCCGCGCCAAACGGCACGACGATACGTATGGGCTTGTTCGACAGGGCTTGGGCCTGGGCACTGCCCAGCCCCAGCATCAAGGCCGTGCCGCCCAGGGCGGCACGCGCAAATTGGCGTTTGTTCATCACGATGCAATCTCCTTGGGCAGGAGTGTGGCCCAAGCCCAAAGCCTTATGGCGATGGTTTTGTTCTGGCTGCTATGCCGGGCCGTGATGGCCGCCGTCCGGGGATCAGGCGTGCGTCATCCAGTCCCGGTGCTCTTCGCTGTCCAGATGGTTGAGGGTGTTAAAGGTCTGCAGCATGAGCCGCTTGGGCGAGACGCTGAATTCGGTGACCGCACTGTTGCGTATGCGCATGTTGAGCGCAATCGTGACCTCGGGCGCCGTGCCCAGCACATGGCCCACGGCCGTGGAGATGGGGCCGCCGCTGCTGACCAGCAGCACCTCCTGGCCCGCATGCTCATGGCGTATGCGCTCCAGCACCTGGCGCACGCCCCCGTTGAAATCGTCCCAGCTGGGCATGCCCTGGGGGCTGATGGTGCCCGCCATCCACTGGGCCAGGGCATCGCACAGCAGGCGGAAATGCTGGCGGTAGAGCTCGGGCGTCTCGGGCTTGGGCAGGGGCGTGGGGTGAATCGCGTGCAACAGGGCTTCGCTGTCGTACTCGTTGAGCGTGGGCAGGGCCTGCGTCGGCAGGTCCAGCCCGCCCAGGCCCTCGGCTATGCCGGCCAGGGTCTGGCCATGACGGCGCAGCGTGCCCGTGTATACCGCATCGAAGCGCTGGCCGCGTTCGCGCCAGTACTCACCCAGGCGCCGGGCCTGTGCAAAGCCGCGCTCGCTGAGCTGGTCGTAATCGGCTGCGCCAAACGAGGCCTGGCCATGGCGCACAAGATAAAGGTTTCCCATGGACGGATTGTGTCCAGCACGGGCCCGGGGATTTGTCCTGAGCGCGACTGGCTGGCGCGTTGGCGACAGTGATCGCCAACGTATTCAGTTCAAAGCAGCACCTGCCCGGTCACGCAGTCCACGACCTCGCCGCCTATCCAGAGCCGGCCCTGCTCATCCTCGCTCACATGGATTTGCCCGTCCCGCCCCACGCACTGACCCTGGCTGGCCAGATAGGGCGCGCGCAGCAGGCCCAGTTCGCGCAGCCAGACGGCCAGGCTGGCGTTGAGGCTGCCCGTCACCGGGTCTTCGGCAATGCCTGCGGGCGAGGTAAAGCCCCGCACCTCCAGCCGGGGCTCGTCCTGCACTGCGGCCTGGCGCTGGCCCGTGGCAAAGGCGCGCGCCTCGCGGCTGCTGCGGCCGATCAGGGCTGCAGGCTCGAAATCATGCTCATACAAGGCGCAGGTCCCCACGTAATAGCCCAGGCGCTTGAGCAGGCCGTGATCAGGCTGCAGCGCCAGCAGCCGCTCGGGATCATCCAGCACGACCGTCATCCACAAGGGGCCGTTGTCGAGTGCTGCCGCATGCAGAATCTGCCCGGGCTCCACGCCCAGCGCCCGCGTGATCCCGGCCCTTTGCTCCTGCGTCAAAGGCCTGATCTGCGTGGCAGGCGCGGCAAACGCCAGCCGCCTGCCATCCCTGCGGATCGGCACCAGGCCCTTGCCGCACTCTTGCACAATGCACCCGGCCTGCAAGGGCTGGCCGCCACCGGCCAGCCAGGCATGGCAGCTGCCCAGCGTGGGGTGGCCCGCAAAGGGCAGCTCCTCCACGGGCGTGAAGATGCGCACCCGGTAGTCGGCGCCCTGCGCGCGGCCGGCCTCTGTGGGCGGCAGCAGAAAGGCGGTTTCCGAGAGATTGGTCCAGGCCGCGAAGGCCTGCATCTGCGCAGCGCCCAGATCCGTGGCGTCCTGCACCACGGCCAGCGGATTGCCCTGGTAGGGCTGGTGCGTGAACACATCCACGGTGGTGAATGGACGGTGGCGCGGGCTGGTGGAGGTCATGACTGGTGATCGTTGGGCGTGAAGACTGCTGTCCCTAGGCCAGGGACAGCGGGCAAGGGCCGCTCCTTACGCTCTGCCGTCGTCCCCTTAGAGCGTGTTCACGATCTCTACGCTGCCGCGCCGCGAGGAGATCGTAAACACGTTCTTACAGGGGGGCGCGGCAAAGCCGCTCAGGGGGTGTGGGCCTTGATTGCCGCCGCCAGGGCTGCGATGCCCTGCTCGATTTGCGCGGGCGAGACCGTCACATAGGACAGGCGCAGGGTATTCGTCTGCGGCTCCTGGGCGTAGAACGGCGCACCGGGCACAAAGGCCATGCCGCGCTCCACGGCTGCGGTCAACAGTTGCTGGGCATCCATGCCCTGGGGCAGGCTGACCCAGAGGAACATGCCGCCCACGGGGCGCGTCCACTGTACGTCCAGGCCGGCCATCTCGCGCTCCAGTGCCGCCAGCATGGCATCGCGCTGGGCCTTGTAGAGCGCGCGTATGGTGGGCACATGGCGGTCGAGGAAACCGTCCTTGATGACCTCGGCCACCACGCGCTGGTTGAAGCTGGGCGTGTGCAGGTCGGCAGCCTGCTTGGCCTGCGTGAGCTTGCCGAAGACGGACTTGGGCGCCACCACGAAGCCCAGGCGCAGGCCTGGGGCCAGCACCTTGGAGAACGAGCCCATGTAGATCACGCCCTCGGGATTGCGCGCGGCCAGCGGCAGCGGCGGCTCGCCCTCGTACCAGAGGTCGCCATAGGGGTTGTCCTCGACGAGCGGAATGTTGAGCTCGCGCGCCTTGTCCACCAGGGCCTGGCGGCGCGCATCGCTCATGGTGCGGCCCGTGGGGTTCTGGAAGTTGGGCAGCACATAGGCCAGGCGGGCCTTGTCGGCGCCCGTGCCCACCTGGGCTGCAAAGTCCTCGATGAGCATGCCTTCGTCATCGCTGTCCACGCCCACGGGCACGGGCTCGAACGGCGTGAAGGCCTGCAAGGCGCCCAGATAGGTGGGCTTTTCCACGAGCACGCGGCTGCCCCGGTCCAGAAAGACCTTGGCGATCAGGTCCAGCGCCTGCTGCGAGCCCGAGGTGATCAGCACCTGATCCGGGCTCACATCCCAGGGCAGGAAATCGGCCACGGCCTGGCGCAGGTCGGCAAAGCCTTCGGTGGTCGAGTACTGCAGAGCCGTGGCGCCGTCGCGCAGCATCACCGTCTGGCAGGCCTTGGTGAACTCGTCCAGCGGAAACGACTTGGGCGAAGGCAGGCCGCCGGCCATGCTGATGATGCCCGGACGGTCGGTGAGTTTGAGGATTTCGCGTATGGCCGAGGAATTCATCTTGGCCGCGCGGTCTGCAAGGGTCCAGCTTGTCATAGGTTCTCTTTGCTTGTCTTCAATGCCCGCCATGCGGGCCGATTGCGAGGGTCATGCCGTCATGGGGCATGTGCCGGCCTGGGCTGATCGAGCATGGTGTGTGCCTGCATCATAGGTCGGCCTAAGGGGTGTTTTTACGTGGCATGAATCAGGGAAACCAGCAGCCCTGGCGGTCCTGCGGCCTGCGGTATGGCCCGGCTCATGCGATCACCATCCACCAGGCCGTGAGCACCAGCAGCAGCGCCATGCAGCGGTTGAACCACAAAAGCCTGCGGCCCTGGGCCAGCCAGTTGCGCAGCAGCGCGCCCACGCCGGCATAGAGCAGATTGCTGAGAAAGGCATAGGCGGCCATCACGGGCAGGACCACGGCCAGGCGGGCCGGCAGATCATCCTTGCCCGCGATCCAGCCTGCGACGATGGACAAGGCCAGCATCCAGGCCTTGATGTTCACGAACTGCAGGCTCACGCCCTGCCAGAAGCCCACGCGCAGTTGCCCGGCCTGCAGCTCGGCCATCTGTGCGCTGGCGCTGAGCTTGCAGGCCATCCACATCAGGTAGGAGCAGCCCGCCATCTTGACCAGCCACAGCAGCGTGGGCACGGCCAGAAGGGCCGCGCCCACGCCGGCCGCGCTCAGGCCCAGCAGCAGGCACCAGCCCAGGGGCACGGCGCAGACAAAGCGCATGGCGCCCCCGAGGCCGTGGTTGGCCGCCAGGGCTGTGGACAGCGTGGTATTGGGCCCGGGGCTGAAACTCATCGAGGCTGCGAGCACCAGCAAGGCAGTGAATTCGGACAGTGGCATGGACAAAGAAATGGGCAGGAGTTGCAGCGCCTGAATGGCCGTGCATTCTCAATTCGCCAGCCGGTGAATATAAACCTTTGACCGGTACAGTAGCGCTACAGTTGATCTTGCAATTCCCGGATCTGTACTGCCCATCTCGCCGGTACAGCCGGACCGGCCTTGCCAGCCATTCCATGGACCCTGGTTTCTACCGCCATGTGGCCTAGCGCCTGGGCGAGCGTACTCGCATGCGGCTTTTGCCTGCGGGCTCACGCAGCGGATTTGGTGCAAAATCAGGCTGTAGCCCTGGTGGGACAAGCGCTTTCAGCTATCAAAACAGAGAATGAAGCGATTCCCCAGAGCGCGCGCATCAATGCCGCCATGCCGATGCCTGCGCAAACGCCTGGCCCAGGCCCGATCCTGCAGCACCGCCCGGGCGTGCGAGGCCGGCTGCCGCTTCGTCTCCGAGCCCGCAAGCATGTTCGGCAGGCAGGAGCGGCGTGGACACCAACCGCCTGGCCCAGCGCCTGCTGGGCGCAGGATGCGCACTTCTGGCAGGCGCGCGAGCGGGAGGTCAAGGTCATGGGGCAGGTGTGTAGTGCGGCGCCCGGAGGCGCTGGCTGAGGGTGGGGCGGCTTACGGCCATGAACCGACATAACTAGAGATCAAAATAGCCTGATGAAATTCGACACCCCCTTACACCCATGCAAGGCCTGCCCAGTGGTCATTCGAGGCGAAGGTGCTATCGAAATACTGGTATTCGAGCATCCCTTGGCAGGTCTGCAACTTGTCAAAGGCACGATTGAGCCGGGCGAACATTCCAGAGATGCTGCAGTGCGTGAATTACGTGAAGAAAGCGGGCTTAGCGCTTCGAAAGTCTTGGCAGATCTCGGAATATGGAGATCCGGCTATGAGAATCAGGTCTGGGCCTTTCATCTCTGTGATGCAGGCAGTCCACTTCAATCATGGACATATCGGACTAGCGATGATGGAGGGCATGACTTCAGGTTCTTTTGGTATCCGCTCTCGCAGCAGCCGAATGAAAAATGGCATTGGGTGTTCCAAGGCGCTCTGAAATACATCGCGGCCAAATTGCACGTGTCACAGTGCTAGCCGCTATGAACCAGATGGCCGTGTCAGGAGCAGGGAAAAAGCATGTGCCTCTAGAGTCACGACCTTTGTGGTCGGGCTTTTCTGTGCAGTGCCTGCAGAGTGACTGACCGCTTCGGGTCGAAAGCAGGCTCCCAAGCACAGCCGTTAACCATGCCAACTCTCGCCCATCGCCCATCGCCCATCGCTCACAGCGGAGAGTGGAGAGTGGAGAGTGGAGAGTGGAGAGCGGGGCTGGCCCTGATGGCCGGCTGATGGCGCTGTGAACAAGGCATGAAATTTCAGTGTTTCTGACCGAAAGCGCTTATCCATCAAGCGCTTCAAGCTATTAAAAACAAAGCGAGACGAAGGCTTTGTCAGGGCCATCGCACCTCATAACCCATGTCATCAAAGCCCACCCCTGCGGGGGAGGGGCAGGTGGGGGCAAGGGCTCGGGCTGGGGATTGAGATGCCATCGCCCTGAAAGGCTCTAAACCCTGACCAGGGTGCTCTTGCCGAACAGGCTCTCCAGCAGATCCACGACCAGCTCGGCCGTCTGGTTGCGCAGGTCCAGGGCAGGGTTGAGTTCGACCAGGTCCAGCGAGCCCAGGGCGCCGCTGTCGGCCAGCATCTCCATGCACAGCTGGGCTTCGCGGTAGCTGGGGCCGCCGCGCACGGGCGTGCCCGTGCCGGGGGCGATGTCGGGGTCGAGAAAGTCCACGTCAAAGCTCAGGTGCAGATGGGTGTTGCCGTCTTCCAGTCCTGCGAGGGCGCGGCGCATGACTTCGCGCATGCCCATCTCGTCGATGGCGCGCATGTCGTAGACCTCTACGCCCAGGCGGTGGAGCATGCGCTTTTCCTCGGGGTCCACGCTGCGCAGGCCGATCTGGCACAGCTGACTGGCCTCCAGGGCCGGGTTGCTGCTGCCCGAGAGCGCGACCAGGGAAGCCGGGCCCAGGCCGCAGAGGCTGGCCACGGGCATGCCGTGCAGATTGCCGCTGGGCGAGATGTCGGGGGTGTTGCAGTCGGCATGGGCGTCCAGCCAGAGCACGCGCAGCCTGCGGCCGTGGCTGCGGCAGTGCGCGGCCACGGCGCTGATCGAGCCCATGGCCAGGCAATGGTCTCCGCCCAGCATCATGGGTAGCTCGCCATCGGCCAGGGCCTGGGATACGGCGGCGTGCACGGCGCTCAGCCAGGACTGGGCCTGGGCCAGGTGGCGCAGTCCGTGCTCGGGTGGCTGCTGGGGGTTGGGCGGACCGGCAAGATTGCCGATGTCCCGGACCTTGCGGCCCAGGTGCATCAGGGCTGGGCCCAGGGAGGCGACGCGCAAGGCATCGGGTCCCATGGCGCTGCCCAGACGGCTGGCGCCTATGTCGGTTGGCACGCCTATGAGGCGCAGTGCTTGGGGCTGCTGTTTCGTCATGGCTTCATGGTAGGTGCTTGGCGGGGCCGTCGGGAATTGCTGCGGGTAGGAGAGGGCGGTCAGAGCGTGTCCACGATCTCCTCGCCTGCATGCCTGGCCTCGCGCAGCAGGCGGTAGAGGTCGCGCGGATCGCTCAGATGGGGCACGAGGGCCAGCTTGTCGAGCAGGCCGGATTCGCCCGCCAGCCGGTGCAGGTAGCGCAGTGTGGAGTAGTCCTCGATGGCAAAGCCCACGGAGTCGAAGAGCGTGATCTGCGCGGCGTCGCTGCGGCCCGGGGCCTGGCCGGTGATGACCTGCCACAGCTCGGTCACGGCAGCGTCGGCGGGCAGGAGCTGCAGCTCGCCTTCGATGCGTGTCTGCGGCGGGAACTCCACGAACAGCCGTGCGCGCTGGAGCAAGGCCAGCGGCAGCTCGGTCTTGCCCGGGCAGTCGCCGCCCACGGCATTGATGTGCGTGCTCGGGGCGATGTCGGTGTCGTGGATGACTTCGGCATGGCGCTTGGCGGCCGTGGCCGTGGTCACGATGTCGGCGCCCTGCACGGCCTGGCTGGCGCTGGTGCAGGCCAGGATCTGGGCGCGCTCAAGCCCTGCATGCAGCAGGTTGGCGGTGAGCTTGGCGAGTGCGGCGGGGTCGGGATCGAAGACGCGCAGCTCTTTTATGCCCAGCAGGCTGGTAAAGGCCAGGGCCTGGAACTCGGCTTGCGAGCCCGCGCCGATCAAGGCCATGGAGCGGCTGTCCGGCCGAGCCAGGTGATGCGCGGCCAGGGCCGAGGTGGCCGCCGTGCGCAGAGCCGTAGCCAGCGTGAGGTCGCAGAGAAAGCGCGGCATGCCCGTGGCCACGTCGGCCAGGCAGCCAAAGGCCATGACCGTGGGCAGGCCCCGGGCCGTGTTGCCGGGGTGGCCGTTCACGTATTTGAAAGCGTAGTCGCGGGCATTGGCCGTGGGCATGAGCTCGATCACGCCGCCCGGGGAGTGGCTGGCGACGCGTGCCGATTTCTCGAAATCCGGCCAGCGTGCAAAATCCTCGGACAAGGTGTCGAACAGGCCGCGCAGGCAGGTGGCCAGGCCCGTGCGGGCAATCAGCTGTGCGGTTTTTGGGGCGCTGAGAAAATCCGTGTGCCGATGCATTCTGTCTCCTCGAGGTGGGTCACGACGATGATCCCTGGCGAGCGGGCTGCGCGCCGGGGCCTGGGCCTCAATTTCGTGGAGCAAATCGCCGGGCAATCGTCACAGGAGTCGTCACGGGAATCGCCAAGGACTTATGCTCTGGCCCAGTCTATGAATCAACTGCAATTGTTTTTACCCTGCGCCGCCGGCGTGGAAGGTTTTCTGGCGGACGAAGTCCATGCCATCACGGGGCGCAGCGGCCATGATCTCATGGTTGGGCGCGGTGGTGTGTTACTGCGTGGCAGCTGGCGCGATGCCATGGGCCTGAACCTGCACAGCCGCCTCGCCCAGCGTGTGCTGGTGCAACTGTCGCAATCGCTTTACCGCAGCGAGAACGATCTCTACCGCGCGGCCGGCGAGGTGGCCTGGGAGATCTGGTTCTCCCCGCGCGAGAGCTTCAAGGTCGAGGTCACGGCCCAGCACAGCCCGCTGACCAGCCTCAACTTTGCGGCACTGCGCATCAAGGATGCGATCGCCGACCGCTTTCGTGCCAGGCGCGGCCAGCGTCCCGATGTGGAGACCCGTCACCCCGACGTGCGCATACATCTGCACCTGACCACGGACGAGGCCACGATCTATATCGACACTTCGGGCGAGGCCTTGTTCAAGCGCGGCTGGCGCGAGGACAAGGGCGATGCGCCGCTCAAGGAAACCCTGGCGGCGGCCATGATCGCGGCCACGGGCTGGGATCCGCATGGCGACAGCCCGCAGCCGCTCTACGACCCCTGCTGCGGCAGCGGCACCGTGGTGATCGAGGCTGCGCAGATCGCGCGCCGCATTCCGCCGGGCATGCTGCGGCGCTTTGCGTTCGAGCGGCTGGTGCCCTTCCAGAAGCATGTCTGGGAGGCCATGCTGGACGAGGCCGAGGAGCGCATCCTGGAGCACAGCCCCGTGGGCATCTACGGCTCGGACGTGTCGCACCGCATGGTCGACTTCGCCCAGCGCAACGCCGAGCGTGCGGGCGTGGGCAAGACCGTGCAGCTGCGCGGGGGCGATGCCTTGCAGCGCATGCCGCCCTGCGAGCAGCCGGGCCTGATGCTGCTCAACCCGCCCTATGGCGAGCGCATTGCGGCAGCAGGCACGGCCGGGCGCGACTCGCGCGAACGCATGGCCCAGGTCGAGCGCGCGGGCCGCGAAACCGCCCAGACCGAGGATGGCGTGGAGTTCTTCTCCCAGCTGGCCGCGCACTGGAAGAAGAACTACAGCGGCTGGAGCGGCTGGATGCTCACGCCCGACCTCAAGCTGCCCGGCAAGATGCGGCTCAAGGAGTCGCGGCGCACGCCCATGTGGAACGGCCCCATCGAATGCCGGCTGTTTTGCTTCGACATGATTCGCGGCGCTGTCAAGCCGCGCAAGGGCGAAGCGAGCGGGCCGGCCGGCGGCGATGGCGCATGAAGATCGTTCTGCGCTGGCCCGAGTGCAATGAAGGCTATGCGGGGCCGCTGCCGCGCCCCGTGGTGCTGGATACGAATGTGGTGCTGGACCTGCTGATCTTCGACGACCCGCATGTGCCGCCGATCCGCGAGCTGGTCGGCAGCGCCAGTCTGCGCTGGATTGCGGACCGGGAGCAGCGCATCGAACTGGAGCGCGTGCTCCACTACAGCCAGATCGCGCCGCGCGTGGCCTTCTATGGCAAGACGGCCGAGGGCGTGCTCGATGCCTTCGACGCGGCCGTGGAGTATGTGGATGCCGCGCCGCGCATACGCTTTGCGTGCACCGATCCCGACGACCAGCACTTTCTCGACCTCGCCAGCCAGCACCAGGCCGTGCTGGTCAGCAAGGACAAGGCCGTGCTCAAGCTGCGCAAGCGCGTCTCGGGCCTGGGGGCCTGCGTCGGTAATCTGCTGGTGATTTCCTGAGCTGGCATCTGCATGCCAGGCTCTCTCAAAAAGAGAGCTGCTAGCGCTTGCTATATATGGGTTTCAGATAGTTTTTGACCTGAAATCAATAGTTGACAAGCGCTAAGAGCTACTTTCTTCATAGCATCAACGTCAGCCTGAGCATGTCCTTGTGCTGCACCTCGCGCTCCCACAGCTGGGTTGTGTAGTGCTTGAGGAAGAAGTCGCGCTCTATGCCGGTCACGCGAAAGCCGGCGCGCTGATAGAACACCAACTGGTCGCCGAAGCTGCCCGTGCCCACCTCCAGGCGCGGCGCCTTTTGTTCGCGCGTCCAGGCAATGGCGTGCTGCAGCAGTGCCCCGCCTATGCCGTGGCTGTGCAGATGCGAAGCCACGGCAATGTTCATGAGCTCCCAGGGGCGGGGCGTGCCCGACTGCCCGGGCAGCGGGACGAGAACGCAAATCCCCAGAATGTCGCCGAGCTTGCCCGGCCGGGGCGCCTGCCGGTAGCGCGCGGCAAAGCAGGTGGAGCCGGGCAGATAGCCGCGCACCTTCTCGCGCGAGGGGTCGGCCGAGAGCAGCAGCGGCCAGGGCGCCTCCACGGGATTCAAGGAGGTGACATGCCAGGGTGCTAACGGGGCAGTGGGCGCATTCATGCCCCGATCATCCCATGGCTTGGACTTCAGGATGCGACAGGTGTTTGCGATTTCTGCAGTAGTGGTTTATACTTATCGTCAGGGTTTTTACTGATGGTGTTAACCCTTGTCATTTGCGGTAGACGAGATGCATGCCGCCAGTGCCTTTGTGTTGAGCATCTCAGAGGATATTCATCATGCGCCAGGCCATTCATTCGCTGATCGTGTTCATTCAAGAGGCCCGCCGCGCCGATCTTGAAGTCGCGAGCCAGTAAGCCAGTTCAGGGCACCCAGAGTGCCCCCGGATACCAGGCCCCAGGGTTTACAGCCCTGGGGCCTTTGTGTTTTCAAGGCCTGCAAACGGCTGCGGCGCCTGAGATCGTGAACACGTTCTCAGGGGGTGAGCAGCACATATGCCATGCGCACGCGCTGCAGATCGCGCCCCAGACGCCGGCTGGTGGGCAGGTGGCGCACCCAGGCCATGTTCTCCAGGGTGCGCTCCAGCAGCTGCCGGGTCCGGGGCTGCATATGCGCCACATGCTCCTGCCAGATGGCGCGCGCGGGCTGCATGGCCGTGCTTTGCTCAAGGAACAGAGCCGTGGAGTGCGCATAGCAAAGCACATCGCGCAGCTGGCACAGCTCCAGGGGCAGGTGCGCAGCAGGGTCGTCCTCGAAGTCGATGAAGCCTATCTCCCCGTCGGCACAGCAGACCATGTTGCGCGCAAAGGCCTGGCTCAGGCAGTCGCCGCTCGCATGCACCCGGGTCAGGGCCTCAAGGCCTTGGCGCCACAGGGCCAGCGTGGCTTGGGCGCCCCGGGGGATGGCGGCTTCTATGGCATTGCCCAGCGATTCGGTTTCGGCCCCGGGCGCGCCCAGGTGGCGCATCACAAAGCCGTCCTCGCAGGCGGCGAGCACCTGGGGCACGCGCAGGCCGTGGCTCGCGAGCTGCCGAAGACGGCGCACCTCGGTGGCCAGTGCCTGGCGCCCGCCGGGGTTGGGCACGGGCTTGAGCATGGGCGCGCGCAGCAGGCGCGCCAGCCCATCGAGGCAGCGATAGCGCCAGGCGGGGTTGCCGGCGCTGGCGCGCTTGATCCACAGCACCTCGTCGCCGAAGTCGTAGCGCTGGATGTTGTGCTGTTGCCGCGTCAGCTGCTCATGCAAAAAGGCGTTGTAGTCCTTGCTGCCCGCAGCGGCTGCCGCAGGGGAAGGGGCTGGGTCTGTAGGCAGGGCGTTGCTGGAGGACGGCAGGGTAGTCACGGCGGGCAGTCTGGGCAGATGGTTCGGGGTCACGCATCTGCGCGAGAAACCCCGGATTGTGCCGTGCCCGCAGAGGCCTCGTCCGAAGACGTGCTGCGAGGGCGTGCCGAAGGGCGCAGTGCCGGTGTCTGCGTTGGCGTGAAGCTGTGGGCGCTGGCCAGAGGCCAGTAGTCGCGGAACACCTTGTGCTGATCGTCGAGTGCGCCCAGCAGGGCGCCGGCCTCCACGTTCAGGATCTGGTTGGACAGCTGGCTGACCTGGTTGTCATCCGTGCGCCGCACGATGTGGTGGGCCGTGATCTGGCCCGGGTGCTCCAGCCCTGCGGCCTGCACCAGCTCCTGCAGCGCGTGCAAGGTGTTGCGGTGAAAGTTGGCCACGCGCGTGGCCTTGTCGGCCACGACCAGGGCTTTCTGGCGCTGCGGATCCTGGGTGGCCACTCCTGTGGGGCAGTGGCCCGTGTGGCAGCTCTGGGCCTGGATGCAGCCCAGGGCCATCATGAAGCCGCGTCCCGCATTGCACCAGTCGGCGCCCAGGGCCATCATGCGTGCGATGTCGAAGGCCGTGACCACTTTGCCGGCTGCGCCCAGGCGTATGCGTTCGCGCAGGTTCACGCCGACCAGCGTGTTGTGCACCAGCAGCAGGCCTTCCTGCAGCGGTACGCCCACATGGTCGGTGAACTCCAGCGGGGCGGCGCCCGTGCCGCCTTCGGCGCCGTCGACGACGATGAAGTCGGGTGTGACGTTGGTCTCCAGCATGGCCTTGACGATGGCAAACCACTCCCAGGGATGGCCCAGGCAGAACTTGAAGCCCACGGGCTTGCCGCCCGAAAGACGGCGCAGCCTGGCGACGAAGTGCATCATCGCCAGCGGCGTGGAGAACGCGCTGTGGCTGGACGGCGAGATGCAGTCCACGCCCATGGGCACGCCGCGGGCGGCGGCGATCTCGGGCGTGACCTTGGCGCCCGGCAGGACGCCGCCATGGCCGGGCTTGGCGCCCTGGCTGAGCTTGATCTCTATCATCTTGACCTGCGGGGCGCAGGCGTTGGCCACGAAGCGCTCCTCGCTGAACGTGCCGTCCTCGTTGCGGCAGCCGAAATAGCCGGAGCCGATCTCCCAGATCAGGTCGCCGCCATGCACGCGGTGATGCGCGGAGATCGAGCCTTCGCCCGTGTCGTGCATGAAGCCTCCCATCTTCGCGCCCTGGTTGAGCGAGAGGATGGCGTTCGCCGACAGCGCGCCAAAGCTCATGGCCGAGATGTTGAAGATGCTGGCCTGGTAGGGCTGGGTGCAGGGCTCGGCCGAGGGCGAGGGCGCATCGGGCGTGCCGCCGATCCAGACGCGAAAATCATGCGAGGCCAGATGCGTGGGCTGCATGGAGTGGTTCACCCACTCATAGCCATGGGCACTCACGTCGAGCAGCGTGCCGAAGGGCCGGTTGTCGGGCTCGCCCTTGGCACGCTGGTAGATCAGCGAGCGCTGGGCGCGTGAAAACGGCGTGGCCTCGTTGTCGGATTCGATGAAGTACTGGCGTATCTCGGGGCGTATGAACTCCAGGGCGAAGCGCATATGTCCGAGCAGCGGATAGTTGCGCAGCACTGCATGCCGGGTCTGGCGCATGTCCCAAAGCCCCAGCAGCAAGAGCGCCGAGAACAGCAGCAGCCACCAGGTGGCTCCGGGGCGGGCACCCAGCAGGCCGGACAGCGACAGCAGCCAGCCCAGTGCGCACAAAACCAGGGTGCTGTAACGAATGGGAAAGCTCTGGGACAGGCGCAATAACATCCAAACTCCTAATACCTTGAGCGCGGTCGGCAAGCACGGGACCGCTAAACTTTGAGCCTTGGCGCAAACAGCTCCCGGCTGGCGCTCACTGTCTCGCTGATTGATTTTCAAGCGAGGCCATCATAAAAGCTTTGATCATGCAAGACCCGACCCCCTGCGAGCTACCCGACAACAGCGCCCTGAATGCACAGCGGCTGGACGAGCTCGACGACATGCTGGACGAGCTGCGCACGCGCGGCGATGAAATCCCCCAGTGGGAGTTCTGCGACGGCTTTCTCACGGCCCTGGTCTGCATGCGCCGCGAAGTGCCCGTGGCCGAATGGCTGCCCATGCTGCTCGGCGACGGCGGGCTGCTGGAGGCCACCCCGGGGCAGAGCCTGCCTCTGCTCGAGGTCTTCAAGGAGCAGGCCCAGCAGGACCGCTTTCTGGAGCTGTTCACGCTGCGCATGGACGAGGTGCGCAAGCAGCTCGACCAGGACGTGCAGACGCTTGACGACGAGCGCTGCTTCCAGCCCGAGGCCATGGACATGCGCGGCGCCATGCTGACCCTGCCCGAGGCCGAGCAGGCCGAAGTCGAGGGCGAGGTCCCCTCGTTTGGCCAGATCTGGGCGCTGGGCTTCATGTTCGCCGTGGAAAACTGGCCCGAGGAATGGGCCGCGCCGCGCGACAAGGAGGCTGCAGGCTGGATAGACGACTCCCTCAACGCCATCGTGGCCTTGACCGAGGACGACACGGGCAAGCCCGAGATCTGCATGTACGAGGACGGCGGCCCCGCAAGCACCAGCCATGATCGCCTGGAGCGCTTTGGCGAAGCCATATGGGCGGTCTATGACCTGCGCCAGATCTGGAAAAGCCTGGGGCCGCGCCAGGAAACCATCGTCAAGGGCGACCAGCCCGGGCGCAATGATGCCTGCTCCTGCGGCAGCGGCAAGAAATTCAAGAGGTGCTGCGGGGGGTGACGCCTCCCCGAGTCGCGGCCCCAGGCCGCCGACCCGGACTCTGGGCTCTGCCTGCTTTGGCGCGTGAACACGCTTTTGATGCTGCGCACTTGGCTATACTCCCTCGCCCCTTCGGCTAGGGGGCGGCCCGGCCGGGCATGGGGGATTTGATGCCCTGGCCCGGTCTCTTGTCCGTTGCCTTGCGAGGGAGCACCGTCAAGGCACCGTGCGTTGATCACAGGTGGAGAACGTCATGCCGCACATAGGTGAACGTATTCGCAAGCGCCGCGCCGAGCTGGCGCTGACTCAGGGGCGCTTGGCCGAGGCTGCGGGGATTACTCCCTCGGCGGTTTCGCAGATCGAGTCGGGTGCGATACGCACGCTCAAGAGCGACACCTTGTCGCGCGTGGCCCTGGCCTTGCAGACCACGGCCCTGGAGCTCACGGCGGGGCTGGCCGGCGACAACGCCCCCTTGCCTGTGGATGAGCAAAGGATTCTTGAGGCGTACCGGGCCTTGCCCGAGCCGCTCAAGGATGTTGCGCTGAGGCTGCTCAAGGCCTTGAAGTGAGCCTGTGCCCCTGGGCACCTGCGCCTACCGGGCTTCAAGCAGCACAATGAGCCGCGTGAGCGCATGCACGACCGTGGCCTCGCGCACGGCGGCGCGGTCGCCCGCAAAAAGCATGGATTCGGTGTGGGTGGTGCGTCCCAGGCTCCAGCCGAACCAGACCGTGCCCACGGGCTTTTGCGCACTGCCTCCGCCAGGGCCGGCCACGCCGGTGACGGCGAGGGCGCACTGGGCCTGCGAATGCGCAACAGCGCCCTGGGCCATGGCGCGGGCCACGGGCTCGCTGACGGCGCCATGTGTGGCGATCAGGTTCTGGGGCACGCCCAGCAGCTCGTGCTTGGCGGCGTTGGAGTAACTCACGAAGCCGCGCTCGAACCATTCGCTGGAGCCTGCGAGATCGGTGCAGGCTGCGGCAATCATGCCGCCGGTGCAGCTTTCGGCCGTGGCCAGCATCTGGCTGCGGCGGGTGAGCAGGCCGGCCAGTGTCTGCACCAGCCCGGCCGTGGATGCGTGCAAGCTGTTCATGCCTGTCGCCTCAGAAGTGGCGCCACAGCGCAATCACCAGCAGCGTGCAGAACGCGGCCACCAGGTCGTCGAACATGATGCCCCAGCCGCCGCGCCAGCCAAAGCCCTTGAAGCTGCGGTCGGCCCAGCGCACGGGCTGGGGCTTGACGGCATCGAAGAAGCGAAACAGCGCAAAGGCTGCGAGCTGGCCCCAAAAGCCCGTGGGCATGACCAGCCACAGCACCAGCCAGAAGGCCACGATCTCGTCCCAGACCACGCTGCCCGGATCGGCCACGCGCATGTGGCGCGCCGTGAGCGTGCAGGCCCACCAGCCCAGCGGTATGGCGCCGGCGATCAGCATGCCGATCTGCTGAGCCGAAAACCAGTGCTGCAAGAGCAGGTACGAGGCCCAGGCCCAGAGCGTGCCCACGGTGCCCGGTGCGATGCGCGGCAGGCCCGAACCCAGGCCCATGGCGATGAAGTGCGCGGGATGGCGCATCATGAATTCCAGCGAGGGGCGCTGCGGCGCCTGGGCCTGGCTGGAGCCGAAGGCAAAAGAGCCCGGTTCCCCGGGCTGCGATGGGGCGTTGTGCATCACCGAATGATAAGCGCGCCCCGGGGGAGGAGATGACGAGGGTTACTGTCTTTCATCCACGGCCAGATCGTCGGGGTGGCGTATCTGGTGGCGCGCCTCGAAGCTGGCGCTGGCGCCTGCGGCCAGGCTCTGCTGCCAGGCGAGCATGCCGTTTTGCTCGCCAAAGCGCAGGGTCGCGGGCTCGGGGCTGTACTGGGATTGCACGCGGATCTTGTCGTTGCGCGAGACCGGGGCCGCATCCACGACCTGCAGTTCGATGGCGCGGTCATGGCGGTTCTCGACCTGGTAGCGGCGCGTGATCTGGCGCTCGCTGCTCGAGCCCAGAAGCCCCTTGCTTTCCGTGGCCGAGTCTGCAGGCAGATTGCGCACCACGACCTTGTCATCACGGCCGAAGGACAGGCCGTTGGCGATCTCCTTGGCATCGCCGAAGTCCAGCCGGCCCCGGCCCACGAAGGCGTTGTCGCGGAACAGGGCCACGATGCCCGCCGGCCATACGCCGGCAGGCGCAGAGAGCTGGGCCACGAGGTAGGCCGCTTCTTCGGCATGGGGGGCCGTGCGGGTGAGCAGCTTGGCCTGCAGGTTCTGCGAGCCCAGCGACAGGGTCATGCGCTCGCTGCTGGTGGGCACGCTGATCTTGTAGGGCACGGAGAACTGCGTGGCATAAGCGGTTTCCAGGCTGGAGACATCGAGCTCGGGCAGGCCGGGAGCGCTGGAGCGGGCCTTGGCGCTGGCGCGCATTTCCACCATCGGCGCAGGGGCCGGGGCTGAGGCCATGGCGACCGCGCGAGGGCGCTCCACGTCCAGCGTCCAGAGTCTGGGCAGGCGGCCCTGGGTGGCGCGCGTGGGCTGGCCCGTGGACAGCAGCAGTTGCACCTGGCTCCAGTCTTCGCCGCTGGCCTGGGTGACCAGGGCCTGGCGTTCGAGCACGATCTGGTTCTTGGCGCTGTCCAGCTGGGCACGGTAAATCGGCTGCCAGCTCGGGCCGCGCACCTGGTAGGCCAGGCGGACCTGGGCCGGGGCATGGGTGGCCAGTTGCAGCGTGAGCTTCATGACCTGGCTGCTCTCGTCGCCCGTGCGCTCGCGCTCGACCAGCAAGGGCTTGAGCTCTTCCTGCAAGGCCTCTTTCTCGCGCAGCGTCTGGTGGGCGCGCAGGGCGTTGCCGCGGCTGCTGGCGCGCAAGGCCTCGACCGTGGGGCTGATCTGGGTGGCGGCCGGCGCGCTTTTCCCTTCTTCGGAGGGGTGGGCCAGGGCTTTCAGATAGTCATTCACAAGCCTGGCGGCGGCTTCGTCGGCATTCAGGGCTGCGAGCTTGTCCTCAAGGCTGCGAATCTTCTGCTCCAGCGGGCTGGTACAGGCCTTGGAGGCCAGGTCGCGCGTCTGCAGCTGCACCTTGTAGTCGCCCAGGCGCACACCGGCATCGGCCGACAGTTGCAGACTTTGCTGGTCCAGCGAGGCGGGCAGGCAGTCGATGACCAGCTGGCGCGTGCCGGCTTCCACGCGTGCCACGCGCTCCACTGCGGCCACGCCCGGATAAAGGGTGACGCGTGCAATCGGGGCGCTGGCGCCGGCCAGGGTCTGGGTCGCGCCTTCCTGGGCCAGGGCCGAAAGACCTGTGGCGGCGAGCAGGGCGAGAGTAAGAGGTGTTTTCAAAGCCATATGCAGTGCGTTGTGGTGAATGGGCTTGCGGCCCAGGGCGCCAGCCTGTGCGGGCCGCCGCTATCTTGCCGCAAAGTGATCGTAGGAGGCCCAGCGTTCTGTGAGCATGTTGCCATCGGGCCCGAGCAGCCTGAGCCCGTGCCGGGCCTCGATGCTGCCTATGCAGGTGACTGCGGTGGCGCTGGCGCGGCCCGCCGCCTGCACGGCCTCGCGCCTGTCGGGCGGTGCGGTAAAGCACAGCTCGTAGTCGTCGCCGCCGGCCAGCGTGGCTTGCCGCAGCAGCTCTGGCGGCAGCGCATCCAGGCCGGGCAGGGACGAGGCCAGCAGGGCCGTGGTGTGGCGTGTGTCGATGCGTGCGCCCACGCGGGATTGTTCGAGGATATGACCGAGGTCGCCCAAGAGGCCGTCGCTCAGGTCCAGCGCGCTGCTTGCAATGCCGCGCAAGGCCTGGCCCAGGGCCAGGCGCGGCGTGGGCGCTTCCAGCCGAGCCTGGAGCGCGCCCAGCAAGGCGGGCGGCAAGCAGAGCTGGCCCTGCAGGGCTTCGAGCGCGAGGCGTGCCTGGCCCGGGCAGCCGCTGACCCAGAGGTCGTCGCCCGCATGCGCGCCGCTGCGCAGCAGGGCCTGGCCTGCGGGCACTTCACCGAACACGGTGATGCAGAGGTTGAGCGGTCCCCGGGTGGTGTCGCCGCCGATGAGCTCGCAGTCGTGGGCGTCGGCCAGGGCCAGCAGGCCCCGGGCGAATTCGCCAAGCCAGGCCTCGTCGGCCCCGGGCAGGGCCAGGGCCAGCGTAAAGCCCAGGGGCCGGGCACCGCAGGCCGCGAGGTCGGACAGGTTCACGGCCAGGGCCTTGTGGCCCAGGCGGCGCGCATCCGTGTCCGCAAAAAAATGCCGGCCCTCGACCAGCATGTCCGTGGACACGGCCAGCTGCATGCCGGGCGCGGGCGCCAGCAGCGCGCAGTCATCGCCGACGCCGAGCACGGCACGGCGTGCGGGGCGCTGGAAGAAGCGGCGTATGAGCTCGAACTCACCCATGGAGAACTATCAAAAAAGAAGCTGCTAGCGCTTGGTATGTATGGATTTCATGCCAGATTCAGTTTGAAATCCAGTATTGACAAGCGGTAGCAGCTATTGTTTTAGTTAGCCCCTTCCTCAAGGGGCGAAGAACCAGGCTGGGGGCGGCTTCATGCTGCCACGCCTCTGAATCTCAGGGCCGCCTGGCGCGAGACCTCGGCCAGCAGGCGCTCATTGCGCTGGCGCTCGCGCAGCCAGCGCGCGTCGTTGCTGCCTGCGGCCACATCGCTGCGCAGCAGGTGCAGGGCCGGGGCTGCGCCGTGGCGGGCAGCGTGGTCGGCCACGGCATCCATGGTCTGCAGAATGTGCTCGGTCAGCGGCATGTGCTGGCCCGTGGCCGGGTCCACGTAGACCGCGTCCAGGCCGAAGCGGCAGGCCTGGAAGCGGTTGTAGGTGTAGACCAGATAGTCGTCCTCGCTGGGCATGAAGGGCTGGGTGTCCATGAACCAGGCGGCCAGCGACTGCACATAGCCGGCCAGCGCGGCGGCGCGCTCCACGGTCAGCGGCGTGTCGAAGACGCGGATCTCGATGGTGCCGTACTCGGGCTTGGGGCGTATGTCCCAATAGAAGTCCTTCATGCTTCTGACCACGCCGGTGCGCGTCATCTTCTCGAAGTACTGCTCGAACTCGCTCCAGCGCAGCACGCAGGGCGCGCGGCCCGACAGCGGGAATGCGAACACCGAGTTCAGGCGCGCCGAGTCGAAAGCCGTGTCCTGCCCCTGCACATAGGGGCTGGAGGCCGACAGCGCGATGAAGTGCGGGATGAAGCGGCTCATGCGGTGCAGCATGAGCAGGGCCGCATCCGGGTCGGGACAGCCTATGTGTACGTGCTGGCCGAAGATGGTGAACTGCTTGGACAGATAGCCGTAGAGCTGGGACAGCTCCTGAAAGCGCGGCTTGTCGTAGATGCGCCGTTCGTGCCACTGCTGGAACGGGTGCGTGCCGCCGCCGACCACGGCGATGTTGAGCTTGTCCGCGCTCCTGACCAGGGCATCGCGTATCTGGCTGAGCTGGCCCAGCACCTCCGAGGCCGAGCGGCAGACGCTGGTCGAGATCTCGATCATGCTGTTCGTCATCTCGGGCACCACGCTGCCGGGCAGGGGGGTCTTGAGCATCAGGCGCAGCATGTCCTCGGCATAGGGCGCGAGGTCGTAGTCATGGGTGTTGACCAGCTGCAGCTCCAGCTCCACGCCCAGGGTCAGGGGTTCGGATGCATTGAAGGCCTCAAGACTCACTGTCGTCTCCTCGGTTCGCGTTGCGGCTCAGCGGGCGCCAGGGCATGGCGCTTTCTCCCGCGCGGTAGATGGCTGCCGTGGCCATGGCAGCGCCCAGCACCTCCATGACGAGAATCGTGGGCAGGGCCATGGCCGAGATCTGGCCACCCAGATCCGGGGCCGCTGCCACGAGCTGCGAGGCGATCAGCAAGGCCACCGAGGACATGGGCGCCATGGCGCAGCCCACCCACAGTGCCTGCTTCCAGTTGGCGCCCGTGCCCACATTGCCCGCAGCCACGCCCAGGGTCTTGGCGACCAGGCGCACGACGATCAGTGCGGCCACGGCGCCGATCACGGGGCCGCTCCAGTCGGCCTGGGCCGCCACGGTGGAGACCATGACGAACATCAGCAGGGTCAGCAAGGAGGCGGCCGAGCCCAGCTGGCGCGGCCAGGCCCAGGGCCGGGGATTGAAGTGCTTGAGCAGGATGCCGCCCAGCAGTGCCGCCAGCGGTGCCGAGCCGCCGAGGTAAGAAGTCAGCGGCACGCTGGCCGAGATCAGGGCCAGGATCAGAAACGAGGTGTTCTCGCTGGCCGGGCTCATGAAGCGCAGGGCCAGGCGTATCAGGGCTGCGAGCACCAGGGCTACGGCGATGGACACGCCCAGCACCACGAAGACCGGCGTGATCAGGGCCCAGAAGCCCTGTGTGGCCCGTGGCAGCATGCCGGCCTGGGCAGCGCCCAGAGCCAGGGCGTACAAAGTGGACAGCGTGGCCAGCACCAGGCCGCGATCGGTCACCGGGCCTGCGGCGCGCATGTCGCTGACGATGCGCGTGAGCACCAGGGGCGAGGCGGCCATGGCCACCAGCGCCAGGGAAGAGGCCACGGGCGCTGCGACATCGAGCCAGCGCAGCGCCTGCCAGGCCAGTGCATAGGTCAGGGCCGACTCGGCCAGGCTTTGCACCAGCACCATGGGGTTGTGGCGGAACCAGCGCAGCGTGATGCGCCCGCCGCATTCGAACAGCACAATGCCCACGCCCAGCTCCAGCAGGAACAGCCCTGTTCCCTGCAGCGGCCAGGCGGTGTTGGCTCCAAAACCGATCAGGCCGGCAATGCCGCCGACCAGGGAGTAACCAACCACCTTGGGCAGGGCTGCATGGCGCTGGCACGCATAGCCGACCATGGTCGCCAGGGCCAGCAGCAAGGACCATTGCACCGTGGCCAGGCCCGCCGAAGGGCGCAGCCAGGGATCCCAGAAGCTCAGCATCTCACTCATAAGCATGTCTCCTTGGGCGAGCCGGCCGCCCTTGTGCAATGTATGGACTGGACATGGTAAGAACATTCAAAGCCATGCGAAGTCAGTGATTGCCGAGGGCGACCGTCGGCCCATGCGGTGCTTCTCGCTCTCCGGGCGGACCATGGCGCTGTGCAGGGGCGGGCTTGTGCGCAGCGGCTCGATTCAGGGGCTGTAGGCCGATCCCTCAAAGCAAGGCGCACAGCACACGCCGCCCGAAACGGGCGCAGCCCGGAGCCAGGGACAGCGAGCCAGGGCCGCCCCGCAGCGAGGCTGTCGTCCCCCTGCCCGCAGCGCGCAGCGTTGCGAGAGCGGGGGGAAGGCGCGCAGCGACTCGATTCTGGGGCTGTAGGCCGATCCCCCAAAGCAAGGCGCACCGCACATGTCGCCCAAAACGGGCGCAGCCCGGAGTCAGGGACAGCGAGCCAGGGCCGCCCCGCAGCGAGGCTGTCGTCTCCCTGCCCGCAGCGCGCAGCGTTGCGAGAGCGGGGGGAAGGCGCGCAGCGACTCAGGGGGGTGTTCATCATCTCAAGGCTTGAAAAAACTCAGCGGCGCGGTGCGCAGGCGGCGGCGTATGGCCACATAGATGCGCGAGCGGTCGACGCCGCTCACATTGTGCGCACGCATGGCGACGCGGAACGCCAGATAAAAGCTGACCGTGACATTCAGCGCCGCATTGAACGGCAGCATGGCCACGGCCCACCAGAAGGCGTCGATGTGCAGCACGCTCCAGCCAATGGATGCCGCTGCCGCGCCCGCCTGGCCGGCCGACAGCGTCACGTGGCGCACCTCCAGGCCCAGGCCGAAAAAGCCCGCGAACGCAGGCACCAGGCCGAGCATCATGCCCAGGGAGATGTTCGCTGCGAGGCCCGAGACATTGTCGCGCCAGAAATGCGCCCAGCGGTCGGCGCGTGCCGGGCCCAGCCAGCGCGTGATGCCGGGGTTGTAGCGGATCACCGAATCCAGGCGGCGCAGCACGAACCAGTTCTCGGCCCAGCCCGCGATCAGGCTGCTGGCGAACAGCAGCACGCCGGTAAAGGCCGCAAACAGCAGCGAGGGGCCGAGCAGGCTTAGCGAATCGAGCACGGCGATCGCATGTGGCCCGTCGATCGGCGTATGGCCGAAAACCTTGGCGTAGCCCAGGGACAGCAGCAGCACGGCCGGAAACACCACCAGCACATTGCCGAGCACGGCTGCAGACTGGGAACGCACCAGGCGCGCGACCTGGTCCACAAATTCCTCGATGGCCTCGCTGGCACGCAAGTCCTTGAGCTTGGCGGCCATGGCCGGTGCCGTCATGGCCGGCTGCTTGGTGGCCACGGTGAAGTGCAGCATCTGGATCAGCACAAAGCTCAGCGAGTAGTTCAGGCCTGCAGCCAGACCGCTCCAGAAGGCCGACAGGCCCAGCGCATAGAGCGCGAACTTCAGCAGCGTGGTGAAGGCCATGACCAGGCCGCCGCCCGCTGCGCGCTCGAACATCACCAGGTACTCCTTGCCCGTGCGCGTGATGTAGTGCTCGCCGGTTTCGGCGCTGCGCTCGGCCACCTTGGCCGCGAGCAGAGAGGTGTTGGTGGACAGCAGGGCGCGCAGGCTGCGCCGCTCTATGCCCACCGAGACCAGGTTGGCCAGCAGGTCGGCCGTTTCCTTGGCGCGGTTGTCGGCCAGCAGGCAGTCCAGCAGGCGGCGCACACGCAGGATGCGCGCGCGCAGCTGGCGCAGGCGAAAGACCAGGCCCACGGAAATGCCTTCGGACTGGAAATGGGTGTAGACCGAGGTCACGGCGGTGCGGCAGGCATCGAGCCGCTCGCGCAGCCTGGCCTCGGCTGCATCGCGCCGGTCCGTGGTGCGCAGCTCGTGCAGCACCTCCACGCGCAGGCTTTCCACATCATGGATCAGCGCATGAAAGGGCTGGTCGTCGCGCGCCTGCTCGTCCATGCGCAGGCGCAGTTCGGGCGAAAAGCCCGTGGACAGGATCTGGCCCGCGCAATAGGTGATGGCGCTGAGCAGGCTGCGCTGCCAGAAGCCGCAGCCCTGGTTCTCCTCACCATCCTCGGCCTCGGGCGCCAGCAACAGGCCCAGCCGCTCCAGCAGCGGGCCGTCCAGCGCATGCAGCCAGCGTGCATCGAACTCGTCGCGCACGGTGAGCATGAACAGCTCGGCCGCATCCACGGTCTCGGGGGTGGAGGGCAGCAGCTTGTAGCGCAGCCGCTCGTTGATCTCGCTGAACATGCCCGTGCGCGGCGCAAAGCCGAAGTCGGCCAGCAAGGCCGTGATGTCCACGGTGTTGATGAAGCGCAGCCACCAGGCGCGCAGGCGCTGGCGGGCGTCGGCGTCGGCTTCCACGGCTTCGACGAACAATTGCACCCGGCTCGCAGCGGCATCTACCGAAGGCTTGGGAGCGCGTACCCACTCAAGCAGGTGGACCAGCCATAGATGGCGGTGGGCGAGATCGGCCTCGGGGTCAAGTGCGGCCAGCAGGCCGGGCAGGTCGTCGGGGATTCGCTTCATGAGGCGGGGCGCGGGCACGGAACGGCGGTGTGCAGGAGTCGCATCAGGCGACTTTCAATGCAGTACACGGCTTGAGGGATCGGGGAAATGGGGCACATTTTGCGGTGACGACTGCAGCGAGAAGCGGGGGATGGGGCACTCGAACACTTCACCTTCGTGGCTGATGCATAGATAGCTGCCCTGCATGCTGCCATTGGGCGTGCGCAACTGGCAGCCGCTGGTGTACTCGAACGACTCGCCGGGCTGCAGCAGCGGCTGGCGCCCGACCACGCCCAGGCCGCGGACCTCTTCCACATGGCCCTGCTCGTTGGTGATGATCCAGTGGCGTGCAATCAACTGCCCCGGCACCTCGCCGGCATTGGTCACGGTGATGGTGTAGGAGAAGGCATAGACACCGGCTGCAGGAGCTGACTGCTCTGGAAGATAGGCCGGTTGCACCTGGACCTGGAACTCGTTCATGGGCATGGCGGCTATGGTACTGCGTAGCTGCGACAATCTGCCCTCATGAGCCCCACTTACCGCATTGCCCCTTCCATTTTGTCGGCCGACTTCGCGCGCCTCGGAGACGAGGTCTCCCAGGTGATTGCATCGGGTGCCGACTGGATTCACTTTGACGTGATGGACAACCATTACGTGCCGAATCTGACTTTCGGCCCCATGATCTGTGAGGCTTTGAAGCCCCACGCAAAGACAGCCGACGGCCAGGCCGTGCCCATCGATGTGCATTTGATGGTCCAGCCCGTGGACGAACTGGCCAGCGCCTTTGCCAGGGCCGGAGCCGATTACATCAGCTTCCATCCCGATGCCTCGACCCATGTGCATCGCAGCATACAAAACATACGCGCCCAGGGCTGCAAGCCCGGCCTGGTGTTCAATCCCGCAGCCACGCTCGATGTGCTGGACTGGGTCATAGACGACATTGACCTCATCCTGCTCATGAGCGTCAACCCGGGTTTTGGCGGTCAAAGCTTTATTGATGGCACGCTGCGCAAGGTGGAAGCGGCGCGCAAGCGTATCGAGGCCAGCGGCCGCGATATCCGCCTGGAGGTGGACGGCGGCATCAAGGAGAGCAATATCCGCGCCGTGGCCGATGCGGGGGCCGACACCTTCGTGGCAGGCAGCGCCATCTTCGGCAAGCCCGACTACAAGGGCGTGATCGACGCCATGCGCAGCGCACTTGCGCGGTGAGGCAGACACGCATCAACAATGGGTCGCCGCCTTGGCCGGTGTCGCGCCTCGTATCCCGCCCCGCAAAGACACTGAGCGCGCCGCGAGGGGGTCGTGAACACGTTCTAAGGCGTGCATGGGGCTACTGAGATTCACGCATTGACAAGATATCCGCTTGCAGCGGATCGGCATGCATGGCCGCAGTCAATGCCCTGCTCCAGGCTTGTGCAGCCATATCTGGCGGGGATTTGAGAGCGCGGCGATAAGGGCCCGGACGTTGAGTCCGGCCACGTTGGCCGGACACCGCCCTTGATTGACAGTGCTGTGTGAAGTTTGAACAATGGGCTCACGCGCTCAGGCTTGCTGCTTCACTACAAAAATGACCGGCTCGGACCTTGTAGCAAGGGCGAATCGCCAGTCTGTCGGGCATTCAGCAGTTCCCCCGCAATGCAAGGAACCCCGCCATGGCACTGACCAGACGCGGCTTTATCCATACAGGCTCTGCTTTGGGAGTCGAAACGCTTTGGATGGGAGGGTCGGCCGGGACGAATGCCTGGGCCCAGGAGGGCAAGACCCTGGTGTTTGCCGCTGCAGGCACGGTGACCAGCAGTTGGGATCCCACATCGCATACGGTGGCGCCCCAGATCACGGCCGAAGGCTTTCTCTACAGCCACTTGACCAAATGCCCGATGCGGCCTGGCAATGCCGGCGAGATCCTGCCGGAGCTGGCGACGGATTGGCAAATCGTGGATCAGTACACGCTGGAGTACAAGCTGCGCGAGGGTGTGAAGTTCCACGACGGCAAGGACTTCTGGGCCGAGGATGTGAAGGCCAGCTTCGAATATGCGAGCCTGACCCAGCGACCGGGGTCGGCCTGGTATCCGGGGCGTGTCGACGTGGAGGTCGTGGACCGCTACAAGGTCCGGCTCAAGACGCTCAAATACGGCTACCCGGCGCTGAACTTCTGGTATCTGGTGGGCTTCTTGCCCATCATCTCGGCCAGGGATGTAGGTAACCCCGCCGTTCTCAAGAAGCGCCCGAATGGCACAGGGCCGTTTCGCTATGTGGAGACTCGAGGCGATCAGATCATCTTCAAGGCCTTCGAGCACTATCACGAGGGCAAGCCGCAGATAGACAATCTGATCTGGGCCTATGTTCCGGATGCGAATACGCGCGTGCTGGGCCTGCTCAATGGTCAGTATCACTTGGCCGAGCGCCTGGAACCAGAGCAGTATGTGTCGCTGAAAAAAAGCCCGGGCGTGGTCACGGACCGAAGCCTGTCCAGCGAGAACAAGTACATCCACTTCCGCTGCAACAAGCCGCCATTCAACGATGTGAGGCTGCGCCTCGCGGCCGTCCATGCCATAGACCGGTCCCAGGTCTTGACCGTGGTCGGCGATGCGGGGCAGGCCGCGAGCTGCCATCTGTCTCCCGTGAAGTTCGGCTACATCGACCTGCCCAGCTATCCGAAGTTCGATCCCCGGCGCTCGCAGCAACTGCTGGCCGAGGCAGGCTTTCCCCAAGGGCGAGGCCTGCCCGAGATCGAGTACATCACCTCCGTGGGCTTTTATCCCAAGACCCGGGAATACAGCGAGCTGATCGCCGCCATGTTGCAAGAGCAGGGCTTCAAGGTAAAGCTCACCACGCTGGAGCCTGCGGCCTGGGAGGAAAGGCTTTACCGGCGCGCCGATGGCCTGGGGCCTGGCAACATCATCGATGTGGGCTGGATCACGGGCTCGCCCGAGCCTGATCTGGTGCTGCGCCCCAACTACTACTCGAAGTTCGCGCTGGTCAATGGAATTTCGGATCCCATGATCGATGCCTCTCTGGACAAGGAGCGCAATGCGACCACGATAGAGCAGCGTCTGAAGATCCTGCAGCAGGAGACGCTGCCGCTGATTGCGGTCAAGGCGCCGAGTTTGTCGCTGTTCTCTTCGGTCTTTCTGCGCGCCATGAGCAAGAACCTCAAGGGCGTGAGCTTCTCTCCCTATGGACCTGTCGATCTGAGCAAGGCCAGGCTGGTCTGAGGCTCGGGGTCTGTTCCCTGTCCCAGAGGAAGGAGCGACATGCGATTTGCCATCGAGTTCTTCGTAAGGCGCATCAGTCAGGGGCTGGTGATCGTGGTGCTGGTGGCCCTGGCGATCTTCACTCTGCTGCGTGTGGTGCCGGGAGACCCCATGCGCATCATCCTGGGGCCGATGACGCCGGCCAGCGTCCTTGAGGAAACGGCCGTGAAGCTCGGCCTCCGGGACCCGATTCCCATTCAGTTCGCACGCTTTGCCGTAGATGTGGCGGGCGGGGATCTTGGGCGATCCTTCATCCGGGGCGCCCAGGGCGGCAGCACAGGGGGCTCGCAGGATGTGCAAAGCGTGGATGAAAGCAGCCGTGCATCGGTGGCCGGCCTCATTGTGACGGCCTTGCCATATTCGCTGCAGCTCGCCGCTCTGGGAGTGTTTTTTGCATTGTTGCTGGCCTTGCCCATCGGCATGGGAGCGGGGCTGCATGCGGGACGCTGGCCCGGGCGGCTCGGGTTGTATGCAAGCTCCTTGCTGGTATCCCTGCCAAATATCTGGGTCGGCGTGGTGCTGATCTTCCTGCTGTCGGCCCAAACGGGCTGGCTGCCTGCGATTGGCTACCGGGGCTTCGAATACACGGTGATTCCCGCAATGGTGCTGGCGGTGGAGTTGTCACCGGTCATGATTCGTGCGATCTCGGTGGCCGTGGCGGCAAATCTGGGAGAGAGCTATTTCGATGCGGGTCTGGTGCGCGGCCTGTCCTATCACCGCATGGTTACGCGCCATGTGATGCGCAATGCGGCGATTCCGTTGCTCAATCTGTTTGGTGCGCAGATGATCGGCATGCTGCTGGGGGGACTGTTCGTGGTCGAGTACATCTTCAGTTACCCGGGCATAGGCCTGTTGACCATCAACGCAGTCTTTCAGCGCGACTTCCCCATCATCCAGGCCATGGCCATTCTCGCGAGCACGGCTCTGGTGTCCATCAACATGCTGGTTGACTTTGCCTCGACCAGCATAGACCGGCGGCTGAAGTTCTGATGCCGCGCCGCAACCAGCCACCAGAACGCGCAGTTGCTGCCATGGACAAACCGCCGATACGCCGTGCGATGCATGTGGGCGTGCGGGCGCGCATCTGGCACAGCGCCTGGTCTCATCCGGAAATGAAGCTGGCCTGCATGATCTTTGCAGCCCTGGTGCTGATGGTGCTGCTGTGTCCCTGGTTGACGGATGCATCGGCGACGCGCATGAATGTGGATCAGCGCTTTCTGCCGCCGGCCTTCATGGAGGGCGGAAGCAGCCGGCATTGGCTGGGCACGGACCAGCTCGGGCGGGACCTGCTGCTGCGCTCTTTGCTGGGCTTGCGCAATGCGTTTGCGATCGCCGTGGTCAGCGTGCTGGGCATGTTCGCTCTGGGCTGCGCTGTGGGCATTTTTTCGGGCTATCGCGGTGGCTGGGTGGACGTCGCCCTGATGCGGCTGACCGATGTACAGATGTCCATTCCCGTGGTGATTCTGGCGATCACCATCCTCGGCATGTCGCGGCCCACGGCTGGCTCCATCATTGTGGTGTTGATTCTGTCGAGCTGGCCGGTGTATGCGAGGGTGGCGCGCGGAGTCACCCTGGCGGAGCGGCAAAAGGAGTATGTGCGCGCAGCCAGGATTCTGGGTGCTTCGGATCTGCGCATCATGCTCAGGCACATCGCCCCGGGCGTGCTGCCGTCCATGGCTTTTGTGGCCGTGCTGGATGTGGCGCGCATGATGATTTTTGAAGCCATCTTCGGCTTCATTGGCATAGGCATGCAGCCTCCAACGCCGACTTTCGGAAGCATTATTTCCTCGGGCACGCAATACCTTCTCAATGCCTGGTGGATCACCATTGTTCCGGGCATTTTTCTGACCCTGTCCCTGGGCAGTCTCAACCTCATGGGTGGGGTCTGGGAGCGTGCGCGCAACCGCGTCCTGCAAGGAGTCGAGTGATGCGCTTATCCATCTGGAGCAATGGGGTGAGAGTTCAGGCCGCAGATGTAATCCTGAGCGTGCAAGACCTGTCGGTCGAGCTGCGTGCGGCAGGGGCCTGCCGTCCATTGTTGTCGGAGGTCAGTTTTGAGCTCGAGCGTGGCGCGGTGCTCGGCGTCATAGGCGAGAGCGGATCGGGCAAGACGGTGCTGTGCCGTGCCCTGGTCAACTGGCTGAGACCTCCTTTGCATGCGGTGGGCGGCCAGGTCTTTTATGCAGGCAGGAATCTGCTTGCATGCAGTGCACGCGAAATGGCTGATTTGCGTGGCCGGGAAATCGCCTACATCGGCGCCAATCCCGCGAGCGCGCTTGACCCCACGATGCCCGTGGGGACGCAGATCCTGGAGAAGCTGCAGTCCGTGATTCCGGGCATGAGCAGGGATCAGGCCTTGCGGCGCGTGATCGATCTGCTCGATGCGGTCCGGATCCCGTCTGCGGCCAAGCGCTTTCATGAATATCCTTTCCAGTTCAGCGGAGGAATGATGCAGCGCGCGCTCATCGTCGATGCACTGGTCTCAAACCCCCTGCTGCTGATTGCCGACAACATCACCCAGCCGCTCGATGTGACGGTGGCAGCGCAGATACTGCGGCTGCTCAAGGAGCTTCAGCAGGCCTACAGCACGGCCATTGTTTTTGTTTCCTCCCAACTGGGAGTCGTCAGCGAGATTGCAGACCGGGTCCTGGTGCTCAATCAGGGGCGTGTGGTCGAGCAGGCGCCCGTGGCCCGTTTGCTGGTCAGTCCCGCGCATGCCTATACGCGAGCCCTGCTCGATCGCGTGCCGCGTGTCTGGGGCATTCCGGCACCGGCGCGGCCTCTGCCTGGCCAGCCCGTGCTGGAGGTCAGGGCAGTGACGAAAACCTATGTCCAGCGCGATCGCAATGCCTTTTTTACCTACAGCAAGGTGCATGCGGTGCGCGGCGTCTCGTTTTGCGTGAGGCGCGGGGAGAACCTGGGCATCATCGGTGAATCGGGTTGTGGCAAGTCGACCTTGTCGCGTCTGCTCAGCAGCCTGGAGCAGCCGGATGCGGGCAGCATCCACTTCGATGGTCATGATCTGAAAGGCCTGGAGCGCAGGGCGCTGATGCGTGTGCGTCAGCGTTTTCAGTTGCTGCTGCAGGATCCGTATGGCGCCATCGTCTCCCATGCGAGCATCGGGCGCACGATAGCCGAGCCCTTGCTGGTGCACGGGCTGGCCAGCGGGCAGCCACTGCGCCGGCGCGTGACCGAGGCCATGGCCGAGGTCGGCCTGGCACCGGACCTGTATGACAGCCTGCCCGTGGGGCTGAGCGCGGGGCAGCGCCAGCGCGTGAACATTGCGCGTGCCCTGGTGCTTGAACCTGAGCTGCTCATCCTCGATGAAACGCTCTCGGCCCTGGACCAGGTGGAGCAGGCCAAGCTGCTCGATCTTTTTCAGGGTCTGCAGGAGCGGCGTGGCATCACCTATGTCTACATTTCGCACGACCTGGCCATGGTGCGCCGCGTGTGTTCGCGCATTGCGGTCATGTATCTGGGACGCATCGTCGAGCTTTCCGACAACCAGGCTTTGTTCGAGCAGGGCTCTCACCCTTACACGCGGGCCTTGCTGAGTGCCGCGCCCACGCTGGAGAGAAGACCCTATAGCCGCCAGACCTATCTGCTCGAGGGCGAGCCTCCGGATCCCGTGAACATTGCGCCGGGTTGCAGCTTCAGAAGCCGCTGCCCTTTCGCCATGGCGCAGTGCGCGAGTCAGGATCCGGTCCTGAGGTCGGTCGCGGCCGAGAGCCAGGTGGCCTGCCACTTCGATGCCGCGCACATGCCGGTGCAGCGGCCCCAGGCTATGCCCATGAAGAATGCAGCCCCTCTTTCTCACCAGACAAAGGAGTGACGATGAGACTCAAAGGAAAACGTGCCTTGCTCATTGGTGCGGCCACGGGCATAGGCCGGGCCTGTGCGAGAGACTTCGCACGCCATGGAGCGAGCCTGGTCGTGGCCGACATCAACGAGACAGGCCTGGTCGAGACAGTGGCCCTGGCGCAAGAGCAAGGGGCATCGGCCCATGGCCTGGTCTGCGATGTGGGGCAAGAGGCGTCGGTGCGCGAAGCTGTAGAGCAGGCCGAGAGCCTGCTGGGCGGGCTGGATACCTTGGTGTTTCTGGCCGGCTATATGCGTACCGGGGCTGTGGACCAGTTCGCGGCCCAGACCTGGGATGCGATCTTCGATGTGAATGCACGGGGGACGTTCTTTGCGGCCAAGCATGGTGCAGCGGCTTTGCGCAGAGCAGGCGGGGGCAGCATCACGACCACGGCTTCACTTGCGGGCCTCAGAGGTGCGCCTGGCATGACGGCCTATGCTGCAGCCAAGGGGGCTGTGATTGCCTTCACCACGGCCTTGGCGCAAGAACTTGCGCCCGATGGCATACGGGTGAATGCGGTACTGCCCGGCTGGATCGATACGCCCTTCAACACCCCGGCCATCGAATACATGGGTGGGGCACTGCCTCATGCGGAAATTGTGCGCCGGGCCGTCCCTTTGGGGCGGCAGGGGACGCCGCAGGAGGTTTCTCCGATCTATGTTTTTCTGGCTTCGGACGAGGCTGGATACATCACGGCCAAGGCCATGATGGTCGATGGAGGCATGGCGCATTAGTCCGGTTGCCGCGCCGGTGGCCGGCTGCGCGGCAGAATATGTGCTGGAGTCTTGCAGGGCAGGCGCTTGCGGGGCGGTGAAGAACAAGGCACACGGAATGGAAATGCTTGTATTGAAGAGACGACGCGCAGACTTCGAGGCCGTCATCGTCGACCTGGACGGCACCATGGTCGACACGCTGGGTGACTTTGTCCAGGCCCTGCAGCGCATGCTGGCCGACCTGGGGTTGCCCGGCATCGACCCAGGGGCCATCGAGGCCATGGTGGGAAAGGGGTCGGAACACCTGATCCGCAGCGTGCTGGCTCATGTGCGGGCACAGGATGTCGAAGCACTTTACGCGCAGGCCTGGCAGCGCTATCAGCATCACTATCTGCAGATCAATGGGCAGTTCTCCAGGGTTTATCCGGGCGTGGTCGAAGGGCTTGAATCCCTGAGGGGGCAAGGCCTCAAGCTCGCCTGCCTGACCAACAAGCCGTTGTCGTTTGCTCTCCCTTTGCTGCAGTCCAAAGGACTGGATGTTTTTTTCGATCAGGTGTTTGGCGGCGATTCGTTTGCGCGCAAGAAGCCTGATTCCTTGCCCTTGCTCAAGACCTGCGAGGCCCTGGACAGCGACCCCGTGCGCACTTTGATGCTCGGCGATTCCAGCAACGATGCCCAGGCGGCGCGGGCTGCAGGCTGTGCGGTGGTGCTGGTCAGCTATGGCTACAACCACGGCCGGCCCGTGAGCGAGGTCGATGCCGACGGCGTTATCGATTCCCTGGCGGAACTCGCCGTCCGCTCCTCGCCGGCAGATTGAGAAGCGCTTTGCTGATCAAAGAAAGCGGGATGCGGAAAAATCGTGCATTTTAATGTGTGATTTTGCATTTTGTTAATATCGAGCGCTTTGCCGATTGTTGCCGCGTGCCTTAGCGCCGGGGCCGGTTACGACTAGGAGGAAGCGCTAAAAATGCACGGACTGCACCTGACTGCCGATCTGTACCAATGCAAGGGCGATGAGCGCTACATGCTCGATGCCGATGTCATCGCCACGCTGTGTCGCACCCAGACCGAGATGGCGGGCCTGACCTTGGTGGATGACCGTTGGGTCAAATTCCCGGACTATCAAGGCGAGCCCGGCGGGGTCACCGGCACGGTGCTGCTGGCTGAGTCCCACTTGGCGATCCACACCTGGCCCGAGACGGGCAATGTCACCATCGACGTCTATGTCTGCAATTTCTCTGCGGACAATTCGGGTAGGGCCCGAGCCCTCATGGAAGGCGTGATTGCCGCCTATGCGCCAGAGCGAGTGGTGCGCCAGCACTTGATGCGCGGCGATATCGGGCCACAGGGTTCGCAGCAGCCACTGCCCGAATCCAACACCGGTGATCATGGCGACTGGGCGCTGGAGTCTCTGACGGCTCACACCCGCTTTGGCTGGCGGGTTACGCAGCGCCAGGCCTTGCAAACGCCTTTCCAGAAAATGGAGTTGTTGCACACCCCGCAGTTCGGCAAGGTGCTGAGGCTGGACGGCCGCTTCATGACTTCGGAGGGGGAAGAGTTTTTCTACCACGAAGCCCTGGTACATCCAGCGACCGTGGCCCATGCCGCACCGCGCAAGGCCTTGATCCTCGGCGGTGGCGATGGAGGGGCAGCGCAAGAGCTGCTCAAGCACCCCAGTATCGAACAAGTGGTGGTGGCCGAGCTCGACCAGGCCGTGGTTGATGCGGCACGCGAGCATTTGCACAAGGTACATGGCGGTGCCTTCGACAATCCGCGCCTGGATCTGCGCATAGGCGATGGCGTGGCCATGATAGAGAGCACGGATGAGCGCTTTGATCTGGCCTTGATGGATTTGACCGACCCCGATACACCGGCGAGTGCCCTGTATTCGGATGCGGCGCTGGCACGCATGAAGCGTGTTCTGGCTCCTGGTGGCGCTCTGGTGTTGCATCTGGGCAGTCCGGTGTTCCATGGCGAACAGGTGAGCAGCCTGGTCGCGAGCCTGCGTGAGCAATTTGCAGTCGTGCGCTGCTATGGTCTTTATATCCCGCTGTATGGAGCCTATTGGGGCATGGCCGTGGCATCGGACAGCCTGGATGCAGCGGCGCTGTCGCAAGCCCAGTTGCGCCAGCGCCTGGCCGAGCGCGAGCTTGGCGACCTGAGCTACTACAACGCAGAGGTTCACTCGGCGCTGTTCGCCCTGCCCAATTACTACCGTGCTCTCGTCGAGGCCAGGGAGCCGGAGGAACAGGCCTGCGTCCTGTAGTCCTCAGAGCATGTTCATGAGTCGGGGCGTGCGATCTCCCCTGCCGGCTCTCTAAGAGCGTGTTCACGATCTCCTCGCGGCGCGCCAGTGTCTTTGCGGGATGGGATACGAGGCGCGACACCGCAGCAATAGCCGTGTTATTGCGAGGATTCGCAACGCTGTAGACCGCCCGCAAAAGGCACTGTCCCGAAGGGTTGGTGCGAAATCGGGCGATTTCTTCGCGCTGGCCCTTGCTTGCACCCCGGTGCAAGCTGCGGCCCATCGACTCGAACTCATCCCGATTGCGCTTCAACGCGCCTGCATAGAGATCGTGAACACGCTCTAACCGCCGAGCAGCTCTTTCTTGAGTTGCTCATCCGCCGGCTTGGGGCCTAGCCAGATACCCAGCAAAGCCTGGAAGAACTCGGGCTCTGGCATGGGCTGGCCCTGAGCCTGGCCCTTGACCTTGATCGAGGTGCCCTGGCCCGGAACCCATTCCATCTCGAAGGTTTCACCGGGCAGCAGCTTTTTGTGCCGGGAGAAGATCTCGCTGATGCGCAAAACCCCGGATACCAGACGTGAAAAGCGTGCGTGCTCCATGTTGTCCTCCATGCCGCGCGTGAACAGCCTGCCAAGCTCGTTGGCATCGATTTCCCGCAGCATGGTCACGCTCAGGCGCTTGGGACCCGGCAGCGAACTGATCTGCTCCAGACTGGTGCTGGGCTTTTCGAGATAGAGCCCTGCAGCATAGACTTTGAAAATGGCTTTGTAGCGAATGCCTGCACCGTTGAGCTGCAGGCTCTGGCCGGCAAGGCTGAGCTGCTCTGCGTAGTTCACGCCTCCCACGCTGCGTTGGGTGCCGGTGTCGGCATGACCGGCTCCAGCAAGGCCAAGTCCTGCGACAAGTGCAAGAGCGGCCAGGGCGCGCATGGGGGGCGTAGAACGGAAGGCTGGGCTCATGATCTCTCCTGCTCCCGTTGGGAGTGTTTGAGTATGTTTGACATTTCCCATGTTCCCGGGCGTCAGGGGCTGCGGCAACGGGGTTTTCGCGGGTCTGCCGATGCTGCTCCGCATGGCAGGGCATGCGCGTAGTGTGTCGCAAGATTTTGGGCGGTGCTTTGTCATCGCCTTTGGCCTTGGTCTGGCGCGACTGCGCTACACTTGCCGACCATGTTCATTCATCGCATGTTGATTGCAGGTTGTGGAGACCGGGGAGCCTGGCCCTGGCGCAAGCCTGTTCATACAAACTGCTGATAGCGGCTGGGGCGCGAACCCGGCGTGCACCCGCGGCCATTCTGGCCAATTGAATGAACCGGCGCAATCCTCTATGCAGGACCATCAGGTCTGAAGGCGCCAGATATCCGGAGTCCTTCCTCATGATCACTGAGCTGGAATTCAAAAGCCTTGCCGCTCAGGGCTATAACCGCATTCCCTTGTTGGCCGAAGCCTTTGCCGACCTCGAAACTCCGCTTTCGCTCTACCTCAAGCTGGCTCATGCCGGCGGGGACGGCAAGCACAGCTTTCTGCTGGAGTCCGTCGTCGGTGGTGAGCGCTTTGGCCGCTACAGCTTCATCGGCCTGCCGGCCCGAACCTTGTTGCGCGCCAGCGGTTTTGGTGATGAAGCGACGACCGAAGTCGTGACGAATGATCAGGTTGTCGAGACTGCCAAGGGCAACCCTCTGGACTTTATCGCCGCCTATCAAAAGCGCTTCAAGGTCGCCCTCTCGCCTGGGCTGCCGCGCTTTTGTGGAGGACTGGCTGGCTACTTTGGCTATGACGCCGTGCGCTACATAGAAAAGAAGCTGGAGGACTCCTGCCCGCCCGACAGTCTGGGCTGTCCCGACATCCTGCTGCTGCAATGCGAGGAAGTGGCTGTCATCGACAATCTATCGGGCAAGCTCTATCTGATCGTCTATGCCAACCCTGACGAGGCCGAGGCCTATGCGCGGGCCAAGAAGCGCCTGCGCCAGCTCAAGGAGCAATTGCGTTACTCGGTGAGTGCACCCCAGATCAAGGCCGGCGAGAGCCATCCGGCCCAGCGCAGCTTTTCCAAGGACGACTATCTTGCGGTCGTGCAAAAGGCCAAGGAGCTGATTGCTGCAGGCGACTTCATGCAGGTGCAGGTGGGCCAGCGCATACACAAGCGCTTTACCGCGTCGCCTCTGTCGCTGTACCGGGCGTTGCGCTCGCTCAACCCCAGCCCCTACATGTATTACTACCACCTGGGAGACTTCCATGTGGTGGGCGCCAGCCCCGAGATCCTGGTCCGCCAAGAGAGCACCCCCGAAGGGCAGAAAGTCACCATCCGGCCGCTGGCGGGTACGCGCGCTCGCGGCGCCACCCCCGAAGCGGACAAGGCCACGGAGCAGGAGCTGGTTGCCGACCCCAAGGAACGCGCAGAACATGTGATGCTCATCGACCTGGCGCGCAATGACATAGGCCGGATTGCCGAAACAGGCTCGGTGCATGTCACCGAGGCCTTTGCCGTGGAGCGCTACAGCCACGTCATGCACATCGTGAGCAACGTGGAGGGCATCTTGCGCTCCGGCATGGACAACATGGACGTCTTCAAGGCGACTTTTCCGGCGGGTACGCTCACGGGTGCTCCCAAGGTCCATGCCATGGAGGTGATCGATCAGCTCGAGCCCACCAAGCGCGGAATTTATGGCGGCGCCTGCGGCTACCTGAGCTTTGCGGGAGACATGGATCTGGCCATAGCGATTCGCACGGGCGTGATCAAGGATCAGACGCTGTATGTCCAGGCGGCCGCCGGCGTGGTCGCTGATTCCGTGCCTGAGCTTGAGTGGAAGGAAACCGAGCACAAGGCCCGTGCCTTGCTGCGAGCGGCTGAGCTCGTAGAGGAGGGCCTGGAGTGAGCGAGCCAGAGACCTCCCGGGCCATAGACCGGGTCCTGCACTGTGAGGGCATGCAGGATGTTCGCAGCCAGATCGATGCCCTGGATGATGTGCTGGTGCCCTTGCTTGTCACCCGCGTGGGCTATATGCAACAGGCTGCGCGCATCAAGGCCGATGCCAGCCAGGTGCGCGACGAGGCCCGTATCGAGGCCATCGTCGCCCGGGTGCGCGAGCGCACCCAGAGGGAAGGCGGCGTGCCCGATCTCATGGAGGCTGTGTACCGCCAGCTCATGGAAGAGTGCATTGCCTACGAGCACCGCGAGTTTGCGCGCTTGCGTGGTCTGGCTCCGGTGCCTGCCGAAAAAAACCGCTAGTCATTGATCGGTCGAAGCTCCGGAAGCTCTGCCGCCCTCGGGGCGGCAGAGCTTCCCTGGCCGCGTCTGGCTGATTGTGTGCATGGAAACCTGGTTGACCATTTGCAGCACTTCTGAAGATACGCCTGGCGGCATCCATGTTATTTTGATTCCTCTGGTGGAGATCATTGCCTCATCCAGGATTTTTGCCTGGCTGCAGTAGCTCTGTGTCGATGGCTTTGATCCGCCAGCGCAAGCACTCATACGCCGTCGCCGTGCCTGTCTGCGACAAAGTACCTCTTCGTTGAACACAAGCAGCATGTGTCGGCGGCTTTTATTCAAGGCCCGGTCTTTGTTTAGGAATGTTCATATGCCTCAATCCTCTCTGCTGACAGCCTCTCTGCTCGAACGCCTTGGCGTGCCTCTTTCCGCCGTTTCGGGTGGCTTGCTGCGCGTTGCCTCGCCCATCGATGGTGTCGAAATCGGCCGCGTTCCGGAGCTGACGGCAGCCGAGGTGGCGGCCAGAATCCAGCGTGCCCAATCTGCGTTTGTGGTTTGGCGCAAGGTGCCTGCGCCTCGTCGTGGCGAGCTCATCCGTCTGCTTGGTGAAGAGCTGCGAGCCAACAAGGAAGATCTGGGGCGGCTGGTGTCCCTGGAGACTGGAAAAATCCTCTCCGAAGGGCTGGGGGAAGTCCAGGAGATGATCGATATCTGCGATTTTGCGTTGGGCCTGTCGCGCCAGCTCTATGGTCTGACCATTGCCAGCGAACGGCCAGGCCACAGGATGATGGAGACTTGGCACCCCCTGGGCGTGGTGGGTGTCATCAGCGCTTTCAACTTCCCGGTTGCGGTCTGGGCCTGGAACTTTGCTCTGGCCATAGTTTGCGGCAACGCCGTCGTGTGGAAGCCCTCCGAGAAAACACCACTGACTGCGCTGGCGGCCCAGGCGCTTTTCACACGGGCAGCCAAGCGCTTTGGCGAAACCCCTGAGGGCTTGTCACAAGTCCTGATCGGCGGGCGCGAAGTGGGAGAGGCCTTGGTGGACAGTCCCGATGTGCCCTTGATCTCTGCCACAGGCAGCACACGCATGGGGCGTGAAGTCGGCCCGCGTGTGGCACGCCGTTTCGGCCGATCGCTGCTGGAGCTTGGCGGCAATAACGCTGTGATCGTCGCGCCTTCGGCCGATCTCGACCTGGCTGTGCGCGGCATTTTGTTTGCGGCGGCGGGAACGGCTGGCCAGCGGTGTACGACCACGCGGCGCCTCATCGTCCATGCAAGCCTGCGCGAGACGCTGCTCCAGCGCCTGAAGAAAGCCTATGCGGCGCTGCCCATCGGCAATCCGCTGGAGGCTGGCACCCTGGTCGGACCCCTGATCGATGCGGCCAGCTATCAGACCATGCAAAAGGCCTTGGCCTCGGCCAAGGCCGAAGGCGGGGCGGTCTTCGGCGGCGAGCGTGTGCTGGAGCAGACCTGCCCTGACGCCTACTATGTGCGCCCGGCGATCGTGGAGATGCCCGCGCAAACCGAAACCGTCTGCCACGAGACCTTTGCGCCAATTCTTTACGTGCTGAGCTATGACTCGTTCGATGAGGCCTTGCAACTGCACAACGCCGTCCCTCAAGGCCTGTCTTCAGCCATCTTCAGCAACGACGTGCGTGAGACCGAGGCCTTCCTGTCTGCAGATGGCTCGGACTGCGGCATTGCGAATGTGAATATAGGCACATCGGGTGCAGAGATCGGTGGTGCCTTTGGCGGTGAAAAAGAGACGGGTGGCGGCAGGGAGTCGGGCTCGGACGCCTGGAAGGCCTATATGCGCCGGGCCACAAACACCATCAACTATTCGCGTGAACTACCGCTGGCCCAGGGCGTACGCTTCGAGGCCTGAGACCGTGCACACGCTTTGAGTGTTTGTTTTTGAGCGTTTGTTCGATGCCGCCTGCGGGGGGGCTGCGAGGCTCAAGCCTTGCGATCTATGCGCACGGCAAGAACCACGGATGTGGTGGTCTTGCTCACGCCTTCGATTTCCCCGATTTCGTCGAGCAAGGCATCGAGCCGGGGCATGGTGTCCGCGCAGAGCTGGGCCAGGTAGTCGAACTCTCCACTCACCGAGCACAGATGGCGCAGCTCGGGAATGCTGGCCAGGCGTCGCACCACATCTCGGCCAGCCTTCGGGCTGGTCGTAATCCCGACATAGGCGTGAACGCCCTGGTCGCCCTGGTCCTGGCGCAGACGTGCGGTATAGCCCACGATCACGCCCTCTCGTTCCAGCCGGTTCAGCCTTGCCAGCACCGTCGTGCGTGCCACATCCAGCTTGCGCGCAAGATTGGCCGTGCTCTCGCGGGCATTGGCCTGCAGCAAAGCGATGAGGTCTCGGTCAAGCTGGTCTTTGACGATCGCGGGAAGAGGTGGTTTGCCAGAGCTTGAAGGCATGAAATGACGATTTGTATTTTGAGCTCGTCAGAGTGTCATTCCAAAGCCATTATTCGTCAAACTCTCGCTATCTTTCGTTTGATGCGCTCCCTAGACTTGGTGCCTCTACAAGTCATTTGAAACCAGGAGATCCTTATGCGAATCGTATTGCTGGGAGCAGGACATATCGGGCAGCTCATCACTCGCTTGCTCAGTGAAAGCGGCGACTACCAGGTCACCGTGCTGGACAAGAACCAGGCTGCGCTGGGCAAGCTCCAAGGCTCCAAGGTCAAGACCGCACAGGTCGACACTGGCGATGCACAAGCCTTGCTTGCGGCACTGAAAGGCCATGATGCGGTGATCAATGCATTGCCGCACCACCTGACCACGCTGGCCGCAACCCAGGCGCACAAGGCCGGGTGCCACTATTTCGACCTGACCGAGGACGTGGCTGCTGCGCGCACGATCAAGGAATTGGCCAGGCATTCGCAGACGGCCTTCATGCCTCAATGCGGCCTGGCTCCAGGGTTCATCGGCATTGTTGCGCACCATTTGGCCCAGCAGTTCGACCAGGTGCACGACGTGAAGATGCGTGTCGGCGCCTTGCCCGTGTTTCCCACGAACTCGCTCAAATACAACCTGACCTGGAGCGTGGACGGCCTGATCAACGAGTACTGCCATCCTTGCGAGTCCGTGCACGATGGCCAGCGTGTGGAGGTCATGGCGCTTGAGGGCCTGGAGCACTTCTCGCTCGACGGGGTTGAGTACGAGGCCTTCAATACCTCGGGCGGTCTGGGCACGTTGTGTGAAACCTGGGATGGCAAGCTGCGCTCCATCGACTACAAGACCGTGCGCTACCCCGGTCATCGCGATCTGATGTGGGTTCTCCTCGAAGAGCTGCAGATGAAGAATGACCAGGAAACGCTCAAGAGCATCTTGCGCAAGTCCGTACCTTTGACCATGCAGGATGTGGTGCTGGTGTTCGTCACTGTCAGCGGCATGCGCGGGGGGCAGCTGGTGCAGGAAGTGTTTGCGCGCAAGATCTTTGCCGATCGCAGTGAGGGCAATCCGCTTTCGGCCATTCAGATCACCACGGCGGCTGGCATCTGCACGGCCGTGGACCTGTTCCGTGAGGGCAAGCTTCCGCAAAAGGGCTTTGTGCGCCAGGAGCAAGTGGCCTTACCCGATTTCTTGAACAACCGCTTTGGATCTGCGTACCAGCAGTCCCGCAAGATCGAATCCATCAGCTGAGCTTGAAGGGTCGCCAGGAGGCGACCCTATCCATGGTGCCGAGCGGATGGCCGGCTACTTCAATTGCAGCAGTGCATGGCTGGCGGCGATCCACTCCTCGTTCGTGGGCTCCACACCTACGGTGACGGCGCTGCCGGGTGTCGAAATCACGGCCGCGTTGTCCGCGTTCGCCTGGGGGCTCAGGCCCATGCCCAGATAGGCGAGGTCGGCGCAGACGCGGCTGCGTATTTCGGCACTGTGCTCGCCCACTCCGGCCGTGAACACCAGCAGGTCCAGCCCTCCGAGCACGGCAACCAGGGCGCCGATCTCGCGCACGATGCGGCGCACATACAGTGCCAGTGCATCGCGCGCGCGCTCGGCCTGCTCGTCGCTGCCGCCCTCCAGCGGCAGCAGCACACGAGGCTCCGAGGAGGTGCCCGATACGCCGAGCAGGCCAGACTCATGGTAGAGCGTGTGGCCTACCTGCTCGAGGCTGAGCTTTTCTATCTCCATCAGATAGATCACCGCGCCTGGGTCCAGGGCGCCGCTGCGCGTGCCCATCATCAGGCCATCGAGCGCGGAAAAGCCCATGGTCGTGGCCACGCTTTGCAAGCCCTGCATGGCGCAGAGGCTGGCGCCGCTGCCCAGGTGGGCGACGATGACACGTCCGCGTGCGAGGTCGCCATGGCGCTCCGGCAAGGCCTGGGCCATGTACTCATAGGAGAGGCCATGAAATCCATAGCGACGCAGACCGCGCTCCCAGGCCGCGTGGGGCAGGGGCAGCATTTTCTCGACCTTGGGCAAGGTGTGATGGAAAGCCGTGTCGAAGCACGCCACCTGCAGTAGCTCGGGGCGCTCGCGCAGCAGGATCTCCATGGCCTCGATGGCGAAGGGCTGGTGCAAGGGCGCGAGAGGAATCAGGTTCTTGAGGTCGAGAATCACCTGTGCATCCACGCGCACGGGCTCGAAGTACTGGTTGCCCCCATGAACCACGCGATGGGCGATGGCCACGACCTGGCCGCCATCCAGACGCGCGAGCACGCGCTCCCGAATCAGCTGCAGCGCAGACAGATAGGGCGCTTGGCTATCAAGTTCTATAGCAAAAGGCGGTACGCCCGTTTCGCCGAAATCCGGTCTGGGGCCACCTATGCCCTGCACCTTGCCGTTCCACAGGGGCTTGCGCTGCAAGGGCCGCTGGCCGGCATCGAATACGGCGAACTTGATGCTCGAGGAGCCGCAGTTGAGCACCAGAATCAGTTGGCGATGAGATGAGGTCATGTTCGTGCTTGCATTCATGGAGGGGTGGTGCGGTAGCGGTGGGCCAGCAGCAGTGCAATCGCACATGAGGCCATGCGCGATGCATGGCTGTCGGCGCGGCTGGTCAGGATGATCGGGACCTTGGTTCCCATGACGATGCCGGCGCTGGCTGCCTCGCCCATGTACATCAACTGCTTGGCTAGCATGTTGCCGCTTTCGAGATCGGGCACGACCAGGATGTCGGCCTGGCCTGCCACGGGCGACTCTATGCCCTTGGTGCGTGCGGCAGCCATGGAGACGGCGTTGTCGAAGGCCAGAGGGCCATCGAGCACGCCGCCCGTGATCTGGCCCCGGTCGGCCATCTTGCAAAGTGCCGCCGCGTCCAGCGTGGCCGGCATGTTGGGGCTGACCGTCTCGACGGCGGCCAGGATCGCGACCTTGGGCTCGGGCACGCCTATGGCATGTGCAAGGGCGATGGCGTTGCGCACGATGTCGGCCTTTTGCGGCAGGTCGGGCGCGAGATTGATGGCCGCGTCGGTGACGATGAAGGGACGCGGATAGTGGGGGGTGTGGAGCACGAAGCAGTGGCTGACGCGGGTCTTGGTGCGCAGGCCCGAGGCCGAGCTCACCACGGCCGCCATGAGCTCGTCGGTGTGCAGGCTGCCCTTCATCAGGGCTTCGACCTCGCCGCAGGCGGCCATGGCCGCCGCACGCTGTGCAGCCGCATGGCTGTGGGGAACATCCTCGATGGTCAGGCCGGAAAGATCCCAGCCATGCTCAGCGGCCACGGCCTCCAGTCGCACACGAGGAGCGACCAGCACGGGATCGATCAGCCCTGCGCGGCGCGCATCCAGCGCGGCCGAGAGACTGGCCTCATCGCAGGAGTGCACCACGGCGACGCGTATGGCCGCAAGCGGCTTCACATGGGCCAGCAGGCGGGCCAGCCCTTCTCCCGATCCTGGCTGCAGGCGGATCTCTGGCAGGCTGGTGCGCTGGCGCTCTATGCGGGCGTCCAGAGCCTGCACCACCACCTGGCCTTGCAGCACCTGCTGGCCATTTTGGTTGTGGGCGGACAGGGCCAGCGTGACCTGGCGCAAGGCCTCGTCCTTGGCTTCGACCCGGGCTTGAAGGTCCAGCAGATCGCCGATGCTCAAAGGCGAGAGAAAGTGCAGCGCCTGACGGACCAGGCCCGTGCCTGGTCCAGGCAGGCGTGTGCCCAGCAGGGAGGCCAGCAGCACGGTGCTCCACATGCCATGGGCGATGAGCTGGGCATCGCCCTCGTCGCCAGGGGCCAGAGGCTGGGCCGGGTCGGCGGCGCAGGTCTCGGACAGGGCGGCGAACAGTTGCAGGTCCTGCATGGCCAGCCTGCGCTCTAGGCGGGCGCTGTCGCCAATATTCAGCTCGTCGAAGCTGCGGTTATGCAGCAACCCGAGCTCTTGCGATGGGGTGGTGTTCATGGCGTTCGTCTCAGTGTCAAGGCAGGAGAGGGGAAAGAACGTGCCGGCGATCCCAGCGCTGGCGCAATACCGGGGGAGGTCACCAGCACGCTCTGAAGGCTTGGACCCGCCAACACAACCCTTGATGCGTCGTTGCTTCGCCTTGTCGTACTTTTGTACTGCCTGCGGCTTCGCACCTCGTCTCCAACGCAAACCTGCGGTTTGCTGGGTTGTGTTAGCTGCTCTTAACGTTCTTAGCGTTTTCTGGGCGTGCCGGACGCCGCGCGCTTGGAGGCTGCGGGCTTGACAGCCGGTGCTGGCGAACTGGCAGGGCTGGGCGTGCTCGCGGGCGGACTGTCTTGCGGCAAGGCCTGGGAGAACAGGCCCAGGATCTGATCCAGGCGCTCCAGCTCTTCGGCCGTCAAGGCATTGCCTTGCACGGCCAGCGAGCGTATGGAGTCCATGGCCCAGCGCACGTCCTCCGGGGGCGTTGCCGTCAGCAGGTCGGGAATGGCCGCCAGGGCTGCCTGGGGCTCGCGCTGCACCAGCAAGGCCTGTTTTCGCACCAGGTGGCGAAATCCGACCATGTCGGGAGGTGTCTTGCCAGCCAGGCGCTGCTGCAAGACCTGCCAGAAGTGGTGGAAGTGGCGTTCGTCGGCCTTTCCGCGCACATGCAGCACATACACCAGGGCGCGCAGTATGGCCTCGTACAGACCGCCCTGCTTCACGCTGTCGTGCAGCTCGGCCAGTTCGCGACGCATGTACTCGCGGTGCTCGGGCGAATCGCCGGGATGGGCGCGCGCAGGCCCCTGATCGCTGCGGCTCTGGCCTGCCTGGGCCTGCACCAGGGGCGAGCCGTAGATGGCGTCGAACATCTGCGCCTGCATGGCGTCGCGCTGATCGCGAAAGCCATCCAGCCACTGCACCACGGTGCGGGACACCATTTCCTGCCATTGCAAGAACGGGTTGCCTTCATCCACGGGCTGGCGCTGCTCGCGCGCCTGTTCGGCCAGGGCCTTGACGGCGGGCGCCAGGGGGTGGGCGTCGGACCACCACTCATAGCCTATGCGCAGCGGCTGCATGGCCTGCAGCCAGCGCGCGGTTTGCGGCGTGGACAGCGCGCGCACCCAGGGCTGCCAGGTGTTGCGGTAGAGCGCCAGGTTGATTTCGGAAACCCGGGCGGCGGCCGCGAAGCGACGTTCGCTCTGCGGGTCGGGCTGAACAATGTCGCGCACTTCGGCCAGGCCGCTGCGGCGTATCGTCATCAGATAATCGGCGTCCGTGACGTCCCGGGCCGGAACGTCGGCCGGCCGGTCCTGCACCTCGGCGCGATAAATGCCCGCAGGCAGCAGGTCGATGACGTCGATATGGGCCGCGAATTCGCGGTGCTCCTTGCGGCCGACGCTGCTGGAGACAAAGATTCCCAGGTGGCCGATGCTGTCGTGCGTGGCAAAGACGATGGTCTGATCGTGGGCCACGATGTCCTCCTCGTCGCGGTACAGGTCGGTGATCCAGCCCAGGGCCTGGCCCGGCGGCGTGATGTTGTCGCCATAGGAGCAGAACACCACGATGGGCGAGCGTATGTTGCGCAGATCGATGCGCACGCCGTCCGAGGTCGTCAGCTCGGCCGTGGCCAGGCGATTGCCGATGAACAGGTTGTCCACGATGTACTGCATCTCTTCGCCTTCGAGAAACACATGGCCGCCCCAGTATTTCTCAAAGCCCAGATAGCGCGGACCTTCGGTGTCCACCTTGGCGTAGAGCTGGTATTGCTTGCTCCACAGCGTGTTCGCCGGGTCCAGGTTCTCGAAGTTCTGTACCAGCCAGGCACCGTCGAAGCGACCCGCGCCCATGTCGCTGGTGAGTGCCGTCATCCAGCTGCCGCCCATGAGGCCGCCGCCATAGCGCATGGGGTTGCTGCCGGCCCAGTAGGACAGCGGCGTGCCGGCCACGATGATGGGGCCGAACAGCTCGGGCCAGACAGCTGCCGTCATGAGGATCTGCCAGCCAGCCTGGCAGTTGCCGATGACGGCCGGCTTGCCCAGGCTCTGTGGGTGCAGTTCGGCCACCTTGCGCACGAACTCGGCCTCGGCGCGCATCACGTCCTCGATGGTCTGGCCGGGGATGGGGTCGGGCAGAAAGCCCACGAAATAACAGGGGTGGCCGGCCTTGAGCGCCGCGCCGATCTCGCTGTCGGGCTTGAAGCCGCCGATTCCCGGGCCGTGTCCGGCGCGAGGGTCGACGACGATGAAGGGGCGCTTGCCGGGATCTTCCGGGGTATCGGGCAGGGGCTGGATGCGCACCAGGCCATAGTTCACGGGCCTGGGCAGATCCAGGCCGGTCATCACCAGGTCGGCGCCAAAGTTCAAGACGTTGGGGGCTTCCTCGGCCAGGTGCTCACGGTACTGGTTGCCGCGCTGGCGGCGTATGTCGGCATACAGCAGCGCGCGTTGCCAGGCATCGGTCGCATATTGCGCAGCCGCCTGGGTGAATTGCAGTGGCAGGCCGAGGCTTGCGGCCGTGCTTTTGTGGTCCTCTTTCATGGAGTCCATTCCTTTCCCGACACTGGTTTCTCATCGCAGTGGCCGCTGGCCGGACATGCGGCGACTGGCTGCGATAGCAGCCCCGGACCGGGGTTTGCAAGACCTGGTCCGGGGCGATGGCATGGCATCAATACATGTGCTGGCCGCCGTTCATGGACAGGTTGCTGCCTGTCATGAAGGCGGCGGCATCGCTGGCGACAAAGTTCACCAGCGCCGCAACTTCCTCGGGCCGCCCCAGCCGGCCCACAGGAATGCCGGCAATGATCTGCTCGCGCACATTCTCTGGCACGGCCATGACCATTTGCGTGGCCAGATAGCCTGGAGACACGGTGTTGACCGTAATCCCCTTGCGGGCCACTTCCAGGGCCAGGGCCTTGGTAAAGCCATGCACACCGGCCTTGGCTGCCGAGTAGTTGGTCTGGCCGAACTGGCCCTTGCTGCCGTTGATGGAGGCGATGTTGATCACCCGGCCCCAACTGCGCTCAAGCATGCCGTCGAGGAAAGTCTTGGTGACGTTGAACATGGAGTCCAGGTTCACGCGCAGCACGGCATCCCAGTTGTCCTTGCTGAGTTTGCGCAGCGTCGCGTCGCGTGTGATGCCCGCGTTGTTGACCACGATGTCCACGGCATGGCCGTCGGCCTGGATCTGCCGGGCCATGGCCTCGCAGGAGGCATAGCTGGCAACGTCCACGCCATAGCTGGCAAAGCGGTAGCCGGCCTCGGACTGCTGGGCAAGCCAGGCCTTGGCCGCGTCCTCGCCGCGCGAGTGCGTGACCAGCACCCGGTGACCGGCATCGTGCAGTGCGCGGGCAATGGCTTCGCCCAGGCCGCCCATGCCTCCCGTGATCAAGGCCGTGCGTTGCTCAGGCTGCATGATGTTCTGCCTTTTCCTCTTCGGCGGCAGCGGCCTTGCCCGAGGCGGGCAGGATGGAGGCCCAGATGCCCATCAGATTCTTCAGCGGCTCGCCCGTGCTGTCGGCACCAAAGGCCTGGCTTACATGGGCCTGCCATTGCTGCAAGGCTTGCTGCAGGGCTTGCGCATGTGTGGACTGGCCGCTGAAGGCGGACTGGGCCATGTTCTGCACCTGGTTGGCCTGCTGAGTGATCTGGCGCCAGAAGGATTGGGTGGACAGGGCCGCAAGCTGTTGCCAGTTGCCCGCCTGCTGCAGGCTCTCGATCTCGTCGCAGGTACTGGAAAGGCAGCCAGGGCCGGTCAGCGTGGCCTGCTCCAGCCACTGCTTGGCGTTTTCCTGCGCGAGGCGGGCCATGCGCAGTTGCAGCTCCAGCTGGGCCTTGAAAAGATGGAACGGAAGGGTGTCAGCACTCATGTCAATCTCCTAATAAGGGCTGCCCGCAGGCAGCGGGTCGTCAAGCCATTTGGCTGATGGTTTTGCGAAAACGGGTCAGGGCAAAGGTGAACAGCGCACCGCCGATGACGGCCAGGGCCAGAAAGGGTTTCCAGACTACGTCCAGACCTGCGCCCCGGTAAAGAATGGCCTGGGACAGCTCCACGAAATGCGTGGTCGGCGCGGCCAGCATGAGGTTTTGCACCAGCTCCGGCATGCTCTCGCGCGGCGTCATGGCGCCGGACAGCAGTTGCAGCGGCACCAGCACCAGCACCATGAGCATGCCGAACTGGGGCATGTTGCGTGCCAGCGTGGCCAGATAAATGCCCAGCGAGGTGGTGGCGAAAAGGCACAGCGCAGCGCCGGTCACGAACAGCAGCAGCGAGCCTTCGATGGGCACGCCCAGCAGCCCGCGCACGATGAGGTTGAGCGAGGCAAAGGCCGTGACCAGGACCACCAGGCCCATGGACCAGACCTTGGCCAGCATGATCTCCGTGGGCGTGACCGGCATGACCAGCAAATGCTCGACCGTGCCATGCTCGCGCTCGCGGATCAGGGCTGCGCCGGTGAGGATGATGGACAGCATGGTCACATTGTTGATGATGCGCATCAGCCCGCCGAACCAGGTCTTGTCCAGCGTGGGGTTGAAGCGCGCGCGCAGCGCCAGGTCCACGGGCATGGCCGTGGCACCGCGTTCGCGGCGCACGAACTCGTTAACCTCCGAGGAGACGATCTGCTGCACATAGTTGTTGCCTGTAAAGGCCTGACTCATGCGCGTGGCATCCACGTTCAGCTGCAGCTCGGGCGCACGCCCTGCAAGCACGTCGCGCTGGAAGTTGGGCGGGATATTGAGCACGAAGGTGTAATTGCCGGCATCCATGCCCTGGTCCATCTGCGCGAGCTCGATCATAGCCGGATGGGTGAACTGGGGCGGGTAGAAGGCCGAGCCGATGCGCTGGGACAGCGGCGAGCCGTCCTCGTCGACGATGGCAATGGGCGCGTTGTGCAGGGTCTCGGGCATGGCCGTGGCCGCGGTGTAGATGGACACCGTGAACACGTAGACGATGAGCAGCAGCAAAACGGGGTCGCGCCACAGGCTCCAAAGCTCTTTGACGCCCAGGCGATAGATGTTGGCTAGATGGCGGGTGCGCATGTCAGCTCTCTTGTTTTTTGGTCAGGGCAATCGCCGTTCCAAGAATGACGGGCACGGACAGCAGCAGCGGCCAGAACGATGCGGCCAGCTCCTTGATTCCCAGGGCCTTGCTGAACACGCCCCGGCTGATGGCAATCATGTGGCTGGCCGGATAGGTCTGGCCCACGATGCGGCCCATGCCTTCGAGCGAGGACACGGGGTCGACCAGGCCGGCGAACTGCATGGTGGGGATCAGCGTGCCGACCAGGACCAGGAACATGGAGGCGATCTGGCTGCGCGTGACCGTCGAGGCCAGCAGACCGAAGCCCGTGGAGGCGGTGGTGAAGATCAGCGCCGCCAGCGCCAGCGAGAAGAAGTCGCCGGTGATGGGCACGCCAAAGACCGTGACGGCCAGCAGGCACATGAGGGTGAAGTTCAGCATGGCCAGGGCCACGTAGGGCAGTTGCTTGCCCAGCAGGAACTCGGTGCGGGTGACCGGCGTCACGTACAGGTTGGTGATGGAGCCGCTTTCCTTTTCTCGCACCACGGCCAGGGCCGTGAGCATGGCAGGCAGCATGAGCAGCAGCAGCGGAATGACGGCGGGCACCATGGCCGGCAGGCTGCGCACGTCGGGGTTGTAGCGAAAGCGCGTCTGTATGCCGATCAGCCCCTTGAGCTGAACGCCCAGGCGCTCGCGCGCCTGCTCGGCCAGCCAGTGCTGGTGTATGCCTTGCATATAGCCTTGTATGGTCTCGGCGCGCGTGGGCATGGCGCCGTCGAACCAGGCGGCTACCTGCACGGGGCTGCCGCGCAGCACGTCGCGCGCAAAGCCCGGAGGAATCTCGATGACCAGGGCCAGCTCCCCGCTGCGCATGCGCTGGTCGAGCTGCTCGTAGTCGGTCACGGGCGCATGCTCGATGAAGTAGCGCGAGCCCGAAAGCCCTGTGGCGTAGCTGCGGCTGATCGTGGTCTGGTCGCGGTCCAGCACGGCGAAGCGCAAATCCTCCACGTCCAGGCTGATGCCGTAGCCGACGACGAACATCAGGATCAGCGAGCCCAGCAGCGCCAGCGTGGCCCGCACCGGGTCGCGCTGCAGCTCCAGCGCTTCACGCCAGATGTAGCTGAGCATGCGCTGCAGGCTGAAGCGTTTGTGGTGCGTGCCATGGTTCGAGGTGGCAGCAGCCTGCTCGGCCTGGACGGGCGCCTCGTCGGTCTGGGCCTCTTCGGGGCTGCCTCCGCCGGCTTCGATCAGATAGCCGATGAAGGCCTCTTCCAGCGATGCCGCGCCGCGCTTTTCCACGAGCTTGGCGGGCACATCGCTGTCCAGCACCTTGCCCGCATGCATCATGGACATGCGGTCGCAGCGCTCGGCCTCGTTCATGAAGTGGGTGGAGATGAAGATGGTCACGCGGTCGCGCCGCGACAGCTCCACGAGCAGGCGCCAGAAGGCGTCGCGCGCCACGGGGTCCACGCCCGAGGTGGGCTCGTCCAGAATCAGCAGCTCGGGCTTGTGCACCATGGCCACGGCCAGGGACAGGCGCTGGCGCACGCCCAGGGGCAGGCTGGCCGGCAGGCTGTCGAGCACGGACTGCAGGCCGAAGCGCTCCACCATCTCGGCCACGCGTGTGGGGATCTCGGCCTCGGGCACGCTGAACAGCTGGGCGTGCAGCACCAGGTTCTGGTGCACGGACAGCTCGCTGTACAGGGAGAACGCCTGGGACATGTAGCCCACGCGGCGGCGCGTGTCGATGTCGCGCGGGTCTATGGCCTGGCCGAACAGCCAGGCCTGGCCTTCGCTGGCAGGCAGCAGGCCGGTGAGCATCTTCATGGTTGTGGACTTGCCGCAGCCATTGGAGCCGAGAAAGCCGAAGATCTCGCCTCTGCGTATGCGAAAGCTCACGTGGTCCACGGCCACGAAGTCGCCAAAGCGCATGGTCAGATCGCGCGCTTCGATGGCAATGTCGTCCTTGCCGTCTTCGGGCAGGGGCGGAATCGTCACGGGAGCGTGGTCGCGCTTTTTCTCTTCGGGCAGCAGGTGGATGAAGGCTTCTTCGAGCGAGCGGCTGTGCGTGCGCTCCAGCAGCTCGGCGGGGGTGCCCGTGGCCAGGATGCGGCCCTCGTCCATGGCGACCAGCCAGTCAAAGCGCTGGGCCTCGTCCATGTAGGCCGTGGCCACCAGCACGCTCATGCTGGGGCGCTGGCGGCGTATGCGTGCGATCAGGTCCCAGAACTGGGCGCGTGCCAGCGGGTCCACGCCCGTGGTGGGCTCGTCGAGGATCAGCAGGTCGGGGTCGTGTATGAGTGCGCAACAAAGCCCCAGCTTCTGCTTCATGCCGCCCGAGAGCTTGCCTGCCGGGCGCGACAGAAACGGGCGCAGGCCCGTGGCCTGGGTCAGATCGTCGATGCGCCTGCGCCGCTCGGCTGCGTTGTGGCCGAACAGGCGTGCGAAGAACTGCAGGTTCTCCTCCACCGACAGCGTGGGGTAGAGGTTGCGGCCCAGGCCCTGGGGCATGTAGGCCACGCGCGGGCATACGGCCTCGCGGTGCTTGCGCTCGGCCATGTCGCCGCCCAGCACTTCCACGCGGCCCTGCTGGATTTCGCGTGCACCCGAGATCAGGGCCAGAAGGCTGGATTTGCCCACGCCGTCCGGGCCTATGAGGCCTATCATCAGGCCGGCCGGAATATCCAGATCTATGCCCGCCAGGGCCTGGACCTGGCCGTAGGTCTGGTGCAGGCCCTGCAGGCGGGCGACGAAGCGGTTTTCTTGCAGCGACATGCTAAGACTCATTGCGCGGGCTGGGTCGGCAGCTTCACGCTCAGGTTGTCAGGCCAGGATGCGTTGGCGTCGGTCTTGATCCAGGCCACGCCGGGCACCCCGGTCTTGACCTGCTCCAGGTGCTTTTGCAGCAGTTCCTGGTCGATCTTGGCGCGCACGCGGAACATCAGCTTTTGGCGCTCGCTCGCGGTCTCGACGGTCTTGGGGGTGAACTGGGCCTGGCTGGCCACAAAGGACACCGTGGCCGGAATCACGTACTGGGGCGCGGCGTCGAGCACCAGGCGGACCTCGCTGCCCAGGGCCAGGCGGCCGGCGGCGGTTTCGGGCACGAAAAAGCTCATATAGACATCCGACAGGTCGAGCATGTTGAGCACGCGCCCGCCTGCGCCCAGGACTTCGCCGGGCTGGGCCACGCGCAGTTGCACGCGGCCGTCACGCGGGGCCTTGAGCGCGGCATCGTCGATGTCGGCCTGGATGCGCGCCACGGTTGCCGCCGTGGCCTGGACCTTGGATTGCACGCCCACGAGCTGGGCTTCGGCGGCCTTGACGGCTGCCTCGGCGGCAGCGGCCTGGGCGCGCGTGGCGGCCAGGGCGGCTTCGGTGCCGCGCACGCGGGCGCGGTCATCGTCGAGTTCCTGGGCCGAGGACGCGCCCTCCTTGGACAGGGTCTCGGAGCGCTTGAGCCGGCGCTGGGCTGCGTCCAGTTCGGTTTCGCGCTGCACGATCAGGGCCTGGGCTGCACTCAGGTCGCTGCGGCGCAGTGTGACCTGGGCCTGGGCTGCGACCACACCGTGCTCGGCCTGCTGCTGGCCGGCCCGGGCCTCGTCGTGCTGGGCGCGCAAGGTGTCGATCTGCATGCGGGCCACGTTCTGTCCGGCCTGCACGAAGTCGCCCTCGCGCACCAGGATTTCCTCGATGCGGCCTGGCAGCTTGGTGGCCACGTCGATTTCGGTGGCCTCGATGCGGCCGTTGCCGCTTACAAAGCCCGGGCCCGGGCCTTGGGTGGCAAAGGTTTTCCAGCCCCACCAGGCCACCAGGGCCAGGCCGGCGACGGCGGCGACCGGGACAAGCTTGTTTTTCATAGAAGTGTTCTTGCTCATGGGAAGTCTGGTGTGTTCAGGGGTTGGAAGAGGGCTGGGTGCCGCCGCCCAGGGCGGCGTAAAGCCCGACCTGGCTGGACAGCAGGGCGCGGCGCGCCTGCACCAGTTGCTGCTTGGCGGCCAGCAGGTCGCGCTGGGCGTCCAGCACTTCGAGGTAGGCTGCCGAGCCATGGTCATAGCGCAGCTGGGCCAGGCGCGCGCGCTCGGACTGCGCCTCCACGGCGGTGCGTTGCACGGCGATCTGCTCGGCCATCCAGCGGCGTGCGGAAAGGCCGTCGGCGACTTCGCGGAACGCCGTCTGCACGGTTTTCTCGTACTGGGCTATGGCGCTGTCGCGGCGGATCTCGCCCAGCTCCAGGTTGGCGCGGCGCAGGCCGCCGTCGAAGATGGGCAGGGAGATGGTGGGCATGAAGGCCCAGGCGCGGCTGCCCGAGTCGAACAGGCCGTCGAGCTCGGCACTCGCACTGCCCCAGCGGCCGGTGAGGGCGATGCGCGGGAAAAAGGCTGCACGTGCCGCGCCGATGTTGGCCCGGGCCGCCTGCAGCTGGTGCTCGGCCGCGATGATGTCGGGCCTTGCGGTCAGCAATTGCGAAGGCAGGCCGGGCTGCAACTCGGCCAGGACCAGGGTGTCGTCAAAGGCTGCTGCTGCGGGCAGCGGGCCAGGGTCGGCGCCCACCAGCTGGGCCAGTGCATGCAACTGCTGGGCGCGGCCCAGCTCCAGCTGGGCCAGCAGGGCCTGGGCCTGGGTGAGCAGGGTCTGGATCTGGGTCAACTGCAGCTTGGAGCTGGCGCCCACGGCTTCGCGGCGGCTGAAGATGCGGAACGACTCCTGGCGCGAGTCCAGCGTGTCGCGCGCAATGGCCACGCGTTCGTCGAGCTCGCGCAGGCCCAGGTAGCCGTTCGCGACCTGGGTGATCAGGGCGACCTGCACGGCCTGGTGGCCGGACTCGCTTGCAAGCCAGGTCTGCATGGCCGAGTCCCGGAGGTTGCGCACACGCCCCCACAGGTCCAGCTCCCAACTGCTGAGGCCGACTTCGGCCCGGTATTCGCCGCTGACCACGGAGCGCCTCGTGACGTTGAGGTCGCCGGGCACGCGTGCGCGCCCGCCCTGGCCGCCGATGCCGATGGTCGGGAATTGCTCGGAACGCTGGATCTGGAAGGCCGCGCGGGCTTCCTCGGCGCGCAGGGCTGCGATGCGCAGGTCGCGGTTGTTCTCCAGGGCCGTGGTGATCAGCCGCTGCAGCACGGGGTCGGTGAAGTAGTCGCGCCATACAAGGCCGGGAGCGTTCGCGCCCTGGCCGTCGGCCTGCGGTGCCGCGGCCCAGTTGGCGGGAATCGGCAGCGCAGGTGTTTCATGGGGCGGCGCGAGCGAGGCGCAGCCGCCCAGCAGCGCCGCCAGCATGCCGGAGGCGATGAAGCGGTGCGTGACGGAACTTGGAAAGACTGGGGTCATGGTCGTATGCGGTGCAACTGCGTGCCCTGATGTCTGCTAGTTGAGGATGTGGTAGCCGCCGTCTACATACAGCGTGCTGCCCGAGATGGCGCGCGCGCCGTCGGAGGCCAGAAAGGCGCACAGGGGGCCGACGTCGTCGGGCTGCAGCTCGCCGCCAATCGGCGAACGGCGTGCGCTGTCGGCGACCAGGGCATCGAAGCTGGCGATGCCCGAGGCCGCCCGGGTCTGTATCGGGCCGGGGGAGATGGCGTTCACCCGGATGCGGGCCGGGCCCAGCTCGGCGGCCAGATAGCGCGTGGTGGATTCGAGCGCCGCCTTGACGGGACCCATGATTCCGTAGTTGGGCACGGCGGCGCTCGCGCCCAGATAGCTCAGGGTCATGAGGCTGCCGCCTTCGTGCATCAAGGGCTCGGCCAGGCGGGCCATGCGGATGAAGGAGTGGCAGGACACGTCCATGGCCAGCGCAAAGCCCTGGCGCGAGCTGTCGAGCACGCGGCCATGCAGGTCCTGCCTGGGTGCAAAGGCCACGGCGTGCAGCAGAAAGTCCAGCCGGCCCCACTGGCGGGCGACGGCATCGAACAAGGCCTGCATCTGCGCATCGTCCTGCACGTCCAGCGGCAGGCGCAGCTCGGCCTGCAGTTCATCGAGCAGCGGCTCCACATGGGGGCGGGCTTTCTCGCTCTGCCAGGTCGCGCCCAGCGTGGCGCCTGCAGCGCGCAGGGCCCGGGCGCAGGCCCAGGCGATGCTGTCGCGGTTGGCGATGCCTATGACCAGTCCTTTTTTGCCTGCGAGCATGCTCATCTCACTTCTCCAGGACGTAGGTGCCCGGGGCCTCTCCCACGGGAGCGTAGCCCGAGGCTGGCGCACCCATGGCCGGCGGGGCCTGGAGCGGGGCCGAGCGCGCGCACAGCCATTCATGCCATGCAGGCCACCACGAGCCTGCATGCTCGGTCGCGGATTCGCTCCAGCTCTGGACCGGGCAGTGGCGCCCGCCCGCAGCGCGCGTGGCGATGTGGTAGCTGCGCCGCGGCCGGCCCGGCTCGCTGACGATGCCGGCGTTGTGCCCGCCACGGGTCAGGACAAAGGTGATCTGCGCAGGGCACAGGTGGTGCAGCTTGTAGACCGAGGGCCAGGGCGCGACGTGGTCGGTGGTGGTGCCCACGCAGAACACCGGGGTGCGCACGTCGGTCAGCGACACGGGCTGGTCCTTCACGGGGTAGCGGCCCGCAGCCAGATCGTTGTTCAGATACAGGCGGCGCAGGTACTGGGAGTGCATGCGCGCAGGCATGCGCGTGGCATCGGCGTTCCAGGCCATGAGGTCATTCATGGGCTGGCGTTCGCCGAGCAGGTATTCATTGACCATGCGCGACCACACCAGGTCCCGGGCGCGCAGCAGCGCGAAGGCTGCGGCCATCTGATCGCCGCGCAGATAGCCGGAGTCGGCCATTTGCGCTTCCAGCTGGGCGACCTGGCTGTCGTCGATGAACAGGCTGATCTCGCCGGGCTCGCTGAAGTCGGTCTGGGCCGCGAGCAGGGTCAGCGAGGCCAGGCGTTCGTCGCCGTCCCGCGCCATGGCGGCTGCGCCGATGGAGAGCAGGGTGCCGCCCAGGCAATAGCCTGCGCCATGGATCTTCTGTCCCGGAACAATGGCGCAGATCGCATCCAGCGCGGCCTGCAGGCCCAGCTCCAGATAGTCGTCCATGCCCAGGTCGCGCTCGGACTCGCCGGGGTTCTTCCAGGAGATGCAGAACACCGTATGGCCCTGCTCCACCAGATAGCGGATCAGGGAGTTGTGCTGCGACAGGTCGAGCACGTAGTACTTCATGATCCAGGCGGGGATGAGCAGCAGGGGCTCGGGATGGACCTCGGCCGTGCTCGGGCTGTACTGGATGAGTTCGATCAGGCGGTTGCGCAGCACCACCTTGCCGGGTGTGGCCGCCAGATCGCGTCCCAGCACGAAGTCCTCGGCGCCTGCGGGCGGCTGGCCGGCCATCTGGCGCAGGGCATCGTCCAGCCAGTGCTGCATGCCGCGCAGCAGGTTCTCGCCATTTTCGGCGCGGGTCTTCTCCAGCACTTCGGGGTTGGTGGCCAGCAGATTGCTGGGCGAGAGCATGTCCAGCCACTGGCGTATGCCAAATGCCACCTGGCTCTGGTGCAGCGGCGCGACGCCGCTCACGCCCTGGGTGGCGGCCTCCCACCAGCGCTGCTGCAGGCCAAAACCGTGCTGCATGAGGTTGAACGGCCATTGTTGCCAGGCCGGGGCGGCAAAGCGCCGGTCTTGCGATGCCGGCGTCTGCTGCGGGTTGGGATCGGCGGCAAGCCGGGCCATCTCCAGCATCTGGCTGGCGGCCAGTTGGGCCAGCTCCTGCTGCTTGCCCGGAGAGATGGCCAGGTGGGACAGCCAGTCCATCCAGGCCAGCCTTGTGGACTGCAGGGATGGGGAGGACGAGCAACGCGCCCAGGCTGCCCGCGCCGCAGTATCCATATCCGTGTGACTACTCATGTGCTCCATGCTGCTGCGATGCAACATCGTTTTTGTTTATCTAAATCAATGATTTGACTTCAATACGACTGCTTGTTCGTTTTATTCTAGGCCATTTGCGACCAATTGTTCGTTTTCACCTTGAATGCATGTTGTCAAGTTATCTAAAAGCAACGCGTATTGATCTAGTCGAGACAGCTGCCATTTATTCCTTGACGTTTAAACAAGATTCATATTTGCCCCCGTGCGCTTTGGCGGAAAGCTCGTACCATCCCCAGCCCAGCCGCCAGATGAGGCCCTTGGCGCCTGACAGCCAGGGCCTTGTCAAAGAGCGAGCCGTCCTCGTCTACAGTCACCCGGAGAGGAAAAAAATTGGCCCACGCCCCTGATGCAAAAAAGACCGCGGTAGCCAAGCCGCGGCGCTATCTGTCGTCCTCCGAGCGCAAGCGGGAGATCCTGGATGCCGCCCTGCTGGAGTTCATGCAGGACGGCTATGCGGCCTCCACGGTGGAGCGCATTGCTGCGCGAGCCGGCCTGTCGAAGTCGGGGATTTATGCCCACTACCAGAGCAAGGAGCAGATCTTCGAGGAGCTGCTGACCACGGCCCTGCTGTCGTCCGAGGACTCGTTCGGCCTGTTGCTGTCGCAGACCCAGGGCTCGCTGCACGAGATCGTGGACGCCTATATCGACCAGATCTACAGCCGGCTCGAAAGCCCGCTGGCGGTCTCCACCTTCCAGCTGCTGATCGCCGAAGGCCGGCGTGCGCCCCGCGTCATAGAGCGCTGGAACCAGAGCGTGCTGATGCGCATGAGCACGGATACGCAAAAGCTCGTCGAGCAGTGCGTGGCCAGGGGCATCATGCGCAAAAGCGTTCTGAGCGAGAACTTCTTCGTGATCATTTCGCCGTTCGTGTTCTGGCTGGCCAAGAGCGTGCTGCTGGGCGAGGATGCCGTGGTCTCGCTGAGCCAGGTGCGTGAAATCCACCGGCAGCTGATGCTGGAGATCCTGCTGCCGCGCTGACCGGGCCGCATCCCGTCCGGCGCGCTGCACGGCTGTGGTAGCATGGCCCGCCTGTGTGTCCTGCCGCTGAGGCAGGCCCGAGTTGATCAGCCCAAGAACCAGCCATGAACGGTAAGACCGTTTCCCTTTTTGTTGCCAAGTGGTGGCGCTTCCGTTAGGAGGCGGCATCTTGTTGCGGTGCATAACCGCTCCTTGCCGCCGTGACGGCAGCAAGGCTTTGATGGCAGTGGCTCTCCGGCACGGCGGCTCCAAGAATCAGGAGTCTGTCCCCATGCCTTTCGCTTGTCTTTCCCCGCATATCCGCACCCAGCGGATCCGTGCGTCCGTGCACTGCTGCTTCGGCTTTGCAATCCAGTCCCCTGTTTTCACCAAGGAGGCGGCATGAGCAAGCTGCTGATGATCGATAACTACGACAGCTTTACCTACAACATCGTGCAGTACTTTGGCGAGCTGGGCGCCGATGTCACCGTGGTGCGCAACGACGAGATCACGCTGGAGGCGCTGATCGCGCTCATGGAGCGCGAAGGCGTGGAGCGCCTGGTGATCTCGCCCGGCCCCTGCTCGCCGGCCGAGGCCGGGATCTCGGTGGCGGCGATCCGTCACTTTGCGGGCAAGCTGCCCATTCTGGGCGTGTGTCTGGGCCATCAGAGCATTGGCGCAGCCTTCGGCGGCGACATTGTTCGCGCAGGCCAGCAAATGCATGGCAAGACCAGCGTCATCAGCACCGACCAGCAAGGCGTGTTCGCGGGCCTGCCCCGGGAATTCACGGTCAATCGCTACCACTCCCTGGCCATAGACAAGAGCACGCTGCCCGATTGCCTGGCAATCACGGCCACCAGCGAGGACGGCGAGATCCAGGGCGTGCGCCATCGCGAGCTGGCCGTGGAGGGCGTGCAGTTCCACCCCGAAAGCATTCTCACCGAGCACGGCCATGCCATGCTGAAGAACTTTCTGACCGCCCAGATCTGAAGGCCCAAGCAAAATACATAGCGGCTTGCGCTTGACCTGTCTTGAATTCAGATACGAATCGTATTGAAAACAAGGATAGACAAGCGCTAGCCGCTCCTGAATTGATTAGCAAAATGACGTCCATCACTCCCCAGGAAGCGCTGCAGCGCACCATCGAGCACCGCGAAATCTTCCACGACGAGATGCTGCACCTGATGCGCCTCATCATGCGCGGCGAGCTCTCGCCCGTGATGACGGCCTCCATCATCACGGGTCTGCGCGTGAAGAAGGAGACCATTGGCGAGATCACGGCCGCGGCCGAGGTCATGCGCGAGTTCTCCAACAAGGTGCATGTGGCCGACAAGACCCATCTGGTGGACATCGTGGGCACGGGCGGCGACGGCGCCCACACCTTCAACATCTCCACCTGCTCGACCTTTGTGATCGCGGCCGCAGGCGGCAAGGTCAGCAAGCATGGCGGGCGCAGCGTCTCCAGCAAGAGCGGCAGCGCCGACGTCATGGAGGCCCTGGGCGTGAACATCAACCTGGGGGCCGAGCAGATCGCGAAGTGCATTGCCGACGTCGGCATAGGCTTCATGTTCGCGCCCAACCACCACCCGGCCATGAAGAACGTGGCGCCCGTGCGCAAGGAGCTGGGCGTGCGCACCATCTTCAACATCCTGGGCCCGCTGACGAATCCGGCCAGCGCGCCCAACATCCTCATGGGCGTGTTCCACGAAGACCTGGTGGGCATTCAGGTGCGCGCACTGCAGCGCCTGGGGGCCGAGCATGCAATCGTGGTCTACGGGCGGGACGGCCTCGACGAAATCAGCCTGGGGGCCGGGACCCTGGTCGGCGAGCTGCGGGACGGCGTGGTGCGTGAATACGAAATCCACCCCGAGGACTTCGGCCTGCGCATGGTGGGCACGCGCGCCTTCAAGGTCGAGACCCCCGAGGAATCCAAGGCCATGCTGCTGGGCGTGCTGCAGGGCGACAGCGGCCCGGCGCGCGATATCGTCTGCCTGAACGCGGGCGCAGCCCTGTATGCGGCGAACGTGGCCAGCTCCATCGAGGACGGGCTGGCGCGTGCCCAGGCCGCGCTGGACAGTGGCGCGGCCCTGGCCAAGCAGCAGCAACTGGCCGCTTACAGCCACGAAGTCACCCGCTGAGTGGCTGTCCCTGGGCTGGGACGTGCCAGGCTTGAGCATTGCCTTGTATAGCGTCGGCCTTGCGTGCCGAGCACCAACGGAAAAAGGAATCCCATGTCAGATATCTTGAAACAAATCTGCGAGGTCAAGGTCCAGGAAGTGGCCGCCGCCAAGAAGCGCATGCCGCTGGCGGACATGCGCCGCGACGCCGAAAGCCGCGTGCTCACGCGCGACTTTGCGGGCGCCTTGCGCGCCAAGATCGCCCAGGGCCAGGCCGGTGTGATCGCCGAGATCAAGAAGGCCAGCCCCAGCAAGGGCGTGATCCGCACGGGCGAATTCATCCCTGCCGACATCGCCCAAAGCTATGCCTTTGGCGACGGCAAGGTCAGCGCCGCCTGCCTCTCGGTGCTCACCGACCGCCAGTTCTTCCAGGGCAGCGTGGACTATCTCAAGCAGGCCCGCGCCAGCTGCTCCCTGCCGGTGCTGCGCAAGGACTTCATGGTCGATCCCTACCAGATCTACGAATCGCGCGCCATGGGCGCGGACTGCGTGCTGTTGATTGCCGCATGTCTGGACGACGCGCAAATGGCCGAAATGGAGCAGATCGCGCAAAGCCTGGACATGGCCGTGCTGGTCGAGGTCCACGACGGCGCCGAGCTGGAGCGCGCGCTCAAGCTCGCCACGCCGCTGGTGGGCATCAACAACCGCAATCTGCGCAGCTTCGAAGTCAGCCTGCAGACCACGCTTGCGCTGCAAAAGCAGGTGCCTGCGGACCGCCTGCTGGTCACCGAGTCCGGCATTGCCAGCGCGGCCGATGTGCAGACCCTGCGCGATGCAGGCATCCACGCCTTCCTCGTGGGCGAGACCTTCATGCGCGCCAAGGAGCCCGGCGAAGCCCTGGCCGAACTGTTCGCCTAGAACTTGCAGTGGCGCTCCTTTAAAAGAAGCAGGTAGCGCTTGCCTATCAACGATTTCAGATAAGAAATGCCTTGAAATGGATGAACACCAAGCGCAAGCCGCTACGCAATTGATTAGCACCAACCCGCAGGACTGGCCCGTGGCCCCGGGCTGGCAGCCCCTGGTCGATGCCTTTTTCGAGCAGGGCGCAGGCCGGCAGTTGCTGGGCTTTCTACAGCAGCGGCTGGATGCGGACGCGGTGGTTTTCCCGCCTCGCCCGCTGCGCGCGCTGGAACTCACACCACCCGAAGCCGTGCGCGTGGTGATTCTGGGCCAGGACCCCTATCACGGGCGCGGCCAGGCCGAAGGGCTGGCGTTCTCCGTGGCCAGCGGCGTGCGCCTGCCGCCCTCGCTGCAAAACATCTTCAAGGAAATGCAGCGCGACCTGGGCCAGCCCTTTCCCGCGTTCCCCAACCCAGGCGGCTCTCTGGTGCAATGGGCGAAAAACGGCGTGCTGCTGCTCAACACCTGCCTCACCGTGGAAGAGGGCCAGGCCGCGAGCCACTCGGGCAAGGGCTGGGAAAAACTCACCGATGCCGTGATACGCCATGTGGCCGAAGGCCAGCGCCCCGTGGTCTTCATGCTCTGGGGCAACCATGCGCAGAGCAAGCGCGTCTTCATCCCGCAGGACCGAGGCCACCTGGTGCTGACCAGCAACCACCCCTCGCCGCTGTCGGCGCTGCGCCCGCCCGTGCCCTTCATAGGCAACGGCCACTTCGGCCGCGCCCGCGAATTTCGCCTGCAGCATGGTTATTGAGATCGTCAACCGGCTCTGAGTCCCGTCCTTCGGCTGCGGCGCAGCCGGCAGAGGGCTTGGCAGGACAGCCCAGAGGCTGGTTTTCACAAGGCCTGCAATGGGGTTCAAGATTGTCTTGAGCAATTCAATTCCGCGCTTTCAGCCGCTGGCGATCGGCTCTCGGCCGAAGCGCAAGCCTGCACGATGATGGACGCTGCAGCGATGCCCTGAAGCGGGCGTGGACGCAATCAAGCCGCAGTGCGGCCAGTCTGCCCGGCGGCAGCCCGCAGAGAGTCTCTCAAACCCCAGGCCCTGCAAGATTGCACACATCAAAATCAATACGCTGCGGCGCTGAATTTCGGGTATTGGGGGTTTTGAGAGACTCTCTAAAGCAAGGATATTTCTCCAAGGCGGTTATCAATACAAAGAAAATAATTTATGGAGGAAGGCCAATTTATGCAACAAATACCTTTCATTCGAAAATTTCAAATCCATCACTTTTTCTATAAAAATTTCTTTAGGTTCAATATTCGTAATAATCTATTTTGACACTCCTTTTCTATTGACAGATCCAAGATTCATATTGTTTTCCATTGACCTGAATTATCATTGCATTTATTTATGGAAACTAGCTCAATCCAGTCATTTGGTAAAACTCCTGATGGATCAGAGCTAAATCTTCTTGCGTCCTTGAAGACTAAATATCTGGATTTAATGTCTTCAGTTACATAAAAATTTCAAATATCTTCTCGAATACGAGAAATGCAGTCTGTTTTTATTTTTTCTTCTCTTCCATTAATTAAAATTTCTTCGCATGCTCAATCACCCAAGTATATGGGTTTGAGAAATTTTTTCGGATTCATTTGAATTTATCTATTTAATTAATTTATCAATGAGCAATAGGATTGTTTTATCTGAATAAATTTCTATTTATATCAAGTGAAATAAATTGACCAATCACTCTTGCTTTTCTTCTGTGTATTGAATATTTCAATGCGAATGAATAATATCTTCTAAAGGATGGCAGTTAGGACTTGGTTTTCGAGAAATTTATGATTATCAATGCTCATGCGAACATCTTTTTGAAAAAAGAATTAATATATAAAGCACTACAGAATTAATTAAGCTTATCAGATAAGCTTTTATTAAAATATAAGGACCAATTAGTGCAATTAAAATTGATGCAAAGATATAATTTACATTGTTGTTGATTGAGTAGTAAATTATCAATATCATGATATATGAAAGTGATGAAGAAAAATAAGGTATTGATGCAGCCAATATTATTTTTTTGGTTGTGGAAAATTTCAATCTTTTACCAAAGAAAATAATAAATAATATTATTGAAAAGAAGGCGTACCCTAATATAAAGGGATTGGTGTATTTGCCAAGATGACGACTAATATAGTCCCATTCTATCCAAAACAACCCAAAAGATCCCAAAAAATGAAATGCAAAAACAAAGAATTCATTTGATTTATATTTCATCTCCACCCCCATCCGTCGCTAGGAAAAAATGGCGATGTTTTAGGGGAATGCTTTAGTCGATTTAATTTTCTACCAAGACTACCCGGGAATAAAGTAAAATCAATATCCTTGAAGGGTCCAACACCTCTCACAGCACTTGCAGTGCACATAGCACATTGAAGAGGCGAGCACCCTCCTTGATTCATAATATTGTTCAGAATTTCCTCCTCTTCTTCTTGTGTTGTTAGGAATCTGATTGTTTCAACAGAAGGACCATCATTTAGTTGGTAGGAAATATAATCATTCAATGAAGCATCAATCCCGTATAGAGCGTCTCCGGATCCCTTTATTTCATTACGAAATGATCCACCTGGATCATAAAGAACTGCGTGATCCCCGCTACCGACGAGCACACCAACATGACCTAGTCCATTTGTATTAATAACAAATACTGTTTCTAATCCGATGGGATCAACATTTTTAATCGGATTACCTTTTGCATAACCGAGCTGGTCAATCCCCCCCTCCAATCCAATCGGATCCTTAGATAAATACCTCCCCGTCTCCGGCTCGTAATACCGATAGCGGTTGTAATGCAGCCCTGTTTCCTCGTCATGGTACTGGCCCGGGAAGCGGATGTGGCTACTGACCCTGCTGCCTGCATCCACCCTGGCCCGCCCAAACGCTCCGTAGTCTGCTTCCCAGATGGTTTTCCCTTGGGCATCGGTGAGCTCCATGGGCGTGCCCAGGTGGTCGCACTGGTACCAGGCCAGCTCTGGTTGGGGGTCATCGGCGCTTTGTTTGCTCTGCACCATGGGCGTAAAACTGCCTGGCGCATAAAGATAATCGGTCTGGCTTTGGGAGTCGCGCTCCAGCGCCAGGGTGTCTCCGTCCCAGGCATAGAGCGTGGTGCCATAGCCGCGCTCGGCATTGCGCTTGTTGATCTGGGCT
>NZ_AUCQ01000017.1 GCF_000429845.1 Comamonas composti DSM 21721
ACCAAGTCATCCAAGGGCAGAAGCAACAGACGACGCAACTCCACGGTAATGGCCTCTTGCATGGGCGAGAGTGTCGTATGAAGCGTGTGGGGCCTGTGTGAAAGGTCTTGGGGACTCTCACGACGCTTCCATTTACGAACCGTAGCCAGGCTGATGTTGTAGCGCTGAGCCAATTGCTCATGGGTGGCTGACGAGGCCTTGATCTCAGCCCTTGTTTTGGGGGTGGTGCGCGCCTGGGCATGTACTTGGCTCATGTGATCTGCTCCCGTTGAAAGGACTCCAGGACACTGAGCATGATCTCTTGCTTCAAAGAGTGCCCAGCTTCTACGAGGGACATGATCACATGAGATGGAACAGCTACTCCAAATTTTCCAGATCTTGCGCCCCAGTCGCCTGCATGCGACTGGGGCTTGTGCAATCGCGCCTCGCTGAGCAGGTAATGCTCAAGCAAGGGTCACCAGCTTGAAAACGGCACGTGCGGTGCAGACCTTGCCACCGCTTTGATCGAGCACATCGCCCTCGCAGAACACGGTGCGTGCGCCCTGGCGCAGAATGCGTGCCTCGATCAGCATGTCGGTGCTGGCCGATGCCAGAAAATGGGTGTTCATCTCCATGGTAATCACGCCCAATCCCAGTGGGTTGTGGGAGCGTGCCACCGCGCTGAGGGTGAAGTCGAGGGCGCTCATCAGTGCTCCCCCATGGCCATGGCCTCGGCTGTTGACCAGTTCGGCGCGAAGAGGCAGTCGCGTGCGTGCCAGACCAGGCTCCAGGCTGACGGGAAGCAGGCCTATGTGCCGCATGAAGGGCACATCTATGCCGAAGTAGCCGCATTCCAGGGCCTGAGCTTGTAGTTGGCTGGCCTCGGGGCTCATTCGATTTCGGCCACGGCCTGGCCTTCTGCGATCTGATCGCCCACGGCCACGAGCATGCGGCGGACCACGCCAGGGGTTTGAGCCTCGACGGGAATTTCCATTTTCATGGACTCCACGATGATCAAGGTATCGCCTGCGGCGAGCTGTGCGCCTTCGGCGGTTTCGACAGCGGCCACCAGGCCGGCGATGGGGCTTTCAATCATGGTCATATCGGACTCCTTCAAGATGTCTGGTTTGTCAGCACGCGTTGGACAATGCCGGTGTCTATGCGGCCTGCCACAAAGTCTGCGTGGCTGAGGATTTGTTCTATGAACGGGATGTTGGTCTTGACGCCCTTGATCTGGGTTGCGGCCAGCGCCTGGCCGAGCCGCAGGATGGCATCGGTACGATCACGGCCATGGACCACGATCTTGGCAAGCATGGGGTCGTAGAAGGGTGTCACGCTGCAGCCCTGGGCATAGCCGGTCTCCACGCGCAGGCCTGGCCCTGGATCCGGCAGCACGAATTGCTCCAGCCGCCCTGGCGAGGGGAGGAAGCGCAGCGGGTCTTCGGCATAGATGCGTGCCTGCAGTGCATGGCCGCTGGCGTGCACTGGCTGCGGCAGCACGGCCTGCATGGACTCGCCTGCGGCGAGGCGAAGCTGGGCCTCGACAATGTCAATGCCCGTGATCTCCTCGGTCACTGCATGCTCTACCTGTAGCCGGGTGTTCATTTCCAGAAAGGCAAAGCCGTGCTCGGGGGTGTAGAGCGTCTCCACCGTGCCGATCACGTCATAGCCGATGCGGGAGAGCATGTCTTGCAGCAGTTCACGCATGGCAGCCAGCTGTGCTTCTGGAATGCCGATGGGGCGGGCCTCCTCCACTATCTTCTGGTGACGGCGTTGCACCGAGCAGTCGCGCTCGAACAGTATGCGCGCCTGGCCGTGGCGGTCAGCCAGGACCTGAAACTCGATATGGCGCGGCGCCTCGATGAGCTTTTCTAGGTAGAGCTCGGGCGTGGCAAAAAACTTGCTGGCGATGCCGCTGGCCTTGGTCCAGGCGGTTTGCAGTTGCTGGGCATCATGTGCCGGGAGCATGCCTATGCCGCCGCCGCCGCCGGCGGGCTTGACCAGCACCGGATAGCCTATGCGTGCGGCGGCTTCGCAGGCCGCTGTGGCGCTGTCCAGCACTGCTGAGCTGGGTGCCTGGGGCATGCCTTGCTTGGCCATGAATTCGCGAGCCTGGGTCTTGTGGCCCAGGGTGCTGATCCAGTGCGACGAAGGTCCGATGAAGCACAGACCCTGCTGTTGCACTGCCTCGGCAAAGCCCGCGTTTTCGGCCAGAAAGCCATAGCCGGGATGCAGGGCATCAGAGCCGGTGGCATGCGCAACCTCCAGCAGCCTGGCCTGGTTCAGATAGCTGTGCTGCGCAGCCGGCGGACCTATGCATACGGACTCATCGGCCTGCTGCACATAGGGCAGGTCGGCATCGGCCTCGGAGTAGACGGCCACGGCCTGCAGTCCCATGCGCTGCAGGGTGCGAATGATGCGCGCGGCCACGGCACCTCGATTGGCAACCAGTACGCGGCGCAGGGTATGAGGTGTGCAGTTCATGAGCGCTCCTCGCAGGCCACGGCCACCACGGCATCCACGATGACCGGGGGGCGTGCGCCACGCGCCACCAGCACCGGATTGGCATCCACTGACTGCACGTGGCCGTCTTGCTCCAGCATCCAGTCGCCAAGGCGGACCATCATGTCGGCCACGGCGCTCAACTCCACTGCCGGCATGCCGCGTGCAGCGGCAAAGGCCGGGGCAATGCCCAGCCGCTGGATGGCCGCCAGTGCCTGGCTCTGGTCAAACGGAGCCAGCAAAAACTGCACATCCTTGAGCGTCTCCACCAGGACTCCGCCTTGGCCGATCATGACGACGACGCCGAATTCGGCATCGATATGCGCCCCCAGTGCGAGCTCGAAATCGGCCTTGTGCTGCGTGCACAGGAGCATGCCTCCGTCATTTGCCTCAAGGGCGCGCAGTTTGGCGGCGAAGTCATGGAAGGCCTGAAGAGCACTTTCCTGCCGGTCTATGTTCAGGCGCACCAGGCCATGCTCGGACTTGTGGGCCAGATCGGCGGAGATGCCCTTGGCCACCAGGGGCGTGCCCAGGGCTTCGAGTGCCGGCAGTACATCGGATGCGCGGGTGCAGACCTGGTGGTGCATGACGGGCAGGCCGGCTTGCTGCAGCCGCGCCAGGCTGCCTGGCTCATCCAGTGTGGTGCTGGCGGCCACGGGCGGCTGCTGCGGGCTGCTCATGGAGGCCGGTGCACATGCCTGCTCGGACAGCAAGGCCAGGCCCCGCATGGCTGCGCGCTCGCTCCAGAAGGTGGGCACGCCTTGCTCCTGGAAGGCCCGGGCCACCCATTCCTGGTTGACACTGACGGCTATCGGTATGCCGCTGTCGCGTGCAAAGCGGCTGGCCTGGGCCGCAAAGTCGGCAAAGTCATAGCCTTCCCCTCCAATGGGAAAGCCTACATGCACCAGGTCGGCGGCATTGCTGCCGCGCAAGGCTTGCAGCGTGTGGCCAAAGGTGTCCGGCTTGCCCAGCAAGGCCGTCGTCATGTCGATGGGGTTGCGTGCTGTCACATAGGGCGGCAATGCCTGCTTGAGTCCTGCCAGCGTGGCCTGATCGAATTGCTCGACGGCAAGTCCGTATTCCTCGGCGGCGTCGGCAGAGAGCACGCAGGTGGCGCCAGAGTTGCTGATGCTGACCACGCGCTGCCCGCGCGGCATGGGCTGAGACAGGAACAGCGGCGCGTAGTCAATGAGCTCGCGGAAGTCGGCCAGGCGCAGAATGCCGTGCTGGCGCAAAAAGCTGTCGGTCAGGGCATCCTCGGCCGCCAGCGCGCCGGTATGAGAGCTGGCCGTGGCCTGGCCCGCGCTGGTGCGGCCGGCTTTGACTGCCAGGATGTGGGCGCCGCGCTCGCGAGCCAGCCGGGCGGCCTGGGCCAGCTGTGCACTCTGGCTCAAGGTCTCCACGTACAGCACCACCAGGCGGACCTGTTCGTCGCCCAGCAGGGCGCAGGCGGCTTCGGCCGCGCAGACATCGGCCTCGTTGCCCGTGGAGACCATGTAGCGCACACCAAGGCCTGCGCGGCGCAGGCCGCCATAGAGGATGGCGGCTCCGGCGCCGCTTTGGCTGACGATGGCCACGGGGCCATCGGCCGGTGGGCTCTCGTTGATCATGGTCGAGAAGTTGAGGATCGCGCCCTGGGCGAAGTTGGCCACACCCTGGCAGTTCGGGCCGAACAGGCGCAGTCCGCCCCGCCGTGCGCGTGCCAGCAGTTCGCTTTGCTGGGCCCGCCCCGCATCGCCAAGCTCGGCAAATCCCGAGGAGTAGATCACGGCCATGCGGGCGCCCAGGTCTACGCATTCATCTATGGCATTCGCGACTTCCTCGCCGGGAAGGCTGATGACCACGGCGTCGGGCGCCTGTGGAAGGACGCGTAAAGATGGATAGGCGGGCAGTCCCTGGACCTCGTTGCGCTTGGGGTTGACCGGGAGGATGGCACCCGAAAAACCATGACGCAGCATGTAGTCGATGGGGCGCCCGCCCGGCTTGATGGGATTGTCCGAGGCGCCAAGGATGGCGACCGAGCGAGGATTCAAGGCTTGAAGCAAACTCATGCAGCCACCTTCAGTCCAGCGACAGCGCTTCGCGCCGTATGACCTGGCCCCAGTCCGCGACTTCCTGGGTGATGCGCTGGCCGAACTGGGCTGGCGGCAGCATCACGGGCTCGCCCTGACTGTCGAGCACGGCGCGTATGCGCTCGTCCTTGAGCATGCTCTGGCTGAGCTCATGGAGCTTGTTGACGATGGCTGGCGGTGTGCCAGCTGGAGCCAGCAGGCCGGCCCAGAATGTGGCGTTGAAATCTTTGTAGCCGGCTTCACTCATCGTGGGGACATCCGGCAGTTGCTGTATGCGCTTGGGCGCAGTCACGGCCAGTGGCAAGAGCTTGTCTGCAGCGATATGGGGCAAGGCGCTCCAGGTGTCGAACTGGGTGTCCAGCTCGCCGCTGAGCACGGCCATCTGGGCTTGGGAAGCGCCTTTGTAGGGCACATGCGTGGCCTTGATGCCTGTGCGGTTGCTCCAGGAGGCGTAGGTCAGGTGGGCAATATTGCCCGGGCCGGCAGAGCCGTAGCTGAGCTTGTCCGGGTTGCGCTTGGCAAAGCTGATGACGTCCTGGGCCGTGCGGATCTGGTTTTTCTTCGCCCACTCGGGATTGACGGTGAGGATGAAGGGCGAGTCCAGCACCATGGTGATGGGGGCGAAGTCCGATGCCCGGTAGGTGATCTTCTTGTAGAGCTGCGGGTTGAGCGTGATGCTGCTGGAGTTGGTGACCAGCAGCGTATAGCCGTCAGGCGCGGCGCGCGCCACCTCGCCCACGCCGATGGCACCGTTGGCTCCGGGCTTGTTGTCCACGACCACGGGCTGGCCTAGCTGCTTGCTCAGGTGCTCGGACAGTGCGCGGGCAATGGTGTCGGTGAACGATCCTGCAGGAAAGCCCACGACCATGCGTACGGGGCGAGTGGGCCATTGGTCGGGCTGTGCGGCCCAACCGGCCTGACCTGACAGGGCCGCACAGGCGAGAGCGGCCAGGGCAGCTCGACGCGGTACTGTAGGCAGTTGGTTGTTTGTCATCATTGTCTCCTTGTTGGTGTGGATGGGGCTCAGGGGCGCAGACCAAACCGCGGCGCGCCCGGCTCTCGCAATGGGGCGGCCAGATCGGCGAACTCGCAGAGCAGGGCGCGTGTACTGCGAGGGTCTATGACCTCGTCTATGCCAAAGGCTTCGGCTGTGCGGAAGGGGGAGGTGAGGCTGCGCACGCGCTGCTCTATTTCGGCGCGCTTTTGCTCGGGGTTGTCGGCGCCTTCGATCTCGGCCTTGTAGGCCACTTCCAGCCCGCCCTCGATGGGCAGAGAGCCCCAGTTGGCCGAAGGCCAGGCGTAGCGGAAGTTAAAGCGCCCCATATGCTGGTGGCCGGCAGCAGCCACGCCATAGGCACGGCGTACGATGATGCTGCACCAGGGCACGGTGGCCTGGTAGACGGCGGCCAGGGCGCGTACACCGTAGCGCATGATGCCGGCCTTTTCGGCCTCCACGCCGATCTGAAAGCCTGCGATGTCCACAAGGTTCACCACGGGCAGGTGGAAGGTCTGTGCGAGATCCACAAAGCGCGTGAACTTCTCGGCCGATGGGCCATCCCAGCCCCCGCCGTAGAAGTACGGGTCGCTGGCCACAACGGCCACGGGCCAGCCGTTGATGCGTGCCAGGCCCGTGACGATGGCCCGGCCCCACTGGCGGCCCATTTCCATGAACGAGCCCTGGTCCACCAGACATTCGACAATGGGCCGGATCTTGTAGACCTTGCGGCCGTCGCGTGGAATCGCCGACAGCAGCCACTCGTCGCGGCGCTGCGGGTCGTCGCTGACCTCGGCGCGCGCCGGCAGCTCGTACACCGAGGAGGGCAGGTAGGAGAGAAAGCGGCGCACGCGCTCGAAAGCTTCTTCTTCGCTGGCCACCTCGTCGTCGACCACGCCGTTGCGTGCATGGATCTGGCTGCCGCCCAGCTCGTTCTTGGTCACATGCTGGCCAAGGCGAGCCACCACCGGCGGGCCGGCATTGAACAGCTGGGCCGTGTCCTTGATCATGACCGAGTAGTGGCTGGAGGCCACGCGCGCAGCCCCCATGCCGGCGACCGAGCCCAGGGCCAGCGAGACCACGGGCACGGTGGAGAGGTTTTGCACCACCTGGCCCCAGACCTTCATGGTCGGGATGCTGGTATAGCCCTTGGTCTCTATGTTGCGCACCGAGCCGCCGCCGCCTGTGCCATCCACGAGGCGCACCATGGGCAGGCGCAGGTCATGCGCCATTTTTTCGGCAAAGATCAGCTTCTCGCCCACGGCGCCATCATTCGCGCCACCGCGTACCGTGAAGTCATCGCCAACCACAACCACGGAGCGCCCACCCATGCGTGCACGGCCCATGATCAGGTTGGATGGGGTGAACTCCACGAGCCGGCCCATGGCGTCGTAATGACCAGATCCGCTCAGGGAGCCTACTTCCGTGAAGGACTGGGCATCCGTGCAGGCCGTGATGCGCTCGCGCACCGTGAGCTTGCCGGCGGCCTTGTGGCGTGCGACCTTGTCCTCTCCACCCAGCTTTTGCGCCAGAGCCTGGCGATAGGCGATCTCATCTACTTCGGGTTGCCAACTCATGTTCAAGTCTCCTTTGTGCAAATAGATGCACAAGGTGTGCCAATCTGCAACCAATTGATTTGAAATGATTATTTTTGGTGGTTCGATATGCGTGTCCTTGGTGGAGACGGCGTCGGGCTTGAAAAGTGTCCATGTCCTTCCTGGGGACATGAAGGAGACATGCCATAGGCTGTGATCTGGGTCGGCGCTGCTAGAGTGCGGGCTCTGCGTGTTCTTCCCCGAGTCCTCTATGCCGGTTTTCAGTGCTTTTGACCATCGCTTTGGCGTATTTGTCTGGCGTCGCGATGCCCGTGTCCCGGTCGTGCTGCTGGGGCTGGCCCAGGATCCGTTGTTGCGCGCAGCCGTCGACAAGGCGCGTCTCGCACAGGAGGATGGGGCTTTGGGCGCGGGCAGGCTGCTGCATGTTGAAGTGCCGGGCGTGCGTGGTGCCGTGTCGCGCTATGTGGCGATCGAGCTTGCCGATGCGGAGAGCACGCTGGTCCTGGTGCGCCCGGCGGATGAGGCTGCGGCCCTGCTTGATCTGGCTGCGACCGTGCCTTTTGCATTTGCCATACTCAACATGTTCCTGACCCACCCCTACCAGGCGATTACGGTGGCAGACCATGAAGGCCGCATGCGCTACATCAGCCCGGTGCATGAGAAATTCTTTGGCCTGGAGCCCGGGGCTGCGATAGGCCGGCGCGCCGAGGAGGTGATCCCCAACTCCCGGCTGCCGCATGTGGCTCGCAGCGGCAAGGCCGAGATCGGGGATCTGCAGCAAGTCAGTCCGCAGGCAACCCGGGTTGTGAATCGCATCCCGATTTTTGAGGGCGGCATGGTGGTGGGGGCCGTCGGGCAGGTCAGCTTCAGCGGGGTTGAGGCGCTCAATCGCATGCAGCAGCGCCTGCAGCAGTTGCGCGACGAGGTGCAGCACTACCGGCGTGAGCTCAGCCAGCTCAGGGACAGTGCGGGCAGCTTGGCGCTGGTGGGCAGCAGTGCTCCCATGCAGCGCCTGGCACGCGAGATCGATGCCGTGGCCAGGCTGGATGTGCCCGTGCTCATTCTTGGCGAGAGTGGCAGCGGCAAGGAGCTGGTGGCCCAGGCCCTGCATGCGCGTGGGCGAGACCCCGGCGCTCCCATGGTGTGCCTCAATCTCGCGGCACTGCCTGCAACCCTGATCGAGGCGGAGCTGTTCGGCTATGAGGCCGGGGCTTTTACCGGAGGGCGAAAGCAAGGTCAGCCGGGCAAGCTCGAACAGGCCGAGGGCGGCACCTTGTTTCTTGACGAGGTGGCCGACATTCCCATGGAAGTCCAAGTCAAGCTGCTGCGTGTGCTGGAAGACCGGCAGGTGCAAAGACTGGGTGCTCGATCGGGGCGGCACGTGGATTTTCGCGTGGTCGCCGCCACTCACCGCGATTTGCGTGCCCTCATAGACAGCGGGCGCTTTCGGCTGGATTTGTTCTACCGGCTCAGCGGTGTCGTGCTGCAGGTGCCGGCCTTGCGCCAGCATCTGGAGGACATTCCTGCCCTGGTACAGCGCTTCGTGCAGTCGTTCTGCGAGCGCAATCAACTGCCTCTGCCGCGTATCGCGCCGGGCGTCATGGCCTATCTGGCCCAGAACAGCTGGCCCGGCAATGTGCGCCAGCTGCGCCAGCGCATCGAGGAGGCCTTGGTGTTTTGCGATGGCAAAACACTGGCCGTGGAGAATTTTGCTCGTTACCAGGATCCGCTGGGGCTGGTCGCCGCTGGGTCTGAACAGCTTGCGCCCATGGCAGCGACTGCCCCGGTGGCGGCTCCACTCAAGGTGGTGGAGCGCCAGGCCATACTCGCCGCCATAGAGCGCTGCAGCGGCAACAAAAAACAGGCCGCGCAAGCGCTGGGAATTTCTCGTTCCTATCTGTACAAGGTGCTCGCCAGGTCTTGAGCGTGGGGGCACGCCGCTCGGGCATGCGTCAGCCGTTCTGGATGAGGGTGCAGGAACTGCATCGGGCAGGTCATGCGAAAGGCCGTGGCTTTAGCTCTGGCCTGTGAACGTGCTCCTGGATCGGGCCCAGGGCCTGGCTTGCGGATGGGCTGGCCTAGAATCGCGCCATGCCGCTTCGCTCTCCCCATGTCATGCAGACCTGCTCCCGCTGGGTGTTGTATGTCTGGCTGTGGCTGGTCGGGCTGAGCGCTCTGTCGCCTCTGGCCTCTGCGAGTGCCGTGCAGTGGGAGCGTGTCTGCAGTGCCTCGGGTGCGCCGCAATGGATTGCGAGCCCTGGCTCTCAGGAGCCGGTCCCTGCGGGCATCCATGGTCTGGACTGTGCCTTGTGCTTGCCGGCCATGGCTCCCGGGCCGCATGCCATGGCGCACGTGGTGGTATCTCTGGAGCCCGGCGCGTGGCAGGCCGTGCGGTATGCCCAGCCCGATTCCGGCGCGAGTCTGGCGCTGCCTCCCGTGCGCGCACCGCCGCAGTAACTTTTCGGTTTCACCTTTTCTTTTGACCGGCAGTCGCAAGCTGCTGTTTCCTCGTTTGAATTGAAGAATGCCAAGGCGGTGGTCGCCCTGGAAGAAATAACTGGAGTTACTGTGATGACATTGCGCCAATGGACAAGCTCTTTTCTGATCGCTGCCTCCATGGGGCTGAGCCTGGCTCAGGCCCATGCGGGCCCGGCCCATGTCAAGGCCGAGAATGGCTGGGTCAGGGCCAGCGTGCCTGGCCAGCAGGCCACAGGGGCGTTTGTGCGCCTCACGGCCGAGGAGTCGCTGCGCCTGGTGGGCGTGGAATCGCCCGTGGCCGGCGTGGCCGAAGTGCATGAGATGAAGATGGAAGGCGACGTGATGCGCATGCGTGCCATCGAAGGCCTGGACCTTCCCAAGGGGCAGGCCGTGGAGCTCAAGCCCGGTGGCTACCATCTGATGCTGCAGCAATTGAAGAGCCCCGTCCTCAAGGACAGCAAGGTGCCTTTGACCCTGGTGTTCAAGGATGCCAAGGGCGAGACCTCGCGGCTGAGCCTGGAGTTGCCTGCACGTGCCATGGCGCCTGCAGGCGGGCATGGAGGGCATGCCGGTCATTCGCATTGATGCCGGCTGCACAGGGTTTGTGACAGGCAGGCCTTGATGGCCGTGGGGCCGGCCTGGGTTAAGCTGATGGCGTGGCCTGTCCGGAAAGGACGGCCACGCCATTTTTATTGGCCCGTTCATCCGTTTTTGTGAGAGCAGCCCATGAGTCAAGCTTTTGGTTTCGGCAACTTCATTCCCGGCTTTGATTTTCTGCAAGGTCTGGCCCAGGCCGCAGGTGCGGCCAAGCCCAGCAGCGCCATCCCCCAATGGGTTGCCCCCACGGTCAGCATAGAAGAAGTGGACAAGCGCATTGCCGAATTGAAGGCCGTGCAGTTCTGGCTGGAGCAAAACAGCAAGGCCCTGGCCGCCACCATCCAGGCGCTGGAGGTGCAGCGCATGACGCTGTCCACCCTCAAGGGCATGAATGTGAGCCTGGGCGAGCTGGCCCAGTCCTTTCAGTTCCCCGGAGCTGCGCCGGCCAGCGGGGCTGGGGTCAAGCCCGGCTGGCCCATGCAGGATGCCAGGGAAGACAAGGCCCAGGGCCGGGCCGCGCCAGCTCAGGCCTCCGAGGCAGGAGAAGACAGGGCAGCCCCCCAGGCTGAAGCCCGCAGTGAAGGCTCGGCCCAGGCCACGGCAGCAGCAGCCGAAGCCCAGGCTGCGGCCATGGGACAGGCCGTGCAATGGTGGGGCGCCTTGACCCAGCAGTTCCAGCAAATTGCAGCCAAGGCCATGGCAGAGCCACTGGCGCCTGAGGCCTTGGCCGCTGCCCAGCGTGCCACAGGCGCGGCTGGAGACCTGGCCAAGAGTGCGGTGGAGCGCATGTCGGCCCAGGCCCAGCAGCAAGGCAAGGCCTTTGCAGAGCAGCTCAAGTCTGCTGCAGCCAAGACCGATAAAGGAGCAGGCGCGGCCTCTGGCTCGAATGCCAGGCCGGCGCCGAAGGCTGCAGCGAGTCTAGGTGCTGCGACCAAACCCGCCGCCCGCAAGGCTGCAAGCAAGAAGGCGGCAGCCAAACCGGCTGCACGCAGTGCCCCCAGGGCGAAATGAGGACTGAGTCCGGGCCTTGCTGTACCTGATGGCTGTACCAGCCTCACGAGCCAGGCCAACAGATGAAGGGAATGGGCATGCTACTGTTTCCCGTAGGTCATGCCAGTCACGATGATTGGCGTTGTGCTGCCGACGAAGTGCTGCAGCAGCTTGTGGCCCAGATGGCCGAGCCCGGATATGCCAAGCGTTCGCGCCTGGGCCTCATGTATTTTTCCCGTGATCACGAGCGCCATGCCCAGCAGTTGCTGCAGTATCTGGCCCTGCATCTTCCCCAGGTCGCGGATTGGGTGGGCTGCTCGGCCTCGGGTGTGTTGGCCATGGGGCATGAATATCTGGGTGGCCCGGCGCTGGCCGTGATGCTGCTCGACATTCCTGCTGCGCATTACCGCTTGTACAGTGGCCTGGCTCCGCTGGCGCTGAGCGGAGGAGAGGCTGGCTTTAGCGCCCACTCGGCCCTGGTGCATGCGGCAGGCGGCCAGCCCGAGCTGGCCGAGCTGCTTCACGAACTGTCCGAACGCACCGAGTCCGGCCTGCTGTTTGGCGGGGCCTGCGATGCGGGTCCGGGTCGGCAGGCGCTGCAGATCGCCTGCCGCAATGAAGACCTGCCGTCCTTGCGCGCAGGCGCGCAGGTGGGTGTGTTCAGCGGAGGCTTCTCCGGTCTTGCCTTCTCGGAAGAGGCGGCCTGCATGACCGGCATGGCCCAGGGCTGCGTGCCTCTGGCCGCCGGGCTGGAGATCACCGAGTCGCGCGGCTCCTTGGTGACCGGCCTGGATGGGGTGCCGGCGCTGGAGAGGCTGCTGCAACTCCTGGGCGTGGAACTCGACGGTGGAGACTGGCAGCCTGCGCTAAGCACGGTGCGCTCCACCCTGGCCGCGATTGCTCCGCCGGGCAGGGGCGTGGAGCGGGGCCTGCTGACGGGCGAAGCCCAGGTGCTGACCCTGGTCGGGCTGGATCCCTTGCGCCAGGGGCTGGCCTTTTCATCGGCCGTCGAGGCTGGGCACTCGGTGATCTTCTGCCGCCGCCAGGCTCAGGCTGCGCGCCATGAGCTCATGCAACTGGGGGCGGCCCTGCGCGATGCCAGCGACCAGGAGGATCAGCCTCAGCAACCGGTGTCGCAGCGCATACGTGGTGCCATCTATGTGAGCTGCGGCGGTCGCGCAGGCCTGTTCGGGCAGGCCGGCTCCGAACTCGGCACCCTGTCCCATGCCCTGGGCCGGGTGCCTCTGATCGGTTTTGTGGCCAACTCCCAGATCATGGATGCACGCATGCACCGCCTGGCGGGCGTGCTCACGGTATTCATGGAGTAATTGGCCTGTAGCCCTTGTGTGGATTGCGCTACCAGCTATGTTTTTGATAGTTTTTGGCGAATTCAACGACGGTGGTGATGGCCGGGTCCATGGTCGCGGTGTCCATTTTTTCCGCCATGCTTGTACCGGCCGGGATGCTTAGGCCGGTGGTGCTGCCGGCCTGGCTCCCAGTAGCCTGCGGCCCAGCGCCATTGGTTGCCATGCCGGGACCAGGCGGGCTGGCGATAGATTTGGCCGTGGCGTGTGCGCATCCAGTGGCCTGCGACCCAGACATGCTGGCGGCCTTTGGGTTGCCAGTAGCCAGGCGCCCAGATATAGCCGGGGCGGGCTGCCGGGATGACCTCGTGGCGCGGGGGCGGCGGGGCCCCCAGCTGTATCGTGACATTCACCTGGGCCTGGGCGGCTGTGGCCGATGCCGCCAGCAGAAAGCAGGCGAGCAGCGTGCGGACTGGGCTCATGGGAACTCCTTTCGATTGTTGGAAACAGCGCTCATGGCGACCGATCATGGCCAGACAAGGTCAAAGCGGCGTAGACCTTGAGCGAAGTCCTGCAATCTTGTGTATGGGTTTCATGAAGCGCTGTTGCCAGATGTGCTGCGAGTCCGGGCTCAGAACGTAAACACGTTCTCAGTGCCGTATCGACGCCTTGAGCAGCAATTCGGTAATGTCCGAAGGCTCTGCAGCCTCGGCATCCGCCGTGTCTGCCGCTGCAGGTGAGGGAGCAGCGGCTGGCACAGCATCACCTTTCCAGTGCTTTTGCGCGGGCTGGCCCGAGCCCTCGGCGTTCTTCATGAGGCCGTGCAAAAGCAGGGCGTAGAACTCGGCAAAAGCCTCTTCCAGTGTCAGCCCCGTGCGTGCCAGAAAGCGGGTGCGGCGTATGCGCAAGGCGCCTCCCATGAGGATCTCCGCCACCAGCTCCGCATGCCTGGGGTTGAACATCCCCTGTGCCACGCCTTGCTCCACAAGCCTGGCCAGGCCCTGCCCGCGTTTGGCCTGATAGGAGTCGAACAGACGTCGTCCCTGGCGTGTGGCATCCAGATCCCGCAGGAACGGGACGCCGAGCTGGGCCGAGGCCCGTACGCCGATGTCCAGATAACGTCTGATGGCCGGGACGATGTCGCCACCGGCGGCTTCCACAGCCTTGCTCTCCTCCAGCAGCAATCCCAGATAACGCTTGGCCATCAAGAGAAAAAGCTCTTCCTTGGTTTCGGCAATCGCGTAGAGCCTGCTGCGTGAACAGCGCAGCCGCTTGGCAAGCTCGGCCACGGTGAGGTCGGCAATTCCTTCCAGGCGCAACAGGTCGAACAACTCCTGAAAAAAAACATCTTGGCTGCGACGCGTGCTCATAGGTGGATTCCCTGGATTGGTACCAAATCATTTGACTTGGTACTTTTTATTGTCTTCAATAGTACTGAATTTGTTCGAATGGTACCAATATGAGTGAGAACACGAAGACCTGCCCCGCTCAGGGGAATCCCTCCAAGCCCGGTCCTCAGAGGCCAGCGAGAAGCCTGGAAGAGCACTTTGGCGCCATCGTGCTCATGGCCCTGGTGCTGATCACCCTGGTCAATGTGCTCGTGCGCTATTTCAGCGATCAGTCCTTTGCCTGGACCGAGGAGATCTCGGTGTTCCTGCTGGTGGTGCTGACGCTGGCCGGATCGGCGGTTGCCGCTGCGCGCGACGACCACATCCGCATAGGCTTTTTCTACGAGCGCGTGGGCCCGCTCATGCGCAAGCGCCTGGTCTGGCTGACGACGCTGGCGACGGTGGCCATGTTCATGCTCCTGGCGCTGCTGATGCTGCGCACCGGCTGGCAGGAATATGTGTTCGAGGAAACGACGAGTGGTCTTGGCGTTCCCCGCTGGTGGTATACGGTCTGGCTGCCACCGTTGGCGGCGCTGATTGCCTTACGCTCCTGGCGTGCACGGCGTGTGCATGCCGCAAGTGCAGCGCCCGTCGAGGCCTCGCAGGAGTCGGGCGTATGACCGGGGGCCTGTTGATCCTGGGCTTTGTGCTGCTCATGCTGGCCGGTGTGCCCATCGGCGTGGCCATGGGCGTCAGTGGCACGCTGGTGGTGGTCGCCACGGGCATGGACATGCCCTGGTTCGGGCTGTTCACCGTGCAGCAGAACTTTGACGCCGGCATTGGAAAGTATCCGCTGCTGGCCCTGCCCATGTTTGTGCTCGTGGGTTCGGCCTTTGACCGCTCGGGTGTGGCCCAGCGCATGGTGGACTTTGCAACGGCCGTGCTCGGGCGCGGGCCGGGCATGCTGCCCATCGTGGTGATTCTGGTGGCCATGGTGCTGGGCGGCATCTCGGGCTCGGGTGCGGCCCTGGCTGCGGCGATCGGCAGTGTGATGGTCGGTGCCATGACCCAGGCCGGCTACCCGCGCGCGTTCTCGGCCTCGGTCATAGGCTCGGCCACGGCGACCGACATCCTGATCCCGCCCTCGCTGGCCTTTGTGATCTACAGCATTCTGGTGCCGGGTGTGTCCTTGCCCGAGTTGTTTGCTGCGGGCATGGTGCCTGGCGTGCTTGCCGGCCTGGCCCTCATCGTGCCCGCATGGTGGATTTCGCGTCGCCAGGGCTTTGGCCAGGCCGAGCGCCAGATGCCACGCCCGCCGTTCTGGCGCAGCCTGCGCGAAGCCAGCTGGGGCCTGGTCACTCCGGTGCTGATTCTGGGCGGCATGCGTGCAGGCTGGTTCACGCCTACCGAGGCCGCCGTGGTGGCTGCCGTCTATGTGTTGGGCATAGGCCTGTTCATTCACCGCACCATAGGCTGGCGCGATCTCTACGAGATCTTTGCCGATGCCGCCGTCGTGTCATCCGTAATCCTGGTGATCCTGGGCCTGGCAGGCGTGTTTGCCTATTGCATACAGACGCTGGGCATTGTCGATCCGCTGGTTCACTGGTTTGCGCAAAGCGGCTGGAGCAGTCTGCTGACTCTGGTGGTCGTGCTGGTGGTGCTCAAGCTCGTAGGCATGTTTCTCGACGGGGTTTCGGTCTTCATGGTGTTCCTGCCCCTGCTGGTGCCGTTGATCCAGTTGTTCGGCTGGGACCCGGTCTGGTTTGGCGTGCTGCTCACCATGGTCATTGCGCTGGGCCAGTTCACGCCGCCTCTGGCCGTGAATCTGCTCGTGGCTTGCCGCATCTCGGATGTATCCGTGGAAAAGACTCTGCCCTGGATAGGCTGGTTCTTTCTGAGCTTTGCGCTGGCCATTGCGGCCGTCGTGGCCTGGCCCGCGCTGGCGCTGTGGCTGCCCAGGTCCCTGGGTTACTGAGGCTGTGGCCTGCCCGATCTTCATCACAACAAAAGGAGACTTTTCATGATTCAACGCCGCCAATTGCTGCGCGCGGGAGCTGCCGCCGCAGCCATGCCCCTGCCCATGCTGGCCTTGTCGCAGCCCAAGTACCGCGCCGAGTACCGGCTGTCCCTGGTCGTGGGGCCGGGCACGAACTGGTATTACGCAGCCGAGCGCTTTGCGACGCTGACGCGCGAGAAGACTCAGGGGCGCATCAACTTCAAGCTCTACCCGGCCTCATCCCTGGTACAGGGGCAGCAGGACAGAGAGCTCACGGCCCTGCGTCAGGGCGTCATCGACGTACTGGTCGGGACAACCGTGAACTGGTCGGGCACGGTCAGGGACTTCGGGGTGTTCAGCCTGCCGGGCCTGCTCTCCAGCGACAAGGCCGTGGATGCCGTGCTGGCCTCCGAGGCCTTGAGCAAGGACTTCTATGAGCTGGTGCGCCGCGCCGGCATGGAGCCCCTGGCCAGCGGCGAGTACGGTGCCATTCAGCTCATCAATGCCAAGCGCCGCCTGGCTTCGCCGGCCGATCTCAAGGGCCTCAAGATGCGCGTGGTGGCCACGCCCATGCAGCAGCAGATCATGAGTGCCATGCATGCCAATCCCACGACGATGACTTTTGCCGATGCCCAGCCGGCCCTGGCTTCTGGCGCCATCGATGGTCTGACGCTGACGTTGGAGCAGTTCGTGGCCTACAAGCTCCAGAGCCTGGGGCAAAAGTATGTGACCTACTGGAACCAGTCGAATGAGCTGATTCACTTTTTCGTGGCCAATCCGATCTGGAAAACCTGGAGCGCCGAGGATCAGCAACTGGTGCGCGAGGCTGCGCAGCAGGCGGGGCGGGAGCTCACCCGAAGAGTGCGTGAGACCGTCGTCAGCAACGAGCAGCTTGTCACCCAGCAAGGCGTGGACATCTACAAGCCCAATGCCCAGCAGCAGGCCCAGTGGAGCGAGGCCACGCGCGAGGTCTATCAACGCTGGAAGCAGCAGACCAATGCAGCTTTGGCAAGCAAGCTGGAACAGGCCGTGGCCAAGGCCGGTTGAATTTTTGGAGACTCGGAAATGAATGAAGTGATTGTTGCCGGCGTCGGCATGACGCCTTTTCGCAAGCCCGGAGACCATGCTCCCTACACGCAGATGGCGGCCCAGGCGGTCCGGGCCGCGCTCACCGATGCGGGCATGGCCTATGAGCTGGTGCAGGAGGCGTTTGCGGGCTATGTCTATGGAGACTCGACCTGCGGGCAGGCTGCACTCTACGAGGTCGGCATGAGCGGCATCCCCGTGGTCAATGTCAACAACAACTGCTCCACGGGATCGACGGCGCTGTACCTGGCGCGCCGGGCCATTGCCTTGGGTGCGGCGGATTGCGTGCTGGCTCTGGGTTTCGAGCAGATGGCACCGGGTGCCTTGGGCTCGCACTGGATGGATCGTCCCTCGCCGCTGGCGAAGTTCGATGCCACGACCACGGCCCTGGCCGGAGACAGCGATCTGCCCATGGCAATCCGCTATTTCGCGGGAGCAGGGGCCGAGCACATGCAGCGCTACGGCACGCCGCTGGAGACTTTTGCCAAGGTGCGGGCCAAGGCCAGCCGGCATGCGGCGCGCAATCCCCTGGCCCTGTTTCGCAAGGAGGTCAGTGCCGAGGAGGTGCTGGCGAGCCCGGTCATTGCCGAGGGCGTGATGACGCGCCTCATGGCCTGTCCGCCGACCTGTGGCGCAGCGGCAGCCCTCCTGGTCAGCCCGGCTTTTGCCAAGCGCCATGGAATCGACTCCCGTGTGCGAGTGCTGGCCCAGTCCATGACGACGGACAGGCCTTCGAGCTTCGAGTCCGGCTCGATGATGAGTCTCGTGGGGCTGGACATGTCGCGCGAGGCCGCCCAGGCCGTGTACCGGGAGGCCGGTATTGGTCCAGAGGATGTGGATGTGTGCGAGCTCCATGACTGCTTTGCGCAAAACGAACTCATCAGCTACGAGGCCCTGGGTTTTTGCGAGCCCGGAGGCGCGCAGCGCTTTGTGGATGCCGGCGACAACACCTACGGCGGAGCCGTGGTCATCAACCCCTCGGGCGGCCTGCTGTCCAAGGGGCACCCCCTGGGCGCAACGGGGCTGGCGCAATGCTATGAGCTGGTGCAGCAGTTGCGCGGCCATGCCGATCTGCGCCAGGTGCAGGGCGCCAGGCTGGCGTTGCAGCACAACATCGGCATCGGCGGTGCGGCCGTGGTCACCCTGTATGGCCTGCATGACTGAGGAGTGCATATGAACCACGCCCACGCCTTGGACCGGGGCCTGGCACTTGGCCCGCACATGCCCTGCCTGCAGCAGGGATCGCAATCCTGGAGCTATGCCGATGTCCATCAACACAGCAATCGCCTGGCGCGCAAATTGCGCATGCAGGGGCTGGGGCCGGGCCGCAAGGCCTCGGTGCTCAGCCGCAACCATGCCGAGGCTTTCATCTGCGTGTTCGGCATCGCACGTGCGGGGCTGGCCTGGGTGCCCGCCAACCCCAGGCTCAACGAGGAGGACAACGCCTATCTGCTGGAGTACATGGATTGCGAGCTGCTGATCTTTCACAGCGAACTGCAGGACATGGTCAGAGGGCTGCAGGCGCGACTGCCCGCTCTGAGGCATTGGATATGTCTGGACCGAGAGCTGCCGGGCTTTCCCTCGCTGGAGTCATGGCTGGAGGGTGTGGATGACGCCCCGCTGGACGCGTATTACGAGCCCGAGGCCGTAACCATCATTGCGCCCACGGGCGGCACCACGGGGCGCTCCAAAGGCGTACAGCTCACGCAGCGCAATGTCGGCGCCTTCATGGCTGCCCATCTGGTCAGTCTGCACTACCCGCACAGCCAGAGGCCGGTGAATCTTGCGGCTGCGCCGCTCACCCATGCTGCGGGATTCACGGCCCTGCCCACGATCGCCAGAGGGGGCAGGGTCGTGGTTCTCGAGTCCCCGGACCCGGTGTCGGTGCTGGATGCCATCGAGCAGCAGGGTGTCACCGAGCTGTTCCTGCCGCCAACGGTGATCTACCGCCTGCTGAGCACGCCGGGCGTGCGCGGCCGCGACTACAGCAGCTTGCGCTATTTCATCTATGCGGCCGCGCCCATGGCGGTGGAAAAGCTCAAGGAGGCCATTCAGGTCTTCGGTCCCTGCATGACCCAGGTGTTCGGCCAGGCCGAGGCTCCGATGATGTGCACCTATCTGGCGCCCGACGAGCATATGTGTGATGGGGCGCTGGCTGACGACGAGCTCTTGTCCAGCTGTGGCCACCCCACGCCCATGGTGCAGGTGCGTATCCTGGACGAAGACCATAGGGTGCTGGGCACAGGCGAGCGCGGCGAGATCTGTGTGCGCGGCGACCTCGTCACGCCGGGCTACTACAAACAGCCCGAGGCCACGGCCGCCACCATCGTCGACGGCTGGCTGCACACCGGTGATGTGGGCTATGTCGACAGCCAGGGCCGGGTGCATATCTGCGACCGCAAAAAGGACATGATCATCTCGGGCGGCTTCAACATCTATCCCCAGGAGATCGAGCAGGTGCTGTGGTCCCATCCCAGCGTCGAGGACTGCGCGGTGATTGGCGTCCCCGATGAGGACTGGGGCGAGGCCGTCAAGGCCGTGGTCGAGCTCAAGCCCGGAGCCAGCGCGACAGAGCAAGAGCTGGTGGCCCTGTGCAAGTCCAGGCTGGGCTCGCTCAAATCACCGAAGTCGCTGGACTTCGTGGCCACGCTGCCGCGCAGCCCCAACGGCAAGGTGCTCAAGCGGGACTTGCGCGACATGTACTGGAAGAACATGGCGCGCAGGATTTAGATCGTAAACACGCTCTTAGAGCGTGTTTACGATCTCTACACAGGTGCGTTGGAGCGCAATCGGGATGAGTTTGAGTCGATGGGCCGCAGCTTGCACCGGGGTGCAAGCAAGGGCCAGTGCGAAGAAATCGCCCGATTTCGCTCCAACCCTTCGGGACAGTGCCTTTGCGGGCGGTCTACAGCGTTGCGAATCCTCGCAATAGCACAGCTATTGCTGCGGTGTCGCGCCTCGTATCCCATCCCGCAAAGACACTGGCGCGGCACCGAGGAGATCGTAAACACGTTCTTAGACCCACTAACACAAGCCTTGATACGTCGTTGCTTCGCCTTGTCGTACTTTGGTACTGCCTGTGGCTTCGCGCCTCGTCTCAACGCTGCTGGGTTGTGCTAGCCGCTCTTGGCACGCCTCAGACGCCTGCGCGGCGCAGGGCCGTGAACGGTGCGAACTCCCAGCTGCGCATGCCCATGACCAGGGTATAGCCTTCGAGCGCCTCGGGCGCCAGGCGCTGGTCCTGCAGGTGCTGCTGGGAGAAATCATGGGCCAGGCGCTGTAGGCGCTCCCAGAAGCTGGGCCCCAGGTGGCGCGCGATGGAGCCATGGACCATGAGCATGCCTTCGCCGGGCTGGTCGAAGCTGCCGCCAAAGTAGTCGAGCACGGCATGCTCGCGAAAATACTCCATCACCGGGCCGCGCGGGTGCCAGCGAAAGGTCTTGGCCAGGCGCAGGCGGTAGCGGTTGGCGGGGCGCAGTTCGATGATGCCGATGCGGTCGAGCTGGGCCAGGTAGGCAATGCCTTCGGTCTCGGTGATCCTGTAGGTGGCCACGATCTGTTCGAGTGTCCAGAGGCTGAGCACGCAGATTGCCATGAGCAGCAGCTTGCGATCGGCGACCACGGCGCTTTCCTGCTCGCGCGTCATCTGCTGCAGCAAGGGCTGGTTGTCGGCCACGTGGCGAGCGAGGTCGGCAAAGTCCAGATGCAGGACCCGGCAGATGGCGTCTATGCGCGACAAAGGCATGTCGCCCTTGGCCAGCATGCGCTTGACGCTGGACTCGGCCATGCCCAGGCTGCGGGCCAGGTCGGCATAGGTCATTTGGGCGGATTTGAGCTCTTTCTTCAGAGCCAGGACAAGATCGGCAGTGGTACTCATGAGTAGCGATTATCGATACCTGGGGTGCCTGGCTGCGCGGCCGGTATAAATAATCGATGACCTTTGCAGGGAGGCGCCACAAACTGCGCGCAAATTGCACAAGGAGTTGTCCATGTTTTATGCCCTTTGGGAGCCCGCCAAAGCCTGGCGCATTCTGCTGAGCAGTGCCGCCATGCTGGTTGTTGCGGCCCTGTTGCTTCCACCCCTGGCCCAGCCTGCCCACTATCACGATTTTGCAGATCAGCGTGCCTGGGGCTGGTTGCCGCACGCGCTCGATGTTCTCAGCAATCTGGGTTTTGCACTGGCCGCACTTGCGGGCTTGCATGTGCTGGGCCGCAGCGGGGTGACGCAGAGCGCGGTGGTACGCGGTCTGGCCGGCGTGTTCTTTTGGGGGCTGGTCTGTTCTGCTCTTTGTTCGGCTCTCTACCATTGGTCGCCCGATGACGCAAGACTGATGGCCGACCGCCTGGGGATGAGCATTGCCTTTGCGGCCATGCTGGGGCTGGCCGTGCAATCGCGCATCGGCGATGCTCCGGCCTGGGGCACAGCCGCCGGCATGTTGATTGCCGCCGTGCTGGCTGTGCTGTACTGGAAGGCCTCGGGCAATCTGCTGCCCTGGGTGCTGGTGCAGGGTGGCGGCATGCTGGCTGTGCTGGGGCTGGCGCTGTTGAGGCGCCGTGCCCAGGGACTTGCGCTGAACCTCGGGGCGGTCATTGCCTGGTATGCATTGGCCAAGCTGTTCGAGTGGGGCGATGCTGCGGTATTCGATCTCACCAGCGGCCTGGTCTCCGGCCACAGCCTCAAGCATTTGCTGGCTGCCATGGCCGCCTGGCCCGTGCTTGCAGCCCTGAACGCCTCCCGGATCCGGGGCTGCTGCATCGCAGCGCAATAATCAGTGCTTTGATTCGCGCCTTGACCCGCTTTGAGGACACAGGCATCTTCCTCGCCGAAAAAATCAAGATGAACCAAGACCATCGTGCTGCTGCGCCGAGCCAGGCCGGTGCTGCCGATCAGCCGCATCCCAACCAGTTTGCGCTGCTGACGCAAAGGCGCTTCGCCCCTTTCTTCTGGACCCAGTTTGCGGGCGCAGCCAACGACAACCTGTTCAAGTTTGCGCTCACCGTGATGGTGACCTATCAGCTCAGCGTTTCCTGGCTGCCGGCGTCCATGGCCGGCCTGGTCATCGGGGCGCTGTTCATTCTTCCGTTTCTGCTGTTCTCGGCAACCTCGGGCCAGCTCACGGACAAATGGGACAAGCAGCGCATGTTCCGCCTCGTCAAGAACCTGGAGACCGGCATCATGCTGCTGGCTGCCTGGGGCTTCTGGCAAGGCCAGGTTCTATTGCTGCTGGCCTGCGTGTTCTTCATGGGCCTGCACTCCACCCTGTTCGGCCCCGTGAAGTTTGCCTACTTGCCCCAGGTGCTCGATGAGCGCGAGCTCACAGGCGGCAATGGCATGGTGGAGATGGGCACTTTCGTCGCCATCTTGCTCGGCAACATGGCTGGCGGCCTGCTGGTGGCCGTGCCCGAGGTCGGGCATTTGCAGGTGGCACTGGCCTGCGTGGCCCTGGCTCTGGTGGGGCGTGCCTGTGCCCAGCTCATTCCCCATGCACCGGCCACCGATCCCGACCTGGTCATCAACTGGAACCCTTTGACCGAGACCTGGCGTAACCTCCAGCTGGCGCGCCAGCAGCCCGTGGTGTTCCGCTCCCTGCTGGGCATTAGCTGGATGTGGTTTTTCGGCGCTGTCTTTCTGTCCCAGTTTCCCAGCTTTGCCAAGGACGTACTGCATGGCAACGAGCATGTGGCTTCGCTCTTGCTTGCGGTGTTTTCCGTAGGCATTGGCACAGGCTCGCTGCTGTGCGAGATGCTGAGCCGCCGCCAGGTCGAGATCGGCCTGGTGCCTTTGGGCGCCATAGGCATGAGCCTGTTTTCCATAGACCTGTTCTTTGCCGTGCGCCACCTGCCGGCGTCCGGACTCATGGATGTGGCAGCCTTCGTGGCCAGGCCTGCGCATTGGCGCGTCATGGCCGATCTGGCCTTGCTTGCCCTGTCTGCAGGTATTTACAGCGTGCCCATGTATGCGCTGATCCAGATGCGCAGCCAGCCCACGCACCGTGCGCGCATCATCGCCGCCAACAATATCCTGAACGCCTTGTTCATGATTGCCTCCAGTGTGCTGGCCGGTGCCCTGCTGGCAGTGGGCTGCAGCATTGCCCAGGTGTTTCTGTTCACGGGGATTGCGAATGCCGTGGTCGCTCTCTATGTCTTCCTGCTGGTGCCCGAATACCTGCTGCGCTTCGTGGCCTGGGTAGTCACGCATTTCATCTATCGCTTCAAGGTGCGCGGTGCTGTCCATATTCCGGCCGAAGGTCCGGCCCTGCTGGTCTGCAATCATGTGAGCTTCGTGGATGCGCTGCTGCTCATGGCGGCCAGCCCCAGGCCGATTCACTTCATCATGGATCACCGCATTTTCCAGACGCCCGTGCTCGGTGCCCTGTTCCGACTGGCCAAGGCCATTCCCATCGCCCCGCAAAAAGAAGATCCGGCCACATATGAAGAGGCATTCAGACAGGCCAGCCAGGTGCTGCGTGAAGGCGATCTGCTGGCCATCTTCCCCGAGGGCGGAATTACGCGCGACGGGCAGTTGCAGGCCTTCAAGCCGGGGTTTGTGAAAATCCTCGACCAGGCCCGAGCCGATGGGCTGGAGGTGCCAGTGGTGCCCATGGCGTTGACCAATCTCTGGGGCTCTTATTTCAGCCGCATAGAGCAGCGCGGCGGAAAGCCCGTGGCCATGGTCAGGCCCTGGCGGCGCGGCTGGCTCAATCGCGTGGGGCTCAATGTGGGGCCCGTGCTCACGGCATCCCGGGCAGAGCCTGAGCATTTGCGGGACCAGGTGGCAGGCTTGCTCAAGGCCGGGTGAAGCGGCTGTCGTGTGCTGGAACTGTGGTGTGAAAAGTATCGTTTTTCAATGCTTTTTGTGCTGCGGCCCACTACCTTGACGATTGTTGTGCCTTGGGTTCGAGGCTTGTCGGCATGATGGCGCCGTCTTCAACAACGGCTCTGATGCCAAGATTTTTATGCGATCTTCCTCCTCCGCCATCATCCAGCGCGACAGCCGTGCATGGCAGCTTCAGGTCTGGGTTTCCTTTGGTCTGGCGGCTGCCCTTTGCGCCATCGGGCTGGCCTGGCTTCCGGGAGCGCAGATGGAGCGCATCTTCATGGTGATGGGGTATGTGTTCTGTCTCTCGGCGGCCTTCATGCTGTCCAAGTTCGTGCGCGACAACGAAAGCACGGCCGGGGATACGCCTTTGTGGGGGGTGGTGGTCTGGGGCGGGTTTGCCGTGGCCATGGGCTTGACGGGCTGGGGCCTGTTCGGCATGGAGGTCAGCCCGCCCTACAAGGCTTTTCTGGGCGTGAGCTGGCTTTATCTGATCACCACGGCCTTTACCCTGGCCAAGATGCTGCGTGACCGCCATGAGGCCGATCTGCAGGATGCACGTGTGGCAGGGCGCCGCGAGGTCTTGCATGCTGAGCCGGGGCAACAGGCCGGCGAGCACAAGGCCTAATCCAGAGTCTGTATGAGCAGGCCGCCTGGCGGCCTGTGCTTGAGGAGAGACATCATGTTTTCGTATTTCCGTAAAACTCTGGGCGCAGCCCTGATCGGGTTGGGGCTTTCGACTGCAAGTCCTGCGCTGTGGGCGCAAAGCGAGGCATCGGCAGCCCTGTCCATGCTGCCCGTGGCTTCGGTTGCCAGCGCCGCGGGCGGCGCCTCGGCAGCTGCCGGGGTGGCGGTGAGCATTCCCGTGGCCCTGTCTGTCGGCGGGGTCATGCTCACGATCAAGGTGGTCGAGGCCTCGGCCACGGGCACGGTGTATTTGCTGGAGCGGGTCTCGGATGGTGCCCAGGCAAGCATCAAGGTGGCCGGCAATGGTTTGTCGGCCGTGGCCCACGGGGTGGGCACCATGGTCGAGTGCAGCGTCATCGGTGCCGGCGTGGTGTTGTCCGTGGCAGGTGAGGTTCTGGCCTTTGTACCCAATACCCTGGGGCAGGCCTTGTTGCACAACGAGCGTCTGTGAGGGCCCGCATGAACAAGATGATTGCCGCCATGGCATGCGCTGCGGCCATGCTGGCCTCTGCTGGCGCCCACGCAGGGCGCTCCTGCGAGCAGCGCAGCCTGACGCCCGAGGTGCTCAAAAAATCCCTGAATCTGGCCGAGAAAACGGCCAAGGTGCTCGATGCCAGCGGTGCCAGGCTGGTGTTGCTGGGGCGTGCGGGCCAGGATCTGTCCAAATACGGCCTCAAGTACTCGCACCTGGGCTGGGCTTATAAAACCCCGGAGGGGCCGTGGCGCGTGGCGCACAAGCTCAATGAATGCGGCACGGCGGGAGGGCATGTGTACCGTCAGGGGCTGGGCGAATTCTTCCTCGACGACTTATGGCGCTACGAGGCCGTCTACCAGACTCCTTCTCCCGAGGTCCAGCAGGTGCTGTGGGACTTTCTGAACCAGCCGCAGAATGTGCTCAGAATGCAGCACGAGCCCTACAGCATGGTCAGCTATGCCTGGGGCCAGCGTTACCAGCAGTCCAACCAGTGGGCCCTGGAGACTCTGGCTGCGGCCATGGAGTCCAGGACCGTGATGCGCCGCGACCAGGCTCAGGCATGGCTGGGCTTCAAGGGCTATGAGCCCAGTGTGCTCACGATTCGTGCGCTCACCCGCCTTGGCGGGCGCATGACGGCAGCGAATATCGCCTTTGACGACCACCCCAACGACAAGCGCTATGCCAGCCGCATAGAAACCGTGACCGTCGATTCGGTGATCCGCTGGATGCAGCGCAGCCAGCTGGCCGGCGAAGCGCGCCTGATCCACTGATCCGGCGTCCATGACCGCCGCGTAACGCAGACAGGCGGCGGGATCTGGCCTGCCATTGCAGGATTCATCGCTGCAATGGCTTTCGATGAGCCGTGATACACCAGGGCTTGCATTTCGCACTCATGGCTGGCGGCCCACTCCATGGAGCCGGGTCGCCAGCCATTTTCCCGTTGATGCCGGTTTGCTGCCCTTGTTTGGCGAGGAGCCTATGCCCAGCTTGGAGAAGGATGTTGGAGAGGATGCCGAAGGAGCCGAAGCCCGAGGAAGCCGTGGCCGTCGCCTGCCGCTGAGTGCTCCGCTTTGGGGCTCGCTGGCGGGAGCGTTGCTGCTGCTGGCCCAGCTTGCGGTACAGGGGGCGGACCATGTACGGGTCGTGCTCTGCTACTTGCTGCTTTCGGGCGGAGGCGGGCTGGTGTGGGCCTGGTGGGGCCACAAGCAAGGCCTGGGGTGGACGGCGACATGGCGCGGTCATGGGCTGATCCAGTGTGTGACGGCCTTGCCGCTGGTGCTGCTGCCCCAGATGAGCTGGCTGGCTGTCGGCCTGTGGCTTGCAGGCACGGCCTGGCTGCCCTGGGATGTGCGCCGGGAGCAGCCCTGGTATCTGCCCGCCTGGCTAGGGGGGCTGCTGGTGCTCATGGCCATGGCGCTGCTGCTGGCGCTGAATCTGGGCGTATCCGCAGCCCCTCCTGCGGCCAGCGGCGGGCGCAATCTGTGGCTGGCCGCTGCGTTCTTGCCCGTGCTGGCCCATGTGCTCGCAGCCAGGCTGGCAGGAGAGGCCAGCCGCCAGCACTTCGATCAGGAGCTGGTGCAACTGTCCGCTTACTGCGAGCAAATGATCAAGGACGTGCAGCAGTTGCAGCAGCAGGTCGGGGGCTTGCGTCAGATGTCTTCGGGAGAGCGCGATGCGCTCACCGGCGTCAGCAGCTTTATCCGGATCATGGAGGCCGTGGATGCTCTGCGCGAGCGCCATGCTCGCAAGCGCGAGGAGTTCTGCGTGGTTTTGCTGGCGCTTGATCCCTTGGAGCCGCCTGCGCCCATGGCTGAGCCTGTGGGCAAGGGGCCATCGCTGCAGGAGCGCATGCTGCTCATGGTCAGTGGCCTGCTGGTCACGCAATTGCGTGAAGTCGATGAGGTGGGTCGCTATCGGGACGATATTTTCATGCTGGTGTTGCCTGACACGCTTGCGGAGCAGGCCGTTCCGGCCCTGCACAGGCTGCGCCAGGCCGTGAGCCAAAAGCATTGGGCGCTGAGTCCGACCTCGGCGGAGTTCGAGGCCAAGCAGCCCCTGACCCTGACGATTGCAGTGGCAGAGTATGTGAGTGGAGAAACCTCGGAATACCTGGTGCAGCGCACCTATGTAGCGCTGCAGCGGGCCCATGCCATGGGGCGCGATCAGATCGTGCTCGCGGAGGACTCCATGCCCCCCGGCCCAGGCGCTATGTAGGCGGTGGCCCCGCGCCGCCTCTTCAGACCCCGCGTGCGCGCTCGTTCTTGAAGCGCGCGCGGAATTCGGCAAACGAGCCTGCATCCAGCGCATCGCGCACTTCCTGCATCAGGTTCAGGTAGTAGTGCAGGTTGTGGATGGTGGTCAGCATCGGGCCCAGCATTTCGCCGCAGCGATCCAGATGGTGCAGATAGGCGCGCGAAAAGCCCTCGCGTCCGCCCTGGTCCCAGCTCACGCCGCTGCTGCCTGCGCAGGCGTGGCAGGTGCAGGTGGTGTCCAGCGGCTGGTGGTCGCTCTTGTGGCGTGCATTGCGGATCTTGAGGTCGCCATAGCGCGTGAAGATGGTGCCGTTGCGCGCATTGCGCGTGGGCATCACGCAGTCGAACATGTCCACGCCGTCGGCCACGCCCTGTACCAGATCCTCGGGCGTGCCCACGCCCATCAGATAGCGCGGCTTGTGGGCCGGCAGCAGATGCGGTGTGTGGGCCATGATCTCCAGCATCTCGTCCTTGGGCTCGCCCACGGAGACACCGCCCACGGCATAGCCGGGAAAATCCATCTCCACCAGCGCCTGCAGGGATTCCTCGCGCAGATTCAGGAACATGCCGCCCTGCACGATGCCGAACAGCGCATTGGGGTTGCCCAGGCGCTCGAACTCGTCCTTGGAGCGCTTGGCCCAGCGGCGGCTCATTTCCATGCTCTTGCGCGCCTCGGCCTCGGTGGTCTTCTTGCCGTTGGTTTCATACGGCGTGCACTCGTCGAGCTGCATCACGATGTCCGAGTTCAGCGTCGTCTGGATCTGCATGCTGACCTCGGGCGACATGAACAGCTTGTCGCCGTTCACGGGGCTCTGGAAATGCACGCCTTCCTCGGTGATCTTGCGCATGGATCCCAGGCTCCAGACCTGGAAGCCGCCCGAGTCGGTGAGGATGGGCTTGTCCCATTTCTCAAAGCCGTGCAGGCCGCCAAAGCTCTGCATGATGTCCAGGCCCGGTCGCATCCACAGGTGAAAGGTATTGCCCAGAATGATTTGCGCGCCCATCTCCTGCAGGCTGCGCGGCATCACGCCCTTGACGGTGCCATAGGTGCCCACGGGCATGAAGATCGGGGTCTGGACTTCGCCGTGGTTGAGGGTGAGCTTGCCCCGGCGTGCATGGCTGGTCGGATCGGTCTTGAGCAGGTCAAATTGCAGCATAGGCGTGCATTGTCCTAGAAAAACAAGAGCCCCCTGGGCCGTCTTCGGCAGCTCCCCCGGGTGTGGCCGCCTCTGCCTCTTCCAGGGCTTCATGGCATCTACACTGGAGTGCATCGTCAGACTAGGAGAAATCGCCATGCTGAAAATTTTGATTGCCGTGGATGGCTCCAGCCCTTCGCTGGATGCTGCACGCCATGCCATCCTGCTCGCGCAGCAGGGCTTGAAAGCCCATTTCGTGCTGGCCCATGTGCAGCAAGAGGCGTCCTTGCTGGAGCTGGCCACCCAGGGGGCCGATCTGATCGCCGCCGCCAGCCTGGAGGCCGGCAAGCACCTGGTGGCCGAGGCCGAGAATCTGATCCGGGCGGCAGGCCTGTCCTACGAGGTCGAGATCGAGCTTGGCGAGGCTGCGGGCAAGCTCGTCGAGATCGCCGAGCGCATGCAGTGCCAGCAAATCATCATCGGCGCCCTGGGGCGCAGCGGCCTGCGCTCCGTGCTCATAGGCTCGGTGTCGCGTGAGGTGGCGCGCAAGAGCCGTTTGCCGGTGACCATCGTCAAGCATGCGGATGCGTCGGACGAAGCCTCGGCCCAGAACCAGGAGCCTGCCGAGGAAGACTTCAACTGAAAGGCGCTTACTCCTGATTTAGAGCGTGTTCACGATCTCTACGCAGGCGCGTTGGAGCGCAATCGGGATGAGTTCGAGTCGATGGGCCGCAGCTTGCACCGGGGTGCAAGCAAGGGCCAGTGGCCAGTCAGGCGGCGCGGCGCTGATCGGGGGTGGCGCGTGCCTGCAGCTTGCCATGGGGCAGGCTGGCCAGGCGGGCCAGCATCCGGCAGCAGTAACCGCGGATGCGCAGGCATTTGTTGATCTCATCTTCGGGCAGCGGGCCCGAGACGACGACCAGACGGTCGGCCGAATCCCAGTCGCCGGCGGCGCGCAGCCGGCGCCTGGTCCCCAGGGCCCAGGAGTGGATGCGTGCGGGCTGGCCGTGCTGGTGGATCTGCCCCGTGTCCTGGTCGAAGGCAATCGCAACCAGGCAGGTCTTGAGCCGGAAGCGCCGCTCTCCGGTGACGCTGCTGGGCTGGTCCCGCAGGTCGTACAGGTAATAGTGTCCGGCCTTGAGCTGGTAGCGCAGATGCTGTGATTCCATGATCCTGGCCCTCCGGGGCGACTGGCTGCAGGCCCCGATGCTAAACAGGATCCATGGTGTGCTCCATAGGGTCTCTATGCAGGCAGCCTGGGTTTTGGGGCGCATGCGCGGCCCCCGGCTGGTCTAGGGCTGGCCCCAGTCGCGCAGCCGCCGGTACAGCAGGCCGCGCGATACGCCTAGCATGCGCGCGGCCTGGGAGATATTGCCCTGGCACTGGGCCAGGGCCTGCTCGATCAGGCCCCGGCTGGCCTCGCCCAGCGAGGGCGGGGGGCTGTTATGTGCCGGTGCGGCATCGGCGGGTCTGGCGTCGGGCACGGCCGCGACGGGCGCTGTACCCTGCTCGTGCAGCGAGGCCTGCAGCCACAGCGTCAGCCCGGACGGCAATCTGTGAGGGCGTGCCTGGCCATGGTGGGCCAGGTCGAGCAGCAGGGGCAGGCCCAGGCCCAGCACCTGCTCGGCATCCAGGCCATGCTCGGGCCAGCGTGGGCTGGCCAGCAACTGGGCGCCCGTGCCGTTGAACCAGCGCACCAAGCCTTGCTCATCGACGGCTGCAAGTCCTTCCAGAGGAGTGCCGAACATGTTCGGGCTGGATTGAAAGCGCAGCAGCAAATGCCTGCTGGCAGCGCCCATGAGCAGGCGGTTCTCTATGGAGGTGGCGTACATGTGGGCCATGGCACCCGCGTCAAAGCGAAACGGCCCGGCTTCGCTGCTGAGATCGAGCATGGCTACGGTGCGTCCCTGGGTGTCGCGTATCGGGGCTGCCGTGCAGTGCAAGGGCGCAAGACAGTGGAAGAAGTGTTCGCCTCCGCGTATGTGGCAGACCTCGCCCGTGCTTGCCGTGACGCCGGGCGCGCCCGTGCCCACAGTGTCCTCGGCGACCTTCACGCCCACGCGGGCCACGCAGTCCAGCAGGGGCGCATGGCCGCTGGTGGGGCGCGAGGCCAGCAGCACCACGCCATCGCTGCAGGTCAGCATGGCGCGTACCTGGCTGCCGGCGATCACGGTTTCGAGCTCGGCAATCGGTGCCTTGGCCGCTTCGAGCAAGGCCTTGTTGTGGGTCAGCAAGGTGGCGATGCGGATCTTGCTGACTGGGTCGAAGCAGATCTTTTCATCGGGGCTGCGCTGGGCGCTCAGGCAGCGTATCCAGGATTGCAGCACGGGCTCGGAGACCAGGCCGGAGGGGCGCTCGCCATGCTCGAAATAGCGTTCGCGGGCCAGGGCCACGCGGTCCTGGCGCGTGACGTAGAAGGGGTTGGCCGGCAAGTGGGCGGAGAAGGCGGCAGGCATGACTCGGATCAATAAGGCCAGGGGATTGTCGGTCCGCTGCCGCCGCCTCCAGTACTAGGGAAATCTCCTGGGTGGGACTCTGGGGCGCGCCAGCGTTCCGCTCCGGTCCAGGCACTGTTCCGAGCCGGCACAGATAGGGCCGAGGGTATGTACGAGTGTTGAGAGCGCAAAGGCTTTTTTCTATGGTTGCGCTCACGAGTCCGGGTCATGTCCTCCGGCCTCATCCAGGCTTTACCAGACCGTTCAGGAGACAAGAATGAAATCCCACACCACCTCGGCCGCGCTGCTGGCCGGCATGCTGCTGGCCTTGCCAGGCATTACCTGGGCCCAGGCCAAGGGCTCGCCCGAGCATGTGCGCGCAGTCACGGCAGGCGTGGATGCGCAAGGCATCCTCGACAACGCACGCACCGGCAAAAACTGGCTCAGTCATGGCCAGGACTATGGCGAGACGCGCTTTTCCCGGCTCAAGCAGATCGATACCCGCAATGTGCAAAAGCTGGGCCTGGCCTGGTCCTACGATCTGGAGTCCACGCGCGGCGTCGAGGCCACGCCTTTGGTCGTGGACGGCATCATGTATGTGAGCGCGAGCTGGAGCGTGGTGCATGCCATCGACGTGCGCAGCGGCAAACGGCTGTGGAGCTTCGATCCCGGCGTGGACCGGGCCAACGGCTTTAAGGGCTGCTGCGATGTGGTCAACCGCGGCGTGGCCGTCTACAAGGGCAAGGTGTATGTGGGCGCTTTTGACGGCCGGCTGATCGCCCTGAATGCGGCCACGGGCAGCAAGGTCTGGGAAAAGGACACCGTGATCGACCACAAGCGCTCCTACACGATTACGGGCGCTCCGCGCGTCATCAAGGGCAAGGTGGTGATCGGCAACGGCGGCGCCGAATACGGCGTGCGCGGCTATGTGACGGCCTATGACGCCGAGAGCGGCGAGCAGAAATGGCGCTGGTTCACCGTGCCGGGCGACCCGTCCCAGCCCTTCGAGAACGAGGCCATGGAGCGCGCGGCCAAGACCTGGGATCCGGCCGGCAAATGGTGGGAGAGCGGCGGCGGCGGCACGGCCTGGGACTCCATGGCTTACGACCCCGAGCTCAACCTGATGTACATAGGCACGGGCAACGGCTCGCCCTGGGCGCGCAGCAAGCGCAGCCCGGCCGGGGGGGACAACCTCTATCTGGCCAGCATCGTCGCGCTCAACCCCGATACCGGCGAATACGTGTGGCACTACCAGGAGACGCCCGGCGACAGCTGGGACTTCACCTCCACCCAGCCCATGATCCTGGCCGACCTCAAGATCGGCGGCAAGCAGCGCAAGGTGATTCTGCATGCGCCCAAGAACGGCTTTTTCTTCGTCGTGGACCGCACGAATGGCGAATTCATCTCGGCCAAGAACTTTGTCGACGTGAACTGGGCCACGGGCTACGACAGCAAGGGCCGGCCTATCGAGACCCCGATTGCGCGCAGCGGCGACCGGGCACGCGACATCATTCCCAGCCCGTTTGGCGGGCACAACTGGCATTCCATGTCCTTCAATCCACAGACGGGGCTGGTCTATCTGCCGGCCCAGCATGTGCCCCTGACCCTGCAGGACAACCAGAACTGGAAGCTCAATGCCGGCAGCCAGCCCGAGCCCCATAGCAACATCGGCTGGAACATTGCCACGCTGATCAACATGGAGCCCGCCAAGAGCAAGCCTTTCGGGCGCCTGATCGCCTGGGACCCGGTGGCCCAGAAGGAGCGCTGGCGCGTGGAGCAGGTCTCGCCCTGGAATGGCGGCACCCTGAGCACGGCCGGCAACCTGGTGTTCCAGGGCACGGCGGACGGGCGCTTTGCGGCCTACGATGCGCGCAACGGCAAGAAGCTCTGGGAAAAGCCCACGGGCACGGGCGTGGTGGCGGCGCCCATCACCTACGAGGTCGATGGCCGGCAGTATGTGTCCATCGCCGTGGGCTGGGGCGGCGTCTACGGCCTGGCCGCACGTCACACGGAGCGCAAGGGGCCGGGCACGGTCTACACCTTTGTGCTCGATGGCAAGGCCAAGCCCCCGGCCTTCGTCGACTACCAACTGGGCAAGCTGGTACAGGGCGTGCCCTACGACAAGAGCCAGGTGGCCGAGGGCACGGCGCTCTATGTGAGCAATTGCGCGTTCTGCCATGGCGTGCCCGGCGTGGACCGTGGCGGCAACCTGCCCAATCTGGCCTATCTGGACAAGGCCTACATAGAGCACCTGGACAAGTTCATCTTCAAGGGGCCGGCCATGGCGCGCGGCATGCCCGACTTCACGGGCAAGCTCAGCATGGATGACGTGGAGAAGATCAAGGCCTTCATCCAGGGCACGGCCGACGCCATACGCCCTCAATAAACCCCGCCAGCTTTCCAGGCCCGTGCTCAGGCCCGGCTGCATGCAGCCGGGCCGGGGCCGGCCTGCGCCCCACCCAAGACAAAAAGGAGACTTCCATGCCCATCCGAACCTCACCTGGACAAGCGCTGGCTGCGGCCTGCGCCCTGTGCGCAACCCTGCTCTGCGGCCCGGCCCGCGCGGTGGACATCGATGCCGGCGACTACACGGCCCTGCCTGCGGGCACCACCCTGGGCATGGTCTATTACCAGCACGCCACGCGCGACAAGCTGTATGCGGATGGCGAGAAGGTCGCGGTGCGGCCCAGGCTCAGCTCGGACATCGGCATTGTGCGCGGCGTGCACTTCATGCGGCTGGGCGACTATGTGATCGATCCGCAGTTTCTGCTGCCCTTCGGGCGGCTGTCGGCATCGCGCGACATCGCGGCCCTGGGCAGCAACAGCGGTGTGGGCGATCTGACGCTGGCCGCCACGCTCTGGCTGACCGAGCCCGGCGACAAGGAGCATCTGGGCATCACGCCCTTCATCTGGCTGCCCACGGGCCAGTATGAGCGCAGCAACTCCCTGAATCTGGGAGAGAACCGCTGGAAGGCGGCGCTGCAGGTGGGCTGGATCAAGCCGCTGGGCTCCAGGCTGACCATGGACCTGGCGGCCGATGTGACGGTGTTCGGCAAGAATGACGACTTCGGCCCCGGCGGCGCCACGCTCAAGCAAAAGCCGCAGTTCCAGTTCCAGGGGCTGTGGCGCTATCACCTGTCCGATGCCTCCGATCTGCGCCTGGGCCTGTCCTACCTGAACGGCGGCGAGACCCGGGTCAACGGACAGGACCAGAGCGACCGCCAGGCCGCGACCAAGATCTCCCTGGGCACCGGGGTGTTCGTCACGCCCAAGACCCAGCTCGTGGCCACCGTGGGGCGCGATCTGCATGTGCGCCAGGGCTTCAAGGAAAATGCGCGCATCAATCTGCGGCTGCTCCAGGTTTTTTAAACAAAGAAACAATAGCTGCAAGCGCCTTCTACAGCTTGATTTCAGATATGAAAGTGCCTGAAATCGTTTGTATGCAGGCGCTGCAAGCTATCAAAAATCAAGCAGACTCAGGCCCACGGAGAACATGGTGCGTTTGAAGTTGTAGTCCACCAGGCTGTCGCCATAGCCGCTGAACAGCTGCACATGCAGGCGCAGATTGCTCTTGCCGCCGTTCCAGCCTTCGCCCAGGGTGCGGAACCATTCGATCCGGCCCGAGCCCCGGCCCTTGCCCAGGGAGGCGCGCGCGGTCAGCGCCAGGTGGTGGCGCTCGTTCACGTTCCAGCCCAGGCGGACCTCGCCACGGCCGATGTAGTCCTGAATGCCCGGGTTGTCGTCCTTGTCGCCTCTTTCGCTGATGCGGTGCCAGGCCTTGAGGTGGAACTGCCAGCGGTTGTCGAGCTCGGCACCGGTCATCACATACCAGCGGTTCCAGCTGCGCGACAGCGGATCGCTCTGGCCGTTGGACTGGTGGACCAGGCCTACGCCGCTGTAGCGCCAGCGCCAGCCAAACGGCAGCGGGGCATCCGTGGGGTAGACGTAGAACACCTCGGGCTCATGGTCGGTGTTGCGAAACGGCCGTGAGAGGCCGGGGTTGAACAGCTGCCAGTAGGACTGCTGGGTGTAGCCGAACCACAGCGAGTCCTTGCCGCTGGAGGTGGGGCCGGTGAGCATGCCCTGGGCGATCTTGGTGCGCGCCGACAGGTGCAGGCGCATCTCGTTCTTCTGGTAGTCCTCCTCGGCCGGCGCGCCGCGCGTGGGCGAGTACGGCTGCTGGTTGATGCGGCTGCTGGTGACCACGGAGACCGACATCGGCCGGTAGCCGCGAAAGCTGAAGGTGCCGCAGTCGCTGCCGGGCTCCAGCTCGAAATAGCGCGAGACCTCGCTGTAGCGCGGATCCCGGCAGCCGCCGTTGGTGGGCGTGGCCGGCAGGGCCAGACCCTGGCCGGCGTCGGCGGTCACCACGGGCTCGGGCAGGGGCAGGTTCCGGGCCTCGGCATCGGCATTGGCCAGTGCGCTGGCGGCGGGTGCATTCCAGCCCGAGGCCGGCGGCGGCGTCAGCGGCTGCTGTTGCTGGGCCCAGGTGTCGAAGCAGGCCAGGCGCGCCTGGTTGTCCGTGGTGGCCGCGCACTGGCGCCAGGTGTCGGCATCCACGGTCTGGGCCTGCAGCAGTCCGGGCGCGGCCGACAGGCCCAGGCCCAGCAGGGGGCATAGAAGAAAAAAGCGATCCAGCGGTGTGCGGGGGCTCGTGCTCATGAGTGCTGTCCTGTGCATGATTGGATTCAGGGCGCAAGCTTGCGCAAAACAAAGGGGCGTGCAGGGCGGTCTTCGCCTTCGAGAAACTCGCCCCGGATCTCGCGGCCGCAGCTGCCTTCGACGACCTGGCCGAACCAGGTGGCGCTGATGCGCTGGCCGTCGCGGCTTTCTTCCAGGGTCACCGTTCCATCGTCGACATCGCCGGCCATTTGAGGGCTTTGTTGCTCGCTTTTGCGTTCGATACGGCCCTTGACCATTGCTTTCCATTCGGGATGGGGGCCGAGTGTGATCAGGACGCGCTCGCCGCTGTCCTGCAGCCGGCCTTCCCAGCGGCCCTGGAGCTGGGCATCGTCCATCTCCTCGGGGCAGGAAGGGGCCGGCTCCGCTGCGAGAGCGGGTCCGCACAAGAAGGCCAGGGCGGCCAGGGCCGGGAACACAAGGCGGCAGATCAGGGCATGCAGGCGCATGGAAGACTCTTTCTCTTTCAGGAAGCGGGGGGCTGCTGGGCCTTGAGCGCGAACTCCTCGCGCAGCTTGCGCAGCTTTTCGCGCGGGTCCTCGCGCGCGGTGGCGGCGTCCAGGCCCATTTCCTTGATGAAGCGGCTGGGCAGGGTGGAGACCATCTCCCGCCCCTTCTTGCGGCGCTTGGTCCAGCTCACGGCCAGGGTCTGGCGCGCGCGCGTGATGCCCACATACATCAGGCGGCGTTCCTCCTGCAGGCGCTGCGCGGTGTCGTCGCTGACTTTCTGCTGGCGGCCGTCGTCGTCATCGAGCTTGAAGGGCAGCATGCCCTCGGTCACGCCGACCAGCATCACATGCGGCCATTCCAGGCCCTTGGAGGCATGCAGCGTGGAGAGCACGACCATGTTCTGCTCTTTCTCTCGCTCGCCGATGGTGGACAGCAGGGCCACGTTCTGCGCCACGTCGAGCAGGCTCTTGATCTCGGTCTGGGTCGTGGTGCCGGCCGCATCCTCGATCTGCCCGCCCGCGCGCTGGGCCATCCAGTCGCAGAACTCCAGCACATTGCTCCAGCGCGCGGCGGCCACGGACTCGCTGTCCTCGCTGTCGTACAGATACTGCTCGTAGCCGATCTCCTGGAGCCATTCGAGCAAGAAGGCGCGCGCCTGCTCGAAGCCCAGCGTGTGGCGCGCACGGTATTCGAGGTCGTTGATGTAGCGGCCGAACTCCAGCAGGGATTCATGCGCCTTCTTGGGCAGAACGGCCTCCAGCATGTGGCTGAACAGCGCGCCGAACATGGACAGCTTGTGCTGGGACGAGAACTCGCCGAGCTTGCCCAGCGTGGTGTGGCCTATGCCGCGCCTGGGCGTGCCTATGGAGCGCAAGAACGCGGGGTCATCGTCGTTGTTGACCCACAGCCGGAACCAGGCGCACAGGTCCTTGATTTCGGCGCGGTCGAAAAAGCTCTGCCCGCCCGAGACCTTGTAGGGGATGTTGGCCTTGCGCAAGGCCTTCTCGAAGGGCTTGGCCTGGTGGTTGGCGCGGTAGAGCACCGCAAAGTCCTTCCACTCGGGCGGCGGGTTCATGGCCGCGCGCAGGCCCTGGATGCGGGCCACGGCGCGCTCGGCCTCATGCTCCTCGGTGTCGCAGTCCACGATGCGCACGGGCTCGCCCTCGCCCAGCTCCGAGAACAGGGTCTTGGGAAACAGTTTGGGGTTGGGCTGGATCACGTTGTTGGCCGCGCGCAGGATGGCCGAGGTGGAGCGGTAGTTCTGCTCCAGCTTGATGATCTTGAGCTGGGGAAAATCCAGGGGCAGCTTCTTGAGGTTTTCCAGCGTGGCGCCGCGCCAGCCGTAGATGCTCTGGTCGTCGTCGCCCACGGCCGTGAAGCGCGCGCGCTCGCCGACCAGGAACTTCAGCAGCTCGTACTGGGTGGCATTCGTGTCCTGGTATTCGTCCACCAGCACATGGCCGAGCACGCGCTGCCATTTCTCGCGCACCTCGGCATGGTTGCGCAGCAAGCGCATGGGCATGCCGATCAGGTCGTCGAAGTCCACGCTCTGGTAGGCGGTGAGCCGCTCCTCGTAGCGCTGCATGATCAGCGCGATGGAGCGCTCGTTGTCGTCCTGGGCCATGGCCAGGGCCTTGCGGCTGTCCCAGCCCGCGTTCTTCCAGTTGCTGATCGTCCACTGCCACTGGCGCGCCGTGGCCAGGTCGGTGGTGCCGCCCGAGCAGTCCTTCAGGATGCCGGTCACATCGTCGGCGTCGAGGATGCTGAACTGGGGCTTGAGCCCCAGCACATGACCGTCCTCGCGCACCATGCGCACGCCCAGCGCGTGGAAGGTGCAGACCAGCACCTCCTTGGCCTGGCGGCCGATGAGGCCGGCTGCGCGCTCGCGCATTTCGGCGGCCGCCTTGTTGGTAAAGGTGATGGCCGCGATGCGCCTGGGCGCGAGCCCGGTCTCTATGAGGCGGGCGATCTTGTGCGTGATCACGCGCGTCTTGCCCGAGCCCGCGCCTGCCAGAACCAGGCAGGGGCCTTCGGTGTAGTGAACGGCCTGAAGCTGGGCCAGATTGAGTCCTGCGGACATGGATGGGGGAGAGTGCGTGCAAACCTGGAAAAACGGGCGAAGCATAGCGCTTTACGCAGCTTCGCTTGTGTCAAAGCCTTGTAAAAAGCTCTTATGGGAGGACTTCAGCAGTCCGGATCACATCTTGCAAACAAGCGTTCTGTTGAAAAGCGGCCATCTCAGAAATGTCAAAAATAGAGCGGGCGAAAAAGGAAATCGGACTGGCGATGGAGCTGGGCTCCTCTGCATTGCAGCAGAGGTTCGAGACCCTGTTCTCCGTCGCTGCCCGCAAATCCCTGCAAGGCTGGCGTCACGTCTCTGTGATGCAGGCCCAGGTGTTGGTGGTCGATGGCGAGCAGCCCGGCGACGAGGCGGCCGTCTGGACGCCCTGCGTAGTGTATGTGGGGGGGCAACCCCAGGCCCTGCACCTGGGCAGTTCGCCACAGCGCTGGGCCACGCGGCTGGATGCCGACTTTACCCTGGCCGACCTCATCGACATGCTGGACCGGGCCGGGGTGTTCATCATGCAGTGGTCGCAGCGCCAGCAGATCGCGGCCCAGCAGTCCTTGACCAGGGCCCTGGCCGATCTGGAGGGCAAGGGGCTGGACTGCTCCTACCACTTTCATCTCAAGGCCTGGGTTGCCTTGCCTGCGCCCTGGAATCAGGTGCAGGGCTTGCGCGCCCTGGCCGTCCTGAGCCGCAAGGCGGTGGATGTGCGCTCGCTGTGCACGCATAGCGGGCTGGAGGTTGCCGAGCTTGCCCAGTTGCTGGCCCACCCTGGGCTGCGCAGTGCTCTGGTTTGCAGTTGGCGACCAGCCGATGCGATGAAGGCCGCCGGCCGGGCACCTGCGGCCCGGTTTTCCGGGCAATGGGTGCGCAGGCTGGCGGGCTGGGTCGCGCGAGGAGGACGGACATGACGGGACAGGCCATGAGTGGGTTGGCAGGAAATTTGACGCGCATCAGCCTGATAGGCCCCATGGGCATAGGCAAGACCACGGCCATGCGCTCGCTGTGCGGCGAGCTCATGGCGTCCACGGACGTTCCCAATCTGGATCGCTCGGCCCATGCGAAGGCGTTCACCACGGTGGGCGCGGAGTTCGGCGAGATCGACCTGGGAGGCGGCGAGCGTTTGCAGCTCGTGGGCAGCCCCGGGCAGGACCGCTTCGACTTCGTGCGCCAGTGGGTGCTGGCGGGCAGCGTCGGCGTGCTGCTGATGCTGGATCTCAACCAGGCATCGGCTCTCGACTATGCACAGCAGTCGCTGGCTGCGATGGCCCGGCTGGAACGGCCGCCCACGGCCATTGCGCTGAGCTGCCGTGATTGCAGTGCCCAGCAGCAGCAGGATTTCAGCGCGGCCTTGACCGCGCAGGGGCATGGCGTCCTGCCCCTGGTGCCCGCAGATCCCCGCGAGCGCGCCCAACTGCTGGATGCGCTGGACGTGCTTGTTTCCCTGCTTCTTTTGCAGAGCCAAGAATGAAGAAACAGACGACTCCTTCAATTCCCGCCAGGCTCATCGAGGCTGGCAAGGCCGAGCTTGCCCGCGTGATCGCGCCGCTGGAGGGCGTGCATGTGGCCTTGCTGTGCACTCCCGATGGCTTCGAGATCGCCTCCCTGCGCGTGAGCAGCGACCTGTCCATGGAGCGGCTGTCGGCCATGGCCGGATCCCTGATCGCCATGGCCATGGCGGTGGCGACCGAGATCGGGCACCGCTCCTGCCGGCGCCTGACCTTCGAGACGGAGCTGGGCACCGTGGTCTTTCAGAGCGTCGGTGGCCACCCGGCCGCGATTCTGTGCATGGTCTTGGACAAAAGCGCCCTGCTGGGGCGCGCGCTATGGGCCGCAGGAGAGGTCGTTGCCGGGCTTCAGAAGAAATAGCTTTTGCAGTGGTAGCCCGGCCCGATGAGGGTTCATGCCGGGTGATTTTTTTGAGAGGGATGGTTTATGGCTTCGATAACTGACTCGTTGAACGCTTTGCTCACGATTGATGGCGCCATGTGCGCGGGACTGGTGGACAGCTCCAGCGGCATGCTGATGGGAAGTGTGGGCTCCGGCCTGGACATGGAGCTTGCGGCCGCAGGCAATACCGAGGTCGTGCGGGCCAAGCTCAAGACCATGCGCATGCTGGCGCTGCACGATTCGCTGGAGGACTTCCTGATTACGCTCGGACACCAGTACCACATCATCCGCCCCGTCGTGGCCCATGACGGCGTGTTTTTCTACCTGGTGCTGGACAAAGACCGCTCCAACCTCGCGCTGGCCCGCCGCAAGGTCCAGGATGTGGAGAAGGAGCTGGCTTTGTAGATCGTGAACCGGCTCTTGGCCTCGTCAGGCCTTGCCGGGGGCCGGTCTGCGGACCCTGGCCTGCCCGAGGGCCGTGCGCCAGCGCAGGATGAAGTCGTTGTAGGACGCATTGTCCAGCGGGGCTGCAAGCTGCGGGCTCAGGGCAATGGGGCGTGCGCGGTCGCCGAGCTGCTTGAGCAAGACTGCCCTGGTGGTCTCGCCCTCGGCATCTGCGCGCAAGGCATAAAGCCCGGCAGACCGGGCCATGAGCGATTGGCCGCGCCTGGATAGCAGATAGTCCAGCCACAGGCGGGCTGCGTTGGGATGGGCGGCCTTGCTGTTGATGAGCAGGACACGCGAGGCGATCAGCGTGTAGTCCTGTGGGTAGAGGATGCCCAGCGTGGGCCGCTTGCGTGCCTGTGCCAGCGTGTAGGAGCCCAGAAGGTTGATGCCCAGACTGGCCTTTCCGCTGGCCAGCTGGCTTGCCTGAGCATCGGTGGTCAGCACAAGCCGGGTCTGGCGCTTCCCCAGCTCCTTGGCCATGGACCAGAAGCTGTGAGCGTCGGCGGCCTCATCCTGGGCGGCAAGAAAATAGCCTATGCCTGACTTGAGAATGTCATAGCTGACTGTGCGACCCTGGTTGTGCGCCAGCCAGGAGGCCAGCTCCTTGTGGCTGCGCGGCGCCCGGCTGGCGGGAAGCGATGGCTTGTGATGGGCAAACACCACGGGCTCGTAGGTCGTGGACCACAGCCTGTCCTGCCATCGGGCCCAGTCCGGGTAATGGCTTTTCTCAGGGGAGTCGTAGGGCTGGGCGTGGCCGGCTGTCGCCAGCGCCGCCATGTGGTCCATGGCCGAGCTCCACAGCACATCGGCCGAGGCCCGGCCCAGCTGTCTTTCGGCAATGAAGCGGTGGTACAGCTCGGTACTGCCAAGGTCTTCGTAATCGACGGCGATGCGCGGATAAAGACTTTGAAAATCTGCGACCAAGGGCGCTGCCACAGGCTTGTCGGTGTTCGTGTAGATGCAGAGCCGGCCTTCGTCCTCGGCCGCTCTGACCAGTGCTATATAGGATTCGGGATAGCCCGGAGGAGCCTTGGCTCGCGGTGCATAGTCGAGCAAATTATCAGAATCGGCTGCCAGCGAAGGCCCGGCCAGCCATGGGGCAGAGCCCAGGAGCATCAACTGCCCGAGGGCAAGGCGGCGCGAGGAAGGCTTTGGGGGCCGGGTCATGCGGCACTTCCCATCAGCGGAATCACGCCCAGGGCCAGCGTGGCCACAAGCATGACCATGGCGGCTGACAGTGCCCACAGCAGCGTGAATCGCTGGTGGTCGCCGAATTCCACCTTGGCCAGGCCCACGAGGAGATAGGTCGAGGCCACGAGGGGACTGAGCAGATGCACCTGCTGGCCGATGAGCGAAGCGCGTGCAATCTCTGCATGGCTGATCCCATAGACCGCCGCCGTCTTGGCCAGAATGGGCAAGATGCCGAAGTAGAAGGCATCGTTGGAGATGAAGAAGGTAAAGGGAATGCTCAGCAAGGCCGTGACAACGGCCATGTAGGGGCCGACCTGCTCAGGCACCATGGCGATCACGCTGTTGGCGATGGCATCGACCATCCTGGTGCCGGACAGAATGCCCACGAAAGCGCCTGCTGCAAAGATCAGCGACACCACAGGCACGATATTCACTGCGTAGGCTTCGATGCGCTCCTTTTGCTGGGCCGGGCTGGGATAGTTAATCATCAGGGCAATCGCTGAGGCCACCAGGAACAGCACCTGCAGCGGGACCACGTCCATGACCAGTAGCGTCATCAGGGCGACGGTGAGCAAGGTATTCGCCCACAGCAGCTTGGGACGTGCCAGGGCGGGGTGCTGGTCCGTGACAGAGACGGCGACGTGGGTTGCCTCGCTTGTGCCGTCATCCAGGCGGAGGGTGCCAAGACGCCGGGTTTCGCGTCGTCCAAGAATGAAGGCCACAAAGGTGCACCAGAGGCCGGTCAGGAGCATGGGGCCGATCATGGGGACGAAGACCTCGCCCATCTCCACGCCCAGCACACTGACGGCACGTGCCGTGGGGCCTCCCCAGGGGAGTATGTTCATGAGCTGGCCGGCCATCATGGTCACGCAGGCCAGCACCAGGCGATTAATCCCCAGGCGCTGGTACAGCGGCAGCATGGCGGCGCAGGTGATCATGTAGGTGGTGGAGCCGTCGCCGTCCAGAGAAACCCCGGCGGCCAGCAAGAAGGTGCCCACGACGATCTTGGTCGGGCTGCCTCCCACCAGGCGCAGCACCAGCCTGACCACAGGGTCGAACAGGCCGGCATCGATCATCACGCCGAAATAAAGAATCGCAAACATCAGCATCACGCCCGTGGGCGCAAGCTTTTTGATGCCGTCGAACATCATCGGGCCCAGCTCCATGCCAAAGCCGGCCAGCAGACCAAAGAGTATGGGAACGAGAATCAGCGCCACCATGGGTGACAGGCGCTTGGTCATGATGAGCACCATGAACGCGACAATCATGGTGTAGGCGAGTGCGGTCAGCATCGACAGGTCTCCGTTATTGTTCAAAGGCCTTGGCTGGCCTTTTTTGAAATGGAGCGGGATGTTAGCGCAAACTCTCGCAATGCGATAAATGAATAAAAAGATTTCTGAGCCATGTTGTCGATTTTTCTTGTCACTTTTCCATTTTTTGCGCTGATCGCATGCGGGTATTTGAGCGTTCGGCGTGGTTTTTTGCCACAAGCTGCGATTCCTGGACTGAACGCTTTTGTCCTGTATTTCGCTCTGCCCTGCATGCTTTATCGGCTGGGGGCACGCACGCCGGTGGCGCAGCTGCTCGATCTCCAGGTCGCGGGGGTCTATGCGCTGGGTGCGGTGATCATGTTGGCGCTGACGCTGGTCCTGTTGCGTGCACGTCTGGGCTGGAACAATGCGGCCTTTGCAGCTCTGGTCGCGGCCTTCCCGAACACCGGCTTCATGGGCGTGCCCATGCTGGCGGCCCTGCTGGGCGAGCACAGTGCAGGCGTGGTCATTGTTTCCATGGCGGTGGACATGGTGTTCACAAGCTCGCTGTGCATTGCCTTGTCGCGGCTGGAGGCGGCGGGCGGCCATGGCGCCATGGTGGCGCTCAGGCAGGCTTTGAAGAGTATGGCGGCCAACCCCATGCCCTGGGCGATCGTGCTGGGCGGTCTGGCATCGGTCGGAGGATGGAGCCTGCCTGGCCCCATGGAGGAAACGGTGGCCATGCTGGCCGCAGCAGCTTCGCCCGTGGCCTTGTTCAGCATAGGAGCTGTGCTTGCGCGCTCACAAATGGAGAGCGCTGAACGCCTGCCCGTGCGCGATTACCTGCCCGTGGTCGGGTTCAAGCTGCTGCTCCACCCCCTGCTGCTCTGGTGTCTTGCGCGCCTGGCGCAGGCCCTGGGTGTTGAGCTGGAGCCGCAAACAGTGCTGGTGCTGGTGCTGCTGGCGGCTCTTCCAAGTGCCAGCAATGTCGTGCTCTTGACAGAGCGTTTCGGAGCACACAGCGGCCTGATCGCACGCATCATCCTGGTCTCGACGGTGCTGGCCTTCGTCAGCTTCCCGGTGATCGTGGCGAATTCGGTTTAATCCTTTTGATCGGGCAGTCACGAGCGCTTGCCTACAATTTCGCTGATGTTTCTTTTTGTGATCTACACATGACTTCGACCCCCCGTGCTTTTTCCATCATGACAGGGCGTCGCATGCTGTGGGCGGTGAGTGCGGCCTGCCTGCTCTGGGCTCTGGTGTCCTGGCTGTCCAATGGCAACCTGGACAGCTATCACGACATGCTGGAGAACTATGTCTGGGCCCAGCCCCTGCAATGGGGCACGCACAAGCATCCGCCGTTCTTCGCCTGGGTCGTGGGCCTGTGGTTCATGGTGTTTCCGCAGACCGACGGCTTTTACCGTCTGCTTTCCTATGCCAACGTGGGCGTAGGCATCTGGGGTGTTTACGTGCTGGGGCGTCGTCTGGGCATGGCCCGTCTCGCGCCTCTTGGTGCGGCCTTGCTGCTGTGGACCTTCCCCTACACGACACTGGCGGGCAAGTTCAATGCCAACAGCCAGCTGCTGTCGCTATGGCCATGGGCTGCAGCCCTGCTCATCGCCAGCTGGCAGGAAAAGGGCGTGCGCGGCTTCTTCTACAGCCTGGGCCTGGGGCTGGTGGCCGCTGCCTGCATGCTCAGCAAGTACTACAGCGGCGTGTTTCTTGCCGGCTTCTTGCTGCCCATCTTTCTGTCATCTGTGGGGCGCCGATGGTTGCGTACCCCGCGCCCCTATGTGGCCCTGATTTCCTTTGGCCTTTTCTTGCTGCCACATCTGCTGTGGATGGCTCACCATGACTGGGCAACCCTGGGCTATGCGATGGAGCAGGGTGATGGTCATGTGGTCTGGAGCTATATAGGGCGCTTCATTCTGTCGCCGATTTTCTACTGGCTGCCGGCCTGGCTGGCCGTCTGCCTGCTCTATGGCCTGGTGCATGCGCGCCAGAGTGGACTCTCACGTCTGCGTTGCTGCATGGGCTTTCTGCGCCGCAGCTGGGGCTGGCAGGGCCCGGACGATCCGCTGTTCTGGCTGGCCTTTGCGCCTTGGGCCCTGACCCTGGTGTTTGGCATTACGGGTGTGGTCGAGCTGTCCACGCCCTGGTCGATTCCCATTGGCTATGCCTTCGTGCTGCTCTGGCTGCGCAACCTGCACCTGCAAGCCCCGGAGGCGACGGATGCCGTCCTGGCGGCGCTCACGCGGGCCTGGTGGCCCAGCCTGGTGCTGGTTCTTGCCCTGAGCCCGGTGGCTGCCTGGATCAAGGCCAGTGACAGCCGCGCTGACTATTACCGGCCTGCGTCTGAGGCTGCACATGCGATTGTCCAGTCCTTCAACCAGCGCCACCCCGAGCAGCCCTTGCAGTGGGTCGGCGGAGACTGGGCAGAGAACGCGATGCTGGCGTTCTACGCCCAGCCGCGTCTGCGTACGGTGCCTGGTCTGCCCGATGGTGGGCGGGCGTCCGTGCTGGCCCCGCTGGACTGGAGGCATCAGGCCGGCCTGCTGCTGTGCCCGCGTGGGCCGGTGGGCGAGGCGCCAGGTGTGACGCCGCAGTCGGCCGAATGCGAGGCTCAGGCCAGAGAGTGGCTTGCGCATCGCGGCCAGCCCCCCGAGCCGCATGTGCTCACCCTCAAGCGCCAGGGCTGGCGCTTCCCGCTGGCCCGCAACTATGCTTATGCCGTGTTTGACGTCATGCCGGACGCAAACCGCTGAGGCCATGAGAACCTATGGACTATGACCGACTTGCACGCTGACGTGACTCCAGCAGCCCCGATGGGCACTCTGCCCAGGGCGCCATTGCGGCTGAGCTGCGTGGTGCCTGCTCATAACGAAGAGGGCAATCTGGAAGCCTTTTTGCGCGCCCTGAGCCAGGCCGCGAGCGCGCTGACACCCGATTACGAAATCATCGTCGTGAACGATGGCAGTCGTGATGCCACGCACGACATTGCCATGCGCCTGACCAGGGAGCTGCCGCTGCGCTATCTGGCGCTGTCGCGCAACTTCGGCAAGGAGGCTGCTCTGTCTGCAGGCATTGACCATGCACGTGGCAATGCGGTGCTGCTCATTGACGCCGATTTCCAGCACCCCCTGGAAATGCTGCCCCAGATGTGCGAGCTATGGCTTGCGGGCTATGACATGGTCTATGGCGTGATTGCCGATCGGGCCGGGGAGAGCGGCGCCAAGCGCATGGGCACCAATCTGTTTTACCGGCTCATGAACGCAGGCAACCTGGTGAAGATTCCGCCCAACGCCGGGGATTTCCGCTGGCTGGACCGCAAGGTGGTCGATGCGCTCAAGGCCTTGCCCGAGAGCAATCGCTTCATGAAAGGCCTGTATGCCTGGGTGGGCTACAAGACCGTGGCCTTGCCGTTCGTGCCTGCCGACCGGGCGGCTGGTGCATCGAGCTTCAACTTTCGCCGCTTGAGCGCACTGGCCTTGCTGGGCCTGACTTCATTCACCACCTTGCCGCTCCGGGTCTGGAGCGTGGTGGGCGGTCTGATCTCACTGGGTGCCCTGGCCTACGGGCTGTGGATTACCGTGGAAACCATACTCTTTGGCAACCATTTGCGCGGCTGGCCCACGCTGGCCGCGAGCATCATGCTGTTCTCGGGCGTCCAGCTCATGTCCATCGGCATTCTCGGGGAGTATGTGGGCCGTGTTTACGACGAGGTCAAGCGGCGGCCCACGTATCTGCTGGCGCGTGATGAGGACAGCAGCCCTCTGGGCGAAAAGGATTAGGCCATGCAGGCCTTGATCAAAAGGCTGCGCGGCCTGCCTCAGGGCCTGCAGTTCATCTTTGTCGGCGGCTGTGCTGCGGCCGTGCACCTGGCCGTGGTCGGCCTGCTGGTGCAGTTCGCAGGCATGCAGCCGTTGCAGGCCAATGTGCTGGCGTTTCTGGTGGCCTTCGTGGTGAGCTACAACGGCCATGTCTTGCTGACCTTCTCGCGCGCCGGCGTTCATGGAAGGGCGGCACTGCTGCGGTATTTCACCGTGGCCTGTGCGGCGTTTGCGGCCAACGAGCTGCTTTACTGGCTGGCCCTGGATCAGCTGCGCTGGCATTACTTCTGGAGCCAGGCGCTGGTGCTGGTTCTCGTGGCGCTTGGTACTTTCGTGAGTGCCAAGCTCTGGGCTTTTTCCGCGCCAGGGCGCAAGGAGGCGGGATGAGCGCGCAGCCCGTGAAAAGCATTGCCCTTTGTGCCGACGACTATGGCTTGCATCCGCTGGTGGATGAGGCCGTGCGAACGCTTGCGCAGGCCGGCCGGCTCTCGGCCACCAGTTGCATGAGCACCGCCCCAGGATGGAAGCTGGCAGCCAAGGGGTTGCAGGACCTGCGCGGGCGCCTGTCGCTGGGACTGCACTTCAACCTCACCGAAGGCCATGGCGTGCAGCCCGATCAAAGCATAGGCAGCGTGATTGCCCGCGCCTATACGGGACGGTTGGGACGCATCACCATGGTCCATGCGCTGGAGCATCAGCTCGATGCGTTTGAGGATGCTCTGGGCATGCGCCCGGATTTCATCGACGGGCATCAGCATGTGCACCAATTGCCGCAAGCCAGGGCGGCCTTGGTCGAGGTCATGCAAAAACGCTGGGGCGATGGCCCCGGGCCCTGGCTGCGTTCCACGGCGCCCGCTGGCCGCCTATGGCGCGAGCCCAAGGCTGCCGTGATCGCGCTGCTGGGCGGCTGGAGCAGCACGCGCCTCATGCATCGCAAGGGCTTTGCGCATAACCGGGGCTTTGCAGGTGTCTATGGCTTCGATGCTGCAACACCGCAAGATTATGGTCGGCACATGCAGCGCTGGCTGGCCGAGGTCGGGCATGGAGCACTCATGATGTGCCACCCCGCAGCAGCCCCGGTCGACGGCGATGCCATAGGCCGGCAAAGAGCCGTGGAATACGCCTACCTGGGCTCCGAAGATTTTTCCCAGGCGCTCACGCAGTCGAATTGCCTGATCACCCAGGGGCCGCTGACTTGGCTGTTCGCCGGCTCTTGAGTCAAGCCCACCCCGGGATTGCACGGCGGCCAGCTTTGCGGCCGCCGTCATCCGCGCCTATAGCTCCAGAAAATCTGCGAGTGGCTCGGTGACCTCCTGCTTCATATTGGGAACATCTACGCTGCCGCGTTGGAGCGCAATCGGGATGAGTTCAAAGCGATGAGCCGCAGCTTGCACCGGGGTGCAAGCAAGGGCCAGCGCGAAGAAATCGCCCGATTTTGCTCCAACCCTTGGGGCCAGTGCCTTTGCGGGCGGTCTACAGCGTTGCGAATCCTCGCAATAGCACGGCTATTGCTGCGGTATCGCGCCTTGCATCCCATCCCGCACAGACACTGGCGCGGCGCCGAGGAGATCGTAAACACGCTCTTACGGAGCGATGGGTCACCTCTGCCTGAGCCGGCCAGCCGTTTGCCCACCGGCACCTTGGCCTCCGTCTAGGTCGTGCTGTTGAGTGCACTGGCGTCTGTGCTCGCAATCGTCGCGGACGAAATTCATGCTTGCATGGGTGTTGCAAAAAAGTGAGCGTGAAGCGCCTTCTGGACAAGCGCTACAGGCATGAAATGCCGAGTTTTTACTAGATGGCCAGTGGATCGACATCGATCAGCCAGCGCACCAGGGACTTGTGTTCGGGCTGGCTTCTGAGCCAGTGCAGATGGGCCTGCCAGGCCCTGAGAAAGTGCTGCAGGGCCGGGCGGCTTGCCGATTCGATGAGCATTTGCGCGCGCTCCACATTGGCCACGCGCTGGATGGAAAGCGGGATCGGCGGATAGAGAAACACCTGGTCCAGATGCGGCAGGCCGGCTGCACGCGCGGCCTCCTGCGCGGCGCGCAAAAAGCCCTGGGCGCTTTCCTGGCTGCGGGCGTCGGCACGCACCAGGGCCTGGTAGGCAAAAGGCGGCATGCCCGCATCACGGCGCTCCCCCAGTTGCTGGGCCGCGAAGGCGGGATAGTCGTGTTCGCGCAGCGCCGCATAGACCGGATGGTCGGGGTCATGGGTCTGAATCCACATCTCGGGGCGGCTGCTGCGGGCCTGCACATAGAGCGCGTCGCGCCCCGCACGGCCTGCGGCCTGCATGAGCAGGCAGAACAGCCGCTCGGGCGCTCGGTAGTCGCTGGAGAACAAGGCGTTGTCGGGATCGACCGCAGCCACCAGGGTGATGCGCCTGAAGTCATGGCCCTTGGCGACCATTTGCGTGCCCACGAGCACGTCCACATCGCCGGAGTGCACCTGGGCCAGCTGCTGCTCCAGAGAACCCTTGGCGCGCGTGGTATCTGCGTCGATGCGGGCCACGCGCGCGGGCTCGCGGTCGGGGCGCTGCACATTGCGCAGCAGTCTGGCGAGTTCTTCCTCGAGCTGTTCCGTGCCCTTGCCCAGCGGCAGGATGTCGGGGTTGCCGCAGCCGGGGCAGGTGCGCGGCACGCGCTGGGTAAAGCCGCAGTGGTGGCAGCGCAGCGTGCGGTCGGCCTTGTGAAACACCTGGTGGGCGCTGCAATGCGGGCAGTCGCTCTTGTAGCCGCAGTCGCTGCAAAACAGCACGGGCGCAAAGCCGCGCCGGTTGAGCAGCACCAGGCTTTGCTCGCCGCGCTGCACGCGCTCGGTCAGGGCTGCGATCAGGGCTGCGGAGAACACGGTCTTGCGCGGCTGCTGGCCCATGTGGACCACGCGCACCTGCGGCAGGGTGGCCGCACCGATGCGGCTGGGCATGAGCAGTCGCAGGTAGCGCCCGCCCTGCGGGTCTGTGCTGTCGGGCGGGCGGCTTGCATGCCAGCTTTCCAGCGAAGGCGTGGCGCTGCCCAGAATGATCTTGGCGCCCGCATCGCGGGCCCGCCAGATGGCCAGGTCGCGTGCCGAGTAGCGCGCGCCTTCCTGCTGCTTGTAGCTGGCGTCGTGCTCTTCGTCGACCACGATCAGCGCCAGCCCCGGCAGGCTCGCAAACACGGCCATGCGCGTGCCCAGGACGATGCGGGCCCGGCCTGCATGTGCGGCCAGCCAGCTCTTGAGCCGCTGGGGCTGGGTCATGCCGCTGTGCATGCTGACGACGGCTGCCTCGCCGTAGAGCGGCACAAAGCGCTGTCTGAAGCGCTGTTCCAGCTGGGGCGTGAGATTGATCTCGGGCACCATGACCAAGGCTTGGGCCTGCGGGTCTGCGGCGAGGGTTTGCTCGACGGCCTGTAGATAGACCTCGGTCTTGCCGCTGCCCGTGCTGCCGTAGAGCAGAAAAGGCCCTGGCTCGGCCTGGATGCGGGCGAAGACCTGGGCCTGCTCGGTACTCAGGGCCAGCGGGGGCTGGGCTGGCGCACAGGCCTGGGCCAGGGCCGCCGTTGAGCTTCGGGTCTTTTTGACCGTCTTGGGCGGCTGGAGCCTGCGTGCCAGCTGGGCGGCCGTCATATCGCGCAGCTGCGGGGGCAGGGCCGTGACGGCGATCTCGCCGAGGCTGCGCTGGTAGTACCGGGCGGCAAAGCGCACAAGCCGGCGCCAGGCCGGGTTCATGGGGGCAATGCCTTCGAGCACGCCGGCGATGGGCCGGAGCTCGAAAGTCTGGGGTTCGGGGCTGGAGGGGGCGTCCCAGACCACACCCAGCAGCTCGCGCGCACCCAGGGGCACGCGCACCAGAGTCCCGGGTTCTAGCGCCTGGGCACAGGCATAGCTCAGCGGTTCACCGACTGCGCTGTGCATGGGCGTATGCACGGCGACATGGACGGTATGCGGAAACTCGGCGGACATGGAGGCTGCTGTGTGCAAGAGGCGGGGCGGCAAAGTCCCCAAGCATAAGCGCAGGTCACAGGCAAGCCGGGATGGCCTGCTTCACTGCTTCAGCGCATCTCCTTCGTTTTTGTGGATAACTTTGTGGAGATGCTCTGTCCCAAGGCGTTGACTTTCTGGGCGTTTACTGCATGGGCCCCTCTTTGCTCCATCTCGTGCTATAGAAAAAGGTATTGAAAAACAAGGGTTTGAGTTGATTTGTCAACGGCTTGTGCGCAAGGGTGACAAGTTTTGTCGGTCCTGGGCTGCTATTGGCGGCCTGTGCATAAGAAGATTTCCCTATACCCATATCTCAGCTCCCAAGCCTGGGGATTGGCCTCAAATGGCATGAATTTCCGGGGGAAATGGCCGCAAATTCAGCGCTTGCGCAGATTCTGGGCGCTGCTTCTCTGCATTTTGTGGATAACTTTGTGCGCAGCAGGGTGCTCGCAGGGCTGTCGAGGCGAGAAAGGCAGGAGGCCTTGCGGGCCTTCTGCCTTTCTCGATCCGGGCTGCCGGCCCTTGGAAGCGTGTTGACGGGCTCAGGCCTGGCGCATGGCGCGCGACTGGCCGTGCACGGCTTCGACCAGGGCCGATACATGCTCGGGCGGCGTGAACTGGCTGATGCCGTGGCCCAGGTTGAAGATGTGTGTCGGGCCTGTGGTGCTGCGGTCGGTATGGGGCTTGCCAAAGCTATCGAGCACGCTGCGCACCTGCTCGGCAATGCGCTCGGGTGGCGCGAACAGCACATTCGGGTCGATATTGCCCTGCAGCGCCTTGCCCGGGCCGCCGGCCTGGCCGCCCACGATGGCGCGGGCACGGCCCAGGTTGGCCGTCCAGTCCAGGCCCAGCACTTCGCAGTCGAGCGCGTTCATCTCTTCCAGCCAGATGCCGCCGCCCTTGGTGAAGACGATGCGTGGCACATCCTGGCCATCCGTGCCGGTGCGCTTGAGCTGCGCCAGCACGCGCCTGGTGTAGGCGAGGCTGAATTGCTGGAACATGCCGTCGGCGAGCACACCGCCCCAGCTGTCGAAGATCATCACCGCCTGGGCGCCTGCGTCGATCTGGGCATTCAGATAGGTGGCCACGCTGTCCGCGTTGATCTCCAGAATCCGGTGCATGAGGTCGGGGCGCGCATACATCAGGCTCTTGACCTGGCGGTAATCGTCGCTGCCCTTGCCTTCGACCATGTAGCAGGCCAGGGTCCAGGGGCTGCCCGAAAAGCCGATCAGCGGTACGCGGCCGTTCAAGGCGCGGCGGATGCTGGTGACGGCGTCGAACACGTAGCGCAGCTTGTCCATGTCGGGCACGGCCAGTGCGGCCACGGCGGATTCGTCGCGTACGTTCTGGGCAAAGCGCGGGCCTTCGCCCTCGGCAAACGACAGGCCCAGGCCCATGGCGTCGGGCACGGTCAGGATGTCGCTGAACAGGATGGCCGCGTCCAGGGGAAAGCGCTCCAGCGGCTGCAGCGTGACTTCGGTGGCGTAGTCCACATTCGTGGCCAGGCCCATGAAGCTGCCGGCCTTGGCGCGCGTGGCCTTGTACTCGGGCAGGTAGCGACCGGCCTGGCGCATCAGCCACAGCGGCGTGTAATCGGTAGCCTGGCGCCGGCAGGCGCGCAGAAAGGTGTCGTTTTGAAGGGGGGCAAAGCTCATGGTGGGGCATTGTCGCCGAGACGCATGCGTTTGCCGCCTGAACCCGAGCGGGTCATGTGTTTTGCCCTTCTCCTGGCGCAGCCTGCGGACGCCAGGGGAAGGGGGGCGGGATCAGTCCAGCTTGATGTGGTTGGTGGAGATCACACGGCTCCATTTGCTGCGTTCGCTGCTCACGAACTGCTGCATTTGTGCGGAGCTGCCGGGCATGGGCTCGACGCCCATGGTCGAGAGCCTGGCCTTGGTACGGGTGTCGGAGAGCGCGTATTGCAGCGCATCGCTGAATTTCTTGACCACCGCGTCCGGGCTGCCCGCCGGCACCACGATGCCTTGCCAGGCATAGCCTTCGAAGCCCTTGAGTCCCTGCTCCTGCAGCGTGGCCACCTGGGGCAGGGAGTCGATGCGCGCAGGGCTGGCCACGCCTATGGCCTTGATCTTTTTTTCGGAGAGAAAGGGAATCGCCGTGGCGCTGTCCACCCACATGGCCGGGATCTGGCCGCCGATCACGTCCTGCACGGCCGGGGCCGCGCCGCGGTAGGGCACATGGGTCATGCCGGCGATGCCGGTCTGCTCGCGAAACAGCTCGCCCACGAGATGGTGGGGGCTGCCAAGACCGGCCGAGCCCCAGCTCACGCCGGCCTTTTGCTGCTTGGCCCAGGCGATGAATTCGCCGAGGTTGCTGGCGGGCACGTCGTTGTTCACGGCCAGCAGCATGGGAAAGCGCACCAGCATGCCCACGCTCTTGAAGTCGCGCTCGGCGTTGTAGCTGAGCTTGCTGAACAGGAACGGGTTGGCGGCCAGGGTGGCGAAGTCGGCCGTGAACATCAGATGGCCGAAGTCGCGTGAGCGTGCGCTGTACTCGGCCGCGATGTTAGTGCCCGCGCCGGGCTTGTTGTTGATGACGATGACCCGGCCCAGCCTGTGGCCCATGGCCTCGGCGATCACGCGGGCGACCACGTCCGAGCCGCCGCCGGCCGCATAGCCCACGACCCACTCCAGGGGCTTGTCCTGGGCCAGGGCGGGGGCCGAGCAAGCCAGGCCGGTCAGGGCCAGGGCGGCCAGAAATTGTTTGCGCTGCATGTTTGTCTCCATGGGTTGTGACGCTTGTCTCGTCCGGCCTGGGTCGAGCGTCCGGGTGGCGTGGTTGGGGTGAGTGAGTGGTCTGCAGAGCGCAGGAAGTCGGCGCTCAGGCCGTGGCATGCACGGGCGCTGCAGGAGTGAGGGCTGCCAGCCCGGTGCCGGCATCGGCAGCCGGCTGCGCCGCGCTGGCGCGTGCCAGTTGCAGTGCGTGGCACAGAATGTCCTGCCGGCCGATGTGGTTGGCCAGCAGCAGCACCAGGCGCGCATTCAGCGCATGGCTTTGTTCGCAGTCAAGCCCCTGGTGGGTGGCGATCAGGGCTTCGTAGAAGTCGTCGCAGGCTTGCAGGTTGGGGGAGGTGATCAGCTGCATGGTGACATCTCATCCTTTGTCAAAGTGATCCATTGCGCATGCCACTGGCGCGCTCCAGCGCGGCCAGTACCCGGGGCTGGTCGGGCTGGCGCCAGCGTGCGCAGACATGCTGGTCGGGACGCAGCAGATAGCTGGTGCCGGGGCGGGCGTCGAGCCGGCTGGCGGCCAGGCCCTGGGCGTCGATGAGATCGGCCACGGGTGCATGGGCCTCGCCGGGGGCGGCGATGGACAGGTTCTTCAGCGGCAGCGCGCGCGCCCAGGCTGGCGTGGGGCCGAAGTGCAGCAGGCTGAAGTCCGGCCCCAGCGCGCGCAGCAGCCAGACGGCATGGCCCTGGCCGTCCTGCATGGGTGCATCGCTGAGCACGGCGCCCGGCACCTGACGGCCCTGGAAAGGTTCGCCGTCGGGCGTGTTGAGCGCGGAGCCGTGCAGCGTGGCGGGCACGGACAGGCGGCCGCTGTTGACGATCTGGCGCGCAAAGCCATGCTCGCGCGCCAGGCCCAGCACGGCGTTGCGAAACAGCAGGCTGATCTCGCTCTTGGGCGTGATGAAGTCGGTGGCGCGCGTGGAGTTCTTGATGTTCTCGTCGGCCGCGTATTCGCGCTCCGCGCCATAGGTCTGCACGAGGCCGGCGCCGGCCTGGCCGCGCAGCACGCGGTCCAGCTTCCAGGCCAGGTTTTCCGTATCCTGCACGCCGCTGTTGGCGCCGCGTGCGCCGAACGGCGAGACGCCGTGCGCGCTGTCGCCCGCAAACACCACGCGGCCGTGTACGAAGCGCTCCATGCGCAGGCAGGCAAAGGTGTAGACGCTGGCCCATTCCAGCGAGAAATCCACCTCGCGGCCCAGCAGGGCGCGTATGCGCGGGAGGATGTTCTCTGGCCTTTTCTCGGTCTCGGGGTCGGCGTCCCAGCCCAGCTGGAAGTCGATGCGCCAGACATCATCGGCCTGGCGGTGCAGCAGCACGCTCTGGCCCGGGTGAAAGGGCGGGTCGAACCAGAACCAGCGCTCGCTGGGAAAGCCGGCCCGCATCTTCACGTCGGCGATCAGAAAGCGGTCGCGAAAGATGCGGCCATGGCTTTCCTGGCCCAGCATGGAGCGCAGGCCCGAGCGCGAGCCGTCGCAGGCCAGCACCCACTGGGCGTCGATGCGGTAGCGGCCCTCGGGCGTCTCCACCGTGAGCTGGGCGCCGTCTTCATGCGGCGCCAGCCCCACGACCTTGTTGTGCCAGCGCAGCTCGATCAGCGGCAACTGCAGCGCGCGCTCGACCAGGCAGGCCTCGGCGTAGTACTGCTGCAGGTTGATGAAGGCCGGGCGCTCGTGGCCGGGCTCGGGCAGCAGGTCGAACTGGTAGAGGGCCTGGTCCTTGAAGAAGACCTTGCCCAGGTTCCAGGACACGCCCTTGTCCACCATGGCCTGGCCCACGCCCAGGCGGTCCCAGATCTCCAGCGTGCGCTTGGAAAAGCAGATGGCGCGCGAACCCATGGAGAGCTTGCCGTCGTTGTCCAGCAGCAGCACGCGCTGGCCGCGCTGGGCCAGGTCTATGGCCAGCGTCAGCCCCACGGGCCCGGCTCCCACGATGACCACGGCATGGCTTGCGGGTGCGGCCAGATCCTGGTCCGCATGGCGGCGGTAGGGAATCTCCAGCGCCTGTATCTCGGCACCGCTGCCACGCAGCGCCTGCAGGGGAATCGCGGGGGTGGACATGGCTGGTGAACCTCTTTTTTAATAGCTGCTACCGCTTGATGAATAAAGATTTCAAGTGCTTTTCATGCTGAAACCAAGGAGCAGCAGGCGCAAGCAGCTCCTTTATTTTTCAAATCACCTTGACGGCTTGCCACTCCAGAAAAAGCCGGACCACCTTTTGCGCCAGCGCTTCCCCAAAGGGACGAGAGAGCAGGGCAGGGAGCGCAGCGCCTAAAACCGGCAAGACCCGGACGCTTGTATCTGCTCAGCCCTCCAGTGCCATCCACATCTCCCGGTCCCGTTCGGCCGTCCAGATGCGCGGGTCGGCATGGCCGCTGGCCTCGTCGTAGGCGCGGGTCACATCGAACGGCATGCAGTGGTTGAAGATCACCCAGTGGCCGTACTTGGGCTGGAGCCTGGCAAAGGCCGCTTCGTAGACCTTGCGCAGGTCCTGCCTGGCATCGGCCCCGGCCTTGACCTCGGCCCAGAGATCGCTGATGAAGGCGCGCGTGCCTGCAAGACCGGCCTGCACAGCGGCCGGTGTCTGCAGGGCCGCGCCGCGCCCGGGAACCAGCTTTTCGGGCTGGAGGGCGGCAATCGCATCCAGGGTGCGGGGCCAGTCCTGGAAGTAGGCGTCGCCCGCATAGGGCGTGGCGTCGAACTCCACGAGATCGCCGCTGAACAAGACCTTTTCCCCGGGCAGCCAGACCACGGTATCGCCCTTGGTGTGGCCGCGACCCAGTTGCAGGAGCTGCACCTCCAGCTTGCCCAGCCACAGCGTCATCTTGCCCGTGAAGGTCAGGGTCGGCCAGGTCATGCCCTCGGGCACGCTCTCCACGTTCTGGAAGAGGCGCGGAAAGCGGCCTATCTCGCTGGCCTTGTCCTGCTCGCCGCGCTCCACGATGAGCTCGTAGGTGTCCTGGCTCGCAATGATGTGCTCGGCGCCATAGGCTGACGCGCCGAGCACGCGCACCGCGTGGTAGTGGGACAGGGTCACGTACTTGATGGGCTTGTCCGTGACCTCGCGTATGCGGCGTATCACGTCCTCGGCCATGACGGGCGTGGCCTGGGTGTCTATGACCATGACCGCGTCATCGCCGATGACGATGCCGGTGTTGGGGTCGCCCTCGGCGGTATAGGCCCAGGCATGGGGCGAGAGCTGCTCGAAGCTGACTTTCTTGACCTCAAGATCGGCCGCAGAGGCGAAGGTCTTGGTGCTCATCGGGGTGAGTCCTTTGATTTAAACGAATGAATTCGCTTTTGTTGAATTTCTGAATGCTAGATAGAAATTCAACAATAAACAATCAATTTGACATAGTGAAAAACCCGGAGTGAGCAAGGGTGCAAGGCCTGGGCTCACAATGCGCCCATGCCCGAGACATCCGCTTCCGCTTCTGCCGCCGGTCTGGCTGCCGGCCCACTCCTGGTTTGTGAAGACGAGCCCGTGCGTGCGCCGCGCGGCATCCAGAGCGTGGAGGTCGGCGGCCAGCTGCTCAAGGTGCTGGCGCGCACGGGTCGGCGCATGGCCTTGAAGGACCTGGCGCGCGAGGCCGCCATGAGCCCGGCCAAGGCCCATCCCTATCTGGTGAGCTTTTGCAAGCTGGGCCTCATGGAGCAGGACCGGGCCAGCGGCCATTACGGCCTGGGGCCGCTGGCGATACAGCTGGGCCTGATCAGCCTGCAGCAGGCCGATCCCGTGCGCCTGGCGGTGGCCGACCTGCCGGACCTGGCCCAGGAGCTGGGCTATACGGTCTCGGCCGCGATCTGGAGCCCGCAGGGGCCGGTCATCATTCGGGTCGAGGAAGGCCCGACCCATGTCTATGTGGCCATGCGCCATGGCACGCCGGCCTCGCTGCGGCATACGGCCACGGGCAAGATCTTCGCGGCCTTCGGGCCCGCCGCGCGCATCGCGCCGCTGCTGCAGGCCGAGGGCTACAGCCTGGAGGAGAGCGCCTTCGCGCATGAGCTGCAGGTCATACGCGCGCAGCATCTGAGCCATGTGGAAAACCAGCTTCTGTCCGGCATCAGCGCGCTGGCGGCTCCGGTTTTCGACGGCTTCGGCCATCTGGTGCTCGCGCTGGCTGCCATAGGCCCTTCGGTCACGCTCGACGTGAGCCCGCAAGGGCAGACCGCGCAAAAACTGCAGGCCCAGGCGCGGGCTTTGTCGCTGCGTCTTGGGTATGGCGTTCCTTGCTGACGGTCTTTCCGCCCGATGCTGCAAGGCCCATCGGCCTTTGGGGCTGACACAGAACTGTTACGTAACCGTCGTCCATATTTCATTTTTGCTTTGCAAAATGCCTGGGTGCAGGCAAGTGGCAAAGGCTGCGGGCTGTGCTCACCACAAAGAGGGAGAACAGGTCTATGGACGCGCATACACTTCTTGGCAGCCAAATACCCGAGCCCGCTAAATCCTCTTACGCTCCACTGATTTCTCCTGCCGGGGCCGGGGCTTCGCCCTCCAGGCTGGAAGTCCGCTGGGCGCGGCATCTGGATGAAGTGCGCCAGGTGCAGCGCCTGCGGCATGCGGTTTTTGCGGGGGAGATGGGCGCCAGGCTGCAGACCTCGCTGCCCGGGCATGACATCGATGCATTCGACGACTTCTGCGAGCACCTCATGGTCTGCGATGCACAGCGGGGCGTGGTCATAGGCACCTACCGGCTGCTGACACCTGCCCAGGCGCAGCGCGCCGGCGGCCTCTACAGCGATCAGGAGTTCGATCTCGCCGCACTGCAGGCCTGGCGTCCGCGCATGGTGGAGCTGGGGCGCAGCTGCGTTCATGCCTCGCACCGCCAGGGCGGCGTGATCCTGGCCCTGTGGGGCGCACTGGCCGAGTTCATGCAGCGCAACCGCCTCGATGCCATGGTGGGCTGTGCCAGCATCCCCATGCAGTACCCGGGCCTGGCCCATGGCGAAGGCCCGGCACGCGTGTGGCAGCAACTGCGTCAGACCCATCTGGCCGCCCCGGAGCTCCTGGTCACGCCACGCGTGGCACTGCCCGAGCAACTGGCCCATGTGAGCGCCGGCGAGGCCTCTGTGGAGCCGCCGGCCCTGATCCAGGGCTATCTGCGCACGGGCGCCAAAGTGCTGGGGGCGCCGGCCTGGGACAGCGATTTCAACACCGCCGATCTCCCCATCATGATGCGCATGCAGGACCTGCCTGCACGTTATCAGCGGCTGTTTTCGCGCCGCCCGTAAGCGGCTGGCCGCGACAGGTCGCAAGCCCCGGGGCTTGGGCACAATCCCTTCCTTTTGCGAACAACAAAAAGGGGGAGCCATGGGATGGACTCTGTCGGTTCCTGCATTGCAGAGCTTTACGCTGGCCATCGTGCTGTTTTTCATCGGCCGGCATATGGCGCAGCATTTTGCGGTGCTGCGCCGCTACAGCATTCCCGAGCCGGTGCTGGGCGGCGTCTTTTGCGCGGGCCTGGTGGGCCTGATCTACGGCCTGGCCGATGTGCGCATCGAGTTCGACCTCGAGATGCGCAATGTCTTGCTGCTGTATTTCTTCAGCGCCATAGGGTTGAATTCCGATATCCGCAGCCTGCGCGCAGGCGGCAAGCCCCTGCTGGTGTTGCTGGTGCTCGCGGCCCTGTTCATCGTGCTGCAGAACTTGCTGGGCATGAGCGTGGCCCGACTCTTCGGCCTGGATGCGAGGGCCGGTCTGATGACGGGCTCCATCTCCCTGACCGGTGGTGTCGGCACCACGCTGGCCTGGGGCCCGCACTTCGTGAACAAGCTGGGCATCGCCCAGGCCGTGGAGCTGGGCATGGCCAGCAACATGGTGGGCCTGGTCGCGGCCTGCGTGATCGGCGGGCCCATGGCCAGCTTTCTGATGCGCCGCCACGATGTGCGCGGCAGCGCGGCGCTCCCCCTGGATGTGGGCGTGGCGGCCGTGCAGACGACGGTCTCTCTGGACTATTTCGGCGTGCTCAGGGCCTGGCTGTGGCTGAACCTGGCCTTGATGCTGGGCAGCGGCCTGAACTCCTGGCTGCTGGGCACGGGCCTGCAACTGCCCGAATTCGTGGGCTGTCTTCTGGCCGGCATCGTGCTGCGCAATACGGTGGGGCAATGGATGGTGAGCCGCAAGGAGGGCAGTCTGGCCGGCGAGCACTGGAGCAGCATGCGCGGCGGGCTGGCGCTGATCTCCGACCTGTGTCTGAGCATGTTTCTGACCATGGCCCTCATGGGCCTGCAGCTATGGGTGCTGCAAGGCGTCATGGGCTTTGTGCTGGCGGTTCTGGCGCTGCAGATTCTGCTGGCTGCAGGCTATACGTTGTTCGTGGTGTTCCCGCTCACCGGGCGGGACTATGAAGCTGCGGTGATTTCGGCGGGCTTTGGCGGTATCGCCCTGGGCTCGACGGCCACGGCCGTGGCCAACATGACGGCGGTCACGCGCCAGCATGGCGCCGCACACAAGGCCTTCATCGTCGTGCCCCTGGTCTGCGGCTTTTTTGTGGACCTGGCCAATGCCGTGGTGATCCAGTTTTTTGCGAGTTGAGCGCGGTCTGCATTTCCATCGCCATGGAGATGGCTCATGGAACTGTCACAAAAGTCCGGCATGATGGCTGGCGTGGGCTGATGCAGACTCCGGACGGACACAGGCAACCTGTGCCGCATTGTTCCGGGCCTTGGTCCACGCCAATACCAGGCCGCAGCCCTTTGGGCTGCGGACCGATCAGCTGCAGAGCAGGCGCTGGTGCTCGATCTTGACGCAGCGATCCTCTACCGCAACCAGGCCTGCGGCTCTGGCCTTTTGCACGGCTGCCTCGTTGAAGATCTCCTGCTGCAGCCAGAGGCAATGTGCGCCTATGGCGATGGCCTCGTCGGCAATCGGCGGGATGTCCTGGCTTTTGCGAAAGCAGTCCACCATGTCGATCTTTGTTCCCTGGGCTGCCAGAGCCGCAGCAGCTTCGGTCACGCTGGCATAGGCCGGCTCTCCCAGAATCTGTCCGCCTTCGCGTGCAACCACGGGGTTCACGGGAATGATGCGGTAGCCATGCTGCTGCATGTAGCTTGAAGCCTTGTGGCTGGGGCGCTCGGCCTGGGGGGACAGGCCTACCACGGCCAGGGTGCGACATTGCGTGAGCAGGCCGCGCAGTTCGTCATCGGTTGTCGTGTCGTTCATCGCGCCAGTGTAAGCAGGAGAGACCAGCCCATGCACCTTGTGGAGCGGGGCATGGGCATGCGCCGTGCTTATTCGCGCGCCACATGCTCGGGAGCCAGCTCTTCGGTCAGCAGGCCGAGAACCGACAGCACCAGCATGAAGACCAGAAAGAGATAGGCTGCAGTCGCCATGCCCAGGCTCAGGCTGAAGCCCCAGCGCAGCAGCGAGCAGGCCGTATCCGCGCCAGAGTACAGGGCCAGGCATTGGCCGGGGTCCGGCATGTGTACATACCAGGTCACGGCCAGCCACATCGCGGCTGCAACCACAAGACCATTGCGCCAGCCATGCGGGTGAGGATGGTAGAGCGCGTAAAGCAGAGCCAGCGGAACGGCCAGTCCCCAGGCAAACATCAAAAGCCAGCTTGCCACGGGCATGCCCCTTAAGGCGGATTGCAGCCATTGCATCTTGGGCAGGCTGTTGATCAGACCCAGCACATCCCAGATCAGGGGCAGAACAATGCCTGCAGCGGCCAGGCTACCCAGCGTGAGAATCAGCAGAAGACCTCGGGCGCGCGTGCGGTGGTGTTCCGTGGAAGCTTTATGTGACCGAGCAATGAGTGCATGCATGGCCGACCTCCTGTGCATGTCAGTCAGGGCGGGCAGTTGCCGCTGGAAAAGGCGGATCCGGAACAAAGCGGCAGCTGCAGCGCCGTGCAGTAACAAGGTTTCCGGATATGCCCAGTCTAGGCCTGGCGGCATGACTTTGTACGTAGGTCTAAACCTCGCCCGACGCGCCAGAGTCTCGGGGTTTGTCCGAGGCCTCAAAAGCCCAGGCTGGCCAGCAGATCGTCCACCTGGGATTGGGAGGTCACCACATCAGGTGTGCCCTGCGGATCGACCACGGGGCCCGCCAGCTGCTGCGCCGGCTTTTCCTGTGCGCTGCTCAGGGCTGGAGGATGGGGCGAGGTCTGTATCAGCAGCTCCACAAGCTGAGCCTCGAGATCGGCGGTCAAGGCCACGACGCGCGCGATGACCTGGCCCGTGAGATCGTGGAAGTCCTGGGCCATCATGATCTCGGTCAGATGCTCGTCCGCCTGGCCGGTGCTTTCCTCTACTTCCTGCAGGAAGTTCATGAACCGGCCCTTGGCCACGGCCGCGACGGGATCCTGGACCAGCTCGGCACGCATGTTGCGTACGCGTTCGGCCAGCAGATCCTGGTGGGTTTTGGCCTGTTCCACGCTGCCCAGGACCTTCTCGGCAGCGGCGCCCGTGAGGCGTGCGATATAGGACAAGCGGTTTTGGGCGTCGGGTAGTTCATCCATGCTGCCGCGCAGGCGGCTTGCATAGCCGAGCTCGTTGAGCGAGTCGTGCAGTTGGCGCGTCAGAACACCGATTTTGTTGTGGACGCTATCGGGGACATCCTGGCTGTTCATGATTTACATGCTGAGCTTCTTGAGGATGAGATTGACCTTCTCTTCAAGAGTGGCCTTGGTGAATGGCTTGACGATGTAGCCTGCAGCCCCTCCCTGTGCTGCTGCCACGATGTCCTCCTTGCGGGCTTCGGCCGTGACCATGAGTACAGGCAGATGCCTGAGCTTGTCATCCTGCTTGATTTCCGTGAGCAGTTGAAAGCCGTTCATATTGGGCATGTTGATGTCCGTGACCACGAAGTCGAACTTGCTGTTGCGCAGCTTGTGCAGCGCAGCAACGCCGTCCTCGGCTTCATCGGCCTCGGTGTACCCGCTCTCCTTGAGCAGGTTGCGCACAATGCGGCGCATGGTGGAGAAGTCGTCAACGATCAAAAAACGCAGGGCATTAGCCACGTCAGGCCCTTTCAGTCGGAAGATGAGGAAACGCTGATAACAAGTGCAAGCTGTTAAGGCGATGCGCGGGAGTTTTCCAGGTTTTCGGTGGATTCGGTGAGCAACCCAAGCTCTGTTACAAACTTGTCGTCGGTCGCGGCGGGCGTACTGCTTGGATCGGGGGCTGCTTCAGGCTTGCCCAGCAGGCGTTTTTCGGCCTCCAGGGTCAGAACCGTAATCGTGATGCGGCGATTCTGGGCGGCACGTGGCTCGGCAGGATGCAGCAAGTCGCTGTCGGCAAGCCCGACGATACGGGCCAACTGCTTCAAAGGCATGCCTGCGGCCACGAGTTCGCGGCGTGACGCGTTCGCCCTGTCGGCCGAAAGCTCCCAGTTGCTGTAGCCACGATCGGCATTTCCATAAGGCGCTGCATCGGTGTGGCCCGAGAGACTGATGCGGTTTTCTGCCCCCGCCAGAGCGTTGCCGACCTCGCGCAGGATTTCACGCATATAGGGCTTGAGCTCGGCGCTTCCACTGTCGAACATGGGACGGTTTTGGTCGTCCACGATCTGGATCTGCAAGCCGTCGGGGGTCATCTCGGTATGAATCTGCGAGCGAAATTCATGAAGGCGCGCGTTGCTGTTGATCAGGGTTTCGACCTTGTTCTTGAGCGCGTGGATGCGGCTGGCGTCCTGTATGGCCTGTTCGGTGCGGCCTGCATCCTGGCTGTTGCGACGGTTCGAGTTCTCGGCCGACTCGGAGCGACGCACCTGGCCGTGGACCTTGGACAAATCATTGCCTCCGCCGGGGATGATGCTGGAGCTGTTTCCCGAGCCGTCGCCTCCGGCCATGGCGACCTTGAGCGGTGAGGAAAAATAGGCGGCAATGCCCTGCAGCTCGCCCTTGGCGGTCGAGCCCAGCAGCCACATCAGCAGAAAGAAGGCCATCATCGCGGTCACGAAATCCGCATAGGCGATCTTCCAGGCGCCGCCATGATGCGCATGGGCTTGCCTCTTGACGCGCTTGATGATGATGGGCTGGAGCTTTTTCTCGGCCATGGCGGTACGGCTTACTTCTTGCTCTTGACGTGGGCTTCAAGCTCCAGAAAGCCTGGGCGCTCGGTGGAGAACAAAACCTTGCGGCCGAATTCAATGGCCGTTGCCGGGTTGTAGCCCTGCATGCTGGCGAGCAGCGTGGCTTTGATGCACTGCAGTTCCTTGGCCGCATCCTGGGAGCGCTGCTCCACCAGGCCGGCCATGGGTTCAACCAGCGCATAGGCCAGCAGGATGCCCAGGAAGGTGCCGACCAGGGCCGAGGCAATCATGCCGCCAAGTACCGATGGCGGCTGGCCGACCGAGCCCATGGTGTTCACCACGCCCAGAACGGCTGCAATGATGCCGAAGGCAGGGAGTGCACCTGCGAGCCGGTTGAGCGCATTCACCGGTCCGTGGGCCTCTGCATGGTGAGCTTCGATCTCGCTGTCCATCAAGGCTTCGATTTCATGCGAGTTGAGGTTGCCGGAGACCATCATCCGCAAATAATCGGTCAGGAACTCGATCACGTGCGGGTCGGCCATGAGTTCGGGGTAGTTGCTGAAGATCGGGGATTCTGCTGGGGCTTCCACATCGCCCTCTATGGACATCAGGCCTTCCTTGCGAGCCTTCTGCAAGAGCTCGTAAAGCAAGGCCATGAGCTCCATGAATCGCTCCTTGGTGTGGCGCGAGCTCTTCATCACGGAGGGGATGGCCTTGACCGTGGCTTTGAGCACCTTGGGTGGATTGCAGACGATAAAGGCCCCCAAGGCCCCTCCGCCGATGGTGACCATCTCGAACGGCAGGGCCTTGACGATGACACTGACATTTCCGCCATGCAACACGTACATGCCGAAGATGCAGCCGAAGGCGACGACATAACCAATGATGACAAGCATGGGAATGGATTCTGGCGAAGCCTTTTGAGGATAAAGGCCAGAAGAGACTTGTAAAGACAATCCAGTTTTTGCATTGGGTCTTAGCGTGTTCACGATCTCCTTGCGGCGCGCCTGCGTAGAGATCGTGAGCACGCTCTTAGCTGCCGTCTGGCGGCGGCCTGGCAGGCCCGGAATTGATGAGGCGCGAGCCGCTTGGGCGTGCTGAAAATCGCCTGAAGCAGCGCGGCACAAGTGCGTGCGTGCATCGTTCCCAGTCTTGCTCTCCATCCTGCACCACGCAGGCTGATTCAGCGTCGCTCCCAACCCGGCTTTCAGGCGACCGGCTGCCGATGACCGAGCGCAAGGCGCGTTGCACGGCCAATACCAGGAGAGCTGGCAAGCAATGCAAGCCGGCGATGCGCTTCGAGTGCCTGCGCAGGCCGAAAGCCACTGGATGACGCGACATTCGGCGCCCTTGCAAGGGCTGAAAAGGGCGGTGAAGGCATGTTTGATTCAGCCTGCACAAAGGCACTCTTTCCCCGAGATCGCCTGAATGCTGGAGGCGCACAGTCCAACCTGCATTCACTTTGGCTGCCTGGCTGCCCGTGCAAACTGGCCAGGCGGCATTGCCGAGGTCTGTCCCAATGTCTTTTGTTCTTTCGGAACCGGCTGCCAAGCGGCTGGATATGGTCAGGGAGCTGGCTCGCATACGTCAGATGGTCGAACGCATGCAGTTCCTGGAAGCTCTTGGTGATCTGGCGCAACTGCTTGCCCAGGATCCGCACAACGCCCAGGTCTGGATGCACATAGGGTTTGTCTATGTGCGCATGAGCATCTGGCCCCAGGCCATGGAAGCCTTGCAGGCCGCCTTGCAGATCGAGCCCCGAATGCCGGATGCCCAGCGGCTTCTGGCCATGGCTTACTTCTGCATCGGTCAGCGTCAGCGTGCTTGTGAGCTGATCGACGAGGCCGTGCGCAGCAAGAAGGGCGATAGCGCGCACTGGATGACGCGAGCCTATATCCATGCGCATATCAGCAGCGACCCGGTCAAGGCCCTGGCGGTTGCACGGGACTGGGGGCGACGCTTTGCCGATCCGCTTACGCGGCAGGCCAAGCCCCTGGTCGTGCGTGACCGCAGTCCGGGAAAGCGTCTCAGGATTGGGTATGTCACCGCGGATTTTCGCCAGCACTCAGTGGCGTTTTTCATGCAGCCCGTGCTGGAGCATCACGATCCGCAAAACGTGGAGGTCCATGTTTACTCCAGCGGTCAACCGGACCACTTCACCGAGCGCATGCGAGGCCTGGTGCCTTTCTGGCACGAGGTCGGCGACTTGACTGAGGAGGAGCTGCTGCAGCGGATCCGCTCCGATGGCATTGACGTACTGGTTGACTTGTCCGGCTATACGCAAGGCAACAGGTTGGGGGTTTTTGCGCGGCGTGCGGCTCCGGTGCAGGTGACCTGGATAGGCTACCTGCCGACTTTGGGCATGAAGGCCATGGATTACCGGCTTGTGGACGAGAGCATTGCGCCTGCCAGCCATGCAGCGTATTACGCCGAGTCATTGTTTCAGCTGTCCTGCAGCGCCAGCTATGTACCGCCCGATTATGCGCCGCTGTGCGAGCAGCCCCCGATGCTTGACAACGGCTATCCCACGCTGATCTCTCTCAACAGCTCGGCCAAGATCACGGACGACATGCTCAGGCTCTGGGCGCGTGTCTTGAACGAGAGGCAGGATGCGCGTCTCATCATCATGGTCAAGGAGCAAAGCGGCGATGCCGCACAGGCCCACATGCAGCCCAGGGTGCAGGCTGCGGGCATGCCGCTGGACCGGGTTTCGGTGCTGCACCAGCAGTCTCTGAATCGATTCATGGAAACCGGCCATATCGCTGACGTGGCTCTGGATACTGCGCCAGTTTCAGGCGGAACCACAAGCTTGCATGCGCTGTGGATGGGCCTGTCCATTGTCTGTCTCGATGCCGAGCGCGGCGTCGAGGCCTGCACCGCAAGAACACTGCAAAGCCTGGGGGCCGGCGGCATTGTTGCCAAGAATGAGGATGCCTATGTGCAGGCGGCCCTGGAGCTCATGAATGACCCCGAACGCCTGCAGTTGCAGCGCCTGCACTGCCGGGCGCAAATGCAGGCCAGTCCCTGGATGGACCATGCAGCGAGGGTGAAAGAGGTGGAGAAGGCCTATCGCCTCATGTGGCTGAACTGGCTGGATGGCAAAAAAAGCCGCTTGAACGCGGGCCTGGACCTAGGTCTGGGGCCGCTGCAATCTGGCCTTGAGGAGGATTCCATATGACACGGGCTTTAACGTCTGAACCTCTTGCTTTTCACCAAGTGTTTGAGGGCGGCTATCTCCCCCCATCCATGCTCGAGATGGAAACAGCGCCTTGCTCTGCGGCTGAGCCCATTCATGTGACTCAGCCGGAACTGCCTCCCTTGGGCGAGTTCGTGGACTATCTCGAAAAAATATGGAGCAGCAAGGTTCTCACCAACGGCGGAACCTTTCATCAGCAGCTTGAGCAGGCGCTGTGCGAGTACCTCGGAGTGAATCATCTGGCCCTGGTCTCGAATGGAACGCTGGGGCTGGTGCTTGCGCTCAAGGCCTTGAGAATCGTAGGTGAGGTGATCACCACCCCGTACTCCTTTGTGGCCACAGCACACTCCCTGCTGTGGAACGACATCACGCCTGTTTTTGTGGACGTGGACCCGGCTTCGCTCAATCTGAATCCGCAAAGCATAGAGGCCGCAATTACCCCGAGAACCACGGCAATCATGCCGGTGCACTGCTATGGCCGGCCTTGTGATGTCGACGCAATACAAAAAATAGCAGATAACTACAACCTGCGCGTTATCTACGATGCCGCTCATGCATTTGGCGTCAAGGATGAGCAGGGCAGCATCTTGCGCCATGGAGACCTGTCCGTTTTGAGCTTCCATGCGACCAAGGTTTTCAACACCTTTGAAGGTGGAGCAATTGTTTGCCCTGACGCAAAAACCAAGCAGCGCATAGATCACTTGAAGAACTTTGGCTTCATCAATGAAACAACCGTGGTTGCGTCAGGAATCAACGGGAAGATGAGTGAAATCAATGCTGCCATGGGACTTTTGCAGCTCAAGCGCATTGATGAGGTCATAGAGAAGCGCAGAAGAATAGATATTCTCTACCGACAGAAGCTGAGCGCTATCAGGGGCATTTCCTGTCTTCCCTACCCAGTCGGTGGATTATCAAATCATGCCTACTTCCCAGTCATGGTTGAGACCGAATATCCGATCAGCCGTGACCAGCTATACGATCATCTCAGGGCAAGCCATATCTATGGACGGCGCTACTTCTACCCGCTTATTAGCGACTTTCCCATGTATCGAGGTCTGCCCACAGCAGACCGATCTCAGCTGCCGGCTGCCACTGCTGCAGCAGAGAAAATAATATGTCTGCCCATGCATCCTGGTCTGAATGCCGAGCATGTTTCCTATGTGGTTCAAAAGATTCATGAGGCTGCCTGATGAGGATTGCAATCATGCAGCCTTATTTTTTTCCTTATATAGGATATTTCCAGTTATTGAGCTCTGTTGAAAAATTTATCTTTCTTGATGACGTCAATTACATCAAGAATGGATGGATCAATAGAAATCGTATTTTGATGAACGATCGTGCAAAATACATAACCGTGCCAGTCATGCGTGCCAGTTCATTTGTGAAGATAAATGAAACAAAGATTCATGATGCAGATGGCTGGAAGATAAAAATTCTTTCCCAGTTGAAACAAGCTTATAGGCGTGCGCCTTATTGCCGTGAAGTGATTGCTCTGGTTGAGGAGGTTTTTCAGGAGAAATCTGAAAATATAGCCAATATTGCAAAAAAAAGCGTTCTCAAGGTATCCAATTATCTGTCTTTGGAAAAGATCTTTTGTTTAAGTGCGAGTGAATACAAAAACCAGCATCTCAAGGGAGAGGCAAGAATTCTGGATATATGTAGGCAAGAAAAAGCCTGTCAATATATCAACTTGCCCGGTGGCAGGGGTCTTTACTCTTTTAAGGTATTTTCGGATGCAGGTATTCTTTTGAATTTTTTGGAAAAACCTTATGAAGTTTACGCTCAAACAGGGAGTGATTTCTTCCCTGGGCTGTCTATTCTAGATGTGCTGATGTTCAATCACCCCTCGAAAGTCGTGGAGATGCTGAAGGTATGAGTCCGGGGAAGAGAGCCATTGGTGGCTACTTTGAGTTGGAGATGGCTCCTGCTGGATACTATTTTCAGCAGAATTTCTATGCCTATCAATCGGCGCGATCTGCCTTGCTCGCATTGCTGGAGAGGTTGCAGCCTAGCCGGTTGTGGTTACCTCATTACATATGCGGCTCTCTTTTGAAATCCATTCATCGGGCTGGAGTGAGGATGGAATTCTATTCCATTGGATCGGGCTTCGAGGTTTTAGAGGATGTCTGTCTTGGTGAAAATGATTTTTTTTATTATGTGAATTATTTCGGATTGTGCATGGGGAATGTGAGACAGTTGTTATCAAAAATATCTCCTAAGCATGTCATTTTGGATTTTGCCCAGGCATGGTTTGAAAAACCTCCTGAATGTCAGGCCGCAATATATTCCCCCAGGAAGTTCTTTGGTGTTCCTGATGGAGGGCTTCTATATACTCAGATGACAATGGAGAGGTTGAGTTTTGAGACAGGCTTGGAGATGCAAAGCATGAGCCACTTGTTATTGCGACTTTGCGCTGAACCTGAGGCAGGCTATGAGGCATACAAAAATTCAGAATCAGCTCTGAGTGATGTAGGTATCAAGTCCATGTCAAAAATGACGCATAAAATTCTGGCCTCCATTGATCATGAGAGAGTTTGTGCAGCAAGAAGTGAAAATTACTTGACTCTACATAGGCTGCTGGGGGCAAATAATCTACTCGATCTACCCGTCTCTGCGAATGGGCCGCTATGTTATCCATTTCTCATGGAAGACGATAGGCTGCGCCAGAAGTTAATGGAAGAAAGAGTGTTTCTTCCCACTTACTGGAGCGATGTACTGTGCAGAGTCGGGCAAACTTCTGTGGAAGCTGGCTTGTCCAAGAATCTTCTGCCGATTCCTCTTGATCAGCGTTATACGAGTGAAGATATGGAGAGAATTGCCCATGTCATCAATCCATAAAAGATTGAAAATACTTGTTTTTCCATGTGGCGCAGAGAATGCCATGGAGATATTTGATGCCTTGAGATACTCTGTCCATGCGGAGGTCTTTGGAGCATCTTCCGTTGAGGATCATGGCCGCTATGTCTTTGACAACTATATTGGGTCTGTTCCGAATATAAACGCTGAAAATTTCGATGCTGCATTCAGCAAAATAATTTCAGAGCGGGAAATAGATCTGGTGTTTGCAACCCATGATTCCGTGATTGAGCATCTTTCAGTCAGGGCACCATTCATGGGATTTTATCTGGTTAATGGTGATCCTCAAACCACGGCGATTGCGAGGAGTAAGTCCGCAACCTACAAAAAATTTTCAGCCCATGCATGGGCACCTCGATTTTTTTCAACCCTTGAAGAGATAGACCAGTGGCCCGCCATCATAAAGCCTGATCGAGGCCAGGGTGGACAAAATGTTCAGCTCGTTCACAGCCTGCGAGAGGCAAGACTTTGTGAGCTCACAGTGGAAAATCCAGTCTGGATGGAGAATTTGCCTGGGAAAGAACTGACCGTGGACTGCTTTACCGACCGAGAGGGGATACTGAAGTGGTGCTCGGCAAGAACCCGGGAAAGAGTCAAGGCTGGTATTTCCATGCACAGTAGATTTCTGTCTCAGGAAGAGGAGATAGAAAGCATTGCTGCAGATATCAATCGGCAGGTGAATCTGAGAGGTCCATGGTTTTTCCAGGTCAAGCAGGATGCAGGCGGCTGCTGGAAGTTGCTGGAGTTTTCATGCCGGGTGAGCGGAACCATGGTGGCCCAGAGAGCCAGGGGCGTGAACTTGCCATTGATGGCATTGCATGATTACTTGGGGCGCAGTGTTTCAGCCATGCCCATGCCATGCATCAAGGCTGTGGACAGGCGTATCTCGACCAAGGCGCTGCTGGACCATGAATATCACACAGTGTTTATGGATCTTGACGATACGCTGGTGATTGCTGGGTCCGCTGTTCCCATCGCCATGGCCTTTGTTTATCAAGAAATATCCAAAGGGAAAAAGATAATTTTAATTACAAGGCATGAAGGAGATGTCTTGGCTGAATTACATAGAGCCAAAATTCATGAAGGGATCTTTGAAAAAATAATACACATTGATGATAAAAGCCATAAGTCACAATATGTGCATGAATCTTCGATATTTGTCGACAATCACTTCCCGGAGAGAAGCGATGTCTTTCTAAACTGCCAGGTACCGGCCTTTGATCTGGATGCTCTGGAATTCTTGATGAGGTGATCATGGAAAGTGTTGACTGGCATTTGAAAAAATCCGGAAATCCAGAAGAGTTCATTGAGATTCTCAGATCCGAGCGCAGAGATATTCTTGATCGACTCAGGGAAACAAGATTCAGTCTTTTGAAAAATGGCTATCCCCATAGTCAAGTCATACCCTACGCAAGCTATTCTCCGTGGCTTGCTGACGAGCTATTTCTGAATGTGTTCAGCATGGCCAAAGAAAATACCATGGTGGACATTTATCGTTGCTATGAGCTCTATTGTTTTGCCAAGCAAATGGTTGATGTTCCTGGGGCGTTTATGGAGGTTGGGGTATGGCGTGGCGGCTCGGCAGCTGTCCTGGCCAGCGCCGCCCCTCACAAGGAGGTTCACTTGTTTGATACCTTTAATGGCGTGGCCAAGGCAGACCATCGCTTTGACACGCTGTATGTGGGGGGGGAGCATGCCGATGCCAGCGAACATCAGGTCATGCAGATATTCGAGAAGATGGATCTGAAATGCCATATCCATGCTGGAATTTTTCCTGAAGAAACACTGTCCGGGCTTCCTGAATGTATTTCCTTCGCACATATTGATGTGGACACCTATTCTTCTGCCAAGGACGCATTCAGGGCGATATGGGCAAGAGTGTCTCCTAGTGGCATGGTGGTTTTTGATGATTACGGGACCTTCGGCTGTGAAGGTGTTTCCCAATTGGTGCAGGAGCTTGCACAGGCGTTCAGAAATGCGGTTTTCATTCACAACCTGAATGGCCATGCCATTTTTGTAAAAAAGCATTGAGCCTGTGCGGAATATCGACAGGCAGCGTCATTCGAAACCCCCGCACGATTGGTGAATGCTCATGAGTCTTACAAGTGGTCTGGATGAGTTTCAGCGGGCCCAGCAACTGCTTGAGCAGTGGCAGCTCGAGTCTGCCCACGAGGCCTATGCCCGCGCGTTGGAGCTGGAGCCCGAGCATGCAGAAGCCTTGCATGGAATGGGTTTGCTGCTGGGCTTATACATGCTGCGCAGCGCTGAAGCGCTGCCTTATCTTGAAGCTGCGATAGGTGCCAGACCCAGAGAGTTTTCTTTCTGGCGCACCTATATCCACACGCTGCTGCGTGAAGGCTTGTCGGACATGGCTTGTTCGCTGATCGAGGTCGCGCGCACGCATGGCATGCAGGAAATAGCACTGGAGCAATTGCAAAAAGAGGTAGCCCTGGTCCAGGGCGCTCAGGCGGCGAGCTTTCTGGAGCAACAGGCTGCCCTTTGGCCCTTGGGCGAATCCACTTGCGCTGCAGGCGAAGCCACGGCCCGGGCGGATATGTGTGGCTGTCGCGTGCCCGACGCACAAATCGCCTTGCTGCAACAACTTTTTTTCGAGAAAGAGCATCGGCAACTGAGCCTGCTGGCGTCTCAACTGCTGTGTATTCATCCGAACAGCGGTGTGCTCTGGAAATTCAAGGCTGCAGCGGATAACGCGCAAGGTCTGCTGGAGACTGCCTTGGAGGCCGCCAGAAAGGCTGCGAAGCTGTTGCCCAGCGATGCTGAAGCACACTTCAATCTGGGTGGGGTTTGCTGGCAGCTCGAGCTTTGGACTGAAGCTGAACAAGCCATGCAGGATGCGCTGGCGCTGAGGCCCCATTGGGCCCAGGCCTTTATGTACCTGGGTGATGTGCGAAAGGCGCAAGGCCAGGTTGCTGGCAGCTTTCCTTGTTACGTCAATGCTTTGCTGCTGGAACCTGCGAATGTCAAGGCCCTGTTGCGGCTGGCTGCTGCTTTGCAGGAAACGGGCAGGCAGGATGAATGTGCCCAGTTTCTGGCGTTGCTGCTGCGCGAGCCTCATCTCTCTTCCGAGCTGTGTCTGGTCTGCGGCAATTTGCTGCGCAAGTCGGGCTGGCTGCTGCAGGCCGAGACGGCCTATCGCATGGCCTTGCATGAGCAGCCCGAACATGTGGAGGCCTTGCTGAGCCTGAACCATTTGCTGAGTCACAGCGGCCGCATGCATGAGGCCGAAGTCTGCTTGCGTCGGGCCTTGGTGCTGGCGCCAGAGCGGCAGGAATTGATCTGCGAGTTGGGGTTTCTGTTGTTTGCTCAAAAAAAATGGGACCAGGCCATGACACGGCTCGAAGCCCTGTTGCAGGAGAGGCCAGACTTTGGCCGGGCCCATTTTGTGTATGCGATGGTGTTGTTGGAGCGAGGGGATTTTGGCGGGCTGGATCAGGCCCTGACCCGAGGACTTTCGCGTCTCCCTGATGACCGCAATCTGATGTTTCTGCGCGCAGGCTATTGGGACAAGATGGGCCATGGGGAGCACCGCCTGCAGCAACTGCAGGACTTATTGCTCAAACATCCCGACTACGAGCCCGCCCATAGCGCCCGCTTGTTTGCCCTGCTCCATGCTCCAGGCGCCACGGCACAGAGCGTTGGGCGCAGTTGCCGGGATTACGGGGCCTTCATGAAGCAGCGTTATGCAGGCCAGGTCAGGCTGGAGCATGGCAATAGCCGGGACAAGGCCAAGATCCTGCGCGTGGGTTTCGTTTCAGGGGATTTGCGCGGGCATGCCGTAGCCACGTTTTTCCTGCCGGTCATGTGCAAGCTGGCCCAGCGCAAAGATCTCGTATGCGTGGCTTATTGCAATAACGAGGTGTATGACGATACGAGCAAGGCGTTCCAGCGCATGTTTGCCTTGTGGCGCGGCATACGTGACATGGAGGTCTGCGCCCTGGCCGACCTGGTGCGTGCAGACGGTATAGACATACTCATCGATCTCAGCGGCCACACCAAGGGGAACAGGCTGGACCTGTTCGCCATCAAGCCGGCTCCTGTGCAACTGACATGGATCGGGAATCCAGCGAGCACCGGGCTGGAAACCATGGATTACCTGGTGTGCGGAAACCCTATGCTGAAGACTTCGCAGCTCAAGGCCCAGATCACGGAGCAGGTGATGCGTCTTCCCATGGCCTATGTGTTTGAAGGCGGGTTTCATCAGCATCCCGTCATGCCTTTGCCGGGCCTGTGCAATGGCCATCTGACCTTTGGCTCGTTCAACCGTCATATCAAGATCAACCGTCAGGTGATTGCAGTCTGGGGCCAGGTGCTGCGGGCCCTGCCTGCTTCTCGGCTGGTGCTGGGCTGCTGTCCTGCCACAGGCCCGTCCAAGGACTTGAGGGAATGGCTGAGCGAGGAGGGCGTGGACGAGGCACGTGTGCGCTTTGCTCCGCATATGGACTTCGATCAGTACCTGCAGGCCCATCATGAAATAGACCTTTGTCTGGACACTTTCCCGTTCTCTGGCGGAGTGGTCACCAATCACGCCCTGTGGATGGGAGTGCCGACATTGACCTTGGTGGGGGATCTGCTGGCTGGTGCGCAGTCGGCAGAAATCCTGCAGCGGGTTGGGCTGGCTGAGGCGTTTGTTGCTGCAGATGTGCCCCAGTTGTTGCTCAAAGCCAGGCACTGGAGTGAGCATCTGCCGCAGCTGCAGGCCATACGCCAGGGCTTGCGGGCGCAACTGGAGGCCTTGCAGCCCACGCAGGCCGACATCGTGGCTCAGTCGCTGGTGCTAGGGCTGCGCCAGGCGTGGGAGCGCTGGTGTGAAGGTTTGCCGGCTGCCGACCTTTGTGCCAACCCGGACGGGGTGACTTTTTGAGGCCATGACGGGGATGGCGGTTTCCGAGGTGTGCGATCTGGCAACGAAAAAATCACAGCACCTCTAAAGTTTGAAATCCAGACACCGAAAAACAACTCAGCACAAGGACAAGAGTCCTGGGCCCGCCAAGCACCGTTTCACCTTTGAACGCAAGCGGTACTAGGTCGGTAGTGGGGTCGCCGCTTGCTCTGCTGGATAAAGAGAATGTGGCGGCGATGTCTTGATTTCACTAGGAGCTGTCATCCATGGCCATGACTATCAACACCAATCTGCAATCGCTCAACGCTCAACGCAACCTGAGCACTTCGCAGTCTTCGCTGAGCACCACCATGCAACGCCTGTCCTCGGGCCTGCGTGTCAACAGTGCCAAGGATGACGCCGCCGGTCTGGCGATTGCCGAGCGCATGAATGCGCAGGTGCGCGGAATGAATGTCGCCGTGCGCAATGCCAACGATGGCGTGTCCATGGCGCAGACCGCAGAAGGCGCGTTGTCCAAGGTCACCGACGCCCTTCAGCGTATGCGTGAGCTGGCCGTGCAGGCTCGCAATGGAACCAACGGTGCCAAGGACCAGGTGTCGCTGAACAAGGAGTTCGCTGAACTGGGCAAGGAAATCAGCCGCGTCGTTTCGGGGGCCGACTTCAACGGCAAGAAAATTCTGGGTGCCGATGCCACGGCGATCACTTTCCAGGTGGGCGCCAATACCACGACCAATGACGTGATTACGGTCACAACCTCCAATCTGTCGACGGATGCCACGATCACGGCGGTCACCGGTGCCTCGATCGGCCCGGCCGATGCAACGGCAGCAGCCTTGGATGCCTCGGCCCTGGGTACGGTGATTGGTAACCTGGATGCGGCTCTGGACAAGGTCAACACTGAGCGGGCCATGTTGGGAGCAACGCAGAATCGTTTCGAGGCAGTGGTCTCCAACCTGCAGGTTGCGTCGGAAAACACAGCGGCCGCGCGCAGCCGCATCATGGACGCAGACTTCGCGGCAGAAACGGCCAACCTCAGTCGCACGCAGATCCTGCAGCAGGCTGGTACGGCCATGGTGGCCCAGGCCAACCAGCTGCCACAAGGGGTGCTGGCCCTGCTGCGCTGAGCAAGAGCGATGAGGTGAGAAGTTGGAACTTTGGAGCCCCGGACCCTGGTCCGGGGCTTTTTGATGGATAGCGCGTGGGAAATGGCGCCGATTCGCGGCTTTTATTTCCGCTTTGGCGTTGGGGCATATGAGCAAAATCATTGGCATCAGATAGGCAAAGCTGGAGATGCTGGCGTGCTGTCTGGCGTTTGGCGACTTGGGTCGCCAAACGATTGGCCATTGTTCATGCCTAACAAGGAGCTGCCCATGGCATCCATCATCAACACCAATCTTGTCTCGCTGAACGCTCAGCGCAATCTCAGCACGTCACAGGCGTCATTGAGCACGACGATGCAGCGCCTGTCTTCAGGCCTGCGCGTGAACAGTGCCAAGGACGATGCCGCAGGACTTGCGATTGCCGAGCGCATGAACGCCCAGGTGCGCGGAATGAACGTGGCCATGCGTAATGCCAACGATGGCATTTCCATGGCCCAGACTGCAGAAGGTGCGCTTGGAAAAGTCAGCGATACCTTGCAGCGCATGCGCGAGCTGGCTGTTCAGGCTGCGAACGATACCAACGGCTCTACGGACCGCAGCTCGCTGAACAAGGAGTTCCAGCAGTTGGCCCAGGAGATCGCGCGTGTCGTTGGGGGGACGAGCTTCAACGGGCGTCAACTGCTCAACAGTACCGAGCCGACGGTGTTCCAGGTCGGGGCGAATACCGGGCCTGACAACCAGATCACCATTTCCGCCGTCGATCTGAGTGCAGCCTCCGCGCTGGATCTGAACACTGCAGGTACACCCCCCTCTCTCAACGGCGGGCTGGGCAGTTTGCTGGGTGCCGGAAGCTCTGCCGCAGATGCACGCATTTCCATGGAGGCCATCGATGCAGCGCTGGACCTGGTCAACAACACACGGGCCACGTTCGGAGCTGCGCAGAACCGGTTTGAAGCCGTGATCTCCAATCTGCAGGTGGCGGCCGAAAACACCACGGCTGCACGCTCGCGCATCATGGATGCGGACTTTGCCGCAGAAACCGCAAACCTCAGCCGTACACAGATACTGCAGCAAGCCGGCACAGCCATGGTGGCTCAGGCCAACCAGCAGCCGCAAACCGTGCTCAAGCTGATTCAGTAAACCCTCTTCAGTTGAAGACAGTGCTGCCGATAAAAGGCTGGAGGGATGCCTTTGGAGGGGGTCTTGCGTTGCTGAGCTGAAAGCGATGCGAGGCCGGGCATGGTGCAGCTTGGACTAGAAAGGATTGGCTATGGCATTGACCGCAGCAGGCATAGGCAGTGGCCTGAATGTTGAGAGCATGATCACGCAATTGGTGGCGGTGCAAAAGCAGTCGCTCCAGCCGTTGCAGCAAAAAGCCACCGTGCTTGATTCCAAAATATCTACATTTGGACAGCTCAAGTCATTGATGTCTCAGCTATCGGATGCGGCCAAGGCCTTGGCTGCTCCAGATGCCTGGCGTGTCAGCAGTGTCGCTTCATCGGGCACTGCCGTTGCAGCAACCGTGACCGGCACCGGCGCGCTGTCCGGTGCAGCAGAAGTGACGGTGAGCCAGCTGGCCAGAGCTCAGACCGTGGCTTCCGGCGTCATGGATGCAGGCACGCGCTTCGATGCCGGCGGCAGCCTGACCATTTCAATGGGACGCTGGAGCGAGAATGCGAGCCAGTTCACAGGCAGTGGTACCAGTGTGACCATCAATATTGCACAAGCTGCCACGCTGGAAGACGTCGTTTCCAGCATCAATGGCCAGAATTCAGGTGTGGTCGCTTCGGTGCTCAAGGATGCCCAGGGCGAGCGCCTGGTGCTGCGTTCGCGCGAGACGGGTGCGGACGCAGGCTTTAGCGTCTCCACAAGTGGCGACCCTGGCCTGTCCCAGTTGGCCTTCAACGGGACGCCGGCGAGCGGCGCGACCGTTCAGATGGCACAAAATGCCAAGGCTGTTGTCAATGGCATTGACGTCGAGTCGACGACGAATGAGCTCAAGCAAACCTTGCCTGGGCTGAGCCTGACGCTCAATCAGATCACGAGCGCTCCGGTTACCGTGAGCGTGAGCTCGGACACGGAAGCCTTGAAGAAAAAGCTGCAGACTTTTGTGGACGCCTACAACGCCCTCAATGACTTGATGGTGAATTCGACGAAATACGACGCGGAGTCCAAAAAGGGCGGCGTATTGCAGGGGGACTCGACCACGGTGGGTATGACCAACGGCTTGCGCTCGGTTCTGGCCGGAACCGTGGATGGGGCGACGCTGGGCCGGCTCTCGGACATGGGCTTGCAGATAGAAAAAGGTGGCAAGCTCAGCTTTGGTAGCTCGGCGAGCGACAAGGCCAAGTTCGAGGCAGCGCTGAAAAATACCGAAGCCTTGGGCCAGCTATTTGGTGCGGCAGGGGTAGAGGGCCAGTCGACAACACAGGGACTGGCTGTACGAATGCAGGAATTCACCCGGCAACTGCTGGAGTTCGACGGCACCATCGACCTCAAGAACAAAGGCCTGCAAGAGCTCAAGAAAAGCAATGGCAAGGCCCAGGAAAAGGTCAACGAACAGGCGGTCGCACTCGAAAAGCGTCTGCGGACCCAATATGCAAGCCTGGACTCGAAGATGGCCAATCTTTCAAAGCTCAGTGCATACATGAGCCAGCAGGTGGCGCAGTGGAACAAAGGGTGAGGGCTGCTCGCTCGCGATGTGCGTATCCTCAAGCAGCCGAAACCTCTAAATTTCCATAGGCAGCAGCCGAAAAGCAAGGCATACAGGACATGAATATGTACACATCGCTCAATCGTCGTGCTGCCAATGCCTATACCCAGGTCGGAGTCCATTCCGTCGTGGAAGGGGCTTCCCCGCATCAGTTGATCGTGCTGCTTTTCGACTCTTTGAACAGTGCACTGAATGCAGCCAAAGGGGCCATGCTGCGCGAGGAAGTCGTCGAGAAAGGCCTGCATATAGGCAAGGCCGTGCGGATTCTGGAGGAAGGCCTCAAGGCCGCAGTGGACGTGCAGCAAGGCGGCGAGCTTGCTCAGAACTTGATTGCAATCTACGACTACAGCATCACCCAGCTCACCTTGGCCAATCTGCGCAACGATGTTGCCCTTCTGCAGGCTGCCCAGGATGCTGTGGAGCCTGTGGCAAGCGGATGGCGTGAAATTGCCAACGTGTCTGCGGTCACAGGGGCATGAATATGGAGTTGACGTTGATTGATTTCTATCTGGCCATAGAAGACAGCAGCAGCAAGATGCTCAAGGCCGCGCAGAGCAAGGACTGGGAAGGTGTGGCTCGCTACGAGGGCACTTGTGCCTTGCTCATCGAGCAACTGCGCTTCAGGGCCCAGCAAGAGGAGCTGGCACCGGAGCTGCGCAAGCAAAAGGCCCTCATCATGCAGCGCATCCTGCGCAATGACGCACAGATCCGCACACTGGCCGAGCCCTGGATGGCGCAGTTCGAGCACATGTTCGATGGCCAGCCTCATGTAATGCATTAAGAGCCGCTAACACAAGCCTTGATGCGTCGTTGCCTGCCTTGTCGTACTTTGGTACTGCCTGCGGCTTCGCGCCTCGTCTTCAATGCAAACCTGCGGTTTGCAGGGTTGTGTTAGTCGCTCTCAGAACGTGTTTTCCAACAGATCAAGTACGCGAAGCTGGAGTCCCGACAGCCGGGAAATCCTGCGCTACAAGCACAGCCCAGGCTCAGGTGCCAAGCCATGGTGCTCGGTCAGCGTGGTGTGCTGAAGGGGCCGCATGGACAGCTGCATAAAAACCGCACGGCTTCCACGTCAGGGCCCATGGCAAACGTGCGCCCATGATGGGCAAGGCTGCAGTCCATCATCTGCTCTGCCCGCAGCGCATGGCTATTGGAGTTGTGCAAGCTGATTGGCATTGACCGCCTTGGCGGTTGAGGTATCGGTCGCAGAGGCCGGAGCCTGGTCGAATCAAGCGCTGGCCTCATGCGAGGCCTTCACTTGCTGCTCGCTCAACATGCGCAGCAACAGGCGGTTGACTTCTTCGCCTTCAAGGCCGTGCTCTTCGCGCAGCTGGCGTATCGGAGCCGGGTCGTTGGATTCCAGGGCCATGGCCATGAGCAAGGGGGGGGCATAGGGACCGCTATGGGCGAGGATGGCGTCCAGAATGCGCTCCGACAGGGGCAGGCGACGCAAGGCCATGGCCAAAGGGGTTCCCAGCAGCAAATCCAATTGAGAGAACAGACCGCACAAATAGACTTCGCGCTGCAGCTCATGGCTGACGCCTGCCTGGATCAGCCTGTCCGCCAGCATGGCACGCAGTTGCATGGTCGTGCGCACAGGCCTCAGGTCAGGAGCTGTACTGCTATGAGGCAGCAGGTCGGTCAGCCAGCGCCGCAGCGTGCCGTAGCCCAGCATCACCAGGCCTCGACGCAGCGAATCCACGCTGCCTCGCAGACCCAGTGCTGCGGAGTTGGTGTAGAGCAGAAAGCGGTAGGCGAGCACAGGGTCCTGATCGAGGATCTGCTCGAACATTTCCAGCGATTGCTCGGCATCGATGGCCTGTATCAGCGCCAGAACGATTTCCCGGCTCGGCGGTGCCGGCAGGGAGCGCTCGGCAGACAGTGCATCTGCGACAGGCCAGCCCGCAATGGCGCCGGCCCGGTATCTGTCAAGGCACAAATGGGCCAGGGCCAGGCTTTCCAGGCCTGTGTACATCTGTCCTTCGAGCAGCCGGGGGGCGCTGGGGTCCGCCATGATGGGCTGTACTGGGGTCTTGCCTGGAAACAATGCGTCCTGGGCCGCCTGTCGCTGCTTTTGCTGGCTCAGGTTTGCCTCGCCGTCAGCTCCTTCAGGAGGCAGCTCAAGCAGGCTGCTGGAGAACCAGAGGGTTGCCGGAGGGAGCGGAACGTTGGTCAGCAGGCCGCTCCAGACCAGCATCAGCCCTCGTGCATGGGCTTGCTGCGCCAGGGCGTAAATGCCGGAGTCCTGCAGCCATTCGCCTCGAACTGCAATCCAGGGGCTGCCTTTTGGAGCGTGCTCCAGCAGGCTGCACAGAATCTGCCGTGACTGAGGCGACAGCAGCAGTGGCGGTGAATGATGGCTCCAGGTTTCCTGGAGCAGGCGCAGAAAGTGGGTCCAGTCGGCCTGTATGCCCGGGTCTTCGTGAAGATACAGCTGCAGGCCGGCAAGGCGCCTGGAACGGTTCCAAAGCGGCTGGTAGCCGAGAGTCAGATTGCTCAGAACGGACTGAACCATGGGTGCGCCATCAAACAGCTATCAGCCGATGAAATTGAACAGGGAGAGCTTCTGGATCTGGGCATATGATTGCAGCGCAGCCTGCATGCCCACCTTTTGCATATCAACCTCGGACAAGGCCTTGATCATATCGAGGTCCTCGGAGCGCGAGCGGCTTTCTTCCTGGAGCAAAGCCTGGCTTTTGAGCTCGCTGTCCAGGCGGTCGGCCCGGTTGAGCTGGTCGCCGGCAAAGCTGCGCATGGCCGCGACTCGGTTGCTGCCGGCATCGAGCTCGTTGAGCCCGTGATCGAGCGCCTGCCTGAGCTCGCCCGGAGCCTGTGCTCCATTTCTCACCGCCGAGATGACTTTGTCCAGCACGCTGAATAAATCAGTGCGTGTGCTGGGGGCAAGCTCAAAACTGTCGCCGTTGGCCGGCTCGCCCGAGAACTGCACGGCCATGCCGCCTACCGAAATGCTTTGACCTGGCGTGAAAGGCGTGCTCGGCACGACGGTGCTGCCATTGGACTGTATGGAGTAGCTCGCCGCCTGGGTCACGGGGTCCTTGGAGAAAAGAATCTGGTAGCTGTCGCCGGTGATCTGCCCGGGATCGATGACAGCACCCAGCCCGGCCGCTGCCGTGCTGGAGCCTGAGCCCAGGCGTGTGACCATGAAGACGCCATTGCCCGTGGGCACGTTGAGCCAGGTGGCGTAGCCGTCGAGGGCAATCGGCAGTCCACTGTCGTTGCCCGCAGGCTGGCCGCTCTGCAACTGCGAACCGGCTCCTGCGTTGCCACTCAGGAACGGGGTCTCCTGACTACCCAGACCTCTGAAAATCGGCAGGCCGTTGAGATCTCGGCTATTGGCCAGGGACAGGATCTGGTCGCGCAGACTGCTCATCTCTTGCACCAGGGCATCGCGAGCCTTCTGGTCGTAAGAGCCGTTGCCGGCCTTGAGGATGAGGTCGCGAAAAGAGGTCAGCGCCTCCTGAGCCGTGCCCAGCACCGATTCGCCGCGGGCCATGAGATCGCGCTGGGCGCCGAGTACACGCTGGTCGTTTTCCGAGCGCTCCATGCGCGTGCGCGCGCGCTCGGCCTGGGCCGCTGCCACGGGGTCGTCGCTGGGGCGTACCACGCGCTTGCCGGACGAGGTCTTTTCCATCAGGTCGACCAGGTTGCTCTGTCTTGCTCCCAGGTTGTTGATGGTGTTGTCATACATGTTGGCGGTGCTTACGCGGGCAATGCTCATGGGACCTCCTGTGCTTTGTTCTGTCAGCGGCCAACGGCCTGCAACACGCTGTCGAAAATGCTTTGTGCAACCTGAAGCATCTTGGCCGAGGCCTGGTAGGACTGCTGGTACTGCAGCAGCTTGGCCGCTTCTTCGTCAAGGTTGACACCAGAGACCGCAGAGCGGTCGGATTCAAGGTTTCTGGCCACAGTCTCCGATAGCGATGCCGCGTACTTGGCGCTTTGCGTACGCGTTCCCACCTGGGCCATGGCCGTGGAAAAGCCATCGGTCAGCGAGGTCGAGCCATCGAAGAGCTTGGCATCGCGCAGGTCCAGAAAGGCGCTGGCGTTGCCTGCATCACGCTGGTAGGCCTGACCGTACTGGGCATCCGTTGCCAGACCCAGCTGGATCTTGTCGCTGTCGCTCCCGGAAAGGCTGGGTGTGCCGCTGAGGGTTATTTGCAGACCCGGAGCCAGGCTGATGGGCTGGCCTGTGTAATACACGCCGCTGGCGGCGACGCCGGCTGGCGGCGGGCTGATGCTGTACTCGATCTGCTGGGTCGTGGGGTTCTTGCTGAATGACAGCGTAAGGCCGGAAAAGCTCGCGGCATCGAAGCCGGCGCCGACCTTGAGGCCGACCAGGCGCAGGCTGGGGTCACCCAGCGACTCTATGCTTGCCGCAACCGGATTGGCTGCCGCAAGATCATTGGCCGAATGCGCTGCCGCCTGTATGCCGTGAGCCACCTGGGCCAGCGGTCGAAACAAGATGCTCTGGCCCGGGCCGCCTTCGGCCGCGATGTCGAAGCGCAGCCCGTCTATGCGCTTGCTGTTGAGATCGGCCATATCGTTGAATTCGGTGATCTGGCCGTCCGACAGTCGCACAACCCTGCCCTTGGGGGCATCGCTGCCGAAGATGATCTGGTAATCCGAAGGCTTGAGCGCGCTCGAGTCCTCCACCGTCGCCTGAGGCGTGTTGGGGGCCGCCCATTGAGGGCCCGTGGCCGAGCCCTGGGTGGTCTTGTTCAACTTGAACAGGTCACTGCCATTCTGGCCCGAGGGCGTCAGGCCCAGGCGGTTCTGTTGATTGAGGGCATCGCCAATCGCCAGGGCCATGCGGCCCAGGAGGTTGCGTCCTTCGGTCAGGTCGTTGTTCTGAAACTGCAGCAGGCCGGAAATCTCACCGCCGCCCAGCATCGAGGGCGTGAGTTCCGTGCTGTGCCCGCCCGGTTGGTTGAAGTGCAGGGCCAGGCGGCCGCTGCCAGGGTGCTGGCTGGAGTCCTGCAGGCTCAGTTGGGCGGCATTTCCTCCCATGACCAGGGGCTGGCTGCCGCCCACGAAAAGACTCAGCGTGCCGTCGCTGGCCATGACCTGGGTGGTCTGCACATATTTGTTGATGTCGCGGATCATTTGATCGCGCTTGTCCAGCAAGTCGTTGGGCGCGTGACCCGTGGCCATGGAACGGCTGATCTGCATGTTCAGCGCCGCGATCTGGCCGGCCAGGCTGTTCACCTGGGTCACGTTGTTGCTGATCTGCTGGCGCGTGTTGTAGTCCAGTTCGTCAAGCTGGGCGGCGGCCGAGCGAAAGCGCGCTGCGACTTCGCCCATGCGCGTCAGCACGACCTGGCGTGCCGACGGGTCTGCAGGAGACGTGGCGACGTCGCCAAAGGCGTTCATCATGCTGTTGATGGCTGCACCCAGGCCTGCGCTGCCACCGGCAAAGATTTCCTGCATCTGCGCGAGGGACTGGGCACGCACGACATCGCCAGCGCTCACGGAGCCGGCCGTCGTGGACTGCCGTGACAGCAGGTCGCTGTAGTTGCGCATGATGGTGGCCACATCGACGCCATTGCCGATGTAGCCCGATCCCAGGTTCTGGCCAGGCGAAGTCTGCTGAACCACGTTTTGACGCGAATAGCCTGGCGTGTTGACATTGGCAATGTTGTGCCCCGTGGTCTGCAGGGCAATCTGATTCGTCATCACGGCGCGGAGACCTACGTTCAAAAGGCTCATAGTCATGTCTCTTCTTGTTGAGGCCGAGCAGAGGCTCAGGCGGCGTTTGAAGGAAGTGTCTGAATTGCGTTCTGGGCGGATGCGCTCTGCATGGCGCTTTCTATGGCTCGGCCAAGCTTGCTTGCGTATCTGGGGTCTGTGGCATAGCCGGCTTTTTGCAGTTCGCTCGCATAGGCCAGGGCCGATCCGGTAGCACTCATGGCTTTTTCGTAGCGTGGGCTGCTGGTGATCAGGCGCGCATAGTCGCGAAACGATTCCTCGTAGGAGTCGTAGGCGCGGAATCTGGCCGTGATCTTGCGTGGCGTGCCGCCTATGTATTCGGTGGTGGTGATCTCGGCGACCTTGCCATCCCAGCTTTTGTCTGCCTTGATACCGAACAGGTTGAAGGAGTTGCCGCCGTCTGCCATGCGGATCTGGCTCTTGCCCCAGCCGGTTTCGTGGCCGGCCTGCCCCAGCATGAAGGCGGCGGGAATGCCGCTTGCCTGAGCCACCCGCTGGGCGGCGGGCGCATGGTGGGCGACAAAGCCGTCGCGTCCCCTGGGCGCATTCACATAGGCATCCAGCGCCGCTTGTGGACGAGAGACCGTCAGGCTGCTGTGGCGCCAGGTGTTGCGGCTCAGTCCGAGCGTGGAAGAGGGCGTGAGCTCGGTCTGTTCGGAGGCTTCGACGCCCATGCTGCGTGCCAGTTGACGTGCGATCGCATCGGTCAGGCCGCCGCTCTGGCCCGACATGAGCACCGAGAGTTGCTGGTCGAGCAGATCGGTGCCCAGATTTTCCTGGGCACTGTCGTGCAGGCCGGACTTGAGCGTCGCGTCGCGCATGCTTTTGATCATTTCGCGCATGAACAGCGACTCCAGCTGTCTTGCGGTCTCGCGGGTTGCATCGGGGCTGTTGCTGCCCGCAGCGGCCTTGAGTGCATTGAGCGAGCGTGCATCGGCGGCCAGTGCATTGCTGCTGGTCAATTGTGAGCCCGTGGGCAGACTCATGCTCATATCACCTCCAGTTCGGCGTTCAGCGCGCCTGCGGCCTTGATGGCCTGCAAGATGGCCAGCAGATCCTGAGGGGTTGCGCCCAGCGTGTTGAGCGCGCGCACCACATCCGTGAGCTGGGGCGAGCTGGGCATGCTGATCACATTGCCGGGCTCCTGCTTGATCTGGATGTTGGCCTTCTCCGCCACCACGGTCTGCCCCTGGGAGAACGGCCCGGGCTGGCTGATCACGGGTGTGGAGCTGATGGTGATGGCCAGATTGCCATGGGCAATGGCGCAAGGGCCGAGGGTCACGGCCTGGTTCAGGACGATGGAGCCTGTGCGGGCATTGATGACGACCTTGGCCGAGGGGCGCGAGGCCTCGATGGAGAGCTCCTCGATTTCGGCAATCATGCGCACGCGTGCGCCAGGTTCCTGCGGGGCATTGACATAGACCGTGCGGGCATCCTGGGCCTGGGCCGTGCCCAGGCCAAAGCTCTGGTTGATGGCTTTGACCACCTTGTCCGCAGTCTGGAAATCGCTGGCGTTGAGTCCCAGGGTGATGCTGCTGCCTTCGTGCAGGGGCGATGGAACGGAACGCTCCACCTGGGCTCCCTGGGGAATGCGGCCAGCGCTCAGGTGGTTGATCTGCACCTTGGAGCCGCCTGCTGCAGCGCCTGCGCCGCCGACCACCACATTGCCCTGGGCCAGGGCGTAGATTTCGCCATCGGCCCCGCGCAGCGGCGTCACCACCAGGGTTCCTCCCTTGAGGGATTTGGCATTGCCCATGGAGGAGACGCTGACGTCGATGGCCTGGCCGGGCTGGGCAAAGGCCGGCAGCTCGGCCGTGACGATGACGGCCGCCACGTTCTTGAGCTGCAGCTGGGCTGCATTGCCGGTGGCCGGCAGGGTCATGCCCATTTGCTCCAGGTAATTTGCGAGCGCCTGCTTGGTGTAGGGCATTTGCGTGGTCTGGTCGCCCGTGCCGTCCAGGCCGACGACCAGTCCATAGCCCGTGAGCTGGTTGCTGCGAACCCCTTGAATGGAGGCCACCTCCTTGATGCGCATGGCCTGTGCACAGGGGGCCAGCGCGGCGGCGAGCAGGGCCACGACCCAGTACAGCGCACCGAACCGGTGGCGTCGCTGTGAGGATGGGGGCAGAAAAGGGACTGTCATATCGGTCATTCTCTGGAGAACCCAAATCGGGTAAGCCCCAAAAAGAACCTGTACCACCGGTCAATTGCCCGCACACGGCGGATGCGGTATTTGAGCCGTTTTTTGCGCGCTGCAGGCGGCTTGCGCGACGGCCGTGATGCAGTCCGGGCAAGGCCTGGGCAGGTCCCGGAGCGGTCTGGAAAAGCTCGTGTGGATGGGGCTTGCAGTAGCCCTTCTAGACGCTTTCATGCAATGCCGGACAGGCTCGGTGGCGCGGGGCGAGCCGGCGGTGGCGCCCGTTTACGGGCGCCGTGCTGCGTCAGAACGGCGTCACGTTGAGGAAAAAGCGCGACAGCCAGCCCATGGACTGGGCCTCGCCCGCTTGCCCGCGGCTGCGCGACTCCACACGCACATTGGCCACCTGGGTGGAGGCGATCACGTTGCCGGGCTGCAGGGCCCGCGGGTCCACCGTTCCCGAGAAGCGCAGCACATCGACGTTGTGGTTCACGCCGATCTGCTTCTCGCCGGTGATCAGCAGATGGCCGTTGGGCAGTACATCGGTGACGGTGGCGCTGATGGAACCCGTGAAAGTGTTGTCGCTGCTGGTCGAGCCTGAGCCGTCGAACTTGGCGTCATTGCTCACGCCGATCTTGGAGCGGCTGGCCAGATTGCTTGCGGCATTGCCGGAAAACAGCGGCAAGGCCGTGATCCCGGCCTTGATCTCGTTGTCGCGGCCGAGCTTGGAGTTGGACTTCTGGCTGGCCGAGACGCGCTCCACGATCTGTACCGTGACCAGGTCGCCAGCCAGGCGCGCGCGCCGGTTCTCGAAAACGGGCCGATAGCTGGCCGTGTTGAACAGTCCCCCTGTGGGCTGGGCTGCCGACGGGGACGCAGGCTGCAGCACCGGCGGTGCGGTGGCCGGCATGTCCACGGGCGGAGGCTCGTTGAGCGAGGCGCAGCCGGAAAGCAGCAGGACCAGGCCGATGCCGGTCAGTGGCAGAAGATGAGGGGTGTAGGTCATGGCGTTCTTACCTGGTTTGCTTGGGGCCGGTGGGCGTGGCGGCTGGGCATGCATGCGCCAAGCCAGAAGCACTGGCACGGAAGCCGACTCAGGGGGAAGCTCTTCACAGCTGCGACAGCTTGGCCAGCATCTGGTCCGAGGTCTGGATGGCCTTGGAGTTCATCTCGTAGGCGCGCTGGGTCTGGATCATGGTCACCAGCTCCTGCACCACGTTGACGTTCGAGGCCTCGATATAGCCTTGCTGTATGGTGCCCAGGCCATTCGTGCCGGGCGTGCCCTGCTGGGGCTGGCCCGAGGAGGCGGTCTCAACGAACAGGTTCTGGCCGCGCGGCTCCAGGCCTGCGGGGTTGATGAACTGGCTCATGGCGATGTTGCCCACTTGCTGGGGCGCGGCCTGGCCGGGCATGGTCGCGCTGACCACGCCATCGGCGCTGATGGAGACCTTGGTTGCGCCCTGGGGAATGGTGATGCCGTTGGCCACGGGCAGGCCGCTGGCGGTCACGAGCTGGCCCTGGGAGTCGACCTGGAAGGAGCCGTCGCGCGTATAGGCAATCGTGCCGTCGGGCATGTTGACTTCGAAGAAACCATTGCCGTTGATGGCCACATCCAGTGCATTGTTCGACTGCTGCAGGCTGCCCTGCAGAAAGTTGCGCGTCGTGGCGACCGTGCGCACGCCCAGGCCCAGGTGCAGACCCGTGGGCAACTGGCTCTGCTCGGTGTTCTGGGCGCCCGACTGGCGCAGGTTCTGGTAGATCAGGTCCTCGAAAACGGCGTTGGCACGCTTGTAGCCTGTGGTCGAGACATTCGCAAGATTGTGGGAGATGACATCCAGCTGGGTCTGCTGGGCCTCCATGCCGGTCTTGGAGATGAACAAAGAGTTGATCATGAGACTTTCCTTTCAGTGATCCAGGGTGCAGAGCGCTCCTCCGGAGCCCAGCAGCCAGGCTGTCGCACAGGGCGTCAGGCATTCACGCTGAGCAGCTGGCTGGCGGTCTTGTCATTGGCTTCTGCGGTCTGCAGCAGGCGCATCTGCTGCTCGAACTGACGCGAGGCGGCGATCATGCCGACCATGGTTTCCACCGAGTTCACGTTCGAGCCCTCGATCGAGCCCGCCAGCAGGCGTGCGTTCTCGTCGTTGGGCAGGGCGTCGCCCGTGGCATCGCGAAACAGGCCGTCATCGCCGCGTACCAGGGGCATGTCTTCGGTGGGCGTGACCAGCTTGATGCGGCCCACGGCCACGGGCAACTGGTTGCCGCTCTTGGCGGTCAGCGTGCCGTCCGCACCCAGGCTCACCGAGGATTCGGGTGGAATGTCCAGCGGAGCGCCGCCGTCGGAGAGCACGGCCTGCCCCTTGCTGTTGACGAGCTGTCCTTCGGGCGAGACTTCGAAGATGCCGTCGCGCGTATAGGCCTCCTGCCCATCCAGGCCCTGCACTGCAAACCAGGACCGGCCCATGGCCATGGCATCCAGGGCACGGCCCGTGCGCTGGGCTGGCCCGGGCGTGTCCAGATAGCCCGAGGTGGCCTCCAGCGCAAAGACCCGCGTGCCCGAGCCGCTGCCCTGCAGGGGAACGGCGCGGAAGGTGGACATCTCCGCGCGAAAGCCATTCGTGCTGGCATTGGCCAGGTTGTGGGCCAGCACGGCCTGGCGCTGGGCGGCCGCGTTGGCGCCCGTCATGGAGGTGTAGATGATGCGGTCCATGCGGGCTCCTCAATTCAAATGGTTTGCCATGGCGTCTGCGCGCAAGCCGGGGCTCACCTCAGGTTCACCAGGGTGGAGAACACCTGGTCCTGGGTCTTGATGGTCTGGGCATTCGCCTGGTAGGCGCGCTGGGCCACCATCATGTTCACCAGCTCGGCCGTGAGATCCACGTTCGAATCCTCGAGCGAGCCGGCGCGCAGCGAGCCCAGCGAGCCGGTCTCCGCCGTGCCGTTGAGCGCCGGGCCCGAATCTGCTGTGGCCACCCATTTGTTGCCGCCGACTTGGGCCAGGCCCTGGGCATTGGTGAAGTCGGCCATGGCCAGCTGGCTTTCCACGCGCGTGAGGCCATTGGAGTAGCTGGCCGTGATCGAGCCGTTCTGGCTGATGCTGATGCCTGTGAGCATGCCCGTGGCATAGCCGTCCTGCTGCAGGCCGTTGTTGGCGAACTTGGAGCCGTATTGCGTGGTGCTGCCGAAGTCGAAGCTCACGGGGAATGGCGGCAGGCCATTGGGGTTGGCCGTGCCTCCGTCGATGGGCAGGATCAGCTCGGTGCCCGAGCCTGTGGCCGGGGCCGTGGGTGTGAGGCTGGTGAGCTTGCCGCCGGTATCGAACACGGCCGTGCCTATGCTGGGCGCGGCCGGGTCCAGCGAGTTGTAGATCTCCCAGGTGTTGCCGGTGGCGCTTTTCTCGAAGTAAAAGCTGGTGTGGATCTCCGTGCCCTGGGCGTCAAAGACCGTGATGGCCGTGCCGTAGGTGGCGCGCGGCGTCGGTGGTATCGGGGGCGTGGCCGTGGCATCGCCGGCGGCAGGCTGGGCGCGCGAGTCCAGGTTCAGCGAGATCTGAGCCTTCTCGGTCTGCTTGGCCGCGATGCTGCCCGTGGGAAAGCTCAGCGCCATGGGCGCAGCGCCGGTCTGCACCTTGCCCGTGGCGGGGTCGACCGGATAGCCCATCACATAGTCGTTTTGCACGGTGCGCAACTGGCCCTGCTTGTCGGCCACGAAGTTGCCGGCTCGCGTATAGGCCGTGCTGCCATCGGGCTGGCGCACGACGAAGAAGCCGTTGCCATTGATGGCCACGTCCAGGTTGTTGCCCGTGGTCGAGTACGGTCCCTGGCGAAACTGCTGATTGATGGCGGCCACGTTCACGCCGATGCCGCTGGCCTGGCCGCTGGCCGAGCCGATGGCACTGGCCACGGCTTCGGCGAAGTCGGTGCGCGAGGACTTGAAGCCCGTGGTGTTGGCGTTGGCAATGTTGTTGCCTATGACGTCCAGGTTCTTGCTGGCAGCGTTCAGGCCCGAGAGGCCGGTTTGAAATCCCATGATGAGCTCCTGCGAAACTGGTGATGAACAAGGCCGGCGCCTGACCGGCTGGAACGACTGTTGCGGCTATGCCTTTTCCGTGCTGCCAAGCGGCTAGTAGACGGCTCGGACATCGCCGTAGGAAATGCTTTTGCCGTTGCTGAGCTCCAGCATCAGCCGGCCTTCGCTGGTGCCCGTGGCAATCACCTGATGCGGTGACAGCGTGGTTGCGGAGACGGCCTGGCCTGCGTTGTCGGCCTGCACCGAAAAGCGCAACTGGCTGGTATCGCCCGTGTATTTCTGTGCATCCCAGCTGAAGTAATTGCGCCCGGCCTCGGCCGGGCCGAGCTCGATGGTGTCGACCAATTCACCGCTGGCCGTGGTGATCTGCACCTTCACGCTGGCGGCCGGGCCGGCCAGCTCGAAAGCCGCCATGTGCTTGTCCTCTACGGCCTGGCCCAGAGTGTTGCCCTGGACCAGCACCGCGCGCCCTATCATGGTCGTGCCCTGCATGGCTTGCAGGGCCGAGAACTGGCCGGCCATGCCCTGCATGGTCTGGTTCAGCTGCTGGATTCCCGACACGGTATTGATCTGTGCCATCTGCGTGGTCATCTGCGCGTTGTCCATGGGGTTCATGGGATCCTGGTGCTTGAGCTGGGCCACGAGCAGCTTGAGAAACCGGTCCTGGGCGGCCGCAGGGTCGGTGACCGATGTCTTGCCGGTGCCGGATTGCTGCTCTGCGAGCGCGCTGGTATCGCCTATGCCGTAAATCATGAACGTACTCCTGAGGGGCGGCTCATTGGCCCATTTGCAAGGTCTTGAGCAGCAGCGATTTCGCCGTGTTCATGACTTCCACGTTGTTCTGGTAGGAGCGCGAGGCCGAGATCATGTTCACCATCTCGTCCACGGCGCTGACGTTGGAGTGCGTGACATAGCCTTCGGCATCGGCCAGCGGGTGCTGCGGGTCGTGCACGCGCCGACCCGGAGTGCTGTCCTCGCGTATGGCGCTCACGCGCACGCCGGAGCCGCTTTCGTCTTCCAGCGGCGTGGTCTGAAACACCACCTGGCGTGCCTTGTAGGCCTGGCCGTCGGGGCCGGCCACGGCATCCACGTTGGCAAGGTTGGAGGCCACGACGTTGAGGCGCTGGGATTGGGCGCTGACGGCACTGCCCGAGATGTTGAAGATGGAGAACATGGACATGGGGTCGGCTCCTGTCGGGTATCGGGGCTTACTGGCCTTGTATGGCGCTCAGCAAGGTCTTGGCCTGGCCGTTGATGAAGCGCAGCGTGGCCTCGTAGCGCACGGCGTTGTCCACGAAGTTGGCGCGTTCGCGGTCCAGGTCCACGGTGTTGTTGTCCAGGCTCGGCTGCGAGGCCACGGAGTAGCCCAGCTGTCCTGGCGCCTCATGCCCGGAAGCGGCGGCGGGCAGGGGAATGTGGCCGTTCGCGCCTGCGCCTGCGCCGGGCTGGGCCAGTGGCGAAGAAGCCGGCGTGCTCGCGAGCAGGGCGCGGCGAAATTCGAAATCGCGCGCCACATAGCCTGGCGTGTCCGCATTGGCGATGTTGCTTGCAATGGTGCGCTGGCGCTCTGCGCGCAGTACAAGTGCCTGGCTTTGAAAATCCAGCCGTTCTGTGATCTTTTCGAACATGTCGGCCTCGGGCGAGTTGGTCTGTGATGCGGGGTGTCGGGGGCGGCAGCCCACGGACTGCGGATGCGCTGATTATGAAAATCCACCTGCCGAAACTAAAGCGCGAAGAGAGCGTGTTTGGCCTTGCAGTTCGCTGCATGCGCAGGAGTTCGAGGGCTCTATATTTCGGGCTATGAATCAAGGACTTCGCCTTCTTCGCTGCACTCCCGGCCAGGCCCTGGCCGGTGCGCTGCTGGCGTTTTCGGCGATGGCCGCTGCGGCGCAGCAGGAGCCCGACGGTGCCGCGCAGCTGGTGCGCATAGGCCAGCACTTTGCCGACGAGGCCGTGCTGCAGGTCCAGGACGCCGGCACGGGACTGCGCCTGCAGGTGCAGGTGGGCCAGCTCGACTCCCGCCTGCGCCTTGCGGCCTGTGCCAGGGTCGAGCCCTATCTGCCGGCCGGCACGCGCCTGTGGGGGCGCAGCCGCATAGGTCTGCGCTGTCTGCAGGGACGGGTGGCCTGGAATGTGTTCCTGCCGGTCACGGTCAAGGCCCTGGGTCCGGCCTGGGTCTTGCAAAACAGTGTGTCCGCCGGGCAGGTGCTGCAGGCCGAGGATGCGATCGAGGCCGAGGTCGACTGGGCCGAGGAGGCCTCGCCCATACAGGCCAATGCCCGGGCATGGATAGGCCAGGTGGCGACGCGCCCTCTGGCTGCGGGCCAGGCCTTGCGCCAGAACATGCTGCGCCCGGCCCCCTTGTTTGCTGCGGGCACTCAGGTGAAGGTCATGCTCGGCGGCGGTGGATTTTTGGTGACCTCTTCCGGCAAGGCCATGGCCGCCGCCGGACAGGGGCAGACCGTGAGAGTGCGCCTGGACAACGGACGCATGCTCTCCGGTGTGGTCGATCCCGAAGGAGCTGTACAGGTGCAGTAGTCGTGCAAGTGCCCGGGCAATGCCCTCAAGTTCTGCAGGCCTTGGCCGAAACCAGGAACACCCCCTGGGCTGTTGTGTGGGCGATAGGAGAATGAACCAATGATAAAGATCGGACAAAAATCTGAACTGCCAGCCTCTTCGCCTGCTGCGGCCAAGCAGCAGGCGAAGACGGAAAACCCCGGCGCTGCAGAGGAGACCGGCCAGGCCAGGCCCGCAGGGGCGGCTGGCGTGCCGGTGTCTTTTTCCAGCTCGGCCCGGGCCCTGGAGCAGAAAGACCGCACGAATGCGGACTTCGACGCCGAGCGTGTCGAGTCCATGCGCGCGGCCATTGCCGACGGCAGCTTTCGCGTGAATGCCGAGGCCGTGGCCGACAAGCTGCTCAGCAATGCCGAGGAGTTCATGACCCATACGCGGTCGTGAGCGCCGGTTCTGGCGCCCTGCAATTTTTCTTCAACGAAACGCCCGCTTTGAGGCGATTGCCTGACTGGGTCCCGCTGCCCAGGAGTCCTTTATGAAACTCGATGAAATGCTCGATGCCCTGGAAAAACAGCTGGGCGTGGTTGCCCAGGCCCTGGGTTCCCTGGATGTGACGGATCTTGAACAGGCCAGCGGCCAGATGCGCGAGGCCATGCTGGCCTTTTCGGAGCTGGCGCGCCGCTTCCCTGCGCTGGAGTGGACGCCCTTTCAGCGCCGCCGCTCCCAGGTTTTCGGCCTGCAGTTGACGCAACTGCGTGAGCAATTGACGCGCCTGACGGTCCAGACCCAGCGCCAGGCCGAAGTCCTGGTGCCCCAGGTCAAGAGCCGGGAAGCCACCTACGGTCAAGGCGTTTATGGCCAGCCCCATACGGGCCAGGGCCGGGCCCATATCTACCAGGGTGCGGGCTAGTTCGTACCGTCTCTTCTGGCCATGGCCGCTGCGATGACGGCGGCCGGTCTTGCATGCAGCTCTGCAAAAACAAGAGCTGCCAGCGCTTGATAGCGCTCGTTTTTTATATTGTTCATTGCTGAAATCAAGATGTGGCAAGCGCAAACAGCTCCTGAATCAGGAGCTGTTTGCGTTGGAGGCTATGCCGCCCGCAGGCGGCGAAGAGCGGCTCAGACCTGCATGTTCATCACGTCGGTATAGGCCTGGACCAGGCGGTTGCGCACGTGCAGCGCGGCCTGGAAGCCGATCTGGGCCTTTTGCAGCGCGACCATGGTCTGCTCCAGGCTGACGGCGGGGTTTTCCAGCTGGACCTCGCGCTGCATGTCGCCAGCCCGGTTCTGAGCCTGGCTCACGGCCTTGAGCGCCCCTTGCAGGGCCTGGTCGAAGCCGGGTGCCGACGCCTTTGGGGTGCGGCGCAGGCCGATGTTCTGCGCCAGCTCGGTGCCGTAGACAGACGGGGTGCTGCGGGGGAAGCGTAGGTCCATGACGGTTTCCAGGTGAATGCTGATTTATGCCTGCATCGTAGGCCGGAGCCGGCGTGCACATGGCTGCAAAAAGAGGCCAAAGCGCGTGCTTATCGGACAAACATCGAGGGCCGGGATTTGAATAATCCATGGCAAGCCAAAGCTCTGCATGTCCAGGGCCTACACCGATGGGAAAAAGATGTCCGCTGTTGCCGAAGCACCTGTTTCCGTGATCACTCCTGCACCTGGTTCCTCGCTGCAGCAGCGCTGGACTGCCATGGGGCGCGGCCAGCGCCTTGTGACCGGGGGCGGATTGGCGCTGTTGTTCGTGGCCCTTGCGGCTGCGGCCATGTTCTACCGCCAGCCCGATTACCGGCTGCTGTTCTCCAATCTCGGCGACAAGGACGGCGGAGCCATCGTGGCCCAGCTCACGCAGATGAACGTGCCCTACCGCTATACCGAGGGCGGGGGCGCGATCCTGGTGCCGGCCGAGCGCGTGCACGATGTGCGCCTCAAGCTCGCGACCCAGGGCCTGCCCAAGGGCTCGGTCACGGGCTTCGAGCTCATGGAGAGCAGCAAGTTCGGCATTACCCAGTTCCAGGAAAGGCTGAATTTTCAGCGGGGTCTCGAAGGCGAGCTCACGCGCTCCATACAGGCGCTGGCCGCCGTGCAAAGCGCACGCGTGCACCTGGCCCTGCCCAACCAGAACGGGTTTTTCCGCGAGCAGCAAAAGCCCTCGGCCTCGGTACTGCTGAGCCTTTATCCGGGGCGCGTGCTGGATCGCACGCAGATCGCGGGCATCGTGCACCTGGTGGCCTCCAGCGTGCCCGAGATGCAGCCCACGGCGGTGAGCGTGGTCGATGATTCCGGCAAGCTGCTGTCGCGTTCGCCCGAGGAGAGCGCTCAGGGCGTCGACCTGCAGCAGCTGGCCTATACCCAGCAGGTCGAGCAGCAGTATGTGCGCCGCATCCTGGACATTCTGGAGCCCGTGGTGGGCAAGAACAATGTGCGCGCCCAGGTCTCGGCCGTGATGGACTTCAGCCAGACCGAATCGACCTCGGAGCAGCACACCCCGAATCAGACGCCGGACAGCAGCGCCGTGCGCAGCCAGCAGGTGGTGGAGAGCTCGGGCGAGCCGCGCCCGCCCCTGCCCACGGGGGTGCCGGGCGCGACCAGCAACCAGCCACCGGCTGCGGCAACGGCGCCCGTCAACGGTGCCAATCCCGCGCCCCAGGCCGCCGACGGCCAGCAGAACACGGGTGCGGCGCGAGCCGCGAGCAAGCGCGAGTCGATCACCAACTACGAGGTCGACAAGACCGTGCGGGTGACGCGCGCCAGCACCGGCAACATCAAGCGCCTCACGGCGGCCGTGGTCATCAATGTGCCCGCCGTGCCAGCCAGTCCCGAAGCGCCCGCGACGGCGAATGCCGCGCCCGGCGCCGAAGCCGGCGGCGCGCGCAGCTTCACGGCCGAGCAGCAGGACCAGCTGCTGACCCTGGTGCGCGAGACCGTGGGCTACAGCGCCGAGCGCGGCGACTCCGTGAACCTGGTCAGCGCACCCTTTGTGAATACCGAGGAGCCCGAGGTCGTGCTGCCGCTGTGGCAGCAGCCCGAAGTGCGCGAGATGGCGCGCAGCCTGGGCCTGCCCCTGGGGCTGGGCCTGTTTGCGGCCATCGTGTTCATCGCCCTGGTGCGGCCTCTGCTCAAGGGACGCAAGACCGAGCCCGGTGCCCAGCTCAGCGCCATCGAGGGCGATGAGCCCGAGCGCCCGGCCCTGCCTGCTCCGGCCGTGGATCTGTCCCCGACCCAGGAGCAGGTGCGCCTGGAGCAGGCCCGCCAGTTGGCCAAGCAAAACCCCATTGCCGTGGCCAATATCGTCAAAACCTGGATCAACGGCGAGAACAGCTAGCCGTTGGCGTAACCGACCACATTCATCATGGACGAACGAGGCCTGAACGACGCTGCCATCTTGCTGGTTTCCCTGGGCGAAGAGGAAGCGGCCGAGGTGTTCAAACACCTGAGCCCCAAGGAAGTCCAGAAGCTTGGCGAAACCATTGCCCATATGCGTGGCGTCACGCGCGAGAAGGTGGACTTCGTGGTCAACCGCTTCGCCGATGACGCTGCAGCCCAGAGCCTGCTGGTGGACGATGCCAGCGGCTACGTGAAATCCGTGCTCAAGCGCGCCCTGGGCGACGACAAGGCGGCCCTGCTCATAGACCGCATCCTGCAGGGGGGCGATGTCTCGGGCATAGAAAGCCTCAAGTGGATGGACCCGCTGTCCGTGGCCGAGCTGCTGCGCGGCGAGCATCCGCAGATCGTGGCCGCCATCCTGGTGCATCTGGAGTATGAGCAGGCGGCGGCCGTGCTCATGCAGCTGCCCGAGCGCTTTCGCAGCGAGGTCATGCTGCGCGTGGCCACGCTGGAGGGCATACAGCCGACGGCGCTCAAGGATTTGAACGAGGTCTTGTTCAAGGTCCTGGCCGGTGGCGACAAGATCCGCAAGACCTCGCTGGGCGGTGTCAAGACGGCGGCCGAGATGATCAACAACCTCGGCAGCAATGCCGATGTGGCGGTGCTGGACACGATTCGCAGTTACGACCCCGATCTGGCCCAGAAGATCATGGACAAGATGTTCGTGTTCGACGACTTGGTCAAGCTCGATGACCGCTCCATGCAGCTGGTGCTGCGCGAAGTCGTCTCCGAGACGCTGATCGTGGCGCTCAAGGGCGGCTCCATGGAAGTGCGCGACAAGATACTCGCCAACATGTCCATGCGTGCGGCCGAGTCGCTGCGCGAAGACCTGGAATCGCGCGGCCCCATGCGGCTGTCCGAGGTCGAGGCCCAGCAAAAGGAAATCCTGAAGATCGTGCGCCGCCTGGCCGAGGAAGGCCAGATCACCATCGGCGGCGGTGCGGAGGACAGCTATGTCTAGTGTGGCCCACTCGCGCTTCATCCCCGGCGAAGAGATCGACGAAGGCCGGGTGGCGCAATGGCAGTTCGAGCCGGTCGGCCAGGGCGCGGGCCTGCAGGTGCTGCAAAGCCTGTCCCTGCAGGGCTGGCCGCTGGGGCAGTTGCTGGGCGAGCCCGCAGCCGCCGAAAGCGAGGCCCAGGCACCGGTCGAGCCGCTTCACGACGAGCAGCAACTGCAGCAGATGCTGGAGGAAGCGCGTGCCCGAGGCCATGAGCAAGGGCTGGAGCAGGGCCGCAGCGAGACCGCCCGGCAGTGGCAGCAGCGCCTGGACGACTATGTGGCCGGCCAGGGGCGCGAGACTCTGGAGCAGGCCCGGGCCCTGTTGGCCGGCATGGATGCCGGCCTCAAGCAGCTGCAGACGAAGATGGCGGCCGAACTGCTGGACCTGGCCTGCGACATTGCGCGCCAGGTCGTGCGCCAGGAACTGCGCAGCCAGCCCCAGGCCTTGCTGCCCGTGGTCCGCGAAGCCCTGGACATGCTGGTGACCGAGGGCCGGGCTGCCACGGTACGCCTGCACCCTGCAGATCTGGCCTTGATCGAGCCGGCCTTGGAGGCCGAGCATGGCGCTGCAGGCCGGGTGAGGTGGCTGGGCGATCCTGGCCTCAAGCCTGGCGATGTGCATGTGGAGGCCGGCGCGGCCCAGGTCGATGCCGGCCTGGACAAGCGCTGGCGCCGTGCCGTGGCCGCGCTGGGCCTGGTGTCCAGCTGGTATGAAGGGCAGGCCCATGAGCTTTGAGCCTCAGTCGCGTACAGACCCGGGCTGGCCCGAATTTCTGGGCAATGCACGCGCCCGGCTGCTGCCCGGCGTATCGCTGGAGAGCAATGGCTCGCTGACGCGGCTGACAGGCCTGGTGCTGGAGGCCGCAGGCCTGCAGGTGCCTGTGGGCGCGCAATGCTGGATCTGCCAGGGCGCCCAGGATCCGGTGCTGGCCGAGGTCGTGGGCTTTGCGGGGGAGCGTGCATTTCTCATGCCGGCGGCCGACATGCAAGGTCTGTCCAGCGAGGCCAAGGTGGTCCCGGCCCAGGCCTTTGTGCCGTTGCTGCGCTTCGGCGATGGACCAGAAGCCCCGGTCTCCCTGGCGGCAGGCGTGCTGAGCCTGCCCATGGGCGAAGGCCTTCTGGGGCGCGTGGTCGATGCCCAGGGCCAGCCTCTGGACCATGGCGGGCTGCTGGATCAGGTCCAGGCCCGGCCACTGGAGAAGAACCCCATCAATGCCATGGAGCGCGACCCTGTGCGCGAGCCGCTGGACACGGGGGTGCGGGCGCTGAATGCCTTGCTCACCGTGGGCCGGGGCCAGCGCCTGGGCCTGTTCGCGGGATCGGGCGTGGGCAAAAGCGTTTTGCTGGGCATGATGGCCCGCTATACCCAGGCCGAGGTCATCGTCGTGGGCCTGATCGGCGAGCGCGGCCGCGAGGTCAAGGAATTCGTCGAGGACATTCTCGGGGTGCAGGATCGCTCGCGCACCGTGGTCGTGGCCGCGCCGGCCGATGCGCCGCCGCTGCTGCGCATGCAGGGTGCGAACTATGCGACCGCGATTGCCGAGCATTTCCGCGACCAGGGCCGGCATGTGCTGCTGCTCATGGACTCGCTGACCCGCTATGCCATGGCCCAGCGCGAAATCGCCCTGGCCATAGGCGAGCCGCCGGCGACCAAGGGCTATCCGCCTTCGTGCTTTGCCAAGCTGCCCCAGCTCGTGGAGCGCAGTGGCAACGGCCTGAACGGACAGGGCTCGATCACGGCCTTCTACACCGTGCTCTCCGAAGGCGATGACCAGCAAGACCCGATTGCGGATGCGGCGCGTGCGATTCTCGACGGTCATATCGTGCTCTCGCGCGCCCTGGCCGAGACCGGCCATTACCCGGCCATCGACATCGAGCAGTCGGCATCGCGGGTCATGCACAACGTGACCACGCGCGAGCATTTCGAGCAGGCCAGGCGCTTTCGTGCCGTGTATTCGCGCTACCAGAAGGGGCGCGATCTGATCCAGGTCGGCGCCTATCTTGCGGGGTCGGACCCGCTCATGGACGAGGCCATACGCCTGCAGCCGGCCATGACGGCGTTCCTGCAACAAAGCATGTTCGAGCCTGCATCCATGCAGGCCAGTTTGTCCGCCATGTCCGGCCTGCTCCAGGGGCCGGAGTCCAGCTAGACCCATACCGAAAGGGAAATACAGCATGTCCTCTCTTCAGGCCTTGTCCGTGGCTGTGGATGTTGCAGCCCGCAAGCGTGATGAGGCACGCCAGACGGTGTCCGAGCGCCTGCGCTCCCAGCAGGCGGCCCAGGCCCAGATGCAGCAGCTGGAAGGCTATGTGCGCGAGATGCAGCAGCGCTGGGGGGCGAGCGAGGGGTGTAGCGTGCAGCCCGAGCTCATGCTGCACCAATACCAGTTTCAGAACCGCATCGAGCACGCCATAGGCGTGCAGGCTCAGGTCCTGAGCGATCTGGGCTTGCGCCTTGAGGCTGCGCAGAAGGCCTTGATGGCCTGCGAGCTGCGTCTGAGCAGCCTGGTCAAGGTGGTCGACCTGCGCCGCCGCACCCAAGCCCGGACGCTGGTGCAGCGCGAGCAGAAAGAAACCGACGAGCGCGCGGCCCTGCAGTTCTATCACCGCAGCTTTGGATTGCGGCTGGAGGAGTAGCAACTATGAACAAACCCGATTTGCAGCCGCGCAGCCAGGTCGCAGCCCCCGTGCACCCCATGGCTGGTGCGAGGGCCGCGACCGCCAGCCGCAGCGATGCCGCCGAGCCCGAAGCCAGCTTTGCGCTGCTGCTGGCCGGCCTGGGCCAGGCCCAGGCCTTGCCGGACGATCCTGCACAGGCCATGAACACGCTCTTGCCGGACGGTGAGGAAGAGCCGGCTCAGGGGCTGCTCTTGCCGCAGCAAGCGGCCACGCTGCTGTCCGGCATGCCGCTGTCCGATAGCGCGCTTTCCGGTTCGCCGCAGATCGGCATGACTCAGGCGGGCATGGCGCCGGCTGGTGATACGGCCGCGATGGCCGCCGCCCACATGCCCTGGCTTGGGCTGGTGGCACAGACCCGGCAGATCGACACCCGCAGCGACATCGACCTGCGCCAGGGTGCGACCAGCGACTGGCTGTCGGGCCGTGCGAACGCAACCCTGGCGGCCCTGCGCCGCGAGCAGGGTGCCAGCGCCCATGCGGCCTTCATGGCGCCGGCTGCGGGTCTGGGTGCTCCTGGCCTGTCAGAGGACGGCAGTGTGGGTGAGGGCGATGCCGGCGCTGCAGACACCCTGGCCGGCCCCGGGCTGTCCGGGCCGCAGCGCAGCCTGGCGTCTGGCGCGCTGACGGGCTTTGCCGCAGTGCCCGATGCCGATGCGCCGAAGGCCGTGGCCCAGAGCCGGGCCGCCATCGCTGCAGGCGAGCTTCAGGGGGCCGAGCCTTGGCGCGCCGAGGCCGCAAGAGCACATGCTCCCCAGGGCCTGGACATCAGCCAGATGCAGGCCGTGGAGCCTGAGCCCTTGCTGTTTGCCAGAAGCCGGCCTGGCGCCGGGCCTGATCTGGGCCTGTTTTCCGAGACTGGCGCGCTCCAGGTCGCTCCTGCGAGCCCGTCCTCGGGCCAGGGCGGCTTGCCGAGCCCGGGTCAGGGGCCGGCGGGGGCCGGCGAGCGTGCGCAGCAACTGGCCCAGCAGGTCGCCGACCAGATATCGGAGCAGATATCGGAACAGATGGCCTACTGGGTCCACGGCAAGGCGCAGAACGCGGCCTTGTCCGTGGGGCATGAGGGTCGGGCCATTGAGGTGCAGCTCAGCCTGCAGGGCCAGCAGGCCCATGTGCGCTTCGGCAGCGACCAGGAGCAGGCCAGGCTGTGGCTGGACCAGGCTCAGTTGCAACTGCGTGAGCTGTTGCAGGCCCAGGGCCTGGAGCTGGCGGCGGTCAGCGTGGGGCCCAGGCGCGGTGAGGGCGGGGAGGGCGAGCCGGCTCGGGGGCGGCAAGAGCCGCCGGGCCGAGAGGGCTTGGATGGGGAGCGCCGCCTGGGCCGTGTCAGTCTTTCCCGCGACGACTCCATGGACACGCAGACCGGCTTGCCAGGAGGCGCTTCGCCTGGCATAGATTTGTTTGTGTAAGTACCTCAGGAGGCGCGGAGAAACGAGGCTTTAGCGCTTGTTTTCGGACTATGACGCAGCCCGTGCCGCCTGAATAATTTCTCATATGAACCCGGCCTGCTCAAGGAGCCTGGCAGTCCGGCGGTCCCGACCCATCTTGAGGAATTCTCTGTGCCTGTGAACTCTGATGCCACAAGCTCTCCCGCACCGGCTCCTGCCAGAGGCAAGAAGCTGATCATTGCGGTCATCGTCCTGATCTTGCTGCTGGCCGCCGGGGCCTATGCGCTGCTGCTGATGCGCCACGGAGGCTCCGATGACGAAGAGGGGGGGCGCGCTGCCGCAGCGGTTCTGCCCACCTTTCTGCCGCTGGAGAGCCTGGTGGTCAACCTGGCCGACCCTGGCGGTGATCGCTTTGTGCAGATCGGCATCACCCTGGAGCTGGCCGACGAGAAGACGGCCTCCCTGGTCAAGCAGTATCTGCCCAGCATCCGCAACGGCATTCTGATCCAGGTCTCGCAGCGCACGGCCGATGAGCTGCTGACGCGCGAAGGCAAGGAAAGGCTGGCCGCCGATGTGCAGGCCGAAGTCGCTGCGCCTTTGGGCTACGGGCCGCTGCGCAAGAAGCGCGCGCAGGATGGCGACGAGGATGAGGGCGAGCAGGGGAGCCGCAAAAAGGCGGCTGCCAATCCCGTGCGCCGGGTGCTGTTCTCCAGCTTCATCGTGCAGTAGGGAGAACACGGCATGAGCGATTCCTTTCTTTCCCAGGAGGAGGTCGATGCCCTGCTGGAGGGCGTGACCGGCGAGAGCCAGAAGTCCGCCGTCGACGAGGTGGAAGCCAGTGCGGTCCGCAGCTACAGCATCTCCAGCCAGGAGCGCATTGTCCGCGGGCGCATGCCGACGATGGAAATCGTCAACGAGCGCTTTGCGCGCAACTTCCGCATAGGACTGTTCAACTTCATACGCAGAAGCCCCGAGGTCTCGGTGGGCACGGTGGCCGTGCAGCGCTACAGCGCCTTTTTGCGCCAGCTGGTCGTGCCCACCAACTTCAACATCGTGGCCATACGGCCCTTGCGCGGCAACGGCCTCGTGGTCTGTGATCCGTCGCTGGTGTTCGGTGTCATCGACACCTTGTACGGCGGCACGGGCCGGCTGCAGACGCGTATCGAGGGGCGCGACTTCTCGCACACCGAGCAGCGCGTGATCAACCGCCTGGTGAACGTGGTCTGCGAGGAATACAAGAAGGCCTGGCACGGGATTTATCCGCTGGAGCTCGCCTATCAGCGCTCGGAGATGCAGCCCCAGTTCGCGAACATCGCCACGCCCAGCGAAATCGTGGTCTCCACGGCGTTCCAGCTGGAGATCGGCGACATCTCGGGCTCCATCCACATCTGCATGCCCTATGCAACCCTGGAGCCGATACGCGATGTGCTGTATTCATCGACCCAGGGCGACTCCATGGAGGTGGACCGGCGCTGGGTCAAGGTGCTCACGCGCGAGATCCAGGCCGCCGAGGTCACCCTGGTGGCCGAGCTGGCACGCGCCGATGCCACGGTGGAGCAGTTGCTGGCCATGCGCGCCGGCGACTTCATCGAGCTTGAGCGCGACCCGCTGATACGAGCCTTCATCGGCGGGGTTCCTATTTTTGAGTGCCAGTACGGCACGCACCACGACAAGTACGCGATTCGCGTGGAAAACTGCCTGCGCGGCCCCGAGGCCGGCTGGGTGGGAGAACACAATGGCAACTGAAGAGAATCAGAAACCCGCTGGCGACGACCCGTACTCGGGCTGGGCCGACGCGCTGCAGGAGCAGCGCGAGCGCGACGACAACGCTGAAGACGCCGAGCAGGGCGGGCCGCTGACCGGCGAGCCCATGCGTCCCTATGCGGGCGGCGGCGAGGTGCCGGTCAACGACATCAACATGGTGCTCGACATCCCGGTGCAGCTGTCGGTGGAGCTGGGCCGCACCAGGGTGCCGATCAAGTACATCCTGCAGCTGGCCCAGGGCTCGGTGGTCGAGCTGGATGCGCTGGCCGGAGAGCCCATGGACGTGCTGGTCAATGGCTATCTGATCGCCCAGGGCGAGGTCGTCGTGGTCAACGACAAGTTCGGCATACGCCTGACCGATGTGGTCACGCCGTCCGAGCGTCTGCGCCGCGTGAGTCGGGGCTGAAGGCTGCTCATGACTTCACTGTGGCCCTCCATCCTCACGCTCACGGTCCTGGTCGCGGCCATGGCCGCCCTGCCATGGCTGTTGCGCAGGCTGCGCGAGGCCAGGCCCGCAGGCGCGGGCGGCCAGCCGCCGCGCGTGCTGGGCGTACTGGGTCTGGGGCCGCAGCAGCGTCTGGTGACCGTGGAGGTCGGCGAGGGTGCGCAATGCGTGCGCCTGGTGCTCGGGGTCAGCGCACAAGGCATTCACTGCCTGCATGTACTGCCCGCTGCATCTGTGTCGGCGCCTGCATCGCAGCCGGGCTTTGCCGCCATCGCGCAAGATGCGCGGCTGCAGGCCCAGGGGGCAGAGCATGACTAGGCCCCGCTTCCTGCGCCATGGCCTGGCCGCGCTGCTGGGCGCGGGCCTGCCCGCGCTGGCCTGGGCCCAGGCGGCCGGGCCGGCCAGCCTGCCCTTGCTCGTGGGCCAGGGTGAGGGGGGCTCCAGTTACTCGGTCCCGATCCAGACCCTGCTGTTCTTCACGGCCCTGTCCTTTCTGCCGGCCGTGCTGCTGCTGATGACGGGGTTCACGCGCATCGTCATCGTGCTGTCCCTGCTGCGCCAGGCCCTGGGCACGCAGTCGGCTCCGCCCAATCAGGTGGTGGTCGGCCTGTCCCTGTTCCTGACCCTGTTCGTCATGGGGCCGACGCTGGACCGCGTCTACCAGGACGCCTATGCGCCTTATTCGAAGAACGAAATTGTCTTCGAGCAGGCCGTGGCCAAGGCCGAGGCTCCGATGCGCGAGTTCATGCTGCGCCAGACGCGGCAGTCGGACTTCTCGCTGTTCGCGCGGCTGGCGCGGCTGGACGAGGGGGTGACGGCCGAGACCGCGCCCTTGCGCGTGCTGGTGCCAGCCTTTGTGACCAGTGAGCTCAAGACCGCGTTCCAGATCGGCTTCATGATCTTCATCCCGTTTCTGGTCATCGACATGGTCGTGTCCTCGATTCTCATGTCCCTGGGCATGATGATGCTGTCGCCCGTGCTGGTGGCGCTGCCGTTCAAGCTCATGCTGTTTGTGCTCGCCGATGGCTGGAACCTGCTCATAGGTTCACTGGCCGCGAGCTTTTCCTAGCCGGAGGCGCCCATGAATGCCCAGTTCGTTCTCACCCTCGGCCGCGATGCCCTGCTGCTGCTGCTGACCATTGCCCTGCCCGTGCTGGGCACCGTCATGGCCGTGGGCCTGACGGTCAGCGTGTTCCAGGCCGTGACCCAGGTGCACGAGGCCACGCTGGCCTTCGTGCCCAAGCTGATCGCGGCCGTGGCGGTGTTTGCGATCGCCGGGCCGTGGATGCTGTCCACGCTGGTGGACTTCATCCGCCGCACCATCGAATCCATCCCGCGGGTGCTGGGCTAGGAGCAGGGCATGCAGGAGCACAGCGCATGATCACGATCAGTCAAGCCCAGCTCATGGCCTGGCTCTCGCCCGTGCTGTGGCCGTTCGTGCGCGTGCTGGCGCTGTTTTCCGTGGCGCCGCTGTTCTCCCAGCGCGTGATTCCCATGCGGCTCAAGGTGGCGCTGGCCCTGCTGGTCGCGGTCTGCGCCCAGCCCGTGCTGGGCCTGCAGCCCGTGGTGGGCGTGGATTCGCCCCAGGCGCTGGGCACCTTGATACAGCAGGTGGGTGTGGGGCTGGCCGTGGGCTTTGCCGTGCGGCTGGTGTTTGCGGCCGTGGAAGTGGCCGGCGAGAGCATCGGCCTGCAGATGGGACTGAACTTCGCGGCCTTCTTCGACCCGAGCAGCAATGCCCAGCTGAGTTCGGTATCGCGTTTTCTCACGCAGGTCGCGACGCTGCTGTTCATCGTGGTCAACGGCCATCTGCTGGTGCTCATGGCCGTGCTCAAGAGCTTCGAGGCCTTCCCCGTGGATGGCAGTTTTCTGCAGGCCCTGGCCGCGATGCGCCTGCATGAAATGGGGAGCGCCCTATTCGCGAGCGCGTTCTGGATCGCCCTGCCCATGATTTCCATGCTGCTGTTCGTGAACCTGGTGCTGGGCATCATCTCGCGCGTGGCGCCGCAGATGAACATCTTTGCCGTGGGCTTTCCGGTCACGCTGACCGTGGGCCTGAGCGGCCTGGTCGCGACGCTGCCGCTGCTTGAACAGCCCCTGCTGGCCCTGCTGCAGCGCGGCCTGGACTTGTTTGGCGTGAACCTGCAGGGGGCGCTATGAAGAACATAGTGCATAGCGCCAACCTTGCCTTGGTTTCAAGTGCTTTTTGGTCTGAAAACCGTATTGGATGCGTGGTAGGTGCTATGGTTTCTGCTGGTCTCTCAGCCGTCCACCTGGATCAGCTGGTTGCGTATGGCATAGGCCGTGAGTTCGGCATTGCTGGTCATGCCCAGCTTCTCCAGCACGCGGGCCCGGTAGACGCTCACGGTCTTGGGGCTGAGCATGAGCTCCTGGGCGATGTCGGTGAGCCGCTGGCCTGCGGCGATCTTCACCAGGGTCTGCAGCTCGCGCTCGGACAGGCTTTCATGAGGCACGGCCTGGGCGGGCTGGGCCAGGCTGTCGGCCAGCATCTGGGCGACTTCGGGGGTCAGGTATTTGCGCCCTGCGGCCACGCAGCGCACGGCCTCGATCAGGGCCGTGGGCTCGCCGGCCTTGTTGGCATAGCCCTGGGCGCCGGCCTTGAGGCAGCGCAGCGCGTACTGGTCCTCGGGGTACATGGAGACCATGATGACCTTGATCTGCGGATGGGTCTCGCGCACGCTGACCAGGGCTTCGAGGCCGTTGCGGCCCGGCATGTGGATGTCGAGCAGCAGCACGTCGCAGTTTGCGCTGCGCAGGCAGTCGCGCAGCTCGGCATAGCCGCCGGCCTCGGCCGTGACCTGTATGTCTGCGGCTTCGGCCAGCGTGTCGCGTATGCCTCGGCGCAGCACCGCATGATCGTCGCACAGCACCACGTGAATCAAGTTCTCTCTCCTGAAGATGGGGGCTCAAAGCCAGATGTTAGGGCATGTATGTACATGGGGCAGCGGAATCGAGGCAATCACCGAGGTGCCTTTGCCCGGCTGACTGCTCACATCCAGCCAGCCCTGAATCGCGCGCACGCGCTCGTCAAGACCGCGCAGCCCGAAGGATTCTGGCTTGTCGCGCGCATCGGGCGCCAGGCCCTGGCCGTTGTCGTTGACTTCGAGCGTCAGAAACCCCTCTTGATCGCTGAGGTCTATGCGCACGCAACTGGCCTTGGCATGCTTGATCACATTCATCAAGGCCTCCTGGGCCACGCGGTAGGCCACGACCTGGATGTTGCCGGCCATGTCCATGGTGTCGGCACTGGCCTGCAAATGGGTGCTGATGCCGGTGCGGGCCTCGAAGTCCCTGGCCAGCCATTGCACGGCGGCCACCAGGCCCTGGTCCAGAACCGGGGGGCGCAGGTCCAGCATGATGCGCTGGCTCGCGCCCAGAGCCTGCTCCAGCATTTCCAGCGCCGCGAGTGCATGCTGATGCAAGGCGCCTTCGGGCGTGTTGCGTGCGATCCAGGCCAGATCGAACTTGACCGAGGTCAGGGAGCCGCCGATGTCGTCATGGATTTCACGTGCAATGCGCGTGCGCTCCCCCTCGATCGAGGACTGCAGATGGGCCGTGAGCTCGGCCAGACGGCGCTCGGAGACCTGCAGCTCGGCCAGGGCGCGCTGGCGTGCGCGCCGCGCCTCGTGGACCTCCAGCGCATGCGTGACGACATGGGGCAGGCGCGTGATGTGGTCCTTGAGCAGATAGTCGCTAATGCCTTCGCGCATCACGCTGACGGCCGCCGTCTCGCCGATGGCGCCCGTGAGCAGCACGAACGGAGGGTGGCCGGCGCGATCGCGTACCAGGGCCCAGACGTCGAGTGCGGTAAAGCCCGGCAGGTGGTAGTCCGCGAGGATCAGGTCAAAGTGCTGCGCATCGAGCGCGGCGCCGATGGCCTCCAGCCTGTCCACGGAGACGATTTCGCAATCGAGGCCGCTGCGCTGCAGGCTCAGCCGGGCAAGCGCGAGATCGGCCGCAGAGTCCTCGATGTGCAGTATGCGCAGCGTCTGCCGCGGAGCTTGCTGCTGTGCGGGGGCGTGATGAGAGCCTACATTTTTGAGCATAAAGAAGAGGGAGTCGTATGCCTTGGAGGGCGGGTGGCGCCAGGGTGTGCGATGCGTGCGATTGCCAAGAACCAGCCATGCCACGAGAAGTGGCGAAGGGCCGGCCCGATACGCAGGTGGAGTCACAATGCAGCCAATACCAAAGCCTTTGGGGGAGCCTGCCGTAGCCATGCCAGTCATGGTGGCGGCCGATATGCAGGATGCCTTGTTGGTGGCGATGCGCGATCTGCATCGCCTCGAGGGGCTTTTGAGTCATGCCACGGAAAATCTGCTCGTGCGCTTTGACGAAACCCATGATCAGCTCGCGGGCCAGCCGCTGCAGACCTGGTCCGCGCTCGATGCTGCGCGGGCCTCGCTCAAACTGGCGGTGACGGAGCTGCAGTTCCATGACATGTCCTCTCAGCTGATTGCCCATATTACGCAGACTTTGCAAGCCTGTGCATTTCGTCTGGCCACGGTGACCATGGGGGTGGACGAGGGCGAGGATGAGTCCCAGGCCGAGGAGCTGGCACCTATCCCTGAGCGGCCAAACCCCGTGACGCAAAGCGAGATGGATGCGGGCTCCATCGAGCTGTTCTAAGACCGTTGATGCGCTCAGATTTTTCTTACTGCCTGTTTGTTGGAGCAACACATGCGATCGATTCTGGCTGTTGATGATTCTCCCTCGATGCGAAAGATGGTCGCCTTCACCCTGGCAGGTGCGGGCTTTCGGGTGGTCGAGGCCGTGGATGGTGTGGATGCGCTCGAAAAAGCCCAGGCCGAGAAGGTGGACCTGGTGCTGGCCGACCAGAACATGCCGCGTCTCGACGGCATCGGCCTCACGCGCAAGCTGCGCGAGAACCCGAGCTACCAGAGCACGCCGATTCTGATCCTGACCACCGAGTCCAGCGACCAGATGAAGCAGGCCGGGCGTGCAGCCGGTGCCACGGGCTGGCTGGTCAAGCCCTTTGACCCCAATCGCCTGATTGAAGTCATTCAAAAAGTAATTCGCTGAGCCGATAAACCAGGTTAATAGCAAGCAGGATTCACGATGGCTGATCTCAACCACGAAGGTGCAGGAGCGGGGGCGGATTTCGATCTGACCCAGTTCTTCCAAATCTTTTTCGAGGAAGCTGCGGAAAATCTCGACCAGATGGAGCAGATGCTGCTGAGTCTGGATCTGTCCGCAGCCAACGACGAGGAGCTCAACGGCATCTTTCGCTGTGCGCACTCGATCAAGGGCGGCGCTGCGACCTTCGGCTTTTCCGATGTGACCGAGCTCACGCACCGCATGGAGTCCCTGCTGGACAAGCTGCGCCGCCACGAGATCACGCCGATCCCCGAAATGGTCGATGTGCTGCTCGAATCCGCCGATGCAAGCCGCAGCCTGCTGGCCAGGCACCAGGCGGGCGGTGCCGGCGAGGCCTTGTCCACCACGGCCCTGGTGGCGCGCATCGAGTCTCTGGCCGCAGGCCAGGGAGGGCCAGCGCAGGCGGCCAGCCAGCCGCCCGTGGTGCTCGAACCCGTTGTGGCACCGGCGGCGCCGGAGACGCCCCAGCCGGCCTGGTCTGAGCGCGCTCCCGAGCCTGTGCGCAGCATCGTGGGTTCGCCTCCCGCCCCAGGGCACAGGGCTTTGCAGATCCGCATAGGGCCGCTGGAGCGCATGGAGATGGCCGATGCCATCAAGGATTTGTTTCGCGATATTCCCGGGCTGGGAAGCATCGAGGACCTGCCGGGCGAGGCGCCAGGAATGCGCTGCTTTGCGGTGCATACGGCATCGGCCGACGAGGATTTGCTGGACCTGTTTGCCTTTCATGTGAGCAAGGAGCAGGTGCAGATCGTGCCCTTGCCGGCGCCCGGCGCCGAGCCCCCTGCGGCCGGCGAGTCGCCGGTGCCTGCGGGCCGGGCCGACCCCGATGCCCTGCTCGAGTCCTCCATGATCCCCGCCGGCCATGAGGCTTACGGGTTCTTCAACGGTGCGCCCGGCATTCCGGGCGTGGAGGCCGCCGCCCAGCCCGCTGGCGGCATCAAGCCTGTGCCAGGCAGGGCCGCAGGCCCGGCCCAGCAGGCCCAGATGGAGTCCACCAGCATCCGCGTGGCCGTGAGCAAGGTGGACCAGCTCATCAACCTCGTGGGCGAGCTGGTCATCACCCAGGCCATGCTCGCGCAAAACAGCCGCGACCTCGATGCCTCGGTATACCAGCAACTGCTGTCGGGGCTGGCCGATCTGGACCGCAATACGCGAGACCTGCAGGAATCGGTGATGTCGATCCGCATGATTCCCATGTCCACGGTGTTCAGCCGCTTTCCGCGCATGCTGCGCGACCTGGCCGGCAAGCTGGGCAAGAAGATCGACCTGATCACCCTGGGCGAGGCCACCGAGCTCGACAAGGGACTGGTCGAGAAGATCACCGATCCGCTGACCCACCTGGTGCGCAACAGCGTGGACCACGGCATAGAAATGCCCGATGAGCGGCAGGCGGCGGGCAAGTCCGAGCACGGCACGCTGACCCTGGCGGCTTCGCACCAGGGTGGCTCCATCGTCATCGAGGTGCGCGACGACGGCCGTGGCATGAACCGCGAGCGCATTCTGCGCAAGGCGCGCGAGCGCGGCATGGATGTCTCCGACAGCATGCCCGATGGCGAGGTCTGGCAGCTGATCTTTGCGCCGGGCTTCTCCACGGCCGATGTGGTCACCGATGTCTCGGGGCGCGGCGTGGGCATGGACGTGGTGAAGCGCAACATCACGGCCTTGGGCGGGTCGGTGGAGATCGACTCCACGGCTGGCCAGGGCATGCGCGTGTCCGTGCGTCTGCCGCTGACCCTGGCCATCATGGACGGCATGTCGGTCAGCGTGGGCCAGGAGGTCTACATCCTGCCGCTGTCCTCGGTGGTCGAGTCCTTCCAGGTCCGGACCGAGGACGTGAACACCGTGGCCAACGGCACGCAACTGGTCAAGGTGCGCGATGAGTACATGCCCGTGATCGCGCTGGAGCGCATCTTCCAGGTGCCGCGCGAGGATGCCTCCCAGGCCAGCAACATCATGGTCGTGGTCGAGTCCGATGGCAGCCGCGTGGCCCTCATGGTCGACGAGCTGCTGGGCCAGCATCAGGTCGTGGTCAAGAACCTCGAGAGCAATTACCGCAAGGTGCCGAATGTCTCGGGTGCCACGATTTTGGGCGATGGCACGGTGGCCCTGATTCTGGACACCGGCTCCATGGTGCGCAGGGCGCGCCACTGAGAGCTGATGCGTAGAGAGCGGAGCGGCACGGCCCCGTCTGTGCCGATTTGAAAACCATGGTCAATGCCCGCAGCAAGGGCCTTGTCGTTGAGGAGTTGAGCAATGAGCGTGATCGCCAAGACTGCAGAAGGCGTTGCCACCGGCGCGCGTGAGTACCTGACCTTCCGCCTGGACCAGGAGGAGTACGGCATAGATATCCTCAAGGTGCAGGAGATTCGCGGCTACGAGCCGCCCACGCGCATTGCGAATGCGCCGGAGTTCATCAAAGGCGTGGTCAACCTGCGCGGAACCATCGTCCCCATCGTCGACATGCGGCTGAAGTTCAACTGCGCCCAGGCTGAGTACAACAGCTTTACCGTGGTCATCATCCTGAACCTGCGCAATCGCGTCGTGGGCATCGTGGTGGATTCGGTCAGCGATGTGATGGAGCTGCCGCCCGAGGCGGTGCGGCCCGCGCCCGGCATCGAGAGCGCCATCGACAGCGGCTGCATTCTGGGCCTGGGCTCGGTGGGCGAGCGCATGCTGATCCTGCTCGACATAGAAAAGCTCATGAGCAACGTCGACATGGGCCTGGTGGCCGAAACCGAATAGGAGGCGAAAGTTGAGTGCTCTTGCGCGATCGGCGCGGCCGGCTGCATCCAGCCCTGGTCAGGCGAAGGCGGGAGAGGAGTCCTCGGGGGCCCTGGCCCAGGGGCGGGAGTTCGCTTGGTCGGCGCGGGACTTTGCACGGGTCCAGGCCTTGATCTATCAGCGTGCCGGCATCAGCCTGCACGATGGAAAGCACGCCATGGTCTACAGCCGCTTGTCGCGCCGGCTGCGCGATACCGGCTACGAGAGCTTTGGCGATTATCTGAACTGGCTGGAGTCCCAGCCCGACGGTGAGGAGTGGCAGGAGTTCGTGAATGCACTGACCACGAACCTGACCTCTTTTTTCCGGGAGCAGCATCACTTCGAGATACTGGCCCAGCAGCTCAGGAGCCGGCCAGGCCAGGCCTGGAAGCTCTGGTGCAGCGCAGCCTCCACGGGGGAGGAGCCGTACTCCATCATCATCACGGCGCTGGAGGCGCTGGGCTCGGCGCCCAACTTCCAGCTCCAGGCCAGTGATATCGACTCGCGCGTGCTCGAGGCTGCGCAGCAAGGCGTATACCGTGCGGAAAGCCTCAAGGGCATGAGCTCCGAGCGCCTGCATCGCCACTTCCTGCGCGGCACGGCGGGCAATGCGGGCATGGTCAGGGTCAAGCCCGAGCTGCGCCGGCTGGTGGAGTTTCTGCAGGTCAACCTGATACAGGATGGCTGGCCGTTTCGCGAACCGTTCGATATGGTCTTTTGCCGCAACGTGATGATCTATTTCGACGCCGCGACGCAGCGCAAGGTGCTGGAGCGCATCCACCGCGTGCTCAAGCCGGGCGGACTGTTGTTCGTCGGGCATGCGGAGAATTTCAGCGATTCGCGCGACCTGTTCACGCTCAAGGGGAAAACTGTTTATGAGCGCAACTGATATGAGCGGGGCCAAGTCGCAGCGCAGCGGGATGGCCAGTGTCTCTCCGCTGGAGCGCCGGCAGCAGCCGCGCATGCATACGTTCGCTGCCGGCGACTATCCCGTGGCCGGGGCGCCCGTGCCGCGGTCTTCCCTGGAGCAGCTCAAGCGGGAAGCGCGCAAGCCCGGCGAGGCCTCGTTCTTTTACTTCGACCCCCACTTCCAGTTCAACGCGGTCAAGGTGCTGCCCGGCGAATACTTCGTCTCGCGCGAGGATGTGGTGCTGGTCACGGTGCTGGGCTCCTGCATTGCGGCCTGCCTGTGGGACAGGGCCATGCGCGTGGGCGGCATGAACCACTTCATGCTGCCGGACAGCGATGCCTTGGGCGATGTCTCGGGGCGCTATGGCTCGTATGCGATGGAGTTGCTGATCAACGAAATGCTCAAGCTGGGCGCGCGCCGCGAGTCCATGCAGGCCAAGGTCTTTGGTGGCGGCCAGGTCATGCACAACTTCACGAGCATGAACGTGGGCGAGCGCAATACGGCGTTCGTCACACAGTATCTGCAGACCGAACGCATTCCCATCGTCTCGGACGATGTGATGGATATCTACCCGCGCAAGGTGGTGTTCTTTCCTTCCACGGGCAAGGCCATGGTCAAGCGCCTGGCCCATGCCCATCCCGAGACTCTGGAGCAGCAGGAGTTCGCGCGCGGCAATGCCGTAGATCTGGCACGCAGCACGGCCGGCGGGTCGGTCGATCTGTTTTAGCGAGGGGAGCGTCAAGCATGAACAAGAAAATCCGGGTCATCGTGGTGGACGATTCAGCCCTGGTTCGCAGCCTGCTCAGCGAGATCATCAATCGCCAGCCTGACATGGAGTGCATTGGCGCGGCCAATGATCCATTGATTGCACGCGAGATGATTCGCGAGCTGAATCCCGATGTGATCACGCTGGATGTGGAAATGCCCCGCATGGACGGCATTGATTTTCTGGGGCGGCTCATGCGGCTGCGTCCCATGCCGGTGCTCATGATCTCCACGCTGACCGAGCGCGGGGCCGAAGTCACCATGCGTGCGCTGGAGCTGGGCGCCATAGACTTCGTGGCCAAGCCGCGCGTGGGCGTGAGTTCGGGCCTGCAGGAGCTGGCCACGCAGATCGTGGAGAAGATCCGCGTGGCGGCCGTGGCCCATGTGCGGCGCCTGCCGGCCCTGCAGCGCGGCGCGGGCGCAGGCCAGCCCGCATCCAAGCCGCCATCCTCGGCGGCGCTGCTGGGCCGCGTGTCCACCGAGAAGCTGATTGCCATAGGCGCCTCCACGGGCGGCACCGAAGCCATACGCGAAGTGCTCATGCACCTGCCGGCCGACTGCCCGGGCATCGTCATCACCCAGCACATGCCGCCGGGCTTTACCACCAGCTTCGCGGCACGGCTGGACAGCCTGTGCCAGATGACGGTCAAGGAAGCGCGCCATGGCGAGCGCATCCTGCCCGGCCATGCCTACATCGCTCCGGGCGGCAAGCACTTCGGCGTGCAGCGCAGCGGCGCCAACTATGTGGCCGTGGTCGACGACAGCCCGCCGGTGAACCGGCACAAGCCCTCGGTCGAAGTACTGTTCAAATCGGTGGCCGCCTGCGTGGGGCGCAATGCCTACGGCATCATGCTCACGGGCATGGGCGCCGACGGCGCAGCCGCGATGCGCGAAATGCGCGATGCGGGCAGCTACAACTTCGTGCAGGACGAGGCCAGCTGCATCGTCTTCGGCATGCCGCGCGAAGCCATTGCCCATGGCGCTGCCGATGAAGTGCTGCCGCTGAACCAGATTGCAGGCGCCTTGCTGGGCAAGCTGCGCATAGGTGCCGATCAGGTGCATCACCGGATTTGAGGGGTGCGGCAGACGCTCTTGAAAAAGAAGCTGCTAGCGCGCTTGTCTAAAGGATTTCAGACTGTTTCCCATCTGAAGTCCTTATGGGGCAAGCGCTAGAAGCTACTTATTCGATAGCCTGGGTTTATTCGGACAGCGCGGTCCAGCGCTCCAGGGCCTCCATCAGCTCTTCGTCGATCTGCGTGTCGCGCTGGTGCAGGGCCACGGCGCGTGCATTGTCGCTTGCATAGAGCGAGCCGTCGGCCAGCGCCTGCTGGATGGTCTTTTGCTCGGCCTCCAGCGCTGCGATGCGCTCGGGCAGGGCTTCGAGCTCGCGCTGCTCCTTGTAGCTGAGCTTGCGCTTTTGCTTGCCGTCGTTGCGCGTGACTGCAGGCTTGGCTTCGGACTTGGTCTCTTTGGGCTGTACGGCCTCGGCCAGGGCGCGGCTGCGACGCGACTGGTCCAGCCAGTCCTGAACGCCGCCCTCATATTCGCGCCAATGACCAGGGCCTTCCCAGGCAATGGTGCTGGTGACCACGTTGTCCAGAAAACTGCGGTCGTGGCTGACGAGGAAGACCGTGCCGTCGTAGTTCTGCAGCAGCTCCTCGAGCATCTCCAGCGTCTCTATGTCGAGATCGTTGGTCGGCTCGTCAAGCACCAGCACATTCGCCGGGCGAGCGAACAAGCGCGCCAGCAGCAGGCGGTTGCGCTCGCCGCCCGACAGCGAGCGCACGGGCGAATGCGCGCGCGCCGGGGAGAACAGAAAGTCGGCCAGATAGCTCTTCACATGCTTTTTCTGGCTGCCTATCTCAATCCACTCGCTGCCGGGGCTGATGAAGTCCTCCAGCGTCGCATCCATGTCGATCTGGTGGCGCATCTGGTCGAAATACGCAACCTGCAGGTTTGCTCCCAGGCGCACGGTTCCGCTATCGGGCGCGAGCTCGCCCAGGATCATCTTGAGCAGCGTGGTCTTGCCCGCACCATTGGGGCCGATCAGCCCGACCTTGTCGCCGCGCAGAATCGTCGCACCAAAGCGCGAGACGATGGGCTTGTCGCCAAACGACTTGCTGACTTCGCTGAGCTCGGCCACGATCTTGCCCTGGTAGCCATCGCCCTTGCCCGAGGCAATATCCATTTGCACACCGCCCAGCACCTCGCGACGTGCCGCGCGGTTGGTGCGCAACTGCTCCAGGCGCGCAATGCGGCTCTGGCTGCGCGTGCGCCGGGCCTCCACGCCCTTGCGGATCCAGACCTCTTCCTGGGCCAGCAGCTTGTCGGCGCGGGCATTGATCACGGCCTCTTGTGCAAGCTGGTCTTCCTTTTGCTGCTGGTACTGGGAGAAGTTGCCGGGATAGGTGCGCAGCTGGCCGCGGTCCAGCTCCACGATGCGCGTGGCAACGCGGTCCAGGAAAGCGCGGTCATGGGTGATCGTCACCACACTGCCCTTGAAGGCCAGCAGCAACTCCTCCAGCCACTCGATGGAGTCCAGATCCAGGTGGTTGGTGGGCTCGTCCAGCAGCAGCACATCGGGCCTGGCCACCAGGGCCTGGGCCAGAGCCACGCGCTTTCTGTTGCCGCCGGACAGCGTGCCCACCAGGGTTTCGGGATCCAGATGCAGGCGCTGCAAGGTCTCCTGCACGCGCTGCTCCCAGTTCCAGGCGTCGTAAGCCTCTATCTGGGACTGCAGCGCATCCAGATCTTCGCCCTCGGCGGCCTTCAGATAGCGTTCGCGCAAGGCAACCACATGGGCAATCCCTGCCGATGCCGCCTCAAATACGGTGTGCTCTGGAGAAAGCACAGGCTCCTGAGAGACATAGGCAATCCGCGTTCCCGACTGGATCTGCATCTGCCCGTCATCGGCCTTGGCCAAGCCGCCCAATATCTTGAGCAGCGAAGACTTGCCGGCGCCGTTGCGGCCTATCAGGCCGACGCGCTCGCCACTCTCCAGGGAAAATTGGGCATGGTCCAAAAGAGCCACATGCCCGAACGCCAACTGTGCGTTCAACAAAGTAATCAATGCCATGGTGGACGCATTATCGACGGGGTGCCCGGATCCTGTGCCCATCCCCGCCCAGGCGGGCGGGGATGGGCCTGCCTCGGGCGCCTCGCTTGCCTGGCGCACAAACTTTTTCGAGCCAGGGTAAAAACTGCTGCGGGCTTGCCTAAATCCATGCTATAGTTCGGCCCCTCGCAACACAGCAATCACTGATCGCTGTTGAGGTGAGGAAAAACTTCAGT
>NZ_AUCQ01000018.1 GCF_000429845.1 Comamonas composti DSM 21721
ATCCAGCGCTTGCACGCATGCGGGCTGTTGCGCGCCAGCTTCCATCCGGCCCGGGATATAGCAGCACTGCGTGCCTACATGCGGATTCGTGATCGGCACTTGGAATACGCGGCCGCTCACATGCAGAAGGCCCTGACGCTGATGAACCTTCAGGTTCACCATGTCCTCAGCGATATCAGTGGCGTCACCGGTCTGAAAATCATTCGGGCCATTGTGGCGGGCGAGCGGGACCCCGACGTTCTTGCATCTATGCGGGACGTTCGGTGCCGTGAAAGTCTGCAGGTCATTCGTGCCGCGCTAGTTGGCAACTACCAGCCCGAGCATGTCTTCGCCTTGTCACAGGCGCTTGCGCTATTTGATTCGTACCAGGACCGGATAGGTGACTGCGATCGGCAGATTGAGAATGTGTTGTGCCAGCTGAACGCCGACCGCGCCGAGCCGGAGATGAAGCTACCGGCACCGCGTACCAAGACAAAGCAAGCCAACGCACCCAAGTTCGACGTGCGGGCGATGCTGTACCAGTTGACCGGCACCGATCTGACCTTGATCCACGGCCTCGGGCCCAGCATTGCGCTGTCATTGGTTGCCGAATGCGGTACTGACCTTGGCAAGTGGCCCACCGAAAAGCACTTCACTTCGTGGCTGTGTTTGTCGCCGGGATGCAAGATCAGCGGAGGCAAGGTGCTCTCTGCCCGTACGCGAAAGAGCTCCAGCCGCCTGGCATCGCAGCTACGATTGGTGGCAGTCAACGTCGGTCGTACCGAGACGGCTCTCGGGGCGTTCTATCGGCGTCTGGCCACACGCATCGGCAAGGCCAAGGCCGTGACCGCCACTGCGCGCAAGATCGCCATCCTCTTCTATCGCGCGATGCGCTTCGGCATGCAGTACCAAGACCCCGGTGCCGACCAATACGAGCAACGGTATCGAGAGCGTGTTGTCAAGCAACTGGAACGTCGCGCGGCTCGTTTCGGCTTCTCGTTGCAGCCGGTCGGCGAAGGTGTTTCTTAGGAAGGCCGTTGCAATGCAACGGCCTTTTCGTGTTTGGTGCCCAGGAGAGGACTCGAACCTCCACGGAGTTACCCGCTAGTACCTGAAACTAGTGCGTCTACCAATTCCGCCACCTGGGCTAGTTTAGCCAGCAATTGTAGTGCATTTCTGCATCCCATTTGCTGAAGCTTTTTTCCAAAGATCTGCTGTTGAACAAGTTTCACTGACAAACAATGCAGTTTTTATTGCATATGTTTACCTGCTTGAGCGAAACCCGCTTGGGTTGTCGTTAAACTTGGTGCCCAGGAGAGGACTCGAACCTCCACGGAGTTACCCGCTAGTACCTGAAACTAGTGCGTCTACCAATTCCGCCACCTGGGCATCTCAGGAAAGATTTAGATTGTATATCAAAAAAATGAACCCTCGCGCAAAAAATGCCGACGTGAATGACGAAATCTGGGGCAGTGTGCAAGGGCACCGCGACGGACATGGCTTTGTCATCCGTGATGATGGAGACAGTGACATTTACCTGCCTCCCAACGAAATGCGTGCCGTGCTGCATAAGGACCGAGTCAAGGTGCGCGTGGTCCGGCAGGATCGGCGCGGTCGACCCGAAGGGCGGGTTGTGGAGATCATCGAGCGCCCGGTCCATCCCATCATCGGGCGTCTGTTGCAGGAGAGCGGTGCGTGGCTGGTGGCGCCTGAAGACAAGCGCTACGGGCAGGACATTCTGATTCCCGCAAACGCTCTGGGCGATGCCAAGACAGGGCAGGTCGTGGTGGTCGGACTCACCGAGGCGCCGGCGCTCTTCGGTCAGCCTGTGGGGCGCATCACCGAGGTGCTGGGCGAGGTCGATGATCCCGGCATGGAGATCGAAATCGCGGTGCGCAAATACGGGGTGCCGCATGAGTTCTCCGAGGCTTGCCTGGCCCAGGCCAAGGCGCTGCCCGACAAGGTGCGGGTTGCCGATCGCAAGAAACGCATAGACCTTACCGATGTGGCTCTGGTGACCATAGATGGCGAGGATGCGCGCGACTTTGACGATGCCGTGTATTGCGAGCCCGCGAAGATCGGACGCAGCAAGGGCTGGCGTCTGCTGGTGGCGATTGCCGATGTCAGCCATTACGTGACCACGGGTAGTGCCATCGACGTCGATGCCTATGATCGCGCAACCAGTGTTTACTTTCCGCGCCGCGTGATTCCCATGCTGCCCGAGAAGCTCAGCAACGGCCTGTGCTCGCTCAACCCCGATGTGGACCGGCTGTGCATGGTCTGCGACATGCTGATCACGGCCCAGGGCGAAATCCACGCCTATCAGTTCTATCCGGCCGTGATGCACAGTCATGCGCGCTTTACCTATAACGAGGTGGCGGCGATTCTCGCGAACACGCGCGGGCCCGAGGCTGCGCGCCGTGGTGAACGTGTGAGTGATTTGCTGAACCTGCATGGCGTCTACCAGGCGCTGCTCAAGGCGCGTGAGACGCGTGGGGCCGTGGACTTCGAGACCACGGAAACCCAGATCGTTTGCGACGACAACGGCCGCATCGAAAAAATCGTGCCGCGTACGCGCACCGAAGCCCACAAGCTGATCGAGGAGGCCATGCTGGCAGCCAACGTCTGCAGTGCGGATTACATAGAGCACAGCGGCCGTGTGGGCCTGTTTCGCGTGCATGACAAGCCTTCGCTGGAAAAGCAGGAAATCTTGCGCAACTACCTCAAGGCCATGGGGGTGGGCATCACGCTCAGCGAGAATCCAAGCACGCAGGAGTTTCAGAAGATTGCCCAGGCGACCAAGGACAGGCCCGATGCGCAGCAGATCCACACCATGCTGCTGCGCTCGATGATGCAGGCCTTCTACACGCCCGAGAACTCGGGTCACTTTGGCCTGGCTTTCGAGGCCTATACCCATTTCACCAGCCCGATTCGCCGCTACCCCGACCTGCTGGTGCACCGCGTGATCAGGTCCGAGCTCGATGGCACGCAGTACCGCCTGCCCGAGTTGCCGACACCGGGCGAGGCCGAGGCCAAGCTTGCCAAGCGCCTGGCTTCGCGCGTGGCCGAGCCCAGGCAAAAACCGCGCAGGCGCGCGCCTGCGGCCGAGGTCCAGGCCTGGGAAGCGGCTGGTCTGCACTGCAGTGCCAACGAGCGCCGTGCCGACGAGGCCAGCCGCGACGTGGAGGCCTGGCTCAAGTGCAAATACATGCGCGACCATCTGGGCGAGGAGTTCGCGGGTGCGGTCTCGGCGGTCACCACCTTTGGTATTTTCGTGACCCTGGATGCGATGTATGTGGAAGGCCTGGTGCATATCACCGAGCTGGGCGGGGATTACTTCCGCTTTGACGAGGCGCGTCAGGAGTTGCGCGGCGAGCGCTCGGGTATTCGCTACGGCATTGGTACGCGTTTGCGCGTGCAGGTCAGCCGTGTGGACCTTGATGGTCGGCGCATAGATTTCCGTCTGGTGCGCGATGGTGAGGATCAGCTGATTGCCCAGGCGCGACCGGGTCGCTCCATGGGGCGTGAAGACGGTCTCGAGAGTGCGGGCCGTCGTGATGCCAGGCGCCAGCAGCGCAGCTCTGCAGAGTCTGGTGCCGGAAATCAGGAGCGCAAGACGGCCAAGACTGCGAAGAAGGCCATGCTCAAGGGGGTGAATCTTGCGGCGCTGGAGGCTGAGTACGCGGCTCAGACTCAGCAGGCGGCGCTTGCACAGGATCAGCCGGGCGGGGCAGGCCTGTTTCCCAGGTCCGTCAAACCCAGTAAGTCCAAGGACCGCAGTCAGCGCCAGGTGCGCGACCTGCCGCAATTGCCCGCGCCCTCGCCTGTCCAGGCCTTGAGGGCGTCGGGCAAAAAGGCGGCTCCAAAGGGACGCAAGACTGGGCGAAAGATCTAGTGTCCTGAAATGGAGGCTTTGCTGAGCAGATGCTCGCCAGGCCTTATGCCGGGCTCAGGCTTCGGGCCAGTGCGCTGGCGCTAAAGCCTGGTCCGGGCGGCCAGCAGTCGGCGGCAGCGCCGTGGCGGTAGGCGCCAAGGGCTGCAGCCTGCTCTGGCGCCAGACCCTGGCCCCAAAGCGAGGCAATCAGTCCGGCAAGCACGTCGCCTGTGCCGCCTGTGGCCAGGCGTGCGTTGCCTGTGGGGTTGATCCAGCAGGCAATGGCTTCCTGGTCATCGCCTAGAGGGTGCGCGATCACGGTGCCCGAGCCTTTGAGAAGAACCGTGCAGGCAAAGCGCTGGGCGAGCCGGCTGGCGCTGTCCAGGCGCCGGGCCTGAATCTGGGCTGTATCGCAGCCCAGCAGGCGCGCGGCCTCCAGTGGGTGGGGGGTGAGAACGCTGGCCAGGCCGCGTTGGCGGCGCTGGCTCAAGGCCTGGGCCAGGCTGTGGTCGGCGGCGACGGCATTCAGTCCATCGGCGTCGAGGACCAGTCTTGGCGCCTGCTCCAGAACCTGCGGCATCCAGCCGCGAATGGCTTGGCCGCCACCGCAGCCGCAGACCACGGTGGCCTGGCTGAAGTCCTGTGCCTGCGGGCGGCGCAGCATGATTTCCGGCCAGGGGCTGATGCCCGCAGATGCCTGCTCGTCGAGCAGTGCGAGCAAGACCCGGCCTGCGCCTGAATGCAGGGCTGCAAGCGCAGCCAGCCAGGCCGCGCCAGCCATCGATGATCCATGGGGCTGCATGCCCTGGCCGCCGAGTACGAGCACATCGCCAAAGCTGCCCTTGTGGCTGGCATGAGGGCGTTGGAGGGCCTCGGCCGCTGCCTGTGGCCTGTAGATCTGCGCGCAGGGCTGGAGGTGCGGGCCGGCTTGCGGGCTCTCGGGCAGGTCGTCATCGCGCCAGATCTGGCCGCAGGCGTCGCGTCCCTTTCCTGTGAAAAGAGCCGGGCAGGCCAGGGGCAATGCCAGGGTGTGGCGCGGCCCCCGGGTGTGCGAGGCGCCGTGCGGTGGCTCAAGTCCCAGGTAGTGCTGACCGCTATCGGGGTTCAGGCCCGAGGCCAGGCCTGCGCTGAGGGTGATGGCCGGGCAGGCCTGTATCTGTTGCAGCAGCACCTGTAGTCTGGGCCTGTTGCCAGCTTCTTCGATGGAGGTCGTGCCCAGCAAGGCATCAAGGCACAAATCCTGAGCAGATAGTCCGGGAATGCCTTCGGTCCACAGGGCGCCAGCATTCATGGCTTGTCTGGTCAGGGTCTGCATGGGCCCGGTCAAGGCGGGTAAATCCAGGGGGCTGCTGAGCAGAATGCGGCGCTGCCCGCCGGGGCTCGCGGCCTGCATGGTCAGCAGCTGCACCGCGGCCTGCAAGCCTGCAAGGCCTTGAAGCCCCTGGCCGAAGATGATCCAGAGGTTGCGTGCATGGGGCGCGAGGGCGCTGCTCAGTCTGGCCAGGCTGCGCCCCCACTGCCGGGCTTGTTCAGGCGCGGGGCGGCTGGCCTCATGCTCGCGGATCGCAGCCGCAGAGAACAAAGGCCAGGCTGAGGAGGCGGTGGTGCTGAATCGCTGCATCATAAAAGCATAGCGGCTAGCGCTCGACCAGCTTGATATTTAAGTTTGAAGATACTTGAATCCATTGACTATCAAGCGCTAGCAGCTATGAATACAGGAGTTGTGCTGAAGCGGGCTCCGGATTCTGCGCCAAGGATCCGTGGCCGGATTGCGGCAAGACTGTGCGGGATGGGGAATCGTCTGCCGGGCAGTGTGCTAGAATCTTGCGGCTTTGCCTAGGGTTTGCCCTTGGCCCCGGCGTTTGCGCTGAGGTCTTGCGGTGGATTGAAACGGCGAGGCAAATCACAAACCAGCTCTTTCAAGGTGTTGTGCATGCAGCGCAATCGGCGAGCTGGATTTAAGACCCAACCTTTGAGGTATTCATATGTCCGTCACTATGCGTGAGATGCTGGAAGCAGGCGTCCACTTTGGCCACCAAACGCGTTTCTGGGACCCCAAGATGGCTCCGTTCATCTTCGGTTCGCGCAACAAGATCCACATCATCAACCTGGAAAAGTCGCTGCCGATGTTCCAGGACGCCCAGAAGTTCGTCAAGCAACTGACGGCCAATGGCGGCACCATCCTGATGGTTGGCACCAAGCGTCAGGCCCGTGAACTGGTGGCCGAGCAAGCCCAGCGCGCTGGCGTGCCCTATGTCGACCAGCGCTGGCTGGGCGGCATGCTGACCAACTTCAAGACCGTCAAGACCTCGATCAAGCGCCTGAAGGACATGAAGGCTCAGCAGGAAGCCGGCTTGGAGTCCATGAGCAAGAAGGAACAGCTGATGTTCAGCCGTGAGCTCGAAAAGCTCGAGAAGGACATCGGCGGCATCCAGGACATGAGCAACCTGCCCGACGCCATCTTCGTGATCGACGTGGGCTTCCACAAGATTGCCGTGGCCGAAGCCAAGAAGCTGGGCATTCCCCTGGTCGGCGTGGTGGACTCCAACCACAACCCCGCAGGCATCGACTACGTGATCCCCGGCAACGACGACTCGGCCAAGGCTGTGCACCTGTATGCCCGCGGCATCGCCGATGCCGTCCTGGAAGGCCGTGAAGCCCGCCTGAACGAAGTGGTCAAGGCCGCTTCCAGCGAGAGCGGCGACGAGTTCGTGGAAGTGGAAGAGTCCGCTGCCTGAGCACGTCTGTCCGGCTGCGCGACCGCGTCGCGATGAAAAAGCGGGGCTCTGGGTAGCCCCGTTTTTTTAGCCTGAATCCTGTAACGAATCGAATTGAGATTGGAGAAATACGATGGCTGCAATTACCGCAAGCATGGTCGCCGAACTGCGCGCCAAGACCGACGCCCCCATGATGGAGTGCAAGAAGGCATTGACCGAAGCCGGTGGCGACATGGCCAAGGCCGAAGAGCTGCTGCGCGTCAAGCTGGGTACCAAGGCTGGCAAGGCGGCATCGCGTGTGACGGCTGAAGGCGTGATCGCTGCCTTCATCGAAGGTGGCAAGGGCGCGATGATCGAAGTCAACAGCGAAACCGACTTCGTCTCCAAGAACGACAGCTTCATCGCCATGGCCAACGCTGCTGCCAAGCTGGTGGCAGCACACAAGCCGGCCGATGTGGAGGCCCTGGGCGCCTTGGCTTACGAGCAAGACGGCTTCGGCCCCACGCTGGAAGACGTGCGCAAGGGCCTGATCGGCAAGATCGGCGAGAACATGTCCTTTCGCCGCTTCAAGGCCTTCAACGGTGCCGGCCTGGCTTCCTACGTGCACGGCACGCGCATCGGCGTGGTGGTCGAGTTCGACGGTGACGCTACCGCCGCCAAGGATGTGGCCATGCACGTGGCTGCCATGAAGCCCGTGGCCGTGACCAGTGCCGACGTGCCTGCCGAGCTCATCGAAAAAGAGCGCGCCGTGGCTGCCGCCAAGGCTGCCGAGTCGGGCAAGCCCGCCGACATCGTGGCCAAGATGGTCGAAGGCTCGGTGCAAAAATACTTGAAGGAAGTCTCGCTGGCCGACCAGGTTTTCGTGAAGGCTGCCGATGGCAAGCAGACCGTGGCCCAGATGCTCAAGGCTGCGAACACCACCGTCAATGGCTTTACGCTGTACGTGGTGGGTGAAGGCATCGAGAAGAAGACCGACGACTTTGCAGCCGAAGTGGCAGCCCAGATGGCCGCCGCCAAGGCCGGCGCCTAAGCTGTCTTCAGTCTGCGCCGCGCACGATCCAATAGTTCCTCTTTTTGCCAGTTACCCAGTCTATCCAACGGAGAATCACCATGACCCATGCCGCACCAGCCCACAAGCGCATCCTGCTCAAGTTGTCTGGTGAGGCGCTCATGGGCGATGATGCCTTTGGCATCAACCGCGCAACCATAGAGCGCATGGTCTCCGAGATCGCCGAAGTCACCAAGGTCGGTGTGGAGGTGGCTGTGGTGATTGGCGGGGGGAACATCTTTCGCGGCGTGGCCGGCGGCTCGGCCGGCATGGACCGTGCAACGGCCGACTACATGGGCATGCTGGCCACGGTCATGAATGCCCTGGCCCTGGCCGATGCCATGGACAAGCAGGGCCTGACGGCGCGCGTCATGTCGGCCATAGGCATCGAGCAGGTGGTCGAGCCTTATGTGCGCCCCAAGGCTTTGCAGTATCTCGAAGAGGGCAAGGTGGTGGTGTTCGCTGCCGGCACCGGTAACCCCTTCTTCACCACGGACACGGCAGCTGCGCTGCGTGGTGCCGAAATCGGTGCCGAAGTCGTGCTCAAGGCGACCAAGGTCGACGGTGTCTATACCGACGATCCCATGAAGAATCCCGATGCCACGCGCTACTCCAAGCTGGCCTTCGACGAGGCCATCTCGCGCAACCTGGGCATCATGGATGCCACGGCCTTTGCGCTGTGCCGAGACCAGAAGCTGCCGATTCGCGTGTTCTCCATCGTCAAGCCCGGTGCACTCAAGCGCGTCGTCATGGGCGAGGACGAGGGCACGCTGGTGTACGCTTGAGGGTTTGGAGCCCGCAGAGCCACAAGGAACAAGAACATGACGATTGCCGATATCAAGAAAACCGCAGAAACCAAGATGGGCCAGTCCATCGAGGCCTTGAAGCACAACCTCTCGCGCATTCGCACGGGACGTGCCAATCCGGCCCTGCTCGACTCCATCCAGGTCGAGTATTACGGCTCCATGGTGCCGCTGTCCCAGGTGGCCAATGTCTCGTTGCTGGACTCGCGTACCATCAGCGTCCAGCCCTGGGAAAAGAATATGTCGGCCAAGGTGGAGAAGGCCATTCGCGAAAGCGATCTGGGACTGAACCCGGCCTCGCTGGGTGACCTGATCCGCGTGCCCATGCCTCCCATGAGCGAAGAGCGCCGCAAAGAAATGACCAAGCTCGCACGCAACGAGGGCGAGGCCTCCAAGGTGGCCGTGCGCAATCTGCGCCGCGATGCCAACGAGTCGGTGAAGAAGCTGGTCAAGGACAAGGAAGCCTCGGAAGACGATCAAAAGCGTTCGGAAGCCGATATCCAGAAGTTGACCGACAAGCACATCGCCGAGATCGATACGCTGGTGGCCTCCAAAGAACAGGACATCATGGCTGTCTGAGCCTGTGCGCCCGGACACAGCCAAGGACTTCGCATTTGAGACAAGAGAACTCTGGCGCTGTGCCGCGCCATATTGCCATCATCATGGACGGCAATGGGCGCTGGGCCAAGAAGCGCTTTCTCCCAAGGCTTGCCGGACACAAGCAGGGCGTGGAATCCTTGCGCCGCTGCGCCCGCGCCTGCGTGGAGCGCGGTGTGCAGGTGCTCACCGTGTTTGCTTTCTCCTCGGAGAACTGGAGTCGCCCCGAGGAAGAGGTCTCCGGCCTCATGGGGCTTTTGGCCACGGCCCTGGCCAAGGAAGTCAAGCAACTAAGCCGCGATGGCGTGCGTCTGCATTTCGTGGGTGAGCGCGCAGGACTGTCGGACAAAGTGTGCGCAGGCCTTGCAGACGCCGAGAAAACCACGGCCCACAATGATCGGCTGATCCTGAACGTCTGCTTCAACTATGGCGGGCGCTGGGATATCGTCCAGGCTGCAGCCCAGCTCGCGGCACGCGGCGAGCCCATGACCGAGCAGGCGCTTGCACGCGCCATGGCTCTGGCCCATGTGCCTGATCCTGACTTGCTTATACGCACGGGCGGCGAGATGCGGGTCAGCAACTTCTTGCTGTGGCAGCTCGCCTATGCAGAGCTGTTTTTCAGCTCTTGCCTCTGGCCCGATTTCGACGAGGCCACACTGGACGAGGCGATCGCCGTTTTTGCCGGGCGTGAACGGCGCTTCGGCCAGACTTCGGAACAAGTCCAACAAACCTCTTGAAAGGCAGCCATGCTTAAGCAGCGAGTCATTACAGCCCTGGTGTTGTTAGCCATTTTGCTGCCAGCACTGTTCTATCCTTCCCCGATTGCCTTCGCCGTCGTCATCCTGGTGCTCATGACCGCCGGGGCCTGGGAATGGGGAAGGCTCAACGGCTTTGGCAACCCGGGCGCTCTGGGCATTGCCGCCGTTTGCGCGGCCTTGTGCGGGGGCAGTTGGGCGGCTGGCTGGCTGAGCAAGCCCTTGCCCATGGTCTGGATTGCGGCTTCTGCCGTCTGGGTGCTGGGCGGCGTGGCCTTGCTGCGCGCCGGTGTGGCAGGTTGGCCGCGCATCGCGGCACCGCTGCGCCTGATCGGTGGTGTGCTGGCCTTGTGGCTTGCCTGGATGGCGGCTGTGCAGGCCAGAATGCTGGGCATCAACTACCTGCTGTCCGTGCTGGTGCTGGTCTGGGTTGCCGATGTGTTTGCCTATTTCGCGGGCCGCACTTTCGGTCTCAAGTTCACCAAGGTCAAGCTCGCTGCCTCCATCAGTCCCGGCAAAAGCTGGGAAGGCGTCTGGGGGGGCATGGCCGGCGTGCTGGTCCTGGCTCTGGTCTGGGTCTGGGCCGACCGCCATTACGGGGCAGTCGTGCCGAGCTTTTATTCCCTGCTGCAGGGCAAGGGCACCTGGTTCTTGCTGCTGGCAGCTGTTTTCATGGCGGCCATGAGTGTGGTCGGTGATCTGATCGAATCCCTGATCAAGCGCAGCGTAGGCGTCAAGGACAGCAGCGGATTGCTGCCCGGGCATGGCGGCGTGCTCGACCGTGTCGATGCCTTGCTTCCCACCTTGCCCCTGGCCATGATGCTTTCCTGGTTTGCGCATTCATGAAGAAGCAGAAAATCACTGTTCTGGGTTCCACGGGATCAATTGGAACCAATACCCTGGATGTGGTTGCGCGTCATCGCGACCGCTATGAAATCTTTGCGCTCAGTGCAGCCACCCAGGTGGACCTGATGCTGCGCCAATGCGCCGAGTTCAAGCCTGTCTACGCGGCCATGGCCAGTCCCGAGCATGCGCTGCTGCTGGCCGAGAAGCTCAAGCAAAATGGACTGCAAACCCAGGTGCTGCAAGCGCTTGATGCTCTTGAGATGATAGCGTCTCACCCTGACGTGGATGCGGTCATGGCAGCCATCGTGGGAGCTGCAGGCTTGGCGCCTTGCCTGGCTGCGGCGCGGGCAGGCAAGCGCTTGCTGCTGGCCAACAAGGAAGCCCTGGTTGTGGGTGGAGCCTTGTTCATGCAGACCGTCAAAAGCCATGGCGCCACGCTGCTGCCCATAGACAGCGAGCACTCGGCGATTTTCCAGTGCCTGCCCGAAGATCGATCGAGCTGGCACCGGCGAGTCGACAGCCTGCTGCTTACCGCCTCTGGCGGGCCGTTTCGCGAACGTGATCCCGCAACACTCTCGGCGATCACGCCCGAGCAGGCCTGCGCCCACCCGAATTTCTCCATGGGACGCAAGATCTCCGTGGACTCGGCGACCATGATGAACAAGGCGCTGGAGGTGATCGAGGCGCGCTGGCTGTTCGACATGGAGCCCGACAAGATCAAGGTGGTCATACACCCTCAGCAAATCGTGCACTCCATGGTGCAGTTCAGAGACTCTTCCATCCTGGCCCAGTTAGGCACGCCCGATATGCGGGTGCCCATCGCCTGTGGCCTTGCATGGCCGGAGCGCATGGAAAGCGGGGCCGCGTGCCTGGATTTTTCCCGGCTTGCTGCTCTGACGTTTGAGGAAGCCGATGAGCGACGCTTCCCAGGGCTGCACCTGTCTTGGCAGGCACTGCGTGCGGCCGAGGGAACTACGGCGGTGCTCAATGCATCGAACGAAGTCGCCGTGGCGGCCTTTCTGGAAAAACGCCTGGCGTTCGATCGCATTCATGCGGTCAATCTGCAAACCCTGGAGACTGTCGTGCCCTCGGCCTTGAGCAGTCTGGGGGATTTGCTGGAGCTCGATACCCAGGCGCGTCAGGCGGCCGAGGTCATTGCTCGCCAGTGGATCTTGTGACTCTGAAGTAATGTCTGAAACAAGTGCTTTGGGCATTCAAACAATTCGTAGAGGTATCAAGTGTTGCTGACTGCTGTAGCTTTCGTGGTGGCCCTGGGGCTCTTGATCGCCATTCATGAGTGGGGTCATTACCGTGTGGCCGTGGCCTGCGGGGTCAAGGTCTTGCGTTATTCCGTGGGTTTTGGGCGCCCCATTCTGCGTTGGCAGCGAGTCGGATCGGATACTGAGTTCGTTATAGGGGCGCTGCCTTTGGGTGGCTATGTGCGCATGCTCGACGAGCGTGAAGGTCCTGTGCCCGAGGAGCAGCGTCATCTGGCCTTCAACAACCAGTCTTTGCGTGCACGTGCCGCCATCGTGGCTGCTGGGCCCTTGGCCAATCTGGCGCTGGCCGTGGTCCTGCTGGCCGGCATCAACTGGATCGGCATGGAAGAGCCCGTGGCCAAGCTGGCCCAGCCTCCTGCAGGCTCACTGTTGGACAAGGCCGGGCTCAGTGGCGGCGATCGTGTGGAGCGCGCGGCCGTGGGCGATCAGCCTCTGGAGGCCATACGCTCGCTCAGCGATTTGCGCTGGCGGGTGACGCAGGCAGCCCTTGACAAGCAGGCGCTGACACTGGAGGTCGCAACGCCTCAAGGGGCGAGCAAGTCGCTGAATCTGGATGTCGCGGCCCAGGTTCAGGGCGAGCCGGATGCGGCATTCTTCGAGCGACTGGGCCTGGTTGGCTTCTGGATGCCGGCGGTGCTGGAGAAAGTCATGGACGGCGGCGCTGCCGACAAGGCTGGCTTGCAAGCGGGTGACCAGGTCCTGGTCGTAGGCTCCGTGCCCGTGGCGGATGGTGCTCATCTGCTGAGGCTGATACGCGATCTCGGTGCTTTGGGCCAGGCCCAGACCCAGGCCTGGCTCATAGAGCGTGGCGGGCAGCAGTTGCAGGTGCCGGTGCGCCCCGATGTTCAAAGCGCCGAGGGCGGGCAGAGCGTGGGCCGCATCAGTGCCTATATCGGAGGTCCGCCCGAAATGACCCTGGTGCAATACGGCCCTCTGGAAGGGGCTTGGGCCGGGGTGCAGCGCACCTGGGAGCTGTCCTCCCTGACCTTGCGCATGATTGGGCGCATGGTGATTGGCGAGGCCTCGCTCAAGAACATCAGCGGGCCTTTGACGATTGCCGACTATGCAGGCCGTTCGGCCAGCATGGGGCTGGTACAGTACCTGACCTTTTTGGCCATGATCAGCATCAGCCTGGGCGTGCTCAACCTGCTTCCTCTGCCGGTGCTCGATGGTGGGCACCTGATGTATTATCTTTGGGAAGGCGTGACCGGTCGCGGCGTGTCCGAGGTCTGGGCAGGGCGCTTGCAGCGCGCAGGCGTGGCAGTATTGCTCGTCATGATGTCCATCGCCTTTTTCAACGATATCAACCGGCTTTGGGGCTAATTTTTCGCCGAAATTGACAAGCTGCAGCGGCGGCAACTCCATTCATGAACAAATCCATTAATCGCCTGGGCGTGCGCACTGCAACTGCCCTGGCTGCCATGATTTTGGCCGCAAATGCGGCGTGGGCGCTGGAGCCCTTCAAGGTGCAGGACATTCGCGTAGAAGGCCTGCAGCGCGTTGAACCCGGAACCGTTTTTGCCTCCATGCCCATGCGTGTGGGCGATGAGTACAACGATGAAAAGGGCGCGGCTGCCATTCGCTCATTGTTCGCGCTGGGCCTGTTCAAGGATGTGCGCCTCGAAGCCAACGGCAATGTGCTGGTCGTCGTCGTGGAGGAGCGTCCCACGATTGCCGAGGTCAATTTCGCAGGCACCAAGGAGTTCGACAAGGACACCCTGGGCAAGGCCATGCGCGACGTGGGCCTGGCGGAAGGACGGCCCTTCGACAAGGCCCTGGCCGACCGAGCCGAGCAGGAGCTCAAGCGCCAGTACATCAACCGCAGCCTCTATGGCGCCGAGGTCGTGACCACGGTCACGCCCATCGAGCGCAATCGTGTGAACCTCACGTTCACCGTAACCGAGGGTGCGCCCGCGCGCATCAACGAAATCCACATCGTCGGCAACAAGGCCTTCAGCGAATCCACGCTCAAGGATTTGTTCGACCAGGACACCGGCAACTGGATGAGCTGGTACACCAAGTCCGACCGCTATGCGCGTAACAAGCTCAATGCCGACCTGGAGACCTTGCGCTCCTACTATCTGCAGCGCGGCTACATGGAGTTCCGGGTGGACTCCACCCAGGTCGCGATCTCGCCCGACAAGCAGACGATTTCGCTGACCGTAAACATCCATGAAGGCGAGCGCTTCGTGGTCTCGGGCGTCAAGCTCGAGGGCAACTATCTGGATCGCGACGACGAGTTCAAGTCCCTCGTCAAGATCAAGCCCGGCGAGCCCTACAACGCAGACCAGGTGGCCGAGACCACCAAGGCCTTTACCGAGCACTTCGGCAATTTCGGCTTTGCATTCGCGCGTGTGGAGGCCGTGCCCGAGATCGACCGTGCAACCAACCGCGTGGCCCTGGTGCTGCGTGCCGAACCCTCGCGCCGCGCCTATGTGCGGCGCATCAATGTGAATGGCAACAACCGCACGCGCGACGAAGTGATTCGCCGAGAGTTCCGCCAGTTCGAGGCTTCCTGGTATGACGGCGACAAGATCCGCCTGTCGCGCGACCGCGTGGACCGTCTTGGCTTTTTCACCGAGGTCAACGTCGAAACCCAGGAGGTTCCTGGCTCGCCTGACCAGGTCGACATCGTGATATCGGTGGCTGAAAAGCCCACGGGCTCGCTGCAATTGGGCGCAGGCTTTTCCAGTGCCGAGAAGGTCTCGCTGTCTTTTGGTATCAAACAGGAAAATGTGTTTGGTTCCGGTAACTATTTGGGCGTGGACGTCAATACCAGCAAATATCGTCGGACCATGGTGCTCTCGACAACGGATCCGTATTTCACGGATACGGGTATTTCGCGCACCTACGATCTGTACTATCGCACCGACAGGCCTTATTACGATGATGCGGCCTACAAGATCGTGACCTCGGGTGGTAGCGTGCGCTTCGGTGTTCCTTTCAGTGAAGTCGACACCGTGTATTTCGGCGGCGGTATCGAGCGCTCCGAAATCAAGCCCGGCACCTATTTGCCCGAGGCCTACAAGGACTATGCGGATCGGTATGGCTATACCCAGACAGGTATCCCGCTGACTCTTGGTTGGTCGCGTGACAACCGTGACAGCGCTTTGGCTCCCAATTCGGGCCTGTATCAGCGCGTGAACACAGAATGGTCGGCAGCCAGCGATGCGCGCTACGTGCGCGCCAATTATCAGATTCAGCAGTACATACCTCTGAACAAGAAGTACACCATTGCCCTGAATGGTGAGCTGGGCTGGGGTAAGGGCCTGAATGGCAGGCCGTTCCCGATTTTCAAGAACTTCTATTCGGGTGGTCTGGGCTCGGTGCGTGGTTTCGAGCAAGGCTCTTTGGGGCCGCGTGACACGGTGGAAAACCTGTCTCTCGGTGGCTCCAAGAAACTCACCTTGAACGCCGAGTTCATGATCCCATTCCCTGGCGCGGGCAATGACCGGACGCTGCGCCTGTTTACCTTCCTAGACGTGGGCAATGTCTTTGGAGAAAATCAGAGCTTTGATGTCGGTGAGCTGCGTGCCTCCACCGGTGTCGGTATCAGCTGGATTTCTCCACTCGGCCCACTGCGCCTGGCTTTTGCTCAACCTATACGTAAGCAGTCCGGAGATAGAATCCAGAGACTGCAATTCCAGATCGGAACATCCTTCTAATGAAATCTCTATCTAGCCGTTTTTCTTTGGCCGTCTTGCTCGGCGCCATGGCTGTGTCTGCTCATGCACAGGAGTTCAAGGCGGGCTTTGTCAACACTGACCGGATTTTCCGCGAGGCATCGACAGCCAAGGCTGCCCAGACCAAGCTGGAGCAAGAGTTTTCCAAGCGCGAAAAAGATCTGGTTGACCAAGGCAACGCACTCAAGAGCGCTTCGGAAAAGTTCGAACGTGAAGCCCCCACCATGTCCGAAAGCCAGCGCGTGACGCGTCAGCGCCAGCTTGTGGACCAGGACCGTGAATTCCAGCGCAAGCGCCGCGAGTTCCAGGAGGATCTGAACGCACGCAAGAACGAGGAGCTGGCCCAGGTTCTCGAGCGCGCCAACAGGGTCGTCAAGCAAGTCGCGGAAAGCGAGAAGTTCGACGTCATCCTGCAGGAGGCGGTCTACATCAATCCCAAGTACGACATCACTGACAAAGTGATCAAGGCTCTCAACGGCAAGTAAGCCTGCGCAAAGGCAAAAGTCGTGAGCGCAACGCTAGGTGCAATCCTGGACGCCCTGGGTGGCGAGTTGCTGGCAGGGCAGCGGGATACGTCCATATCCCGCATAGCCCCGCTGGATTCGGCAGGGCCAGGGGACTTGAGCTTTCTCAGCAATCCCCGTTACCGCCTGCAAATGGCCGCCTCCAAGGCGGCCTGCGTTATTGTGGCCCCCGCCATGCGCGAGGAAGCTATGGGGCGTGGTGCATGCATAGTCACGCCTGACCCCTATGCCTATTTCGCACGTGCCACGCAGTGGTGGAAGATGCATCGAAGCGGGCCTGCGCCTACGGGCGTGCACCCAAGCGCCGTCGTTCATGCGACTGCGAGCGTGCATGCCAGTGCCTATGTGGGGCCGCTGTGCGTGATCGAGGCCGGCGCGCGCATTGGTGCGGGCTCGGTGCTCAAGTCGCGTGTCACGGTGAGCGAGGGCTGCGAGATCGGCGAGCGCTGCGTGCTGCACCCGGGCGTGGTCGTGGGGGCTGATGGCTTTGGCTTTGCGCCTGATGCCGGTTCCTGGCTCAAGATCGAGCAACTGGGCCGTGTGCGCATAGGACATGACGTGGAAGTCGGCGCCAACACCTGCATCGACAGGGGCGCACTGGACGACACCGTGATCGAGGATGGCGTCAAGATCGACAACCTTGTGCAGATAGCGCACAACGTGCACATCGGTGCACATACGGTGATTGCCGGCAATACAGGCATAGCCGGCAGCGCACGCATAGGAGCACATTGCTCCATAGGCGGTGCAGCGAATATCCTGGGGCATTTGACGATCGCGGATGGAACGGTGATCTCACCCACATCCATGGTTACGCGCTCCCTACCCAAACCGGGCTTTTACACCGGCATTTTTCCATTGCAGGAAAACGCGCAATGGGAGAAGAATGCGGCCACCTTCAAGCAATTGCATGGCTTGCGAGAACGTGTGAAAAAGCTGGAACAGGCGCTGGCACAGCAGCGCGGCAATAACGGAAACTGATGATGGACATTCAAGCAATTCTCAAGCAACTGCCCCACCGCTATCCCTTTCTTCTGGTGGACCGCGTGCTGGAGCTTGAGCGCAATACGCGCATCAAGGCGATCAAGAACGTCACCTTCAACGAACCGTTCTTCACCGGGCATTTTCCCGGTCGTCCGGTCATGCCCGGCGTGCTCATCCTTGAAGCGCTGGCGCAGGCTGCCGGCCTGCTGGCCTTTGATGCCATGGGCCAGGTGCCGGACGAAAACAACATCTACTATTTCGTGGGCATTGATTCGGCGCGCTTCAAGCGTCCGGTGGTGCCCGGAGATCAGCTGGCGCTGGAGATCAGCATAGACCGCGTGCGCGGCGGCATCTGGAAGTTCAAGGCCGTGGCCAGTGTCGAGGGCGAGGTTGCGGCCGAGGCCGAGCTCATGTGCACCATGCGTCAGGTGGGTTAAGTCTTGGCAGCGGCTGAAAATCTGATTCACCCCACGGCCATCATCGATGCGGCCGCGGAGCTGGACAGCACGGTTCGCGTCGGGCCGTATGCCGTCATAGGCCCTCATGTGCGGATTGGTGCAGGGACTTCGGTGGGCGCGCATTGCGTGATCGAAGGCCACACCACCATCGGCCGAGACAACAAGATCTTCCAGTTTGCCTCGCTGGGGGCCGAGCCCCAGGATAAGAAGTACGCAGGCGAGCCCACGCGACTGGTGCTGGGCGATCGCAATCTGGTGCGTGAGTTCTGTACTTTCAATATTGGCACCGTGCAGGACAGGGGTGAGACCACCATCGGCTCGGACAACTGGCTCATGGCTTATGTGCATATCGCGCATGACTGCGTGCTGGGCAGCCATATCACCATGTCCAACAACGCCACGCTGGCGGGGCATGTGCATGTCGACGACTGGGTTACTTTGGGCGGTCTTTCTGGGGTGCACCAGTTCACCCATATCGGCGCCCATGTCATGGTAGGTTTTGCCAGCCATATCTCTCAGGATGTGCCGCCTTTTATGTTGGTGAATGGCAATCCTTTGGCTGTACGCGGATTCAACATAGAGGGCTTGCGCCGCCGTGGCTTCACGCCCGAACGACTGGCCGCGGTAAAGCAGATGCACAAGCTGCTCTATCGTCAAGGCCTGACGCTGGAGATGGCCCAGCAAAGTATTGAAGCTTTGAAGACCGACATGCCAGAAGCGGTGGCTGATATCGTCTGCATGCAGACCTTTCTGGCCGCGTCTACGCGTGGTATCGCGCGCTAATTTTTATGTCTGTTGAGAAAGCGACGCCGGTTGTGACGGATTCTCTGACTTTGCCCTCGGCAGCGGCGAAGCCTCCTTCCATTGCCATGGTGGCCGGCGAGGCCTCGGGCGATCTGCTGGCCTCGCTGCTGCTGGACGGCCTGCGTGAGCGCTGGCCGCAGGCCCAATCCATGGGTATTGGCGGCGCAGCCATGCAAGAGCGCGGCTTTGAGGCCTGGTGGCAATCCGAGCGCCTGGCCGTGCACGGCTACAGCTGGGAAGTGCTGATGCGCGTGGCCGAGCTGCTGGGCATTCGCAAAAAACTGCGCCAGCGCTTGATCGCCCATCCCCCCTCGGTGTTTGTGGGTGTGGATGCGCCCGACTTCAACCTGAGGCTGGAGACCGATCTGCGCGCTGCGGGCATCAAGACCGTGCACTTTGTCTGCCCCTCGATCTGGGCCTGGCGTGCCGACCGCGTGGAAAAGATCCGCCGTGCGGCCGACCATGTGCTGTGCATTTTTCCATTCGAGCCAGAGCTGCTGGCGCAGCACGGGATCGAGGCCACCTATGTGGGCCATCCGCTGGCCAGCGTGATTCCCATGCGGCCAGACCGCCGCGCGGCAAGAGTCAGCCTGGGCCTGCCCGAAGAGGGCTTGGTGCTGGCTGTGCTGCCAGGCAGTCGGCGCTCCGAAGTGCGCCACCTGGCTCAACGCTTCTTCAAGGCTGCAGCACTTGTCAAGCAAGCGCTTCCAGCTATCAATATCGTAGTGCCTGCCGTGCCGGCCCTGATGGATGAGATTCTGGCGATTGCGACGCAGACGCAGATGGCCGAGAAGATGCACATCATCCGCGGACGCTCGCATGAGGTGCTCGCGGCCTGCGACGTAACCCTGATCGCCAGCGGAACCGCCACCCTGGAGGCTGCGCTCTACAAGCGGCCCATGGTCATCTCCTACAGCATGCACCCCTTGAGCTGGCGCATGATGCGGCGCAAGCAATTGCAGCCCTGGGTAGGCCTGCCGAATATTCTTTGTCGCGACTTCGTCGTGCCCGAGCTGCTGCAGGATGCGGCAACGCCCGAGGCCTTGAGCGCGGCCCTGCTGCAATGGCTTGCTGCCTGCGAGCACTCCCCTTCAATCATCGAAGCGCTGGAACAGCGCTTCACGGCGCTGCATCATGAGCTGCAGCGCGATACAGCCCAACTGGCCGCACATGCCATCGAAAAAGTCATTGCCTCCCACCCGGTCTGAACAGGCCATCCTGCCCTGGCATCCGCCGGGGCTGGTTGCGGGCGTGGACGAGGCCGGGCGCGGACCTCTGGCCGGCCCTGTCGTGGCCGCTGCCGTCATCCTGGATGAGCTCAATCCCATCGAAGGCCTGAACGACTCCAAGAAACTCACGGCTGCGCGCCGTGACATGCTCTACGACCAGATTCGCGCCAAGGCCTTGTGCTGCTCAATTGCCGAGGCCAGCGTGGAGGAGATCGACCGCCTCAACATCCTGCAGGCCACCATGCTGGCCATGCGCCGCGCCGTCATGGGCCTGCGCCTCAAGCCCGTGCTGGTGCTGGTCGACGGCAACCAGTTGCCCGTGCTCAATGTGCAGGCCGAGGCCATCGTCAAGGGCGATGCGCTGGTGCAGGCGATCTCGGCGGCCTCGATTCTCGCCAAGGTCACGCGTGACCGCTGGTGCGAGCGGCTGCACGAACGCTTTCCGCAATACGGCTTTGACGGCCACAAGGGCTATGGCACGGCCGCGCATCTGGCTGCATTGTCCGAGCATGGGGCCTGCATAGAGCACCGGCGCTCGTTTGCGCCCGTGGCGCGTGTGCTGGCGCCGGCTGCCATACCGGCTTGCGTGGTGTCGCCCAGGCGGCGCAGCCTGCCCGAGCCCGTGGCGCTGGGCCTGGGTCTTTAGTCTTTAGTACCTGCTCGCCGGGCGAGCCTGTCTCGCACCCTGGTGCGCTGCTCCTCATTCTTGCCCCGATATTTACCATGAGCCGTCCCATTTCTCCCGTTCTGATTCAGTCCCGCGACAACGCCTTGGTCAAGGATTTGCGGCGCCTGTCCCAGGACAGTGCTGCCTATCGCAAGCAGGGCCGGGTCTGGCTTGAAGGCGACCATCTGTGCCGCGCAGCCCTGGCGCGAGGCCTCAAGCCAGAGGTGGCCGTGTTTGCAGAGTCTTTCTGGCCTCAAGCGCCCCAGGAGTGGGCGCAGGCAGCTGGCAAAGTCATAGTGCTGGGTGACAAGCTGTTTGCCGAGATCAGCTCCCTGGAATCGCCTGCATGCATGGGCTATCTCATGGACTGGCAGGGCGTGGGCGAGCTGCGCAGGGGCGTGGCCACCGTGGTGCTGGACCGCGTGCAGGATGCCGGCAATGTGGGCTCGATCCTGCGCAGTGCTTCGGCCTTTGGCTTTGAGCAGGTGCTGGCGCTCAAGGGGACGGCTGCACTGTGGAGTCAGAAAGTGCTGCGTGCCGGCATGGGGGCGCACTTCGGCCTGCACCTGGTCGAGTCTGCATCGCATGAGGATGTTCCAGCCCTGGGGCTGCCCTTGCTGGTGACCAGCTCTCATGAGGGCGAGCTCATAGAGCGCACCGCCTTGCCCTGGCCCTGCGCCTGGGCCATGGGCCATGAAGGGCAGGGCGTGGGCCAGGCCTTGATGCAGCAGGCCGGCCTGTTCATACGCATAGGCCAGCCCGGGGGCGAGGAGTCGCTGAACGTGGCGGCTGCAGCCGCGATCTGCCTGCACGCGAGCAGTATTTCCCGAGCGGTTTGCGAGGGTTGATACCCAGGTCAGGCTCGCGGCCGAGGTCGCAGCAGCCTATAATGGGCGGCTTTCAAGCATTCCAACTACGCCTAGCGAAGCTTCCTCGCCACCCCCCGCAGACAAGCCATGACCTCAGAGCAGCGCGCCTGAGGCCCAGCTGGGCGTAACCGCAATTGAAAAAACGGAGAACCCAGTGCTTTTGTCTCTCAAGGGAGAATTCCCATCCGCCATTCTGGCGCTCGCAGACGGCACGGTCTTTATTGGCAATTCCATTGGCGCGCAAGGCGCCACTAGCGGCGAGGTGGTGTTCAACACCTCCATCACCGGCTACCAGGAAATCCTCACCGACCCCAGCTATTGCCAGCAGATCGTCACCCTGACCTATCCCCATATCGGCAACTACGGCGTCAACGCCGAGGACATGGAGTCCGACAAGGTGCGCGCTGCAGGTCTGGTCATCAAGGATTTGCCGCTGCTGGCCAGCAACTTCCGCCTGGAGCAGACTCTGCCCGAGTTCCTCAAGGCCAAGAACACGGTGGCGATTGCCAATATCGACACGCGCAAGCTCACGCGTCTGCTGCGCAGCAAGGGCTCGCAAAACGGCTGCATCATGGGCCTGGCCCAAGGCGAGGAAGTCAGCCAGGCACGCATCGACGAAGCGCTTGCCAAGGCGCGCAGCGCTCCCAGCATGGCTGGTCTGGATCTGGCCAAGGTGGTCAGCACCGACAAACCCTATGCCTGGACCCAGACCGAATGGCAGCTGGGCGAAGGCTTTGGCCAGATGGATGCGCCGCGTTTTCATGTCGTGGCCTATGACTTCGGTGTCAAGCAGAACATTTTGCGCATGCTGGCCCAGCGCGGCTGCAGGCTGACCGTGGTGCCGGCCCACACAAGCGCGGCCGAGGTGCTGGCGCTCAAGCCCGATGGCGTGTTCCTCTCCAACGGCCCTGGCGACCCGGAACCCTGCGACTACGCGATCGAAGCCGCCAAGACCTTGATCGAGTCCGGCCTGCCTGTGTTCGGCATCTGCCTGGGCCACCAGATCATGGCCCTGGCCTCGGGCGCCAGGACGTTCAAGATGCCCCATGGTCATCATGGCGGCAACCATCCGGTCAAGAACCTGGACAACGGCCATGTGAGCATCACCAGCCAGAACCACGGCTTTGCCGTGGACATGGCCTCGCTGCCCGCCAATGTGCGCCCCACGCATGTCAGCCTGTTCGACGGCACGCTGCAAGGCCTGGAGCGCACGGACAAACCTGCCTTCAGCTTCCAGGGCCACCCCGAGGCATCGCCCGGCCCCAACGACATCGCCTACCTGTTCGAGCGTTTCACCGCGTCTATGGCTGCAACCCAGGAGAACAAATAATGCCAAAGCGCACCGACATCAAAAGCGTTCTGATCATCGGCGCCGGTCCCATCGTGATCGGCCAGGCCTGTGAGTTCGACTACTCGGGCGTGCAGGCCTGCAAGGCGCTGCGCGAAGAGGGTTACAAGGTCATTTTGATCAACAGCAACCCCGCGACCATCATGACCGACCCGGCCACGGCCGACGTCACCTACATCGAGCCCATCACCTGGCAGACGGTGGAGAAGATCATCGCCAAGGAGCGCCCCGACGCCATCCTGCCCACCATGGGCGGCCAGACCGCGCTGAACTGCGCGCTGGACCTGTGGAAGCACGGCGTGCTGGACAAGTACCAGGTCGAGCTGATCGGCGCCAAGCCCGAGGCCATCGACAAGGCCGAAGACCGCCTGAAGTTCAAGGACGCCATGACCAAGATCGGTCTGGGCTCGGCGCGCTCGGGCATTGCCCACTCCATGGAAGAGGCCTGGGAAGTGCAGCGCAACGTGGGCTTTCCCACGGTGATCCGCCCCAGCTTCACGCTGGGCGGCACGGGCGGCGGCATTGCCTACAACCCCGAAGAGTTCGAGACCATCTGCAAGCGCGGCCTGGAGGCCTCGCCCACCAACGAGCTGTTGATCGAAGAGTCGCTCCTGGGCTGGAAAGAGTACGAGATGGAAGTCGTGCGCGACAAGGCCGACAACTGCATCATCGTCTGCTCCATCGAGAACCTGGACCCCATGGGCGTGCACACGGGTGACTCCATCACCGTGGCCCCGGCCCAGACGCTGACCGACCGCGAATACCAGATCATGCGCAACGCCAGCCTGGCCGTGCTGCGCGAGATCGGCGTGGACACGGGCGGCTCCAACGTGCAGTTTTCGGTGAATCCCGCCGACGGTCGCATGATCGTCATCGAGATGAATCCCCGCGTCTCGCGCTCCTCGGCCCTGGCCTCCAAGGCCACGGGCTTCCCGATTGCCAAGATCGCGGCCAAGCTGGCCGTGGGCTTTACGCTGGACGAGCTCAAGAACGACATCACGGGCGGTGCCACGCCGGCTTCGTTCGAGCCCTCGATCGACTACGTGGTCACCAAGATCCCGCGTTTTGCGTTCGAGAAGTTCCCGGCTGCCGACAACCGCCTGACCACGCAGATGAAGTCCGTGGGCGAGGTCATGGCCATGGGCCGCACCTTCCAGGAGTCCTTCCAGAAAGCCCTGCGTGGCCTGGAAGTCGGCGTGGACGGCATGAACGAGAAGACCCAGGACCGCGAGATCCTGGAAAAGGAGCTGGGCGAGCCCGGTCCCGATCGCATCTGGTATGTGGGCGACGCCTTCGCGGCCGGCTGGACGCTGGACGAAGTGCACAACATCACCAAGATCGACAAGTGGTTCCTGGTGCAGATCGAAGAGATCGTGAAGATCGAGCTCGACCTGGACAAGCACTTCGAGGCGCATGGCGACAAGGCCTTGGCGCTGCTGGATGCGGCCACGCTGCGCACCTTGAAGCAAAAAGGCTTCTCCGACCGCCGCCTGGCCAAGCTCTTGCACACCACGGACAAGGCCGTGCGCGACGCACGCAAGGCCCTGAAGGTGCGCCCCGTGTACAAGCGCGTGGACACCTGCGCGGCCGAGTTCGCCTCCAACACCGCCTACATGTACTCCACCTATGACGAGGAGTGCGAGGCCGAGCCCACCGACAAGAAGAAGATCATGGTGCTGGGCGGTGGCCCCAACCGCATCGGTCAGGGCATCGAGTTCGACTACTGCTGCGTGCACGCCGCCATGGCCATGCGCGAAGACGGCTACGAAACCATCATGGTCAACTGCAACCCCGAGACCGTGTCCACCGACTACGACACCTCGGATCGCCTGTACTTCGAGCCGCTGACGCTGGAAGACGTGCTGGAGATCGTGGCCGTCGAAAAGCCCGAAGGCGTGATCGTGCAGTACGGCGGCCAGACGCCTTTGAAGCTGGCCCTGGGCCTGGAAAAGGAAGGTGTGCCCATCATCGGCACCTCGCCCGACATGATCGACGCAGCCGAAGACCGCGAGCGCTTCCAGAAGCTGCTCAACAAGCTGGGTCTGCGCCAGCCGCCCAATGCCACGGCGCGTACCGAAGCCGAGGCGCTGGAGAAGGCCTCGGGCCTCGGCTATCCGCTGGTCGTGCGCCCCAGCTATGTGCTGGGCGGCCGCGCCATGGAAATCGTGCACGAGCAGCGCGACCTGGAGCGCTACATGCGCGAGGCCGTCAAGGTCAGCAATGACTCGCCCGTGCTGCTGGACCACTTCCTGTCCAACGCCATCGAGTGCGATGTGGACTGCGTGCGCGACAACACCGGCGCCGTATTCATCGGCGGCGTGATGGAGCACATCGAGCAAGCCGGCGTGCACTCTGGTGACTCCGCCTGCTCGCTGCCGCCTTACTACCTGAAGCCCGAGACCGTGGCCGAGATCAAGCGCCAGACTGCGGCCATGGCCGAAGGCCTGAACGTGGTGGGCCTGATGAACGTGCAGTTCGCGATCCAGGAAACCGAAGCCGGCGACGTGATCTATGTGCTGGAAGTCAACCCCCGTGCCTCGCGCACCGTGCCCTTTGTCTCCAAGGCCACGGGCATACAGCTGGCCAAGGTGGCCGCGCGCTGCATGGTCGGCCAGAGCCTGGCCAGCCAGGGCGTGGGCAAGGAGGTGACGCCGCCTTACTTCAGCGTCAAGGAAGCCGTCTTCCCCTTCGTGAAGTTCCCCGGCGTGGACACCATTCTCGGCCCCGAGATGAAGTCCACCGGTGAAGTCATGGGCGTGGGCAAGACCTTTGGCGAAGCTTTTGTGAAGAGCCAGCTGGGCGCGGGCGTCAAGCTGCCCACCGAAGGCAAGGTCTTCCTCACCGTGAAGAACGCCGACAAGCCGCGCGCCGTGGCCGTGGCCAAGGATCTGGCGGCCATGGGTTTTGCGCTGTGCGCCACGCGCGGCACGGCGGCTGCGATTGCGGAGGCCGGCATCGCCGTGCAGGTGGTCAACAAGGTCGCCGAAGGCCGCCCCCACATCGTGGACATGATCAAGAACGGCGAGATCGCCATGGTCATCAACACCGTGGAAGAGCGTCGCAACGCCATCGTGGACTCGCGCGCCATACGCACGAATGCACTGCAGGCCCGCGTGACAACCTTCACCACCATCTTCGGTGCCGAAGCTGCGGTCGAAGGCATGCAGTCCATGGGCAGCATGGACGTGCATTCGGTGCAGGAGCTGCACGCCCAGCTCTGAGGGGTGGTTCTGTCCGCTGCCTGACAAGGCCGTGGGTTTTACTGGACGCATGCCTGGGTAAACGCGGCATAATCCGGTGAACGACTCGATGAAACCGCCGCGCGGCAACGTGCGGCGGTTTGCTTTTGGGGTGCGGCCACCCAAGGCCAGCGCCAAAACAGGCCGCGCGCTGCGCGGCGTTTGTTGAACATGGAGACTTCTCAATGGCCACCATTCCCATCACCAAGCGTGGAGCCGAAAAGCTCAAGGACGAGCTGCAACGCTTGAAGACCGTGGAGCGCCCTGCGATCATCCAGGCGATTGCGGAAGCGCGCGCCCAGGGCGATCTCAGCGAAAACGCCGAATACGAGGCTGCCAAGGACCGCCAGGGCTTTATCGAAGGCCGCATCGCCGAGGTCGAAGGCAAGCTGTCGGCGGCGCAAGTCATCGACCCCACGGCGCTGGACGCAGGAGGACGCGTGGTCTTCGGGGCCACCGTGGAGCTGGAGGACGAGGACAGCGGCGCAGCCGTGACCTACCAGATCGTGGGCGAAGATGAGGCCGATCTCAAGCAGGGGCTGATCAACGTCTCCAGCCCCATCGCGCGCGCGCTCATCGGCAAGGAAGAGGGCGATATGGCCGAAGTCCAGGCTCCGGGCGGCCTGCGCCGCTACGAAGTGGTGTCGGTGCGCTACCTCTGAGCTGAACGCGAAGGGCCTACATGCTGTATGCACGCCTTCCCCTGCTGGCCGCTGCCCTCTGGTGGGGCAGTCTCTCTGCCATAGGCTTCATGGCCGTGCCCATGCTGTTTGCGAACCTGCCCTCGCCAGCCCTGGCCGGTTATATGGCAGCCAAGCTGTTTGCTGCGCAGACCTGGGTTTCGATAGCGTGTTGCGCGCTGCTGTTGGTGATTGCAAAGCGAAAACATGCGCAAACCATGGAACCATGGGCGCAAGCAGCTATCGTTTTTGTTATTGCCGGCATGCTGCTGGCCTTGCTCGTGCAGTACGGCGTCTCGCCGCGCATCGTGGCGCGCGAGAACCTCAAGCTCTGGCACAGCCTGGGCACGGTCATGTATGGCGTGCAATGGCTTTGCGCCCTGGTCGTGCTGTGGCGCACGGCTGGCGCTGCAAGGGCTGGTGCTCAGCAAAGTCACGACTGAGGCTTCGCAGGCCCCAGGGAAAAGGCCCGCAGATTGCGGGCCTTTTGCATGCGGGATGTCGCTGGGGCGGCGAGTTTATTCGTGCCAGTGCTCGGCGACCCAGGTCGCGGGCTTGATGAAGCGAAAGCGCCGGTTGCGTCGCCCGGCCAGGGCATCGGGCGGATTGCACTCGCCGTGAAAGATCACGATGCGCGCGCCTTCGGGAACGAACGGAGCCTTCCAGTAGTTCGTGGGCCAGCCGGGAATGCAGTGGTACTTGAAGCTCGGGCACCAGCTCGCAGGCCAGTACTTGAGCTTGCCCTCTTTGTGCAGCATGTCCGACAGATAGGCCTGCTCGTTGCGGTAGTTCTTGCGGATCTCTTCGAAGTGGCCGCGAAAGTGCTCAAGCACCTCGGGATGGGCGCCGAGCTCGAAGCGGTAGACCGAGGAGTTGCCCGTGATGCGCCAGGGACGCTTGTAGTCGTGGATGATGAGGAATTCGCCGGGCTCGGTGAAGAAATCGTCGAGCGCGCCGGTGATCACCACGTCCACATCGAGGAACAAGGCCGTGCCCTTGAGGCCGTGCAGATCGGCGCTGAAGGTGGCCAGCTTGTTCCAGCCGCGCTCGGGAATGCCCGCAGGCAGATTGAGCGAGGGGATGGGATAGCACTCGACCTCGGGCCTAATCCCTGCGCCATCATCGGTGAGGCAAACCAGGCGAAAATCACCCCGCAAATGCCTGCGCACCATGGCATAGAGCCGGTTGACATATTCGGGGCCATATTTCTTGCCCCATTTCATGCAGATCACAAAACGCTGCGTGGCGTTGGCGGGCTGTGTGCTGGGGGCGGTGCTGGGTGCGTTGGAGTTCACGTCGGCGGCAATCAAATCTGCTTTCTGGTCAGGGGTCGGTGGCGCAGGGGCGTGCTTAGTCGGCCTGGCGCTTCTTGATGGATTTTTGCTTGGGCTTGGCGCGCTTGACCTGGCCACCGGCCGTGAGGCGCTGGTTGCCAAGCACGCGGATCTGCTTGATCTCGGGCTTCTGGCCGCCGCGCTTGCTGAACTTGAGCACCTTGACATCGCGCGGACCTGGCATGCGGTCTTCATTGACGGTCTTGGCTTTCTCGGGGACTGGGCGCCACAGCACGAGCAGCTTGCCAATGTGCTGAATGGGTGCGGCGCTGAGTTCCTCGCACAGTTGCAGATGGATTTGCTCGCGTGCGGCGCGATCGTCGTTGAAGACGCGGACCTTGATCAGCCCGTGGGCGTTGAGGGCTGCGTCGACTTCCTTTTGCACGGCGGGCGTGAGACCGTCGCCGCCGATGAGGACGACAGGGTCCAGATGGTGCGCATCGGCACGATGTTCACGGCGTTCGGCCGTAGTCAATTGAATTTGGGGCATGGCCGTATTATCGAGGCTGAAAGAATCCAGCATGAAATCTCAGACGAAAAGCAAGAAGGTCAACAAGGCTTGGCTTCACAGCCACATCAACGATCCCTATGTCAAAGCCGCCCAAAAGGATGGCTACCGGGCGCGTGCAGCATACAAGCTCAAGGAGATAGACGAGCAGCTCAAGCTCATACGCCCGGGCCATACGGTGGTTGATCTGGGCTGCGCGCCCGGTGCCTGGAGCCAGTATCTGCGCCGGCGCCTGTCGCCCGACGGGGCCGCTGTCGGCCAGCTCAACGGGCGCATCATCTCGCTTGACCTGCTGCCCATGGAGCCCATCGAGGACGTGCTCTATATACAGGGCGATTTTCGCGAAGAGGCCGTGCTGGCCCAGCTTGAAGAGGCCATGCAGGGCAGCAAGGCCGATGTGGTGGTCTCGGACATGGCGCCCAACCTCTCGGGCAATGCGTCCACCGATGCGGCTCGCGTGGCCCATTTGATCGAGCTGGCGGTTGATTTCTCCTGCCAGCATATGAAAACCGAAGGCGCGTTGGTCGTGAAGCTGTTCCATGGCAGCGGCTACAACGAGCTGGTCGAGCTCTTTCGACAGACCTTCAAACTGGTGAAGCCCATCAAGCCCAAGTCCTCGCGCGACAGGTCAGCCGAGATTTTTCTGGTCGGTATCGGGCTGAAATAAGGGCTGGAGCCACTTTTCGAGCCCTGTGCGACCCAAAACCGCATGCCATCTATGGCCGCGATGAAGGGGTTTCATAGCTGTAGCGCTTGAAAGACCTAAAATGGACCGTAAATAGGCATTGCCAGCTGCATGCTGCTTTATCTGTTGGAACTTGCGCAGACAAGAAGGCAAGCATGGCGCGCCCTCGGCCAGCAGCTTGCCCTGTCTGGATTTGCACAAGTCGTGTCTGTATTCCTCATTGGAGCCCCGCTTGAACAATCAGTGGTTTTCTAAAATTGCCGTCTGGCTGGTCATCGCCATGGTGCTGTTTACGGTGTTCAAACAGTTTGACACCCGTGGTGCCGTAGGCGCATCCCATGTCGGCTACTCCGATTTCCTGGAAGAAGTGCGCAATAACCGCATCAAGAGCGCCACTATTCAGGAAGGCCCCGGTGGTACGGAAATCGTGGCCACGACCAATGACGATCGCAAGCTGCGCACCACGGCCACCTATCTGGACCGTGGTCTGGTGGGCGACCTGATCAACAACAACGTCAAGTTCGACGTCAAGCCGCGCGAAGAAGGCTCGCTGCTCATGACCTTGCTCGTGAGCTGGGGCCCGATGCTACTTTTGATCGGTGTCTGGGTGTACTTCATGCGCCAGATGCAGGGCGGCGGAAAGGGCGGTGCCTTCAGCTTCGGCAAGTCCAAGGCGCGCATGCTCGACGAGAACAACAACACCGTGACCTTTGCCGACGTGGCCGGCTGCGACGAGGCCAAGGAAGAGGTCAAGGAGGTCGTGGACTTTCTGAAAGACCCCAACAAGTTCCAGAAGCTGGGTGGCCGCATTCCGCGCGGCCTGCTGCTGGTGGGCCCTCCCGGCACCGGCAAGACGCTGCTGGCCAAGTCGATTGCGGGCGAGGCCAAGGTGCCTTTCTTCTCGATCTCGGGTTCTGACTTCGTGGAAATGTTCGTCGGCGTGGGCGCGGCCCGTGTGCGCGACATGTTCGAAAACGCCAAAAAGAACGCGCCCTGCATCATCTTCATCGATGAAATCGACGCCGTGGGCCGCCAGCGTGGCGCAGGCCTGGGTGGCGGCAACGACGAGCGCGAGCAGACGCTGAACCAGATGCTGGTGGAGATGGACGGCTTCGAAACCAATATGGGCGTGATCGTGGTGGCTGCCACCAACCGCCCCGACATTCTGGATGCCGCCCTGCTGCGTCCCGGTCGTTTCGACCGCCAGGTCTATGTGACCCTGCCCGATGTGCGCGGCCGCGAGCAGATTCTCAATGTGCACATGCGCAAGATTCCTGTGGCCCAGGATGTGAATCCCAACATCATCGCGCGTGGCACGCCCGGCATGTCGGGCGCCGATCTGGCCAACCTCTGCAACGAGGCCGCCTTGATGGCTGCGCGTCGCAACGCACGCACCGTGGAGATGCAGGACTTCGAAAAGGCCAAGGACAAGATCATCATGGGCCCGGAGCGCAAGTCCATGGTCATGCCCGAGGAAGAGCGCCGCAACACGGCCTACCACGAGGCAGGCCACGCGCTGATCGGCAAGCTGCTGCCCAAGTGCGATCCTGTGCACAAGGTCACCATCATCCCGCGTGGTCGCGCTCTGGGCGTGACCATGAGCCTGCCCGAGAAGGACCGCTACTCCTACGACAAGGAGTTCATGCTCAACCAGATCGCCATGCTGTTCGGTGGCCGTATTGCCGAAGAAGTGTTCATGCACCAGATGACCACGGGCGCGTCCAACGACTTCGAGCGAGCCACGCAGATTGCGCGCGACATGGTCACGCGCTACGGCATGACGGATGCGCTGGGCCCCATGGTCTATGCCGAGCAGGAGGGCGAGCCCTTCCTGGGGCGCTCCATGAGCAAGTCCAGCAACATCAGCGAAGAGACCATGCAAAAGGTCGATGCCGAGGTGCGCCGCATCATCGATGAGCAGTACACGCTGGCGCGCAAGCTGATCGAGGACAACTCGGACAAGATGCACGCCATGGCCAAGGCCATGCTCGAATGGGAAACCATTGATGCCGAGCAGCTCGACGACATCATGGCCGGCAAGGCGCCGCGCCCGCCCAAGGACTGGGTGCCGCGCAATCCTCCGTCTTCCGATGACGGCAACTCCTCGGGCGGAACGCCTGCGGTGGATGCGGATCCTTCGCCCACCACGGCTTGAGGCTCGGACACCATCACTCACAAAGGGCCTTGCAGGCCCTTTTTTCTTGGGTACACGCAGCCGTTGCTGCCGCGTGCCCGACATCAAGGAGATTGCATGCCGCAACAATGGCAGACCACGCGCTTTGTGCTGGATCTGAGCCGCCCCCAGGTCATGGGGATTGTGAATGTGACGCCGGATTCGTTCTCCGACGGCGGTCGTCATGCGACGGCCGGTCAGGCGCTCGCGCATGCCGAGCTGCTGCTTCAGCAGGGCGCGCATATTCTGGACATAGGCGGCGAGTCCACGCGTCCCGGCTCGCCTGCCGTGCCGCTGGATGAGGAGCTCGCGCGCGTGTTGCCCCTGGTGCGCGAGGCGGTGAAGTTGGGCGTGCCCATCTCCGTGGACACCTACAAGCCCGAGGTCATGCAGGCCGCGCTGGACCTGGGCGCAGACATCATCAACGACATCTGGGCCCTGCGCCAGCCCGGCGCGCAGCAGCTCGTGGCGGCCCATGCAAGCTGCGGCATCTGCCTCATGCACATGCATGGCACGCCGCAGAACATGCAGGTCTCGCCCATGCAGGGCGATGCCGTGCCCCAGGTGCGCGACTTTCTGCGCGAGCACAGCCAGGCTTTGATGGATCTTGGCGTGGCGCGCGAACGCGTGGTGCTGGACTACGGCATAGGCTTTGGCAAGAGCCTGGAGCAAAATTTTGCGCTGCTTGCAAGGCAGGAGGAAGTTCTGGGACTAGACTTCGCGCTTTTGGCTGGCTGGTCACGCAAGGGCTCGCTGGGGCAGGTCAGTGGACTGGGCCCGGGCGAGCGCATGGTGCCCAGCGTGGCCGCCGCCCTGCTGGCCGTGGAGCGCGGCGCACGCGTGGTGCGTGTGCACGATGTGGCGCAGACGGTGGCGGCCCTGTCGGTGTGGCAGGCCATGCAAGACAGCCAAGTGGCATGATGGCATTGTCCAGGCAAACAAAAACAAGAGGATCACTATGGCTCGCAAGTATTTTGGAACCGACGGCATTCGTGGCACGGTGGGGCGCTCGCCGATTACTCCGGACTTCGCGCTGCGCCTTGCGCATGCCGTGGGTCGTGTGCTGCGCAGCAGCGAGGAGAGGCCTCTGGTCCTCATCGGCAAGGACACGCGCATTTCCGGCTACATGCTGGAGAGCGCGCTGGAGTCGGGCTTCAACTCCGCCGGCGTGGATGTGATGCTGCTCGGCCCCTTGCCCACGCCCGGTGTGGCCTATCTCACGCGGGCCCAGCGTGCAAGCCTGGGGGTTGTGATCAGTGCAAGCCACAACCCTTACGAGGACAACGGCATCAAGTTCTTCAGCGCCCAGGGCACCAAGCTGTCCGATGCCTGGGAGCAAGAGGTCGAGCAGGCCCTGACACGGGAGCCCGAGTGGGCGGAGTCGGCCAGCCTGGGCAAGGCGCGGCGCCTCGATGATGCGGCGGGCCGCTACATCGAGTTTTGCAAGAGCAGCTTCGACCATGAGTTGTCGCTGCGCAGCCTCAAGATCGTGGTCGATGCTGCCCATGGCGCGGCCTACCAGATCGCGCCCAAGGTCTTTCACGAGCTCGGGGCCGACGTGGTCGCCATAGGCTGCGCACCCGACGGCCTCAACATCAACGAAGGCGTGGGCGCCACCCACCCCGAGGCCCTGGTGCGCACGGTGCGCGCCAACCGCGCCGACTATGGCGTGGCCCTGGATGGCGATGCCGATCGCCTGCTCATCGTCGATGCGGGCGGGCGTTTGTACAACGGCGACGAGCTGCTGTACCTGATGGCAGCCGATCGACTGGCCTGCGGCGAAGCCGTGCCCGGTGTCGTGGGCACGCTGATGACGAACATGGCGGTGGAGCTTGCGCTCAAGGACCAGGGCATGGGCTTTGTGCGTGCCAAGGTGGGCGACCGCTATGTGCTCGAGGAGCTGCACCGCCATGGCTGGAAGCTGGGCGGCGAAGGCTCGGGCCATTTGCTGGCCCTGGACAAGCACACCACGGGTGATGGCTTGATCAGTGCCTTGCAGGTGCTGCAGGCCTGCGTGCGCTCGGGCAAGAGCCTGTCGCAGTGGCTGGAGCCGGTGAAGCTCTTCCCTCAGGTGCTGCTCAATGTGCGTCTGCAGCCGGGCCAGGACTGGAAGAGCAATGCCGTGCTGGAGCAGGCGACCCAGGAGGTGACGGCCAGGCTGGGCAACACCGGTCGGGTGCTGATACGCGCCAGCGGCACCGAGCCGCTGCTGCGCATCATGGTCGAGGCGCGCGATGGCGGGCTTGCAAGCCGCTATGCCGAGGAGCTCGCAAGCGCGGCCCGCGCCGACTGACGTTCTTGCAGGCCCTGAGACCGCTCGGTGTCTGCTATCAATTGAGTTGCTGCTAGCGCTTGTCCTGCCTGGATTTCATGGTTAAAACAATCTGAAACCGAGTCAGAGATAGCGCTTGCAGCTATTGTTTTTCATGCTCAACCCTGCTCCTGCCATTCGGGGCGGAGACGCAAGAAGGCTTCGACCTCCCTGGGCGGCAGGGGGCGGCTGAAGTGATAACCCTGGGCTTCGTCACAGCCTTGTTCGCGCAGAAACTGCAGTTGGGCCGCAGTCTCCACGCCTTCGGCCGTGGTCTGCATGCCCAGGGCCTGGGCCATGCGGATGATGGCGCTCACGATGGCCCTGTCGTTGCTGTCGTGGTCCAGGTCCTGGATGAAGGACTGGTCTATCTTGAGCTTGTAGATCTGAAAGCGCTTGAGCTGACTCAGCGAGGAGTAGCCGGTGCCGAAATCGTCCATGGACAGGCGCACGCCCTGGGAGCGCAGCCGGTCCATGGTCAGCGTGGCTGCATGCGGATCGTTGACGGCCACGCCCTCGGTCAGCTCCAGCTCCAGCGCATCGGCGGGCACCTGGGTTTCCTGCAGGATGCGGTTGATGAGCTCGGGCAATTGCTGCTGGTGAAACTGGATGGCCGACAGGTTCACGGCCATCTTCAGCCCGTGCAGGCCGGCCTTGCGCCAGGCGCCCAGCTGTCGCAGGGCCTGGTTCAGCACCCATTCGCCGATCTGCAGAATCTGGCCGCTGGCCTCGGCCACGGGAATGAACTCGCCCGGCGAGACCAGGCCCAGCTCGGGGTGCTCCCAGCGCAGCAAGGCCTCTACGCTGCAGACATGGCCCGTGCTCAGCGTGACCTGGGGCTGGTAGTGCAGATACAGCTGATTGCGCTTGAGCGCGCGGCGCAGGGCGTTTTCCAGCTGCAGCGCCCGCAGCGACTGGGCCTGCATCTGCGGGGTGTAGAAGCAGTAGGTGTTGCGCCCGGCCTGCTTGGCCTGGTACATGGCGGTGTCCGCAGCCTGGGTCAGACCGTCGATGTCGCGGCCATCGCCCGGGTACAGGGCTATGCCCATGGAGGGGGCAATGGTCAGCTCGTGGCGGCCTATGTGGTAGGGCTGCAGCGATGCCTCCTGCAGCTTGCCGGCCACGCGTGCCGCGCCCTGGGCATTGGCGCCGGGCAGCAGCAGCACGAACTCGTCACCGCCGATGCGGGCCACGGTGTCGCGCTCGCGCACCACGGCGCGCAGGCGCTGGGCGATCTCCACGAGCAAGGCATCGCCTATGCGATGGCCCAGGGAATCGTTGACATGCTTGAAATGGTCCAGGTCCAGGAACATCACGGCCAGCGGCGTGCCGGCTGCACGCGCATGCTCGATCGCCAGAGCGCTGCGCTCGGCCAGCAGCGTGCGGTTGGGCAGGGAGGTCAAGGCGTCGTAGTGTGCCAGCCAGTAGATGCGCTCCTGATCCAGCTTGCGCTCGGCAATCTCGCGGTGCAGGCTCTCCACGGTGGAGCTGAGCTCGCGCGTGCGGTCCCGCACCTGCTGTTCGAGCTGTTCATGGGCCAGGCTCAGTGCGCGCTGGCTGCGCAACTGCAGGTCCATGTCGCTGATGATCCACAGCGAGCCTTCCTCGGGGCGCTCCGGATGGATCAGCCAGCCCGTGACCTTGGCCCAGAACAGGCTGCCGTTGCGCCGCTGCAACTGCATTTGGGCGCAGTGCGAGCCATGGCCCAACTGGGTCGATGTTTCCCGGGCCAGGGCCTGCAACTGCAGGTTGCCATGGGCTGGCAGCTCTTGTGCATCGGGGTGGCCCAGCATGGCGGCAAAGCATTGATTGCAGCGCACGACGCGGCCATGGCGTATGAAGACAATGCCCACCCCGGCACCGTCGGGTGCGGATGGCTGAAACTCGGTCAGCGAAAGGCTGAAAGACTCTGGCTCATGCTGCACCGATTCGGGCGCAGGCACAGGCAGCATCGGTGGGGGCATGGTGAGAAAAAGCCTGAAGAGGCTGTGGCCATGACTGGATTTACAAAGTGTAGCATCCAGTTTGCAGACGCCTGCCTGAACCGGCTCAGCCCGCCATCCCGAGCCTGTCTGCGAGCTCATGGAGCACGCCGTGCCGCAGGGCGCCATGGGTGACGCGCATGCGACTGATGCCCAGGCTGATGAACAGCGCGCGCATGAGACTGAAGCCTCCGCCGATCAAGGGGCGCTGCTCATGCTTGAGACCGCCGAGGCTGACACGGTCGATATGGCCGGCCTGCAGCAGCTCGTCGCGGATCCAGTCCAGGCCTTCGCGCGTGATCCAGCCCGTGGGCTCGCCGCTGGCGTGGGACAGGACCTTGGCAATCGCTCCCGCCGATCCCGAGGAGCCATAGGCATGCTTCCACTGTGAGGGGCCGAATGTTGCGGCATGCGGGCTGATGATCTCCAGGGCTGCGGCTTCGGCCAGGTCCAGGGTTGCCGATGTCAGCTCGCCGCTTGCAAAGTGGCGCTGCGCCCAGGTCGTGCTGCCCACCGCAAAAGACTGTACGGCCAGGGCCTGCAGCCTGCGGCCCAGGCATAGCTCGGTGGAGCGGCCACCGATATCCACCACCAGGCGGCGCTGGGTGCTGGCTGGCAGCAAAGGCGCGACGCCACGGTAGATTAGGCGCGCTTCCTCGAGGCCATCGATGACGTCGACCGGGCAGTTCAGAATCTCCTGGGCCCTGACCAGAAACTCATTGCGGTTCGAGGCTTCGCGCAGCGTCTGTGTGGCAACCACGCGCAGGCGTTCGCGCGGCAGGTTGCCGAGCACCAGCGCATAACGCTCCAGGCAGTCCCAGCCGCGCTGCATGGCGGCGGCGCTGAGTGCGCCCTGGGCATCGATTTCGCTGCCCAGGCGTATGGCCTCCTTGCGGTGGCTGAGCAGTTGCAGCCGGCCTTCGCTCCAGCGCGCCACGACCAATAGACAGCTGTTGGAGCCGATGTCGATCGCGGCCAGGCGGTGATTCGCAAAAGAGGGACGGGGCATGCGCAAGCGGGAAGCGGTGTGCCTGGGCTCAGGCATCAAAGGCTGGCAGCTTAGCATTGCCCCGGAGAAGATCGAGAGTGCGGGTCTTGTCGGTCGCCGCTTCTCCATATGGGGTGATGATTTGTGTCAACCCCGTGACGAGTTCATGGCGAGTCGTCGCATCTGTCAGGCAATGAGCGTATTGCACATGTGCCGGCCCTCGGCTCAGACCCCGGGTGTTCACTGTTATGTCATCTGCTTGTCACAAATGGAGGGCAGACTGCCGGCGACCCCGGATTGGGGGGAATTACCGGGCCGCCTGCGGCCCCTGTCCTCATGCCTCAGATACTCCCGCAGACCGTGACAGGTGAATCTGCGCCTGCTGCTTCTTCTTCTCTTTCGAACTTGCACCGACTCGAGGCAGAACCGATTACTTTGCGATCAGCCTCCGAGGCTGCGGAGCAGCAGGCTATGCTTGCGCTGCTACAACAAAGTCCGGCCCCGGCGATGGCTGGTTCTTCTGCGATGACTGAACTCACCGTCGGCCCGGCTCTGCTGGCAGACATGCCCGCAGACCGCGAACTGCAACAACTGCTGGACCGCGATCAATCGATACTGGCTTTCAACGAGCGCGTGCTTGACTGGGCTGTGCGCGAGGACGTTCCCTTGCTCGAGCGCCTGCGCTATCTGTGCATCGTCTCGTCCAATCTTGACGAATGGTTCGAGGTGCGCTGTGCTCCCCATGTCACAGCGGCCAAGGCCGGGCCTGCCAGGGGCCTGTATTCGCAGGAAAGTTTTCGCTTGCTCATGGACAAGGCCCATAAGCTGGTGACCAGCCAGTACCAGCTCTACAACCAGTCGCTGCGGCCGGCCTTCGCAGCCCAGGGCATTCGCGTGGTTTCGCATGGCGAGCGCAGCAGCGCCCAGCGCAAATGGGTCAGCGAATACTATCTGCGCGAAGTCCAGCCCCTGCTCATGCCCGTGGGGCTGGATCCTTCCCATCCCTTTCCGCAGGTGGCCAACAAGGCGCTGAACTTCATCGTGCGCCTCAAGGGTGTGGATGCGTTTGGTCGCGCCAACGAAGTGGCCATCGTCAAGGTGCCGCGCGCCCTGCCGCGACTGGTGCGCCTGCCCGAGAGGATTGCGAACAACAAGCGCCTGTTCGTGAGCATTTCCAGCATTGTGCGAGCCCATCTCGATGAGCTGTTCCCGGGGCGTGAGGTCGCCGAGTTCGCGCAGTTCCGCGTCACGCGCCATTCGGACCTGGCGGTGGACGAGGCCGATGTCAGCGATCTGCGCATGGCACTGCGCCAGGGCCTGCACCATCGCCACTACGGCCAGGCCGTGCGCCTGGAGGTCTCTTTCGACTGCTCACCCATGCTGTCCGAGCTGCTGCTCGAACAGTACGGCCTGCCCGAGGAGGCCTTGTTCCGCGTGCGCGGGCCCGTGAACCTGGTGCGCCAGTCCCAGCTCGTGGATCTGGTGGACGATCCGCGGCTGCTGTTTCCGCCCTGGCGCCCCGCATGGCCGCATCAATTGCAGCCCGGACGCTCGGTCATGGCCCAGATGCGCAAGCGCGACATTCTGATCCACCAGCCTTTCGAGAGCTTCGAGGGCGTGCTCGAGCTGCTGCGCGAGGCCGTGAACGACCCCCAGGTGCTGGCCATCAAGCAGACCATCTACCGCACGGGCTCGGATTCGGAAATCATGCAGTTGCTGGCCGAGGCCGTGCGCCGGGGCAAGGAAGTCATGGCCGTGCTGGAGCTCAAGGCGCGCTTCGACGAAGAGGCCAACATCAACTCGGCCGAGAAGCTGGAGGCCCTGGGCGCCCAGGTCGTCTACGGCGTGCTGGGCCTCAAGACCCATGCCAAGATGCTGCTCATCACGCGCCGCGACCGGCGCAGCGGGCGGCTCAAGCGCTACGGCCATTTGTCCACGGGCAACTACAACGTGCGCACGGCGCGGCTGTACACCGACATCAGCCACCTGACCTGCGACGAGGAGATCACGGTCGACATGGATGCGGTGTTCAGCCACCTGTCCAGCCACAACCGCCTGCCCAGGCTCAACCGCCTCATCCTGGCGCCGTTTCATCTGCACGAGCAGATGCTGGTGCTGATCGGTCAGGTCGCACAGGCTGCGCGCCAGGGCGAGCATGCGCGCATCGTGCTCAAGATGAACTCGCTCACCGACGAGCCTTTGATCCGTGCCCTCATCGAGGCCGGGCGCCAGGGCGCGCGCATCGACCTCATCGTGCGCGGCGCCTGCATGCTGCCGGCCCAGCGCGCGGGCTGGACCGAGAACATCCGCGTGCGCTCCATCATCGGCCGCTTCCTCGAGCATCCGCGGGTGTTTTACTTCGGCTGGGGAGAGCATGAGGAGCTGCTGCTGTCCAGCGCCGACTGGATGAACCGCAACATGGTGCGGCGCGTGGAGCTGGCCTGGCCGGTGCTCGATGCCGAGCTGCGCCAGCAGGTCATAGATGAATGCCTGGTGGCCTATCTGCACGACGACCGCGATGCCTGGACCCTGGAGGCCGACGGCAGCTATGCCCGTCCGCGCAAGCCCACCACGGGCCTGGGTGCGCAGAATGCGCTCATGGAACGCTACGGTCCGCAGTAGGCTTTTGCTATTGAATTGGAAGCTGGAAGCGCTATTCCATCAAGCGCTTCCAGCTTTTTGATGGATGATTAAGCCGCATTTGAGCGGGGGCTGCCTGGGCTGGCCGTGGCGCTGTCTTGCGAACCAGACCTTGATGGCGCGGCACAAAAGTTCGTGCGGTCCAACTCAGTGACGCCGAGCAAGAACCGCCTCGCGGCGGGGGCGTCGTCCCCCTTCAGGGGAAGGCGGCAAAGCCGCTCAGAGCGTGTTCAATTTCAATTCCAGAGTCCAGGGCGTCTTGTGCCAGGCCGCAGCCTCGGTACGCAGCAGCTGGGCCGACTGCGGATAGTTGCGTGCCCAGTCGGCAGGGGCCTTGAGCACGCAGGTATTGCCCTGGCGCTGCAGGCTCATGTGCTGCAGGTCGGGGTCACGGTGCGCATGGCACAACTGCACGGCCAGGCGCAGGGCCAGCAGGGGCCAGGCCACGGCCGGGTCTTCGAGAGCGCCTTCGAGCTTGCGCAGCTTGCCCTGGTGGCCCAGCACGAGCTGGCTGATGCGTGTGCGCAATTGCAGCGGCCAGGTCGCGGCACTGCAATGGGCGGTGATGTAGGCTCCGTGGCGGTGGTAGGCACTGAGCGAGATGCGCATGCCGATTTCGTGCAGGCAGGCAGCGGTCTCCAGTGCGTGCAGTGACCAGGCATCGCCGGGCTCGGATTCGCGGGCCATGGCCAGCCAGGCCCAGGTGGCGGTCTTGCGCACGCGGCGTGCATGCGTGGTGTCTATGCCGAAATCGTGCTGCAGGGCCGAGATCTCTGCGGCCTCGCGGTCCGCCGGAGGCTCGTGGGCCTGCAGGTCATGGAGTACGCCCTGGCGCAAGGCGCCTTGCGCGATTTCGAGCTCTCCTATGCCCAGCAGACGGGTGGCGGCGATCAGAACGCTCAGGCCTCCCGCGATCACGGGGCGGCGATCTTCCTTGAGACCGGGGAGCTTGATGCGGTCCACATGGCCGGCCTGCAGCAACTGCTCGTGCAGCCAGCCCAGTCCTGCCGGCGTCACCGTCTTGCCGTCCTGGCCGTTGGCCGAGAGCAGATCGCCCACGGCATTGGCCGTGCCCGAGGAGGCATAGGCGCGGTCCCAGGTGTTTTGCGGATAGGCCGATACGGCCTGGGCCAGGGCCTGCTCCGCAGCCTTGATGGCCGCCGAAAAGCGCTGGCTGCTCAACTGACCATCGGCAAAGAACTGGTTGCTCCAGGCCACGCTGCCTATCGGGTAGGACGCTACCTGGCGTGTGCTGGCCTGCTCGCCGATGATGATTTCCGTGGAGCGTCCGCCGATGTCCACCACCAGGCGGCGCTCCTGCGAGGGCGGCAGCAGGCTGGCCACGCCGCGGTAGATCAGGCGGGCTTCTTCCTCGCCTGCAATGACCTCAATGGGAAAGCCCAGAAGTTCGCTGCCTCGGCGGATGAATTGTTCGCGGTTCAAGGCTTCGCGCAGGGTTTGCGTGGCGACGGCGCGCACCTGCTCGGGCGCGAATCCGGCAAGGCGTTCGCCGAAGCGGGCCAGGCACTCCCAGCCGCGCTCCATGGCCGGGCGCGTGAGCTCCTGCTGCTCGTTGAGCCCGTTGCCCTGGCGCACGGTTTCCTTGAGGTATTCCACGCGCTCTATGCGCTGATGGGAGCCTACGCGCCCGATTTCGAGGCGAAAGCTGTTGGAGCCAAGGTCGACGGCAGCGAGCAGGGAGTGAGGGACCATGAGGTGAGAGCCGATCAAAAAACATGGAACGCAGCGCCAGGCCGCAACTTGCGGGCAGGCCAGGGGCTGGCGTTGCAAGACAGAGTATGTGTGAAGGGAGGTACACCCTAGAAGCCTATTGTGACACTGCCATGTCAGTCGCCCGGTCGCGGCATGGGGCAAAGATATGACGCAATTCATGGATGTCATCTCTCTGTCACAAAGCATTCTTACATTCCACTCATCGCATTTTTTCAACCCCAAGAGGTCTGTTCATGAAGTTGTCTGTGATTCGTATTCTGGTGGCGGGTGCTGTGTCGGCTGGTGGGCTGGGTCAGGCGCTGGCCCAGGAAGAAGCAACAGGCGCAGGCGCCAGCTTCCCGGCTCCGCTGTACTCCAAGTGGGCGGCCGACTACCACAAGGCCACGGGCGTCAAGATCAACTACCAGTCGGTAGGTTCCAGCGCCGGCATCAAGCAAATCGATGCCAAGACCGTGGACTTCGGTGCTTCGGACGAGCCTCTGAAGGACGAGGAGCTGGCCAAGAAGGGACTGGTGCAGTTCCCCACCGTGATCGGCGGCATCGTGCCCGTGGTCAACATCAAGGGCGTGCAGCCCGGTCAGCTCAAGCTCAACGGCCAGGTGCTCGGCGACATCTACCTGGGCAAGATTGCCAAGTGGAACGATGCTGCCATCAAGGCACTGAACCCCGGCCTGGACCTGCCCGATGCCGCCATTGCTCCCGTGCGCCGCGCCGACGGCTCGGGCACGACCTTCGGCTTCACCAACTACCTGTCCAAGGTCAATGCCGAGTGGAAGGAAAAGGTTGGCGAAGGCAAGGCCGTGAACTGGCCCACGGGCACCGGCGGCAAGGGCAATGAGGGCGTGGCCGCCTTCGTGGGCCGTCTGCCCAACTCCATCGGCTATGTGGAGTACGCCTACGTCAAGCAAAACAAGCTGTCCTATGCGCAGATGCAGGCCGCCGACGGCAGCTTTGTGGAGCCGGATGACAGCGCCTTCAAGGCTGCCGCTGCAGGTGCCGACTGGACCAAGAGCTTCTACCAGATCCTGACCAACCAGGGCGGCAAGGGCGCCTGGCCGATTACCTCGGCGACCTTCATCGTGATGCACAAGACCCAGGACAAGCCTGCCCAGGCTGCGGCGGCGCTGAAGTTCTTCGACTGGGCCTACAAGTCCGGCGACAAGACCGCTGCCGAGCTCGACTATGTGCCCATGCCCGGTGCCGTGAAGAACGTGATCCTCCAATCCTGGACTCAGATCAAGGATGCTTCGGGCAACGCGATCGCGATCAAGTAATCTCCATGCACGACAAGGCGTCAGAAGGTCAGCCGGCTTGACCTTCTGACGCCTGCATTCATTTCCCACTCTGAGAACAAAGGCGTTTAGCGTGTCCACAACGTCGCCATCGAGTTCCCTGGCTGCTGCCCCCAAGACAATGGAAAGTGCCCAGCGACACCCCCCCTCTCCGCTGCGTCCCCCGATGTTTTCCGGACGGCTCGCGGATCGTCTGTTCGGGCTTCTCGCCCGTAGTGCCGCCTGGCTCACGCTGGGTCTGCTGCTGGCCATCATGATCTCGCTGCTGTTCGGCGCCTGGCCCGCGATACGCGAATACGGCCTGAGCTTTCTGTGGCGCAGCGTTTGGGATCCCGTAAAGGATGAGTACGGCGGCCTGGTCATGATTTACGGCACGCTGGCCACTTCGGCGATTGCGCTGGTGATTGCCGTGCCCGTGAGCTTTGGCATTGCGCTCTTTCTCACCGAGCTGTCCCCGGCCTGGCTCAAGCGCCCTCTGGGTACGGCCATCGAGCTGCTGGCTGCCGTGCCCTCCATCGTCTATGGCATGTGGGGGCTGATGGTGTTCGGTCCCGTGCTTGCCACCTATGTGCAGCAGCCGTTGCAGTCCCTGTTCGACGGCGTGCCCTATCTGGGCGCCTTTGTCTCGGGGCCGCCCGTGGGCATAGGGATTCTGTCGGCCGGCATCATCCTGGCGATCATGATCATTCCCTTCATTGCCTCGGTGATGCGCGACGTGTTCGAGGTCACACCGGCCCTGCTCAAGGAGTCGGCCTATGGCCTGGGCTCCACGACCTGGGAAGTGGTCTGGAAGGTGGTCCTGCCCTATACCAAGACCGGCGTGCTCGGCGGCGTGATGCTTGGGTTGGGCCGCGCCCTGGGCGAGACCATGGCCGTGACCTTTGTGATCGGCAACATGAACCAGCTGAGCTCCCTGTCGGTATTCGAGGCGGCCAACAGCATTACCTCGGCCCTGGCCAATGAGTTTGCCGAGGCCGGCGAAGGCCTGCACCAGGCATCGTTGATCTACCTGGGGCTGGTGCTGTTCTTCATCACCTTCGTGGTGCTTTGCGGCTCCAAGGTCTTGCTCAATCGTCTGCAGAAAAACGAAGGGGCACGCTCGTGAACCAGGCTACAACTTCCGCAGCCATGATTGCTGCAGCTGAACTCGCCCGCCAGCGCCAGGCCAAGTACGCCAAGCGCAAGCGTCTCAATCTGCTGGCCCTGACCCTGTCGCTGATGGCCATGGGCTTTGGTGTGTTCTGGCTGATCTGGATTCTCTGGGAAACCATCCACCAGGGCCTGGGCGGCCTGAGCCTGGCGCTGTTCACCCAGATGACGCCGCCGCCCAACGAGGATGGCGGGATTGCGAATGCCATCATGGGCTCGCTGCTCATGGTCGCCCTGGCCACCTTCATAGGCACGCCCGTGGGCGTGATGGCCGGCATCTACCTGGCCGAATACGATGCGCGCGGCTGGCTGGCGCGCACCACGCGCTTCGTCAACGACATTCTGCTGTCGGCGCCCTCCATCGTCATCGGTCTGTTCGTCTATGCGGTGGTCGTGGCGCGCTTCAAGAGCTTCTCCGGCTATGCCGGGGTGGTGGCGCTGGCGCTGCTCGTGATTCCGGTGGTGATCCGCACCACGGAGAACATGCTGGTGCTGGTGCCGGCGAGCCTGCGCGAGGCCGCCTATGCACTGGGCACGCCCAAGTGGCGGGTCATCAGCATGGTCACGCTGCGCGCGGCGCGCGCGGGGGTGATTACGGGCGTGCTGCTGGCCGTGGCGCGTATCGCGGGAGAAACCGCTCCGCTGCTGTTCACGGCGCTGAACAACCAGTTCTGGAACGCGGACATGTCCAAGCCCATGGCCAGCCTGCCGGTGACGATCTTCAAGTTCGCCATGAGCCCTTACGAGAACTGGCAGCAACTGGCCTGGGCCGGTGTGTTCCTGATTACCGTGGCCGTGCTCGGTCTCAATATTCTGGCCCGTGTGCTGACACGCCAAAAATAAATGCTGCAAGCAATGAACAAGGACAACCACGCAATGACTGCGAAGACCTCCTCCATGCCGACTTCCTCCAAGCTGGCCGTGCGCGACCTGAACTTCTACTACGGCAAGTTCCACGCCTTGAAGGGCATCAATCTCGATATTCCTGAAAAGAAGGTCACGGCCTTCATCGGCCCCTCGGGTTGCGGCAAGTCCACCTTGCTGCGCACCTTCAACCGCATGTTCGAGCTTTACCCCGAGCAGCGCGCCGAAGGCCAGATTTTGCTCGACGGCGAGAACCTGCTCACGAGCAAGCAGGATGTGGCTCTGATCCGCGCCAAGGTCGGCATGGTGTTCCAGAAGCCCACACCGTTTCCTATGTCGATCTACGACAACATCGCCTTTGGCGTGAAGCTGTTCGAGAACCTCGGTGCCTCGGACATGGACGATCGCGTGGAATGGGCGCTGCGCAAGGCTGCGCTGTGGAACGAGGTCAAGGACAAGCTGCAGCAAAGCGGCTCGGGCCTGTCCGGCGGCCAGCAGCAGCGTCTGTGCATTGCGCGCGGGATTGCGATCAAGCCCGAGGTGCTGCTGCTCGACGAGCCCTGCTCGGCCCTGGACCCGATCTCCACGGCCAAGATCGAGGAGCTGATCGCCGAGCTCAAGAACGACTACACCGTGGTCATCGTCACGCACAACATGCAGCAGGCTGCGCGCTGCAGCGACTACACGGCCTATATGTACCTGGGTGATCTCGTGGAGTTCGGCGATACCGAGCAGATGTTCTTCAAGCCCCAGCGCCGCGAGACCGAGGATTACATCACCGGTCGGTTCGGCTGAAGTGACGCCCCCTGAGTCGCCTTCGGCGCCTGCCCCTAGGGGGACGACAAGTGGCGCTGTGCCGGCTTCGAGCGCTGCGAGCGGGATGCCGGGGCTGGTCGCCAGGGTGATCGGGTAACTGAAAAGGATTTATTGCAATGACGGAAAAACATTTGTCCAGCCAGTTCGACAGCGAACTCAACCGCGTCTCGGCCCGCGTGATGGAGCTTGGCGGCCTGGTCGAATCCCAGATACGCCAGGCGGTGTATGCGCTCTCGCGTTTCAGCATCGAGGCCGTGGAGCAGGTGGACGCGGCCGAGAAGCGCGTGAATGCGATGGAGGTCGAGATCGACCATGAGCTGTCCTCCATCATCGCCAGGCGCCAGCCTACGGCCCGTGACCTGCGCCTGCTGATCGCCTTCTCCAAGGCCACGGCCAACCTGGAGCGCATGGGCGACGAGGCGCACAAGATGGCGCGCATGGTCAAGTCCATCATAGAAAGCGGCGCTGCCCGCTCCCTGCCCACGGGTGATCTGCGTGTGGCTGCGGAGATGGCTTCGGGCCTGCTGCGCAAGACGCTGGATGCGTTTGCGCGTCTGGACACCAAGGCCGCCGTGGACATCCTCAAGGAAGACGATCTGATCGATGAGGAGTTCGACGGCTTTGTGCGCAAGCTCATCACCTACATGATGGAAGATCCGCGTACCATTTCGGCCAGCCTGGACCTGCTGTTCATGGCCAAGGCCATAGAGCGCATCGGCGATCACTCCAAGAACGTGGCCGAGCTCATCATCTATCTGGTCGAGGGCAAGGATGTGCGCCACCAGACCATGGATGCCATCGAATCGGCAGTGCTTTGAGCAGGAGGCGGTAAGCGGATGAAGAAGATGCCCATGATCCTCATCGTCGAGGATGAACCGGCGATTGCCGAGCTGATCGCAGTCAATCTGCGGCATAACGGCTTTACGCCCGTTTGGGCCGAGGACGGTGAGTCGGCGCAGCGCGAACTCGATGCCGTGCTGCCCGATGTCATCTTGCTCGACTGGATGTTGCCGGGTACAAGCGGCTTGCAGCTGGCGCGCAAATGGCGCTCCGAGGGACGCACCAAGAGCGTGCCCATCCTCATGCTCACGGCGCGCGGCGACGAGCCCGACAAGGTCGCAGGCCTGGATGCGGGCGCGGACGACTACATCACCAAGCCCTTTTCCACCCAGGAGCTGCTGGCGCGCATACGCGCCGTGCTGCGTCGGCGTGCGCCCGAGCAGATCCAGGACAAGGTCAGCATAGGCGAGCTGGTGCTCGATGCCGCAGCCCACAGGGTCAGCTGGCAGGGCGACATGCTCAAGGTCGGGCCCACGGAGTTCAAGCTGCTGCACTTCATGATGAAGCACCCCGAACGCGTGCACAGCCGGGCCCAGTTGCTGGACAAGGTCTGGGGCGACCATGTGTTCATCGAAGAGCGCACGGTGGACGTGCACGTCAAGCGCCTGCGCGAGGCCCTGGGCGTGGCCGGGACTGTGATCGAGACCGTGCGCGGCGCGGGCTACAGGCTGAGCGCCCAGGCGCTGGCCTGACAGGGCGCTTGTTCCAAAATCCGATCAAATGATGCGTTTTTCGGCTGCGCTGCTGGCACCTGTGCTGCTTGCGCAGCGTCCTCGCGTACTCTATTGATTTGGAGATGGAATCAGGACAAGACAAGAAACAGCCACGCATGGCCTTGAGGACATGCGTGGCTGTTGCGGTATAGGTGGCGGGTTCAACGCAAAAAGGCGTCAACATGGGGTGGCGAGGTTTTCGTCTGCTGGCTTCCCAGATTCTGGGTGCGGTGCTGGCATGGGTGTTGTGGAGCAGGGTCAGCAAGGATTCCAGCCTGGCCTGGCAAGCGGTGGTGGCCTTGCTCGGCGCCTGGCTTGCCGGCTGGATCTGGTGGGCCGTGGACAGCTGGAATGCGGGGCGTTTGCTGGCCTGGCTGCGCCAGTCCGAGCTCGGCAATGCGCCCGAGCTCTCTGGCGTCTGGGGTGAGGCCGGCGTGCGCATGCGCCGCTGGCTGCGCCAGAGCGTGCACCAGGTGCAGCAGGGCGACCAGCGATTGAACGACATTCTTTCGGCGCTGCAGGCCAGCCCGAATGGCGTGGTGTTGCTCGATGCCGAAAACCGGATCGAGTGGTGCAACCAGATCGCGGCGCGCCAGTTCGGCTTCGATGCCGAACGCGATCTGCTGCAAAGCATTGGCAACTTGGTGCGCGACCCTGAATTCAGCGCCTATTTCGCGGCCCAGGATTTCTCCGGCGATCTGCTCATGCAGGGCCGTGAAAGCACGCCCTCGCGGCCCGTCAGGCTCTCGGTGCAGCTCTACGGCTATGGCGAAGGGCGCAAGCTGCTGCTGGCCCGCGATGTGACGGCGCTGGAGCAGGCCGAGGCCATGCGCCGCGACTTTGTGGCCAATGTCTCGCATGAGATCCGCACGCCCCTGACCGTGCTCTCGGGCTTTGTCGAGACCTTGCAGAACCTGCCCCTGGACGCAGCCGAGCGCAACCGCTATCTGGGTCTCATGGCCCAGCAGGCCGAGCGCATGCAGCACCTGGTCGAGGACTTGCTGACTCTCTCGCGCCTTGAGGGCAGCCCCTTGCCCAGCAGCAAGGACTGGGTGTGCGTGGCCCAGTTGCTGCAGCGCTGCGAAGACGAGGCCCGGGGTCTGTCGGTGATGCTTACGCGCAAGCAGGCTCTGCCGCATGTGCTGACTTTTCCGTCGCCCGAAGCGCTGGCCGAGGTTGGCGATGTGGCCGGCTCCAGTGCGGAGCTGCAAAGCGCATTCTCCAACCTGCTCGCGAATGCCATGCGCTATACGCCTGCAGGCGGGCGCATCGATGTGAGCTGGAGCATGCTGGCGGATGGTTCGGCCCGTTTTGCGGTCAAGGACTCGGGCCCGGGCATAGATCCCAAGCATGTGGCCAGGCTGACCGAGCGCTTTTACCGGGTCGATCACAGCCGCTCGCGCGATACCGGCGGCACGGGCCTGGGGCTGGCCATCGTCAAGCATGTGCTGCAGCGCCATGGCGCCAAGCTCAGTGTTTCCAGCGTTCAGGGCCAGGGTTCGGAGTTCGCGGTCACCTTTCCGCCAAGCCGCTTGCGAGGCCTGTCCTGAGATCGCAAACACGTTCTCAGAACACTAGGCTTGCGGCTCGGGGCGTGTGACGCGCCGCACGAGCGCGCTCATCACGGCCGCCGTGAGCAGCAGGGCCATGGCGCTGCTGATCCAGAACGGGGCCGGGGTGGTACGTGCGACCCAGCCGGGCAGATCGCCTGCCTCATAGGCCAGCCAATAGCCGCCGCCCAGGCCGCCGCCCCACAGCAGCAGGCAGTAAACCAGCAGTGGAGCCACGGTGATGCGCCAGCAGCGCAGCACGAACAGGCAAAAGGTCTGCACGGCATCGGCCACGTGGTAGAGCGCCACCCAGGCCAACAGGGCTGCGCCGAGCTCCACCAGTTGCGGGCTCTGGCTGTAAAAGCCTGCAATCTGAAAGCGGCCCAGAAAGACGATGGCTGCCAGGCTCAGGGCCATGAGCAAGGCCAGCCGATAACCCATGGCGGCCAGGCGTCTGGCCATGGCCTCGTCACCTGCGCCGCGCCAAAAGCCGATGCGGGCGCTGGTGGCGATTGCCAGGGACAGGGGCACCATATAGCAAAAGGCCGTGAGGTTGGCTGCGATCTGGTGCGAGGCCGAGGCCAGCGTTCCCTGGCGTGCCACGAACAAGGCCATGAGCGTGAACGAGGTGATCTCCACGAGAATCGCCAGGCCTGCAGGAATGCCCTGGCGTGCAAAATCCGCGAGCAGCCTGAAGTCCGGCCTCTCCATGGGGCGCCACAGGTCCAGCGGCGCATAGAGCGCATGGCTGCGCATGAGCACCAGGGCTATGCCGAGCATGGCGTAGTTCACACAGACCGTGGCCCAGGCACAGCCGGCCAGGCCCAGGGTCGGCATGCCTGCGCCGCCAAAGCTCAGCCAGATGGACAGGGGAATCTTGATCAGCAGCGAAAACAGCTGCAGCCAGGTGACGAGCTTGGGCCGGCCCAGCGCCTGATTGAGCGTGCTATAGATGCGAAACAGCAGGGCTGCGGGCAGGCCCCAGGCGAGTATGGCCAGATAGTGCTTGACCTCGGCCTGGAGCTCGGGCGGCACCCGCGTCCATTGCAATGCCATGTCGGGGGACAGCAGCAGGCCCATGCCGAGCACGCAGGCTGCGGCGCACAGGTACATGGCCTGGCGCAGCGAGCGCCCTATGGCCTGGGGCTGGTTGGCGCCATGCTGTTCGGCCCACAGCGGCAGCAGGGCCTGAAACACCCCCATGAGCGAGACATAGACGCTGATGAAGACCGCCGCCCCCACGGACAGGGCGGCAAGCGCCTGCTCGGAGTAATGACTGGCGACCAGGGTGTCGGTCATGCCAAAGGCCATGACGGCCATTTGCCCGGCCAGCACGGTCAGAGCATGACGGGCAATCGTGAGGCGCTCCTGCTTCACGGGGTCACGGGGGTGCGGCTCTGGTTCTTGCGGCGCAGCACGAGCAGGAAGTCATGGCGGTCCGTGGGGCGGACCACTTTGGCGACCAGCTCCCAGGCCTCGGGCTGGCGCGGCTTGTGGTTCCAGTAGTACTGCTCGGCCACGAGCCAGTCGCAGCCGGGCCTGTCATGCACCTCATAGCGCAAGGTGTCCACATCGCCGTAATAGCGCAGGGCCGCGATATGGGCGCGCGTGAGCCCGTAGGTGTGCACGCAGCGCGTGTCCGCAGGCATCTGGGCCAGGACGCGGCCTATCTGCGGCTCCAGGCTCAGGCCGTGGTCCAGCAGGGGCAGCCACAGCGTCATCAGCAGAATCCAGCCCAGGGTGGCGCCGCTGGCCGGCAGCACCAGGCTTTTCCAGATGGCTGCGCGGTTGCGTGCGCTGCGCCAGACCACGAGAACCACCCAGCCCGCCGTGGCGGCCAGGGCCACGGCAAAGGCAATCAGCGAGAAGCCGGGAACGAACTGGGGCGCGAGGCGCGCAACATTGGCGGCCGGCTTGGCGGGAAAGCCGGTCTGCACGGCCAGCCAGATGACCCAGATGGCAATTGCCGAGGCGCTGAAGAACAGCAAGGTGAACCAGTCGATGAGCGAGCCTATGCTGCGCTTGAGCGTGGGCAGCGCAAACGCCGCAAGTGTTGCGGTCGCGGGCAGGCCCAGCAGCAGGGCGCGGTCCGCCGGCAGGGAACTCACGGTGGCGGCCACGGCCACGCCTGCAAACCACAGCGGCAGGGCCAGGTGCGGGTGGTGCAACGGGCGCGCGATCTGGCGCCGCCAGACCCACAGCGTCCACAGGGTCAGGGGCCAGGCCGGCCAGCCAAACCACAGAAACAACCGCATCAGGCTTTGCCATTGCTTGGCATTGCTCTCATTGACCAGGCGCCAGACCCATTCATCGAGCAGCCAGGCCAGGGCGGCAGCGGCCAGTGTGACCAGCAGCCAGGCCAGAGCCCAGAGCCTGGCCTTGGCGGGTGCCTGCTCGTCATCGCCCCAGCTGCGCAGGAACAGGGCCAGAAAGCTGCAGCCCAGCCCCAGCAGGAGGGCCATGGTCGGGGCGCCGCTGAGCGCCAGGCCCGGCAGGCCTATGAGCAGGCCCATGGCCGCAAGCCGGCCGTGGTAGGGCATGGTGGCAAAGGCGAAGAACAGCAACGCGGTAAAGCCCAGCTGAGGCAGATAGCTGGAGGTCTCGTGGGACAGCTGGGCCAGGCCCAGGCAGGCCACCAGGGCCAGCAGGCCGCCATCGGCCATGGCGCGCGCATAGTCCGTGGTCTGGGCCTCGCCGCCGAAGGCAAATGCCACGGGGCGCGCCCCGGGTGTGCGCGCCAGATAGTAGACGCCCCACCAGGTGGCCATGAGCGTGAGTGCGAGCAAGGCCATGAAGGGCAGGCGGCTGGCGATCTCGGGGCTGAACCAGGAAGGGGCGGCCTTGAGCGCCAGAGCGCCCAGCCAGTAGGGCAAAAGCCCCTCGGACTCGGGCGCCAGGCCCGAGAGCCTGGGCGCAAGCCAGGAGGTGTGGCCCAGCGCCAGCTCGCGCATGTAGCCAAAGCCCTCCATGTCGGCCATGCGCCAGGGGGAGCGGCCCACGAAGCCGGGCACGATATAGGCAAGGCACAGCAGCAGCAGCGACCAGCGCGGCAGGCGGCGCACGGCGCTTTGGGCAACGATGGCGGGATTGGGCTGGTTCACTGGAAAAACAAGAAGACGACGGATGAGAGAAAACCGCTGGTCTGCCTGAGGGGGCTAATTGAAAACAGGAGCTGCTAGCGCTTGCTGTGTCTCGAATTGAAGCCAGTTAAATACTGAAATGCTTATGTAGCAAGCGCAAGCAGCTCTCTTTTTTGAAGCCCCTCAAAGGCAGGCCCAGTAAAACAAAAGGCAGCACGGTTGCCCGGCTGCCCTTGTACCTTTCCGGTGCGAGAAGCGAAGATTACTTCTTGCCGAAACGGTTGCGGAAGCGCTCCACGCGGCCGCCCATGTTGTCCACCGACTTTTGCGTGCCCGTGTAGAAGGGGTGCGATTCGGAAGACGTATCGAGCTTGAACAGAGGATATTCCTTGCCTTCGAAGGTTTCGGTTTCCTTGGTGTTCACGCAGGAGCGGGTCACGAACTTGAAGCCGTTGGACAGGTCGGCGAACAGCACTTCGCGGTAGTTGGGGTGAATGCCTTCTTTCATGGTCTTCCCTTTTTATTCAGGTGCGACAGCCGTGCCTGACCCGCTGCAACCCTTGTAGCGGTTCAAATCAAGCATACTTTCCGCAGGAAAAAAGCCCTGCATTATGACACGGCCCAAGGCCGGCAGCAAATCGGGGGTCAAGGTCAGGGCCTTTGGCAGCGCCCGCCATGCAAAACGCCTCGCGGATGCGAGGCGTTTTCAAATCTTCTGCGCGGTCCGGCCGGCAGGGGGCTGGGATCAGCCGCCGCGGCGCATCATGTCGAAGAAGTCCACATTCGTCTTGGTGGCCTTCATGTTCTTGATCATGAGCTCCATGGATTCGATCTCGTCCATGTTGTACATGAACTGACGCAGAATGCGCGTCTTTTGCAGGATCTCGGGTGCGAGCAGCAGCTCTTCGCGGCGCGTGCCGCTCTTGTTGAGCTCGATGGCAGGGAACACGCGCTTTTCATAGAGGCGGCGGTTCAGGTGCAGTTCGCTGTTGCCCGTGCCCTTGAATTCTTCAAAGATCACTTCGTCCATGCGGCTGCCGGTATCGACCAGGGCCGTGGCGATGATGGTCAGCGAGCCGCCTTCTTCCACATTGCGCGCGGCGCCGAAGAAGCGCTTGGGGCGCTGCAGGGCGTTGGAGTCCACGCCGCCCGACAGCACCTTGCCGGAGCTGGGCACGACGTTGTTGTAGGCGCGGGCCAGACGCGTGATGGAGTCCAGCAGGATGACCACGTCCTTGCCAAGCTCGACCAGGCGCTTGGCGCGCTCGATCACCATCTCGGCCACGTGCACGTGGCGGGTGGCGGGCTCGTCGAAGGTGGAGGCAATGATCTCGCCCTTGACCGAGCGCTGCATCTCGGTCACTTCTTCAGGGCGCTCGTCCACCAGCAGCACCATCATGTGCACATCGGGATAGTTGGCCGTGATGGCGTGGGCAATGCTTTGCATCATCATGGTCTTGCCGCTCTTGGGCGGAGCCACGATCAGGGCGCGCTGGCCGCGACCTATGGGCGCGATGATGTCGATGATGCGGCCGGTGATGTTCTCCTCGCCCTTCATGTCGCGCTCCAGGCGCATTTGCACCTTGGGGAACAGCGGGGTCAGGTTCTCGAACAGCACCTTGTGCTTGTTTTGCTCGGGCGGGCCGCCGTTGACGGAGTCGAGCTTGGTCAGTGCAAAGTAGCGCTCGCCGTCCTTGGGTGTGCGCACCTCGCCTTCGATCATGTCGCCGGTGTGCAGGTTGAACCGCCTCACCTGGCTGGGCGAGATGTAGATGTCGTCCGTACTGGCCGTGTAGCTGGTGTCGGGGCTGCGCAGAAAGCCGAAGCCGTCGGGCAGGATTTCCAGCACGCCGTCGGCAAAAACTTGTTCGCCGGCCTTGGCGCGCTTTTTGATGATGGCAAACATCAGCTCCTGCTTGCGCATGCGGCCGACGTTCTCGATCTCAAGCGCTTCGGCCTGCTTCAGGACTTCAGACACATGGAGTGCCTTGAGTTCATTAAGGTGCATGAAGTAACTCCAGAACGGAGTAGAAAGAAACCAGGGGGAAGGCGGTAGGCCAGGTGAAACACCGCGGATGCGGGCTGGCATGCCTGAGGATTTCAGCGCGGCCTTTGATGCAAGAGGCCGGCGATGGCGGGGATTATGACAGGAAAAATCCCGAAGGTCACATGGATTTTTGAAGCAGGAGCCCATGAGGGCCGGGGTTTCCCATGAATCCCGGTACTTTGGGCTCTGTGCCACAACTGCCTTTTCGCAACTGCCTTTTGCTTGATCAAAGACCGGAGCCCGAATTTGATGGGCCGTCGGATTCAAGCCAGGCAGAGGGCATTCAGGCCAGGTGCTGGTCCAGAAATTCCGACAACTGGGTCTTGTTGAGGGCACCAACCTTGGTGGCTGCCAACTGGCCGTCCTTGAACAGCATCAGCGTGGGAATGCCGCGAATGCCGAACTTGGCAGGGATGCTGCGGTTCTCGTCCACGTTCATCTTGGCAATCGAGACCCGGCCTTTATAGGTCTCGGCAACCTCGTCGAGGATGGGGGCAATTGCCTTGCAGGGGCCGCACCATTCGGCCCAGTAGTCCACAAGCACCGTAGAGCCGGGTTGCAGCACATCGGTTTCAAAGCTTGCATCGGAGATGTGTTTGATCAAGTCGCTGGCCATTGAAATGTCCTTGAGTTCTGGAAAACAAAGGCGTGGCCTTGACCACGCTATCGGATCATTGTGACAGAAACCCCAGTCCTGCCGCGCTGTGTGGGTGCGGGCTTTTTGCTATGAACGCAATAGCTTGTGGAGCTGGTGGCTGCGGCTGTATCGGTGCCCGGGCACGAATGCAGAGTTTTTGGGCTCTTGTGTCGCCGGCCCTGCGTGGCCGATGTATTCTGCGCGCCCACCAGTGAATTGGAGATGCGATGCTCGCACAACGCCCTGACCAAGAACCGCAGCCGCCCGAACCAGATCCTGGGCGGGCGCCGCGCCATGCAAGCTGCGAAGTCGCCGTCATCGGCGCAGGGCCGGCCGGCCTGATGGCTGCCGAGCAACTGGCTGCCATGGGCTTGAAGGTTGCCTTGTTCGAGGCCAAGGCCTCGGCAGGGCGCAAGTTCCTGATGGCCGGCAAGGGCGGACTCAATCTCACGCATTCGGAAGAGCGGACGGCCTTTGTCGCGCGCTATGGCGAGCGCAGCGCGCAGGTCGCAGCCTGGCTTGAAGCCTTTGGCCCCGAAGAGCTGCGCGCATGGGCCAAAGGCCTGGGCGTGGAGACCTTTGTGGGCAGCTCGGGCCGGGTCTTTCCTTCGGACATGAAGGCTGCGCCGCTGCTCAGGTCATGGCTGGTGCGCCTGCGCAGCCAGGGGGTGGCCATGCACATGCACCACCGCTGGCAGGGCTGGAGCGAGCAGGGCGATCTGCTGTTCGATAGCCCCCAGGGTCGCCTGGCCTTGCGCGCCCGGGCCGTGGTGCTGGCGCTTGGCGGCGGAAGCTGGGCACGTCTGGGCTCGGATGCGGCCTGGTTTTCCTGGCTGCAGCAGCGCGGTGTGGAGATGGCTGCGCTGGCGCCCGCCAACTGCGGCTTCGATGTGGGGCTGCCTGCGCAGGCCGGGGAGGCGAGCAGGCCTGCGCACCGGCCCGCACGCGGCTGGAGTACATATTTCGCACAGCGTTTTGCGGGCCAGCCCTTCAAGTCCGTGGCCTTGAGCTTCGATGATGGCCAGGGCTTTGGCTTTTCCCGCAAGGGCGAGTTCGTGGCCACGGCCACGGGTGTGGAGGGCAGCCTGGTCTATGCGGTCAGCGCCGCACTGCGCGACACCATCGGCCGCCAGGGCCAGGCCACTTTCGCGCTCGACCTGCTGCCCCAGGTGAGTCATGAACGCGTGCTCGCCGAGCTGCGCCACCCGCGCGGCTCGCGCAGCCTGGCCAGCCATCTCAAGAGCCGGCTCGGACTCGACGGCATCAAGGCCGGCGTGTTGCACGAAATGCTGGACAAGAGCGCCATGCAGGATTCCTTGCAGCTGGCCGCCGCCATCAAGGCCTTGCCAATCACCGTGGTCGCCCCCAGACCCATGGATGAGGCCATCAGCACGGCCGGCGGAGTGAGGCTGGAGGCGCTGGATGCGCAGGGCATGTGCAAGGCCCTGCCGGGAGTCTTCTGCGCGGGCGAAATGCTCGATTGGGAAGCGCCTACGGGCGGCTATCTGCTCACGGCCTGCTTTGCGAATGCCGTGCATGTGGCGCGCGGCGTGGGGCGCTATCTGGAAGTGGAAGGCGGCTGTTGATCCAGGCCCGTGCCGGGCTTGGCCTGGCAGGTCTGCGGGCTTAGATCGTGAACACGCTCTTATAATTGGCTGCTTTCGTATTCACCGAGGTATTCGACCCATGCGCTATTGATGCCGCCGTTGTTCCAACGGCCCAGCTCTTCCTCCCCACAACCTGGGGGTGTTATGGCTTTCCGGCATCGATATGACGAATACCTATCTCACGCTGCAAGGCGTTTCTCTGGCCCTGCCTCAGGGCAAGACACTTTTCTCCGATCTGCATGCGCAATTCGACCTGCGGCCCACGGGCCTGGTCGGGCGCAATGGCGTGGGCAAAAGCCTGCTGGCACAGATTCTTGCGGGCAAGATCCCACCCAGTGCAGGCCAGGTGCGGGGATCGGGGCAGGTGCATTACCTGTCCCAGCAGGTGATCTGCGAAAGTGCGACGGTGGCGGCCCTGGCAGGCGTGCAGGACGTGCTCGATGCACTGGGCCGCATAGAGGGTGGCAGCACGGCTGTCGCCGACTTCGAAGCCGTTGGTGATCGCTGGGACCTGCGGCAGCAGCTGAGGCAGACGCTGCAGGCCCAGGGGCTGGGGCATCTGGAGATGGAGTCTCCCGTGTCCGGGCTCAGCGGTGGCCAGGCCATGCGCGTGGCGCTGGCCGGGGCCTTGACCATGGATGCGGATTTTCTCATCCTCGACGAGCCCAGCAATCACCTGGATCGACCCGGCCGCGCTGTCTTGATCGAGCAGTTGCGCCACTGGTCTGCAGAGCGCGGCAAGGGGCTGCTGGTGATCAGCCACGACAGGGAGCTGCTGAACACCATGCAGCGCATCATCGAGCTGACAGCGCTGGGCCTGGACAGCTGGGGTGGCAATTACGACTTCTATGAGCAGGCCAAGGCCCGGCAAGTGGAGCATGCGACCGAACAGTTGCAGCAGGCCAGGCAGGAGCGCAAGCGCCAGCAGCATGCGCTGCGCGAGCAGCAGGAGCGCCAGCAAAGGCGCGAGGCACGCGGCAGACGCCAGGGGCAGGAGGCCAACCAGGCCAAGATCCTGCTGGACCGGCAGAAAGACCGCAGCCAGGGCACGGCCGGCAAGCTGGCCCTGCAGCAGCAGGCCCAGCGCGAGCAGCTCGATGCGCGTGTGCGTGAGGCTGCAGCGCTGCTGGAAGATGAACAGGCCATCGTGCTGCATGCACTGCCGCCACTGGCTGGCGGCTCCCGTACCGTGGCCGAGCTGGAGGCGGTGCGCCTGCCCTTCGTGTCCGGGGCTGAGCAGGCTGCGCACAGCGCGTTGAACCTGAGCCTGAGCACGGGTCAGCGTATCGGTGTGCTGGGGCCGAATGGCTGTGGCAAGACCACCTTGCTCAGGCTGCTCGCAGGCCGTATCCAGCCGCTCTCCGGCAAGTGCCGGCTTGTGGGACCAGGCGCTTATCTGGATCAGCAACTGGAGTCTTTGCCGCCTGAGCGCACGGTGCTGGAGTTGATGCAAGAGGCCAATGCCGCGCTGCCCGAGGCCGAGCTGCGCATGCGCCTGGCGCAATTGGGCCTGAATGCCCAAAAGCTGGCCCAGCCTTCAGGCCTGCTGAGTGGCGGCGAACGCCTGAAGGCTGGGCTGGCCTGTGCGCTGTATGCTGACCCGCCCGCGCAGATATTGCTGCTGGATGAGCCCAGCAACCATCTGGACCTGGTCTCGCAAAAGGCCTTGCAGCAGATGCTGGCCGGCTACCAGGGGTGCCTGGTGGTGGTCTCGCATGATGCGGTGTTCCTGGATGCGCTGCACCTGAGCCACCGGCTTGAGGCCACGAAGCAGGGCTGGGTGCTCGATGCCTGGCCTCAGGCTTGAGGCGCCGGGGCTTGGGTGACGAACTTCAGAAAGCGCTGGCCTTCGTAGATGATCTCTCCAGCGGGCGAGAATCCAAGTCTGGCCAGGCCCTGGGTGCGCACGCGACTTGGCGGCAGCAAGATGCTTACCGGGCCTATGCCCAGAGCGGACCTGTCGCGCATGAAGCTGCGAAAAATGCTGGCGCCCTGCCCCCAGTACTGAGGCAGCAGCACCAGGGCAAAGTCGGCCTCATCGCCTTCGCGCTGAAAGCCGCCCCAGCCCGCGAAGTGCCCATCGATGCGGATGGCGTGCGGACCGTAACCGCTCTCCTGCCACTGCGCATCCTTGGCCTTGGCCCAGTCGGCAACTGCGCTTTCACCCCAGCGGGTATCGGCCAGCGGCATGTGGCGGATCACGTCCGGGTGGTTGAGCAAAACCATCCAGTCCTTCACGGGGATCTCGGTAAAACAATGCAGGGAAAAGGCCATGGCCGATGGACTCTTGTTGGCGGGATGGCGCAGCAGCCGTGCGCAGCAGGATCAAGAGAGAGGGCTTTTGCTGGAAGACAGGTTCTTGCAGTTGAAGAACTTTCCAGTCAAAGGTGACGAGCCTTGCCTCGGCACTGGTTTCACAGTTAGGGCTGCTTGGTTCCCCACCTGACCCGGTTGGCCGCTTCCCCATGCGAGGAGGCCCGTCGCCGCGAATTATAGGCCCAATCGGCAAGGCCTCAGGCAGACAAAGGCCGTCATGCGGCGAAGACCCTTGTCCGGACCCGTAGAATCACCCCCCATGTCCTATCTCGTGCTGGCCCGCAAATACCGTCCCCGCAATTTCTCCGAAATGGTGGGGCAGGAGCATGTCGTTCAGGCCCTGACCAATGCCCTGACGCAGCAGCGGCTGCATCACGCCTATCTGTTCACGGGAACGCGTGGCGTGGGCAAGACCACGGTGTCGCGCATTCTGGCCAAGTCGCTCAACTGCCAGGGCGCCGATGGACAGGGCGGCATCACGGCCACGCCTTGCGGGGTCTGTGCAGCATGCACTGAAATCGATAGCGGACGCTTTCCCGACTACACGGAGCTGGATGCGGCCTCGAATCGCGGCGTGGACGAGGTCCAGGGTCTGCTCGAGCAGGCCGTCTACAAGCCGGTGCAGGGGCGCTTCAAGGTCTTCATGATCGACGAGGTGCACATGCTCACGAATACGGCCTTCAACGCCATGCTCAAGACGCTGGAGGAGCCACCCGAGTATCTGAAATTCGTGCTGGCCACCACCGATCCGCAGAAGGTGCCGGTCACCGTGCTGAGTCGCTGCCTGCAGTTCAACCTGCGGCCCATGGCCCCGGAGACCGTGTTCGAGCACCTGGGCCATGTGCTGCAAAGCGAGGCCATTGCGGCCGAGCCCCAGGCCCTGCGTCTGCTGTCGCGCGCGGCGCGCGGCTCCATGCGTGATGCGCTGTCGCTTACCGACCAGGCGATTGCCTTTGGCAGTGGCCAGCTTCAGGAAGCCCTGGTGCGCCAGATGCTGGGCAGCGTGGACCGCAGCCATGTGCTGCGGCTCATCGATGCGCTGGCGCGCGGCGATGGCGCCGTGGTCGTCGACACCGTCGAGCAACTGCGCCGCAATGGCCTGTCTGCGGCGTCCACGCTGGAAGAAATGTGTGCCGTGCTGCAGCGCATGGCCGTGCTCCAGGCCGTGCCGCAAATGGCGGCCGATGCCAGCGATCCCGATGCCGCCCAGATCGCACGCCTGGCCCGGCGCATGGCGCGTGACGAAACCCAGTTGCTCTACAGCATCTGCCTGCATGGCCGTGGAGAGCTGGGTCTGGCACCCGATGAGTATGCAGCCCTGACCATGGCGCTGCTGCGCCTGCTGGCCTTCAAGCCCCAGGGCGAGATGGAGCCCGCCGAGCCTTTGCCGGACCAACCCTTGGCTGATCCGGCCCAGGCTGAAAAAAAAACTCCTGAGCCCGCTGCAGCCCCCGCGCGCGCCGCAGTAGAGCCGATTGCTCCGCTGCCCGCGCCGGCGCCTGCCCAGGTGCAGACCGTGCCCGTACAGCCGCCACCTGTACAGCCACCACCCGTACAGCCGCCGCCAGTGCCCGGCCAGACTGCCGCAGCGTCTGAGATAACGCCCGGGATGAAGCCCGAGGCTGCGCCACTGCCCGAAAGCCCGCGTGTGCCGCCCGTGCATCCGCAGGCGGCCGAGCCCCGGGCTCCGGCTGTGGCGCGACCGCCTGTACCCGCCGAGCCGCAGGCCGAGGAATTGCCGCAAGCCCCGGCCGAGGCGCACACAGGCCTTGAGCAGAAAGCCTCTGAACAGCAGGCCGAGGAAGTGCAGGAGTCCGATGGTCCGCCCGACGACGGGGCCTGGGCTGGCATGCCCGACGAGGCCTGGACCGATGACGGACGCTGGGCCGAGGCCGAGGCATCCGAGAGCCTGCCGCCCATGCAGGGCGATGCCGGCGCGCAGTTCGGCTCCGGGCCGGATGCGAGGGCGGATGACTCGGTTGCGGCGCAGGCCGCAGAGCCCGCAGCGGCCATGGCCCGCGCTGCCGCGCGTGAGGCGCCCACGGTAGAGATCACGCCCGAAGGCGATATCTGGTTCGAGGTCGTGAACCAGCTGGTGCAGACCGAGGCCATTACGGCACTCGCGCGTCAGTTGGCCTTGCAGTCCCAGTTGCTGGCGCGTGCCGGCGATGCCTGGACGCTGTGCGTGGAAAGCGCCTCCCTGATCCAGCCCGGTGCGCGGGAGCGCCTGCGCGCGGCGCTGGAGGCCGCAGGCCATGCGTGCCAGCTGGAACTGGAGCAGGGCGCTGTCACCGACAGCCCCGCACGCCGGCTTGCCGTGGCCAACCACGAGCGCCAGCAGATTGCCGAGGACATCGTCCACAACCACCCCCGGATACGGGAGCTCATGCAAAAGCATGGCGCGAAAATCGTGCCTGGCAGCATCAAACCCGTGACCATCCAGTCTCATTGAGGCATTTGTTTTCAACTCCCTAGAAAAAGGAATTCTCATGTTCAACAAAGGACAGCTTGCCGGCCTCATGAAGCAGGCCCAGGCCATGCAGGACAACCTCAAGAAGGCTCAGGAAGAGCTGGGCCATGTCGAGGTCGAGGGCGAGTCGGGCGCAGGCCTGGTCAAGGTCGTGATGACCTGCAAGCACGACGTCAAGCGCGTGACCATCGACCCCAGCCTGCTGGCCGAGGACAAGGACATGCTTGAGGACCTGGTGGCCGCTGCCTTCAACGCCGCCGTGCGCAAGGCCGAGGAGACCAGCAACGAGAAGATGGGCAAGCTCACTGCCGGCATGCCGGGGCTGCCGGGCGGGATGAAGTTCCCGTTTTAACGAATAACACCCCCTGAGCGGCTGCGCCGCTTCCCCCTCTCTCGCAAGCGGGAGGGGGACGATGCCCTCGCTGCGGGGCGGCCCTTGCTCGGCATCCCTGGTTTGGTGCGCGTCAGTTTCATGCGCGGCGCATCTTGCCTAGCTCCCTCGCCCCTTTGGGAAGAGGGTTGGGGTGAGGGGCTGCACGCACAGGGCGGAGCTTTCTCTGCTTCAACCTGCAGGCTGCTTGAAGCGCTGCTTATAAAAAGTGAGCTGCTGGCGCCCGCCATGCAAGGGGTTGAGCTATAAAAGACCCTGAAACCAAGGTCTGATGAGCGCTAGATGCTCATTTTTTAAGGCTGTGATGTAAAGGAAGCCCCATGTCGGATGTTCAGTCTCTGGACGCCTTGATCGATGCCCTGCGGCGGCTGCCTGGGGTGGGCATCAAGTCGGCCCAGCGCATGGCCTTTCATCTGCTGCAGCGAGATCTGGACGGCGCGCGCCAGCTCGCGCAGGCCCTGAGCCGGGCCGTGGATTCGGTGCGCCATTGCGAGCGCTGCCATACGTTTACCGAAGCACCGGTCTGCAGCATCTGCGAGGATGAGGGCCGCGATGCGGCGCGCCTGTGCGTGGTCGAGGCGCCTGCAGACCTCGCGGCCATGGAGCGCACGGGTGCCTACCAGGGCTATTACTACGTGCTCATGGGGCGTTTGTCGCCGCTCGATGGCGTGGGGCCCAAGGATCTGGGCCTGAGCCAGTTGCTGGCGCGCGCCTGCGACGGCCGGGTGCAGGAGGTCATTCTGGCCACCAGCTTCACGGCCGAAGGAGAGGCCACCGCGCATGCGATCTCCGAAGCTCTCAAGGCCCGGGGCCTGCATGTGACGCGGCTGGCGCGTGGCGTGCCGATCGGCAGCGAGCTCGAATATGTGGATCTGGGCACGATTGCGCATGCCTTGGTGGACAGGCGGTGAGACCTTGCCCCTGAGCCGCTTTGCGGCTTCCCCCAGAGGGGGACGACAGCCTCGCTGCGGGGCGGCCCTTGCTTGCTGTCTTTGAGCTGGGCTCTGCCAGTTTTATAAGCTGCACGCTTGGTCGGACTTCCTCATTCCTTTGGGGGCGGGGTAAGAGCGTAGAGGACAGCTCCCGACTGCTGGTTGCAAAGTGCCAAGAGTGATTCATGCGTTCAAAAGGAGATGTCCATGGCTTATTCAAGCGGCTACACCCTGGCCCATTGGTGTTTGCTGGTCGTGCTGGTCCTGCCCCTGGTCTGCACCTATATCGCCAAGGCCAAGGGGCTGGGACGCTCGGCGGCCGATGGCGGTTTTGACAACCGCGATCCGCGCGCCTGGCTGGCGCGCCAAGGCGGCTACCAGGCGCGCGCGAATGCGGCCCAGGCCAACAGCCTCGAAGTCTTGCCGTTTTTTGTGGCAGCCCTGTTCGTGGCCTGGCAGCAGGGCGCAGCCCAGGCCTGGGTCAACGGCCTGGCCCTGGCCTTTGTGCTGCTGCGCCTGGCCTATATCGCCTGCTATCTGGCCGACAGGGCCAGCCTGCGCAGCGCAGTCTGGGGGCTGGGCTGGCTGGTGAACCTGGGGCTGTTCTTCTCGGGCTGTCTTAGCGCCGCTTGACCTTGGCCGGCGCGCGCGCCGTGGGCGAGGCCTTGCGGGCGCTGGCGGACGAGGCCGTGGCGACCTTGCGTGCGGCCGGGGCGCTGGCCTGGACCTTGGCCGGTCTGCGTGCCACGGCGACGCTGGGGCGGGTGTTGGCTCGCACTGGCAGATAGGCCACCAGGGACTGGCCGGCGCGCAGCGGCGCATTCGTCTTGAGCCTGTTCCATTCGGCCAGGCTGGAGACGCTGACGCCGTAGCGGCCCGCGACACTGGTCAGGGTGTCGCGCTTGCGTACTTTGACCGTGGTGCGGCGTGTGGTGATTTCGGGTGCCAGCGCGATCTGGCCGTTGTCGGCCACATGGCTGGCCACGTCCGCCTGCACGTTGGCGCCGCGCGGCACCATGAGGGCCGAGCCGGCCTTGATCAGCATGCGCGGCGGAATATTGTTGATGGAGCGCAGGGCGCTCTCGCCCAGGCCCACGCGCTGGGCGGCCTCGGCCACGCTGATGGTCGAGGGCACGGTCCAGACGGTCCAGCTTGCGTACTGGCCTTCGTCATAGGCCTGGAGGTTGCGCCTGAAGACCTTGGCGTTGTCCCAGGGCAGAAGGATCTCGGGCGTGCCCGCTGCAAAGATCACGGGTTTGTGCAGGCCGGGGTTCAGGGCCTTGAAGTCCTTGAGCTCCACGTCGGCGAGCCTGGCGACGAGCTCCACGTCGATGTCGCGGTCCAGTGTCACGGCCTGGAAGTAGGGGTGGTTCTCGATCAGCGGCAGCTCGGTGCTGAAGGCATCGGGGTCGGCCACGATGTTCTTCACGGCCTGCAGCTTGGGCACGTACATGCGCGTCTCGGCCGGCATCTGCAGATCGGTATAGCCCGTGGGCAGTCCCAGCTTCTGGTTGCGCTTGATGGCGCGGCCCACGCTGCCCTCGCCCCAGTTGTAGGCGGCCAGGGCCAGGTGCCAGTCGCCAAACATGCCGTAGAGCTTTTGCAGATAGTCGAGCGCGGCGCGCGTGGAGGCCAGCACGTCGCGCCTGTCATCGCGGAAGGCGTTTTGCTTGAGGTCGAAATACGTGCCCGTGGCCGGCATGAACTGCCACATGCCTGCAGCCTTGGCGCTGGAGACGGCCTGGGGGTTGAAGGCGCTTTCGATGTAAGGCAGCAGGGCCAGCTCCGTGGGCATGCTGCGGCGCTCAAGCTCCTCGACGATGTGGAACAGGTACTTGCTCGAGCGCTCGGTCATGCGCTGTATGTAGTCGGGCCGGGCTGCGTACCACTGCTCGCGGTCGTGCACCAGATCCTGCTCCAGGTCGGGCATCGCAAAGCCACGGCGTATGCGCACCCAGAGATCGCCAGGGGCTTCCATGGAGGCCACGTCGGAGCTGGCGACATTGCCACGGCTCAGTGGGCTCAGCGGCCCCTTGGGATACAGGGGGGTGTTTGAGGCGGCCATGCCGTCATCGAGCCCGGGATTGCCGGTGGTGGCGCAACCTGCAAGCGCCAGCACACCGCTGAGCAGCACAACATGTAGTAATTTCATGTGAATATGTTTTTCCATTCGCGCAGAGCTGCCAGCACACTGGATGGCTCTTGCTGTCTCACTTGTTCGTCGAAGCCGGCCGCTGCACGCGCCACATCGGCATTGCGCGTGCGCAGGAACGGGTTGATGGAAAGCTCGATTGCCATGCTGGACGGCAGTGTAGGCTGGCCAGCGGCCCGCAGTGCCTGGCAATGCTGCAGGTACTGAGTCAACTGCTGGTTGTTTGGTTCCACGGCCTGGGCAAAGCGCAGGTTGGACAAGGTGTATTCATGCGCGCAGCAGACCCGGGTCGATGGCGGCAGGGCCGCCAGGCGGTCCAGAGAGTCCTGCATCTGCGCAGGTGTACCTTCGAACAGACGGCCGCAGCCGCCCGAAAACAAGGTATCGCCACAGAACAGCAAGGGCTGCTCCAAGGCGCTGCTGCTGAAATACGCGACATGGCCGCTGGTATGGCCGGGCACGCTCAACACCTGCCAGGGGCCGCCCAGGGTCTGGATCTCGTCACCGCCTTCCACGCGCACAATGGGCTCGGCCGCCTCGGGCAACTGTTCATGGGCCGGACCCCAGACCCGGGCCGATGTGAGTTCGCGCAACTGGGCCACGCCGCCGACATGATCCGCGTGGTGATGCGTGACTAAAATGCCTTGCAACCGCAGACCCAGCCGGTGCAGCGTGGCCAGTACCGGCTGTGCATCGCCTGGGTCCACGACCAGGGCCTGACCTGCGTCGTCATACAGCATCCAGATGTAGTTGTCGGCAAAGGCGGGAATGGGCAAGAGGTTCATGAGCAGCAAAATTATAGGTAGGCCTGATTCCCAGCTTCACTGGACTCAGACCGCTTTGGGAAGCTATTTGTTGCAATGGGAGCAGCAGCGCTGCGATGAGGCTGTGGCCGACATTTTCGGCTATTACAGCCTGCAGCTGGGTTTGCCCTTGCTGCAAGGCCTGCGCGCCAACCGCATGCCCCATCGCTGGCAGGCTCTGGAGTCCGCGCAGGCCCTGCAGGATTGGGAGCAGGAGAGGGCCCAAAACCCTGCCGCCGCAGATCATGGCCTGACGCCCGTGCTGCTGGCCGACCCCGTGGCCTTGCCGTTTGCCGAAGCCTGTCTGGATCTGCTGGTCCTGCCGCACACTCTGGAGACGAGCTCGGACCCGCATGCCGTGCTGCGCGAGGCCGCGCGCGTTCTGGTGCCTGAAGGGCGGCTGGTGATCTGCGGGCTTAACCCCATGAGTCTTCTGGGTCTGCAGCGCCGGCTGGAGCGCGGCAACAGCTATCTGCCTGGCCTGGGCTGGGGGCCAGGCTATGGGCGGCTGCGGGATTGGCTGAGGCTGCTGGCTTTCGAGATCGAAGCCGTGCAGTTCGGCGGCTATGTGCCTGCGGTGCAAAGCGCGCGCTGGCTGCGGCGCTGGCAAGTCATGGACCGCGTGGGCCCCGTGGGCTGGCCCGTGCTGGGTGGGGTTTACTGCGTGGTGGCCGTCAAGCGCGTGGTCGGCATGCGCTTGCTCGGGCCTTCGTGGAAGGCGCGCAGCGCCATGGTCGGCGCACCCGTGGCCGCCAGAAGACAGCCCGCAGACGCCGCGGCCAGCGTCGTGGGCCCGGGGCCGGACAGAAAAACCGATCAGGGTGGTGGCTGGGAAATCTAATATCCGAGCAAATAGGGATTGAACCCCGCGCGCCGGTACGGGGTTTCGCTGCGCATCAGCAGGTCCAGGCCCAGGCTGCCCACATCGTCGGCCACGGGCTCCAGGCTGGGGTTGCGCACCTGGTAGAGCAGTTTGCTCCAGTGGCCGCATTCCTTGCAGACCTCGGCCTTGACTGTGGCGTCGTCGGTGCCGGCGCTGCGGTAGCTGATGCCCTTGGTGGAGCCGCAGCACAGGCATTTGATGCGCACCTCGTTCCACTGCGTGGCGCAGCAGCTGCAGCTGGCATAGCGCACGTTCTCGATGTCGCGCAGGCCGATGACGGAGGAGGTCACGGGCAGACCGCCGCAGGCCGGGCACACGCCGGTGGCCACGGGCTGCAGGGCCTCGGCGGGCAGGCTGGTGGCCAGGCGCGCCAGGTGCACCTGCACCACCGCTGCGGCGAACAGGTGGAGGGCGATTGCGTCTTGGGGAATGGCCTCGCCAGGTACATCACTCAGCACATTGGCCAGCAGCCAGCGCACATCATCGGCTTCGGCGCTGCGCAAGGCATCCAGTGCCTGGCGTGCCGGGACGGGCATGGCGATGTGGGTGGCAGCCTCGCACAGCGCGCGCAGGCAGGCATGCAGCTGGCTGTCGTCGGCCAGGGCTGCGCGGTCTATGGGGGGCAGGCCGGCCTGGCTGGCTTGCTGCAGGCGTTCGCTGCTGATGGGGTGGGGCGCCGGCAGCTCCTGCGCCAGTCTGGCTTGCAGCGCGGCCAGATCGGCCAGAAAGTCCAGATAGGGCGCCAGCTCGCTGCTTTGGGCCAGAAAGCGCAGGCGGCTGGCGCGGGTGTCAAAGCACTGGGCCGGCGGCTGCTGCAGCGTGAACGGGGTTTTGGCAATGCCCCCGGTGATAAAGGACGGATCGGGTTGGATAGAGCTGTCAGCCATGGGGGAGGCCGGCAGGCCGGCGCTGAAAATCGTGGGAGAGGGGGCATGCGCGCGCGACGCATGCCGGGGCTCACTTGGGTGAGGACTTGTGGGTGGGTGGTGGCGCCGCCGCATGCGGGCGCTTGGCCAGCTCGCGCAACCACTTGCGGTGGTGGCGGAAGGCCCAGCCACCGGTCACGGTGCCGCGCGTCATCGCCGGTATGGTGCCCCGCGTCCAGATGGCGGCATACACATGGGCCACAAAGATGAAAAAGCAACCCAGGGCTGCTGCAGCATGCACGACCACGGCAATGCGTCGCAGCGGAATGGGCATCAGAAACGGGAAATACTGTTCCCAGATCATGATGCCGGTGACGATGAGCAGCAGGATCAGCCCGCTCATGCCCCAGAACACGCCTTTTTGCCCGGCGTTGTACTTGCCCAGCTCGGGCAGGTTTTCTTCCTTGCCCTGCAGCACATCACCAATCTGCATGCTCCATTGCAGGTCTTCGCGGCGTGGCAGGTTGAGGTGCCACATCTGCAAAAACAGGCCCAGAAAGCTGAAGAACAGCAGCACGCCGATCCAGGGGTGGATCCAGCGTGTCATCTGCCCGCCGCCAAACAGCTTGGAGAGCCAGAACAGCGAGGGGTGGAAGAACGCCGCGCCGGTCAGCAGCAGGGCAATCATGCAGGCCGCCGTGATCCAGTGGTTGAAGCGGGTGATGCCGCGATAGCGCACCACCATCACCGGCTTGCGGCTGGCCAGCTCATCGCCCTTGGCGGAGTAGACGCGCTGGCTGGCAGCGTTGTTTGCTTGGTCGGTCATCATTGCTCCTTGCCGTGCGCGGCGCCGGGCGCCTGTTCAGGGCCATGGCTGTGGTTATGCCCATGTCCATGGGGATAGCCGTCGCCGCCCTGGTCGATATCGTCCACCAGCTCTTGCGCCTCTTCTTCCTCGTGCGGGGTCACGGCATTGGGCTTGGCAAAAATGCCGTGCAGCACCGCACCCACCGTGGCCAGGCCAGCGGCGATCAGGCCCAGCTTCTTCGCCGAGCCCTTCCACAGCGTCACCGTGGGCGAGATCTTGGGGTCGTCCGGCAGGCCGGCATACAGCGAAGGCTTGTCGCGGTGGTGCAGCACATACATCACATGGGTGCCGCCCACGCCCTGCGGGTCGTAGAGGCCGGCGTTGTCGTAGCCGCGCTCCTTCAGGTCTTCCACGCGCTCGGCGGCCAGGGCCTTCATGTCCTCCTTGGTGCCAAAGCTGATGCACTGCGTGGGGCAGGCCTTGGCACAGGCCGGGCCCTGGCCCATGGCCACGCGGTCCGAGCACAGCGTGCACTTCTTGGACACATTGGCCGTCTTGTGAATGCGCGGCACATTGAAGGGGCAGCCCTTGACGCAGTAGCCGCAGCCAATGCAGTTGTCGGAGATGAAGTCCACGATGCCGTTGGAGTACTGCACGATGGCGCCCGGCGAGGGGCAGGACTTCAGACAGCCCGGCTCCTCGCAGTGCATGCAGCCGTCCTTGCGGATCAGCCATTCCAGCTCCCCGGTGCCGGGGTTCTGGTATTCGGTGAAGCGCATCAGCGTGAACATGTCCGGCGTCAGATCATGTGGGTTCTCATAGATGCCCACGTTCTCTTCCATGGTCGGGTGGGTGTCATTCCACTCGATGCAGGCCGACTGGCAGGCTTTGCAGCCTATGCACTTGGACACGTCGATCAGCTTGGCCACCTTGGTCAGCTGGCGCTCGGGCGTGGGGACATGGTCCGTGGCCGAGATCTTGATCACGTCTGTGGGCAGCAGATTCGACGCCATGGGCTGCACCGGAGGGTTGGCGGCCGCGGTGCGCGGCTGTTGGGCCTGGGGGTAACTCATGATGTCAGCCTCTTGATGTCTTCGGAGCTGGCCGGCTCGATGTTGACGAGAAAGGCCTTGGACTCGGGCGTGTCGATATTCGCCTCACCGGCAAACACCGTCAGGCTGTTGGCGCCAAAGCCCTTGCGGGCCGCGCCCTTGAAGCCCCAGTGGATGGGGATGCCGATCACGTGCACTTCCTTGCCGTCGCAAATCAGCGGGCGTATGCGCTTGGTGACCACGGCCTTGGCCCAGACCTCGCCGCGCTTGTTCCACACGCGCACGCGCCCACCCTTGGTGATGCCACGCAGCGCCGCCAGCTCTTCGCTGATTTCGACAAAGAAATCGGGCTGCAGCACGGCGTTGACCTTGTTGTGCTTGGTCCAGGTGTGGAAGTGCTCGGTCAGGCGGTACGAGGTGCCCACAAAGGGGAACTCTTCGCTGGTGCCCAGCTGCTCCAGGTCGGCCTGGAAGATACGGCCCACAGGGTTGCCGCGCATCTTCTTGTTGAAGGGGTTCTCCACCGGGCTTTCCCAGGGCTCCATGTGCGTGGGGAAGGGGCCGTCGCGCAGCATCTTGCGCACGAACAGCCGGGCCGTGCCCTCCTGCGTCATGATGAAGGGGCGTACCACCTCGGGCTGGGCCGTGGGCGAGAAGTCCGGCACGTCATAGCCTTCCCAGCGCTGCTGGTCCACATTCCACTCCAGCAGCTTGCGCTTGGCATCCCAGGGCTTGCCCTGGAGGTCGGCGCTGGCGCGGTTGTAAAGAATGCGGCGGTTGGCCGGCCAGGCCCAGGTCCAGTTCAGATAGGTGCCTATGCCACCTTCGTCGTGGTTGTTGCGGCGGGCCATCATATTGCCCTGCTCGGTCCAGGAGCCGGCATAAATCCAGCAGCCGGACATGGTGGAGCCATCGGCGCGCAGCTCGCTAAAGGCCGCGTGCTGCTCGCCGGCCTTGCGCACCAGCTTGCTCGGGTCATTCAGGTCATACACGTCTTTGAGCGCCCGGCCATTCATTTCCTTGGCCAGCTCTTCGGGCTCGGGGTCGTTGGGCTTGTGGTAGTCCCAGCTCAGATTGAAGATGGGCTCGGGGCAGACGCCGCCTTCCTTGCGGTAGAGCTCACGCACGCGCAGGAAGATCTCGGCCATGATCCAGGTGTCGTGCTTGGCATTGCCCGGCGGGTTGGCACCGGTCCAGTGCCACTGCAGCCAGCGGCCGGAGTTGACCGTGGCGCCTTCGTCTTCGGCAAAGCAGGTGGAGGGCAGCTCCAGCACCTCGGTCATGATCTCGGCCGGGTTCACATCGTTGTAGACACCGTGGTTTTGCCAGAACGCAGCGGTCTCGGTCTCCAGCGGGTCGATGGACACCAGCAGCTTGAGCTTGGACAGCGCCCGCGTCAGCTTGGCCCGGTTGGGGAAGGACATCAGCGGGTTGAAGCCCTGGCAGAAGTACAGATTGACCTTGCCCTCTTCCATCATGGTGAAGGTGCGCAGGATGTCGTAGTAGGGCACATCCAGCTTGGGCAGCCAGTCGTAGCCAAAACCATTCTCTGCCGTGGCCTTGTCACCCCACATGGACTTCAAAAAGCTCACCATGAACTTGTCGGTGTGCTGCCAGTAGCTGGTCTGGCCCGGGAACATGGGCTTGTTGGTCTTGGTGGCCAGGTAGGCCGCCAGCGAAGTCTCGCGCTCGTTGGGCAGGCCCATATAGCCGGGCAGCATGTGCGAGAGCAGACCCAGGTCCGTCAGGCCCTGGATGTTGGCATGGCCGCGCAGCGCGTTCACCCCGCCACCGGGCAGGCCGATATTGCCCAGCATCAGCTGCAGCATGGCCATGCCGCGGATGTTTTGCGCACCCTTGGAATGCTGGGTCCAGCCCAGGGCGTAGCAGGAGGTCATGACCTTGTCGGTGGCCGCCGTCTCGCCGATCATTTCGCAGATCTTGAGAAAGCGGTCCTTGGGCGTGCCGCAGATGTTTTCCACAAACTCCGGCGTGTACACCTCCACATGCTCCCGCAGCAGATTCCACACGCAGCGCGGGTGTTGCAGCGTGGGGTCGGTCAGCGGCTGGCCATTGGCGTCGTACTGGTAGTCCCACTCGCTCTGGTCGTAGGCGCGCTGGTCCTCGTCATAGCCGTTGAACAGGCCATCCTTCCAGCCAAAGCCGTCGCGCACCAGGTAGCTGGCGTTGGTGTAGTGCTTGAGGTATTCCCACTGCACCTTGTCGTTGGCCATGCAGTAACGGATCACCCCCATCAGAAAGGAGATGTCCGAGCCCGGCCGGATGGGGGCGTAGTAATCCGCAACCGATGCCGTGCGGTTGAAGCGGGGGTCCACAACGATGAGCTTGGCCTTGTTGTGGTGTTTGGCCTCGGTCACCCATTTGAAGCCGCAGGGGTGGGCTTCGGCGGCATTGCCACCCATGACGACGACGAGGTCGGTGTTCTTGATATCGGTCCAGGCGTTGGTCATTGCGCCACGGCCAAAAGTCGGAGCCAGACTGGCTACCGTAGGGCCGTGTCAGACGCGTGCCTGATTGTCGAAGGGCAGAACGCCGAGGGCACGCACCGTTTTGTAGGTGATCCAGCCGGTTTCGTTGGTGCCGCCCGAGGCGGCCAGAAAACCCATGCTGGTCCAGCGGTTCACGGTGGTGCCGGCTTCGTTCTTCTCGACAAAGTTGGCGTCGCGGTCGTCCTTGATGTGGCGTGCAACCTTGTCGAGGGCGAAGTCCCAGCTGACATCTTCCCAATGGTCTGCACCCGGTGCGCGGTAGCGCGGCACCTTGGTGCGGGTGTCGGAGTTGACGAAGTCCTTGATGGCCGCACCCTTGGGGCACAGCGTGCCCTTGTTGGTGGGGTGGTCGGCATCGCCTTCGATGTGGATGATTCTGGCCTTTTCGCCTGCGTAGAAATCACCCTTGGAATACATGATGATGCCGCAGGCCACCGAGCAATAGGTGCAGATGTTGCGGGTCTCGGTGGTCGTGGCCAGCTTGAACTGGCGCACATGGGCAGCTACATGGGCTTCGGCCTCGCCGAAGCCCATGGCCGCCATCGATGTGGTAGCCACGCCTGCGCCGGCCAGCTTCAGAAAGCCGCGCCGGGAAAGTTGGGAGTGAATGGGTTGTTCTTGCATTGTTGGGAGCGAAGCCCCGACCATTGACCGAATGCAAGATCTCTGTGCTCTTGCCAGAAACGTTGACCAAGGTCGATTGGGCCTGGGGCACGAGCAAGGTGTTGAACTGAAGAAGGCTTGCTTGTTGTCAATGTATTTTATTGTATATAGCGATAGGCTTAGTCTTGGGGGAGATATGCCCTGGGCTTTCTCATGGGCCCGGCTGGTGTCGCGATGCTGGTGCGCGAACACGCCGCGTTGCGTCGGTGGATGAATTTGCCGTCAGGGGACGCTGGAGACTCCGTGGCCCGTGTCATGATCGGGCAGGCATTTTCAACGCATCAGGAATATCTTTTGAACCAAGTAGTGATCTACACCGATGGCGCCTGCAAGGGCAATCCAGGGCCTGGCGGCTGGGGCGTCGTGCTGCAGGCCGGCAACGCCGAAAAGGAGTTGTTCGGCGGCGAGCTGGACACCACCAACAACCGTATGGAGCTCATGGCCGTGATCGAGGCCTTGTCGGCCTTGAAGCGGCCCTGCGATGTACTGCTGTACCTGGACAGTCAATATGTGCGCAAGGGTATTACGGAGTGGATTCACGGCTGGAAGGCCAAGGGCTGGAAGACGGCCTCCAAGGAGCCTGTGAAGAATGTCGAGCTCTGGCAGCGTCTGGATGCCCTGGTCCAGGGAAGCGGCCACCGCATAGACTGGCGCTGGGTCAAGGGCCATGCGGGCGACCCGGGCAACGAGCGCGCCGATGCGCTGGCCAACAAGGGTGTGGATCTGGCCCTGGGCCGCTTATAGAGAATCCAGGGCCTGCGTGATCTGCTGCAGGCTTTCGGGCCGCACCAGGCGCGTGATTTCCTGGCCGTCGCGCAAGAACACCAGCGTGGGCCAGAGCTTGACGCCGTAGATGCGTCCCAGGCGCTTGCCGGGCCCGTCCTCTATCTTGAGGTGCGTGATGGCGGCTGTCTGCTCCAGCGCGGCCTGCAGCAGCGGCTGGGCGCGCTGGCAATGCCCGCACCAGGGCGTGCCGAACTCCAAAAGCACAGCGCCTTGCAGGGCCTGTATGGCCTCGTGTGCAGGAGGGGTGGGCAAGTGCTGGGCCTGGTAGGTCATGGCATGACTTTCAGATGGCGCCGTCGAGCAGCAGCACGTTCACGGTCTCACCGGCCAGCACCTGGCCGCGTTCCGGCTCCAGCACGACCAGGCAGTTGGCCTGAACCAGGGAGCTCAGCAAGGCCGAGCCCTGGGCCCCGGTGCTGCGCACCCGGGCGCGGCCATCCGGGCCCATGGCCAAAATGCCGCGCTGGTATTCGCTGCGGCCGGGGCGCTTGTGAAAGTCCTGGGCTGCAATGGCCTGGGCCAGCGGCAGGGGCGCAGATGTGTCTCCCATGAGCTGCAGCAGGGCCGGGCGCACGAACAGCGCAAAGCTGATCATGGCGGCCACGGGATTGCCGGGCAGGCCCAGCAAGACCGTGGGTCTGGGCGTCTGGGTGCTCTGCTTTTCGGAGCTGCCGACGTTGATGTCGATTGCGCTTGTGCCCGATTTGGGTGCAAAGGCCGAGCTCAGGCCCGGCTGCAGCAGGCCAGCGGCCAGTGGCTTGCCCGGACGCATGGCCAGGCGCCAGAACTGCACATGGCCCAGGCGTTGCAGCATGGCGCGTGTATGGTCGGCCTCGCCCGCGCTGATGCCGCCGCTGGTCAGCACCACATCGGCGAGGGCTGCGGCTTCGCGCAAGCGCGTCTCCAGGGCCTGTGGTTCGTCGGGCACCTGGCCCAGGTCGAGGACTTGCACGCCCAGGCGCTTGAGCAGGCCTTGCAGGCTGAAGCTGTTGCTGTCGTAGATGGCGCCTTCACGCGCAGCCATGCCGGGGGCGAGGATTTCATCGCCCGTGGAGAAATACGCCACGCGCAGGCGCCTGCGCACTTCGACCTGACTCAGCCCCAGGCTGGCGAGCAGGCCCAGCGCTGCAGGGTGCAGCTTTTGTCCTTTGGGCAGAGCCAGGTTGCCCCGGCCCAGATCTTCGCCGCACAGGCGGCGGTTGGCGCCCGCCCGCAGGCTGTCTGCGGGAATGCGGATGCGCTGCTCGTCCAGGGCCTGGGTGAGTTCGTGCGGGACAACCGTATCCAGCCCCGCAGGCAGCACGGCGCCGGTCATGATCTTCAGGCACTGGCCGGGTCCTATCTCTCCGCTCCATGGGACACCGGCCAGGGCGCGGCCCACGACTTGCAGCACCAGGGGCTGGCCTGGCTGCAACTGGGCTCCGTTGAGGGCGTAGCCGTCCATGGCGGCGTTGTCGTGCGGGGGGACGTCCACAGGCGAGGTCAGGTCCTCGGCCAGCACACGGTCCAGGGCCTCGGCCAGTGGAAGCATCTCGGTCTCGCAGATGGGGCCGAGCGGGGTCAACAGGCTGGCCAGTTGGGCCTGGGCCTGTTCGACGCTGAGGTTTTGTGGCTCGGCCATGGCCGATGCAGGTTGAAAAATAGCAGTCATCGCAAGCAAATCCTGTGAAGCGGCACAGAGCCGCCGTCTGATTGCGCCTGGGCGCCGAGTGGGGTCAGAGCGCCCGGGCCTGCTCCAGGGCCTTGAGCTCCTGCAGCGTGTTGGCATTGGCGAAGGCGAGAGGGCTGTCGCTGGCGAGGTCGAAGGTGGCCGCCGCATGGCGGTGCTGGGCCGTCCAGGCATCGATCTTGCGCCCGCCCGAGCGTACAAAGAGGGAAAGACTATCACGCAGACCGCGATGCAGCAGGCAAAACACAGGCTGAGCCCGCAGACGGGCTTGATCCTGCTCAAACTGGCGTTCCAGCCCATGGGCAATCACGACCTCGGCCATGGGCTCGGCGGCAATAGCGGCCCGGGCCAGGCGCTCCACCAGGTCCAGAGGGAACAGGGGGGTGTCGCAAGGCACGCAGACCAGCCAGGGCGTGCGGCAGTGTTCGAGCCCGCTCAGAAAGCCGGCCAGTGGGCCCGGGTAGTCGGGCTCGGCATCGGGCCAGACTTGTGCTTCGTGGGCCGCACCCAGGCGCGCATAGTCGTCCGGATTGCGGTTGGCATTGATCATGAGGCTGCCGACCTGGGGCGCCAGGCGCTGCAGTGCATGCAAGGCCAGGGGCTGGCCGCAGAAGTCCTGCAGGCCCTTGTCCACACCGCCCATGCGCATGCCGCGTCCGCCGGCAAGAATGCAGCCGGTGATGAGGTCACGCCGGGGAGGGGGCAGGGCAGTGGACAGGGAATGGGGGCTGTGGCTGGCACTCATGCAGTCTTGCTCTGGGCGGTTTCAGCCGCCGATATAGCTCATCTCTATGCGGCGGCGTGCGCTGCTGTCCGGGCTGGGTGGCAGGCTGGCGCGCAGTTCCGAGTAGCGGTCATGGCGCTGCCGCCAGATGCGTGCCACGGCAGCGGCGACCTCTTCATCGTTGGCGCCGCTGCGCAGCAGGCTGCGCAAGTCCCAGCCCTCGGTGGCGAACAGGCACAGGTAGAGCCGTCCCTCCATCGAGAGGCGCGCACGGTTGCAGTCGCGGCAAAAGGCCTGGGTGACGCTGCTGATGACGCCGATCTCTCCGAGGCCCGGGTCATGCCGGCCCTGGGCATCGGCATAGCCCCAGCGCCGGGCAGTCTCACCGGCCGTTGTCGGGGCCAGCGGCAGCAAGGGCAGTTCGGCGCGCAGCCGCTCGATGAGCTCGTGCGAGGGCAGGACTTCGTCCATGCGCCAGCCGTTGGTGACGCCCACATCCATGTATTCGATGAAGCGCAGCGTCACGCCCGTGCCGCGAAAGTGGCGTGCCATGGGCAGCACCTGGTCTTCGTTGGTGCCGCGCTTGACCACCATGTTGACCTTGATGTGGCTCAGGCCGGCGGCCTGCGCCGCCTCTATGCCGGCCAGCACTTCGGCGACCGGAAAGTCCACATCGTTCATGCTGCGAAACACCGCATCGTCGAGTCCGTCGAGGCTGATGGTCGCGCGCTTCAGCCCCGCGGCCTTGAGCGCGGTGGCCTTGCGCGCGAGCAGCGAGCCATTCGTGGTCAGCGTCAGGTCCAGTGGCTGTCCCTCGGGCGTGCGCAGCTCGGCCAACTGGGCCACGAGGTTTTCCACGTTCTTGCGCAGCAGGGGTTCGCCCCCGGTGAGGCGGATCTTGCGCACCCCATGGCGCACAAACAGCCGGGCCGTGCGCGTGATCTCCTCGAAGCTCAGCAGGTCGCTGTGCGGCAGGTAGCGGTAGTTCTTGTCAAAGACTTCCTTGGGCATGCAATAGCTGCAGCGGAAGTTGCAGCGATCGGTGACGCTGATGCGCAGATCGCGCAGCGGCCGTCCCAGCCCGTCGAGCAGTTCGCCGCTGGGCGCCGATGTGCTTGCGGGCACGACGGCGGTGCGCACTGCCATGCGCTCATCGACCAGGGGAATCACTCTTTCTGCCATGGCCAGATTTTGCCCCAAGGGCAATGCCCCCGGGTCCTCAGGCTTTGACGGTCTCAGGCTGCCAGTTGACGAACTGAGGGTAGTAGAGCGCAACGCCGGGGCCGTTGAAGTCCCAGCCCAGGCACTGGCCGAGGTGGCGCGGAGGGCGGGTTTCGTCAGCGTCGGAAAAGACGCCGGGAATGGACTGGAAGCCGGCCGTGGCCATGTTGAACAGCAGCTCGCGCAGGTGCGTGCAGCTGGCGACGCCGCCCAGGTGCTCGGCAATGGACTTGCGCCAGCCGCGGGCCATGGAGCAGCCGACCATCTTTTGCAGGGCCCGTGCCGCTTCGGGGCAGTGGCCCAGGGGGTGGGCATCCATGGCCACCTCCATGGCCTGGACCACAAGCTGCGTGTTCACGGTGGCGCGGATCCACATGTGGTGTATGGACGAACCCGCGGCAACCTTGCGGTGGCCGCTGAGTTCGATGTCATGGTCTTTGCTGTCGCGCAGCTCGCCTTCGATGTCCCATAGTCCGTCGGCGCGTAAATAGCTTCGGTAGCGCACGTCGCGCAAGTGCTGCAGGACTCGGTCTGAAGCGGGAGGCAAGGGCATGGGGCAGGCTTTCTTTTTGGTTTTGATCGTATCGGGTGTCGGGGTCCCGGGGGTGGATTTTCGAGCATCCTTCTCCAGGGTGCTGGGCGCAGAGCGACGTCCACGCAGGTGATCCGGGATTTTCTTAGGATGAGGGCGGGCAGGCGTGAATGCTGCCGGGATTGAGCGGACTTGACCCGAGACAATGCTCGGGTCCGATTGTGAGGGGCGCTGATCGCTTGTCCAGCGCAGCTTGTCACCTAGGTGGCGCCCGGTGCAGGCATGGCGCTGGAAATCAATCTCCGGCCAGGCGCAAGCCCTGGAGGTCCAGGATCTCCAGCTTGGCGCGGCGCAGCCGTATCAGCCGGCTTTGCTGCAGCGTCTGCAGTATCTGGTTCGTGGTCTGGCGCGAGAGGCCCAGCATGCGCGCCAACTGCTCCTGCGAGACCTGCAGCTCGCGGCGCGAGTGCAGAGGCTGCTCTGCCTCATAAGGCTCATACCACTGCTCCAGCCCCTGGGCCATGCGCACCAGACGCCGTATCAGGCGCTGGGGAGCGGGCAGCAGCAATTGCTCCTCAAAGCTTGCCATGCAGGCCCGCAGCTTGTCGGTCAGCAGCAAAGCCATGTTCTGCCAGTGCGCAGGATGCTGCTGCAGCCAGGCCAGCAAGGGCGCCTGGGGTATGTGCAGCAGGGTGCAGGCCGTGACGGCCTGTACGTCATGGCTGCGCGTCGTGCCGTCGAACAGGCCGACCTCGCCCAGCCACATGGGTGCATCGGCAAGACTTAGCAAGGCCGTGCGGGTCTGTCCGCCCTGGGCCAGGGTGCCGGAGATGCACAAGGTGCCGCGTGCGACCGCATAGAGCCCGCAAGTCGGATCGCCACGTCTGAACAGCCATTCGGCGGCAGCCAGCTGCCGAGGCCTGGCCAGAGCCTTGAGCTGTTCGCCCAGATCTTGCGGCAGCTCGCGCAGCCAGCGGCCGGCCTGCAGCCCGCTCCACAGATGGTCGAGGTCGGCAGGCCAGGATCTCAAGCGGTGTGATGTCTGGGGACGATCTGCTTTTACGGGCTTAAGGGGTAAATCCTGAGGGTTGAGTGAAGCTTGTGTCGGTTGCATGACAGACATAAAGGGTTGGCAGCTTCAGCATGTTTGTGCAACTTTTCCCCGAGGTGCAGAGGATGAAAACCCTTGTTGATCAACTTGCGCAATACGCTCACTACCATCGCGATCCGCGCAATATCGCCACCCACTATGTGGGTGTGCCCATGATCATGTGGGCCGTGCTGATCCTGCTCTCGCGCGCCTACTGGCTGCCCGGCTGGGGCGCGCCGTGGGCGGCGCTGCCGCTGAGTGCGGCCTTGCTGCTGGCGCTGGTGGCGGGCATTTATTACCTGATGCTGGATCTGCGTTACGGGTTGTGCATGGCGCTGGTGCTGGCGGCCATGCTGGCCCTGGCATGGCCTCTGGCCCAACTGCCCGTGGGGATCTGGCTGGCCTGGGGCCTGGGCGTTTTCGTGCTGGGCTGGGTGATCCAGTTCGTCGGTCATTACTACGAGGGCCGCAAGCCCGCGTTCTTCGACGATGTCGTGGGGCTTGCCATCGGGCCCTTGTTCGTGCTGGCCGAAATCGGTTTTGCGCTGGGCTTCAGAAAGCCGCTGCAGCAGGCCGTGCAGCGCCAGGCAGGGCCGGTGCGCCGGCGCCAGCGCGCACATGCCTGAGCCAGGTCGCTGGCTGTAAACACGTTCTCAGGCCTGGTGGCCGTCGGGCCGCGCGTGTCGGCACCGGGCTTTGCGCCCGGATCGAAGGGCCGAAATCGGCCGTGTCAAACCTGTGTCAGGCCCAGCGCCTAAAATCACGGCCGAATCCCCCGGTTACGGGGCTTTTTTGTTTCAACAGCTTTATCCCATCATGTCCTTCGACAAAGTCACCCCGGGCAAGAACGCTCCTGAAAATTTCAACGTGGTCATCGAGATCTCGGCCAACTCCGACCCCATCAAGTACGAGGTGGACAAGGAAAGCGGTGCCGTTTTTGTGGACCGCTTCATGGCCACGGCCATGCACTACCCCGCGAACTACGGCTATGTGCCCCAGACCCTGTCCGGCGACGGTGACCCGGTGGACGTGCTGGTGCTGACGCCTTTCCCTCTGCCTCCGGGCGTGGTCGTGGCCTGCCGCCCCATCGGCATTCTGCAGATGGAAGATGAGTCCGGCGTCGACGGCAAGGTGCTGGCCGTGCCCACGCAAAAGCTGCTGCCCGCCTACGACAAGATCAATACCCTGGAAGACATCCACGAGATCACGCTCAAGCAGATCTCGCATTTCTTCGAGCACTACAAGGACCTGGAAAAGGGCAAGTGGGTCAAGGTGCTGGGCTGGAAGGGTGTGGATGAGGCCAAGAAGGAAGTGGTGGACGGCATCGCCAACTACAAGGGCTGAAGCCAGCCCTCTGCCAGCTCCCGCGAGCCGCCTGCGACGCCCTTGTCTCCCCGGGCGGCGAGATGGTCTTGGTGCGGTGGCTCGCAGAGCGGGGGAGAAACAGGCGGCCTGGTCTTCGAGATCGGGCCGCTTTTGCGTTGAGCCCGCTCAGCGGCAGATGTCCTGCGCTGGGCGGCGCAAGGGGCTGTGGGCCTGGAGCTCGTCCAGGTAGCGGGCCATGCCCTGGCCCTCGCGTTCGAGAAAGCGCTCTATGGCCTCGGCAAAGGACGGGTGCGCAATCCAGTGGGCGCTGGGCGTGGTCTGGGGCAGCAGGGCGCGTGCCATCTTGTGTTCTCCCTGGGCGCCGCCCTCGAAGCTGGCAATGCCGCGCTCTATGCACCAGGCCAGGGGCTGGTAGTAGCAGGCCTCGAAGTGCAGGCAGTCCACGCGCTCCAGTGCGCCCCAGTAGCGACCATAGGCCGTGCCTGAGGGTGCAATGCTTTCAGGAGCTGGTAGCGCTTGCCTGCTAACGATTTCAAGCTTGTTTAATGCTGAATGTCTTGCTGCATCAGCGCTAAGCGCTATCAAGCTTGAAGCTATCGGCTGGCCATGACGTTCGGCGATGAACAGCAGCCAGGCCTGTGGCATCTGCTGGAGTTGCAGCGCAAAGAACTGCGGGCTCAGATAAGGCGCATTGCCGTGCTCGAGATAGGTGCGCTCATAGCAGCGGTAGAAGAACTCCAGATCGTCAGCGCCTATCTGCGGGCCGTGCAGGGCGCGAAAGCGCACGCCGGCTTCGCTGACCTTGCGCCGCTCCTGGCGGATCTTCTTGCGCTTGTCCTGGCTGAGTGCGGCCAGAAAATCGTCAAAGTCCGTGTAGCCGCTGCCCTGGCGGTTGCTCCAGTGGAACTGGACGTTGGAGCGCTGCATCCAGCCCTGGCTTGCGCAGGCTGCGAGATCGGCCTCGTCGCCGAACAAAAGGTGCAGGGAGGACAGCTGCTGTGCCTGCGCAAAATCCTGCAGCGCACGCACCAGGGCTTCGCGCAGCCCCTGGCTGCGCGCCAGCAGCCGGCTGCCGGGCACGGGCGTGAACGGCACGGCCACCAGGCCCTTGGGGTAGTAGGCCAGGCCGTGCTGCTCATAGGCGCGGGCCCAGGCCCAGTCGAATACATATTCGCCATAGGAATGGGACTTGGCATACAGCATGCAGGCCGCGACGAGCTCCTCGCCCTGCCACAGCGTGAGCACGCAAGGCCCCCAGCCCGTGTCGGGCACGGCGCTGGCGCTTTGCTCCAGCGCGCACAGATATTCATGGCGCATGAAGGGGGTGGGGCAGGCCTGGTGTGCGAGCAGGTCGTTCCAGGCCTTGGCGGGCAACTGCTGCAGGCTGTGCAGCACGCGGGTGATAATTGCGCTTTCAGCCATGCCGCTCCCGATGCAGGTCCTGGCATTGATGCGCAGCGTGCTGCGCCACAGGCCTGACGGGCTTTTCGGCTACAAAGCATTCCATGACGCTCTCCATTTGCACTGCCCAGCTCAATTTTGTCGTGGGCGATTTACCGGGCAATGTCCAAAAAATCATTGCCGCCTGCGAGCAAGCTTATGCCAAAGGCGCGAGGCTGCTGCTCACGCCCGAGCTTGCCCTGAGTGGCTATGCGGCTGAAGACCTTTATCTGCGCCCGGCCTTTGTCGAGGCCTGCGGGCTGGCCGTGCAGCAACTGACGCAAGAGACAGCGCGCTGGCCGGGTCTGGCTCTGGTGCTGGGCCATGCGGGCAGGCACGAGGAATCGGGGCTGCTGTTCAACCAGGCCAGCGTGCTCAGGGACGGGCTGCTGCTGTGCAGCTATCGCAAGCAATGCCTGCCCAATTACGGCGTGTTCGACGAGCAGCGCTATTTCGTGCCCGGGCAGCAGCCCTGCGTGTTCGAGCACCAGGGCCGGCGCATAGGCCTGCTGATCTGCGAGGACGCCTGGCATCCGGATCCTGCACGCGCTGCGGCGGATGCGGGCGCCGAGCTGCTGGCCGTGCTCAACGCTTCGCCGTTTCATGCGGGCAAGCAGGCCGAGCGCGAAGCCGTGCTGGCCCAGCGCGCACGCGAGACCGGCCTGCCCGTGGTGTATGCCCATCTGGTGGGTGGCCAGGACGAGGTGGTGTTCGATGGCGGCTCTTTCGCCTTGCAGGCCGATGGCAGTGTGGCCGCGCGTGCTGCGGCCTTTGCCGAGGAGCTGCCTGTGGTCGGCGTCGAGGTCGAATCCGGTGGTCTGCTGCTCTCGGGGGCGCTGGCTGAGCGGACCGCCCATCTGCAGGCCCTGTGGTCGGCCCTGGTTCTGGCGGTGCGCGACTATGTGGGCAAGAACGGCTTTCCCGGAGTCTTGATCGGCTTGTCGGGGGGCATGGATTCGGCCCTGGTGCTGGCGATCGCCGTCGACGCGCTGGGTGCGCACAAAGTGCGCACGGTGATGATGCCTTCGCCCTATACGGCCGACATCAGCTGGCTGGATGCGCGCGACATGGCCGAGCGCGTGGGCGTGCGCTACGACGAGATTTCCATCGCTCCCGAATTCGAGGCCTTCAAGGCCTCGCTGGCACCGCTGTTCGAGGGCCGGCCCGAGGATACGACCGAGGAAAACCTGCAGGCGCGCATCCGCGGAACGCTGCTCATGGCTTTGTCCAACAAGTTCGGCTCCGTGGTGCTGACCACGGGCAACAAAAGCGAGATGGCCACCGGCTACTGCACGCTGTATGGCGACATGGCCGGCGGCTTTGCGGTGATCAAGGATGTGCTCAAGACCGAGGTGTTTGCGCTGGCGCGCTGGCGCAATGCCAACGATCCGTTCGGCACGGGGCTGGACCCCATTCCCGAGCGCATCATCACGCGCCCGCCCAGCGCCGAGTTGCGTCCCGATCAAAAGGACGAGGACAGCCTGCCGCCCTATGAGGTGCTCGATGCCATCGTGCAAGCCTATATGGAAGATGATGAGGGCATAGACCCCATCGTGAGCCGGGGCTTTGCCGCCACCGATGTGGAGCGGGTCACGCGTCTGATCAAGATCAACGAGTACAAGCGGCGCCAGGCGCCCATAGGCCCGCGTGTCACGCGTCGCAGCTATGGCAAGGACTGGCGCTATCCCATCACCAATTATTTTCGGGCCTGAACCAGGGGCCGGCACCCGCTTTCCGGGGCGCCGGGCCAGGCCCTGTTGCACGCATTGAGGAGTTTTTCATGAAACTGATTACCGCTGTCATCAAGCCGTTCAAGCTCGAAGAGGTGCGAGAGGCCCTGGCCGAATGCGGCGTCAACGGCCTGACGGTGACCGAGGTCAAGGGCTTTGGCCGCCAGAAAGGCCATACCGAGCTCTACCGTGGCGCTGAGTACGTGGTGGACTTTCTGCCCAAGGTGAAGATTGAGGTCGTGGTCAGGACCGAGGATGTGGACCGCTGTGTGGACTCCATCGTCAATGTGGCGCGCACGGGCAAAATCGGTGACGGCAAGATTTTTGTCTCGCCTGTGGAGCGCGTGGTGCGCATCCGCACGGGCGAGCTCGACGACACGGCGATCTGAGCTGCCCCCTGATCCGCTTTGCGGCGAGGCGGCTCTTGCTCGGCATTCCGGTTTGGACGCGCGCAGTTTTATGCGCCGTGCCTCAGAACGTGTTTACGATCTCAGGGCAAAGCGAGGTTAGATCACCTCGCGCAGGGCCGGGGTTTCGAGTTTGGTGCCGGCGTTTTGCACCAGGCAGGCAAGCAGGGCGCCAATCTCGCTGCCGCTTTCCATCAGGCCCATCTGCCACTCGCCCATGAAGCCATGGCCTACGCAGGATTGCAGAAACTGCAGCATGCCGTCGTAATAGCCGTCCACATTGAGCAGGCCTATGGGCTTGTCGTGATAGCCGAGCTGGCGCCAGGTCCAGATTTCGTAGAGTTCCTCGAAGGTGCCGATGCCGCCGGGCAGGGCTACAAAGGCATCGCTGTGCTCGGCCATCATAGCCTTGCGCTCATGCATGGTCTGGACGATGTGCAACTCGTCGCAACTGTGGTTGGCGACCTCTTTGTCGACCAGGATCTGGGGAATGATGCCGATGACGCGGCCGCCAGCCGCCTGCGTGGCCTCGGCCACCTCGCCCATGAGGCCGCTGCGGCCGCCGCCATAGACCAGCTGACCGCCATGCTCGCCTATCCAGCGGCCCACGGAGCGCGCGGCGGCGGTGAATTCCGGGCTGTTGCCGGGACGCGAGCCGCAATAAACACAAATCGAGAAAGCAGGGCTTGTCATACAAAAAACCGTTGATGGAGTGCCGCGAGCCAGATGCCGCCACACAGCACAAGAGAGAGAAACACGGCGGCGCTACCCATGTCCTTGGCCTGCTTGGACAGGGCATGCCATTCAGGGCCTATGCGATCGATGGCGGCTTCTATGCCGCTGTTGAGCAGCTCGGTGATGAGCACCAGCAGCACCGAACCTGCAAGCAGGGCAGCTTCGACCCAGCTGCGGCTGAGCCAGAAGGAGGCAGGAAGCATGAAGACGGCAAAAATGGCTTCCAGGCGAAAGGCCTTTTCCTGCCATCCCGCGCGCAGTCCCGAGAGCGAGTAGCCGCCAGCATGCCAGATGCGGGACAGGCCGGTGCGCTGCTTTTGCGGGTTGACGGAGTCTTGTGGGGATGCGGACATGCGCCGAAGTTTAGAGCAAGGCTGGCGCTTGGATGGCGCTCCCGTTCTCAGTGTTTTGAGAACGGTGCGTGGTGAATGAGTCGTGTGCCTGCGAGAGCGTCGTGCCAGAACTGGCGCTGAGGGTGGAAGCGGCTGAGCAAGGCCCAGACCGCAATCCAGCCCAGGAGCAGCACGCTGGATTCTCCTGCAGGAAGCTTGAACGGGGCGATAACTGCCAGCGGTGGCAGCAGCCATAACCAGCTGAGCACGAAGCGCAGCAGGGCCCGTGTCTGCGTCAAAGGCTGGCCTTGACGATCCACCACGCGTATGTGCCAGGTCTTCATGGCCAGGGTCTGGCCCTTGGACCAGAACCAGACGAAGTAAATCCCCAGCACGACAAAGACAAATGCCTGCAGCACATGGCGATTGTCGAGAGCATTGCGCGTTTGTGACAGGGTGCTGAACAGGTAGCCGGCAATGAAGACCACACCGAACAGCAGCATGCCTTCATAGAGCCAGCAGGCCATGCGTCTTGCGAGCTTGGGGGCAATCAGGTCGCTGGCATGGGCTTGCGAGTGGGCGGCTTGGGGCGTGAGAGACATGCAGACGAATCAGGGAGCGGGTGTGTATGTATTGTTGTCCAGATGCATGTCAGCCCCCGGGTCATGGACTGCTTCCTCGCTGTCATGGCCTGCGTCCATGGGCGGTAAAGGAGTGGGTTTGGCCGATGGAGCAACGATGGGGGCGGTTTCCACCAGCGCGGGCATGCGCACGGGAGCGCTTTCGGCCGTGGGGGCTGGCATGGGCAGATGCAAGATGGCTGCGGGCGGAATCTTTGGGGGGTTGAGCATGCCCTGGCCCTGAGAGGCTGCCGGAATGCGCGTAAGCCGTCTGGATGGTGCGGGCTGTATGGCGGGCGCTGCACTCTTGATTCTTGGCGCTGCGCGTGCAGCCAGCAGGCGCTTTTCTTCGTCGCTGAGGGCCTGGTAGGCTTCCCACTGCGCACGCTTGTCGGTCGCCAGGCGGTTGGTGAGTGCGAAATTCAGACGTGCCTGGCTGCGCTGTTGAGTGCTGAGGCTGGACCACGCCTGCATGCGGTCGCGCAGCTTTTCCTGCTCTTTCTCGCTGAGCTTGTCATAGCCGTCGGCCAAGGTCATCCAGCGGCGTTTTTGCAGGGCATCCATCAGCGGCCAGTGTTCGGCCAGAGGCTCAAGCACACGCTTTTGAGTGGCGCTGAGCTCGGCCCAGCGAGGGCCTGTGGCCAAGGCTGTCACGCGTTGGCGCTGGCTGGGGGCGGCATGCGCGGACTTGGCATTCGCAACCACGGCAGGCAACACGGTACTAGGGGCCAGCCTCACCTGCTGGACCATGCCCCATCCTGTCCAGGCCAGCATCATCAACAGCACCGCCGCCAGAATGGCGGCGGTGCTTGGGATAAGTGTGACTCGGCTCGTATCAGTGGGCATGCAAACAGGAGGGCAGGAGAGGCAGCCGGCTCAGCGCTCTGCAGTGGCTGCCGAGGTCCTCAGGTATTGGATAAAGCCGGGGTCGGCGTAGGCGGCCGGAGGCAGGTCGTCAGTGAGCAAGGCAGTGTCCACTTCCGCAACCTCGGTCAGGCTCTTGCGCTCGGTCTGGTCGCTGACCACGACCAGGCCGGCTATCAGAGCCAGTACCGGGACTGCGGATATCAGGGCACGCCACCATGTACCGCCTTCGTTGCCCGAGCCGCCCAGGGTCATGGTGCCGCCCTGGATCTGGGTGCTGGCCTGTGCATGGGCCACCATGCCGATGGACTCGCGGCGGCGCTGGTCGAGAGCACGCACGCGCGCAGCTCTGAGTCTTTCCGTGATTTCGTAAGGTAGTTGCGCCTGGCCTTCACCCAGACGCGCAGTGATCTTGCGCGCAAAAATTTCAGCGCTTAATTCACTATGGAATATGGTCTCGGTGGTCATAGCTCGATTCCTTTAGCCTTCAGTGCCTTGCTCAATGTCTGGATGGCGCGAAAACAATGTGTTTTTACACTGCCTTCAGAGCATCCCATGGCGGCAGCGGTTTCTGCAACGTCCATCTCCTCCCAATAACGCATGAGAAAAGCCTCTCGTTGACGGGCCGGGAGCTGCTGGATTTCATTTTCTATGCTTTGCAATACCTGCGCACGCTCAGTAAGGTCTTGTGCGCTGTGGGCGGTCTCCTGGTTCGGATTGTTGCTGGCATGAATCTCCAGCCAGTCGAAGTCCATGTCTGGATCGACAGAGGCTTCCAGGTCGCCAATGCGTGTGAACACGGCTCTTTGTGTTTTTTGCCTGCGAAACCAATCCAGCGTGCAGTTGGATAGTATGCGTTGAAACAGCATTGCCAACTCGTTGACCGGCTTGTCTCCATAGTGCTGGGCGAGTTTGAGCATGCTGTCCTGCACGATGTCCAGCGCCGCCTCCTCATCCCGGACGTGGAACAGGCTGCGCTTGAATGCACGTTTTTCCACGCTTTTGAGGAATTCAGAGAGTTCTTGTTCGGTAGCCAAGAGGGCGGCGGCCCCTGAGGGGCGTTGAAGACGGAGGTGAATGAAGCTGCAAAGCCAATTATTGCACTGCGTTGCTAAAAAAATCTGATGAACGAGACAAAGGCTTGTTGCAGTGCGATAATGCGCTTTTGCATATCAAAAGAGCAAACGGGTCACGGTTCGGCGTCCACTCACTCGCCCATGACTGTGGTCCTAAGTCCCGCACCGGCCTCACAAGGGCTCAGGCAAGGGGCACCCAAGGTTTTTCGTTAGAGAAATTCACAAAGGTTGATCATGGAAATTTCCAAAGCTGAACTTTCAAGCGCGGCAGCAGCTGCGTATCAGTCGCAGGGCGCAGGCTCCGAAGAGCTCATGGGTGCCGAAATCCTCGTTAAGTCCCTGCAGGCTGAGGGGGTAAAGCAGCTCTGGGGTTATCCCGGCGGAGCAGTTCTCTATATCTACGATGCGCTGTACAAGCAGGACAGCATCCAGCATGTGCTGGTGCGTCATGAGCAGGCTGCCGTGCACGCTGCCGATGGCTTTGCGCGTGCCACCGGTGAGGTAGGCGTTGCCCTGGTGACCTCCGGGCCGGGGCTGACCAATGCCGTCACCGGCATTGCAACGGCCTATACGGACAGCATTCCTCTGGTTGTGATCAGCGGCCAGACCGCAACCAATTACATTGGCACCGATGCCTTCCAGGAGTGCGACACGGTGGGCATTACGCGTCCCATCGTCAAGCACAACTTCTTGGTCAAGGATGCGCGCGAGTTGGCCGAGACCATGAAGAAGGCCTTTCATATCGCACGCACCGGCCGTCCCGGCCCAGTGGTGGTCGATATTCCCAAGGACGTGTCGTTTCGCAAGGCCTTGTACACCGGTTATCCCGAAAAAGTGCAGATGCGCTCCTACAACCCGGTACGCAAGGGTCATGCAGGACAGATACGCAAGGCACTGCAACTGCTGCTGACGGCCAAGCGCCCCTATATTTATACGGGTGGCGGTGTCTTGCTGGGCAATGCCTGCAATGAGCTGCGTACCCTGGTCGATATGCTGGGCTATCCGGTGACCCATACCCTGATGGGTCTGGGAGCTTATCCAGCCAGCGATCGCAAGTTCCTCGGCATGCTGGGCATGCATGGCACGATAGAAGCCAATAACGCCATGCAGAACTGTGATGTGCTGCTGGCTGTGGGGGCGCGGTTCGATGACCGCGTGATTGGCAACCCTAAGCACTTCATGTCGGTGGAGCGCAAGATCATCCACATCGACATCGACCCGTCCTCCATTTCGAAGCGTGTCAAGGTGGATGTGCCCATCGTCGGCGATGTCAAGGAGGTGCTGGGCGAGCTGATCTCTATGATCCGCGAGGCCACGGCACGTCCCGATGCCGAGGCCCTGGGCCAGTGGTGGAAAACCATCGAGGGCTGGCGCAGCCGGGACTGCCTGAATTATGACCGTGGCAATGCCTCGGTGATCAAGCCTCAGTATGTCGTCGAGACACTGTGGAACATGACCAAGGATGCGGATGCCTACGTCACTTCGGATGTGGGTCAGCACCAGATGTGGGCTGCGCAGTACTATCGCTTCGAAGAGCCGCGTCGCTGGATCAACTCCGGTGGCCTGGGCACCATGGGCGTAGGTCTGCCCTATGCCATGGGCATCAAGCTGGCCAAGCCTGAATCCGAGGTGTTCTGCATCACGGGCGAAGGCTCAATACAGATGAACATCCAGGAGCTGGCGACCTGTCTGCAGTACAACACGCCAGTCAAGGTAGTTTCGCTCAACAATCGCTATCTGGGCATGGTGCGCCAGTGGCAGGAGATCGAGTACTCGGGCCGTTACAGCAGCAGCTATATGGACTCCCTGCCCAACTTCGTGAAATTGGCTGAGGCCTATGGTCATGTGGGAATGCTGATCGAGCGTCCAGAGGACGTGGAGCCGGCGCTGCGTGAAGCGCGCAAGCTCAAGGATCGGACGGTGTTCATGGACTTCCGCACCGATCCCACCGAGAATGTGTTCCCCATGGTGCAAGCCGGGCGCGGAATCACCGAAATGCTGCTGGGCGCCGACGATCTCTGATCTGCGGCCAGCTCGCATCCAAGCTGCTGTCCCCGGGACAGCTTTCCATTGACGAATCTATTGCCTGCCGAGCCTGATGCTTACCGGCATCGGGGGAGGGCAGTACAAAACGGCAGTTTTTCGCGACCACTTGTTGGTCGTGCTGCCGTCGCAAAAAGAGGGATCTTCCAGAGATGAAACACATTATTGCCGTGCTGCTCGAAAACGAGCCAGGGGCTTTGTCGCGCGTCGTCGGTCTGTTCTCGGCCCGTGGCTACAACATCGAATCGCTGACGGTGGCTCCCACTGAGGATGCATCGCTGTCGCGCATGACGATTCAAACCAATGGCTCGGATGATGTGATCGAACAGATCACGAAGCACCTGAATCGCCTCATCGAAGTCGTGAAGGTCGTGGATCTGACTGAAGGCGCCTATACCGAGCGTGAGCTCATGATGGTCAAGGTACGTGCCGTCGGCAAGGAGCGTGAGGAGATGAAGCGTATGGCTGATATCTTCCGCGGCCGCATCATCGACGTGACGGATAAAAGCTATACCGTGGAGCTCACGGGTGACCAAACCAAGAACGATGCATTCTTGCAGGCCCTGGACCGTACAGCCATCTTGGAGACTGTGCGTACGGGAGCCTGTGGCATAGGCCGGGGTGAGCGCATTCTGCGCGTCTGAGCCCTCTTCTGTTTATTCAATCTTTACTTACCAACCCTAGAGCAAGACCTGGAGCGAACATGAAAGTTTTTTACGACAAGGACTGTGACCTGAGCCTGATCAAAGGCAAGACCGTTGCCATCGTTGGCTATGGCAGCCAAGGCCACGCCCACGCCCAAAACCTCAACGACAGCGGCGTGAAGGTGGTTGTCGGTCTGCGCAAGGGCGGCGCATCCTGGGATAAGGTGGCCAAGGCAGGCCTGACCGTGATGGAAGTCAACGACGCCGTCAAGGCCGCAGACCTGGTCATGATCCTGCTGCCCGACGAGAATATTCCCGAGGTCTACAGCAACAACGTGGCGCCCAACATCAAGCAAGGCGCAACCCTGGCATTTGCCCACGGCTTCAATGTGCACTACAACCAGGTCATTCCCCGTGCTGATCTGGACGTGATCATGGTGGCGCCCAAGGGTCCTGGCCATACCGTGCGTTCCGAGTACCTCAAGGGCGGTGGCGTGCCTTCGCTGATTGCCGTGTATCAGGACAAGAGCGGCAAGGCGCGTGATCTGGCCCTGTCCTATGCCATGGCCAACGGCGGCGGCAAGGGCGGCATCATCGAAACCAACTTCAAGGAAGAGACCGAGACCGACCTGTTCGGCGAGCAAGCTGTTCTGTGCGGCGGTGCCGTGGAGCTGGTGAAGATGGGCTTCGAAACCCTGACAGAGGCTGGATACGCGCCCGAAATGGCCTACTTCGAGTGCCTGCACGAACTCAAGCTCATCGTCGACCTGATGTATGAAGGCGGCATCGCGAACATGAACTACTCGATCTCGAACAACGCCGAGTATGGTGAGTATGTGACGGGTGCCGAGGTCATCAACGACAAGTCACGTGAAGCCATGCGCAACGCCCTCAAACGCATTCAGACTGGTGAATACGCCAAGATGTTCATCCAGGAAGGCCGTACCAACTATCCGAGCATGACCGCACGTCGCCGCATGAATGCCGATCACGCTATTGAGCAAGTCGGTGGTCAGCTGCGTTCCATGATGCCATGGATCTCGAAGAACAAGCTGGTCGACCAGAGCCGCAACTAATTGCTGAAACCTGTTCTTGCTGCCTGTGGTGGCAAGAACATGCAAATTCAGGGCCACCTTTGGGTGGCCTTTTTGGTTCTGACGTGCTGATGGGCAGGAGCTACACTGTTTGTGGCAGCAAAGCCCGCTCTGGGCTGCCTAAAATACTGCGATTTCAATAGCGGCATGAGTAGATGGCCGCTCACACCCAGGAGGTCTGATTGATGCAACAAGGCAATGAGCCCGGCGAAAGTTTGGGAGCCATGCCGCGCAAGCTGCGCAAAGGCATTTATGTGCTTCCCAATCTGTTTACGCTGGCAGCGCTGTTTGGTGGCTTCTATGCCATCGTCATGGCCATGAATGGCAAGTTCGAGCTGGCTGCGGTTGGCGTCTTCTGTGCCATGGTGCTCGACAGCCTCGATGGTCGAGTGGCTCGCATGACTCACACCCAAAGTGCGTTTGGCGAGCAAATGGACTCTTTGTCCGATATGGTTTCTTTTGGTGCGGCGCCGGCGCTGATTGCCTACGAATGGGCTCTTCGACCGCTGGGGCGCTGGGGCTGGATCGCGGCCTTTGTCTACTGTGCTTGCGCGGCCTTGCGGCTTGCTCGCTTCAATGTGAATACCGCCGTGGTCGATAAGCGCTACTTTCAGGGCATGCCGTCGCCTGCAGCGGCAGCGTTGGTTGCGGGCTTCATCTGGCTGACTAGCGCTCTCATGGTGTCACACCGTGATGTGCCGATCTTTGGGGAAGTAATCTCCTGGTTTGGCGGCTACCCCGCGGACAGGGCAGATCTGTCTTGGATCATGTTTGCAATCACCTTGTTTGCAGGTCTGACCATGGTGACGAACATTCCTTATTACAGCTTCAAGGACTTTGGCGGCCATAAAAGCGTCCCCTTTGTGTTTCTGGTTGCTGCGGCCTTGCTGATGGGCGTGGTGAGCATTGAGCCGGCCACCATGCTGTTTCTGTTCTTTGTGGGCTATTCGATATCGGGCTATGTGATTTATGCTTGGCGTCGAGCCAAGGGCGAGCACGCGAGCATCGTGGCAACGTCCAAGGATGAGCCCGATGAACGTGGGCTTCATGACGACTGAGTTGACGTGGCGAAAAGAGTGCAGATTGCGCCCTTGATTTCTTCTTGCGCCAGCTGTGTTAGAGTGGGACGCATGCAATACCTGTCGCTAGCTCTACTACTAATGTCCAACGGGCAGAGACAGTAGCGCGCGTACATACCTACTCTCATGGCCCGTTTGCACCAGCGACGGGCCGTTTTGTTTGTGGGGTCGCTGGAGTGGACGGGTCTTTGTTTTATCGACTGACCATAGAAAGCACTTCAGCCATGTTGCAAAACCCCTCGACTAAGTACCGTGCGTTTGCTCCTGTTCGCCTTGTCGACAGGACTTGGCCTGACGCCGTAATCACCAAGGCGCCCATATGGTGTAGCGTGGATTTGCGCGATGGCAACCAGGCTTTGATCGAACCCATGGATATAGAGCGCAAGGTGCGCATGTTCGATCAGTTGGTGAAGATCGGTTTCAAGGAAATTGAGGTCGGCTTTCCTTCTGCATCGCAGGTCGAGTTCGACTTCATGCGCAAGCTTATAGAAGAGAACCGCATTCCTGATGATGTGACCGTACAGGTTCTGACCCAGGCGCGCGAGCACTTGGTACGCCGCACTTTTGAAGCCCTGGAAGGCGTGCCGCGCGCAATCGTCCATCTCTACAACGCCACGGCTCCCGTGATGCGCCGTGTAGTGCTCAATATGAGCGAGGATGAAATTGTGGAGCTGGCAACCAGCAACGCCAAGATGTTCAAGGACATTGCTGCAACCTATCCGCAAACCAAATGGACTTTTGAATACTCGCCCGAAATGTATTCGGACACCGAGCTTGAGTTTTCCAAGCGAGTGATCGATGCGGTAACTGCAGTCTGGCAGCCCACCCCTGAAAACAAATGCATCATCAACTTGCCAACCACGGTCGAGCATTCGACGCCGAACATCTTTGCGGACATGGTCGAGTGGACGCATCGCAATATGGCGCGCCGCGACAGCGTGGTGCTTTCGGTTCATCCACATAACGATCGAGGCACGGGTACCGCCACGGCGGAGCTGGCACTTATGGCCGGAGCCGACCGTCTTGAGGGTTGCCTGTTCGGCAACGGCGAGCGCACGGGCAACCTCGATGTGGTCAATGTAGCGCTCAATATGTACATCCAGGGTGTTTCGCCGGAGCTCGATTTTTCCAATATCGATGACATCCGCAGCACGGTCGAGTACTGCAACCAACTGCCCGTGCATCCGCGCCATCCTTATGTGGGGGATCTGGTCTACACCTCGTTTTCGGGCTCGCACCAGGATGCGATCAAGAAAGCTTTCACAGCACGTAAAGAGGGAGATATTTGGGACATGCCTTATCTGCCGATCGATCCCAAGGATCTGGGGCGCAGTTATGAGGCCGTGATTCGCGTCAACAGCCAGTCGGGCAAGGGCGGGATTGCCTACTTACTTGAAAGCGAATATGGCTTGCAGCTGCCCCGCCGTCTGCAGATCGAGTTCAGTCAGGTAGTGCAAGGTGAAATGGATGCCAGCGGTAAGGAACTGGCGGCAGCCGACCTGTGGGCGCTGTTTCAGCGAGAGTATGGGCTGGGTGCTGTGTCAGCACCCCAATATCGCCTCAGCGAGGCTCAGGGGCAGGTCAGTCTTGAGGCCGAGCTCGTTGTGAATGGCGAAAAAATCGCAGTCCAAGGCCAGGGTACTGGGCCTATCGACGCTTTCGTTCAGGCCTTGTGTGAGCAGCAGGGGCGCAGCGTGCGCGTGCTGGACTACAACGAGCATGCGATTGGTGAAGGTGCGAGTGCAAAGGCCATTGCCTATGTGGAGTTGCGTGTAGACGATTCCCAGGTCTGCTACGGCGTTGGCGTGGATGCGAACATCGTCTCCGCATCGTTTCGTGCCATCATGTCGGGATTGCAGCGAGCGTCCCAGGCTCAGGCCGTGCCGGAGACGGCTGTCGCCTAAGGTCTGAAGCATTCCAGCCGGTGGGGCGCAAGCCCCCCGGCTTTTTTGTTGCAGCGATTCAAGAGCATTCAAAGCCACACAGGAGCAAGCCCCATGATCGATCAGCTCATCATTTTCGATACCACTTTGCGCGATGGCGAGCAGTCGCCGGGCGCATCGATGACGCGCGATGAGAAACTGCGCATAGCGCGCCAGCTCGAACGTCTCAAGGTGGATGTGATCGAGGCCGGCTTTGCCGCCAGCTCCAACGGCGATTTCGAGTCCGTGCAGGCCATTGCCCGCGCCATCAAGGACTCGACCATTTGCTCCCTGGCCCGTGCCAACGACCGCGACATCGCGCGTGCAGCCGAAGCCTTGAAAGAGGCAAGCCGCGCTCGCATTCACACTTTCATTGCAACCAGCGCATTGCACATGGAGAAAAAGTTGCGCATGACGCCTGAGCAGGTGCTGGAGCAGGCCAGGCAGTCCGTGCGCTTTGCGCGGAATCTGATTGCCGATATCGAGTTCAGTCCCGAGGACGGCTATCGCAGCGATCCCGATTTCCTGTGCCGCGTCATCGAGGCCGTGATCTCCGAAGGCGCAACCACGATCAATGTGCCAGACACCGTGGGCTATGCGATTCCCGAGCTTTATGGCAACTTCATCAAAAACCTGCGCGAGCGCATTCCGAACAGCGACAAGGCGGTCTGGAGCGTGCACTGCCACAACGATCTGGGAATGGCCGTGGCCAACTCCCTGGCGGGAGTGAAGATCGGTGGTGCCCGCCAGATCGAGTGCACGATTAATGGACTTGGCGAACGCGCTGGCAACTGCTCGTTGGAGGAGGTCGTGATGGCCGTGAAGACGCGCAAGGATTACTTTGGCCTCAACGTCAACATCGATGCCCAGCACATCGTCGCGGCCAGCCGCATGGTCAGCCAGACCACGGGCTTCGTGGTCCAGCCCAACAAGGCCGTGGTGGGCGCCAACGCATTTGCACATGCCTCTGGCATTCATCAGGATGGAGTGCTCAAGGCGCGTGATACCTACGAGATCATGCGTGCCGAAGATGTGGGCTGGAGCGCCAACAAGATCGTGCTGGGCAAGCTCAGTGGGCGCAATGCCTTCAAGCAGCGTCTGCAAGAACTTGGTGTTGAACTCGATAGCGAGGCTGCGATCAACACCGCCTTCGCACGCTTCAAAGAGCTGGCCGACCGCAAGAGTGAAATCTTCGACGAGGACATTCTGGCGCTGGTCACCGAGCAGGGCGCGCATCAGCAGGCCGATTCATTTCAGCTGATCTCCCTGGCCCAGCAAAGCGAAACCGGTGAGCAACCGCACGCTTGCGTGGTCTTCAGCCGCGAGGGCCATGAGATCAAGGCGAGCTCAGAAGGCAATGGCCCGGTCGATGCCTCGTTCAAGGCGATTGAGTCTGTGGTGCAAAGCGGCGCCGAAATGCTGCTGTATTCGGTCAATGCGATCAGCGGCTCCACTGAGAGCCAGGGTGAAGTGACTGTTCGCTTGCAGCGCAGTGGTCGTGTGGTGAATGGCGTGGGGGCAGATCCCGACATTGTTGTCGCTTCGGTCAAGGCCTACTTGAGTGCGCTCAACAAACTTCACTGTCATGTGGAAGCTGTGCCAGCGCAAGGGTAAACGCTAGGCTTATAATCTCATCCAGATTATCGAAAAGTCGCACAAGTGGTTGTCACTGTGCGATTTTTTAGATTAAGCTAGAAACAATATACACATTCTTGCTGCTTGGAGCATCTGGATGCATTCTTACCGCCCCCCCCGTCTTGGCCGCCTGGCGCAACTGTTGTCCATATTGGCTTTGGGTTGGGCCTTGGGCTCGCCTGTCGTGCAAGCGGCTCCTGCGAAGAAGCTTGCCAAAAAACCGGTTGCGGCAGCTCCTGCCAAGAAGGCTGCTAAGCCTCGGGTGGCGGTTGCCTCCAAGGGTAAGCCTGCTGGCCGGGTCGCTGCCAAGAGTGCGGTCCGCCCTAATCGCGCCATTGCTCGCAATGCTGCTGCGCCTGTGCGTGCCATAGCTTATGCGCCACGCCTGTCGTTTGGCCAGATGGCCGGCCTGCATGAAGTCAGCGATCCATTGGACCTCAAAAGCAGCGTCGCCTTGGTTATGGATCAGGACACGCACGAAGTGCTGTTCAGCAAGAACGAGCAGGCTGTGCTGCCCATTGCCTCTTTGACCAAGCTCATGACGGGACTGATCATCACCCAGGCGCATTTGCCCATGGATGAAATGATCACCATCACCCAGGCCGATGTGGATACGGCAAAGGGCAGCAGCTCGCGCCTTGCCATCGGCACGACGCTATCGCGTGCCGAGATGCTGCACCTGGCCTTGATGTCCAGTGAGAATCGCGCGGCCCATGCCCTGGGGCGAACTTATCCTGGAGGGCTGGATGTCTTTGTGCAGCAGATGAACGTCAAGGCCAGGCTGCTGGGCATGATGGACACGCGTTATGAGGAGCCCACGGGCCTTTCGAGTCGCAACCAGTCCAGTGCCCGGGATCTTGCGGCCCTGGTGAACGTGGCCTATAGCGATCCGTTGCTGCGCGAGTACTCGACCTCGACTGGCTACGAGGTGGCAGTAGGACGCCGTACCCTGCAGTACAACAATACCAACCGCCTGGTACACAACCCTGCCTGGGAGATAGGCCTGCAAAAAACCGGTTATATCTCCGAAGCTGGCCGCTGCCTGGTGATGCAGACCCATGTTGCGGGGCGCAAGCTCATCATGGTGTTTCTGGATTCTGCGGGCAAGCTCAGCCGAATCGGTGATGCCGAGCGCGTGCGCAACTGGGTGGAGTCCATGGGTCATGTGGCCACCGAGACCCTGGCGCGAAATATCAAGGGCTGATACGGCTGTACGGTCTTGACCGTGCTTGGTGAAAACGGCGCGCGAGCGCCGTTTTTCGTTATGGCTTGGGCAAGCTTGAAGCCTCGGGGTGGAACAAGGCCTCGAGCAGCCCAGCAAGCTTAGGGAACTCCTGATCAAAGCGCTGGCGCTGCACAAAGAAGGCTTCGCAGGCCACGGCAAAGAATTCGGCCGGGGCGCTGGCCCCATAGTCATCGAGCCAGGGCGGCTGGCCGCCAAAGCGCTGGGCGATGATGACCTGCTCGCGAAATGTCTCATAGGCCTGGCCCCAGTGGGCTTGCCATATCCGGCGCGCTTCGCGTGCCGAGCCGGCGCCCATGAACCCAGGGGGCAGGGGAGGGCAGCCATCGGCGCTGCCGTTCCTCATGTCTATCTTGTGGGCGAATTCGTGGATCACGACGTTCATCGTGCTCTGAGTGCCTGGGGCGTTGTGGGCATGAGGCCTGCGGCCCGCATCCACGGCCTGCCAGCTGAGCATCACAGGGCCCTTTTCCATGGCTTCACCCATGATCACTTCGTCGTAATAGTGCATGACCCCGGCTTCGTCACGGTACTCGCGGCGGGCCACAGCTTCCCCCGGATGCACGACGATGCCTACAAAGTCGTCATACCAGCGCAGCGCCTGCACGGGCTCTCCCCAGTGCAGCAGGGGTAGACAGGCCTGGGCTGCAATTTCCACGGCCATGGCATCGGTGACTATCAGGCCATGGGCGCCATGAAAGCGTTTGTGCTGAAGAAACCGGGCAGCGAGTGCGCGCAGCTTGGCTTGCTCGGCAAGTTCGAGTTCGGCCAGGAAGGGATAGGTGTTCAGAGTGCAAAGCCAGAGCGCTGCCGGGATCTCGGGCAGTGGCGCGATGCTTGCGCTGGCCCGCATGATCAGGCGCCGGATCTTGCGTCTGATCCTTTGCCAGGGGCTGGTGTCCATGGCTCAGGCAATCGCCAGGGCCAGAGGCAGCCGCCTCAGGCCCTGGGCGCGGCTCCAGCGCAGAACCTGGGCGCGTGGTGGGCTGGCGGCCAGGTCCCAGTCGCTGAGCACGATGCGGTTCAGACCCTCGCCCAGATCATGCTCTGCGGGTCTGTGGGTATGGCCGTGAATCAATGTGTTCGCGTTTGCTGCCTGCAGCCAGACGCGCGTGGCTGGCGTATCGAGATCCGCATAAGAGGGCATGGTGCGGGAGGACGAGCTGCCGGGCTCATGATGCTTGCGCGCTTCGCTCTCCTGGCGTATGGCCCGGGCCTGCTCCCGGCGCAAGGCCAGGGGTTGGGCCAGAAATCCGGCCTGCCAGGCGGGTGTGCGTGCCAGGGCTCTGAAGCGCTGGTAGTCCACGTCATCCAGGCACAGTGCATCGCCATGGCTCAGCAGCAAGCGCTGATTGGCGCAGTCCAGGACGGTGGGGTCGGCAAGTGTCTGGGTTCCGCAGACCGCATCGAAATGCGCGCCTGTCAGAAAGTCGCGATTGCCTTGCATGAAGAACAGTGCGCGCTGCTCAGAGGCCGCACGCAGCATGGCGGCGCAGCGGGCTTCAAAGCTTTCCGACTCGTCCAGGCAGTCATCCCCGACCCAGACTTCAAACAGGTCGCCGAGCATGAAGACGGCATCGGCCGTGGTGGCCTGCAGGTAGTGCTGCCAGGCCTGCACGGTCTCGGGTTCGCTGGCCTGCAGATGCAGGTCGGAGATGAAATCCAGCGTCTTCCAGTGCGCAGGCAATTGCCACTCGGGAATGGTATCTGGGAGGCTGGACGCAGTGTTCATCGCGATAGATAAAGCAAAGTTACCCATGGGGACGGCCGTGGCCGATCCCATGGGTAACTCGGCGCCGGCATGAAACAGGCCTGAGAGCGTCAACATGCTCCCATGCTTTGTCGGGCCGGCGCCCGGGCATTTACAGGGCCACGGCCTTTTCTATGACCACGTCCTCTTTGGGTACATCCTGGTGAAAGCCGCTGCGGCCGGTCTTGATGCCGCGAATCTTGTCCACGATCTCGGTGCCGTTCACCACCTTGCCGAACACGGCATAGCCCCAGCCCTGGGCCGTGGGCGAGCTGTGGTTGAGAAAGCCGTTGTCGGCCACATTGATGAAGAACTGGGCCGTGGCCGAATGCGGCTCGCCGGTGCGGGCCATGGCCAGGGTGTACTTGTCGTTCTTGAGGCCGTTCTTGGCTTCGTTCTCTATCGGGGCGCCGGTTTCCTTTTGCTTCATGCCGGGTTCAAAGCCGCCGCCTTGAATCATGAAGCCATCAATCACGCGGTGAAAGATGGTGTTGTTGTAGTGGCCATTGTTCACGTAGGCGAGAAAGTTCTCGGTGCTCTTGGGCGCGTTGACGGCATCGAGCTCGATGGTGATCACGCCTTGGCCGGCGATATGCAGTTCGACTTGAGGGTTGCTCATGCAAATTCCTTGGTTGGTGAGGTGTGGGCCTGGGCCACAGGGCGTGGCGCAGGATTATTTGACTTGCGTGGCCGAGACAATGGTCACCGGCTGGACGGGAACATTCTGAAGCATCCCCCGGTTGCCCGTAGGCACCGTGCGGATTTGATCGACCACATCCATGCCCTGGATCACGCGGCCGAAGACGGCGTAGCCATGGCCGTCGGGCCTGGGTGCGTTGAGCATGGCGTTGTCCACGACGTTGATGAAGAACTGCGCCGTTGCGGAGTTGGGGTTGGTGGTGCGGGCCATGGCAATCGTGCCGCGGTCGTTCGTGAGGCCGTTGCGGGCTTCGAGCTCGATGGGCGCACGTGTGGTCTTCTCGCGCATGTCGGCATCCATGCCGCCGCCCTGGATCATGAAGCCATCCATGACGCGGTGAAACACCGTGCCGTCATAGTGCTTGTCGTTCACGTACTGCAGAAAGTTGGCCACGGTCTTGGGTGCCTTGGCGGAGTTGAGCTCAAGCACGATATCGCCCTTGCTGGTCTTGAGCAGCACCTTGGGCGCAGTGCTCGTGCCTTGGGCCTGAGCGGGCAGGCCGACGAAGCCGATGATGAGGGCCGAGGCGGCCAGGGCAAGCGAAACCTTGCGGCGTGTGGTCATGCAGATCTCCCAGGGAAAATCATATGAAGTGCGAAAACGGTGTCTGTGCCAATGGGCGCGAGCCTTAGAACGTGTTTACGATCTCTACGCTGCCGCATTGGAGCGCAATCGGGATGCGTTCGAGCCGATGGGGTGCAAGCAAGCCACAGCGCGAACAAATCGCCCGATTTCGCTCCAACCCTTGGGGCCAGTGCCTTTGCGGGCGGTCTACAGCGTTGCGAATCCTCGCAATAGCACGGCTATTGCTGCGGTGTCGCGCCTTGCATCCCATCCCGCACAGACACTGGCGCGGCACCGAGGAGATCGTAAACACGTTCTTAGGCCGGCGGCTATGGAGCCGATGGCGCTGGCTTGGCTGCAGGTGGCTGCAGTAGCTCGCGCAGCAGTTTGAGCTTGGGGGCCACGCTGGCCTTGCGCGAGTCCAGGTCCTGGGCCTTGTCATAGGCCTGGTAGGCCAGGCGAAGATGGATGTCACCCAGGTTCTCGTAGGCCACCCCGTAGCCGGGGTTGTTGCGCACGGCGCTCTCCAGCGCATCGCGGGCTTTGTCGAGCTGGTTCTGGCCTGCATAGATGACCGCCAGATTGTTATAGGGCTCGGGTAGCTCGGGGTAGTCCTCTATGAGCTGGCGCAGGGCAGCAATGGCCTCATCGGTCTTGCCCGAATCGGTCAGGGCCACGGCCTTGAGAAAGCGCATCTGCGGATCCCGTCCGTTCTTTTCCAGGTAGGCGTTGGCATGTTCAAGCGCCTGGGCGCTCTTGCCTGTGCGCAGCAACTGGTTCACCTCGCTATAGCTGTCGGCATGGGCGCTGCCTGCGGCCAGCAAGGCGGCCAGGAGCGTCAGGCGCAGGAGGGCGCTGGGGGAGTTGCTTAGAGGCATGTAGGTGCTTTCGAGGCCTGGCAGTGGAGCCGGGCGGCGGGGGCTTATACTGCGGGCCATTGTAGCTGAGGGGTGTGCAGGCCCATGCTTGCAGCGCAGGGTTGCGCGAAGCTGCTTGTCGCAGGCATTCCTCGGTGCTTCGGGGCCTGATGGCGTGCTGCAAGCGCCTTGTGCCAGGCCCCTGTCTCCCCCTAATGGACATCCATGAGTTTGCGTATCTATAACACGCTGTCGCGTGCGTTGGAGGCGTTTTCGCCGATCGAGCCTGGTCATGTTCGCATGTATGTATGCGGTATGACGGTGTACGACCTGTGCCACCTGGGGCACGCGCGCTCCATGGTCGCCTTCGACGTGGTGCAGCGCTGGCTGCGCGCCAGCGGTTACCGCGTGACCTATGTGCGCAACATCACGGATATCGATGACAAGATCATCAAGCGCGCGGTGCAGAACGGGGAGACGATTCGCGGTCTGACCGACCGCATGATCGAGGCCTTGCACCAGGATGCCGATGCCCTGGGCATTGCCCGGCCCGACCATGAGCCGCGTGCCACCGACTATGTGCCGCAGATGCTCTCCATGATTGGCGCGCTGCAGGCCAAGGGCCTCGCCTATCAGGCAGGCAATGGCGACATGAACTATGCGGTGCGCAAGTTCCCGGGCTACGGCAAGCTCTCGGGCAAGTCGCTTGACGAGTTGCATGCGGGCGAGCGCGTGGCCGTGCAGGACGGCAAGCGCGATCCCCTGGATTTCGTGCTTTGGAAGTCTTCCAGGGTGGAGGAGCCCGCCGATGTGAAATGGCAAAGCCCGTTCGGCGAAGGCCGCCCCGGCTGGCATATCGAGTGCTCGGCCATGGGCTGCGAGCTGCTGGGCGAGAGCTTTGATATTCACGGCGGCGGCGCCGATCTGCAGTTTCCGCACCATGAAAACGAGATCGCGCAAAGCGAGGCCGCGACCGGCAAGCCGTTTGCGGCCTTCTGGATGCACAACGGCTTCATCAACGTGGACAACGAGAAGATGTCCAAGTCCCTGGGCAACTTCTTCACGATACGTGACGTGCTCCAGGAGTTCGATGCCGAAACCGTGCGTTTCTTTGTCGTGCGCAGCCATTACCGCAGCCCGCTCAACTACAGCGATGTGCATTTGAACGATGCACGCAACGCCTTGAAGCGCCTGTACACGGCGCTGAGCCTGGTCACGGCGCACGAGCAGGCGATTGACTGGAGCAATCCCTTTGCGGCACGCTTCAAGGCCGCAATGGACGAGGACTTCGGCACGCCCGAAGCCGTGGCCGTCCTGTTCGATCTTGCGGCCGAGGTCAACCGCGGCAAGAGTGCCGAGCTTGCGGGCCTGCTCAAGGCCCTGGGCGCCTGTCTGGGCCTGCTGCAGGATGATCCCCAGGCTTTTCTGCAGGCCGGTGCCGGGGGCGTGGATGCCCAGGCCATAGAGCAGCAGATCGCAGCGCGTGCCGAGGCCAAGGCTGCCAAGAACTGGGCCGAGGCCGATCGCATACGCAAGGACTTGCTCGAGCAGGGCATTGTCCTCAAGGACTCGGCCGCAGGAACCACCTGGGAGGCGGCCACCAAGGTCTGATCTGCATGGCTAGTCTGTTGTACAGCGCCTTGTGCGCCGAGGTGGCTTGATGATTCCTGCCAAGCTACCGCATCCCCCCGAATTCGAGCAGTTGCAACTGGGCGTCGATCTGCCCGTGCCCGAGGCCCAGCCCGAGCCTTTGCCCGTGGCCCCCATGGGCGCCGCAGCCAAGCCGGCTGCCAAGAGCAGCGCATCCGCGATCAAGCTGGCCTTGCCCGAGGATGTGCCGGCCTACTGGGCCGATGCCTGTCGCCAGCTCATGCGCCGCGACCGGGTCATGAAGCGCTTGATTCCGCGTTTTGCGCATCTGGCGCCCAAGCCGCGCACGGATGCCTTTGCCACGCTGGCGCGCTCCCTGGTCGGGCAGCAGATCTCGGCCAAATCGGCGCAGGCGCTGTGGAACAGGTTCACAGCCCTGCCGGCGCAGATGACGCCCGAGTTGGTGCTCAAGCTCAAGGTCGACGATATGCGCGCCGCAGGGCTTTCGGCGCGCAAGATCGACTATCTGGTCGATCTTGCACTGCACTTCACCGAGCACCGCCTGCACCAGGAGGGCTGGCAAGGCATGACGGACGAGGCCATCGTCGCCGAGCTCATGTCGATTCGCGGCGTGGGACGCTGGACGGCCGAGATGTTTCTGATCTTCCACCTGCAGCGGCCCAATGTCCTGCCCCTGGATGATGCAGGGTTGATCTCGGGCATCAGCAGCAATTATTTTTCCGGAGATCCCGTAAGCCGCAGCGAGGCGCGCGAAGTGGCCGAGGCCTGGAAGCCCTGGTGCACGGTTGCGACTTGGTATATTTGGCGCTCGCTCGAACCACTGCCGGCCACTTAGACAAGATGGGCTTGCGCCAGAGATGCGCAGGCCGTGCAAGACTCAGTTCAAACCCGCTTCCCGGGATCTGCGCGCTGAACCAGCCGGACCGGGGCAAGGAGAAATACGTTGGCGAAAAAAAACTTTCTGGATTTTGAGCAGCCCATTGCGGAGCTGGAATCCAAAATCGAGGAGCTGCGCTATGTGCAAACCGAAAGCGCGGTCGACATCTCGGAAGAGATCGAGCAGCTCGGCAAGAAAAGCCTGCAGCTGACCAAGGACATCTACAGCGATCTGACGCCCTGGCAGATCACCAAGATCGCGCGCCACATCGAGCGGCCCTATACGCTGGACTACGTGCGCGACTGCTTTACCGACTTTGTGGAAATGCATGGCGACCGGCATTTCGCCGATGACCAATCCATCGTCGGCGGCCTGGCGCGCTTCAACGGCCAGCCCTGCATGCTCATGGGCCATCAAAAGGGCCGGGACACCAAGGAGCGCACGCTGCGCAACTTCGGCATGACGCGCCCCGAAGGCTATCGCAAGGCGCTGCGCCTCATGAAGACAGCCGAGAAGTTCGGCCTGCCCGTGTTCACCTTTGTGGACACCCCCGGCGCCTTCCCCGGCATCGATGCCGAGGAACGCGGCCAGTCCGAGGCCATTGGCCGCAACATCTTCGAGATGGCCCAGCTGCAAACGCCCATCATCACCACCATCATCGGCGAAGGCGGCTCGGGCGGCGCGCTGGCGATTGCCGTGGCCGACCAGGTGCTGATGCTGCAATACGCGGTGTACTCGGTGATCAGCCCCGAAGGCTGCGCCTCCATCCTCTGGAAGACCGGCGACAAGGCCCAGGATGCGGCCGACGCCATGGGCATTACCGCGCACCGCCTCAAGGCCCTGGGCCTGGTGGACAAGATCGTCAACGAGCCCGTGGGCGGCGCGCATCGTGATCCCAAGCAAATGGCCGCCTTCCTCAAGCGTGCGCTGGGCGATGCCTGGCGCCAGCTGGCCGACCTCAAGCCCAAGGAGCTGCAGGAGCGCCGCTACGAGCGCCTGCAAAGCTATGGCCGCTTCACGGACACCAAGGCCGACAGCCGCTGAGCGGCCGGTATCGAAATCCAGGCCCCCAGCGCATGCGCGGCCTTGATGCACATACGGCTCCCCAGGGAGCCGTTGTCTTAGATCGTAAACACGCTTTTATGACTGGCAGCTTTAAAAATCAAAGCGCGTAGCGCTTGCCTGTATTGGGTTTCAGATAGGTTTGAAGCTGAAATCAAGCACTGGCAGGCGCTAGCAGCTCCTTTTTTTGGTAGGTGGTCTTTGAGCATGAACCCGTCGCCGCAACTGCAGCAGGCCGCATCTGCGGCCGTGGAGAGCGCCATGCGCAGCTTTGCGCCGGCGCTGCCGCTGGCCGTTGCCTTCAGCGGCGGTGCCGACTCCACGGCCTTGCTGCTGGCCTGCGTGCGGCGCTGGCCGGGCCAGATCGTGGCCGTGCATGTGCATCACGGCCTGCAGAGTGCGGCCGAGGGCTTTGTGGCCCAGTGCCGGCACTTTTGCGCACAGCACGCGGTGCCGCTCAAGATCTGCCATGTGGATGCGCGCAACGAGCCAGGCCAAAGCCCCGAGGATGCAGCGCGCCAGCACCGCTATGCAGCCTTGATCCAGGCTGCGCGCGAGCCCTGGGCCGATGCCCGGGGCCAGGCGCTGGCGGCCGTGCAAAGCCTGGCCCTGGCCCAGCATGCGGACGATCAGGTGGAGACGCTGCTGCTGGCGCTGTCGCGTGGTGCGGGCGTGGCCGGCCTGGCCGCCATGCCGGCGCACTGGCAGCGGGCGGACCTGGACTGGTACCGCCCTTTGCTGCAAGTGCGGGGCGAATTGCTGCGTGCCTGGCTTCAGGCTCAGGGCCAGGGCTGGGTTGAAGACCCGACGAATGTGGACGAACGCTATACCCGCAACCGCATCCGCGCCCGGTTGCTGCCCGCGCTGCAGCAGGTGTTTCCGCAGTTTCGTGCAACCCTTGCACGCAGCAGCCGGCATTGCGCCGAGGCCGCCGAGCTGCTGCAGGAGCTGGCCCGGGACGATCTGGCCACCGTGGGCAGCCCGCCGCAGATCAAGTCGCTGCAGGCCTTGAGCGCGGCACGCCAGGCGAATGTACTGCGCCACTGGCTGCGCAGCGTGCACGGCACGACGCCATCGGCTGCCCAGCTCGATCAACTGCTGCTGCAGATAGCCGCCTGCCGCACGCGCGGCCACCGCATCCATCTCAAGCTCGGGCATGGGTTTGTGCAGCGCTGCGGAAGCGCTCTCGATTGGTACAATTCCCAGGTTTTGGTCTAATTTCGTACGAAAACCGGCGGCGCGCCAGAACCTCTGTCCTCAGCGCCGTGGCAAGCAGTTTCGTCACCCCCTACTATCCAATGGCACTGATCGTTCATAAATACGGCGGCACATCGATGGGCTCCACGGAGCGCATTCGCAACGTCGCCAAGCGCGTGGCCAAATGGGCTAGGGCGGGCCACCAGATGGTGGTCGTCCCCAGCGCCATGAGTGGCGAAACCAACCGCTTGCTGGGCCTGGCCAGTGAACTGGCACCCAGCCACGCCCAATCCGCTTACTACCGAGAGCTCGACATGCTGGCCGCCACGGGCGAGCAGGCATCGTCGGCCCTGCTGGCGATCGCCTTGCAGGCCGAGGGCCTGCCGGCCATCAGCTTCACGGGCTGGCAGGTGCCGGTGCATACCAACAGCAGCTATACCAAGGCACGCATCGAGTCCATAGACGACAAGCGCGTGCGCGCCGAGCTTGATGCAGGCCGCGTGGTCATCATCACGGGCTTTCAGGGCATAGACCCCAACGGCCATATCACCACGCTGGGACGTGGCGGCTCCGACACCTCGGCCGTGGCCGTGGCCGCAGCCCTCAAGGCCGCCGAAGTGCTGATCTATACCGATGTGGACGGCGTCTACACCACCGATCCGCGCGTGGTGCCTGCGGCCAAGCGTCTGAACACCGTGAGCTTCGAGGAAATGCTGGAAATGGCCAGCCTTGGCTCCAAGGTGCTGCAGATCCGCTCCGTGGAATTTGCCGGCAAGTACAAAGTGCCCATGCGCGTGCTCTCCAGCTTCACGCCCTGGGACATAGACGTCGAGGAAGAGGCCAGGTCCGGCACGCTGATTACTTTTGAGGAAGACGAAAAAATGGAAAAGGCCGTCGTTTCCGGCATCGCATTCAACCGCGGCGAAGCCAAGATCTCCGTGCTCGGCGTGCCCGACACCCCCGGTATCGCCTACAGCATCCTGGGGCCCGTGGCCGAGGCCAATATCGAGGTCGATGTCATCATCCAGAACATCAGCAAGGACGGCAAGACCGACTTCAGCTTCACCGTGAGCCAGGGCGACTACCAGCGCGCTGTGGAACTGCTGCGCGAAAAAGTCCTGCCGGCCCTGGGCGCCTCCGAAGTCGTGGGCAACCCCAATATCGCCAAGGTCAGCATCGTAGGCATAGGCATGCGCAGCCATGTGGGCGTGGCCTCCACCATGTTCCGCGCGCTGAGCCAGGAGAGCGTGAACATCCAGATGATCTCCACCTCGGAGATCAAGACCTCGGTGGTCATTGACGAGAAGTACCTGGAACTGGCCGTGCGCGCACTGCACACGGCGTTCGGACTCGATAAAACCGAAGAAAACGCATAAGATTGCAGTTTCGCCAAAAACTGGCAAAAAAGCGCGTTACAATAGCGCCAAGCCGGAAACGTGACCGAGTGGCCGAAGGTGCTCCCCTGCTAAGGGAGTATGGGGTGTAGAGCCTCATCGAGGGTTCGAATCCCTCCGTTTCCGCCAAGAATCTAAGCCCTGAGTGTTCGCATTCAGGGCTTTTTCTTTTTCGGAGCCGGCTTAATTGAAGATGCTGCGCTGGGCGAGCGCACGCCGACTTTGCAGTGTGCGCCATCGATGGTCGTTGCCCTCTGAAGTTGCGATTTGCGGGCGGCCTCAAATCTGATGTGCAGCACTCTCAAAATTGAGGCTGTTTTGATAGCCAAAACACGCGGGCAACTGAGCGAAGAGAGCGCCACGCAACAGCACTGGGTCTGCAGCAAAAGCCAAGCACACGGGCCATAGCGTCATCAGAGATGCTGTATGGCAGATAATGAGAAGGATTCCCAGTTACAAGCGGGCACAGGTTCAGCCATCGCCACATCTCGACGCCAAATTGCTGAAGGGAATTTTTCCATCCTTTTCCCATTGGTCGAGTCGTGCTTGAGCGTTATTACCGTGATCTGCTGAACTTTTTGTCCCGCAAGGTGGCGGATCGTTCCGTCGCGGCCGATTTGACGCAGGAAACCTATGCGCGCATTTATGCAGCGCAAGCCTCAGGTACTGCCATCAACAACGGGCGGGCGCTTCTCTATCAGACAGCCCGCAATCTTGCCATCGACCACCAGCGGCACAATATTGTCCGAGATGGCGTGGAAGTGCCCCTGACGGATGACGAACCTATAGATGCTCCAGGACCTATGGGACTGGAGCCCGAGGCAGCACTGGCCTCGCAGCAAGGCATACTAAGTTTGGTCGCGGCCATCGACGGGCTGCCTCTGCGTTGCAGAGAGGCGTTCATGCTCAACCGCTTTGAGGGCATGACCTACTCGCAGGTTGCAGAGCGCATGGGCATTTCCGTCAAGGCGGTTGAGCAACACATCAAGCATGCACTTGATGTCTGTGAGCGCATCCGTTTGCAAGACCGAGGAACTCCAGGCGCAATGGTCACAGCGCGCAAAAAACTGAATCGTTCCAAACATGGCTGAGCAAAGATTGCATCCGGCGGCCAACCTAGGGTATCTGACCCGCGACACGTCTACCTAAATAAGAAACAAAGTCCCATGACACCATCTCTGCCTCCTACCACCAACGGCACTTCTGCTCGGGAAGACGCCTTGGATTGGTTCGTCCGGCGGCGGGGCCAAGGATTCAGCGTGCAAGATGAGTTGCTATTCCAAGCATGGCTCAATGCCGCACCGTCGAACCGGGATGCATTCGACCACTGGCAAGCGCAGTGGCAGTCTTTCGACACCATTTCGCAAGACATGAAGGCGCTTTTGCAACGCAATCTGGCATACGACCAGGCCATGGAAGCCGCGAGTGGCGCTGCGCGCGAGGCCATCCAGTCTGGCAAATCGACAAATGACCGTGCTGAGACTGAAGCAGTCGTCAAGAGCGGGCCAACGCGTCGCAGAGTTTTGGCGCCAGTATTAGGCATGGCCGCCATAGCCGCAGTGGCTACAAGCGCAGGTGGTCTTGCCTGGCAGCACTGGCAGACAAGACCCAGCTTTGTTCAGTCGTTGGCCTCGAAACGCGGGCAGCAATTGGAGGCAACGATGCCTGAAGGCACTCGTCTGCGCCTTGATGCAGCGACTCGGCTAGAAGTCTCCTACTACCGCAACCGGCGCGAAGTGAGGTTGCTTGAAGGCCAGGCCATCTTCGAGGTGAGTTCCAACCCGGCGATGCCGTTTGATGTGTTGGCAGGGCCCGTGCGCGTGACGGTGGTGGGGACGCGTTTTGCCGTGCGATACATCCCAGATTTGCCGGGCGAAGCGGGAGTGCGCATTGCTGTGGAGGAAGGCAAAGTGCGTGTCGCACAAGCGGGGGGGGCCGGCCATGTCGTGATGCTCTCCGCTGGACAACAAGTCACCAGTGATCGCGATGGAGGATTGGCTGCTGTGCGCCCTGTCGCTTCTGCTGAGGTGGCTCCTTGGCGGAATCAACGTGTGCGCTTCGATAGTCAGCGGCTGGACGTCGCACTGGCGGAACTTGGGCGCTATGTCGATGTGCGGCTGGTCATCCATGATCCGGCCGTAGCAGCCTTGCCGATCACTGGCGTGTTCGATCCTGCAGATCTATCCACCTTCCAGCGCGTGCTGCCCGCATCGCTACCCGTGCGCCTGAAAGAGGTGGGGCAGGGCTTTTGGGAAATCGCCATGCGCTGAACCGCGTCGAGCGCGCGTTGCTCTTTCAGCAAATTTTTTGCTGCGGAACTAGGGTATTTCGCAGGTCCTTCGTCTTCATAAGTAAGAACCATTCGTTTTTACATCGGAGGACATTGATGTCTCGCTTTCCCCTGCGGCCTGCGCCGCTTGCCCTGGCCGCTGCATTGGCATTGGCTGGGTCTTCGCTCTATGCCCAAGGCTCGGCACCGGCTCTTTCTGCTGCTCCGCTTCAATTCAATATTGCATCCAAGCCATTGGCCCAGGCATTGAGCGATTGGGCACTGCAAACGCACTTGCAGCTCATTGTTCAACCGTCATTGGTTAGTGGAAAAACCTCTCCGCCTGTAACTGGCAATTTGACACCGCGCCAGGCGTTGGATCGTATGTTGGGTAGCAGTGGCCTTGTGGGCGTTCAAGACGGGAGTGCGATTGTTATCAAAGCTGCAGGAGCAGGGGGGGAGGCTATGACGCTTGGTACTGTGACAGTGACGGCGCAAGCCGAAAACAACACTGCCACCGAAGGGACTGGCTCCTACACTGCGGGCAGGATGCGCACTGCCTCTAAACTGGACCTGTCCATTCGGGAAACGCCGCAATCCGTCAGCGTGGTGACGCAGCAGCAAATGCGCGATGCCAATATGCAATCGCTCGACGATGTGACTGAAAATCTCCCGGGCGTCACCTACAGCAAGCTGGGCACTGAGCGCTCGTACTTCTATTCGCGCGGCTTCCAAGTCACCGACCTGCAGATCGATGGCCTGTCCACCAGCATGGCAGAGAGCTTTTCCGCCGATGCCATGTCGCTCAACAACATGGCGATCTACGACCGGGTGGAGGTAGTGCGCGGCGCCAATGGCCTGCTCCAGGGATCGGGCAATCCATCGGCCGTCATCAACTTGGTGCGCAAGCGGCCCACGCGCGAGTTCCAGATGAGTGCCGAGGTTGGTGCCGGCTCCTGGGCGGACTACCGGGCCCAGCTCGACGTGTCGGGTCCGCTCAATGCCGAAGGCACCTTGCGCGGTCGCGCCGTGCTGTTCAACAACCAGGCCAACAGTTTCAAGCAGGGGGCCGAGGCCGACAACCGGATGCTCTATGCCATCGTCGAGGCCGATCTGGGCACCGCCACGACGGCCAGCCTCGGCTTCAGCGCGCAGCGCGACAACCACCAGGGCTATGACTGGGGCGGCCTCAACACGCGAGAAGATGGCTCGTTCTACAAACTCGGCCGCTCGGTTTCGCAAGCAGGCCCGGACGCTCACCTCAATCGAGACAACTACACCGTCTTTGGCGACGTCAAGCATCGCCTGGGCAACGGCTGGAACCTGACTGCCGCCTTCAACGCGGTGCGCTCCAAGGCCAGCTTCGTTGCCAGCTACCCCACGCGGGTTTCGGGCAGCATCCAGGAGCTGTCCTGGGTGGATGCGGAGTACACCGACAAGCAGGTCGCCTTCGACCTGCATGCCAGCGGCCCCTACACGCTGTTCGGCCGTCAGCACCAGCTCATGCTGGGCCTGAGCAGCCGCAGGGACAATTTCGACTACGACATCTATGCGCCTCTGGGCTCGCAGAGGATCGACATCAACGGCTTCGACTTCTCCTCGATCCGCAACCCGGGCTTCAGCAGCACGCCCACCGCCTATGCGCTGGAGAGAAATGAGAAGGGTGCGTCCATTGCCACCCGCCTGCGCGCCACCGACGCGTTGAGCCTCATCGTCGGCGCTCGGTTGAGCTGGTCGGACTATTCCTCCCGCAGCCCGTACACCACCGCTTCTTTCGACTCCGGACGGCAGTTCATTCCGTATGCGGGTGTGGTCTATGACCTGAGCCCAGCGCATGCGCTCTACGCCAGCTACACCGATATCTATTCGATCCAGCAGTACTACAGCCCGAGCGGCCTGCTCGACCCGGTGCAAGGCAGGAACTACGAGGCCGGCGTGAAGAGTCAGTTCTTTGATGGCCACCTGCAGACTGCACTGGCCGTGTTCCAGACCGAACAGCTCAACCTGCCGGTGGCCCTGAGCATGCCCTCGACCTGCGGGTTGAGCGGCAGCACCCGCTGCTACACAGAGGGTGGCAAGGTCCGCAACCGTGGCATCGACCTGGAGGTCACGGGATCGCCCACACCTGGCTGGAATATCGCCGCCGGTTTCACCTTCAGCGACCCGGAGTACGTGGCTGGCCCAGATGCGGGCAAGGACTACAACACAACCCTGCCGCGCAAGGTCTTCAAGCTGTCCACCGACTTTCGCCTGCCCGGCGGACGGTGGCGCGTGGGCGCAGGCGTACAGGCCCAGAGCGCAATGTTCCACAAGGGCAAGGGTTTTCACATCCACCAGGGCGGCTACACGCTGCTGAATCTGCATGCGGGTTACGAGTTCAACAGCCACCTGCGGTTGCAGCTGAACGTGCGCAACGCGTTGGACAAGCACTACTACCAGTCCATTCCGACCAACAACAATTACGGCGGCGTCTTCGTCGGCACTCCGCGCAGCTTCGCGGTGACCCTGCGCTATGACTACTGAACGCAAGTCTTCTTCGCCGCCTTGTCATGGAGGCCGGGCGGTCGCGCTTTCCCGGCGCGCCCCGTGCCGGTCGGCATGTGTGCAGGGGCCTGCGCCATGGGCCAGGTCGGGTGGGGCGGTTCCGCACGGGCTCAGGTTCGCTGCCGGGTCACGTCCTGCAGACCCGTGCTGGCAAGAAAGTAAGTGCAATTCGACCTAAGGCAGAGGTATCAGTGGGAAGTTCTTTACGTCAATCCGCAGCCTGGCTGCACACCTGGAGCGGCCTTGTCGTTGGCTGGCTGCTGTTCTTTGTGTTCGTCACGGGTACGGCTGGCTATTTCCAGCACGAAATCACGCGCTGGATGCGGCCGGAGCAGCCGCTCGTACAGCCGCAGCCACATGCGCAGCAGGATCTGCGGCGCATGACGGCCCTGGGGCTGGAACGCCTGGAACAGATGGCGCCCGAGGCGTCGAGCTGGCGCATCACGCTGCCGCACGCGTCTGCTGGTGGGCGCTCCTGGCAGGAGTTCGGCGTGCGCTGGCAGCAGGTACCCGAGCCGGGTCATGAGTTTGGCGCTTCCTTCACCGAGAGGCTCGACCCCTTGACGGGAGCGGTCCGGCTTGGCGAGCCCGAGCCGCGGGCCACGGCAGGCGGCTATGGGTTGTACCGCATGCACTATGTGCTGCATTACATGTCCTATGAATGGGGCATGCGCATCGTCGGCGTGTGCACCATGCTCATGCTGATTGCCATCGTCACCGGGGTCATCACACACAAGAAGATCTTTGCCGACTTCTTTACCTTCCGCCCAGGCAAGGGGCAGCGTTCATGGCTGGATGCGCACAACGCCATCAGCGTCATGGCGTTGCCGTTTTTCCTGATGATCACCTACAGCGGGCTGGTGTTCTTTTTGTTCACCTACATGCCTGCAGGGCGCGAACTGCTGTATGGCAGCGGGCCGGCGGGCAATGAATCCTTCTACGATGAACTTTTTGAACGTGATGGCCACAAGCATGTGGCCATCACCCTGCCTGCAACCGACGTGGCGGCGCTGGTGACCCAGGCATGGGAGCATTGGGGAGAGGGCCAGGTGGCTTCGCTGACCATCGAGCGCCACGAGGGTGAGCCCACCGAGATCACCATCGCCCGCGCCAACGGCGGCAGTCTCGATATCTGGAACCCGCCCACCTTGCGTTTCGACGCGGCTACCGGCCAGGCGCTGCCTGCGGAGCCGCGCGTGGGTGGCGAGGCAGTGCGCACGCAAAGCGTGATGCTGAACCTGCACGAAGGCCTGTTTGCTGGCATATGGGGCCGGTGGCTGTATTTCGTGGTCGGGCTGCTGGGCTGCGCCATGATCGGCACGGGCCTCGTGCTGTGGACCGTCAAGCGACGCAAGCGCCACCTTGCGGCAGGCCTCGAAGGCAGTGAGTCGTTGGGTCTGCGCTTGGTCGAGCGCCTGAATGTCGCCACCATCGCCGGCCTGCCCTTGGCAGTGGCCGCGTATTTCGGGGCCAACCGGCTGCTGTCGGTAGAGATGGCAGACCGCGCGGCCTGGGAGTTGCACGCCTTGTTTGCCGTATGGCTGGGTACGCTGTTCTATGCACTGGCCCGTCCGCTGGCACGCGCCTGGGTGGAGCTGCTGTGGGGTTGCAGCCTGGCCTACGCACTGGTGCCGGTACTCAATGCACTGACCACCAACCGCCACCTGGGTCAAAGCCTGCTGGCGAGTGATTGGGTGTTCGCGGGGTTTGATCTGAGCATGCTGGCGCTGGCCGCTGTCTTCGCCGTGATGGCAGTGAAGGTCCGCCGACGCGTAATACCCACTCAGGCATCTGCGCAACACATGCCCCAGACGGCGCTGGGCAAGGAGGCTGTATGAGCAAGCTCACCACACTGACCGCCGCCTATCGCTGGTCCGTTGCATCGCGGGTGGCTGCTGCTGCGCTGGGCGGCTACGCATTAGCCTCCGCTGCCACGGTGTTGCTGGCGTTGCTATGGCCTGCGCCCAAAGCGCAAGGCGTGCTTTGGGCCACGATGCTGAGCTTTGCCGTCTACACCGCCGCCGTGATCGGGGTCTTTT
>NZ_KE386973.1:0-78528 GCF_000429845.1 Comamonas composti DSM 21721
CCCGAGGCGCCGATCTTCAGCGTTGCCGACTACGGGCTGGAGGCCGACCTGTTCGCCGCCGTGCCCGAGATGACCCAGGCGCTGTAAACAAACGCGCAGGCATCGACGATGCCATGGCCCCGCAGAGCCTGTGCCGGCGGGGCCGAGTGACAAAAAACCAAGGAGACATCCATGAAGCGCCGAATTCTTGCAATTGCCGTGGCAGCGGCTGCCGCCATGAGCAGCCTGGCCGCTCAGGCCCAGGCCGACTATCCCAACCAGGCCATCACCATCATCGTGCCCTATGCGCCTGGTGGAACAACGGACGTGGTGGGCCGGGCACTGGCCATGAGTCTGGGCAAGCAGCTCAAGCAGTCGGTGATCGTGGACAACAAGCCCGGTGCGGGCGGAACGCTGGGCGTGGTCGAGATGATGCGCACCAGGCCCGATGGCTACCGGCTCACTCTGGTGCCGGTCAGCGTGTTCCGCCAGCCCTATGTGCAAAAGACCCAGTACGACCCCATACGCGATCTGAGTTATATCGCTTCGTTCACAGCCTATGACTTCATCCTGGCCGTGCCTGCGGACTCGCCGTTCAAGACCGTGAAGGACGTGATCGATCACGCCAGGTCCGGCAAGGACGGCGTGGACTATGGCACCCCCGGCAAGTTCACGGGCAACCAGGTGGTCATGGCGCAACTGGGCAAGGCGGCAGGCGTGAGCTTTACCCATGTGCCCTACAAGGGCGACTCCGAGGCGACGACGGCCTTGCTGGGCGGCCATGTGAAGACCCTGGTGAGCACGAATGGCATTCTGAACTTCATGGAAACGGGCAAGGTGCGCGCCCTGGGCATTGCGGCCGATCAGCGCCCGCCGGCGTTTGCGAATGTGCCCACCTTCAAGGAGGCCGGCTACGATGTGGTCGTGCCCTCTCCGCTGGGCCTGGCAGGGCCCAAGGGCCTGCCCCAGGCCATCGTGCAAAAGCTCGATGCAGCGGTCAAGGCCGCGCTCGAGGACCCCGAGATGCAGCGCGTGATCAAGAACTACGGCATACGCACGGACTACCGTGACCACAAGGCCTATTCGGAGTTTGCAGTCAAGAACTTCGCGCAGGAAAAGGCCATCGTGCAGTCCCTGGGGCTGAATGACTGATTGAGCGACGCCGAGCCAGGCCTGGTTCGGCGCAGTCCCTGTTCCTTCTGGGCGCCCCTGTGCCACCGGAGGAGGGCAGCGGGTTTTTGAAGCCTTCTTTTGTTTGTCTTGCCATGAGCTTTTCCACGATCACCCCCGATACACCTTTCATCTCCATGAGCGCCCTGGTGCACGAGCATGCGCTGCAGCGGCCGGAGAATATCGCTCTCATCGACGAAGAGCAGACCTTGAGCTATGCGCAGCTGGACCGGCTCATGGACCGCGTGGCCGCGTCCCTGCAGCGTGACGGGCTGCAGCCGGGCCAGGCGATTGCCATCTGTGCCTTGAACTGCGTGCGCTATGCGGCGCTGTTTCTGGGAGCCTTGCGTGCGGGCGTGGTGGTTGCGCCGCTGGCGCCGTCTTCCACGGCCGAGAGCCTGGCTTCCATGCTGGGCGATGCCGACGCGAGCCATCTCTTCCTGGATCGTGCGGCGCAGGATCTGCGCCCCGCCGATGGCGGCCTCAAGTGCATTGCCCTGGACGATGCTGCTGGCGCCCAGTCCTTCGAGGACTGGCTTGCGCCCGAGGGTGCCAAACCCCAGCCTGTGGAAGTGCAGCCTGCGGCGCCTTTCAACATCATTTATTCCTCGGGCACCACGGGCACGCCCAAGGGCATCGTGCAGTCGCACGGCATGCGCTGGGCCCATGTGAACCGTGGCGGCATTCACGGCTACAGCCCCGAGGGCACAACCGTGCTCGCAACGCCGCTGTATTCCAACACCACCCTGGTGGTGTTCTTCCCCACGCTGGGCTTTGGCGGACGCGTGATTCTCATGAAGAAGTTCGATGCGGCCCGCTACCTGCAACTGGCGCAGCAGCACCGCGCCACCCACACCATGCTGGTGCCCGTGCAGTACCAGCGCATCATGGCGCTGGCCGAGTTCGGCGAGTACGACCTGTCGAGCTTCCAGGCCAAGTTCTGCACCAGTGCGCCGTTTCGCGCCGAGCTCAAGGCGGATGTGCTCGCGCGCTGGCCCGGCTCTCTCACCGAGTTCTATGGCATGACCGAAGGCGGCGGCACCTGCACCCTGGATGCCCGCGAGCATCCCGACAAGCTGCATACCGTGGGCAAGCCCGTGGAGGGCCACGATATGCGCCTGATCGACGAGGACGGGCGCGAGGTAGCGCCGGGCGAGGCCGGCGAGGTCGTGGGCCATTCGCCCAGCATGATGACGGGCTACCACAACCAGCCCGAGAAGACGCGCGAAGCCGAGTGGTTCGATGCCACGGGCAAGCGCTTCATCCGCACGGGCGATGTGGGACGGTTCGACGCCGACGGCTTTCTGACCCTGTTCGACCGGCGCAAGGACATGATCATCAGCGGCGGCTTCAACATCTACCCCAGCGACCTGGAGGCCCAGCTGCGTGCCCATCCGCAGGTGGAGGACGTGGCCGTGGTCGGCGTGCCCTCCGAACAATGGGGCGAGACGCCCGTGGCCTTTGTGGTGTCGCGCGCGCAGCAGGCTGGCCAGCCCGAGGAGATCATGGGCTGGTACAACCAGCGGGCCGGAAAGACCCAGCGTCTTGCGGATCTGCGCCTGGTGGACGAGCTGCCGCGCAGCGCCATCGGCAAGGTGCTCAAGCGCGAACTGCGCGAGCAATATGTGAAAAGCTGATCTTTTGGGGAGCCGACATGCAAGACCATAGCGCGACAAGCGAGGTGCGCCGTCAGGTGACGGATGAGGAATGGCAGACCCGTATCGAGCTGGCCGCAGCCTACAGGCTGGTGGCCCACTTCGGCTGGGACGACCTGATCTTCACCCATATCTCGGCACGCGTGCCGGGGCAGCAGGCGCAGTTTCTGATCAACCCCTACGGCATGCTGTTCGACGAGATCACGGCCTCGAACCTGGTCAAGGTCGACCATGAAGGCCGGCCGCTGATGGAGACCGAGTACGACGTCAACCCCGCAGGCTTTGTGATCCACAGCGCCATACACGAAGGCCGGCCCGAGGTGCAGTGCGTGCTGCACACGCATACGCCGCATGGCGTGGCCGTGTCCGCGCAGGAGCAGGGGCTGCTGCCGATCTCCCAGCAATCCATCTTTCCCCTGGCGCGCCTGGCCTATCACGGCTATGAGGGCGTGGCCCTGCGCGATGATGAAAAGCCGCGTCTGGTGGCCGACCTGGGCCAGAGCAACAGCCTGATTCTGCGCAACCATGGTCTGCTGACCTGCGGGCGCAGCGTGGCCGATGCCTTCCTGGCCATGTATACGCTGGAGCGTGCCTGCCAGATCCAGATCCTGGCCCAGTCCGGGGGGGGCGCGCTGACGCGCATCCCCGGCGAAATCCTCGCAAGCGCTGGCCAGCAGTCCCGTGAGGTGACCAAGGGCAAGGGCTCGGGTCTGGCCTGGCCAGGGCTGCTGCGCCGACTCGACAAGCTGGACCCCAGCTACAGAAACTGAAACCTCTCCCGGGACGCTGGACGCTTTTCCCTGCAGCTTTGCGGGCTGCGTGCTGCGCCCGGGGTCTTGGAGAAATGAATGGGAATTCTGGTCAACATCCACCCGAGCATGGGCGAGCCCATTGCTGCGGCCTTGCGCGCCCAGGCGCCCGAGGTCAAGGTCTGGACGCATCGCGAAGAGGCGCCTGCGGATGAGGTCGAGATCATGCTGGCCTGGAGCCTTAAGCCCGGCGTGCTCGAAGCCTTTCCCGGGCTCCAACTGCTGTGCGCTCCCAGCGCCGGTGTGGACAAGCTGCTGGCGGTGGATCTGCCAGCCGGCCTGCCGCTGGCGCGCACCGTGGACGGCCAGCAGCATGTGGAGATCGCCCAGTACGTGCTGGGCGTGACCCTGCGCCATACGCGTGAGCTGGCGCTGTTCGATGCCCAGCAGGCCCAGGGCCAGTGGCTGCGCCGTCCCGTGCGTCCGGCCGGGCAATGCCGGGTCGGCATTCTGGGCCTGGGCCAGGTCGGCGCACATGTGGCCAGCGTCATGCAGTCCATAGGCTATGAAGTCGCGGGCTGGAGCCGCAGTCCGCGGCAGCTCGCGGGCGTGGCCTGCTGCAGCGGCGAGCAGGGGCTGGCGCAGATGCTGGCGCGCACCGACATCCTGGTCTGCGCCCTGCCGCTCACGCCCCAGACCCATGGCCTGCTCGACCGCGAGCGTCTGGGCCTGCTCCCCCAGGGCGCCTATCTGATCAATGTGGGGCGCGGCGAACAGGTCGTGGAAGAGGATTTGCTGCAACTGCTGGACTCGGGCCATCTCGCAGGTGCGGCCCTCGACGTGCTGACCCAGGAGCCGCCTGCGCCCGAGCATGGCCTGTGGCGCCATGCCAAGGTCTTCGTGACGCCGCACATCGCGGCCCAGGCTTCGGCCCAGACCATTGCCAGTCAGTGTCTGGAGAATCTGGTGCGGCTGCGCGCGGGCCAGCCCCTGCTGAATCTGGTGGACCGTTCCAAGGGGTATTGAGCAGGCCTTGAGGGGCGTCAGGGGTTTCCCGTGAGTGTCGCGCGCAGGACTTTTGGGCCGGTGTTTGCTCTTAGCATGCAGCCATATTGTTTCTGCTGAGGCGATGACCATGCACTTTTTCTTGATTGCCAGGGCCGTGGGCCTGCTTGCAAGCGGCCTGGCCCTTTCCGTATCCGCCCAGGGCCTGGATGCCCAGGGCCTTGCGGCCCTGGATGCGGCCATACAGCCGCTGGCTTCGAAGATCGTCGAATGGCGGCGCGACATACACCAGCACCCCGAGCTGTCGGGCCAGGAAGAGCGCACGGCCAGGCTGGTGGCCGAGCATCTGCGCAGCCTGGGCATGGAGGTACAGACCGGCGTTGGTGGCACGGGCGTGGTCGGCCTGCTGCGCGGCGGTCAGCCGGGCAAGACCGTGGCCTTGCGTGCCGACATGGATGCACTGCCCGTGGAGGAAAAGACCGGCCTGCCCTTTGCCTCCAAGGTCAGGGCCGAATATCTGGGCAAGCAGGTTCCGGTCATGCATGCCTGCGGGCATGATGCCCATGTGGCCATGCTCATGGGCGCGGCCCAGGCTCTGGCCGGCATGCGCAAGAGCCTGCACGGCAATGTGAAGTTCATCTTCCAGCCGGCGGAGGAGGGCGCGCCCGTCGAGGCCGACGCCCAGGGCAATGTGCCCAGCTTCGGCGCCAAGGCCATGATCGAGGACGGAGCCCTCAAGGGCGTGGATGCGATCTACGGGCTGCACATCACGGCTTCGCTGCCCTCGGGGGCCCTGGGCTATCGCAGCGGTCCGCTGATGGCGGGATCGGACAGTTTTTCCATACAGATCGAAGGCCGGGGCGGCCATGGCTCGGCGCCATGGAACACGGTGGACCCCGTGGTTGCCGCCAGCCAGGTCGTGCTGGGCCTGCAAACCGTGGTCAGCCGCCAGCTCAACATCTCCCACGAGCCTGCGGTGCTCACCATAGGCTCGATACAGGGTGGCACGCGCTACAACATCATTTCGGACAACGTGGAGATGCTGGGCACCCTGCGTACCTTCGATGAAGACATGCGCGGGGATGCCCACAAGCGCATTGTCGCGACGGCCGAGCAGATCGCTGCCTCCAGCGGTGCCAAAGCCAAGGTGAAGTTCGGCCCCGTGGCCTATCCGGTCACGGTCAACCATGAGCAGCTGACTGCCGCCTCTTTGCCGGCCCTGCAGCTCGCGGCTCAGGGCAGGGCCTTTGTCATTCCCAAGGTCAGTGGCTCAGAGGACTTCTCGGAGTTCCAGAAAGAGGTTCCGGGCTTTTTCTACGTGCTTGGCGCGCCGCCCGAGGGCAAGAGCCATGTGGATGCTCCATCCAACCACTCGGCGCTTTTCGACATAGATGAAAAGCAGCTGCCCACAGGGGCCCGCTCCCTGGCAGCCCTGGCTGTGGACTTCTTGCAGCGCAACCGCTGAGCCAGGCTGCGTCCGCTCACGACACCAGGCCGCCATTGGCGACCGTGACGCGTACGGCCCGCAGATTGTCGGGCTGTACGTGGATCATGCCTTTGCCGGGCACGTCGATCTCCGCGATCATGAACAAGGTGATGGCCGTGATCGCAGGAATGGTCAGGATCAGCACATTGCTGCCGCGCCGGCCGCGGATGTTGAAGCCGATCAGAAAGTTCGAGCACACGGCAAACAGGATCAGAATCGCCCAGGCCGCATGCGGTATCTGGTGGCGCCAGCTGGACATGGTCTTTTGCTGGGCCGTATAGAGGTCGTTGACGGCATTCAGGGCCGTGGCGATCACGGGGTCGGGCCTGGCCTTGGCTATCTGGCTGATCAAATGCCACATGCGGGTCTGCATCTGTATGGACTCCATGCGCACCTTGAGGCGCTCCGGCTCGTCCATGGTCTCGAAGAACTGTATGCGCAGGCTCAGATAGTTCTGCAAAAGCCTGGCCGCCTGTTCCTGGTGGGCGGCATCGAGCAAGGTTGCGCGCTGGAAGGCATTGCCTATGGCAATGGCTTCGTTCTCCTCGGCAGCGGTGCGCGTGTTGTGCCCGCTGATCGCAAACGAAAGAATAAAGCCTACGAGCAGGCCGAACAGGGACAGCGTGGCCCCGAGCACGATCTTGAGCTCGTCGTCGGCAGCGGCTTCGTGCCTGTACCGCCTGCCCCAGGTGTACTTGCCGAGAAAGGCCGCCAGGCTCAGGCCTGTGAAGATGCAGGCCAGCAATATCCACGAGTTGTCGTCGATGGAGTCCAGGAGCGAATGCATAGGCTTGTCGATGAGAGGCTGAGGTGTGCGGCCGGATTCTAGGCTGCTGCACCCGATCCGCGCACGCCCGAGGACGGGATCTCCAGCCCCAGGATGTTGCAGACCACGGCTTCGCCGACCTTGATGCCGTCCACGCCGGCCGAGAGAATGCCGCCCGCATAGCTTGCGCCTTCGCCCGCAGGATAGAGGCCGAGCGTGTTCAGGCTCTGGAAGTCGGCGCCGCGGCCTATCTTCACCGGCGAGGAGGTGCGTGTTTCCACGCCCGTGAGCAAGGCGTCCGGCATGTCGTAGCCGCGAATCTTTCTGCCGAAGGCCGGCAAGGCCTCCTGCATGGCCTCGATGGCGTAGGCTGGCAGCAGCTGGCGCAGGTCGGTGAGCGTGATTCCGGGCTTGTACGAGGGCAGGACCTCGCCGAGCTCGGCCGAGGCCTTGCCGGCAAGAAAGTCACCCACGCGCTGGGCCGGGGCGTTGTAGTTGCCGCCGCCGAGCGCATAGGCGGCGCTTTCCAGCTGGCGCTGCAGCACGATGCCGGCCAGAGGATGGAGTTCGTTCTCTCCGAGCTTTTCCACGCCATGGGTGCGTCCTTCGAAGGCCCAGGCAAAGCTGGCCGCATCGCGCGGGTAGTCGGCCGGGTCGATGGCGCAGACCATGGCTGCATTGGCATTGCGCTCGGCACGCGAGTACTGGCTCATGCCGTTGGTGACCACGCGCTGGTGCTCGCTGGTGGCTGCGACCACGGTGCCGCCCGGGCACATGCAAAAGCTGTAGACGGGGCGGCCGTTTTGCGCATGGTGGACCAGCTTGTAGTCGGCTGCGCCCAGCAGGGGGTGGCCGGCATGCCGGCCCCAGCGCGCACGGTCGATCACGCTTTGCGGATGCTCGATGCGAAAGCCCACGGAAAAGGGCTTGGCCTCCATCTGCACGCCGCGCTCGTAGAGCATGGCAAAGCTGTCGCGCGCGCTGTGGCCCAGGGCCAGCACCGCGTGGCGTGTGGGCAGGGAGTAGGTGGTGCCGCTGTCCAGGTCCAGCACTTCGAGTCCTGTGAGCTGGCGCTGGCCATGGTGCTCTTGCAGCTGCAGGTCGCTCACGCGCTGGCCAAAGCGGACCTCACCGCCCAGGCGGATGATCTCCTCGCGCATGCCTTCGACCACCTTGACGAGCTTGAAGGTGCCGATATGGGGGTGGGCCGCATAGAGGACCTCCGGCGGCGCGCCATGGGCCACGAACTCCTGCATGAGCTTGCGCCCCAGGTGGCGCGGGTCCTTGATCTGGCTGTAGAGCTTGCCGTCGGAGAAGGTGCCGGCGCCACCTTCGCCGAACTGCACGTTGGACTCGGTCTGGAGCTCGCGCTTGCGCCACAGGCCCCAGGTGTGCTGGGTGCGCTCGCGCACTGCGCGGCCGCGCTCCAGAACAATCGGTTTGAAGCCCATTTGCGCAAGCACCAGGGCCGCAAAAATCCCGCAGGGCCCGAAGCCCACGACCACGGGACGCTGTTCGAGATCCGCAGGTGCCTGGCCCACGGGAATCCAGCGCATGTCGGGCGTGGGCTGGACATGGGGGTGCTGCTCGAAGCGCTGCAGCAGCCCGGCCTGCAATGCCTCGTCGGCGAGAACGATGTCCACGATGTAGACCGCCAGCAGCTCGGACTTGCGTGCATCGAAGCTGCGCTTGTGCACATGCAGGCTGGCAATGGCCGCAGGCTGGATGCCCAGCAGCGCTGCGGCCATCGCCGAGAGCTGCTCGCCGGGATGGTATTCGCTGTGATTTTCGGGATGGTATTGCAGGGCCGAGAGCGGCAGCTTGAGTTCAGAGATGCGAATCATGGCTTGTAGTGATCAAGCAAAAGAATGGGGCTGCGATGCTAGCGCAGGCAGGCGGCAGGGCAAGGGCTGTGATCCTAAGTCCGGGCTGCAGCCCAGGAAAAATGAAGGCAAATGCCACGGTTCGGATGAGGATGTCACATGTTCTTGCAATTGTCTTGGGTATGTACTGGATCAAGCCCGATGATGTGCGGTCCGCAGTCAAGCCCTTGACCCACAAGTCTCGGTGCCGGTTGCTGCTAGGGTTCGGTGTTTTGTGCAATTGCCTCCAACCAGTTTTCTCAAGGAAAGCCCCCATGGCATCTCCATTCTCCTGGCCACGTTGTTGGCTTGGCGCATCGCTGGCTGCGCCCTTGCTGCTCTCCTCTTGCGTGGTTGAAATCAGTTCGGACGACCGCGACGATGTGCAGGCCTGCGCCATCACCACCGATGACGGCAGCGTGGTCGTGGGCTCGGGCCTGCCCGGCGATCCGGCCGCGCCCGAGCCTTCCTCGGGCTACCGGGTCGGCAAGAAGGCCGTGCATGCGGCGAAGTACATGGTGGTCACGGCGAATCCGCTGGCGTCCAAGGCCGGCTGCGAGGTGCTCAAGTCGGGCGGCTCGGCCGTGGATGCGGCCGTGGCCGTGCAAATGGTGCTGGGCCTGGTCGAGCCCCAGTCCAGCGGCATAGGCGGCGGCGCCTTCATGCTGTACCGCGATGCCGCCAGCGGCAAGGTGCTGGCCTATGACGGGCGCGAGACCGCGCCGGCAGCGGCCACCGAGAACTATCTGCGCTATGTGGACGATGGCAGCAACCACAATCCGCCCCAGCCCTCGGCCCGGGCCAGCGGCCGCTCGATCGGCACGCCGGGCGTGCTGCGCATGCTGGAGATGGCGCACAAGGACTATGGCCGCACGCGCTGGGGCCAGCTGTTCCAGCCCGGCATCGATCTCGCGAGCCAGGGCTTTGTGGTCAGCGGCCGCATGGCAGCGGCGCTGGAAGGCGCCAAGGACGATTTGCGCCGCGATGCCGATGCGGTCCAGGTCTTCTTCAATCCCCAGGGCCAGCCCTGGCCCCTGGGCAGCCGTTTCGTGAACCAGTCCTATGCGGATACGCTGCGCAGCATTGCGAGCGGCGGCGCCGATGCCTTCTACCGCGGCGATCTGGCGCGCGCCATGGTGGACAAGATCGGCGTGAGCCAGAGCATGGCCGATGGCTCGGCGATCACGCCTGGCAAGACCACGGTGCAGGACCTGGCCAATTACCAGGCCAAGCGCAGAGAGGCGATCTGCACCAGCTATCGCGCGCGCTATGTGATCTGCTCCATGCCGCCGCCGTCCTCGGGCGGCATTGCCGTGTCCCAGGCCATGGGCATTCTGGAGAACTTCAATCTCGAGCCCTACCGGCCAACGGCCATCGATGGCGAGGGCGGCAAGCCCTCGGTCATGGGCGTGCACCTGGTCAGCGAGGCCTTGCGCCTGGCCTATGCAGACCGCGACAAATATGTGGCCGATACCGACTTCGTGCCTCTGCCCGGCGGCTCGCCCAGCCTGTTGCTGGACAAGAGCTATCTGCGCCAGCGCGCGGGACTGATCTCCTCGAGCCGCAGCATGGGCACGGCCCAGGCCGGCAGCTTCGGTCTGCCTGCGCTGGGCGTGGTGCCGGTGAAAGAGGCCGGCACCACGCACGTGAGCATTGTCGATGCCAAGGGCAATGCGCTGAGCATGACGACCACGGTGGAGTCCAGCATGGGCTCGTTCCATGTCACGCGCGGCTTTGTGCTCAACAACCAGCTCACGGACTTTTCGGCCGAGCCTCGCACGGCCGAAGGCCCGGTGGCCAACCGCCTGCAGCCGGGCAAGCGCCCGCGCAGCTCCATGGCGCCCACGCTGGTGTTCGACATGCAGGCCGATGGCAGCGCCGGCAGTTTCAAGATGGCCACGGGCTCGCCGGGCGGCGGCACCATCATCCAGTACGTGACCAAGACCCTGGTGGGCGCGCTGGACTGGGGGCTGGATGCGCAGCAGGCCACATCCCTCGTGGACTTTGGTGCGACCAACAGCCCGGTGACGAATGTGGGCGGCGAGCATCCGAACATCAACGCGACCGACAACGGCAGCCAGGATCCCCTGGTCAAGGGGCTGCGTGCCATGGGGCATGAGGTTTCGGTGAATGCCCAGTCCAGCGGCATCGGCACGATTCTGAACGTGCGGCGTAACAACCGTCAGCAGCTCGAAGGCGGGGCCGACCCGCGCCGCGAGGGCCTGGCGCTCGGGGACGCGGTGCGCTGACCGGCCGAGCCGCTCCCATGAAAAAAGCCGCAGGCATGGACCTGCGGCTTTTTCGTGCCTGGCAGCAACCGGGGCGGGGCGCTATCGGCTCTTGCGCTGGCTCCAGTAAGAGAACTCCTCTTCCTGAACCTCGTAGTCGAGCTCCTGCAGCCGGCTTTGCATGTGCTCCTGGGCATGGGCCACGCCCAGGTTGTAGATGCTGGGGCCGATTTCCTGCAGAAAGAATCCCAGCAGGGCGCCGGCCGTGACGTTGCCTATGGGCTCGTCCATGTTTTCGCGGAAGTAGCGTTCTATGGAGGCAATGGCCTGCTGGCGTGCGTCCTTGCTGAGTTCAATGCTCATGGTGCTGTGCTCCGCGCGGATCAGGCCGTGTCGGGCTCGGCAAGAAAGCCCCCGCTTTGGTGGGCCCACAGCTTGGCGTAGATCCCGCCCAGCTCCAGCAGTTGCTGGTGCGTGCCCTGTTCGACGATATGGCCCTGGTCCATGACGATGAGCCGGTCCATGGCCGCAATCGTCGAGAGGCGGTGGGCAATGGCGATCACGGTCTTGCCGTGCATGAGTCCGTCCAGGCTTTGCTGGATCGCGGCTTCGACCTCGCTGTCCAGCGCGCTCGTGGCTTCGTCCAGCAGCAGAATGGGCGCGTCCTTGAGCATGACCCGCGCAATCGCCACGCGCTGGCGCTGGCCGCCCGAGAGCTTGACGCCGCGCTCGCCCACCTGGGCGTCGTAGCCGCTGCGGCCCTTGAGGTCGGTCAGCGTGTCTATGAAGTCGGCGGCCTCGGCCTTTTCGGCGGCGGCGCGCATCTCCTCTTCGCTGGCGTCGGGCCGGCCGTAGAGGATGTTGTCGCGCATGGAGCGGTGCAACAGCGAGGTGTCCTGCGTGACCATGCCGATGGCGCTGCGCAGGCTGTCCTGGGTGACCTGGCTGATGTCCTGGCCGTCAATGGTGATGCGCCCGCCCTGGGGCTCGTGAAAGCGCAGCAGCAGGTTCACCAGCGTGGACTTGCCCGCGCCCGAGCGACCGATCAGGCCTATGCGCTCGCCGGGGTGGATCATGAGGTCGAGGTGGTCTATGACCTGCTTGCCGCCGTCCTTGTAGGCAAAGCTCAGGTTCTCGAAGGCAATGCCGCCCTGGGTCACCTGCAGGGGCTGGGCATCGGGGGCATCGACGATGGTGCGCGGCTTGGTCAGCGTGAGAATGCCGTCCTGGATGGTGCCCACGTTCTCGAACAGGCCCGTCATCTGCCACATCACCCAGTGGGAATAGCCCATGAGGCGCAGTGCCATGGCGATCACGGCCGCGACCACGCCGGCGCTGGCCTGGCCCGCCGTCCACAGATAGAGCGCCGTGCCCGTGGAGCCCAGCAGCAACAGGGTGATCATCAGGTGGTTGACGATCTCGAACTGGCTCACCAGGCGCATCTGCGCATAGCCCGTGACCTTGAAGGCGTCCATGGCATTGCGCGCGTATTCGGCCTCGCGCCGCGTATGGGCGAACAGCTTGACGGTGGCGATGTTGGTGTAGGCGTCGGTCACGCGGCCGGTCATCATGGAGCGCGCATCGGCCTGGCTCTTGCCGATTTTCCCCAGGCGTGGCACGAAGTAAAAGCAGGCCGCCACATAGGCGGCAAGCCACAGCGCGAACGGAATCATGAGCCGCCACTCAAAGCTGGCGGCCAGGATCAGGATGCCGATCATGTAGACGCTCACGCCCACCAGCACGTCCACCACCATGAACACCACTTCGCGCACCGACAGCGCGGTCTGCATGATCTTGGTGGTGATGCGGCCCGCGAACTCGTCGGCATAGAACGACATGCTCTGGCCCAGCATCAGCCGGTGGAACACCCAGCGCAGCCGCATGGGGAAGTTGATGGCCAGCACCTGGTGCATGACCGAGGTGTGAAACGCCAGCAGGGCGGCGCTGGACAGCAGCAAGGCCGCGATGCCGAGCACGGTCGGGCGCTGCTCGGCCCAGAAACTTGCGGGCGAGACGGCCGAGAGCCAGTCCACCACATGGCCCATGACGGCGAACAGCAGGGCCTCATACACGGCGAGCAGGGCCGAGGTGCAGGTCAGCAGCCCGATCCAGCCGCGCATGCCCTGGGTGCAGGCCCAGATGAAGGCAAAAAATCCCTTGGGCGGGACGGCTGGCTCGTGGCCGGGATAGGGGGGAACGCGTTTTTCAAAAAAGCTGAACAAGATGTTGTGTACTCCTGGTTACGCCAATGGTAGATGAGCCGGCCCCGGCCATTTCAGGGACCCGACATGACCCCCGTGGATTCGGGGGTTAGCGCCAGTGCAGCCAGTTTTCTGCCTCTGTTTCATTCATTGAAAAGATAGCTGGTAGCGCTTGATGGATATGGATTTCAGACATGAATATGCTTGAAATCAAGCCAGAGCAAGCGCTGGCAGCTATCAAGATCAATGGTCATGCCGGGGCATGAAAAAAGCCGCTGGGGCAGCGGCTTGGGTCATGGGTGCGAATGCCTGGGCTGGCATTCGTCTGCGCAGAGCAGATCAGGCCGTGGGCAGAAAGCCTTCGACCGACAGATAGCGCTCGCCGGTGTCGTAGTTGAAGCCCAGAACCCTGGCGCCTGCGGGCAGTTCGGGCAGCTTTTGCGCGATGGCGGCCAGGGTGGCGCCCGAGGAGATACCGACCAGCAGGCCTTCCTCGCGTGCCGCGCGGCGCGCGTATTCGCGTGCGGGCTCGGCCTCGACCTGGATCACGCCGTCGAGCAGGCTGGTGTCCAGATTCCTGGGAATAAAGCCCGCGCCAATGCCCTGGATCGGATGGGGCGAGGGCTGGCCGCCCGAGATCACCGGGGATTGTGTGGGCTCGACGGCAAACACCTTCAGATGCGGGAACTTGGCCTTGAGCACCTTGGCCACACCCGTGAGGTGGCCGCCCGTGCCCACGCCCGTGATCAGCGCGTCCAGCCCATCGGGGAAGTCGGCCAGGATTTCCTGGGCCGTGGTGCGCGCATGCACATCGATGTTGGCGGGGTTCTCGAACTGCTGGGGAATCCAGGCGCCGGGCGTCTGGGCTGCAAGCTCCTGGGCGCGGGCGATGGCACCCTTCATGCCCTTTTCCTTGGGCGTGAGATCGAAGCTGGCGCCATAGGCCAGCATCAGGCGGCGGCGCTCTATGCTCATGCTGTCGGGCATCACCAGGATCAGCTTGTAGCCCTTGACTGCAGCCACCAGGGCCAGGCCCACGCCGGTGTTGCCGCTGGTGGGCTCGATGATGGTGCCGCCGGGCTTGAGGGCGCCCGATTGCTCGGCATCCTCGACCATGGCCAGCGCAATGCGGTCCTTGATGGAGCCGCCGGGGTTGCCGCGCTCGGACTTGACCCAGACATTCGCACCCGCGCCGAACAGGCGGTTGATGCGTACATGGGGGGTGTTGCCAATCGTTTGCAGTATGTTGTCTGCTTTCATCGAGCCTCCGGAGAAATGGTTTGCTTGGGCGGTAGATGCGCTTGCGCGCTGCTGCACACATTGTGCATGCCCCCTGCTGCCTGCCTGGTTATATCGATATGGGCGCAAGAGTGGAAAGCGCAGCGATTCCGGGTCTTAGTGCGTGTTCACGATCTCCTCGCGGCGCGCCTGCGTAGAGAGATCGTGAACACGTTCTTACTCCATCTGCTCGACGCCCAGCGCCAGGGACAGCAGCCGCCGGTCCTGTCCGCCCGCGCAGGCCAGGCTCAGGCCCACGGGGGCCTGGCCGGCTTCATGGCAGGGCAGGGTGATGGCGCAGCCGTCCAGGAAGTTGATCAGCGTGGGGTTGCGCAAAATCAGTCCGTTGGCATCGAAGTAGGCCTCGTCGCTGTCGGTCAGGTCGGCGATCCTGGGCGCGATCACGGGCACGGTGGGCATGACCAGCGCATCGTGCGCGGCCAGTTGCTGCTCCACGCGCGCCACCCATTGCCGGCGCCTGGCCAGCAGGTCCACATAGTCGGCTGCGCTCATGGTCTTGCCGCGCAGAATGCGCTTGCCCACGCGTGGGTCGTACTCCTCCAGGCGCGTGGCCAGGTATTCGCGGTGCCAGGCCCAGGCCTCGGCCGCGGAGAAGCCGCCCTGGGCATTGATGGCGGCCAGCTCGTCAAAGGGCGCAACCACGGCTTCGGTGATGCGCGCGCCGGCCGCCGAGAGGCGCTTGAGCGCGCGCTCGTAGGCCGCGCCCACCTGGTCGTCCATGCGCTGCAGCACCAGATTCGTGGGCGCGAGCAGGCGCAGACCGGCCAGGGGCATGGCCTGCAAATCCTGTGCAGGCTCGCCCGAGAGCACGGCATCCAGCGTGGCGCAGCAGCGCACGCTGGCCGCCAGCGGGCCTATGGAGTCCAGGCTGGAGGACAAAGGCAGAACGCCTTGCATGGACACGCGCCGTGCCGTGGGCTTGAAGCCGGTGAGCCCGCACAGGGCCGAGGGAATGCGCACCGAGCCGCCGGTGTCCGAGCCGATGGCGGCCACAGCCATGCCATCGGTGACCGAAATCGCTGCGCCCGAGGAGGAGCCGCCAGGAATGCGTCCGCCGTCCACCTCGCGCTGCCAGGGGTTGCGCGGCGTGCCGTAGTGCGGATTGAGGCCCAGGCCCGAGTAGGCGAACTCGGTCATATTGGTGCTGCCCACGATGACGGCGCCGGCCTGGCGCAGGCGCTGCACCACCAGGGCCGACTCGGCCGCAGGCGGTGCATTGCGCAGCAGGGCCGAGCCGGCCAGCGTGGTGTGGCCAGCCACATCGAACAAGTCCTTGACCGAGATCGGCAGTCCCTCGAGCGCCGAGCGCGCCAGGCCGGCGGCGCGCAGCGCATCGCTGGCGCGGGCCTCGGCCATGGCCTGGGCGTGAAAAAGGCGCGTGAACGTGCGCGGCCCTTCGCCCTGGCCTGCGCGCTGCAAGGCCTGTTCGGTGAGCTGCTGCGAGCTGGTGGCGCCGCTGGCGAGCTGCTGCGAAACCTGGTCCAGGCGGGGAAGGGCGGGACGGCTCATGAGAACTCCTGTGAAAAAAGCGGGAGCCATGATCGTATCGCCCTGCGCGCGCCTAGGAGCCCGAGGCCAGGGACACGGCCGGTGCGCGCAATGGCGTCTTCCACAGCTCGGCCAGCAGCAGGCCGGCAATGGTCAGCACACCGCCCACGGCGTGGTAGGCGGCCAGGGGCTCGCTGAGGGCCACATAGGCAATCATGGCCGTGAAGATGGGCGTCAGGTTGAAGAACATGCTGGAGCGCCCCGGGCCGATGCGGGCCACGGACAGCATCCACAGCAGGGGCGCGGCGATGGAGGCCATGATGCCCGCAAAGCCCACCAGCGGCAGATTGGCCGCATTCAGCCCGATCTTGGGCGAGAGCAGGTACAGCGGCAGCTGGGCGGCCACGGCCACGAGGATTTGCAGATACAGCAGTTGCACCGTGGCCAGGCGCGGCATGGGCCAGCGCTTGAGCAGAATGTTGTAGATGGCATAGGACAGCATGGCGATGAACATCAGCACATCGCCGCCGTTGATGCCCTGGGTCAGCAGGCTGGCCGGATTGCCCGAGGACACCACCAGGGCCACGCCGAAAATCGCCAGCAGACAGCCCACCACCGCGCCCCAGCTCAGACGCTGGCCCAGCATGACGGTGGACAGGGCGAGCACCAGCATGGGCGTCAGCGAGCCGATCAGCCCCATGTGCGTGGCCGATGTCATATGGGCCGCGTAATAGGCCAGGCTTTGGTAGATCACCATGCCCAGCGTGCCCAGCACGATGAGTTTGGCCAGCATGGGCTTGATGTCGGCACGTTGGCGCCAGATGGATGGCAGCAGAAAAGGCGTGAACAGCACGGCCGCCACGACCCAGCGGAAAAAGCCGATCTCGGCCGCGCCTATGCTGTCGGCGGCCAGCTTGCTGACCACGGTGTTGACCGACCAGATCAGCACGGCGCAGAGCGGAAAAAGATAAGACCCCATGAAACAACTCCTGTAAGAACGTGTTCAAAGTCTCCTCGCGGCGCGCCAGTGTCTTTGCGGGATGGGATACAAGGCGCGATACCGCAGCAATAGCTGTGCTATTGCGAGGATTCGCAACACAGTAGACCGCCCGCAAAGCCACTGGCACTAAGGGTTGGAGCGAAATCGGGCGATTTCATCGCGCTGGCGCTTGCTTGCACACGAGTGCAAGCTGCGCCCCATCGACTCGAACTCATCCCGATTGCGCTCCAACGCGACTGCGTAGAGACCTTGCACACGTTCTAAGGCTGGCTATGATGGACTTGTCTTACTTGAAATTCATAGTTCGTTTCAGACAATCCGTAGCGCAAGTCGGACCTTTGTTGGGGAGGAGCCATCCATATGCCGCGTCGCAACCAGCTCATGCACATCCAGGATGTGGAGGATGTGCAGGGCGATTACTTCTTTCGCTATGACGAATTCGGCGCCCATACCGAAGCGCTGGCCCACAGCCACAGCTGGGGCCATCTGAACTACGCCCTGCATGGCAGCATGCGCATGGACACTGCGCAGCTGCGCTGGGTGTCGCCGCCGCAGTACGGCATCTGGATTCCGCCCGGCATGGTGCACAGCTGCTATGTGCGCCAGGCCGTGGTCTACCGCGCGGTCTATCTGACGCCGGCGCTGAGCCAGTCCATGCCCCAGCAGGCCTGCTCGCTGCGCATCAGCCCCATCGTCAAGGCCATCCTGGCCGACTTTGCCGAGCGCGATCTGCACATTCCCGACACCGAGGCCGACCTGCGCCTGGCACGCGTGCTGTATGACCAGTTGCAGGCCACGCCGGTGGAGCGCGGTTACCTGCCTGCAGCCCAGCACCCGGCCCTGGCCCAGGTGCTGGACGCCATGTATGCCGCGCCCGACGACCACCGCAGTCTGGCCGAGTGGGCGAGCAGCGTGCACATGACGGAGCGCACCCTGGCCCGCCACTGCCAGCGCGAGCTGGGCATGAGCCTGGGCGAATGGCGCCAGCGCATGCGCTATCTGCAGGCCATCGACGGCCTGCAGGCCGGGCACACGGTGCAGCAGATTGCGTTTGACCTGGGCTATGCCACGGCTTCGGCCTTTATTGCCATGTTCCAGCGCGAAGCCCAGATGCCTCCCGAACAATTTCGGCGCGAGTTCTGTGCAAGTGCTTTGTGAACACGACATAATGCGCGCCGTGAAGTTTGCTGGACCGCCGCTGGTGCAATCATGGAAACATGGCACTGGAGGAACGTCCGGACTGCACAGGGCGGCGTAGCAGCTAACGGCTGTCCACCGTGAGGTGAGGATCAGAGCAACAGAGACGAGTCCGAGCAGGTTTTGCCACCGGAGGTGTTCTGTGCGGCGCCAGCGAAAGCTGGCGGAAGGGCAGCGTAAGCTGTCCGAACCCGGCTTAGGCCGGGTCCGCACAGCCACCCCGAGCGGGCAAGCCCGCTCGGGGTGAAACGGGCAATCTCTACGCGCAGCAATACCAAGTAGGCACACGTTGACGGGGCCCCCGGAGTGTGCGGGTAGGTAGCATCGAGCCGTGGTGGCGACACCCGGCCCAGAGTAATGGCGGTCATGCCGCAGGCAACTGCGGTACACAGAATCCGGCTTATAGGCAGACTTCACACTTTGAATGCCACAAAAAACCGCGTTCCTCGTGATGGGGAGCGCGGTTTTTGTTTCCAGCACAGCGCCCAGGAGGGCGACGGACTTGCCAGGGCGTGGGAGAAAGTTGAAAAGAAATTTTCAACTTTCATAGCTGCCCGTGCGCATGCAGGCTTCAACTCCAAGCCCTTTTGTTCGAGAGGGATTGGAGTGCGGGCGATGGCTGCTATGCATTTTCAAGCACAGACTCGCGGCGTGCTTGAAAAGAATTTTGCAATCCGCGCTGCCGCCGACATGGCGGTGAACGGGCTCAGAACTGGTACTTGGCGCTCAGCAGCAGCCTGCGCGGCGTGCCGAAGTAGTTGGCGCCGTTGTTGGTGCCCAGGGTCTGGTAGTAGTGCTTGTCGAACAGATTGCTGATGTTGAGCTGCAGGTCCAGCTGCCGGCTCACGCGGTAGCCCACCACCAGGTCGGCCACGGCATAGGCGGACTGGCGCATGACATAGCCCTCGGCACGGGTGGTCGACTCCGAGGTGGTCCGGCTCTGGTAGCGCAGGCCACCGCCTACGCGCCAGGCATCCAGGTCTCCACCCAGGTGGTACATGGCCGACAGCTTGAGCTGGTGGCGCGGCGTATGGCTGGCATAGGGCGCGCCATGGTCGCCATCCGTGCTGTCGCCGGCGATCTTGGCCTGGGTATAGGTATAGCCCAGGCCGGCGTTCAGGCGCGGCAGGATCTCGCCGTTGATGTCCACATCCACGCCCCGGCTCTTGACCTTGCCCACGGAACGGTAGCAATTGGTCGCCACCGTGCACGACGCAATATCGGCAATCGCCTGAGGCAGGTTGTCCTGTGTGGTGTTGAAAACGGCCATGGCCAGGTTGACGCGCTCATGCAGATAGCTGCCCTTGAGGCCCAGCTCGAAGTTGCGGCCCTCCACCGGGGGCAGCATGCTGCCCGAGACATCCAGGTAGTCCTGCGGCCGGAAGATGCTGGTGTAGCTGGCATAGACCGAGTGGCTGTCGTTCAGGTCATAGGTCAGCGCCGCATAGGGCGTGACATGGGCGCTCTCCTTGAACGCGCGGTCCTTGCTCCAGCTGCCCTGGCGCTGGGCGTTGCTGAAGTCATACCAGTCCAGCCGGGCGCCGGCAATCAGGCTCAGGGGCGCGGCCAGCAGAAAGCGGCCGGTGGCGTAGGCCGAGGTCAGCGTGGTCTTTTGGCGGCGGGTCCACAGGTCTTCGGCCAGCAGGCTGGAGCGGTCCAGGGAATCGGGGTTCCAGGTCAGCGGGTCCACGCCCTCGGCGATCAGCCAGTCGCCATGGGGAGACAGGTAGCTATAGCCCAGGTCGTTCCAGCGTATGGTGCGGCGGCTGATGCCAAAGGCCAGATCATGCTCGCGCCCGAACAGGCGCACAGGGCCCTGGGCCGAGGCGTCGAGGCTGAGCTGTTTTTTGTCATAGTCATACGGGCCGCCTGCCACGTCGTAGAGCGTGCGGCCCTGGTGGTCGATGCCGCCGTAGACCAGGTAGGCGCCGTCCAGTGCCGACGTGGCCTGCAGGGCCCGCGCGGCCAGCCTGGCCTTCCAGCCGCTGTCGAAGCGGTGCTCCAGGTCGGCGAAGAGGCTGACTTCTTTTTTGTCCCACTTGCTCCACGAGGGCGAGAAGCGCTGCGATCGGGAGATGGGCAGGGGGGAGCCGTCGAAGGCCCTGGGCACGCCCATCCACTGAGAGCCGGGGTTGTCTTCGTTGACATAGGAGCCGCCCACGCTCAGCGTGGTGTCGCGGCCCAGGTCCAGCTCGGCAGTGCCGTAGAGCAGCTGGCGCTTGCTGCTGTAGCCGTCGGTGAAGTGGTCACGCGACTGCAGCGAGGCCACCACGCGCCCGCGTGCCGAGCCGTCTGCGTTGAGGGCGCCGCCCAGGTCGAGCTCGCCCACGGCCTGGTTCCAGCTGCCGCCGCGCAGGGTGAGGGAGCGCTGGGTTTCGCGCGGTGCCCGCTTGCGCACAAAGTTGATGGTGCCGGATGGGTCGCCCACGCCCGTCATCAACCCCGTGGGGCCGCGCACCACCTCCACGTGGTCGTACATGGCCATGGTGTCGTAGGTGGAGGTGTCGGCTTCATAGGAGATGGGCACGCCATCCTGCAAGAAGGAGCCGATGGCAAAGCCGCGCGCGTAATAGCTGGAGCGGTCGTCGCTGATGCGGTTGAGGGTGACGCCGGTGGTGCTGTTGGCCACGTCGTCTATGGACAGCATGCCCTGGTCGTCCATCTTCTGGCGCGTGACCACGGTGAGCGACTGGGGCGTTTCACGTATCGACAGCGGCAGCTTGGTGGAGGTGCTCATCAGCCCCGTGGTGTAGGAGCCCGAGCCTTCGGTGGTCGTGGTTTCACCCACGGCGGAGACCGTGACCTCAGGCAGGGCGCTGGTGCCGGCCGGCTTGTCGACCACCAGCGTGCTCTGGCTCACATGGCCTTCCAGCCCGCTGCCGCGCAGCAGCCGGTCCACGGCCACGGCTGTGGTGAAGCGGCCTTCCACGGCCGGTGCCCGGCGCTCCTGTACCAGCTCGGGGGCCACCAGCAGTTGCAGGCCGGCCTGGCGCGCCAGCTGGGTCAGCGCCTGTCCCAGGGGCTGGGCTGCAATGTGGAAATCGACAGCGGCGGCCATGTCCGTGGCGGCAGCGCTTTGTGCCAGCGCCGGCAAGGGTGCATGCCAGGCCAGCAGGGCCAGGGCGACGCTGCTTACGGCTGCGGCCATAGGGTGGCGTGCAGGCAGGCAGGGTTGGGGAAAGGGTGAAGACATGGAGACTCCTGTGCGGTGGCTTCGGCCTGGGCCGGGACAATCCCGGGTTGGCCGGGTTCTCATGTCTTTACGAACGAGTAGCGAAGTTCCCTCACGGTTTTGCCGCGTAATGTGCGAATCGGTGTGCGAATCGATGTGCCGATCCACTTTCGCGATCAACCGCGCCGGCGTATCACCAGCGTGTGCACTGCACCCTCTGGCTGCACGCGGACGGGCAGGGTGCGCGGCAGCAGCTGCAGCCAGCCAGGCACGGCCGCCGTGTGCACGCGGCCCAGCACGGGCAGGGCTGCGGCATCGGCCTCCACGCGCAGCGGGTGCGGGCTGTAGCGCGCAAGCCGTTCCACCACCTTGGCCAGCGGCGTGTTTTGAAAGTCCAGCCAGCCATCGCGCCAGGGCGCGACGGCGGTGATGGCCTGGGGCTGGGCGCTGTGCCCCGCAGGCAGGCGCAGCATCTGGCCGGGGGTGAGTTCTTGCGTGGCCCCGCTGCCGTCGCGTACGCGCACCCGGCCCGTATCCACGGCCACCAGCACGGCGTCCCCCTCCAGCGCCACCTCGAAGCGTGTGCCCAGCACGGTGACTTGCACATCGCCGGCCTCCACCGTGAAGGGGCGCCCGGTGTCGCGGGCGACCGCAAAGAATGCGCTGCCTGTCAGCAGCCGCACCTGGCGCCGGGCCGCGTAATAGGCCAGTTCGGCACGGCTGGATGCATCCAGGGTGAGGGTGCTGCCGTCGGGCAAGGGCTGGCGCAGCAACTGGCGCTTGGCGGTGGCCAGCTGCAGCTGGTACTGGGGCACCCATTGGCGCCAGCCCAGCCAGAGGGCCGAGCTGCCGACCCCCAGGCCCGCCAGTCCCAGCAGGCTGGACAGCGCACGCCGGCGGCCGGTGCGTGGTGCGGCGGTGTCCCCGCGCCAGCGGTGCAGCGCGGCTTCAATCTCGTCCATGGCACGCATGACCTCGCGTTCCACGGTCTTGACCGAGACCCCGTGGCGCGCTGCCAGCTCGGCGTGCGAGGCCCCGTCGATGCGGTCGGCCAGAAAAATGTCGCGGCAGCGCGTGGGCAACTGCTGCAGGGCGTGCTCGACTTCGGCCAGTGCCTGGCGGTAGCTGTGGGTGTCGGCCACATCCGGGCTGGCGGCCAAGGCGGGAGCATCTTCTTTGCCGCTGCTGTCAAAGCGCTGGGCCGTGCGCTGACCGCGCCGCAAATGGTCGATGGCGATGTGCTCCGCCACCGTATAGAGATAGGCGTGCGGCGCAATGTTCTGGGGGCTTGGTGTGCTGTGCTCGCCAGAGGGCGGTTCAGGGCGCCGGCCCTCGCTGCGTTGGCGCTCGGCCAGGCGGACCCAGGCGTCATGCACCAGGTCACGCGCAGACTGCGGCCCGGTGCGGCGCGCCACAAAGCGCACCAACTCATGGTAGCTGTCGTGGAAGGCGGTCAGCAGAGACGAAGAAGAAGCGGGCGAAGGCATGCGGACAGGGAGAGAACAGCACAGTCAACCTGCATTCTATGAAATGATTCTCATTTGTGTGTTTGCATTCCACATGCAAGCGCATTTCAAGGGCCGTTCTTCGCTGGCGGAATCCCCTCCGAATGGGGTGCCCCTACGGGGCTTGGTACTGTTCTTGCGCGTAAAACCGGCACAGCCCATACCAGGGACACCGCGCAAGGGCCGCCCCGCCGCGCTGGTGTCGTCCCCCTGGGGGGAAGGCGCCGCAGGCGACTCAGGGGGGTTAAAACCTCTCCCAGGGCATCATGTAGCGCCACTGACCTTCGGGCACCTTGGCCAGGGAGACGCGGCCAATGCGCAGACGCTTGAGGCTGAGCACGTCAAGGCCTACGGCTGCGCACATGGCCTCGATCTCCTCGGGCGCAATGCCTTTGAGCGCAAAGCGCAAATGGCTTTCGTTCTGCCAGCTGACCTTGCAGGGCGGCATGCGGCGGTTGCCTCTGATCGGCAGGCCGGACTGCAGCAGCTCCAGGCCATCGGCCTCGATTTTTCCCTTCACGCCGACGATGCACTCCTGCTCCAGCCATTGGCCTTCTTCGGCGAGCTTGCGCGCCACGCGCTTGTCCTGGGTGAAGACCACCAGACCACTGGCGGGCAGGGGAATCGGCAGAAAGGCCTGGAGATGGCGGAAGTGCTGTTCCAGCACCTTGATTGGAAAAGGCGTGTCCATCTGGGCCAGGGTCTCGGCCGTGAGCAGGTCCAGGGCGCTGGGCGGGGATTTGCGGCCGGGTTTCTCGTCGGGCCATTGGGTATGGCCTGCAGGCTTGTGCAGCAGCAGGGTCACGGGCGGCACGGCTTCGGGCTTGGCGCTTTGATCGAGGCTGATGGTCTGCCCGGGCTGTACCCTGGCCTCGGGCAGTTGCACGAGCTCACCGTCCACGCGTACGTGGCCGGCGACGATGAGCATCTCGGCTTCGCGGCGCGAGCACTGTTGTTGTTCGGCCAGCCGCTTGGCCAGGCGAACGCTGTCTTTGTCTTGCATGTGGCGAGCTTAATGCCAGCGCCATGCCCTTCATCGAAAAAAGGCTCAGCGCCCGGATCGGACGGCCTGTATGCGCTCCACATGGGCGAGCAGCGAGCGCTCGGCCAGTGGCCACAGCGCCCTGGGCGTATCGGCGTAGGCCAGGGCCACCCAGTCGTGGACGCTGCCGTCCGGCAATTGTTCCATGGCGGCCAGCACCCTGGCCTCGCGTGCGAGGCGATGGCCCTTGAGCTGGGCAATGGTCTGGCGCGCACAGCCCAGCACATGGCCGTGGGCCGGCAGGATGTGCTGTATGCCGTGCTGCTGACACAGGGCATCGAGCCGGTCCAGCGACTCCAGGTAGGCATGCATGTTCCCGTCGGGCGGGTTGATGATGGTGGTGCTGCCGTTGAGTATGTGGTCGCCGCTGAACAGCAGGCCGTCCTCCAGCAGCACGAAGCACACATGGTTGGCCGCATGGCCGGGCGTGAAGACCGCCTGCAGCGTATGTGTCACGATTTCGCCATCCAGCCCTTTGCCAGAGAGCGCTATGTGCTCCATATCTGATAGCGCCCTATCGGGCACGAAGTGGTCGCTGGGCCGTGCCGTGGGCGCCGAGGCCAGGCCGCGTATGAGTGGGCGTGGCCGGCCCGAGCTCTCCACCAGGGCCTGCAGCAGGGGCGCGCCGGGCGAGTGATCGGGGTGGGAGTGCGTGCACAGGATATGGCGTATGTCGCCGCCGGCCGCATCGAACAGGCGCTGGATGTGGGCCGCGTCGGCGGGGCCGGGGTCTATGGCCGCATAGCCGGTGTCTGCACCGCCGATCAGATAGCTGTTCGTGCCCGGGCCTGTCATCACGCCGCCATTCGGGGCTGTGAGCCGTGCAATGTTCCTGCGCAGCGGCACGGCCGTCTCGCTCTGCCAGTCCAGGTGGTGTTTTTGCTGGCCGTCGGGGCAGACCATTTCGAGCTCGCCATAGGGTGGCTCGTCCTCCATGTAGCGCGTATCGCTGCCCGCCAGCCAGCCCGAGCGCGGACAGCTGCGCCATAAGGGCTCCTCTGCGGGCAGGGCTGCGAAAAGCGCCTGTGTATCGGCGTAGCGGCTCAGCCTGTCCAGGGTGCGTATGGTGGGGAAGATGATGGGAAAGTCGCCTGCACGATGGCGCTCCAGTGCCTGCAGGGGGCGAACCCAGACCGGGGTGAACTGCTCGGTGCCGTCGGCCTCGGGCTCCTGGCCTTCGGGCATGCGGGCGATGAAGAACGGCACGTCGAAGCGGCGCGGCAGATCGCGGTCGGCCGTCCAGTGGGCCAGGTATCGGAGCTGATCCACAGCCAGCAGCCAGCCGCGCGCCTGGCATTGGGGAATGAGCGGCGCCTTGCGATCCAGGCCGGCCAGGGCCTGGGGCGTGACCTGGTGGCCGGCCGTGTCATAGGCCAGCAAAATGCCCAGCTCCTCGAAGGTCTCGCGCAGCCCGGCCAGGGCCTGGGTGATGCGCAGCGGCTCTTGCGTCGCGCGGACGCGCGCGCAGGCATGGGCCTGGGACTCGGCATCCTGCGCTTCTATGCCCCCTCCGGGAAACACATAGGCCGTGGGCGCAAAGCTGGCCTTGGGCGAGCGCTGGGTCATGAGGACCTCGAACCCCTGGCCGTCGGCGCAGTCGCGCACGAGCAGGACGGTGGCGGCCTTCAAGGGCTCTACGGGCTGGCGTTGGGGGTGCAGGAGCTGGCTGGGGCGATTCATGGATGGCCATTATGGGGACTAGACAGGCTGCTCCTGTTGCCAAAGAGACCTCGGCACGTCGAATCTGACCTCGGGAAAACACCGGGTGCCATCTTGCAGATCCGGTGGTTTTGATGGCTTTCTATGGCGATCAAGGCCTGGCTGGGCGACTGTTGGAAGTCAGGGCCCAGACTGGGCGGGCGCGATGCATGCACAATCAAGTCCCATAAGAGTGGACGGCCGGGACTGTGAGTCAGGCAGCGGGCTGGCGGTGGTGGACATGCCATGGATGCGGATTCCTCCAAAGGAAGAGCGCCCTGCCGGTATCTGTCATGGCCTTGGTGGCGGGTCTGGGACAGGACCCGGGCCTCCACTCGCATTCGAGGTTCGCATGACTGTTCGCAAGACCCCCGGTTCTTTTTCTCGCACCAAGGCTTTGGCCGGCAAGGCACGTGCTGCGGCCACCCAGGCCGTGGAGGCGGTGGATGCTGGCTTTCTCGAGTCCCTGATCGGCTACAGCCTGCGCCGTGCCTCGCTGGCCATGACGGGTGTATCCGCAGACCGCATGCAGGGCTTCGATCTCAAGATCGCCGAGTTCTCCCTGTTGTCGCTCGTGGGGCGCAATCCCGGTGTCACTTCACGCCAGCTGTGCGCGGCCCTGGACTTGCTGCCTCCGAACATGGTGGGCATGATCGACGCGCTTGTGGGGCGCGGCCTTCTGGAGCGCCGCCCCCATCCCAGCGACGGTCGGGCCATGGGGCTTTATCTCACAGCCCAGGCCGAGGGACTGGTGCACGAGGCCGAGCAGCAGATTCAGGCCAGTGAGAAAGCCGCTGTCCAGCACTGGAGCGCGGCCGAGCAAAAGCAGCTGCTGCAGCTTCTGCAAAAGCTTTATCGCTGACCTGGTGCTTGGCTTGCCGCGTCTGATGGGGCGATGTGCGGGGGATAATCGGAACATGCAAATCCGCTTTACCAAGATGCAGGGTGCGGGCAACGATTTCGTGGTGCTCGACGAGACGGCTGGCCGCCTGGGCTTGAGCGCGGCCCAGTACCGCTTTCTGGCGGACCGCCATTTCGGCGTGGGAGCCGACCAGATCCTCTCCGTCAGGCCTTCGCCGGGCCAGGGCATAGACTTTGAATATGTGATCCACAACGCCGACGGTGGCGAAGTGGAGCAGTGCGGCAACGGTGCGCGCTGCTTTGCGCGTTATGTGCATGACAAGGGGCTGACCGGCAAGAACGTGATCCGTGTGCAGACCCTGGGCGGGGTGATTGCGCCCGAGCTGCATGCGGATGGCCGCGTGACCGTGGACATGGGCCGGCCCGAGCTGCAGGCTGCCAAGGTGCCGTTCGATACCCGGGGCTTGCAGCCCGAGACTCAGGGATTTATGGAAAAATGGCCGCTAGTGCTTGATGAGATTGAGCAGGGTGCTATTGTTAATATAGCGGTCATCTCCATGGGCAATCCGCATGCCGTGCAGCTGGTGGACGATGTGCAGGCTGCCCCGGTGGAACGCTTGGGTGCAGTCATCGAGCGCCACCCGCGCTTTGCGCAGCGCGTCAACGCAGGCTTCATGCAAATCGTTGACAGGGCCCAGATCCGGCTGCGGGTGTATGAGCGCGGCGTGGGCGAGACCCTGGCCTGCGGTACGGGCGCATGTGCGGCCGTGGTCGCGGGCATAGGCTGGGGCTTGCTGGATACGCGCGTGGATGTGCATACCCCGGGAGGCCGGCTCACGATTGAATGGGGCGGGAGAGACCAGGATGCGGTGCGCATGACCGGCCCCGCAGAGTTTGTTTTTGAAGCACAGATCGAGGTTCCAGACGAGCTATGAATAACAACACCGATACCGCACTCACGGAAGAAACGATTGTCGAATATCTGCTGCTCCATCCGGAGTTCTTCGAGCACCATGCCGAGCTGCTGACGCGTGTGCAACTGGTCAGCAGCCATGGGCCGCGCGCCGTCAGCCTGCAGGAGCGCCAGGCCGAGATGCTGCGCGAAAAGATCAAGGGGCTGGAGCAGCGCATCATGGAGATGATGCGCTACAGCAGCGAGAACACCGGCATTGCCGACAGGCTTCATACCTGGAGCTGCTCTCTGGCCAGGGTGCAGGATTTGCGCGAGCTGCCCCATGCGCTTACGGCCAGCCTGCAGCACCAATTCGATGTGCCCCAGGTGGCTCTGCGCCTGTGGAATGTGGCGGGTTTTCATGACGGCAGCATCTACACCATGGGCGTGAGCGAGGATGCGAAATCCTTTGCGGCCTCGCTGACCATGCCGTTTTGCGGACCCAATATGGGCTTCGAGCCTGCGGGCTGGCTGCTCGATCCCGAGGCTGCCCAGTCCCTGGCCTTGCTGACCTTGCATGACGGCGACAGTGCCAATCCCGCGAATGCCTTTGGCATGCTGGTGCTGGGCTCTCATGATCCCGGCCGCTTTGATGCCGCCATGGGCACGGATTTTCTGGAACGCATCGCTTCGCTTGCGAGCGCTGCTTTGTCGCGCTTGCGTCTTGCACCTTTGACGCTGGCCAGAGCCTGAGGCTTTCAAAATGGATGGGGCGCGCGAAGAACAGGACGCTGCCAGGCCGCAACTGCCGCGCGTAGTTCACTCCTATCTTGAGCATGTGCGTGTGGAAAAGCGTCTGGCCCAGCGCACCTGCGAGCTGTATGCGCTGGATCTGACCAAGCTGTGCAGCTTTGCGGCTGCGGCCGGCCAGGAACTGCTGAGCCTGCAACCTGCCCACCTGCGCCGCTTCATTGCCCAGATGCACAGCCAGGGGCGCAGTCCGCGCGGAATTGCGCTCATCGTCTCGGGCTGGCGCAGCTTCTTCCGCTGGGCGGCCCAGCAGTCCTTGGTCGCCTTCAATCCTGTGGAGGGCGTGCGTGGACCCAAGGCTCCCAAGCCCCTGCCCAAGGCCCTGGGCGTGGATGATGCGGTGCAACTGGCAGACTTTGCCAACCCGGATGCTTCGCCCTGGATAGAGGCACGTGATGCGGCCATGACCGAGTTGCTCTACAGCTGTGGCCTGCGTGTGGGCGAGCTCGTGGGGCTGGATGTGCGGCCCGGCAAGGATTTCGAGCGCCTGCGCCGAGGATGGGTGGACATGGAAGCTGGCGATGCCCATGTGCTGGGCAAGGGCGGAAAACGTCGTCTCGTGCCTGTGGGGGCGGCAGCCATCGTGGCCTTGCAGCGCTGGCTGGCGCTGCGCGAGATCGGGCTGCCAGAGCCCACTCAGTGCATCGCACAGCAGGAGCCTGCGCTGTTCATCGGGCGGCGAGGTGAGCGCCTCACGGCGCAGTCGGTCTGGTCCCGGCTGCGCCAGAGAGCCCGCCAGGCCGGCCTTTCTGCAAATGTCCACCCTCATGTACTGCGCCATTCGTTTGCCAGCCATATGCTGCAGTCCAGCGGTGACCTGCGCGCCGTGCAGGAGCTGCTGGGCCACGCGAGCATTGCCACGACCCAGGTGTATACGCGTCTGGATTTTCAGCATCTGGCCCAGGTCTACGAGAGTGCTCATCCACGGGCGAAAAGAAAAGACGCCTCTTGAGCCGATGTGTCCCTGAGGATGCCCGGCTCTTGAATCATGGGAGAGAGCCCCCATCTAAGGTGACGCCTGCGTATTCGCCGTGTCGTGCAGCACCCCGTTGCTCGCGATCTCGCTACATTTTCTGGCCCATGGCAAGCCTCTTGTCCTGGTCATTGCCGTTCTCGGGCTGCCAGCCGGCCCTTTGTCCATAGGTTCATCATGTCTCTTATTCCTGTCAGCATACTCACGGGCTTTCTGGGCTCGGGTAAAACCACCTTGCTCAAGCGCGTGCTCAGCGAAGCCCATGGCCAGAAGATCGCCGTCATCGAAAACGAGTTCGGCGAAGAGAACATAGACACCGACATCCTCAAGACCGAGTCCAAGGAGCAGATCCTGCAGATGAGCAATGGCTGCATCTGCTGCACGATCCGCGAGGACTTGCGCGAGACCCTGCAACTGCTGGCTGCCAAGCGCCGCAAGGGACTGATCGAATTCGAGCGCGTGGTGATAGAGACCACGGGCCTGGCTGACCCCGGCCCCGTGGCCCAGACCTTCTTCATGGATGACGAGATCGCGGAAAGCTATCTCATCGACTCCATCATCACCCTGGTGGATGCCAAGCATGGCAACCAGCAGCTCGATGACCGCCAGGAGGCGCGCCGCCAGGTGGGCTTTGCCGACCAGATCTTCATGTCCAAGACCGATCTGGTCAGCGAAGAGGAAAAGAATGCGCTGATTCACCGCATCAAGCACATGAATCCGCGCGCTCCGATTCGGTCCGTGCACTTTGGTGATGTGCCTTTGAGCGAAGTGTTTGACCTGCGCGGCTTCAACCTCAATGCCAAGCTCGATATCGATCCCGACTTTCTCAAGGAGGACGAGCCGGACCACAGCCATTGCGATCATGAGCATGGCCATTGCGACCATGGGCACGATCACAAGCATGGGCATGACGAGCACTGCACCCATGATGACCATGAGCATGGCGAGCACTGCAAGCACCCGCATCACCACCACCATGACGATGATGTGAAGAGCTTCGTCTATCGTGCCGAGCGGGCTTTCGACCCCGCCAAGCTCGAGGATTTTCTGGGTGCAATCGTGAACATTTATGGCCCGCGCATGCTGCGCTATAAAGGCGTTTTGCACATGAAGGGCACGGAGCGCAAAGTCATTTTCCAGGGCGTGCACCAGCTCATGGGAAGCGATTTGGGGCCGCAGTGGGCCGAAGATGAAAAGCGCCAGAGCAAGATGGTGTTTATCGGCATAGATCTGCCCCGGGACATCCTGGAACAAGGCCTGGAGCAGTGCCTGGTCTGACAGGCGCGCTGCCCGTGGCTGGCAGCGGTGGCTGCGAGCCCTTGGCTTGTTCCAGATCACGAAAGTGCTACGGCCTGCTGAAGTCCGCAATGTATCTAAAGGTGTTTTGATGCCTTGGATTTCTTAGCCCGATCTACCAGGGCTGATGCCAAGATAAAAGGCGAATCTATGCCTGACGGCCTGGATCGCTAAGAGCGTGTTTACGATCTCCTCGGTGCCGCGCCTGCGTAGAGATCGTGAACACGCTCTAAGGGGATTGATGGCGTCTGATGGCTTGGTATTCAGTGCAGAGGGATTGCATATGTTTCAGGTGATGGTGAATTTGTCGTTGGATATCCGCAACGATTTGCCGGGTCTCCTGGTGCCTATATACAATCGCGCCCCTGAAGAGAGAACCCGCAAGGCTAGCCCACTGGGCTGATTCCCTGCCTGGGACCGGTGCTACTGTGAGGAGACAGGAAGTGAAAGCCGAATCCAGCAAGAAATCCATGCAGCCTACCAAGGCTGGGATTGCAGGCCGCGAGGCTGCGGCTCAGTCCCCCGGTGGGATGGGCAATGCCGTGGTGGCCGGCACTTGCGAAGCAACTTCTTCGATGCCCGGCGGCAGGCCCGCCATGGGCTCCCTGGACTCAGCCAGGAAAACGGCAGGCTCAGCACCTGCAGCGCCCGGGCGCCAAACAAGGCCTTCGGGCCAGGCGTCTCGATTGACAGTACCATCCATGGCCCCGACCGAAGCTGTCGGCGGGGGTCAAGTTAGCGAAATCAACACTATGCCTACCACTAAGCAAACGCCTTCGTCGGGTATGACGAAACAGGATCCCAAGCTGGCCAATGCCTGGAAGACCAAGTCGGCTGAGGAGTTGACGGATGCCGAAGTGCTGGCCATGTCCGAAGACGAGTACATGAACGACAAGCAGATGGCGTTCTTTCGTCTCAAGCTCGAGATCCTCAAGCGCGACATGCACATCAATGCCGGTGAGACTGCAGAGAATCTGCGTGAAGATACGGTCGTCGTGCCCGATCCCGCAGATCGCGCCACCATCGAGGAAGAGCATGCGCTGGAGCTGCGTACACGCGACCGTGAACGCAAGCTGCTCAAGAAGATAGAGCAGTCGATTACGCGTATAGATAGCGGCGACTACGGATACTGCGATGAGACCGGCGAGCCCATTGGTGTCGGTCGACTGCTGGCCCGGCCAACGGCGACGCTGTCCCTCGAGGCTCAACAGCGCCGCGAGCTCAAGCAGAAGATGTACGGCGACTGAGCGCGTGTTGAAGAAGTTGGCATAGTTACAAGGCTGGACTGACGGACGAAGCATGGCTAAAGAAGAGGACCGTAAAGCGGGAGGACTGTTATCCAAGGTGGTGAGCTTTGTGCGCCACCCCACGGTCAACTGGTCCGAGCTCGACGGCCTGGGCCAGGAGGAAGAAGGTCAGTACAGCAAGCAGGCGCTCAAGGAAATGATGGAGCGCAAGCGCCGCAACGACTTTGTGCGCAAGCGCGAGTTCGAGCAGTTGCGCCGGATCCGGCAGGCCCAGCAGCAGCAGGCTGCGGCAGGGCCTGCTTCCGGCTCGCAAAAGCCCTTGTCCCAGCAGATGATCAACAGCCTGTTGAGCACCTCTTCGGGCGAGCGCGCGGTCACGCTCAAGAAGATCGACGAGATCGAAGCGCAGATGTCGCAGCAATGGTGGCGCGGCAGACCCGCCGGGGAAGTGGTGACTGCGCCCATGAGCTTGCCTCAGGGGGGCAACCCCATGCCGGAATCCTTTCGTCAGCAAGAGGCGCCGCCTGTTCTCACCGAGGTGGTCCAGGCAGGCAAGGCCTTGCAGACCATGGCGCATGCAGGCGATGCCTCAGGCTTTGCGCCGACCCAGCCGTTTGTTCCATCAACTGCCTTTGCACCGACCCAGCAGCTTTTTGCTCCCACCCAGCCCATGGGGCTGGGGTCGAAAAAGCCGACTTCGCCTGCGCCTGCCCCGTTGCTGGAGAGTCTGGACTTCGGCCAGCCTTTGGCTGCGGCGTCGGCCGAAAGCGCCGAGTCAAGTCAGGCGCCGTTTGTGCATGATGCGGATCTTGAGGAGCCGGCCATCCTGTTTGCCAACGGCGATGTGGACAGCGTCGAACAGATTCTGTTGAAGCTGATTGCCGAGCGCGACATACCATCCCAACTGCCGATCTGGCTGGCCTTGCTGGATCTGTACCGGGCCGCTGATCGTCTGGAGGCTTTCGACAAGGCCGGTGTCGAGTTTGCGGCCCGCTTTGGTCGATCCGCGCCACAGTGGTTCGCCATGCCGCGCCTGGCCCCGGCTCCGGTTGCAAGGGCGGGCATTCCAAAGCAGATGCGCTGGAGTGCGCCCATCCAGATCACGGTCCAGACCGTGGTTGCGCTCTTGGCAGCGAAGAGCCGCATGCCCGGGCCATGGACTCTGAACTGGGAGCATGTGCAGCGCATAGACACTGCCGCAGTCAAGCCTTTGAAGGACTTGTTCAACCAGTGGGCGGATGAGCAGGGGATCTTCATTCAGCTCGGTGCGGCGAATCTTTTGGCCGTGCTCTGCGAGCACAGCCCTTCGGGCGAGCCTGAAGTCGATCCCCTTTGGTGGCGCCTGCGCCTGGCCTGGTTGCGGATGCTCAACCAGCACGATGACTTCGAGCTGGCTGCCCTGGATTACTGTGTCACCTATGAAGTCTCTCCCCCTGCCTGGGTCGATCCCCTGTGCCGCAGCTTCAGCGAGGCACAGGCGGCCGAGGCCGGTCTGCATGAATCCGAGCAGGCGCAGCCCGGTGCTGCGAGCAAGGGCCTGTCGGGCGTGATCGAGGGAGATGCGAGTGCCTGGCTGGAGCCGCTTCAGGAAAAGGCTAGGCTTGGCGAAGTCGTCGGCATTGATTGCTCCCAGTTGGTGCGCCTGGATTTCGCGGCTGCAGGCTCGGTGCTCAACTGGGCGGTCAATATGCAGTCACAGGGCCACAGACTGGAATTCATCCAGCTGCATCAGCTGGTGGCGGTGTTCTTCAACGTCATAGGCATACAGGAGTATGCGCGTGTGGCGCCGCGCAAAGACTGAGGAACAAGGCCGCCTGAGGATGAGGCGCTTGGGCTCCTTGCTCTCTGTGCGTGGATGATGGATGAAAGTTGCCTGCAGCCTCTTGTGAACGGCTTTCATGCCCTCATATGGCAGGCTTATGGAACAGTATCACGGCACCACCATCATCAGCGTGCGCCGACAGACTCCCGAAGGCGTGCAAGTCGCCATTGGCGGGGACGGCCAGGTCACATTGGGCAACATCGTCGTCAAGGGCACGGCGCGCAAGGTGCGCAAGCTCTATCACGGCAAAGTGCTGGCCGGGTTTGCAGGGGCCACGGCCGATGCATTCACGCTGTTCGAGCGCTTCGAGGCCAAGCTGGAAAAGCACCAGGGTCATCTGACGCGTGCGGCCATCGAGCTCACCAAGGACTGGCGCACCGATCGTGTGTTGCGCCGGCTTGAGGCCATGCTGGCCGTGGCCGACCATTCGGCATCGCTGATCATCACCGGCAATGGCGATGTGCTTGAACCCGAGCAGGGCATCGTGGCCATTGGCTCGGGCGGTGCCTATGCGCATTCCGCAGCCAAGGCCTTGCTCACGAATACCGAGCTGTCTCCCGAGGAGATCGTGCGCAAGTCGCTGACGATTGCGGGCGAGCTGTGCATCTACACGAACCTGCATCACACCGTAGAGACCTTGTGATCCAGCGTTCAGCCACCTGAATTGATAGCTGTCAGCGCTTGATGGTCAAGCGCTGGCGGCATGTTTGACTGATTTTTTTGCCATGTCCTCAGCCATGACTCCCCAGGAGATCGTCTCCGAGCTCGACCGCCATATCGTGGGCCAGGCCGGCGCCAAGCGCGCCGTGGCCATTGCGCTGCGCAACCGCTGGCGCCGCCAGCAGGTGGCCGATGGTTTGCGTCAGGAAATCACGCCCAAGAACATTCTGATGATCGGCCCTACGGGCGTGGGCAAGACCGAGATTGCGCGGCGCCTGGCCAAGCTGGCCGATGCGCCCTTCATCAAGGTCGAGGCCACCAAGTTCACCGAAGTCGGATATGTGGGCAAGGACGTGGATGCCATCATCCGCGACCTGGTCGAGGTTGCGGTCAAGCAGACGCGCGAAGCCGACATGAAGAAGATGCGTCTGCGTGCCGAGGAGGCTGCCGAGGAGCGCATTCTGGATGTGCTCGTGCCGCAGGCCCGCAGCGGCGAGGCGGTGGCCGACAACACCGCGCGGCAGGTGTTCCGCAAGAAGCTGCGCGAAGGTCAGCTCGACGACAAGGAGATCGAGATCGACCTTGCCGAAGCGGCCCCCCAGGTACAGATCATGGGGCCCCAGGGGATGGAGGAGATGGCCGAGCAACTGCGCGGCATGTTCAGCCACATGGGGCAGGAAAAGCGCAAGACGCGCAAGCTCAAGATTGCGGAGGCCATGCGCCTGCTGACCGAGGAAGAGGCCGCCAAGCTCATCAACGAGGAAGAGGTCAGGGCGCACGCCATCACCAATGCCGAGCAAAACGGCATCGTCTTCATCGACGAGATCGACAAGGTTGCGGCACGCCAGGAGTCCGGTGGAGCCGAAGTCTCGCGCCAGGGCGTGCAACGCGACCTGCTGCCCCTGGTGGAGGGCACGAGCGTCTCCACCAAATATGGGGTGGTCAAGACGGACCACATCCTGTTCATCGCCTCGGGCGCCTTCCACCTGGCCAAGCCCAGCGACCTGATTCCCGAGCTGCAAGGCCGCTTTCCGATACGCGTGGAGCTGGAGTCGCTGTCGGTCAACGATTTCGAGGCGATTCTCACGCAGACCCATGCATCCCTGGTCAAGCAATACCAGGCCCTGCTGGCCACCGAGGGGGTGAGCCTGGAGTTCTCGCCCGAGGGCATTACGCGCCTGGCCTCGATTGCCTTCGAGGTCAATGAGCGCACCGAGAACATCGGTGCGCGCCGCCTGTCCACCGTCATGGAAAGGCTGCTGGATGAGGTGAGCTTTGATGCAGCCAGGCTCTCGGGGCAGACCGTCAGCGTGGATGCGGCCTATGTGGACCAGCGTCTGCAGTCGCTGAGCCAGAATGAGGATCTTTCGCGCTACATCCTCTGATTCAGACGCCTGCCGAACTCCTGCGAAGTGACTGCCCGCCTAGTCGGGCAGTCACTTTTTTTGTAGGAGAGTCGCTCGATTTGATTGGTTTGCGTGTGAATTAAACAGTTGCAATTGAGGTGCTGCATTAAGAGATCACTTGCAATGATTTCTCTAAGTGCTTGTATTGCCTTGAATTTTTGTCGAGACAATTTTTGAATATTCGTCTAAGTCCTTGATTTCATTGCAAATGTTTGTTCGTTGTTAGTTTGAGTAATACGAATTTGCTGCTACAGTGCAAAAAAGTGCAATTAAGTGGTGAAAATTGCCTTTGCACCCCAGAAAGCCGGATGCAAAGGCCTCAACTGACCTGGGTGGCAAAGCGTGTTTCAAGGGGCGTCATCGCTGAATCTCGATGGAAAGGGGCGGTTATCGGTACCGACCCGGCATCGTGACGCCCTGCTCGCCATGGCCCAGGGCCAGGTCACGCTGACCAAGCACCCTCATGGCTGCCTGATGCTGTTTCCTCGCACGGAATGGCTGCAGTTTCGCGAGCGGATTGCCCAACTGCCCATGTCGGCGCAGTGGTGGAAGCGCATCTTTCTCGGCAACGCCATGGATGTGGACATGGATGCCACCGGCCGTGTACTGGTGTCTCCCGAGCTGCGCGGGGCCGTGGGCCTGACGAAGGAGGTTGTGCTTTTAGGCATGGGCAACCACTTCGAGCTCTGGGACAAGGCCACCTATGAGGCGCAGGAGGCTCAGGCCATGCAGGAGGAAATGCCCGAGGCTTTCCAGGATTTTGCTTTCTAAGAATGGGGTTTGCTCTTGAATCAGCCGCTGCAACATATCACCGTTTTGCTGGACGAGGCCGTGGACGCGCTGCTCGATGGCGCGCCAGCGCCCATCGCCGGGCGCTGGGTGGATGCGACCTTTGGTCGTGGCGGGCATTCGCGGCGCATCCTTGAGCGACTCGGTCCACAGGCTGAGTTGTTGGCCTTTGACAAGGACCCGGACGCCATCCAAGAAGCCACGCGCATCACCGATGCGCGTTTTTCGATACGACACCAGGGCTTTCGCCATCTGGACGAGCTGGCGGACGGCAGCGTGCAGGGCGTGCTCATGGACCTGGGCGTGAGTTCGCCCCAGATAGACAACCCCGAGAGGGGCTTTAGTTTTCGCTTCGAAGGCCCTTTGGACATGCGCATGGACACCACGCGCGGGCAAAGCGTGGCGGATTGGCTGGAACAGGCAGAAGTCCAGCAGATTGCGGAGGTGATACGTGACTACGGCGAAGAACGGTTTGCTGGCCCCATTGCAAAGGCGATTGTTGCGAGGCGCGAGAGCCAGGGGCCGCTTCGCAACACCGCCGAGCTGGCCCAGCTCGTGGCTGGTGCTGTCAAAACCCGAGAAGCTGGGCAGAATCCGGCGACCCGGACATTCCAGGCTCTTCGGATTTTCATCAATGCCGAGCTGGAAGAGCTCGAACAGGCTCTAGAAGCCAGCCTGCGCGTGCTCGCCCCGGGCGGCCGCCTGGTGGTCATCAGCTTTCATTCGCTGGAAGACCGCATCGTCAAGCAATTCATTGCCAGGCACTCCAAGGAGGTCTACGACCGTCGTGCTCCGTTTGCGGCACCCACGCCCATGCGGCTCAAGGCCCTGGCGCGCGTCAAGCCCGGCGAGGCCGAGGTGCAGGCCAATCCGCGCGCGCGCTCGGCCGTGATGCGCGTGGCCCAGCGTACCGAGGTGGCCGTATGACCCAGGGCTGCGGTCCGGCATCGAACGAGGAGCAGGGCCCATGCTGCGCCTGAACCTCGTCTTGCTGCTGGCCGTCATGGCGAGTGCGCTGTTTCTCGTGCATAACCAGTACGAGTCGCGCCGCCTGTTCACCGAGCTCGACAGAGCCGTGGCCGAGTCGCGCCGGCTAGCGACCGAGCAGCAGCGTCTGCAGGTGGAAAAGCGCGCCCAGGCCACGCCCCAGCGCATCGAGGTGCTCGCGCGCGAGCGTCTGCAGATGAAGACCGCGACACCGGCCATCACCCAGTACGTGAGCGACAACGCAAGCACGGGGGGGGCGCCATGACGCGCAGCGTGCTCTACACCTCCAGTCCCTTGCTGGCATCCAAGACGCCCTTGTGGCGCAGCAAGATGATCGTGGCCATGCTGGCTCTGGGCTTTGTGGGCCTGGGCGCGCGCGCGGCCTATGTGCAGGTGTTCGGCAATGACTTCTTTCAGCGCCAGGGCCAGGTGCGCTTTGCGCGTACGCTGGAGCTGCCGGCCAACCGCGGGCGTCTGCTGGACCGCAATGGCCTGATCCTGGCCTCCAGCGTGCCTGCCGCGAGCATCTGGGCCATTCCCGAGGACGTGGATCAGGAGGATCCCGAGGTCAAGCCCAAGCTCAAGCAGCTCGCGGCCCTTGCGGAAATGCCCCTGCCTGCGCTCATGGCCAAGCTGGCCGACGAGGACAAGACCTTCGTCTGGATCAAGCGCCAGCTCGACTGGGATGTGGGCCAGCAGATCCAGGCCTTGAACATCAAGGGCATTTATCAGCGCAAGGAATACAAGCGCCAGTACCCCGAGGGCGAGTCGGCGGCCCACATCGTGGGCTTCACGAATGTCGAGGACCATGGCCAGGAAGGCATGGAGCTGGCTTTCGACCAGGAGCTGGCGGGCAGGCCCGGCTCGCGCCGCGTGATCAAGGACCGCCTGGGCCGTGTGGTCGAGGGCGTGGGCGACGAAGTGCCGCCCCAGGACGGGCGCGACATCCAGCTCTCCGTGGACAGCAAGGTCCAGTACTTCGCCTACCAAAAGCTCAAGGATCAGGTGCTGGCCCACAAGGCCAAGGCCGGCAGCGTGGTCATCATGGATGCGCATACCGGAGAGCTGCTGGCCCTGGCCAACTACCCGAGCTACGTGCCCGACAAGCGCAAGCACCTCACGGGCGAGCAGCTGCGCAACCGCGCGATTACCGACACCTTCGAGCCGGGCTCGACCATCAAGCCGATCACCGTGGGGCTGGCCCTGGAGTCGGGCAAGTTCAAGCCGGAGACGCCCATAGACACCACGCCGGGCCGCTTCACCGTCACGGGCTCGACGATTTCCGACACCCACAACTGGGGCCTGCTGACCGTGGCCGGCGTGATCCAGAAATCCAGCAACGTGGGCACGACCAAGATTGCGCTGCAGATGCCGGCCCAGAGCATGTGGGAGACGTTCTCCGCCGTGGGCTTTGGCCAGAAGCCGCAGATCGCCTTTCCCGGGGCGGCCAGCGGGCGCCTGCGGCCCTACAAGACCTGGAAGCCCATTGAGCAGGCCACCATGTCCTATGGCTACGGCCTGTCGGCCAGTCTGCTGCAGATGACGCGCAGCTATACAGTCTTTGCCAACGAAGGCCGGGTCATCCCCGCGACCATGCTCAAGATCAACGAGCCTCCCGTGGGCGTGCCTGTGTTCTCGCCGCGCACGGCCAACGAGGTGCGCAAGATGCTGGCCATGGCCACTGCCCCTGGCGGCACCGGGCAGCGAGCCCAGACCATGGGCTATTCCGTGGGCGGCAAGTCGGGCACGGCCCGCAAACAGCAGGGCAAGGGCTATGCAGCCGGCAAATACCGCGCCTGGTTCACGGGCATGGCGCCCATAGAGAACCCGCGCATCATCGTTGCCGTCATGGTGGACGAGCCCAGCGCCGGCACGATCTACGGCGGCACCGTGGCCGCCCCCGTGTTCAGCGAGGTCGTGCAGCAAACCCTGCGCCTCATGGGCGTGCAGCCCGACAAGGAGGTCAAGCCCCTGATCGTGGCCAATCCCGTGGAGGAGTCTGCGTTATGAGTCCGTCTTCCATGAACACCGCACATGCCCCGCGCCTGCTGGCTTCGGCTGCCGAGGCCCAGCAATGGCTGAGAGTGCAGCTGGCCTCAGGGGCCACGCTGCAGACCGACAGCCGCAAGATCCGCCCCGGCGATGCCTTCATCGCCTGGCCCGGCGCAGCCACGGACGGCCGCGCCCATGTGGCCTCGGCGCTTGAGCGCGGCGCGGCCGCCTGCCTGGTCGAGGCCGAAGGTGTCGAGGCCTTTGGTTTTGGGGGCGAGCAGATCGCAGCCCTGGCCGACCTCAAGGCGGCCACGGGCCAGATTGCCGATCTGTGGTTTGACCATCCCAGCGCCGTGATCGACGTACTGGCCGTGACCGGCACCAACGGCAAGACCAGCACAGCCTGGTGGCTCGCCCATGCGCTATCGAATGTGAAGCTGCAGGCGCGCACCGGCTGTGCGCTGGTGGGCACTTTAGGTGTTGGTGTGCCGCCGGACCTGGTGTCCACAGGCATGACCACGCCCGACCCTGTGCTGCTGCAGCGCGTTTTCCGCGAATACGCGGATGCCGGTCTGGCAGCCTGTGCGATCGAAGCTTCGTCCATAGGCCTGGCCGAGCACAGGCTGGACGGCACGCGCATGCGCGTGGCCTTGTTCACCAACTTCACCCAGGACCACCTGGACTATCACGGCAGCATGGATGCCTACTGGCAGGCCAAGGTCGCGCTGTTCGACTGGCCCGGCCTGCAGGCGGCGGTGATCAATGTGGACGATGCCCATGGCGCACGCCTGTGGGCACGCCTGCGCTCCAGGGACATCGATGTCTGGAGCGTGTCCCTGCAAGGCCCGGCCAGGCTGCAGGCCAAGGACATCCGTCTGGGTGCGCAAGGCCTGGACTTTACCGTGGTCGAAGCCGGGCACAGCCTGCGCATGAGCACCCGGCTCGTGGGCCAGTACAACGTCTCCAACCTGCTGGGCGTGCTCGCGGCCTTGCGCAGCCTGGGTCTGAGCCTGGACCAGGCCGTGGCGGCCTGCGCCGAGCTCGAACCCGTGCCCGGACGCATGCAGCAGATCGTGCAGCCGGGCCAGCCTCTGGTGGCCGTGGACTATGCGCACACGCCGGATGCGCTGATCCAGGCCTTGCGCGCATTGCGCCCGGCTGCGCAGCAGCGCCAAGGGCGGCTGTGGTGCGTGTTCGGCTGCGGTGGTGACCGGGACAGCAGCAAGCGGCCGCTCATGGGGCAGGCCGCACAAGACAATGCCGACTGCGTGCTCGTCACCAGCGACAACCCGCGCAGCGAAGTGCCCGAGAGCATCATCGACCAGATCCTGGTCGGCATGCACAAAGGCGTTGACTTGCATGTCCAGGCCGATCGCGCGGCGGCCATTGCCCAGTCTATTGCACGTGCCGATGCGCGCGATGTGGTGCTGATCGCCGGCAAGGGGCATGAGGACTATCAGGAGACTGCGGGCCAGCGCCATGCGTTCTCCGACATGGCCGAAGCGCACAAGGCGCTGGCGGCCCGCGAAGGAAAGAAGCGGTCATGATGACCTTGGAAAAAGCGCTGGAGCTGATCCAGGCGCATATCCCCGAAGCCCGGCTCGTGGGAGACCCGGGCCTGGTGCTGGCACGCGTGCACACCGATACGCGCACGCTGCAGGTCGGGGACTTGTTTGTAGCCCTGAAGGGCGAACGCTTCGATGCGAACGACTTCCTGTCCCAGGCCAAGGCCGCAGGGGCGGTGGCTGCCGTGGCCCATGGCGGCCTGCAGGTCGCAGGCCTGTCGGGCATAGAAGTGCCCGATAGTCTCAAGGCGTTGGGCGCTCTAGCCCAATCCTGGCGAGCGCAGTTTGCTCTTCCTTTGATAGCTGTCACGGGCAGCAACGGCAAGACCACGGTCACGCAGATGATTGCAGCCATACTGCGCGCCCATGTGGGCGAGGCGCAGGTCCTGGCCACGCGCGGCAATTTCAACAATTCCATAGGCATGCCGCTGAATCTGCTGCGCATGACGGGCGCCCACCGCCTGGCCGTGCTGGAGATGGGCATGAACCACCCGGGCGAGATCGCCGAACTGGCGGCCATAGGCCGGCCCACGGTGGCCCTGGTCAACAATGCCCAGCGCGAGCACCAGGAGTTCATGCACACGGTAGAGGCCGTGGCGCGCGAGAACGGCTCGGTGCTCTCCTTCCTGCCCGCCGATGGCGTGGCCGTGTTTCCTGCCGGCGACACCTATACCGCGCTGTGGGCCGGGCTGGCCGGCAGCCGGGCCTGTCTGCTGTTCGGTGCGGCCGAGGCCGGTGCCCAGGTGCACGCGGGCGAAGCCGTCTGGAGCGCTGGAGCCTGGAGCTTCGATCTGCACACGCCCCGGGGCAGCGCCACCGTGCGCCTGCATGTGGCCGGTCGGCACAACGTGCTCAACGCGCTGGCCGCTGCCGCCTGTGCCGAGGCGGCAGGCGTTCCTCTGGCCGCGATTGCCCGGGGCCTGACGGACTTCGAGCCGGTTGCGGGCCGCTCGCGTGCCTTGAGCGTGGCTGTCCGGGGCCGCAGCCTGAGCGTGGTCGATGACTGCTACAACGCCAACCCCGACTCCGTGGCTGCAGCCATTGCAGTGCTCGCCGAGATGCCGGCGCCGCGTCTGCTGGTGCTCGGCGACATGGGCGAGGTCGGCGACCAGGGCCCGCGCTTTCATGCCGAGGCCGGAGCCTTGGCGCGCGCTCAGGGCATAGAGCATGTGCTGGCCCTGGGCGAGCAAAGCATGCATGCGGTCTCGGCCTTTGGCGCCGGGGCAGCGCATTTCGAGGATATGCCCGGCCTGCTCAAGGCCGTTGGCGAATTGGTGCCCGCTGTGGGTTCGGTCTTGGTCAAGGGTTCGCGGTTCATGAAGATGGAGCAGGTGGTGCAGGCGCTAGATGCGTGCGGTGACGGTGAGGCAAGAGCGAAGGAGAGCACATGCTGCTGATGCTCAGCCAGTGGCTGCAAGGTCTGTCGCCCGAATTCGGCTTTTTGCGCGTCTTTCAGTATTTGACGCTGCGCGCCGTGCTGGCCGCACTCACGGCCCTGGTCATAGGCCTGGTGGCCGGCCCGCGCGTGATCCGCATGCTGACTGCGCTCAAGATCGGCCAGCCCGTGCGCGGCTATGGCATGGAGACCCACCTCGTCAAAAGCGGAACGCCCACCATGGGTGGGGTGCTGATCCTGCTGTCGATTGCCATCTCCACGCTGCTGTGGTTCGACCTCTCGAACCGCTTTGTCTGGATCGTGCTGCTGGTCACCCTGGGCTTTGGCGCCATAGGCTGGGTGGACGACTGGCGCAAGGTGGTCAACAAGGACCCCGAGGGCATGCGCTCCAGCGAGAAATACTTCTGGCAGTCGGTCATCGGCCTGCTGGCCGCGCTGTATCTGGTGTTCTGCATCTCCGAGAACACCAACGCCCAGGTCTTCGAGCTGTTCGTGACCTGGGTGCAGTCGGGCTTTTCGCTGGACCTGCCGCCCAAGGCCGGCCTGCTCGTGCCCTTCTTCAAGGAAGTCAGCTACCCGCTGGGCGTGCTGGGCTTTGTGATCCTCACCTATCTGGTCATCGTGGGGGCGAGCAATGCGGTCAACCTCACCGACGGTCTGGACGGCCTGGCCATCATGCCCGTGATCATGGTGGGCTCGGCCCTGGGCATTTTTGCCTATGTGACCGGCAATGCGGGGTTTGCCAAATACCTGCTGTTCCCGCACATCCCGGGGACGGGCGAGCTGTTGATCTTCTGCGCGGCCATGACCGGCGCGGGCCTGGCCTTTCTGTGGTTCAACGCCCATCCGGCCCAGGTCTTCATGGGCGACGTGGGGGCACTGGCCCTGGGCGCAGCCCTGGGCACGATTGCCGTCATCGTGCGCCAGGAGATCGTGCTGGCCATCATGGGCGGCATCTTCGTGGTCGAGGCCTTGTCCGTGATGCTGCAGGTCACCTACTTCAAGTACACCAAGAAACGCTATGGCGAAGGCCGGCGTCTGCTGAAGATGGCGCCCCTGCACCACCACTTCGAGAAGATCGGCTGGAAGGAAACGCAGGTCGTGATCCGCTTCTGGATCATCACCATGCTGCTGTGCCTGCTGGGCCTGTCCACGCTGAAGCTGAGGTGAGACCATGAACACCGAAGACTTCAAGATCCACCCGCCGGCCGCTGAGCAGCAGCCTGCAGAGCCCGGGGCCCAGGCCTTGGAGGGGCTGGTGTCTTCGTTGCCGCAATATCAGGGAAACATGCCTGTAGCCCTTGATGGAAAAGCGCTGCAAGCTATTGAAAAAGAAGCATCCAGGCCTGCGCCCGGGGAGGACGAGCCTGCCCCCGAAGCCATGCCTGAGCCCCTGCCTGAAGAGGCCCAGGAGCCAGAGCCGGCGCCGGCAGCCATGCCTGCCGAGCCCATTCCCGATGTGTCCACGCTGACTGCGGCCAAGGATGCGGCCGAGTTCGTGGCGCGCATCTTCACCGACCCCAGCCTGTCCGACGGTGCAGATGCCGAAGTCGCGCCCGTGGCCGAGATACAGGCGCAGCAGACCCAGCAAGCCCTGCCGCCCGTGGGCGCAGGCTGGCCCGGTGAACAACCCCAGCATCTGAGGGGCCAGAGCGTACTGGTTCTGGGCCTGGGCGCTTCGGGTCTGGCGATGGCGCGCTGGTGTCGGCGCTGCGGCGCTGAAGTCGTGGTGGCCGATACGCGCGAGGCCCCGCCCCAGTTGCAGCAGCTCATGCAGGAACTGCCCGGGGTGCGCTTTGTGGCGGGCGAGTTCACGCCCGCCCTGGTTGACGGCCAGGGGCTGAATCTGGTCTACCGCTCGCCGGGGCTGAGCCCGGCCAGCATCGCGCCCGTGGCCGATGCGGCGCGCGCCCTGGGCCTGCCCGTGGGCGGCGAGCTCGATCTGTTCGCCATGGCGCTCAAGACCCTGGCCTCGGCCCATGGCTACCAGCCCTCGGTGCTGGCCATCACGGGCACCAACGGCAAGACCACGGTGACCTCGCTCACGGGCCAGTTGCTGGCCCATGCAGGCATGGACGTGGCCGTTGCGGGCAATATCGGCCCGACCCTGATGGACACGCTGACCCGGCATATAGACGCCCAGACCCTGCCCCGGGCCTGGGTGCTGGAGCTGTCGAGCTTTCAGCTCGATGGCGCCAGCCTGTTCGAGCCGACGGCGGCTGCGGTGCTCAACATCAGCCAGGACCATCTGGACTGGCATGGAAATCCCAAGGCTTACGCCCAGGCCAAAGCCTGCATCTTCGGGGCCAGCGGCATCATGGTGCTCAACCGCGAAGATCCCGAGGTCATGCACATGCTGCCTGCGCCCGTGGTGCCGCCGGGCAAGCGCCAGAAACCCCAGCAGCGAGCCCACATCACCTTTGGCGCGGACATGCCACGGCGGCCCGGCGACTTCGGCCTGGAAACCGTGAACGGCATGACCTGGCTGGTGCGCGCCCATGAGGCGGACGAGACCAGCAAGGGCAAGCATGCCGACGATCTGCACATCCAGCGCCTCATGCCCGCCGATGCGCTGCGCATACGCGGCAGGCACAACGCCATGAATGCCTTGGCTGCCCTGGCCCTGGCCAGCGCTGCAGGGGCCGCACTCGCGCCCCTGCTCTATGGCCTGCGCGAATACCGGGGCGAGCCGCACCGCGTGCAGGCCCTGGGCCGCGTGGCCGGGGTTGAGTACTTTGACGACAGCAAGGGCACGAACGTGGGCGCCACGGCGGCTGCGCTGGTGGGCCTGGGCGCCGAGCACCGCATCGTGGTGATTCTGGGCGGTGACGGCAAGGGGCAGGACTTCTCGCCCCTGGCCGCGCCCGTGGCCCGCCATGCGCGCGCCGTGATCCTCATAGGCCGTGATGCGGGAGAAATCCGCGCGGCCCTGAACGGCTGCGGCGTTGTGCTGATCGATGCCGGCGACATGGAGGATGCGGTGCAAAAGGCCGCGGCGCGTGCACACGAGGGCGATGCCGTGCTGCTGTCGCCAGCCTGTGCGAGCCTGGACATGTTCCGCAATTACGAACATCGTGCCCAGGTCTTTGTCGAGGCTGTGCGCATGCTTGCGCATGACGCAGGCCATGAGCTGGAGGGCGGCGCATGACAGCCACCACCAGCCGGCTCAGTCGCCTGCGCTCCTGGTTCGGCGGCTCCCAGGACAAGCCCATCGACGTGCTGCCCGTGCGTGTGGGCGGACCCCAGTACCACCGGCCCACGCCCACGCCTGCAAGCGTGCTGGGCCTGGACATGGCCCTGGTCTGGGTGGTCATAGGCCTGCTGGCCTTCAGCCTGGTCATGGTGTATTCGGCCTCGATTGCCATGCCCGACAATCCGCGCTTCGGCAAGATCGCGCCCACGCACTTTCTGGGCCGCCATACCCTGTCCATAGGCCTGGCCTTTGTTGCGGCCGTGCTGGCATTCCAGATACCCATGGTGGTCTGGGAAAAGCTGGCGCGCAAACTGTTTCTGCTCTCCCTGCTGTTGCTGGTGCTGGTGCTCGTACCCCACGTGGGCACCGTGGTCAACGGTGCGCGGCGCTGGCTGCCGCTGGGGGTGATGAATTTCCAGCCTTCGGAGCTCGCCAAGTTCGCGGTGCTCATCTACGCGGCGGACTACATGGTGCGCAAGATGGAGGTCAAGGAGCGCTTTTTCCGCGCCGTGCTGCCCATGGGCGCTGCCGTGGTGCTGGTCGGCGTGCTGCTGCTGGCCGAGCCCGACATGGGCGCCTTCATGGTCATCGTCGTGATCTCCATGGGGATTTTGTTCCTGGGCGGCGTCAATGCGCGCATGTTCTTTCTGATCGCGGCCCTCGTGGTGCTGGCCTTTGTGATCATGATCGGGTTTTCCGAATGGCGGCGCGAGCGCATCTTTGCCTATCTCAATCCCTGGGACGAGAAGCACGCGCTGGGCAAGGGCTACCAGTTGTCGCATGCGCTGATCGCCATAGGCCGGGGCGAGATCTTCGGCGTGGGGCTGGGGCGCAGCGTGGAGAAGCTGCACTGGCTGCCCGAGGCCCATACCGACTTTCTGCTGGCCGTGATCGGCGAGGAGTTCGGCCTCCTGGGCGTGCTGGCCATTGCCTTCACTTTCCTGTGGCTCACGCGCCGGATCATGCTGATCGGCCGCCAGGCGATTGCACTGGACCGCGTGTTCTCGGGCCTGGTCGCCGAGGGCGTGGCCATCTGGATGGGCTTTCAGGCCTTCATCAACATGGGCGTGAATCTGGGGGCCTTGCCAACCAAAGGGCTGACTTTGCCGTTGATGAGTTTTGGCGGATCGGCGATCTTGATGAACCTGGTCGCGATCGCCGTGGTGCTGAGAGTGGATTACGAGAACAAATTACTGATGAAGGGAGGTCATGCATGACGCTGCCCATCCCGCAAAAAAATGCGCGCCAGCGCCGGGCCCTGATCATGGCCGGCGGAACCGGCGGCCATATCTTCCCCGGCCTGGCCGTGGCCCAGGAGCTGCGTGCGCGCGGCTGGATTGTGCACTGGCTGGGCGCGCCGGCGAGCATGGAGGCGCGCCTGGTGCCGCCCCAGGGCTTTGTGCTGGAGACCATCGACTTTTCCGGCGTGCGCGGCAAGGGCATCAAGACCCTGGCCCTGCTGCCGCTGCGCCTGCTCAAGGCCTTCTGGCAGGCCATGGCCGTGGTGCGCCGCGTGCGCCCCGATGTGGTCGTGGGCCTGGGAGGCTACATCAGCTTTCCGGGCGGCATGATGGCGTCGCTGGCCGGCAAGCCCCTGGTGCTGCACGAGCAGAACTCCGTGGCCGGCATGGCCAACAAGCTGCTCGCCAAGCTCGCGGACCAGGTGTTCACGGCCTTTCCGGATGTCTTGGCCAAGGGCCGCTGGGTCGGCAATCCGTTGCGCAAGCCCTTTGTGGAGCAGGCCGAACCGGCTGTGCGCTTTGCGGGCCGCAGCGGGCCGTTGAGGCTGCTCGTCGTGGGGGGCAGCCTCGGGGCCAGGGCGCTCAACGAGACCGTGCCCCAGGCCCTGGCCTTGATCCCCGAGGAGCAGCGGCCTCAGGTACTGCACCAAAGCGGGGAGGCGCAGATCGAGGCCTTGCGTGCCAACTATGCGGCCGCGGGCGTGGCCGCCGAGCTCACGCCCTTCATCGATGACACGGCGCGCGCCTTTGCCGAGGCGGATCTCATCGTCTGCCGTGCAGGCGCGAGCACCGTGACCGAGATCGCGGCCGTGGGTGCTGCGGCCATTTATGTGCCGTTTCCCGCAGCCGTGGACGATCACCAGACGGCGAATGCCCGCTTCCTGGTCGACGCAGGGGCCGGATGGCTGCTGCCACAAAGCCAGATGACAGCACAAGGTCTGGCTGAAATGCTACAAAATATAGAGCGCTCCACGCTTTTGGAGCGCGCCGAGAACGCCAAGAAAATGCAGAAAATCCATGCCACCCAAGAGGTGGTTGCCGCCTGTGAGGAGCTGGCCGCATGAAGCACGCCATCCATCACATTCATTTCGTCGGAATCGGCGGCTCCGGCATGAGCGGCATCGCCGAGGTGCTGCACAACCTGGGCTACCAGATTTCGGGCTCGGATCTGGCCGACAGCGCCACCTTGCGCCGGCTCGCAGGCCTGGGCATTGCAACCCACATAGGGCATGAGGCTGCGCACATCGCGGGAGCCGATGCCGTCGTGACCTCGACGGCAGTCCAGGCCGATAACCCCGAGGTCGTGGCCGCGCGCGCGCGCAAGATTCCCGTGGTGCCGCGCGCGCTGATGCTGGCCGAGCTCATGCGCTTCAAGCAGGGCATTGCGATCGCGGGCGCCCATGGCAAGACCACCACCACCAGCCTGGTGACCAGCGTGCTGGCCGAGGCAGGGCTGGATCCGACCTTCGTGATCGGCGGGCGCCTCAACAGCGCGGGCGCGAATGCCAAGCTGGGTCTGGGCGACTACATCGTGGTCGAGGCCGACGAGTCCGACGCCTCGTTTTTGAACCTGCTGCCCATCATGGCCGTGGTCACGAATATCGATGCCGACCATATGGAGACCTACGGTCACGACTTCGGCCGGCTGAAGACGGCCTTTGTCGACTTCCTGCACCGCATGCCCTTCTACGGCCGAGCCATTCTTTGCGTGGACAGCCCGGGTGTGCGCGAAATCCTGCCCCAGGTCGCGCGCCCGGTCACGACCTACGGCTTCTCGGAAGATGCCCAGATACGCGCTCTCGATGTGCGCGCCGAGGCCGGCAATATGCGCTTCACGCTGCGCCGCCAGAACGGCCAGCCCTATCCGGATGTGGAGGTGGTGCTGGGCCTGCCCGGCGAGCACAACGTGCTCAATGCCTTGTCTGCCGTGGCGGTGGCCATGGAGCTGGAAATCTCTGATGCAGCCTTGCTGCGGGCCCTGGAAAGTTTCAAGGGCGTAGGCCGGCGCTTCCAGCGCTATGGCGAGTTGCCGTCTGCGGACGGCGGACGCTTTACCGTGATCGACGACTACGGACACCACCCCGTGGAGATGGCGGCCACGCTGGCGGCCGCGCGCGGTGCGTTTCCCGGTCGCCGCCTGGTGCTGGCCTTTCAGCCCCACCGCTACAGCCGCACGCGCGACTGCTTCGAGGATTTCGTCAAGGTCATCGGTTCGGCCGATGCCGTGCTGCTCACCGAGGTCTATGCGGCCGGCGAGGCGCCCGTGGTCGCGGCCGACGGCCGCTCGCTGGCACGCGCCTTGCGTGTGGCTGGCCGTGTGGAGCCGGTGTTCGTGGAAAACGTGGCTGAACTGCCCGAGGCGCTGGCCGCCCATGCGCGCGATGGCGATGTGCTGCTGTGCATGGGCGCGGGATCGATTGGCGCAGTTCCCTCCAGGCTGGTGGAACTGCTGCAAAAACAGGAGCTCAATGTCCAGGAAGGAATGACGCTGTGAACGGTTTTGCAAGCAATATCGATGCAAAGGCTCTGGGCAAGGTGGCCGTGCTCATGGGCGGGCGCTCGGCCGAGCGCGAAGTCTCGCTGATGTCGGGCCAGGGCGTGCTCGAGGCCTTGCTGTCGCGCGGTGTCGATGCCCATGCCTTTGATCCGGCCGAGCGCCATCTGGATGAGCTGCTCAAAGAAGGCTTTGCGCGCTGCTTCATCGCCCTGCATGGCCGCTATGGCGAGGACGGGACGGTGCAGGGCGCGCTGGAGTTGCTGGGCATTCCCTATACGGGCCCGGGCGTGATGGCGTCCAGCATTGCCGTGGACAAGATCATGACCAAACGCATCTGGCGCTTCGAAGGCCTGCCCACGCCCGATTGGCGTCTGGTCTCGAATGCTGAGCAAACGCGCACTGCCTTCGAGGCCCTGGGGGCGCCGATGATCGTCAAGCCCGCGCGCGAAGGATCGAGCATCGGCATGGCCAAGGTCATGAGCGCCGAGGAGTGCGAGGCCGCCTATGCGCTGGCCTCCAAATACGACCCCGAGGTGCTGTGCGAGCAGTTCATCGCCGGTGACGAGACCACCTGCGCGGTACTCGGCGAGGGTGTGTCGGCCAGGGCCTTGCCCGTGATCCGCATCGTCGCGCCCGAAGGCAATTACGACTACCAGAACAAGTACTTCACCGATACGACCCAATACCACTGCCCCTGCGGCCTGCCCGAGGGCGAGGAAGCCGAGATCCAGCGGCTGGTGGAGCGCGCCTTCCGCACCCTGGGCTGCCGGGGCTGGTCGCGCGCCGACATCATGATTCGCGCCAGCGACCGCAAGCCTTTCCTGCTGGAAATCAATACCTCTCCGGGCATGACCAGCCATTCTCTGGTGCCCATGTCGGCGCGCGCTGCAGGCATCAGCTATGAAGCGCTGTGCCTGGGCCTGGTGGCCGGCGCGAGCCTGGACGGGGTGAGGAAAAGCCAATGAGCTATTCGCTGCCCGCGCCCTTCGACGTCAAGCTCATGAACGTGACCGCCTCGGTGCTGTTCATGGGCGTTGCCGCGTTGGCGCTGGCTGCCGTGAGCTGGTGGGCGCTGCGCCATCCGGCATTCAACATCGGGCGCATCGTGGTCGAGGGGGAGCTGGTGCACAACAACGCGGTCACGCTGCGTGCGAATGTGGCGCCGGTGCTCATGGGCAACTTCTTCACCGTGAATCTCAAGGCCGCAAAACAGGCTTTCGAGCAGGTGCCCTGGGTGCGCGAGGCGCAGGTGCGCCGCGACTACCCGAACAGCCTGCGCGTCATCCTGCGCGAGCACGTGGCCGAGGCCTTCTGGGGGCCGGATACCGGGGGCGGGTTGATCAACAGCTTTGGCGAGGTCTTCGAGGCCAATCTGGGCGAGCTCGACCGCGAAGGCCTGCCGCGCCTGCAGGGACCGGACGGCACGGCTGCGCAGATGCTGCAGATGTACCGGCTGCTGGATGCGGCGCTGGAGCCTCTGGGCGTGGATATCGACGAGCTCAAGCTCAATGCGCGCGGCAGCTGGCAGCTGCAGCTGGACAACGAGGCCAGCCTGGAGTTGGGCGGCGGCAGCATGGAGGACGTGCTGCAGCGCGTGCAGCGCTTTGTGCGCACCCTGCCGCAGATCACGGCCCAGTACCAGCGCAAGGCCGATGCGCTGGAGTCGGCCGATCTGCGCTACGAGGATGGCTATGCGCTCAAGCTGCGCGGCGTGACCACGGGGGTGGCAGCCCCGGCCAGGGCCGTGGTGCGGCCTGCGGCTGCGGCCCGCAGCCGGCGCTGAAGGCAGGAGCACAGAACATGAACAACGGGCGGCAATGCAGGCAGACAGAAATTACCGAGGGCGGATGCTGATATGGCAAGAGAGTACAAAGATGTGATCGTCGGGCTGGACGTTGGAACGGCCAAGGTGATGGCCGTGGTGGCCGAGGTCATGAGCAATGGCGAACTCAAGCTCGCAGGCCTGGGCGTGGCGCCCAGCAACGGGCTCAAGCGCGGCGTGGTCGTGAACATCGATGCCACGGTGCAAAGCATCCAGCAGGCCTTGAAGGAGGCCGAGCTCATGGCCGACTGCAAGATCCAGCGTGTCTGTACGGGGATTACGGGCAGCCATATCCGCGGACTCAACTCCAGCGGCATGGTGGCCATCAAGGACAAGGAAGTCTCGGCCACCGATGTGGCGCGCGTGATGGAGACGGCCAAGGCCATCAACATCTCCTCGGATCAGCGCCTGCTGCTGGTCGAGCCCCAGGAGTTCGTGATCGATGGCCAGGAGGTGCGCGAGCCCATCGGCATGAGCGGCATCCGCCTGGAGGCCAAGATCCACATCGTCACGGGCGCCCAGAGCGCGGCCGAGAACATCATCAAGTGCGTGCGTCGCTGCGGCCTCGAGGTCGAGCAATTGCTGCTCAACCCGCTGGCATCGAGCCAGGCCGTGCTCACCGATGACGAGCGCGAGCTCGGCGTGGCCGTGGTCGACATCGGCGCCGGTGCCACCGATGTGGCCATCTTCACGGGGGGCGCGATTCGGCACACGGCCGTGATTCCGATCGCGGGCGATCTGATCACCAGCGACATCGCCATGGCGCTGCGCACGCCGACCAAGGATGCCGAGGACATCAAGGTCGAGAGCGGCTATGCCAAGCAGTTGCTGGCCGATCCCGATGCCCAGGTCGAAGTGCCGGGCCTGGGCGACCGCAGCCCGCGCATGATCAGCAAGCAGGCCCTGGCGGGCGTGATCGAGCCGCGAGTGGAAGAGATCTTTTCGCTGGTGCAGCAGGTGGTGCGCGAGTCCGGCTACGAGGAAGTGCTGTCCTCGGGCATCGTGCTCACCGGCGGCAGCGCCGTCATGCCGGGCATGGTCGAGCTGGGCGAGGACATCTTCCTCAAGCCCGTGCGCCGCGGCATACCCAAGTATTCGAGCGCCTTGGCCGACATGGTGGCCCAGCCCCGGGCTGCAACCGTCATGGGTCTGCTCGAGGAAGCCCGCCTGGCGCGCCTGCGCGGCTTCAAGGTGGCACAAAAGAGCGGCTCCATGAAGACCGCCTTTGGCCGTTTCAAAGACTTCATCGTGGGGAACTTCTGATATGTGGCTTGTACGACTGCGCATCACTGGCCCACCCTGCGAGCGACGAAGACCGGGCCAGAAATCAATCCTCCCCACCATTCAAGGTGAGCACGTTAAGAGTAGAGCAATAGGAGAGTCAAAATGACCATCGACATGATTGAAGTTGAAGAGTTCAACCAGGGCACGCAGATCAAGGTGATCGGTGTGGGCGGTGGTGGTGGCAATGCCGTCGAGCACATGATTGCGCGCAATGTCCAGGGCGTGGAGTTCGTCTGCGCCAATACCGATGCCCAGGCGTTGCTGCGTTCCAGCGCGCATCGCACGATCCAGCTCGGTGGCAGCGGTCTGGGCGCGGGCAGCAAGCCCGACAAGGGCCGCGAGGCCGCCGAGATCGCCGAGGAGGATATCCGCGCAGCCATCCAGGGCTCGCACATGCTGTTCATCACGGCCGGCATGGGCGGCGGCACGGGCACGGGCGCAGCGCCCGTGATCGCGCGCGTGGCCAAGGAGATGGGCATTCTCACCGTGGGCGTGGTCACCAAGCCCTTCGAATGGGAAGGCGGACGCCGCATGCAGAACGCCGATTCGGGCCTGGCCGAGCTTGAGGCGAATGTCGACTCGCTGATCGTCGTGCTCAACGAGAAGCTGCTCGATGTGCTGGGTGACGACATCTCCCAGGACGAGGCCTTTGCCCATGCCAACGACGTGCTCAAGAACGCCGTGGGCGGCATTGCCGAGATCATCAACGAGTACGGCCATGTGAACGTCGACTTCGAGGACGTGCGCACCGTCATGGGCGAGCCCGGCAAGGCCATGATGGGCACGGCCAAGGCCGCAGGCCCCGACCGCGCGCGCATCGCCGCCGAGCAGGCCGTGGCCTGCCCGCTGCTCGAAGGCATCGATCTGTCGGGCGCCAAGGGCGTGCTGGTGCTGGTCACAGCGGCCAAGGGCAGCCTCAAGCTGTCCGAGTCGCGCCTGGCCATGAGCACCATCAACGCCTATGCCTCGCCCGATGCCCATGTGATCTACGGTGCCGCCTACGACGACACCCTGGGCGACGAAATCCGTGTGACCGTGGTTGCCACGGGCCTGTCGCGTCCCAACGTGCGCCGTCAGAACATGCAGGTGGTGCAGGGCGGTCTGCGCACGGGTACCGACAACATGAGCTACCAGATGCCCGCAGCCTCCATGGGCGCCGCAGGCAACCTGGCCGCTGGTGCAGCCGGTGGCACCGACTATGGCAACAACATGGCCGTGCCCAGCGTCTGGCGCACCAACCGCAGCCAGGCAGCAGCCCGTGTGGATGCGCTGGCCTCGGGCGGGATGGACGATCTGGAAATCCCGGCCTTTCTGCGCAAGCAGGCCGACTAAGAAGCGACCTGGGTCAAGCCTGACCAGGTCCTGTTCATCGTCGTGATAGCGAAATCCGTGCCAGGGCCATGTCTCTTGCACGGCGCTCGCGTTTAAAATTGACAAATGCTTGCGCAAAGAACCCTCAAGACCATCACCCGTGCCGTAGGCGTGGGCTTGCACAGCGGCCAGCGTGTGGAGCTGACCCTGAGGCCTGCCCAGCCCGATACCGGCATCGTGTTTCGCCGTGTGGACCTGCCCGAGCCTGTGGACATACCGGTCTGCGCCGAGGCCGTGACCGATACGCGCATGGCCTCCACCATCGGTACGGGTGGCGCCAAGGTGCATACCGTGGAGCATCTGATGTCGGCGATTGCGGGTCTGGGCCTGGACAATCTCTATATCGACATCACGGCCGAGGAAGTGCCGATTCTTGACGGCTCCTCGGCCTCGTTCGTGTTCCTGCTGCAAAGCGCAGGCATAGAGCTGCAGAAGGTGCCCAAGCGCTTCATCCGTGTGCTCAAGCCCGTGGAGGTGCGCGAGGGCGAAGGGCACAACCTCAAGTGGGCGCGCTTCGATCCCTATCACGGCTTCAAGCTGCGCTTTGAGATCGACTTTGCCCATCCGGCCGTGGACTCCACGGGCCAGTGCGTGGAGTTCGACATGGGCGAGGGCAATTACACACGCGACATTGCGCGTGCGCGCACCTTCGGCTTCACCAAGGATGTGGAGATGCTGCGCAACAACGGCCTGGCGCTGGGCGGAGGTCTGGACAACGCCATCGTCATGGACGACTACAAGGTGCTCAACAGCGATGGACTGCGCTATGACGACGAGTTCGCCAAGCACAAGATCCTGGATGCGATCGGCGACCTGTACCTGATCGGCAAGCCGCTGCTTGCGGCCTACAGCGCCTTTCGCTCGGGCCATGCCATGAACAACCAGCTGTTGCGTGCGCTTGAAGCCCGGCCCGATGCCTGGGAGCTCGTGAGCTTTGACAGCGAGCGTCAGGCCCCCAAGGGCTTTGCCCAGCCCGTGCGGGCCTGGTAGGCGGGGAGGCCGCAGATGCTGCTGTTTCGCTGGCTGGCCAGTCTGCTGCTGCTGGCTTCGGCCGTCTCCATGGTGCTCTACCTGGCCACGGGCAAGGTCCAGTACAGGCGCTGGGCCTTCATCATCTTCAAGTGGACGGTGGTCGCGGGCCTGGCATTTTTTGCCGTGCTGTTCTTCAGCCACCTGGTCTGAGCGCCTGAACGCCCCCAGCCGCTGAGCAGTGCTGCAGCAACTGCGGCTCGCAGCGGCTTCAGGCGTGTGTTTCCAGGCGGGGACATGCTGCCGGCAGGCTGCAAATTGCTGCACTCTCTTGCGTTTGTAAAGCTCGCCCAAGGCACAGGAAAAAGGCGTGCAAAGCTGTGTTTTTTCGCGCCATACGCTGCTTGCTGCGTCGATCATGGGCGCATGTCGGGCCGCAATGGAGCGGCCTGCACAAACGCAAGGAGCTTTGTATGACACGTTGGAACACAGGTATGGTGAGCGCCCTGATGGCCTTGAGCATGGGCCTGGGGTCGGTGGCCCAGGCACAGCCGGGCCATGACATGGAGCCTGCGGGCCAGGCCAGAAAGCACGGCCGCCAGCATGACGAACGCCGCGATCACGGGCGCGCCGAGCGCCATGAACATCGCGGCGCCGGCCCTGAGCACCGCTGGGTGCGCGGCTCGCGCGTTCCGCCCCAGTACCGCACCCCGCACTATGTGATCAATGACTGGCGCGGACACCATCTGTCGGCCCCGCCGCGCGGCTATCACTGGATTCAAAGCGGCGGCGACTATCTGCTGGTGGCGATTGCCACGGGCGTCATCGCCTCCATGGTGCTGAGCGCTTATTGACGCCCGCAGGCTATCCGTCGGCTCATTGTTCAGAGACGCCAATACAGAGCTTCATGCGTTGTTGTCGGCCCTTGCCGTACGAAAGTACTGTCTGCGGGCCGGCGCCTAGCCTGCAGAGCCGTCTTGGCGCAGTGGGGTAGGTCCAAGCGCTTTACTTGCTTCAGAGGCTCGCTCCAGCAGAAATTCACCCCTCGGCTTCTGTCGCTTCGTCAGATGCCTGAAAAACTGGCGCAGGCGCAACTGCTCAGGGGGGATTAATAAACCCTGCCAGCCTTGTAAATCGCATGCTGGCGGCGTTGCAGCTGCGTGGCCTGGCTCATTTTTTCCAGGGCCGCGCCGGCATGGGCGTGGGTGATGGCCAGGCCCAGGGCGTCGGCCGCATCCGTGCCCGGCAGGCCCGGCAGTTGCAGCAGGCGCCTGACCATTTCCTGGATCTGGCTCTTGGCCGCGCGGCCATGGCCGACCACGGCTTTCTTCATCTGCAGGGCCGTGTATTCGGCAACCGGCAGGCCTGCGTTGACCAGGGCCGTGAGCGCGGCCCCGCGCGCCTGGCCCAGCAGCAGCGTGGACTGGGGGTTGACGTTGACGAAGACGATTTCCACGGCCGATTGCTCGGGCTGGTAGCGGTCGGCGACTTCGGAGATGCCGTCGAACAGCAGCTTGAGGCGGCCGGGCAGATCGCCCAGGGCCAGGCTGGTCGTGCGTATGGTGCCGCTGGCCACATAGGACATGCGGTGGCCGTCCACGTCCAGCACGCCAAAGCCCGTGGTCTGCAGGCCGGGATCGATTCCAAGAATGCGCATGCCGTGACTGTAGCCGCTCCCCGGGCATGAAATCCGCCTGCAGGCACGAAAATCTGCGGCAGCGCTTTGCTCGAGGAGGCGAGAGCGGCGGCTCAGGGGAGCGAGGCCTCTTTCATTCTGCCCATGACCACGCGCGTGCGCTGCAGCAGATAGGCGGAGTTGGGCAGCTTCTCGAAGCGCTTGGGCTGGGGCAGCATCACGGCCAGGCGCGCGGCCTCGGCGGCCGTGAGCTGGGCGGCGCTTTTGCGAAAGTAATGCCGGGCTGCAGCTTCGGCGCCGAACACGCCTTCGCCCCATTCCACGCTGTTGAGGTAGATCTCCAGAATGCGCTGCTTGGAGAGAAACAGCTCCAGCGCCTGGGTCAGTACCAGCTCCTGGCCTTTGCGCAGCAGGCTGCGCTCGCCCGACAGCAGCAGGTTCTTGGCCAGTTGCTGGGTGATGGTGGAGCCGCCATAGATCTTGGGCGGGCGGCTGCTGGAGGATTTTTCGGCCCTGGCCTGGGCACGCTGGTTGCGCTCCCAGGCGCTTTCCACGGCCTGCCACTGCACGCCGCCGTGCTCGCTGAAGCCATCGTCCTCGGAGGCCACGACGGCGCGCTTGAGCGTTTCTGCGATATGGCCGTAGTCCACCCATTGCTGGCGCCAGCGCAGGCCTTGTGCACTGTTTGCCAGGCGCCAGGCTTCGGAGCGCTGAAAGGCCGTGGACTCGGGATCGACCCCGGCCATGAGCGCAATGCGCAGCACGAAGAACAGCTGCAGCAGCACAAACGCGCAGACCACGAGCAGACCAAGGCGGAGCAGGGCTTTCATCTGAGGGTATCTTTAAAAAGTGAGCTGCTAGCGCCTGTCTCTAAACGATTTCAAGGTGATTCAATGCTGAAAGTGCCTATAGGCAAGCGCTAGCAGCTCTTCTTTTTGCTGGGCGCTAGGCCGCATCCCCATGCATTTGGGCGCGCAGCTCCTCAAGCACCTGGGCCGAGGGCGGGCGCTGGCCGCGCCACAGGGCAAAGGCTTCGGCCGCCTGCTCGACAAGCATGCCCAGGCCGTCACGCGCCTGGGCTCCATGGTCGGCAGCCCATTGCAGAAAGCCCTGGGCTGCCGGCCCGTACATCATGTCGTAGGCCAGGCTGGTCGCATGCAGCACGCTGGCGGGCACGGGAGGCGGGTCGCCGGCGAGGCTGCTGGCCGAGGCGTTGATCACGATATCAAAGGGCGATGGCAGCGCCTGCAGCTCCAGGGCCTGCAGGCTCACCTGGTGCTGCGCGGCCCAGTGCGCATGGCGCTCCACCAGCGCGCGCGCACGCTCGAAGCTGCGGTTGACCACGATGATGTGCGCAGGCCGCCGCGCGATCAGCGCACCCAGCGCGCCGGCTGCGGCGCCGCCGGCGCCTATGAGCAGCAGCTTGCGGCCGGCCAGCTCCAGGCCTGCATTGCGCTCTATGTCGGCCACCAGGCCCAGGCCGTCGGTGTTGTCGGCGTGAATGCCTTGCGGGCTGAAGACCAGGGTGTTGGCCGCGCCGGCAAGCAGCACGCGCTCGCTGGCGTGGGTGGCGATTTGCGCGGCCTCATGCTTGAAGGGCACGGTGACGTTGCAGCCGCGCCCGCCGGCAGCGGCGAAGTCCTGCACGGCCTGGGGGAAGCCGTCCAGGGCGACGAGCTGGCGCTCATAACCCATGCTTTGCGAGGTGAGCTCGGCAAAGCGTGCATGTATCCAGGGCGAGCGGCTGTGCTCCACGGGATGGCCCATGACGCAGTAGCGGTCTTTTTTTTCGGGGAAGGCAGTCATGCAGGGAGCGGCTGAGTGGTAAACGGTTATTGCACGCTGGTTTCCAGCGTCTGGTCGCGCGTGAACTTGAAGCGCGAGACCACGGCGATCTGGTCGGCCTTGGCGCGCATGGCCGGACCGAAGTGGCCGAACGGCCCCGCAGCCTGGGCGATCGCCTGGGCGCGCGTGTCCAGGACGCGGTTGCCCGAGCCTTGCACGACTTCGGTGGAGAGCACGCGGCCGTCGTGGTTGACGGTCATGATCATCACCAGCTCGCCATAGAGCTTCTTGCCCGCATGCTCGGGAAAGCTTTGTGTGCCTTTCTCCTCGATCTTGTGGCGCAGCGCATCGTAATAGGTGGCATAGACGGCTTCGCGCGTGGCCGGGCTGATGTAGCGCTTCTTGGGGCGCGCGTTTTCCTCGTTGATGCGCTTTTCGATCTCGGCCAGCAGCTTGACCAGTTGCTGGCGGCGTTCCTGCTCGGCCTTATTTTGCTGCGGCTGGGCGGCTTCGCGCGGGTCCATGGGGGGCAGGGCCGAGACCTGGTCGCGCAACTGGGTCAGCAGCATGGTCTGCTGGGCCTGCATGGCGTCGATCTGGCGCTGTCTTTCCTCGAAGTCCTCGCCCACGGCCGTGAGCGCCGAGTAGGGCAGGGGGCTGCTGGCCCGGCCCTTGCTGGCTTCGCCGCCGCCGGCCAGCGCGGCCTGGGCAATGGCCTGGGCCTTGTCCGGTGCCTCGTTGGAGCGGGCGTTGACGAGGATCACTTCCAGGGGCGTGTCCTCGAAGATGCGGTCGAAGCGCTCGGGTGCGACAAAGCGCACGGTGAGCAGACCGGCGTGGACGGTGACGGACAGGAGCAGCGCGATCTGCAGCGTGCTCAGCTGGCGAAGGGCGTTGGGCAGTCTCACGGCGCGGTGGGGCTCAGTCCTTGGGGGTATCGGCCGCAGGTGGCTCGGCCTCGTTCATGTCCACGGCAATGGCCAGAGGGCCGGCCACGGCCTGGTCGTCGTCTTCTTCCGAGACCGGGGCATCGTCGCTGCGGTCCTCGGGGTCGTCAAGGCGCGCGACCAGCGCGCCCGTGACATCGAGGGAGATCTCGTCGATTTCCCCAAGGCGCACGCGCACGCGCGCACCGCGCGGCATGTTCTGCGCGCCCAGCACGGGCAGCACCAGCGGCAGGTTGTCGGCGCGCACGAGAAAGCCGCCGTCCATGCTGTCCTTGATGACGGCGGCGTCGATCTCGGTGATGTTGTTCTGCTGCAGGTACTTGAGTGTCCAGAAGCGCTCCATGCCGGCCTGGTAGCCGTTGTAGGCACTGTAGGCGCCGTCAAAGCTGCTGATGATGCCGAACAGCTCCGCATCCTTGGGCTTGAACGGCGCGGCCAGGGCGGCCGTCTGGCCGTGGCGCGCGCAGGCGATGATCTGCCACTGGTTGACCAGGTCCACATAGCGGCGCAGCGGCGAGGTCGCCCAGGCATAGCTCTTGACGCCTATGCCCGCATGCGGCAGGGCCTTGGTGGACATGCGCACCTTGATGCCGGGTGCGAGGCTGGCCTGGCTGCGGTAGATGCCGGGCACGCCCAGGTCGGACAGCCAGTTGCCCCAGGTGCTGTTGGCCACGATCGCGGCCTCGGCCACGATCAGGTCCAGCGGAGCACCGCGCTTGCGTGTGGAGATCTCCACGCGTTCGCTGCCATCGGGCTCGTTGCCGTCGTTGCCGACCAGGCGGAAGCTGTAGTCGGGGCGGCTGAAGTTCTCGGGCTTGCCGCGCACTTCCTCGCGCCGGCCCTTGAGATGCCGAGCCCAGCGCTGCAAGAACATGAGCTCTGCGCGCTTGCCCAGCAAGGCCTCGGGGGTGTTTTCAACGCTGATGGACGGGTCGGCCAGCCAATCCTCGGTGACGATGTGATCGAGCTTGTCGTGGCGGAAGTTGTGCTGCACGGGCACGCGCTCCAGCAGGGTCTGGCTGGAGGTGGTCTCCAGCGATGCCTCGTCCACGGTCACATACAGCGAGACGGCGGGGTTGGCGCGGCCTTCGTCCAGCGTGTAGATCTGTACCACCTCGTCGGGCAGCATGGTGATCTTGTAGCCCGGCATGTAGACCGTGGACAGGCGTGTGCGGCCCAGCTTGTCCAGGTCGCCGCCGGGCGTGATCGCCAGGCCCGGTGCGGCAATGTGGATGCCCACGGTGACCGTGCCCGTGCCCAGGCCGCGCACCGACAGCGCATCGTCGATCTCGGTGGTGGCCGAGTCGTCGATGGAGAAGGCCTGGACGTCGGCCAGAGGCAGGTCGGCCGGTGGCTGGGGCGCGGTCAAGGGCGGGAACTGCGTGCCCTTGGGGAAGTTGTCGAACAGAAAGCGCTTCCAGTGGAACTGGTAGGCGGAATCGATGGCGCCCGCGCGGTGCAGCAGCTCCAGCGGTGCGGTCTTGCTTGCGCGGCTGGCCTCGACCACGGCCTTGTATTCGGGGGCGTTCTTGTCCGGCCGAAAGAGAATCTTGTAGAGCTGCTCGCGGATCGCGGCCGGGCACTGGCCGGCCTGCAGCTCCTGGCCCCAGGCCTCGATCTGGGCCTGGATCTGCTTTTTCTTCTCTATCGCGGCCAGGGCCTGCTGCAGGATTTCGGCGGGCGCCTTCTTGAAGCGGCCCTTGCCTGCGCGGCGAAAGTAGTGAGGCGCCTCGTAGAGCGCAAACAGCGCGCCGGCCTGCTGGGGCAGGCTTGCGTTGTCGGAGAAATAATCGCGTGCGAGATCGACAAAGCCGAACTCTTCCTCGGGCGCGAACTCCCAGGCCAGGTCGAGATCGATCTCGGCTGCCAGCGCCTGGCCCTGGGCGATCAGCTCGGCCGGAGCCGGCTTGTCGAACTTGAGCAGGATATTCGCGGCCTTGACCTTGACGCGCTTGCCCGAGTCCAGCTCGACCTGGGCAGAGGTGTCGGCTTCGGAGAGGATGCGGCCGGCCAGAAATTTGCCGGCTTCTTCAAACAATGCATGCATAGCCGCGTATTCTCCCATGCGTCGCCTGTCCTGCAGCGCGCGATTGACGGGAGGCGGTCAAGACAGCGTCAGGCCGACAAGGCGCGGACCGGGACGGGGCCGCGCGCAAGCGGTCCGCCAGTCACTTCAACCCCAGGAATTCGTCGATCCTGGGCAGGTATTCCTCGAAGTTGCTCAAGGCGTGGTCGCCACCTTCCTGCACGATCTGCAGCGCATGGGGATAGCGCTGGCTCATCTCGCGCCAGTTGAGGACTTCATCGCCCTGGGCGATGATGACCAGCTCGGGCGCGGCCGGTGTCATGCTGCGCGTGTCCAGGGTGCGCAGCTCGTCCACATATTCGGGCCTGAAGAAAAAGCGCTCCTCGGGGTCATGCCAGGCCGTGAGCTCGCCTATGTACTTCTCCAGATCGCGGGCGGGATTGACCGCAGGGTTGAGCATGATGCTCTTGCAGCGCGCCAGCTGGGCCACCCAGCTCGCATAAAAGCCGCCCAGGGAGGAGCCGACCACGGCCATGGTCTCGCGCGGCCAGTTGGCGATGCCGTCGGCAATTAGGGCCGCAGCCTCGCGCGGCGAAGGTGGCAGTTGCGGGCTCCACCAGCGCACCTGGCTGTGCCTGCCTGCCATGTGCTCGTACAGGCGGCGCGACTTGGCCGATCGGGGCGAGGATCTGAAACCATGCAGATAAAGCAAATGGGTAAGAGTCATGAAGTGCTTTTTTGGTAAGTGAATGCCTGCGTCGGGCAGGCAGTCTGCCAAACAGATTGTGGCCGCGATGGCCGAGCGCCTGCACAGGGGAAGGCCCGAGGCAGGGCGGCCTGCCTTGGCTCTTCATAACACAGCGGGAGGTCGGGGAATGGGGTTGCCCGCAGGATAATGGCGCCCTATGTCCGCAACCGAATTTGACAAGCCCTCATTGCTGCAACGAATCCTCCCGCTGCTGCGGGGCTTTGACTTTGTGCTGTTGCTTTTGGTGGGCGTGCTTGCGGGCATCGGGCTTTTGGCCATGTATTCCTCGGGCTTTGACCATGGAACGCGCTTCATCGAGCATGGACGCAACATGCTGATTGCTGCAGCCATCCTGTTTGTCGTGGCCCAGGTTCCGCCCCAGCATCTGATGAAGACGGCCGTACCCTTGTATGCGGTGGGCGTGGCCTTGCTGATTGGCGTGGCCTTGTTCGGAATCACCAAGAAGGGGGCCCAGCGCTGGATCAACGTGGGCCTGGTGATACAGCCCTCGGAGCTGCTCAAGATCGCCACGCCGCTGATGCTGGCCTGGTGGTTCCAGCGCCGTGAAGGCCAGTTGCGCGGCCTGGACTTCGTGGTTGCGGCGGGGCTGCTGATGATTCCCGTGGGGCTGATCATGAAACAGCCCGATCTGGGCACCTCGCTGCTGGTTCTGGCCGCCGGGCTGTCGGTGATCTTCTTTGCGGGCCTGCCCTGGAAACTCATTGTTCCCCCGGTGGTGCTGGGCGTGGTCGGTGTCAGCCTCATCGTCTGGTTCGAACCGCAGCTGTGTGCCGAAGGCGTGCGCTGGCCGGTGCTGCATGAATACCAGCAGACCCGGGTCTGCACCCTGCTGGATCCCACGCGCGACCCGCTGGGCAAAGGCTTTCACATCATCCAGGGCATGATCGCCATCGGCTCCGGCGGTATCTGGGGCAAGGGCTTCATGGCAGGCACCCAGACCCATCTGGAATTCATCCCGGAGCGCACCACGGACTTCATTTTTGCGGCCTATTCCGAGGAATTCGGCCTGGTGGGCAACCTGGTGCTGATCGCGGCCTTTTTGCTGCTGGTCTGGCGGGGCCTGGCGATTGCCATGCATGCCAATACCTTGTTCGCACGGCTCATGGCCGCTGCCGTGGCCATGATCTTTTTCACCTACGCCTTCGTGAACATGGGCATGGTCAGCGGCATCCTGCCCGTGGTGGGCGTGCCCCTGCCGTTCGTGAGCTACGGCGGCACGGCCATGGTGACCCTGGGGCTGGCGCTGGGCGTGCTGATGTCGGTAGCGCGCTCGCAAAGGCAGTTGCCCAGTGAGGGCAGTGGACCACTTTGATGGGCGAATGAGAGCAGAAAGTCCATGCCAGCCCGGAGTTTTGCCTGGGTTTACCCTTGAAATGTCCGCTGCAAAGGCGCTGCCAGCTCCTGTTTTCCCCTAGCTCCTGCTTGTTTCCCCCTTGTCAGTGTGTATTACAGGGGTTACAAAGAGTGCATAAAAAGACGGCGCTTGAAGTGTGAGCCTGAGTGTGAGGGGAATCTCTCTGCAGACGGAATGCCGTCCAGCCTGGTGGGGTGGCATTCCGTCCTTTTTTATGCGTGCGTGCGATGTCGAAGAGCCTGCCCTTTTCCATGGTCAGGACATGGCTGGCTCTCTACAATCGGGCCCCATGATCTCTCGTGAACCCACTATTGAACGCTTGGTCACGGCCAGGCAGTTGCTGCTGGAGCCCTTTGGCCTGGATGAATCCCATCTCTCGCGTGCCCTGGCCGAGATCCGGCGCCACGAAGTCGATGATGCCGATCTGTATTTCCAGTACACGCGCGCCGAAGGCTGGAGTCTTGAAGAAGGCATAGTCAAGACCGGCAGCTTCAGCATAGACCAGGGCGTGGGCGTGCGCGCGGTCAGCGGCGAGAAGACGGCGTTCGCCTATTCGGACGACATCTCCGAGGCCTCCTTGCTCGATGCCGCGCACACCGTGCGCGCGATTGCGGGGGCCGCCCAGAGCCGTCGCGCACGCGTGGGCAAGCCAAGGATTGCAGGCAGCCGCAGCCTCTATTCCGAGCTCGATCCCATCGCCTCGCTGGACAGCACGGCCAAGGTCGAGCTGCTGGGCAAGGTCGAAGCACTGGCGCGCGCCAAGGATCCGCGCATCGTTCAGGTCATGGCGGGCTTGGCCAGCGAATACGACGTGGTGCTCGTGGCACGCGCCGATGGCACGCTGGCCGCCGATGTGCGTCCGCTGGTGCGCCTGTCGGTGACCGTGATCGCCGAGCAAAAGGGGCGGCGCGAAGTCGGATCGGCCGGCGGCGGTGGCCGCTTCGGCCTCGCCTATTTCAGCGACGAGCAGATCTCCGGGTATGTGGACGAGGCCGTGAATGCAGCCCTGGTCAATCTGGATTCACGCCCTGCACCGGCTGGTGAGATGACCGTGGTGCTGGGCCCGGGCTGGCCCGGCGTGTTGCTGCACGAAGCCGTGGGCCATGGCCTGGAAGGCGACTTCAACCGCAAGGGTTCGAGCGCGTTCAGCGGCCGCATAGGCCAGCGGGTCGCGGCCAAGGGCGTGACCGTGCTCGACGACGGCACGCTGGCCGACCGCCGCGGCTCGCTCAATGTGGACGACGAGGGCTGTGCCAGTCAGCGCAATGTGCTCATCGAGGACGGCATCTTGAAGGGCTACATACAGGACGCAATGAACGCCCGCCTGATGGGGGTTGCGCCCACGGGCAATGGCCGGCGTGAAAGCTATGCCCACATTCCCATGCCGCGCATGACGAATACCTACATGCTGGGCGGCGACAAGGACCCGCAGGAAATCGTGGCCTCGATCAAGAAGGGCTTGTATGCGACCAACTTCGGCGGCGGCCAGGTGGATATCACCAGCGGCAAGTTCGTGTTCTCGGCCAGCGAGGCTTATTGGGTCGAAAACGGAAAAATTCTGTATCCGGTCAAGGGCGCAACCATCGTCGGCAGCGGCCCCGAGTCGCTCAAGCAGATCTCCATGATCGGCAATGACATGCGCCTGGACAGTGGCGTGGGTACCTGCGGCAAGGAAGGTCAGAGCGTGCCCGTGGGCGTGGGCCAGCCGACGCTGCGCATTGACGGACTGACCGTGGGCGGAACCGCTTAGAGCGTGTTCACGATCTCTACGCAGGCGCGTTGGAGCGCTGCAATCTCTGCGTTGATGCGCTGAGACGGCATCTTTCCCTCACTCTGCCCAGGCATGTCCTGGGCAGTTTTTTTATGGGTGCCAGATTTTTGCAGCCCTGACGTGGGGCCTCGATGGTGGTTGGAACGAGTGATGCAGCGTTTGCAATACGTTGCATTTTTCCTGCCCTGGTTCAAGCTTGGGTGTGGTTTTCGAGGCACGCTGCAAAGCAGATGGTGATTTTTCTACTATTCCACTTTTCATGCAATAAATATGCAAATCAATCATTGTTTTGGTGATTGATTTGATCTTTTATTGCATTTTTTGTTAAATTTTGCAGATTATTTGATTTTCGAAAAAATTCGCTCTTCTCTCTGAAGAAGGGGTTTTCTGCTGCTGCGGGGCTGCCCGGCTTGAGGGGCAGGTGTTGCACCGCTGAAAACGACTGTGCTACATTGAATGCTTATGCAAGCCCACCGCGCCTTTTATTTTTACTTTTGGTTCTCCTCCCTGGCGGATGAGAGGTAGGCGCGCGAGCACCCAAAATACAAGACCTCCAAAGAACCGCCGAAGCTGCAAAGCCCGGCGGTTTTTTTATACCCGTTTCCAACTCCAACCATCCCACAACCGAAAGCCTGCAATGACTGCTCATCAAGCTTCTCTCGCCGATTCCTGGTATCGCGGCGGTTCTCCCAAAACAGGACAGACCGACGACGCACGTATCAAGGACATCACCGTGTTGCCTCCACCAGAGCATCTCATTCGCTTTTTCCCCATTCGCAATACGCCCGTGGAAGCCCTGATCAGCGACACGCGGCGCAGCATTCACAACATCATGCAGGGCGAGGACGACCGTCTGCTGGTCATCGTCGGGCCCTGCTCCATCCATGACCCTGCTGCAGCCATCGACTATGCGCGCCGCCTGGCTGCAGTGCGCGAGCAGTACAAGGACACACTGGAAGTGGTGATGCGCGTTTACTTCGAGAAGCCGCGCACCACGGTGGGATGGAAGGGACTGATCAACGACCCCTATCTGGACCAGAGCTATCGCATAGACGAGGGCCTGCGCATTGCGCGCCAGTTGCTGATCGACATCAATCGCCTGGGCGTGCCTGCAGCCAGCGAGTTTCTCGATGTGATCTCGCCCCAGTACATAGCCGACCTGATCAGCTGGGGCGCGATCGGTGCGCGCACCACGGAAAGCCAGGTGCATCGCGAGCTGGCTTCGGGGATTTCGGCGCCCATAGGCTTCAAGAACGGTACCGACGGCAATATCCGCATTGCCACGGACGCAATCCAGTCGGCCAGCCGCGGCCACCATTTTCTGTCGGTGCACAAGAACGGGCAGGTGGCCATCGTGCACACGGCGGGCAATCAGGACTGCCATGTCATTTTGCGCGGTGGCAAGGCGCCCAACTATGACGCAGCCAGCGTGGCCACGGCCTGCGCAGATCTGGAGAAGGCCGGCTTGCCTGCGACGCTGATGGTGGATTGCAGCCATGCCAACAGCTCCAAGCAGCATGAGCGCCAGATGGATGTGGCACGCGATATCGGAGCGCAGATCGCAGGTGGCTCGCGCAGCGTGTTCGGCGTAATGATCGAAGGCCATCTGGTGGCCGGCGCCCAGAAGTTCACTCCCGGCAAGGATGACGTGGGCGGTCTGACCTATGGGCAGAGCATTACCGATGCCTGCCTGGGCTGGGACGATTCCCTGCAGGCCCTGGCCGAGCTTTCCAGCGCAGTCCAGCAGCGCCGTCAGGCCGCACAAGCCAAGTCCAAGGCCCTGGCCGCAGCCTGAGAGGCAAGTCTGCTTCGGTGAAAACGCCCCGCACGTCGGGGCGTTTTCAATGGGGGGCTTCGCCGGGCGGCGTCATGGCGCAGGTGTTGAGCAGCTCATCGAGTGCAAGCAGCACGGTCAGCATGCGGCGGCCGTCGAAGTCGCTGCGCTGGCTCCATTCATGCTCGGCCAGCGGATGGATGTGGCTTTGGCAAGGCAGCTGGCCCTGGGCGTCTATGAGGGCGCGCAGCCTTGGCACAAACACCCACTGCAGCCATTCATGCAACTGCAGGCTGTCATACATGAAGGGCATGGTCGAGGCCAGGGCCTCGGGGTTGGGCGGTGTGGCCGACCACAGTTGCTGGCTGCGCATCTCGTCTTCTAGCTGATGCAGCAACTGCAGCAACATGGGGGCAGGAGCTTGGGTCGTCATGAAGGGCAGGAGCCGGGGAAAAGAGGAGGCGATTGTAAGCCGCCTCCTGGTTCATGGCCCTGGCCTGGGGGTCTCAGTCACACTCCCCGGCGCCGGGCATTCTCACGCACAGCGTGCCGTGCACCGGCTTGCCGTCGAGCTCGTAGCTGTCAAAGCCGTTGGTCCAGTGGCCGGCCGCATCGCTGGCCGTCACGCGCACCAGGTAGTCGCCAGCGGGAAGGCTGCCGAGCTTGTACGCGGGCTCGGATAGCGTTGCCGCAGGCTGGTACAGATTCGCAAACGGCTCTTTTCCGGGCTCGGCCTTGGCGATCTCTATCTTGTAGCTCAAGGGCTTGTTCCCGGGGTGGAAGGGCTGGGGCCAGCTCCAGTCCAGGTCCAGCTGGCCGCTCTTGTCTTCGGCGGACAGCCAATAGGGCATGGGCCGCTCCAGGCTTTCGAGGAAGAACTCGTGGTTTTTGCCGATCACGGTTTGCAGGCGCCTGTATTCGGCATCCCATTGCTGGGCTGGCGTGTCCGTGCCGTTGGTGGCAAGGCCGGCGTTGTCGGGCGCTCTATCGATGAAGGGCTCGACAATCGGGCGATAGCTGTCCAGCAGGGCCTTTACGGCTGCATCGGTCAGGTATTTGCTGCGGATTTCGTCCACAGCGGCTTTGAGCAGGGCGATATTGCCTGGCTGGGACAGAAAGCCGCGGTGCAAGGGGCTGTCCCACCAGTTGCCAATGCCTAGCGACCACTGGGTGTAATAGTCTTCGCCGGGTTGCTGGGCAAAGCCCAGGGCGCCGTCATAGTCCCAGGGCAGAAAGTAGAACTTCTCAGTTCCCAGAGGCTGGTAGAGGCCAAAGTTCTGGGTGCGCGTGTCGTAATTGCCGAGCAGGATCGCGGTTGCGAGCCAGGTCAGGTAGTTGTTGCGGTTGAAATGGCGCGCAAAGACCTGGGTAAATGGCGTGCTGCCGTCGTTGAGAGCCTTGGCGGCGTTGATGATGCCCTGGTGATTGCCGGAGTCGGCCTCGATGGACATCACCTTCTCGAATTCTGCGACTTCCTGGTCCGTGCTCGGCATGGGCTTGAGTCTGGCCTGGACGTCAGCGCCGAAGCCGAAATTGAAGGATTCGATCTTGTAGACGTTCGAGCCTGCAATCCAGCCACGGCGTTCGAGATAGGCATCGCCCATTTTCTCCACATGGGTGAACAAGCCCAGGTCGCTGATGGCCGCGCCGTCGTTGTAGCGAAGGTGGGCAAACTGGGTGCGCAGGCTTTCGTGATAGGGCACCTGGCGCATGAGGTCGAAGGCCAGCTTGTTGCGTATGCGGGTCAGATCCCAGGGATGCTTGTTGAACTGCAAGGTGTTCTCGCCATACCAAGGCTGGACACTCTTGTCGAGCTTGACGCGGTAGGACTTGAGTTTGGCCTTGCGCGTGCTTGCGCCGCGCAAGCGCATCTTGGCATCGGCAGCGCTGATCAGGCCATCGCTGCTGCTGACCTTGACCTTGATTTCGGGCTGGCAGGCGTCATCGGCATTCTCGTCAAGATGGACCGTGTCCAGCGTGACCTTGCCGCCCGGGTAACTTTCGGGAGGCGTGCTCAGTTCTGCGCAGCTGTATTTGTCCACGAGGTAAGGGCCTGGAGCCTTGGGAGCCTTGGTGTCCTGGTAGAGCACGTCGACTTCCAGCAGTTGCAGACGTGGTGATTGCGGATTGCCATAGACATAGATATCGGGGTTGCGCGGCAGATCCTCGGCGCTGGGCACAAAAGGGGCCCCTGTTGCAGGCGGGTTGCCGGGATCTGGGCCTGTACCGGGCGTCTCACCGCCGGGGGAGACAGAGCTGTCCGTATGAAGAGACTCATCCCCGCCGACACAGGAAACCAGGGTCAGGCAGGCGCCCAGTAGGGAGGCCTGTACCCAGCGAGTGCGCGCAATGCTCATGATAGGTTTATTTGATTTTCTATGATGATTGATAGTAATTGTTAATTTTATGCCGATCAAGGATTTGCACAGAGGAAAACTATCGGTGATCTCCCTTGGTGCGTGTTCACGCTCTCAGGTCGGGCGGCCTGGAAGCTGGGTTTCGCAGGTGTCCGGGTAGTCCCGGGTCTTGATCTGCGCTAGACAGTCGCCATTTGTCCGCTTATTCGGGGCCGGCATGAGGTTTTGCAGGCCCGGATGCCGGGCTGCCGCAAGGCTTGCGGTTAAGCTTGGGAAATGGCCTGCAAGGCCGGGGCTTTCGATACCCCCTTCTGGGGGCTCATGACATGCAGGACTGCTCTGCATGGGTTGAGGCAGGACGGCCGTAAGGCCCGCGCCTTGGTCTGGAGACAATGCGCAAGGCCGCGCAGCCAAGGCAGGCTGATCAATGACTGACGAGAGGAGTTCCATGCGCAGTGAAGTAATCGTGGTGTTGGATGCCGAGCATGAATACCGGGTGGACACCAAGGATTTGGCATCTTTGAGTTCCGACGAAGGACGCCAGTGGCTGGATCAGCAGTTCATCTCCATGGACTGTGAACCCTTGCGTGCCAGCGGCAAGGTCTTGCTGGCCGACAAGCTGGTGGTGGTGGCGCGTGCTGCGCGGACCCCGAATCTGTTCGAGGATGAGGCGTGGCGCCAACGCTATGCACTGGCAGCTCAGGCCGTGCTGGTCAAGCCCTTGATCCGGGTGGATGTGCCGGCCATGTCCATCAGCTATTGATGGCTTGCCCAGGCCATTGAAGCAAAAAACGCCAGCTTGTCTGGCGTTTTTTGATCGGGTGTGCGGATCTGGCGCTCAGCTCTTGAGCGCCGCAAGCAGCTTGGCGTGAATGCCGCCAAAGCCGCCATTGCTCATGCAGACGATATGGTCGCCCGGTCGGGCTGCTGCATGGATCTGGGTGATCAGATCGGTGATCTCGCCTGCAGTCTGGGCGCGCTGGCCCGGACCGACGCCCAGGGGCTGCAAGGCCTGGGCCGCATCCCAGTCCAGGCCGGCAGTGTGGCAGAACACCAGATCGGCGCTTTCCAGCGCCCAGGGCAATTGGGACTTCATGGTGCCCAGCTTCATGGTGTTGCTGCGCGGCTCGAACACTGCAAGTATGCGGGCCTGGCTGCCGAGCTGACGCCGCAGTCCGTCCAGCGTGGTGCGTATGGCCGTGGGGTGATGGGCAAAATCGTCATAGACGCTGATGCCGTTGACCTGGCCCAGCAACTCCATGCGGCGCTTGACATTGTGAAAGCGCGTGAGCGCTTCGCAGGCCTGGGCCGGGCTCACGCCCACATGCTCGGCCGCAGCGATCGCAGCCAGCGCGTTGAGCTGGTTGTGCACGCCGCTCAAGTCCCACTGCAGATGCGCGACCTTCTCGCCGCGCCGCAAGACCTCGAAGTCCGAAGGCTGACCCGAGGCGCTGAATTCGTTCACGGCCGCGCCGAACTGGCAGATCTCGCTCCAACAGCCCTGGTGCAGCACGCGTGCAAGGCTCTCCTCCAGACCATTGACCACGATCCGGCCCGTGGCGGGGACGGTGCGCACCAGGTGGTGGAACTGGCGCTCGATGGCGGCCAGATCGTCAAAGATGTCGGCGTGATCGAACTCCAGGTTGTTCAGCAGGGCCGTGCGCGGGCGGTAATGCACGAACTTGCTGCGCTTGTCGAAAAACGCGGTGTCGTATTCGTCGGCCTCGATCACGAACAGGGGCAGATCGCCCATGGGCCCCGGGCCTTTTGCCGGGCGCCTGGCTGCTCCCAGCCGCGCCGAGACACCAAAATCCAGGGGCACGCCGCCGACCAGAAAGCCCGGGGCCAGGCCCGCGCACTCGAGAATCCAGGCCAGCATGGATGTGGTCGTGGTCTTGCCATGGGTGCCGGCCACGGCCAGCACGTGGCGGCCGTGCAGCACATGCTCGGACAGCCATTGCGGCCCGCTGGTATAGGCGGCGCCGGTCTCCAGAATCGCTTCCATGAGCGGAAACTTGGGCCGGCCGTCGGCCAGCCGTGCGCGGCTGACCACATTGCCCACCACATAGATATCGGGCTGCAGCGCGATCTGCTCGGTGCCATAGCCTTCGATGAGCTCTATGCCCAGCGCGCGCAGCTGATCGCTCATCGGAGGGTAGACGCCTGCGTCGCAACCCGTGACGCGATGGCCGGCCTCGCGCGCGAGCGCTGCCAGTCCACCCATGAATGTGCCGCAAATGCCCAGAATATGTATGTGCATGGCCGGGCATTCTACGTTTGCTGAGCATGCCGCATGCATTGCTGTATTACTCTTGAAAAGATAGCGGCTACCACTTGTCATAGCTCATTTTCAGCAATGAAATGAGCTGAAATACAGAGTGATCCAGCGCTACCAGCTATGAAACCTGATGATTCCAAAGGTTGTCCGACTGTGGCCATGGCTTGGGCCACAATGCTCGTGACTCTCTGGCGGGACGGACAGCCTGGTCAGGGCGCAGCCGGGCGGGCAGGGGCGCTGTTCATGGGTTCTTCAGGCTTTGGAAGCTGCAGGCCGGAAATTGCTCTCATCTCCGAGGAGATGGAGAGAAGGGATAACAAGGCTTGTCCGCAAACCTGACAGACAGGGGCAGGACAGGCCGTCGTGCAAGGAGGTTGTCATCATGAGCCAGGATCATGCAAGCGTCGAAATCGCCCATGTGGCCGCCCGCATCGTGGTCGAGGAAGGGCTGGACTGGGGCGCCGCCAAGCAGCGTGCAGTGCGCCAACTGGGGCTGCCTGTGCGCACGGCCCTGCCAGGCAATGACCAGCTCGAAGAAGCCGTGCGCGAATACATAGCGCTGTTCTGTGCGGATACCCAGCCCCGGGAACTGCAGGCCCTGCGCGAGCTGGCCCTGTCATGGATGGAGAGGCTGGCGGAGTTCCGCCCGCATCTGGCCGGCGCCGTCTGGCGCGGCACGGCCACGCGGCTGTCGGATATTTTTCTGCAACTTTTCTGTGACGACCCCAAATCGGCCGAAATTGCCCTCATCAACCAGCAGGTGAGCTACGGGCCCAGCACGGTCAAGGGATTCACGGGGCAGAACGTGGAGGCCTTGAGCATCCACGTGCACTGCCAGCCATTGAACGAAAACGTGGGCCTGCATCTGCTGATACATGACCATGACGACTTGCGCGGAGCGCTCAAGCCCGATGCGCGCGGGCGCAGCCAGCGTGGTGATACCCAGGCTTTGCGCAGGCTTTTGGAGAAAGAGGGCCAGACATGAGCAAGATCAATCAACAGCGTCGCCATTGGCTGGCGCTAGGGGTGGGGGCTGCTGCTGCGGCCGGTGGTGCAGGCCTGGCCTGGTGGCGCTTTCAGCCCCACGATATGGAGCCCAGGGCCGAGGATCAGCTCTGGAGCCGCAGCTTTGTGACACCTGGCGGAGAGGCCTTGCCCATGGCCAGCCTGCGCGGCAAGGCCTTGCTTGTGAACTTCTGGGCCACCTGGTGTCCGCCCTGTGTGCGGGAGCTGCCCATGCTTGACGAATTTGCTGCTAGCCAGGGTGATGGCGGCATTCAGGTTCTGGGGCTGGCCGTGGACAAGGCCGAGGCCGTGAGCCGCTTTCTGACGCGTACGCCGCTGCGCTTTCCCATAGCCCTGGCCCAGGACGGGGGGCTGGCGCTCACCAGGGCTTTGGGGAATCTGCAGGGGGGGCTGCCCTTCACCCTGCTCCTGGATTCTGGAGGAAACGTGCAACAACGTAAAATAGGCGAACTTAGCGCCAAGGATCTGGAGCTTTGGAGTCAAAAAGCCTGATTTCCTGGTTTTGTGGGCAAGGGCGATGGGGAAACCCTATCCCATGCTGAAATTGATGAAAAATATGTGACAAAGCGCGAAGAAGCGCGGATTTAGGGTAAATTCGCGCCTCTTTTAGTTGTTGCCGCTGGAGCACTCATGGATTTGCGAAAACTCAAGACCCTCATTGATCTGGTGTCTGAATCGAACGTGTCGGAACTCGAGATCACCGAGGCCGAAGGCAAGGTCAGAATCGTCAAGAGCGAGGGGGCGGTGGTGCAGCAGTTTGTTGCTGCACCCATGCAAGCTGCTGCCGTGGCTGCGCCCGTGGCGGCAGCAGCGGCGCCTGCCGCTGCACCTGTGGCTGAAGCAGCAGCTCCTGCGGGCCACGTCGTCAAGTCTCCCATGGTGGGCACGTTCTACCGTGCCTCCAGCCCGGGTGCCAAGCCTTTTGTGGAGGTGGGCAGCCAGATCAAGGAAGGTGACACCATCTGCATCGTTGAGGCAATGAAGATCCTCAATGAAATCGAGGCCGACAAGAGCGGCACGGTGACGCGCATCCTGGGCGAAAACGGTCAGGCCGTGGAATACGGCCAGCCTCTGTTCGTCATTGAGTGAGCACAAGGCAACAGCCTGCACGGGCATGGCCCTACAGCACACTCGCATGCCAGACGCGATCGAGTCACTGGCTGAATTGACGGCAATGTTCTGTGCTCAAGTGCAGGCAAGAAGCCGCGAGGATCTTCATGTTTAAGAAAATTTTGGTTGCCAATCGGGGTGAAATCGCCCTGCGCATCCAGCGCGCCTGCCGCGAACTCGGCATCAAGGCGGTCATGGTGTATTCCGAAGCAGACCGCGATGCCAAATATGTCAAGCTGGCCGACGAGGCTGTCTGCATAGGCCCGGCCCCTTCGTCGCTGAGCTATCTGAATATGCCGGCCATCATCTCGGCTGCCGAGGTCACGGATGCCGAGGCCATCCACCCCGGCTACGGCTTTCTGAGCGAGAACGCCGACTTTGCCGAGCGCGTGGAAAAAAGCGGCTTTACCTTCATCGGACCCACGCCCGAAAACATCCGCACCATGGGTGACAAGGTCTCGGCCAAGCAGGCCATGATCAAGGCTGGCGTGCCCTGCGTGCCGGGCTCGGACGGCGAGCTGCCCGACGATCCCGTGCAGATCCGGCGCATCGCCAAGTCCATTGGCTATCCGGTCATCATCAAGGCTGCGGGTGGCGGCGGTGGCCGTGGCATGCGCGTGGTGCATACCGAGGCTGCCCTGGTCAATGCCGTGCAGATGACCAAGGCCGAGGCCGGTGCGGCCTTTGGCAACCCTGCGGTCTACATGGAGAAATTCCTGCAGAATCCGCGCCACGTGGAAATCCAGATTCTGGCCGACAACTTCAAGAATGCCGTCTATTTGGGCGAGCGCGACTGCTCCATGCAGCGCCGCCACCAGAAGGTCATCGAGGAAGCGCCGGCCCCGGGCATTCCGCGTCGCCTGGTCGAGAAGATCGGCGAGCGCTGCGCCGCCGCCTGCAAGAAGCTCGGCTATCGCGGTGCCGGCACGTTCGAGTTCCTCTACGAAAACGGGGAGTTCTACTTCATCGAGATGAACACCCGCGTGCAGGTCGAGCATCCGGTGACCGAGCTCATCACGGGTGTGGACATCGTGCGCAACCAGATCATGGTCGCGGCCGGCGAGAAGCTGCCGTTCACGCAGCGCCAGATCAATGCCCAGCTCCAGGGTCATGCGATCGAGTGCCGCATCAACGCCGAAGATCCCTACAACTTCATGCCTTCGCCGGGCCGCATTTCGATGTGGCATGCCCCCGGAGGCCCGGGCGTGCGCGTGGACTCGCATGTCTACAACAACTACTTCGTGCCGCCCAACTACGACTCCATGATCGGCAAGATCATCGTCCATGGCGATACGCGCGAGCAGGCGCTGGCCCGCATGCGCACGGCCTTGCTCGAAACCGTCGTGGAAGGGATCAAGACGAATATCCCCCTGCACCAGGATTTGATGGTGGACGCCAAGTTCATGGAAGGCGGCACCAATATCCACTACCTCGAAGAGTGGCTGACGCTGCGCGGCACCGGCAAACGGTGATCTGCGGCATCGCATCTTGACCCCGCATGCTGGCTTTTGGAAACAAGGGCCGGCATTTTCATTTTTTAGCAAAGGATGGGCCCATGTTCGAGTTGAGCCTGCTATGTCCCGAAGATCGGGTAGAGACCATTAGCGAGGCGCTGGACGCACTGGATGCCTTGAGCGTATCGGTGGAAGACGCCGATGCCCAGACCGAAGCCGAGCAGGCCTTGTTCGGCGAGCCCGGCATGCCTGCGCCCAAGGAGGGCTGGCAGCGCAGCCGCCTGGTGGCCTTGTTCCCCAGTGAGGCTGCGGCACTGGAGGCGCGCGATCTGCTGCTGCCCCAGGACTTTTTTGAAGGCTGCCGCATTCTTGCCGTGCAGTCCGTGCCCGAACAGGACTGGGTGCGCATGACCCAGTCGCAATTCGCTCCCGTGGACATCACGCCCGAGTTCTGGATCGTGCCCTCCTGGCACGAGCCACCGGCCGAGGCCAGGATCAGCATACGTCTTGACCCGGGTCTGGCCTTTGGCACGGGAACGCATCCGACCACACGCATGTGCCTGCGCTGGATTGCGCGCCAGCCCCAGGGTCAACTGGGCCGCACGCTGGACTATGGCTGCGGCTCGGGCATCTTGGCGATTGGCGCGGCCAAGTTCGGCGCCAGCGGGATCGACGCCGTGGACATCGACCCGGCTGCCGTCGAGTCCACGCGCTACAACGCCGAAGTCAACCGCGTACAGTTGCAGGCCGGCCTGCCCGATGCTGCTCAAGGTGAATACCAGACCGTGCTGGCCAATATTCTGGCCACGCCGCTCAAGGTGCTGGCCCCCTTGCTGTGTGCTCGCGTGGCTGCAGGCGGCAGCCTGGTGCTGGCAGGCATTCTTGAGCGCCAGGCCGAGGAGCTCAAAGAGGCTTACGCGCCTTATCTGGCGCTCGAGGTGGCCGATAGTGAAGATGGCTGGATTTTGATGACGGCGGGCAGGAAAAACGACTGAGCCGCCGTGTGCTTTGACGGCCGCAGCTGCCTGCTCTCTGAACGCATTCCTGCCTGGGCCGGTTCTGGCTTCCTGCAGGCAGGTCCGCTGCCTGCGGATAGTGCGCGGCGCCATGAATAATTGAGTTGCCAGGAATTTACGTAGACCTTTCTACAATCGTTGCCTCATGAGCCAAGTCACCAGTTGCCCTGCTTGCGGCACGAGCTTCAAAGTCGTGGCCGATCAGTTGCGCATATCGCAAGGCTGGGTGCGCTGTGGCATGTGCAACGAGGTCTTTGATGCACTGCAAAGCCTGAGCCAGCTACCGTCACAGGACGAGGAGGCCAGCTCCGAGACGCTGCCTGCCCCGGCCGATGCAGGCGGCAATGCAGATGCCCCACCCCCCGGGCTGCAGCTGCAGCAGGTTGACCAGGTCTCGGAGGGCTACGAGCTGCCTGGTGCATCTTCGGACGATGGCCACGCCGAGCTTCGGCCGCAGGCCGTTGAATCTGAAGCTGTGTTGCATGAGCTCGAGCCTCAGGTGTCAGGCCGGGAGGCGCCCGCCACCGTCTCTGCAGAAAGCCTTTCAGAGCCATCGGAACCAGCAGACAGCCAGGAGGATGAAGAAGCCGCTCATGCGGCGCCAGACCCTGCCGGCATCGTCTCGCAGGATCTGGCAAAGCAGACGATACGGCCCGATGCGTTTCCGGCCCCTTCGGCGACTGAAGAGCGGCAAGCCGAGTCGGATGAGCAAAAGCCTGAGCAAAAGGAGCATGCGGAGTCTGAAGCTCAAGCCGAGCCAGAGCCTTTGCCCTGGCCGGACAGCGATGCACGCCATATCTGCGCTCTTCCCGAGGTCGAACCCGGTTTTGTGCGCGAGGCCAGACGCAAGGCTTTCTGGGCCAGGCCTGCCGTACGCGTGCTGCTGGGTCTGGCCAGCCTCATGGCGGCCGGCCTGCTTGCGGCCCAGATGCTCTGGCAGCAGCGTGATGAGCTGGCAGCCCGGTATCCGAATCTGCAGCCTGCTCTTGAAATGCTTTGTGCAAAAGCCGGCTGTGAATTACAGCCGCGCCAAGGTATTGCCGATGTGGTTATAGACAGCTCGGGCTTCAGGCAGATCGCGGCAGGCCGCTATGAATGGAGCGTCACCCTGGAGAATCGCTCCGGTGCGGCCGTTGCCATGCCGGCCCTGGAGCTCACCTTGACCGATGCCCAGGACCGCCCCCTGGTGCGCCGTGTCGTGCGACTCGAACAACTGGGGGCGCCTGCCCTGATACAGGCCAACTCCGAGTGGAGTTTGAACACCATCGTGGAGGTGAGAGAGCCCGAGCTTTCCGTAGCAGGCTATCGCACCCTGGTTTTTTATCCCTGATATTTCAAGAAAGTTCAGACCATGGCCGCTCTCATCTGCGGATCGCTTGCCTTCGACAACATCATGACGTTTGAAGGCAGGTTTGCCGACCAGATCCTGCCCGACCAACTGCACATCCTCAACGTCTCCTTTCTCGTGCCCACGCTGCGCCGCGACTTCGGTGGCTGCGCGGGCAATATCGCCTATGCGCTCAAGCTGCTGGGGGGCGAGGCCTGGCCCATGGCCATGGTGGGCAGCGATGGTGGCGACTATCTGCAGCGCATGCAGCAACTGGGCATCTCCACCGCCCATGTGGGCCAGTTGCAGGACACGCATACGGCCCAGTGCATGATCATGACCGATCGCGACAACAACCAGATCACGGCCTTTCACCCTGGTGCCATGATGCAGGCGCACGGCAACCGGATCACGCCCGCCATGCGTGAGCAGGCCGCCGTGGGCATCATCGCTCCCGATGGGCGCCAGGCCATGCTCGAGCATGCAGCCCAGTTCAAGGCAGCGGGCATTCCCTTCGTGTTCGATCCCGGCCAGGGCTTGCCCATGTTCGATGGTGCGGAGCTGCGTGCCTTTGTGGAGCAGGCCGACTGGGTTGCAGTCAACGACTACGAAGCCCGCATGCTGTGCGAGCGCACGGGCTGGAGTCTGGAAGATATCTCGAAGAAGGTGCAAGGCCTGATCGTGACCTTGGGAAGCCAGGGCTGCGAGGTCTGGCGTCAGGGCCAAAAGCAGCTCGTGGCGGCGGTCAAGCCCGAGGCGATTGTCGATCCCACGGGCTGTGGCGATGCCTGGCGTGGTGCCCTGCTGTTCGGGCTGGAGCGCGGATGGGATCTGGTGCGCTGTGCCGAACTCGGCAACCGCATGGGCGCGCTGAAGATTGCAAGCCGTGGCCCGCAAAACTATGTGCTGGATTTTCCCAAACCTTGATTCAAGGATCCCAGAGTTTCCAATGTCCGGCAGATGACTCTGCGGGTTGATCTGGAAGTACGGCCCCCATGAAAAAAGCCCGGAAAACATGCCGGGCTTTTTTCATGGGGGAGTCAAGCCTTAGGGCTTGTTGCCCGTGGGAAAGGGCCACGCAGCTTGAGGCGCCAGGCGAGTCTGTGCCACAGGTGCCGGAGCAGGGGCAGCAACTGCAGCCTTCCTGGATGCAGCAGTCTTCTTGGGAGCTGGGGCTTTCTTGGGTGCGGGTGCAGCGGCCTTCTTTGCCGCAGGAGCAGCAGCCTTCTTGGCGGGTGCAGCGGCCTTTTTTGCCACAGGAGCAGCTGCCTTCTTGGCGGGTGCAGCGGCTTTCTTTGCCACAGGAGCCGCAGCCTTCTTGGC